>JABUUQ010000010.1:0-2448 GCA_021443125.1 Bacteroidales bacterium
TATTTCCTGACTTTGACAGCTTTTTTTTGAAAGTTTCGTAATTGCGTCAAAACTAGCTTCTTGCAAAAATTGCTTGGGCTTTTAGGGTGCCTCGCAGCAGAAAAATGCGTATATTTGCGCATGTTTGTGAGAAAAAAGACCAATAAGAGTGGCACCACAAGCGTAGTTGTGGTGGATAAGAGCGGTGGGAAGTACCGCTTGATGAGGAGTTTCGGATCATCCTCTGAGCCGGCTGAGATTGAAAGGCTCTGCGCAGAGGCCACGAAATGGGCGATGTCCTATGGCGGGCAGCAGTTGCTTGACTTTGACGAGACGGAACATGCCATCAGGGAAGTGAAGTCCGTGCTGTCGCGGGTGGAACGCACCCTTCATAACACGCCTCAGGCCATACTCAACCGCATCTACGACGGAATCGGCTTCAATGCTATTGAGGATGGCATCCTCCGCCATCTCGTCGCGGCCCGCGTCTGCCAGCCGATGAGCAAGGTCGCCACGGCTGAATACCTGAAATCGTACTTTGACGAGGACGTGCGCCTGCACAACATCTACAGGTACATGGACAAGCTGCACGACACGCAGCAGGAGGCAGTCCAGAGAATAAGCGTGGAGCACACGATGGTGGCTCTCGGCGGCCGCATCGGGCTTGTGTTCTACGATGTGACGACGCTCTACTTCGAGTCGATGCCGCAGCCGGACGACGAGCTGCGGCAGGCGGGCTTCTCAAAGGACGGCAAGACCACCGAATCGCAGATAGTGCTGGGGCTGCTGGTCAGCGAGGACGGCTATCCACTGTCGTACTCAGTCTTCAACGGCAGCCAGTACGAGGGGCGCACCATGATACCGGTCATAGACGACTTCGTGCAGAGGTTCGGCATCTCCGACTTCGTGGTGGTGGCCGACTCGGGGCTCATGAGCGCAAAGAACGTGGCTCTGCTCGAGTCCGCCGGATACAAGTATATAATAGGCGCGAGGATACGCAGCGAGTCCCCCGCCGTGAAGGAATGGATCCTGTCGGTGGGGCGCTCTGACGGCAACATGGAGGAGCGCCGCAAGTCGGGTTCCCAGAGGCTCATCGTCAGCTACTCGGAGGCCAGGGCGAGGAAGAATGCGCGGAACCGCGAGAAAGGCGTTGAAAGGCTCAGGAAGGCCTACTCGAAGGGCACGCTGACGAAAGAGAACGTCAACAAGCGNTTGGCTTGCCTAACCCAGTCATCAAGGACGGCCTCTCCGTCAGCCTTTGTCGTCTGCTGCCATATTTCGCGCAGTTGTTCCTTTAGGTAATAAGCTTTTGAGAGCGGTTCATTCATGGCAAGTGCATTGTCAAGTCTTGTTTTGTGCTTGTTGTCAAATATATCCTTCCCATTGCCTAAAAGAAGGTATCTTGTGCCTTTCAGCACATTTCGCTTATTTACGTCCTTCTCCATTGCATACAACTTTCTTCTTATATCGTCCAGATGCTCGTTCATGAGTTTCACCACATGGAAATGGTCAAACACATGGATTGCGTCCGGGCAGTTTTCAAGGACTGATGCGATAAAGGCAGCAGACAGATCCGTCGCCACATGCTCTATCTTCACACCCTTCCGCTTGACCTTTTTCCAGAACCTGGTTAGTGACTCAACCCCCTTCCCGTCACCAACATAGAGTATTCTGCCCGTGTCAAGGTCGACCACTATTGTCTTGTACACATGGCCTTTCTTGACGGCGAACTCATCAATGCCTATATTCTTCACCCCTTTCAGCGAGGGCGGGCTGTAGTGGCGTGTGAGATATGTCGAATGTATCTCTTTCACGGTGTCCCAGGAAACCTGCAGATGATTCGCCACATCCTGAAGCGTCATGCCACGGAGCAAATCCACCACGTACTTGGCAAAGCGATGGGTGTAGGAGCGACTGCCTGTGGCGAAAGGGATGTTTTCCTGCTGGTCATAGTCGCAATCCGCGTTCCTGCATTTGTAGCGCTGCACCTTCATGCGTATGATTACTTTCTTCTTGCCTATTGGAAGTCCCACAAAGTCTCTGATTCTGTAGCCGTTCTTGACCAAATGACGGCATCCGCACTTTGGACATGCAACTTGACGGCTTTTGTGTTGGACATGTAGGATAATTGTGCTACCTTTGTACTCCTCCCGATTGCATTCGAGGGCGTAAAGCCCCCAAGCATGATATAGAAAACTGCTGTTCATACTTGTACATTTGTTTGTCGTTATTCAAATATACAAAATGTTCAGTAGTTTTCTTCTTTTTGCTCATGTTATCACTCCAAATTCCAGAAGACCCAAATATTCTTATTACAGGTAGTAGTGGATTTCTCGGAAGCAGATTGGCTTTATACTACAGGGATAGACACGAGTTGCTGTTGCCAACACACAGCGAACTGAATGTCAGTAGAGAAGATGCTGTCAAGGCATATATGGAAGAAAACCAGCCAGATGTCGTACTGCATTG
>JABUUQ010000010.1:2864-5665 GCA_021443125.1 Bacteroidales bacterium
GCCATCACACCGCGCACAACAGCCATCATGCCCGTGCACTGCTACGGAAAGCCGTGCGATGTGCGTCGCATTCAGGAGATTGCCGACACCTACGGACTGAAGGTAATTTATGATGCCGCTCATGCCTTTGCGCTTGAGATTCCGAAGAATGAAGAGGACTACAAGCGGGCATTCGCCATGGCAAGCAATCCGTTTGATCAGTTGGAGGAGACACCACAGGTCAAGGTGGAGACAGAGTCGATACTCAACTATGGCGATATGTCCACATTGTCCTTCCACGCCACTAAGGTATATAACACCATCGAGGGCGGAGCGATGGTGATGCCCGATGACAAGACCAAGCAGCGCATCGACTATCTGAAGAACTTTGGTTTTGCTGGCGAGACCACAGTCGTTGGCCCTGGCATCAACTCCAAGATGGACGAGATGCGTTCGGCATACGGTCTGCTCAACCTCCAGCAGGTGGATGCCGCCATTAAGGCTCGCCGTCAGGTTGCGCTCAGATACCGCGAGGCTTTGCGTTCAGTTGAGGGCATCACATTCTTCGAGGATATGCCTGGCGTAAAGCACAACTACAGTTATTTCCCCATCTTCATCGACGAGAAAGTCTATGGTACATCACGCGACGCTCTCTATGCGAAGATGAAGGATGCCAACGTCCTCGGTCGCCGCTATTTCTATCCCCTTATCAGCGAGTTCAGCACCTACCGTGGTTTGGAGTCAGCAGACCCAACTAACCTACCCAATGCCCACAAGATGGCAGACGGTGTGCTTTGCCTGCCTATGCACCACGCATTGAGTGAAGAAGATATAGAACGTACACTTGACTTAATTGTTAAATGAAGATGGGGACATCATTTTATACAGAAGAAGAACTAAAGGGTCTTGGCTTGAAAAGTTATGGAAGGAATGTCCTAATTAGTAGAAAATGTTCTATTTATGGAGCAGGAAATATTGCTATAGGGAACAATGTGCGAATAGATGATTTTGTTATACTATCAGTCGGTACAGAGTTGGTAATTGGTGATTATGTCCATATAGCATGTTATTCATCTATCATTGGCAACGGAAAAGTGCATATCGGTAATTATTGTGGATTATCTGGTCGTGTCAGTGTGTATTCCAGTACGGACGATTATATGGGCTTTGCGATGACCAACCCTATGGTTCCAGATAAATATACCGCGGTATATTCTGCTGATGTAAGCATAATGGCGCATTCTTTGATTGGATGCGGCTCTGTGATACTTCCTGGCGTTACTATTGAAAAAGGAGTTTCTGTTGCTGCTCTATCTCTCGTTGATAAGAGATGTAAGACCAATAATTTATATGGAGGCAATCCCTGCCAAAAGTTATGTGCGAAATCAACAGATTATCTAAAAATGGCAGAAGACTTTGAAAGAAGTCTCTTGACAAAATCTAATGAATATCAATAATAAACAGATTTATGAGTTCACTCTAAAAAGTCGGCGAGCCGACCCATGATTAATATTATGTTAGTTTAACACTATATCGTTCTTTGACATTTTGTAATCTGGAGATTTTTTCGTATCTTTGTAGGGTAATTCTATCACATAGACATGTTCAAGAAATCAACTACAAATAAGCAACTTGACCTGTTCACGACTGCATCATCCTTGATGTGCAAGCGTGAGGGCAAGCAATACGATGACGACACGGAGTGGCACATGCAGTTCTACCACAATGTTACCTGCAACATCGAAGAGGAGGTGTTCCGCCCACTCTTTTCAGAGAAGATGGGATGCCCCACGAAATCCATCCGTCAGCTTGTTGCGATGAGCATACTGAAGGAGGGCGCAGGCTGTTCAGACGAGACCCTGTACGAGAACTGCCGCTTCAATCTTCTGTGGCGTGCCGCGCTTGGTCTTTTCAACATAGACGACCAATGTCCTGCCATATCCTCCTACTATCATCTGCGCGAGCTGATTTGTGATTACGAGGAAACGAGTGAGGGGCATGAGAACCTGTATGAGAAGTGCTTCCAGAAACTGACTGCCGCACAGTGCAAGGCATACAAGGTGTCGGGCAAGACCGTGCGCATGGACAGCAAGCTCATCAGCAGCAACATCGCATGGTACTCGCGCTACGAGATAATCCACAAGACACTGCTCATGAGCGTGGGCAAGGACGAGCCTTCACGCATCAGTGACCAGATGGCACGCCTCAAGGCGGAGGAATTCCTTGCGGAGGATGCGGCGAAAACCGTTTATCGCACAGACATCGAGACACTGGGCAAGCGCCTGCTCGATCTCGGGATAGTCATAAGCCACATCCTCAAAACCCATGCCGAGACGGAGCTGGCATTGCTCAGGCGAGTGTTCCACGAACAGTATGACGTTACCGAAGACGGTACAATCACTGTACGTGAGAAGAAGCTCATCGCCGCAAGCAGTGTGCAGAATCCCAACGATCCCGACGCCACTTACCGTAGCAAGGGAGGCAAGAAGGTGAAGGGTTATGCAACCAACATCACGGAGACCTGCGACGAGGAAGGCAGGCCAAACCTCATAACCGATGTGCAGGTGGCTCCTGCCACCACTGCCGACAACAGCTTCGTCAAGGATGCCGTCAAGAATACCAGGGAAGTCACAGGCAACAAGGTGGACAAGGTACATGCCGACGGAGCCTACCAAAGCAAGGACAACCGCGAGCTTGCAGCCGGCAAGGAGAATGGTTTTGACTTCGTCGCCAACGGAATCCAGGGCAAGCCGGCACGCTTCGACCTTGCCCTGCAGGAGGACGGCACGCTTGAAGTCACCGACAAGCAGACGGAAGAGGTG
>JABUUQ010000011.1 GCA_021443125.1 Bacteroidales bacterium
TGTCGGGGCATTTTTTGTAGTAGTTCGTAAAGTTCATAAAGTAAAGTTTATAAAGTTATTAACCCAACTTTGATCAACAGAACCTTTTCAAAGTTTTTATCAACAGTTTATCAACAAATTCTGCCTGTTTTTTGCCTGTAACCCAACGGGTTCCAAAACGCAACTGCTTGTTTCTCAAATGCGGCATATTTCGGTGGGGTACGAGAATTCGATTTGTAGTACACTAAACAAATTGGAAATCTTCGTATCTTTGCACGGCTATGCATCCAATGATAGATATAAGAAAAAACGCTGCGACACAGAAAGATCAATGGTATTACCGCATCAAGGAATCCTACCGAGATTTGATGGGGAAGGTCCACAGTCTCGTATTGCTCACCATCGGCTTCATCGAAGACCCGCTGGAGGAAGAAGCCTTTCGCGACATCGTCCAATGCATCAACATCAGGCACAAGAATCAGCACGCCAGTGACCTGTTCGGAGACCCAGGGAAGGAATTCAGCGAGTATGTCCGCATGAAGGCTGACGAGTACTGGGAACGTATGGTGAGAAACGGCTCCATCGACAAATTGAGGAAGTCCATTGAGGATTCCGAGAAAAAGGCGGCGCGGCTCATCGACACGGACACCATGAAGCACACCGACGCCCGCGACGTGGGAGCCGAGTGGGTATGCCTGCAGACAATCAAAGAGCTTGGCATTGACGACTTTCTGAGGAAGGAGGGATGGAGCGAAACGAAGATAGGCACAACCCTCGCCCACCTCATTGTGCGTACCGTCTATACCCCGTCCGAACTGAAATCGATGCGCATCATGGCCGAGAACTCAGCCGCTTGCGAACTCGTCAGCGGCGACCTCTCGTGGCAGCCGGGCCGACGCGCCATATATAATGTGGCGCCCTCGCTCCTTGCCGTCAAGGACAAACTGGAGAGTTACCTCTGCCAGAAGACGGACGACCTGTTCAACATACACAACCGCATCATACTTTTCGACCTGACCAATTTCTACTTTGAGGGCCGCAAGGATGGTAGCCTGAAAGCCCAATTCGGACGCTCGAAGGAGAAGCGCTCCGACTGCAAACTGCTCGTTTTGGCACTGTGTATCAATCCAGAAGGCTTCATCCGCTACTCCTCCATCCTTGCTGGAAACACTGCCGACCCCGACTCGCTACCCGACATGATAGAGACCCTTTCCAAGAAGACCCGCACCCCCTCTGACCCCAGCCAGAAGGTGCTCGTGTGCCTCGACGCAGGCATCGCCACAGAGGACAACCTGAAGAGGATCAAGGACAAGGGATACAACTACCTGTGTGTCAGCCGCACCCGCCTTGGCGACTACGAGCTGGCTCCCGACCACAAGAGCGTGACCGTGTGCGATAGCAAAGACCAGCCCATCACCCTACGGCAGGTGAGGCACGAAGAGGGGGGCGACCACTACCTGGAGATAAACTCACCAGCCAAAGCATTGAAAGAAAGCTCAATGAACCGGCAATTCAAGAAGCGCTTCGAGGAAGAGCTCACCAAGGCAAAGACTGCCCTCCACACCAAAGGCGGCAAGAAGAGCTACGAGAAAGTCATCGAGCGGGTGGGCCGCGCCATAGAGAAATACCCCTCCATAGCCAAATACTACGTCATTGAATACCATCAGGATAACAATAATCCCAAGAACATGGCCGACATCACCTGGCACATCGCCCTCCCCGAGGCCGTGGACAAGCAGAGCGGCGTCTATTTCCTCCGCACCAACGTGCCTGAACTCGACGAGCGCGCCACCTGGGACTACTACAACCTCATCCGCGAGATAGAGTGCACCAACCGCCAGCTGAAGACCGACCTCAACCTGCGCCCCATCTACCACCAGAAGGACGAGCGCTCCGACGCCCACCTCTTCCTCGGCCTCATCTCCTACTGGATAGTCAACACCATCCGATACAAACTCAAGCAGACCGGCGAGAATTGCTACTGGACAGAGATAGTGAGGAGGCTATCAACGCAGAAAGCCATAACCACCGAAGCCGTCAATGCGCTGGGAGAGAAGGTCAAAGTGCGAATGTGCAGCGAACCGACCCAAGCCGCCAGAGACATCTACCAACGACTCAATTACAAACCAATGCCCTTCAGAAGAAAAAAACTTTGTAGTACACAGTAACGAACCCGCAAAAACACAAAACCATGGAAACGAGACAAAAGCATCATCTAAACGTTAAAGTTGGGTTAGCCTCAGCAATGGAGATAATGGCTTCGTTCTGAGCCAAAATAGTGTCGATGTGTTCTTTCATGGCAGAGAGTATAAGATGTTAATATATGAGCCCTAACGCAGACAGCGGCTCTTTATTGTGCCAAACAGCAAAAAGTATGTAAAGTTTGTAAAGTTTGTAAAGTTCATAAAGTTCATAAAGTGGCTGCCGCCTGCGTAG
>JABUUQ010000012.1 GCA_021443125.1 Bacteroidales bacterium
TAATAACAGGAGGAACAGGATCATTTGGAAATGCTGTACTCAGAAGATTTTTAAAAACTGATATTGGAGAAATAAGAATTTTTTCAAGAGATGAAAAAAAACAGGATGATATGAGAAAAATATATAACAATCCTAAATTAAAGTTCTATATAGGAGATGTAAGAGATTATAACTCAGTAATGGATGTAATGAGAGGAGTAGACTTTGTATTTCATGCAGCAGCTCTTAAACAGGTACCATCATGTGAGTTTTATCCAGTACAGGCTGTTTATACTAATATATTAGGAACCGAAAATGTTTTGAATGCAGCAATAGCATCTAAAGTTAAAAAAGTAGTTTGTTTAAGTACAGATAAAGCAGCTTATCCAATAAATGCAATGGGAATGTCAAAAGCGCTTATGGAGAAAGTGATAGTAGCAAAGGGAAGGAATTTAAAAGATGATGACACTACAATATGCCTTACAAGATATGGAAATGTAATGGCATCACGTGGTTCAGTAATTCCTTTATTTATAGATCAGGTAAGACATGGAAAGCCGATAACAGTAACAGATCCGAATATGACAAGATTTATGATGAGTTTAGATCAAGCAGTAGATTTAGTATTATTTGCATTTAAAAATGGAAAGAATGGAGATCTATTTATCCAAAAATCACCAGCAGCAACAATTGAAGTTCTTGCTCACGCAATGAAGGATATATTAGGAAGACCAGAACATGAAGTAAAAATAATAGGAACAAGACATGGAGAAAAACTTTATGAGGTCTTAATGACAAAAGAGGAAAAAGTAAGAGCAATAGATATGGGAGAATATTTTAGAGTTCCAGCAGATGGAAGAGATCTTAATTATTCAAAATATTTTGAAGATGGACAGGAAGTTATTACACAGGCAGATGAATATAATTCTCACAATACATATAGATTAAATGAAGAAGAATTAAAAAAGATGATTTTAGACCTATATGAAGTGCAAGATGAATTAAAAGAATTTGGGGTGAAATAGCAATGGAAGTTCTTGTAACAGGTGCAAAAGGCTTTATAGGGAAAAATCTTGTAGAAAGATTATCAAGAATAGAAGGAATTGTTATTCACCAATTTGACAAAGAAAATACTATGGATGAAGTTGAAGGATATATAAGAAATATAGATTTTATCTTTCATCTTGCAGGAATAAATAGACCAGAAAACCCAGAAGAATTCTATAAAGGAAATAGAGATACTATAAAAGAACTGATAGATGTAATAGAAAAGAAGGGATTAAAAATACCTATTCTAGTAACTTCGTCGATTCAGGCAGAAAAAGATAATGATTATGGAAAGAGTAAGTTAGAGGGAGAAATTTTTTTAAGAGAATATAGTAAAAGAAATCATGCGCAAATATATATCTACAGACTTCCAAATGTCTTTGGAAAATGGTGTAGACCAAACTATAATTCTGTAATTGCCACTTGGTGTCATAATATAGCAAATAATATAGATATAACTATATCAGATAGAAATATAAAATTAAATTTTGTATATATAGATAATGTTGTAAATACTTTTGTTTCTCATTTGCAGAAGCAGGGAGAAATTAAAGAATATTATGAGATATCAACAGTATATAGCAAAACTCTTGGAGAGATTTCAGATCTTATCCATTCATTTAAAAATAATAGAAAAACTCTTGTAATAGAAAAAGTAGGAAAGGATTTTGAAAGAGCCCTATATTCAACTTATCTATCATATCTTCCAGAAGATGAATTTTCCTATGAACTTACAGAACATAAAGATAATAGAGGAGCTTTTGTTGAAATATTAAGAACAATAGATAGTGGACAATTTTCAATTTCAACTTCAAAACCAGGAATAACAAGAGGAAATCACTATCATAATACAAAAAATGAAAAATTCTTAGTAATAAAGGGAGAAGCTATTATCAGATTTAGAAATATATACAGTGATAAAGTAATTGAATATCCTGTATCAGATAAAAAATTAGAAGTGGTGGATATCCCAGTTGGATATACACATAATATAACAAACACAGGTGCAGGAGAAATGATACTTGTGATATGGGCAAATGAGTTATTTGATAAAGAAAATCCGGATACATACTACTTAGAGGTGTAATGAATGAAAAAAATAAAAGTAATGACAATAGTAGGAACAAGACCAGAGATAATAAGACTTTCAG
>JABUUQ010000013.1 GCA_021443125.1 Bacteroidales bacterium
AAGGCAAAGAATACACTTTGGATTTCACCCTTACAAGAGGCACAAAAGTTCTTGTGCTGGCAGAAGGGGAAAGCAAAGACGATATCAAGGACATTCTTTCAAAAAGGCTGTATGTATATGAAAAGCCAGATAGCAGAACAGATATTAAGGTATATTTGACTCATCATAATGCTGCAGTGTATGAAAGAGGAAAATCTATTTCTGATTTCAATAATATGCCTCAACAGATAAGACAATCTCTCACAACTTTGAATCTTCTTGTTGAAGGCAAAGATTTCACTATGGATATGACAGGAGAGATAAAATTTATTTAACCATATTTTTTGAACACTAAGAACGCAATCATCGTATAACAGAGTATTCACCAATACTTTTTTATACGATGATTAAGCGTAGTGTTTATATAGGCAATCCTGCCTTTTTGAGTGTGAGACTCAACCAGTTGGTAATCACACAAAATCAAGTTTCCACCACTATCCCCATAGAAGACATAGGCGTTGTGATTTTGGACAATGGCCAGATAACGCTAACGCATAGCGTTTTGTCGGATTTGTTGGAAAACAATGTTGCACTTATCACCTGCAACAAAAAACATCATCCCATAGGGTTGCAAATGGTTTTGGAAAGCAACACCTTGCAAAGCGAGAGGTTTCAATCGCAGATAGAATCCACCGAAAGCCTTCGCAAAAACTTGTGGCAACAAACCATAAAAGCCAAAATATACAATCAGGCTATGGTTTTGGAACAATACACCCAAAAACCCATACAAAATATGCTGTATTGGAGCAAAAGCGTTTTGAGTGGCGACACCACCAACTACGAAGCCAGAGCAGCAGCATACTATTGGGAAAATCTTTTGGATTGTTGTGAGAATTTTCGCAGGGAACGATTCGGCGAATATCCCAACAATTTTTTCAACTACACCTATGCCATACTCAGAGCCCTTGCAGCCAGAAGCCTTGTGGCAAGCGGCCTTTTGCCAACTTTGGGCATACACCACCACAATAGATACAACGCCTATTGCCTTGCCGACGACATTATGGAGCCCTACAGGCCTTTTGCCGACAAAATTGTTTTGGACACAATAAAGCAACACCCTTTGGAAGAAGAACTTACCAAAGAAATAAAAGCCTCTTTGTTGCAAATATGCGTTTTGGATGTTAAGATAAACAAAATTACAAGACCATTGCAGATAGCCTTGGCAGACACAACGGCATCACTTTCACAGTGTTTCGACGGAAGCAGAAGAAAAATCAAATACCCTTTGTTATGAATTCATCAAGATTTAACGCCTACAGAATTATGTGGATAATGATATTTTTCGATTTGCCTACAGATACCAAGCAAGACAGGAAAATTTATGGCGAATTCAGAAAACAACTTCTAAAAGACGGTTTCACTATGTTTCAGTTTTCTATCTATTTGCGACATTGCCCAAGCAAAGAAACGGCAGATGTGCATATCAACAGAGTGAAAAGAATGTTGCCCGAAAAAGGCCATATAGGAATAATGTGCATTACCGACAAACAATTTGGCAATATGGAGATATATTATGGCAAAAAAGACAGCAAGGCACCAAAAGTGTCGCAACAATTAGAATTGTTCTAACGGTTGTTTTAGTATGAAAAAAGAATAGAAAAGAGAGATTTTTTCTATTCTAATCGCTTGCCGTATCGTGCTGAAAAACAAAAACTTTGCCCATCCTCTGTTGTAAAAGAACGAGCAAAGTTACAAAAAATTAAGCAATTCACAACCCAACCTATCAAGTACGATGAAGTAACTCCGTTGTAAAAGAACGAGCAAAGTTACAAAAAATTAAGCAATTCACAACTATCACCAACCAACAATTGTTTTTCCATATGTTGTAAAAGAACGAGCAAAGTTACAAAAAAGTAAGCAATTCACAACTGATTGAACGTCGCTATCATTATCCATCCCGTTGTAAAAGAACGAGCAAAGTTACAAAAAATTAAGCAATTCACAACTTCTTGGATAAAGTATCTTGTTTCTGCGTTGTTGTAAAAGAACGAGCAAAGTTACAAAAAATTAAGCAATTCACAACTTTTTCTTGGGCAAATAAAAACATCCGACAGTTGTAAAAGAACGAGCAAAGTTACAAAAAATTAAGCAATTCACAACATGA
>JABUUQ010000014.1:0-1223 GCA_021443125.1 Bacteroidales bacterium
TCCTGACTTTGACTATGCGTCACCCTAATCGTCAAATGCGATTTTGAGATTTTCCAGCAAGGGCTTGATTGACTCCTGCTGCGGTGTGGTGAACAGCGTTTGGGATAAGATGTCTCCGTTTGGGAGGCGGATTTTCAGTGTGGTGATTGTCTTGGCTATGGATAGAACTTTGTCAACGCTGGTTCCGAGGCCGATTGATTGGATGATGCGTTCCAGTTCTTTGTACACTTTATAGGCTACGAAGCAGATGCAGACGTGCGCCTCGATTCGTTTCTGTGTGAAGTGGAACATGGGTCTCATCTCCAGTGTGCCTTTGCCGATGCGGAAGGCTCTTTCCACGACCCAAAGTCCGTGGTACTGCGAGATTACTTCGGTCATCGGCAGGTTCGTATTGGTCACATACCCCTTCAGCCCGTCCCAAAGCGCATCTTCTTTTATCTTTTCTTCATTGATTGACACGGTGATGTCCTTGTTGATATCGAGAAATTTGTTGTAGCCTCGCTTGTTGACATTCTCTTTTGTCAGCGTGCCCTTTGCATAGGCCTTCCTGAGCCTGTCCACGCCCTTTTGGCGGTTCCAGGCATTCTTCCTTGCCCTTTTCTCGGAATAACTTACGATGATCCTTTGCTGTCCGCTCTTGCGGTGTTCGGCCATGTTGCCGTCTGCACGGCCTATGGACAAGATCCATTTCTTGATGGCCGGAGATTCGCTGCGTATTCTGGCCCCAAGGATATACTTGTAGCCGGCCGCTTCAAGCAATGCAACATTCTTTGAACTCATGAGCCCGGAGTCAGCTACGACGACAAAGTCTGTGAGACTGAACCGCTGGACAAAGTCGTCAATTACCGGTATCATCGTGCGGCCCTCGTACTGGCTGCCGTTGAATATGGAGTACGACAGCGGATAGCCGTCCTCGCTGACCAGCAGCCCAAGCACAATCTGCGACTCGGCGGTCTTCCCATCCTTCGAGAAGCCCGCCTGGCGCAACTCGTCGTCCGGCTGCGGCATGGACTCGAAGTAAAGCGTGGTTACGTCATAAAACACAAGCCCTATGCTGCCGCCAAGAATCTTCATGGTATGCTCCACGCTTATCTGCTGCACCTTTTCCTGCTGAGTGTTGTACAACTTGTCCATATACCTGTAGATATTGTGCAGACGGACATCTTCATCAAAATAAGACTTCAGGTATTCAGCGGTGGCAACCTTGCTCATCGGCTGACAGA
>JABUUQ010000014.1:2103-4152 GCA_021443125.1 Bacteroidales bacterium
GCATCTGGGTTGCGCTACTGTGTACTACAAAGTTTTATTTTCCTGAACGGCATCGGTTTGTAATTTAATCGTTGGTAGATGTCGGCTGCAGCCTTCGTGGGCTCGCTGCAGAGCCTCAGCCGCACCTTCTCGCCAAGGGCGTTGACGGCTTCGGTCGTGATGGCCTTCTGGGTCGAGAGCCGCCGGACAACCTCCGTCCAGTAGCAGTTCTCGCCCGTCTGCTTGAGCTTGTGGCGGATGGTGTTGACGACCCAATAAGAGAGCAGGCCGAGGAAGAGGTGGGCGTCGGAGCGGTCGTCCTTGCTGTGGAAGACGGGCCGCAGGTTGAGGTCGGTCTTCAGCTGGCGGTTGGTGCACTCGATCTCGCGGATGAGGTTGTAGTAATCCCATGTCGCCTTCTCGCTGAGGTTGTCGGTGTTGGTGCGGAGGAAATAGATGCCGCTCTGCCTGTCCACGCTGTCGGGAATGGCTATCCGCCACTTTATGTCTGCCATGTTCTTCGTGTTTTCCTCGTCGCGGCAGTAGTCGATGACGTAGTACTTGGCGATGGACGGGTATTTCTGTATGGCTCTGCCCACGCGCTCTATGACCTTCTCGTAAGCCTTCTTGCCACCCTTTGCCGTGAGGGCGGAGCGCGCCTTGGTCAGCTCCTGCTCGAAGCGCTCTCGGAACAGGCGGTTCATGGAACTCTCCTTCAGGGCCTTCGCCGGCGAGTTGATTTCAAGGTAATAGTCGCCGCCGTCTTCGTGCTTCACCTGCCGCAGGGCTATCTCCTGCCCCTTGGCGTCCTGCACCTTCACGCTCTTGCAGTCGGGCGCCAGCTCGTAGTCGGCAAGCCGCGTGCGGCTCACGCACAGGTAGTCGTACCCTCTCTCCCTTATTCTCGCGAGATTGTCCTCCGTGGCTATGCCGGCGTCAAGGCACACGAGGACCTTCTGCCCTGGGCCGGATGGCGTGCGCGTCTTTTGCGAAAGCGTCTCGATCATGTCGGGCAGGGAGTCGGGGTCGGCGGTGTTGCCGGCGAGGACGGAGGAGTAGCGGATGAAGCCCTCGACGTTGATGCACAGCGCGAGCACGAGCAGCTTGCAGTCGCCGCGCCTCTCCTTGCTCCGGCCGTACTTGGCTTTCTCGCTGCCGTCCTTGCGACCCTCGAAGTAGAAGTTCGTCAGGTCGAAGAGCACGATGCGGCTCGTCAGGTTGAACAGGTGGTCTGTCGTTTGGCACAGGTGGGTCTCCAGCTTGTCCTTCAATCCATAAAGGCTTGGCGCCACGTCATATATGGAATGGTAGCCCGGACGCCATTGCCGGTTGCCGCTGACGAGCTCGCACACGGCGGAGTTCTCGTCCATGATGCTCATGGTCTTCAGCTCGGAGGGCGTGTATATGGTGCGCACGATGAGGTGGGCGATGGCCGTGTCCACCTGCACCTCCGACCAGCCCTCTCTCTCGAGGAACTTGTCCAGCTTCAGCTCCCGGATGGCCTGGAGGCACACCCATTCGGCACCCACCTCGCGGGCGTCGGTGTGCCTGACGGTGTCCACGTCGACGAGACGCTCGGCCTTCTCGCGTGACGCCTCGACTGCCTTCCTGACGGCATCTATGCTGCCTTCGTCCACCATGCGCGTCCAATACTCCCGCGCCTTGCCGCGGACAAACTCGTTATAGCCTGCCAGCGCGTCGCCGAAGAGGTCCTGCTCTCCGCGGTGCTTGCTCATGTGGTTCAGGCAGCGGCCGATGTCGCGGATGTCCTCTTCGCCATGCTCCTCGCCGATGAAGCCGACGTTGAGCATGATGCGGTTGCGGGCGCGGCCCGTCAGGTCGCGGAAGGACTCCTTGATGCGATAGTACCAGTCGTCGCTTTGGGTCTTGGGGTTGTATCTTTTTTCCGATATGAAATGCATAGCGGGGGCAAAGATACGTCGACTCCAGCAATCTTCTGTGTACTACATTTTGATTTTTAGCATTGCCATATTTGAAAATCAAGAAGTTACACATCGAAAACCCTCAAAAATCGTTGAAAAAAACTTTGAGGGGTCAAAGTTGGGTTAA
>JABUUQ010000015.1 GCA_021443125.1 Bacteroidales bacterium
CGACGTTTATGCCACTGATAGTTGGCGGTGAAATTAATCCCTATGCGGTGAGGCAGCTTATAATCACCGTTTAGGCCAATGTACTGGTGTACATAATCTCCATTGATTAGAGTTTCAATGGTCTTGTCTCCTGCGATATAATACCAAGGTGTTATTTCACGTGAGGAGTGTTTATAAAGGTAAGTTACCTGAATGATGTTCTTCAATTCCACTCGGAACTGCATATAGTGCATGACCATCGCTTTCAGTTCCGGGTTACCCTGATGCCAAAGGAAGGCATTACGCTGATATGCAATTGTCGATAATTGGTCAAGATTAGGATGTTGCACGTCACAATAGTAATTTGCATTTATCGACATAATCTTAAATGGACGCCAAAATGCTTTTGCTAATGGCATCCACGAAAAGTTTCCCTCTGAAATGACATCATTCTTTTCACCGACATATAGGAAATTGCTTCCGACAACAAAATTCATGTTTTTTGCTGGAGTGACATTCACATTGAAATAGGTGTCATGGCGACTTTCTCCTGATGAAAAGAGCTTTTCATTGCCAGGAATAGCAAAATTGGCGTAGTTCTTATGTGTAAAGGTATAACCGATTGTTGAGTTCACTTTATCATTCCATACGTAACAGGCATCAGCGTTAGCTCGCCAGAAATTTTTCTTTCCCTTATATTTTTGGTCGTTAATATCCGTATGCAAGACATATTGCTTATTTTCATCTACGTCATAATTATTGTAAGAAACATCTCCCGACAGATACAGCTTTTCTTTTACTGTCCCTCTATAATACGCTCCTACCGTAATGTTAGTGGCATTATAATTATCGACAGAACTTGACAAGAAATTTTGAACAACATCACTGTATGCCACTTTATCTTTTCCTTTATTATTGTCAATCCATGTCTGCACTGAAATAACATGTTCAGGATTGATTTTGTAATCCATTCCCACACTGACATTCATGTTAGTCAGACCTTCGCTGCCATTAGGATTCTTATAATCTTCAGCAGCAGTACAATCTGCAAGATTTCTAAATATTTGTTCGTAGGACACGGCTTCATAATACAATCTGTTCTTCACTTCAGCATCGCCATACAAGTTCCATTTCTTGGTTGCGTATGTAAAGGTTGCTCCTACATTTTCGCTGTGCGAGTGCTTATTCTTTAGTGAAAGCATACCTTTTACATGAGCACTCACATCATATCCCATATAAGAGTTCTGAAGAATGATATTCATGACAATAGGAGCATCACCATATTTCCCCTTAGGGAATCTAAGCACCTCAATCCTGCGAATGCGTTCAGGATTTATATTGCGAACGTATTCCAGACTGACATCTCTACCTTCGACCATCATGGGGACATCACGATATTCGCCAATCTTGACAGCATCAGTTACCCAGTCTATTTGAATCCCTTGGAGCTTATCCAACAGTTGCATAGCGTTAGCACTGGCTTTACGCAAAGAATCAGTCACATAATATACCTCTGTTGAAGCATTTTTCTTAATCATATCAGCAGTGACTGTGACTTCACCTAAAGACAGTGGCTGCAATACGACAGATAAAGGAGTAGTTGCTATCTCTACAATTCTATCTTCATAACCAACAAAAGACACTCGTAAATAACATTTTGCTGAATCTTTTAGTATAATTTCAAAACACCCGTCTTTATCCGTTGCAACGCCAGATAATATGGTACTATCAGATTTCTGACACAACATAACATTAGCAAAAGAAATAGCTTCTCCTTCAGCGCTTATAACTCGGCCAGTAACAACTTGTGGTTG
>JABUUQ010000016.1 GCA_021443125.1 Bacteroidales bacterium
TTTTGTTTTAGAAGATAATAAAAGATTAAAAGATATAAATAATACACACACAGAGGGAGAAAAAAATATTGAGAACAGAGAATGCAAAAAAGATGGCATGGAAAACACGCCAGTAGAGATACAGCAGATATTAAAAAAATACAAAGAGTTGAATCTGCCTAATTTTGACTATAGACCAGAGAACTATATTTTGCTGAGAGCATATGGAGAATTGGGAGCTGCAAAGCTATTTGAAGCACTGACACTGATGTCACAGTCAAAATTTGTAAAAAACAACATGAGTGTGAATGCAATCTTTAAAGTGGAAAACCTCAAAAAAGCTATCAATGGGAACTTTAAGGATAAAATATATAAGGGGAAAAAGAGCATTTCTGATACTAAAAAAGAATTTAAAGAAATTGAGTATGAAGACTCTACAGGGGAATTTATAAAAGGGCTGCTTGCAAAAACATCTAGAGGGGGAGTAGATGAAGAAATGTGAATTTTGTGGGGAAGATTATGTGAAAAATGAGAATAAATATTTTGCTGCGCTTCCAAAGGGGATTAAAAAAGAACTGGAATATATACCGAGATGCGATTGCCTAGAGAAAAATAGGGCAAAGGAATTGGAGAAACTGGAAAAGAAGAGAGTACAGGAGTGTATGAAAAACAAGCTGAAGAAGTGCCTGGATATTTCTGTAATGGATAAAAAGTTTATAAACAGCAGGTTTGAGAATGCAGATATGAGCAGCAGTCATATGCAGCTGGCAAAAAGATATGCAGAGAATTTTCTGAAGAAGGATAAAAAAGAGGGGTTGCTTTTTTATGGGGGAGTGGGAACAGGGAAGACATTTGCAAGCGCCTGTATAGCGAACTATCTTATGGAGCAAGGGGAAACAGTGATAGTAATCAATCTGGGGCTGTATTTGAACAAACTCACCATAGAATGGGGAGAGGGAGAAAAAATTATTCTGGAACAGACAGAAAAATGTGATTTGATGATTATAGACGATTTTGGAGCTGAAAAAGAACTGGATAAGAATCAGACAGGGTGGAGAGCAGAAAAAATATATAATCTCATAGATGGGAGATACAGGAGTGAGAAGCCTTTGATAGTATCAACGAATCTGAACTTCAGTGAAGATAGAAACAGATGTGAGATAACTGAAAAGTTTTCAACACAGGGGCAGAACAGGATAAGGGACAGAATAATTGATATGTGCTTTCCTGTACGAATAGCAGGAAAGAGCAGAAGGGGAATGACACAGGAGAGATTCAGCGAATTTATGGAATAAAAAATTTGGGAGGCAGGGAATGAAAAAGAATTTGGAGGAAAGTGGAGCAGAGATAAAGAGAGGGAGTACAGGTGAATAGCGAAGAGTATATTTACAGAAAACTTGATACTCT
>JABUUQ010000017.1 GCA_021443125.1 Bacteroidales bacterium
GACCGTTATAGTTACGGCCGCCGTTTACCGGGGCTTCGATCAAGAGCTTCGCTTGCGCTGACCCCATCAATTAACCTTCCGGCACCGGGCAGGCGTCACACCGTATACGTCCACTTTCGTGTTTGCACAGTGCTGTGTTTTTAATAAACAGTTGCAGCCAGCTGGTATCTTCGACTGATTTCAGCTCCATCCGCGAGGGACTTCACCTACATATCAGCGTGCCTTCTCCCGAAGTTACGGCACCATTTTGCCTAGTTCCTTCACCCGAGTTCTCTCAAGCGCCTTGGTATTCTCTACCTGACCACCTGTGTCGGTTTGGGGTACGATTTGATGTTACCTGATGCTTAGAGGCTTTTCCTGGAAGCAGGGCATTTGTTGCTTCAGCACCGTAGTGCCTCGTCATCACGCCTCAGCCTTGATTTTCCGGATTTGCCTGGAAAACCAGCCTACACGCTTAAACCGGGACAACCGTCGCCCGGCCAACATAGCCTTCTCCGTCCCCCCTTCGCAGTAACACCAAGTACAGGAATATTAACCTGTTTCCCATCGACTACGCCTTTCGGCCTCGCCTTAGGGGTCGACTCACCCTGCCCCGATTAACGTTGGACAGGAACCCTTGGTCTTCCGGCGAGCGGGCTTTTCACCCGCTTTATCGTTACTTATGTCAGCATTCGCACTTCTGATACCTCCAGCATGCCTCACAGCACACCTTCACAGGCTTACAGAACGCTCCCCTACCCAACAACGCATAAGCGTCGCTGCCGCAGCTTCGGTGCATGGTTTAGCCCCGTTACATCTTCCGCGCAGGCCGACTCGACCAGTGAGCTATTACGCTTTCTTTAAATGATGGCTGCTTCTAAGCCAACATCCTGGCTGTCTGGGCCTTCCCACATCGTTTCCCACTTAACCATGACTTTGGGACCTTAGCTGGCGGTCTGGGTTGTTTCCCTCTTCACGACGGACGTTAGCACCCGCCGTGTGTCTCCCGTGATAACATTCTCCGGTATTCGCAGTTTGCATCGGGTTGGTAAGTCGGGATGACCCCCTTGCCGAAACAGTGCTCTACCCCCGGAGATGAATTCACGAGGCGCTACCTAAATAGCTTTCGGGGAGAACCAGCTATCTCCCGGTTTGATTGGCCTTTCACCCCCAGCCACAAGTCATCCGCTAATTTTTCAACATTAGTCGGTTCGGTCCTCCAGTTAGTGTTACCCAACCTTCAACCTGCCCATGGCTAGATCACCGGGTTTCGGGTCTATACCCTGCAACTTAACGCCCAGTTAAGACTCGGTTTCCCTTCGGCTCCCCTATTCGGTTAACCTTGCTACAGAATATAAGTCGCTGACCCATTATACAAAAGGTACGCAGTCACACNNGGGCTCCGACCGCTTGCAGGCGCACGGTTTCAGGTACTGTTTCACTCCGCTCCCCGCGGTGCTTTTCACCTTTCCCTCACGGTACTTGTCCCCTATCGGTCTCCCGGGAGTGCTTAGCCTTGGCGGATGGTGCCGCCAGATTCGGACAGGGTTCCTCCGGCCCCGCCCTACTCAGGGTCCCGGCCGGGCGACACGGCGGTTTCGCGTACGGGGCTATCACCCCCTCCGGCGCGCCTTTCCAGGCGCTTCCGCTACCGCCGAGCCGTCCCGATCTGCCGGCCCTACTACCCCGCGCGCGCCTCGACGCCCGCGGTTTGGGCTCTTCCCCTTTCGCTCGCCGCTACTCGGGGAGTCACTGTTGTTTTCCTTTCCTCCGGCTACTTAGATGTTTCAGTTCGCCGGGTTCGCCTCCGCTCAACGCGGATGCCGCGCCTCCAGCGCGGCGGGTTGCCCCATTCGGACATCCGCGGGTCAAGGGCCGTTCGCGCCTCACCGCGGCTTTTCGCAGCCTTCCGCGTCCTTCTTCGCCTCCGGGAGCCAAGGCATCCCCCGTGCGCCCTCCGGTACTTGTCGCGTACCGCGCCCGTCCGCCGCGTCACCGCGGCGTCCTCGAGTATCCTAGCTCTTCTCTTGCAGCTCGTTGCTGTGGTCTTCTGCTTCTCGTGATTGTCTATGTGTCTTTCCTCATCCTTTCAAAGAACCTCCGCCCCGGAAGGGGCCCGTGGAGAACAAGGGAGTCGAACCCTTGACCCCCAGCTTGCAAAGCTGGTGCTCTAGCCAACTGAGCTAGTCCCCCGAACGGTGGTAGTCCCGGGCAGACTCGAACTGCCGACCCCCACATTATCAGTGTGGTGCTCTAACCGACTGAGCTACAGGACTCCGTCTCCGGAGACCCGCGGGCGCGCCCCGCGCGTCCCTAAAGCCTTCAAGGCCGGCAAGGAGATCCGGAATGGCAGCGCCCGAACGGCGAGCCTCCAGAAAGGAGGTGTTCCAGCCGCACCTTCCGGTACGGCTACCTTGTTACGACTT
>JABUUQ010000018.1 GCA_021443125.1 Bacteroidales bacterium
GTAGATACTGTTATGGCCTGCAAGTTTTTTCCTGGTCCGGTTTCCCGGATTGCAGGCATGCCAGACACAGCGCCGTCAGGCGCTGTTTTTTTCATCCCTTCCGCGATTTTTACGCCGCTACCGGATTATGCCGTGACGCATCGAACGGCACGCCTGACTTCAGCACTCCATACGCCACCTGTGCCAGCTTGCGCATCATCGCGCCGAGAATCACCTTTCCTTTCTTGCCATTAGCCGCCAGACGGTCGCGGAACGCCCGTCCCCACTCAGTCTTACTGGTGGCTACCATTGCGGGCATATACAACGCCCTGCGAAGCGACACATGTCCGGCCTTACTCATCCGGCTCGCCCCTCTCACACTGCTACCTGATTCATAACGCCGTGGTGTCAGACCCGCAAAAGCGGCGAACTGTCTGGCATGGGCGAAGCGGTCCTTCAGACCGATATAAGCCAGCAATACCGCAGATGTTTTCTCTCCGATACCCGGGATGCTTTCCAGCAGTTTCCTGCGGTGTTTCATATCCGGATCATCGTCTGTCAGGTCTTTTATCTGCTTCTCAAGACGCTTCAGCTCTGCTTCAAGCCACAGAAGGTGAGCATCAATGCTCGGTCTCTGGACTTCCCGCGCCGTTTCAGTGCGATTCAGTTCCTGCGTGTGCATATCTGTCAGCGCCTGGTGGCGGACTACCAGGGCACGCAACGCGCGTTCAAGCGGGTGAGGCGCTTCCCAGGCTGCAGGGCGCTTCTGACGACAGAACTCTGCCAGCATGCGCGCATCCACGGTATCAGTCTTGTTACGCAGTCCTTCACTCTGAGCGAAAGCTTTACCCAGCGCAGGATTAATGACTGACACTATGTAGCCAGCATCGTAAAGGCACTCAGCGACAGGTTCCATATAGGTGCCGGTCGCTTCGATGCAGATATGCGCATGGTCAATCTTGTGACCTTTCAGCCAGCTCACCAGCTCATCGTGCCCTTTAGTGGTGTTAGCGAATTTTTTGGTGCGATGACGACCATCAGGACGCAACACATCGACATCCAGTTTCTCTTTAGCGGTGTCGATACCGATATAATGAAGTTCATGTTCCATAGTGAAACCAACCTTGCAAATACGGATTACCGGGAAAACCGGTCCATGATACTGTCCGGTTTATCACTTTGGGAGAAAGGCAGTCCGCTGCATAAATCTACGCAACAGGTTAGAACCCAAGGCCCGATACGGCATGCGGACTGCAGGCAGAGAAAACTGGCCGATTTTCTCTGCACTGGAGGGATAATACAAGGCCTGATAAG
>JABUUQ010000019.1 GCA_021443125.1 Bacteroidales bacterium
AATGGCTAAAGAGAAATTCGAAAGAAGCAAACCCCATGTAAACATTGGAACAATTGGACACGTTGACCACGGAAAAACAACTACAACAGCAGCTATTTCTAAAGTTTTATCAGATTTAGGACTAGCTAAAAAAGTTGATTTTGATAAAATTGACGTAGCTCCAGAAGAAAGAGAAAGAGGAATCACTATTAATACAGCTCATATTGAGTATGAAACAGAAAAAAGACACTATGCTCACGTTGACTGTCCAGGACATGCTGACTATGTAAAAAACATGATTACAGGAGCAGCGCAAATGGATGGAGCTATCCTAGTTGTATCAGCAGCAGATGGACCAATGCCTCAAACAAGAGAACACATCCTACTATCAAGACAGGTTGGAGTTCCTTATATCGTAGTATACCTAAATAAAGCAGATATGGTAGACGATCCAGAATTACTAGAACTAGTAGAAATGGAAGTAAGAGAATTATTAACTGAGTATGGATTCCCAGGAGATGATATTCCAGTAATAACAGGATCATCTTTAGGAGCACTAAATGGAGAGCAAAAATGGGTAGATCAAATAATGGCGCTAATGAACGCAGTAGATGAGTATATCCCAACTCCAGAAAGAGCAGTAGATCAACCATTCTTGATGCCAATAGAAGACGTGTTCACAATAACAGGAAGAGGAACAGTTGTAACAGGAAGAGTAGAAAGAGGAATAGTAAAAGTAGGAGAAGAATTAGAAATAATAGGAATCAAACCTACAGCAAAGACAACATGTACAGGAGTAGAAATGTTTAGAAAACTACTTGACCAAGGACAAGCAGGAGATAACATAGGAGCTCTATTAAGAGGAACAAAAAAAGAAGATGTAGAAAGAGGACAAGTACTAGCAAAACCAGGAACAATCCTACCACATACAGGATTCAGATCAGAGGTATATGTACTAACTAAAGAAGAGGGAGGAAGACATACACCATTCTTCTCAGGATATAGACCACAATTCTACTTCAGAACTACAGATATAACAGGAGCAGTAACATTACCAGAGGGAGTAGAAATGGTAATGCCAGGAGATAACATTGAAATGAGAGTAGAATTAATCCACCCAATAGCAATGGAAACAGGATTAAGATTCGCAATCAGAGAAGGTGGAAGAACAGTAGCTTCTGGTGTAGTTGCTGAAATTACTAAATA
>JABUUQ010000001.1:0-27284 GCA_021443125.1 Bacteroidales bacterium
TCTTCTTTTTCTTTTACATATTTTCTATATAGAGATTTAAAAAGATAGCCTTTATCTGTGGGATATCCTAATTCTTTATAAAATTTTTTTAAATTTGCTATAGCTTTTACACAAGTATTATTAAGTTGGATCTCTCTTGTCTTTCCTGTTTTCTGTTCTCTAAGAATTATTTTATTATCTTTAGTTATGTGTTCAAATTTTAATTTTTGTAAATCTGAAATTCTTAAAGCTACATTCACACCAAAATTGATTAGTTCTAATATTACAGGCTTATTTTTATATTTTAATACTTCTCTTATTCTTTTTAGATCATCTTCTTTTATATATTTCACACTTTCCATAATTCTCCTTTAAATTCTAGGTATACTATAAGTCGTCTTTTCTTTTATAAAGCCTTTAAAATCAATTTTACAAAGGCATTTTTGAATTGAAAATAATTAAAATATTTCATCATAAAAAAGTTGATTTTTTCTGAAATAAAAAAACTTATTTCCTAGAAACCATAATGAAATAAAAATTCAAAAATTCTTTATCTATAGCTAAAAAAGAAAAATATAAATACTTGTCATATTTATGATATCATAATATTTATGGCAAGTAAAGAAATTCAGGAAAGAGAAAATAAAATTTAAGTATTAATTTTACTCAAAAAAATACTTGTCACTTCGTTGTTATGACAAGTATTGAAATATAAAAAAAAACTAGTAAGATACTAGTTTTTCTCATTTAATTATTTTTAGTAGTGACAGGGCGACGTTCCTGTATCTCCTAACTTGGGCGATAGCTGCCTTTTCTATCCTCAATACTAAAAATTTCTATGTTTCTGTTCTTATAATTATTATATATTACTTTGACATAAGTTGTCAACTACAAATTTTTTACACACACATAATATTTATTTAAAAGCTGAAATTCAAACTTTTTATCATTTAATTTGTACAGTGTTCTTGCAAATAAAGTTCCATTTTTTGACATTCTAACAGCAACTTTTATATAACATTTTTTTTCTTCTGAATAAAATTCTTTTATTAATTCTAGAGAGCCATCCTTTAAATTTTCTCCTACATAATCTGGGGAGCCAATGATAGCACCTATATGTTCATAATATATTTCATATTCATCTGGATGACTATTTTTCATATGTTCAATATTTTGTTCTCCTATATATACCATACAATTAGTTAGATTAAACGTTTTGACAATTTTTTCCTTTAAAACTCCCACCATTTCCATGTTTATACTACCTTCTTTATATTTTTTGTTTTAGTGGAAGTTTTACTAAAGTCTTGTGTTAGTTATTCCACTGTTTAAAATAATAATTTTTTCATTACAATAATGTTCTCCTTGAAGACTATTTTACTATTTCAGCCTCTTCTATTTCAAAAGTTTTATCTTCTATTTCAGCTTTTTTTTGAGTAAAAGTACCTGTTTTTGAAAACATAGTAAACTGCATTAATTCAAGCTCTTTGTGAATATTATCTCTTTGTATTTTTACATAGTCTAGTTCTCTATCTTTTTCAGCCAAAGCATTTTTAAGTTCTTCAATTTCTTGATCTTTTTTTACATCAGAAATTATATTAGATACATAGCTTTGAGATTTTTTTACTTTTTCTGCGATTTCTTTTTGAGTAAATAATCCACTTTCATATGCTTTAGCTATACTTGTTTTATCACTCATCTTAGACACCTCTTTTTATATATTTTTATAATAAAATACTATCATATTTTTTTCAAAATGTCAATCGATAATATCTCTATATATTACTTTGTAATAAAACAAAATATTATTATGTTTCAAAATACCTGTAAAATAAAGGAAAATAGGTGTTATAATTAATATTTTTTTTAAAGAAATATTCCAATTTATTATTTAGTAAATAGTATTATGGGAGTGAGTTATTTTTTAATATATAAATTATCGGATGATATAATTTTAATTTTTAAAACAAATAAAAAAGGAATAAAATATATTCTATTCCTTCATATGTTGAAATTATTTGATTTTAGTTATTGCTTTTTTTTCTAGTTCTTTTATTTCTTCTACTCCTTTTTTTATTATAGGATAAAAAGTCAATCTCTTATTTTCTTTTATCTCTAAATATCCTATATGTTGAATATTTTCTTCTGGATAAATAACAAGACAATCTGTAGCATAATCTGAAGGTGTCTTGAATAAATAAGTAAGAACTGATAAAGTATCATCATTTAAAAGTAAATCTACTTCTATTTTATCTTCATTCTTTCTTTTTAATAAATTTTTTAAAATTCCTTTTTCTTTTACTGGTAAAACAAATTTATATATTCCATAAGGATAAAGTGGATTATCAATTCCGTCAAAATCGTGATGTTCCCATAATATAGTTATTTTCATTTCTATCTCTCCCTCTTCTTTATTTAGGACTTGCTTACTATAGCTATTCTATTTTAATTTTTCTTTTGCTGTATTTAAATAATCAATAAATCCTTTCAAAAGCCCCTGATGAGTCCTCATATAAGATGATGATTCAATATTTTTAATTTGATCATTAATATTCTTATAAGTTTTAGTTCTATCATATGTATCCCCTTCTAAAATTATATCTCCGCTATCCATTAAATATATTTTATCTACAAAAGATAAAATATATTTAATATAACCCCTTATATCCCCATCATTAACAATAAATTCCTTATTAGCTATTAAAATTTTTTCGACTTTTCCTAGCATATTAACCTTCCTTATTTTTTGTATTACAACCTGTAATACAATTTACTATTCCTTTATCTTTCTAGGACGCCCTGTTGTTTTTAAACCTCGTTCATCTTTTAGTAGCTCTTCTACTCCACCACTTTTATATTTTCTTTCCCAAAGCCTTATAGCACCTCTCGAAGCAATATTGAGTTTCTCCATAACTTCTGGATATGACAATCCCGCTTCTCTTAATTTAACAGCTTCTACTTTTATTTTGTCATCATATCTTCCAACACTCATTTTATAACCCCACATTATTATTAAAAAAAGCTACCTTATACTTTAAGGTAACTTTCTTTAAATTATAGTCCAAGCTCTTTTAATTGTCAATCATCGTTCATTTCTAATTCTTTTTCTTGTTCTTTTTCTTTCTTCAAGGCTAGTATATCTACTACTTGTATTTGTGGCTCTTTTTCTTTTATGCTTTTTTCCAGTTCAACTGTTTGTTCTATCCCTTTATATTCTTTTACAATAAAATTTGCAATATCTTCTGCGTCTGATGAAGCTCTATATATTTCATTTGGATCTTTATCAAGTATAGAGATCCAAGACCTTATATATTCTTGATTATTTTCAAATTGTCTATCTGTTACTGGCAAATTTAACTGATTTTGTAAAAACATTGAGGAAATTTCAGCCCTTAATTCTTCCCTTGCATAATTTGGCGATCCAAATTCTCCTGTAAGATCTCTATCTAATCTTTCTTTGTGTCCTGTACTGTGAGCCATTTCATGAAGTAAGGTTGAAGCCAATGCAAGATCATTTGTAAATAAATCCTGATTAGGTAAGAGAATAACATCTTTACTAGGAATATAACAAGCTCTATCCTGATTTGCATATTCAATCAAGCATTTTGAACTTTTCTCTAAATTTCTTATCACTTCCTGAATTTTTTCATCTTTTATTCTTTCAGGTATTTCAAAGGCTGGAGCTCCTTCAACTTCTGTAAAATTAAATACTTTAAAATAACTAACACTTGGAGATCTTAAAGGTACATTTTTTTTCTCTATTTCCCCAGTTTCTGCGTTTATTTCTTCTATAGTCTTTGAGAATCTCCAATGTTCGCATACAACGCCTTTAGCACCTTTATTTAATTTATATCCCTTATCTGCTATCTGCTTAAATGTAGCCCACCTAGGATCTTTATAATCATTTAGTAAAGCAATTGTTCCAAGTTTTAATTTATTTCCTCCATGATACTCTGTTCCATTTATTCCATTGTGAGGGGTACAAAGTGAACTCCATTCTTTAAACCACTCAATACCCTTTTTATCCAAGTTTTCTATTATAATTTCAACAAGTTTTCTCCGTTCTTCCTGAATAATATCAAAAGCTGTCTTTTTTTCACTCATTAGTTATCGTCTCCTTTAAACTCATGAGTTCCCTCAATATCATCATCATATCCATTCTCTTCAAAAGCCCCATATTTCTTCTTAATATCTTCAATAGTATCTTTTTCTTCTGTCTTTTTCTCTATAATATCTAGATTTTCAAATTTTTTTTCCTTGCCTCCCTGGATCGATTTTTTTTCTTCCTCTTTTGCTTCTTTATATTTTATTATATTCATACCTATAAATACTAATATACAAAGAATTAAACCTACAATTACTAAATTTGTTAATAACATTTTTGCCTCCTTTTATAACTCCATATTAATTATCAATTTTTCAATATCTATTTTTTTCATGACCTTTCTATCTTCAAATATCATTTTCTGCTCTTTATTTATAGCTCTTACCATAAAGCCAAACTCATTAAATTCTAATTCTAAAAGGATTTTTTTATTCTTATCTAAAAACTTTATAGATCTAGGAAAATTATCTTCTTGAAGTTTATTAATATTTCTTATCTTTCTATCCATAACTAATTCTACATATGAATACTTTTCCTCAATTTTAAAATCTTCTCTTTTCATTGGATCTATTATCCAATCTTCAATAAAGATTGAAGGATCTCCTATCCAACCACAAAACCAACCGCTTCTTAATTCTTTTACTTTTTCATCTTTAGAAATATATACTCTATGCTGACGATGTCTATTATTAACATGGAGAATATAATTCTTATCAAAAATAATATTTTTTTCATAGATAAAAAATCGTTCATATTCTTCTGGACTTAATAAGATTTCTTTTCTTCCAAAGGTATTTTTTAATAAAATACTTATAAACTTAGGTACTTTCAATTTAACCTCCCTAAATAACTAAATATAGTATTAAAATCTTGTGGCCAATTAGAAATTAGCACAAGATTTTGTGTTTTACTTTTTCTTTTTACCCTTTACAAATGAATCAAATCTTAAATTTGGATAATTATTTTCTACAACTAGCTTTAAATTAGCTTCATATTCATTTCCTGCTGTACTTTTCAATTTTGCTGGTATTGTTTTTCCTTCAAGAAGTTTTTTAACTTTAGAAACTGTCAATTTTACTTGATTTTCTTTGTTAAAATTCATTGTTTCCCAAAGTGTAAATTTACACCCCTCTTTATAGCCTGAACAAGAATAAGTTATTTTTCCCGTTTTAGTTTTCCCCTCATAAATGGGCTTTTTACAAATAGGACATTTTCCTATTTCTTCTTTTAAATCATTTTTTGCTATTTTTTCTATTTCTATCTCTGTTTTTATTATTTGTTCTAATTCTTTTTCTGCCATTTCTATAACTTCTTCTATCTTTTTTTCACCTTTATAGACTTTTTTTAAAATTTTACTGAATTCTACTGTTTTTTCTTTATAAAGATTTATATTTAATTTATCAAGAACTTCTATTAGTTTTTCTCCCAAAGGCTCTAATGAAAGGTTAGAATTTTTTCTGGATATATAATTTATATCTATTGCATTTTCTATAATTCCCGTTCGAGTTGCATTTGTTCCAATCTCTATACCTTCAAATATTGCTTTGTATTCTTCATCTTCTGTAGTTTTTTCTGAACGAAACGGATTTTTTAAAAAGTTTCCCAGTTCATCTTCTGTAGCTTTTTTAGGAGCAGTTGTTTTTTTCTTTACTGGCTTAAAATCTACCTCAAAATTTTCTCCTTCTTCTAATTTAGGTAAATTATTTTCAATTTTTTGAGGCTCATATTTTAAAAATCCCTCTTGCTTTATACTTTCCCCTTTAAATTCAAATACTTCATCTGCTACTTTTAATGTTACAATAACCTGATCTATTATTGTATCTTCTTTAAGAAAATTACTTATAAACCTATTAAAAACAGTTTTATATACTGTTTTTTCTGTTTCATCTGTAATATCTTTTTCTATATCTGGTATCTTGGTAGTTATCGTTATAGCACTATGACTTTCTATTTTAGAATCATTGAATATTTTTTTTGTATCTTTAAACTCAACATTAAAATCAGATAATTTACTTAAAATTTCTTTTACTTTATCTTTTTCAGCTTCCCCCATATATTCTGAATTAGTTCGAGGATATGTTAAATATCCTTTCAGATATAAAGATTGGATAGCTTTCATAGAAGTTGAAAAGTTGATTTTATAATTTTTTGATAAAAGCCCTTGTAAATTATCTAAAGAAAATAATTTACTAGGATATTTTCTTGTTTCTTTTTTTTCTATTTTAGTTACTATAGCTTTATTTTTATTTAGTTCTGTAGCAATTCTTTGTGCTTTTTCTTCTTCATTTTCATTAAATTTTTTATCTTTTATTGATAGTAATAAGTCTATATCCCCAACCTTTAAAGAACTTTCTAATTGATAATAAGTTTCTGGCTTAAAATTTTTGATTAACATTTCTCTATCATAAACAAATTTTACAACTGGTATTAAAACTCTACCAGCTCTTAAAAGTGTTCCCGCTTTTATTGTTAAATATCTTGTTATATTAATACCTAAAAGCCAATCAAGATAAGTTCTAGCCAAACACTCATCGTGCAGATTCTTGTATTTGCTATTATCAGGTAAATTATTTACCTGTTTTTTTATGGTTTCTTCTGTTTGTTCTGGCAACCACAGTCTTTTCACGGGCTTATTTGTTCCTATGTTAGCAATAATAAGATCTATTATTATTTGCCCCTCCCTCTCTGCGTCACCGCAGTTTACTATTTCTTTCACATCTTCTCTATTTACCAATTCCTTTAAAATCTTATATCTTCTTTTTATTTCATCATCATCTTTTAACCCAAATTTAAAATCTTGTGGAATGAAAGGAAGCTTGGTATCTTTCCAAGCCATCTTATCCACTCCTAAGTATTTTTCTACGTCGTAAAGCTCAAATAAATGCCCTTTTGCCCAAGAAACAATATATTTATCATTCTCATAATATCCATTTTGCTTATTAAATGCTTTCAAGGCTTTAACTACTGCTATAGCTAAGCTTGATTTTTCAGCTATTATTAGTGTTTTTTCCATTTTTCCTCCTAAATTAGCTTTTTTTCAAGTATATAATCTGAATTCCTTCACTATTTTTATATGATTTTTTTATCTCTAAAGCTATATCTATATCCAAGTTAGAGTTTTCTTTTTTTAATATTCTCAATTTCTTAGAAAAGCTATTCTTTTTATTTATTCTCTCTAAATAATTCATAAGTTCCTGATAATCTACTGTATTATCTTTTAAAGAAATAACTCGTGATAAACTTTTAGAGTATATTCTTAAGTTAGCCAATAAAAATTTTTTATCATAAATAAATATAGCCATTAGAATTTATATTGAATTCCCGCTGTAATCATACTTTCAGTATTAGAAGTATTTAAAGATTTTCTACCTTGTAAAGAAACATAAGTTGTTATAATTTCAGCCACATCATAGCTTCCTTTTATTTCAATTGTTAAACTATCCTTAAAATCATCTTTCATTCTATCTTTATATATTCTTTCTTCCATAAATTCTCTTTCATATCCAGCTAACAATTCAATACTTACTTTGTGATCGTTTGCTACTTCAATTTCTTTTTTAGCTATTCCTTTAATTCCAGCCTTTACACTATCATTTGTTTTCTTTAGCTCTTTTTCTTTAGTCCTTAACTGTTTTCCCTCAATATCAATTCTATATCCTTTATAAAGCTCATTGTATATCTCTTCAATATGCTCATATCTAGTATGAACTCCCCAATAAGTATTATCTCTTTTTTCATCATTTTTCTCTTTCTCATCTGCGGATCCAACATAAGCAATTGTTTGAAAATTTTTATTATCTTCTTTTTGACTATGAAATAAGCTGAAATGATACCCCTTTCCATCATATTTAAGTCCAGCATATTTATTTTCAAAATCATTATAAGTAAATGCCATACCTATTCTATTTTCTTCATCTAAAGAAGTACCTAAAACTACAGATACATTCGGACTTTTTAAATCTCTTCCATTCAAATATCCAGCATTAATTTTAAAAAGATAATCAGTTTCTAGATTATCGTTTTTCAAAGTTTCAAATAATATGTCATTATTATTTTGTAATAGTCTATAGATATTTTTTATATTATCAACTGGCGATTTTTCAGAATTTATATTCTTATAATTAAGTTCAACAGAAATTCCTGATACTCCTTTTTCTTTTTCAACTTCTGGAAGTCCTACCCCCAAATCATAAGCATAAATATTTAATGATGATAAAGCTGTTAATATAATAAAAGTTTTTTTCATAAATCTCTCCTTTAATCATAGTTTAATTCAGTCTTAACAAATAGTTTTTTAATTATTTTATCTAAATTTTCATTTTTTTTAATTAGTGTCTTAGCAGAATATCGTTTAGCTTCATGAATTCCGCATAAACGATATAAAATAATATAATCTGTATGCATTGCTTCTGCAATTTGCTCCAAATTATAATAATTTAATTTAGAGATCATTGCATATTCCAAAGCTTGAATCTCTCCCTTGTCAATTTTCGCCTTTTCAGCCAGTTCTTGACAGTCCATTTTCATTTCTTCTCTTATTTTTTTAATAAAATTTCCTAATTTAACTCTGTTTGATTTTGGAATTATAAAAGTGTCATATAAAGAAATTTTATTTAAACAATATTTTTTATCTCTTTTACTCAAAGTTAAAAATTCTTTTAAAAAATCTTCTACTAAATATTCAGGAAAACATCTTTTTAAATACTTTATAGTAGAAAGTGGCATACCGTGCTGTTTTTCTTCCTTTTTTTCACGTATTTTTAATATTAAAAGTAAAAGTAAATAAAAAATACATATTGTAGCTCTAATAAAAGAAGATCCAAAACAAAATAAAGCAATCATACAACCTAAAAATAATAATAGCCCTATTAAATATAAAATTTTTTTTATTCCTACAAAATTTTCAAACATTTATACTCCTTTTTAATTCTGGGGTGTATGCCCCAGACCCCCTATATTGCGTTTTCAGAAATTTCATATTTCTCTTTGAGAAACATAAAATTTCTAAAAACACTCAAAAGGTATATTCCAAACTGCATAAAATCAAATTTAAATAGTTTCAATCCTCTTTCTAGTATAAAATATCCTTTTCCTATTAAATACGCTTAAAATCAATTTTAGAAAGGATAAATTAATTTTGCTTTTTTCTGAATAATATTCAATGGAAGTGTTCCCCAATATCTCCCATCCCAGCTCTTTTCATGAGGTGCTAGAGGTAAAAATTCCCCTTTTTGTGGCTGTAATTTCTCTACTGTTAATTCAGGAAACTTATACCCCTCACTATCTGCCTTTTGTATTTTTCCATATAGAAATCCATTAATATAAAGACTATCTTCTTTGATTTCCACCTTGTCATTTTCTAAAGCTCCTATTTCTTTTAACATTGCTTTACAAAATCTTGGAATATAATTTTTAACTTTTGCTTGTGCTGGAACTTCAAAAAGAACTATATCCCCTTTATTTAACGTTTTATAATTTCTCATAAAGTAAATTCCTCTTGGTAAACTAGGAGTAAGATTAATTGTAAAAAAATTACTTCCTAGTATTAAAAGACCACTAAAGATCCCAAGAATTAAAACTCTTCTTAAGAAAAGTTTATGTTTATTTTTCATTTGATCCTCCTGTTGCCCCTATATATGCAGAAACAGTATTATTTCCACCAGAAGAACTTGAAAATCTATCTTTCATTCCTGAAAATCCCCCAGCCTTGCTATATGAATCTTTTAATATTCCTCCTGCTTTATTAAATGCCATTGCTGTAAGTCCAGCCATTGCCACACTTGGAGCTCCTGAACTAACACTACTACCACTTATTAAAGCACTTGATATTGCGTTTACTCTCTTCAAAAGCATAAACAATATTAATAACTGAAATAAAACAGAAGTTAAAGCTATAAAATCAAAAGTTAGTGCTTCAATAAAAAGTTGATTCCATCTATCTTCTAAAAAATTTAAAACCATAATAAACATAATAATTTTAAAAGATTGAGCAAACAACCCTGATAGTGCTCTCATAGCAAAACTTTTTGTTTCAGAAAACATTCCAAATGGAAGTAAAAGAATTCCACAAACTGCCATTAAATAATACTCAACAACAACTAAAATTATTTCTAAAGATAGCATTATTACAGCTGTTAGCATTCCTAGTATTACTAATCCTAAAATAACAGGAACGCTTTCTATTCCTATTTTATCTAAAACTACCATTCCTACTCCACCACCTCCAACAAATGGAGCTAATACAATTAAAAAATCAAAAAAGAATTTAAAAGGACTTACTAATAAATCAATTGAAGTATTTCCAACAGCATAGTTTCCAAGTTGAATCGCTCCATTTATAAACCAATTCATCACAATAGTTTTATATTCTAATATAAGCCAGAAAAAGAAACTATATCTTAGCATTTTAGCAACTAAAGTTTTAAAAGCGTCAACTTCTCCCCACATAAAAGTGTAGACAATATCAATAACAGCTAACATTGCCCCCATACTAAGAGCAAAAGGCTGAAAATACTTTAATGCTTTGGTTAAGAAATCTATAATGTCTTTTAAAATTTCATTAGTCAACTATATTCCCCCCCAACTAGCATTTATTTTTTTCTTTGCTTCTTTTTGCTTAATTAGTGCTTTTTCAAAACGATCATCAAATTCCAAACGATAAGCCTTTAATGCTTCATCTGCACTTGCATCAGTTACAGCTTTTTCTTGTCTTATTTCTTCACTAACTGCACTTGCCACAACCACAGATTTTCCAAGTATATTTTTTATTTCAACAAGACTTGTTGCCATCTGTCCCAAAATATGATTTGCTACTGTTAAAGCTTCTAAAGCTCCCTCTGTTGTAGAAGCTTTTTCTATTAATATCTCTAAATTTCTTTTATCATTTAGTGTAGGGTTATAACTAGCTTCATTCATAGCGTCAAAAATTACATTTCGAGTTTCTTTTCTAACTCTTTCTATTTCTTTTTTATTAGCTTCAATTCCCTCATCTAGTCCTATTTTATAAACATCACTTATTTGATCCGAAGTTCTATACAAAATTCCAAAATCCTTTAAAAAATCCTCTGTTTTAAAAAAAACTGATTTTGTTTGAGCGTCAAAATCTATAATTCTCTCAAGTCCTCTTTTTATAAATGTTATATTTCCAGAACTTAAGTCTTTTCCTATTTGCTGTAAGTTTTTAGCCTCATTGGCTAACTGCTGATATTGATTTTTTAATTGTTCTATCTGATTCTTAGTTTGTTCAACTTGTTCGATTGTTTGCTTTACTGCTTCTATTTTGGCTAAAATATTTGTTTCATGATTTTTAGGATCATAAACTATTCTTGCTGAATATGTATATGTAGTTAAAATCAATAAAAATATTAATATCTTTTTCATTTCAAAACCTCCTCTATATTACCTTTAATATCTTTGTATTTGAGCCATTCTTTACAAAATTCATCTGCTGATTCCACTTTTTCTGAAAGTTTAAGAGCTTCGCTTTGACTTTCTAAGTCCGTTGAAGCTATAAAAGCTATTTCAATTTTTCCTAAACTCAAATCAAATAACCTTGATCCTTTATTTGATTTAAAATAATAATCTTTTCTTTCTGTTGCGTCTGTAATTATATTGAGTTCCTTTGTATTAAGTCCAAATTCTCTATATAAATCTGCGTCTTGGTTATTTGCTTTTTTATTTGCCAAGAAAATTTTTGTTTCACAAGCATTTAAAATTGTATCTTTTAAGACAGATTTTGTTATATCAGAAAGTTCTTGTGTTGCAAAAATAACTCCTGCTTTTTTCTTCCTGAATGTTTTTAACCAGTCTTTTATTTTTTCTCTAAATGCTTCATTTGCAAGAAATAACCAACATTCATCAAGTAAAACAATTACAGGGTGTATTCCATCAAGTGTTTTATAAATTTTACGGAATAAATACGAAAGTAATGGACCAATAGCTTGTCTATTATCAATTACTTTCGCCATTTCAAAAACAACCCAATCTGAAATATCTAAATCATCATTATTAGAATCAAAATATCTTCCAAGAGCTCCCCCCTTTGTATAATTGTTTAAAGCGTCTTTTACTTGTTGTAAGTTACAATAAGAAACAAAAGCCGTCATTGTCCTAACATCAATTGGATCTTTTGCTAATAATGTCAATGTTTCCCAAACTACTTTTTTTATATTAGCGTCTAATACAATGTTTTCTTGTTCTAAAATATCTAAAATAAATTGATTCGCCCATTCCAACTCTTGAAGTTCATCAATATTACGTAAAGGCTGAAAAGATAATTTATCTTCCCCAATATCATAGAATTTTCCTCCAACTGCTTTTGTTAAAACAAGTGAAGATCTATCTTTATCAAAAATAAATGTCTTTGAATTTTTATATTTCCGCCAATTAAAAGCTATATCCCCTAAAAGCACAGACTTTCCAGCCCCTGTTCTTCCCAAAATCAAAGTATGGGCTACTCCACTATCTCCATGTAAATTTATTCTAAATGGAGTTGATCCTGTTGTTTGAGTATAGATAAGTGGAGGCTCATTTAAATATTTATTCCAACTTTCCCCAGCCCATGGCTCTGAAAATGGCATTAAATGACTTAAAGTCAAGGAATTTAAAATTGACACATCTCTTAAATTATGGTATATATCCCCCGGTATACTACCTAAAAAAGCATGAACAGCATTATAGCTTTCATCAATTGTTATAAATCCTAAATTTTGGATAACCTTTGTCACAACTTCTACTTTTCTTTCAATTTCATTTATATCTTTATCTCTTAAAACTATTAAGTTTATATAAAAACCTTGTGACACATAATCCCCTTGTGTTAATATTTCCTGATCCTTTACTTCCCCAGCTTTTAATAAAGCGTCCTCATTCTGATTAGTAGGCTCTCTTTGTGTTATTTCTTTTTGGATCATTTGCCATAAAGAAAATCTTCCTGAAAACCATTTTTTCCATTTTGAATTCAATATCTCTAAAGCTTCTAATTTATCAAGAGCTTTAAATCTAGTATGCCATCTATACTCTATATCTAATTTATTTAACTTATCAAAAAAACAAGGATATGTTACATGAGGAAATCCTAAAATAGATATACACCTAACATATTCATCATCTAACTTAGGTTTTAAACCTCCTACAAATAAACTATCACATAAATAATTTGATAAAAAAATTGGAGTTTTAGGCAAAATTACTTTTTGTTTTTTTACACTTACACAATCATGTAAAAAAGTTAATGTTTCTTCCTCTGTTAGCTCTTCAACAGCTAAAAATACACTTTTTAATAACCCTTTTATATGTTTAAATTCTTTCAAAAAGATTTCAACATAATTTTTTTCATATGCTTGAAAATCTGAATCTATCATCATTTTTTCTACTTTTTTAACTTGATCTGTAGGTACTGTATAAGTTATTGTTAAAAATGTCTTTGTTTCGTAATGATCCCCCTTGTTAAAAAAAGCCTCTCTCTCTTTGTCTATCATCTGCCCTAAAAGATCAGGAAAGTTTCCTGTTTGGTATTTTTGACACTTCATTCTAATAGAATCTATATGTAGAACATATCCACCTTCAAGTCTTTTTAAAACATTATTTAATTTTGTTGTATGTACTTTCATTTCTTCGTCTGTACAATTTTCTAAGTCATAACCCCTGATTTCCAGCGTTTTTTGAAGAGTTCCATTTTTATTTAAAATTAGTCCTTCTTTAAGCATAAGAAACCAAGGTATATATGTAGAAAGTTTTTTATTAAAATCTCCGTATTCTCTCACATTACACCTCTTATTCTGGATAAAAATATTTTCTTTGTTTTAAATAACATTTTAGAATTATTTTTATAATTAATGGATCTTTTTTACATACCTTTCTAAGTACGAGGTATAGTATAATAAATATTGGCAAGGTAAAAAATGCTCTATAAATTACTAAAAATAAGAAAGTCAATGAAACTAATATAATAAATGCTTCTCTTGGAATTCCTGCTATTGTAGGATATACCGTCAAAGCTCTACAAACAGGTACTTGATATCCTTCCATTTTTACCTCCTTCTTAAAGTTTCCATATAATAATGATTAAACCAAGTAAAAGATTGCTAATACATATATGTAAAGCCTTAGCCTCTGATGGAGTATTAAGAAATTTAAATAAAAATATATTAAAAATAAGAAATATACTTATAGTTATTAATGGCTCCCATTTCTTTTTCACTTTTACTCTTCCTTTCTGAAAAATTATAATTGTATTACAAGTTGTAATACACTATATTCTCATTTTTTTATATCATCTAAAATATAATTATTATTTTCATCAAGTCCTTTCATTCTCTTTATTTCAACTATTTTTCTTTTGTTGCCAATTTTTTCTAATACTATAATTAAATTTATATTATCAGCTATCAATTCTTTTTGAGGATTTAAAGACTCTCTTAAGATATATTGTTCCAACTGTCTAAGACCTTTTAAAGCGGTATGAGAATGTATCGTACAAACTCCACCCCCATGTCCTGAATTCCACCCAGTTAATAAGTATAAAGCTTCTTTTCCTCTTACCTCCCCAACTACCAATCTTTCAGGAGTTCTTCTTAAAGAATGTTCTATAACTTTTACCATTGGAAAAGTTGGAGAAGTCAATAATCTAAGAGTATTTTGTGACTTGCATTGTATTTCTTTAGTATCCTCTGCTATCAATAATCTTTCTTTTGTTGCTTCTATTTCAGCTATACAAGCATTTGCAAATGTAGTTTTTCCGCTTCCTGTCGCCCCAATTATAAGAATATTTTCTTTATTTCTAATTGACTCACAAATAATCTCTTTTTCTTCTTTTGAAATATTTCCTTGTTTAATATAATCATCTAAAGAAAATATTAAAATAGAATGTTTTCTTAAATTAAATGAGGGAGGACTAACTGGATTTATTGAAGCAGAAAAACGGCTACCATCTGGAAAAGTCGTTTCTAAAGTAGGAGCTATCTCATTAACTATTATTCCTTCATAATCTGCTACAAGCCTAATTATTGATAAAGTTTTTTCCTCTTCCATCTTTTTTTCGGTATCTATCCACCCTTTAGAGAAAGTACAGATAGAAACCATTTGATTGTCATTTACTGCTATTTCATTTACATCTTTATCTTCTATAAATCCTATAAGCTCTTTTCCTAAATTAAGTTTAATTAGCTTTAGTTTCTCTTCCTTCTGTTCGTTCATCATCAACCTCCTCTTTCTCTTTTATTCCTTGATTGATGATTGGGATAATTTCTTTTAATTTTCCATTTATTTTATCTTTAAATTCTCTCTTTCTCCCATTTGTATTTAGAATCTCATAAATATTCTCATCTTCCAATAAATCATTAAAAACAACTGCAAGAACTCTTTTCTTTTTTTCCTCCCATTCTTTATCTACTTTTTCTAGCTGTTCTAAAAATTTTTTTCTTTTCTCTGCTAGAGAAATTTTTTTTCTTTTTTCATTCATTTTTAACTCCTTAATTTATCTATATTAGCCCAATTTTTAGGATTTTCTCTTTCCTCCAAATTAAAAATTTTCTGATCTAAATAGGGCTCTTCATAATATTTAATTATTCTTCCAAATGTAGGATAACAACCACCAAGCATAATTATGCTATTTTCATCTCCAAGTTGAGGAATAACCTCTTCTGGCTCCATCAATCGACGTGATTTTTTATTTATATTTACATTTCCATCAAAGAATCCACCATATTTTTTTCCTGATTGAGTATCATAGTAAATAGTTTTACTTCCCAACATATCAGAAATTAATTTACAAGTTTCATAGTCTGTAGCTGTAGGAGCATAAAAAACAGAACTAGCACACCCCTGACGAATTGAATTTACTTGTCCGTAAACTGCTTTTATCTGCTCCGTATTTTGAGCTATTAAGACCATTTTTATTCCGTAACTTGCCACAAATCCAAGTGCTATATCCATTAATTCTATTTTTCCATAAGCTGGAAATTCATCTAACATCATTAAACATTTATGTTTGTGTTTTTCTTTACGCATTGATATTCCTATGAATTGAGTTATAAATATACGGATATAGAGCCCCAAGGCGTCTAACTCTTCTTGTTGAGCACAAAAATATAAACTTACAGGATTGTCATTATCCATCAAATCTTTTATTCTGAAATCTGAACTTGAAGTATTTTTTTTGATGATAGGATCCTTAAAAATAGCCAATTTATTTAAAGCTGTTGAAATAACTGAACTTCTTTCCCGACTTGATTTTTCCAGCATTTCTGTAGCTCCTTGAACTATTGTTGGGTGTACTCCATCTTCATATTTATTTCCATAAATATTTCTAATAATATTTTTATCAGATTCATAACGTTCTTTTAAAAGATCACTAAATTTTTCTTCCTGAGTTTTACTAGGGCTTGTCATAAATTCATAAACATCTGATAAAGAGGCATTTTCATCTTTATATAGCAAATGTAGAAATACAGATACAAAAACCGTATTAGCAGACACATGAAAGTGATCTCTTGACTTTCCACGTTCAGGTTGAGTTAAAATATTAGCTATAATTTCACAATCCCTAACTTCATAAGGTGTTCTTATTCTTATTTCTTTTAAAGGATTGTACTTACTTCCACCCAAGGCGTCATATGGAGCTAATCTTAAAACTTTATTTCCAAAATAATCTTGTCTATATTTAGATGTTGTTTTAAAGTTTTCTCCCTTTATATCAAAACAAATAACCGAGCCTCTCCAATTAACTAAAGTTGGTAATATAATTCCTGTTCCTTTTCCTGATCTACTTTTTGCAACTACTAAGATATGAGTTTTTTCATTGTCGATTATAGTCTTTGATGTTGTTGTTCTTCCTAAAATAACCCCATCTTTATATAGTTCTCCTTTTTGGGGTACTTTTCTATCAAGATATCCTTTTTTCTTTAATTCTCTAGGTTTTGAATATCTTCCACTTCCATGAGTATCCTTTTGACCTCTTTTACACAAAATAACATATATAAATATGCTATAAATTGAATTGAAAACTCCTATTAATAAAAGTGACAAGTCTGTTAATCTAGGAGCAGATTTTTTATACTTAAAAATCCAAACAATAATTGAGTATGGAAAATAAAACTTTCCTATAACTGGTTTTAATACTGGGTTATAATTAGTTATATGTGCAAAAATTTGTGTTGTTATCCATAAAGATAAAGTCAAGCCTATTAAAAGGATCAGAAAAAATTGTAAAATTTTTTTATTCATTTTCCTCCTAAAATGAGTATTATTTTTTAAAAAATAAATCCCATTAAAAACATTAAAATATTTCTTTAAAACTTTATTTTGTATAAGGACTTAGAACAATATCTGAACGAACTGTTATGTTAAATCTATATCCTTGTGGAATTTCAATGGTTGGCTGTCTATTTAAAATTCTATCTCCCATTTTATTTCCAAAATTTAATATTACTTCTCCAGCTCCTCTTCCAGCTTCTGTTCTCCAGTCATCTTCTCCGTTATCAGTTACGATTGCACCTCCCGCCCCCATAGCTGATGACAAAACAACAGCTTTTAAGAGATCAAAGAAATGGTTGTTGACTTTTCCTGAAAATCCAGCATACCCTGAAAGATCCACTCCATTCATATTACTTAAGCCAATATATTTCCCATTAGGAAAAATAAGTCTTTTCCAAACAATTAATAATCTATCTTGGCCATAAGAAATACCACTGTCATATTCTCCTATAACCCTAGTCCCTTTAGGAATTAATAAAACATTCCCTGTTACTGTATCATATACATCTTCTCTTACTACTGCCACAGATTCAGAGGGTAAATCGGAATTAATTCCAGTTACAAGAATAGCTGGTATCATTGTTCCCGCCATAACTTCATATGGAGAAATAGGATTAGCTTCTGTAAATGGATTATAAAAATTTCCTGTCTTGCTATTTTCTATAAAATCTTTTTTTTCTTTCTGCATATTTTGTGCCATATATTCATTAGAGGGCATTGATGGAGAAATATATTGTCCTGCTCCTTGATAATTTTCCCCTCTAGCAGTTGAAGCTGTTTCATTTGTTGAAGTATTTCTTGCAAATTCAAGATTTGAAGTCCTAGCTTGTTCTTCATCCTGAATAAGTTTTGTATAATAAGCTCTTAATAATTCCGCTCTTTCATCAAAGCCATTATAATTTCCATTATCAACAATTACATTATTACTTACTGGTTGTTCAGTAATTGTTGTTTCTTGCTTTACAGGTTTCTTTTCTGTTTTAATAAAATATTGATCTGTTATAGGCAGTTCTTCACTTGTTAAATTTTCATGTTGTTGCTCTTTCTTTACTTCTTTTTTTGTATTATTATCTTCTCTCTGATATAAAGCATTTGCAATTGCAAGTATAAAAATTAAAAAAACTAATAAAGAACCAGCATATATGATTTGCTTTTTTATCTGACTTGCTACTTTTGGTGTATCTCCTGTTTCTATTCCCATAAATTAAACACCCTTTCTCTTGAAAATAACTCTCTTCTTTCCAAGTTGAAGTGCTCCTTCTTGAAAAGTTCTATCAACTATCAAATAATTTCCTTTTACTCTATAATTAACAGTTAAAAGTTTGCCATTTTCTTTCATGAATAACGCTGGAAGCTCTTGTAAATTTGACTTCATAACAAGAAATGTTTTTTTGCCATCATCAAATATAGTTGATGGTACAAAATCATATTTTTTAGTACTAACAGTATAAGAATAATTTAATTTGCTTGGATCAGTCAAAGTCATTTCTTCTTCACTATTTCTTTTTGTTCTTTCTGCTAATTCAATTTCTTTAGGATATAACCATTTAACCATTGGGTTATACCATTCTCTGGCACTTGTTACATTAATGTTATAAATTCTTTTATTAGTAAAAATTGAAATATTAGTCTTTACCATTTTTTCTTCATTAAAACTGATAGGTTTTATAATAATTGCACTTCTTTCCCCATCAGATGATCCTGTATTTACTTCTCTTATTCTCCATCTTGCAGTATCTCCCGCATTAACAGAAGTAACTTGCTCATCAGGACTTAATAACAAAGTTGTAGTGTTGTTTACACGGCAATAAATGTTATAAATTTTATCCTCTTCATAGAAAAATGTTGTTGTAACATTTTTCTTTGCTTCTTTTTCTCCTGAAAGAATAACTGCATTTTCTGATGGATATATTTTATCCATCAAAATTTCTTCAACTTCTGCATAAGAAGCTAACGACATAACCAAAAAAATAAATGTGAAATATTTTTTCATAATTCTCTATCTCCTTAAAAATTTTATATTTAGATGTTCAAGTAAAAATATTTTTCCCTCCCAGCAACCCACCCTAAACCAACGACGAAGTCGTTAATCATTTTTCTCTTGGATTTCAGGACTGATTATATTAAAAATAATAAAAAGGTAAGTAGTCCGTTCGCTGTAAGCGAGAAAGCCATCATAAGGGAACTTCTACTTTTCCACAGTTAATGAAAAGTCTAAAATTTTAATTCCCAATGGATTGTTTTCTAAGTCAGCTAATGTTTCAGGAACTTCAACTGTAATTGTAAATATTCCTGTATAATTTCTTCTTTGTACTATTTCCCCTATTCCATCAATTAATGTTTCATTCCATCTAATCTGATAAGAATTTTCTGTATTAGCCATTTTTACTAAACTTTGTATTTGCATATCACGGGTATAGTTTTCATTTATCAAATCATTTATTTTTTCATTTTCAATCATTTGTAAATATTTTTTTAATGATCTTGGTTTTAAAAAAAATCTATTTGTTGTAAAAGAAGCATTAACTACATCAACATCACTAGAAAGTGTTCTAGCCCTTTTTAAAAATTCTCTTAAGAAATATTCTCTTTCATTTTCTGTAGGAATATATTTTTTTAAACTTGCTTGATTTATTCCCTTTGCATTCCCTGTTTCATCAACCTCTATTACATAAGGTATAAGATTACTTCTAGTAGTTAAATATCCAGCTATTGAAAAGGAACAAATTGTTAAAACCATTGAGGCAAAAAATGCCATTTTCCATGAATGAAGAGCTTTAGCTTGACGAGCGTATAAATCTTCATGTTCTCTCTTTGCATTTTCATATCTACTCATAATCAACTCCTATATAAAGACTGCTGAACTTGTAAATTTATAAAATGCTGTAATTATTCCAGTTGCTCCAAAAGCTATCCCTAAAGCTATAACAATTTTTAAGCCTCTACTCATTCCAGCCCCATGTCCATCAGACATAGCCCAAGTCAAAGCGGTTATAACAATCGCTATTGTTCCAACTCCAAGTGCAACTGGACCAGAAATTGACTTAGATAAGTCATTTGTGTTCTCTTCCCAAACTAGCCCCTTTCCAGATGTACTCGCTACTGCTGTTGTACTTTTAATTATTCCTCCTAGTAACAGAGTTTTGAAAAAATTTTTTCTGTTTTTCATTTGAAAAACCTCCTTTTAAATTTGTTGTATCCCATTATAAAACAAAAAAAAAAAAAAACAACCATTTTATAGTTGATTTTTATTTTAACTTAGTATATAATTAACTAAGAAAAGTTTAATAGTAGGTAATTTTACAAGTTGCTATCTATAAAAAATAGCAAAAATTTAGAAAAAGAGGCTTTATTCAAAAAGACATGAATATCCCTCTTAATTTTTTTAAAAATTATAGAGGGCACGTTTAAGGGTATCTCGTACCGAGATACCCAACGTGATTTTTTCTTTCAGAAAAAATGTCGCAATGCTCAACCCTAAAGGGTGTTGACTTTGTCAACGTCAACCAATCATCAGCTTATAGCTGACCGCCCAATCTTGGACTTGATAAAAAAATTTTAGGAGGCTAAATCTTGGCAATTTATTTTTGTAGATTAAGTCATGGTAAAGTTGGTAGTGGTATTCCACACTATCAATATATTCACGGTTTAGGAAAATACAGCTATAAAGAAAATGAAGTTGCATACAAAACTGAACATATGCCAGAATGGGCTTCTGCTGATGGAGAAAATTTTTTTCAGAATGCTGATGAACACGAAGGGGCTAATAGAGCAGTTTATAAAGAAATAAAAGTTGCTCTTCCAAATGAATTTTCTTTAGAAAAAAATCAAGAAATTTTAGAAGAATTTCTAAAAAAAGAACTTGGAAAAAACTACTATTATTCTGCTGTTATCCATGACAAAGAAATTGAAAAAGGAATAAGACAAAATATTCATGCTCACATAATGTTTTCTACTAGAGAACTTGATGGAGTTGAGAGAAACAATGAGTTATTTTTTAAAAAGGCTAATACAAAAAATCCTCATTTGGGAGGGTGTGCTAAAAATCCTAAATGGGATTCTAACAATAAAAAAACTGTAGAAGAAATTAGATTATCATGGGAACAAACTTTAAATAAGCATTTAATAGAACATGACATTGAACCAGTAAGCAGACTTTCTTTAAAAGAACAATATCAAAATGCACTTTTAGAAAAAGACTATGACAAGGCAAAACTTTTGAAAAGAAAAGCTATCAATTGTCAAATGCAAATATTAAAAAAAGTGTCTGCTGATATTCCTCTTAATCGTAGTGAAGAAAAACAATATAAAAAATATTTAAAAGCTAAAGAAGTTAAATACAGACTTGAAAAAGAATATGAGCAAATTATCACTTCAAGAGAAAAAGTCAATGAGAAGAAAATAGAATTAAATTCAATACAAGAAAAGTTGGCTAGTATAAATCAACCACAAGAATTCATTGATAAAAAGTTTAATTCTTTTATTGAAGTAGAACAAGAACTTTTAAAGCTAGAAAAAGAAATACAAATGATAAAAACAGCTTCATCTTTATCTAATGTTCAGGTATCAGCAATAGAAAGTATTCATACTGGATTTGAAAAATTACATAAGGAACAAGATTTTTATATAGATAAATTAAATTCTTTGGAAAATGCAGAAGAAGCAGAAGAAGAAAAAATGAAACATTATACTTCCAAGGTAGCCGATATTCAAGAAAAAATAGATGTTATTGTTAAAACAATAAATCCTGATATTTTAAATAAATTAACTGCTGAAAAGAAAGTAGAATTAAATGAAAAATTAACACATATACAATCTGAAAAAGATCATTTAAGAACAGTAAGAGAAAACTTATATCAACAGGCAGATATTAATAAAATTGCTATTGATAAAGTTACTCTAAATAATAAATTCGGCTCATCACTTGAAAAGTTGGTAGATCTTGATTATAACTTAAAAGTTTTAACTAAAAATTTATCTCGAACAGAAAAACAGCTTGATGGAGATAATTTAAAAGAAACAGCAAAAAATATCTTAACAAAAGGCGAATATAGAAAAACTACAGAAGAATTAAATCGTTGTATTGACAACATGAATTCCATTGCTAGAAATATAAATGGAGGAATGTATGATGATAGAAAAGATTTATTAATAAAAAAACATGAAGAATATGCAAACTTAAAAGAAAAATTAGAAGTATTAAGATCGAAAGAAAATCAATTAAATAAGTATCTTGGTAAATCACATTCTAAACTTATGAAAATTGAAAAAAGTATGGAAAATAAACTAAATACAAGACGAGAAAAACTTTTAGATGAAAGATTTATCATGTTACAAGAAATTCAATTTTATAAATTATATCTAGCAGAGCCAAAAACACAAGATGTTAAAGAGGTTTTTAATTCTAAATATGCAAAATATAAAGATCAAATTGAAATAGCTACTCATGAACTTTCACGCTTAGAGAAAATTCATGAAATACTTAAAGAAAACTTAAGCCATGCTAATTTAAAAAATCTTGCTTATAACAAAATTACTAAAGGAGAATATAATAAAGTCCTAAAAGAATACGGCACTTTAGAAAAGCAAATAAAAGACCTTGAAACAGTAAAGAATTCTTTAAGTAGATTAAATCCAAAAGTATTAATTTTAAATGGAGAAATCAACAAGTTGGAAAAACAAAAAGAAGATTTGAAAGAAAAATATAAAACTATGCTAAAAGAAATTGATCCAAAAGTATTTAAAGAAACTCTAAAATCATTAGAAAATCATAGAGCAAAAACACTTGGAAACATCAAAAAACAAATTGGAAAACAAAAAAATATTAAGTTTGAATTTACTGTTAAAAAATCTACTATTTACAAGCTAAGAGAAGAAGTTTATCCTTATAGCTTTGAAAAATTTAAAGCTAAAGCTAATACTTTAAATTTATTCCAGAATTATAAGGGTACAGATTATAGTAGTCATTCTCGAAATCTTTTTGATGAAGAGGAAGAAAGAAGAAAACAAAGGGAAAAAGAAAGAGAAAAATTACAAGAATATGACTTAGAATTATAAATGAGGCTATGAAGGCGTAAAATCAATTTTAAGGGTAGGGGAAAAATTTGATATGGATTTATTGAATCAAGTTTAAAAAATCGGTTAAAATTGATTTTGCAAAGCCTCAAAGCGTTTAAAAAGAGGTGTTACATGGATTTATTAAATAAAAAAAGAAAATTAGAAGATAAAATTAAACGAAATGACCGTCAAATGAGAATTGAACAAGCTCGTATGACAGAAAAACAAAGAAAAGAAAGAGCTCATCGCTTAATTAAACTTGGAGCACTTTTTGAAATTGCTAAATTAGATCATTTAGAAGCCTCTGTTTTACTTGGATATTTATTAAACTATCCAAAAGACAGAAATGATTTAATAGATCTTTTTTTTAAAGCTGGAAGTGAAGAACTTGAAAATAGAAAAGTGAAAAAAAAGAAAATAGATAATTATCATCAGGAAGAAAAAACTTTTACAACAGCTGATATTTTAGCTTTATTTGAATTAGCTCAAGAGAAAAAAGTTGATATTGTTTGGGAAATGCAACAAAAATTTAAAAAAAAGTTAATTGAAGATTTAACCTATAGTCAATTTGAATATTTAAGAAATTATGTAATCTTATATAAAAATTAATTTTAAAAAAAATAAGAAAAAAAATCTTATTCTTATTTAAAAAGAATTCTTTTTATCTTATTTAATTATTCTTTTTAGAGCATACTCAAAATGCTTATATAGAGATAGTTTTAAATATATTAATGAGTACTAAAAACTGCAAAATGGAATAATAAAGCGTACCAAAAACTGCATTAATGAGTACTAAAAACTGCAAAATGGAATAATAAAGCGTACCAAAAACTGCAAAATAAAATATTAATGAGTACTAAAAACTGCAAAATAATTTTTATAAATTTTTTAAGAGGATAATTGAATAAAAAAAAAGTTTATTATTTCATATAAATTATGTATTATAGGAATTTATAAATATAATTGTATATATACAATAATAAAAAATAAAATATAGAATTTTTTATAAGTTATTCTTGAAATTAAATTTGTAATTTTATTTTTAAAATTTTAGGTAATGTATTACAAGTTGTAATACAAAAAAAAATAAAATTTGACTATGTTAAAAAAAAAAGATACCATAAAAAAGTAGACATTGAGAGGAGAGAAAATGAGAGAAAATGAAAAAAAAGATATTGTAATTCATCAAAACAAATTATCTTATGGAAAATTTGAAGAATTTGAATTAAGGGAATTGAAACTTTTATTAAAATTGATTGCTGAATATTCAAAGGATCCTCAACCTAAAGTTTTTTTAGAGGCTAAAGATATAAAAAGATTTGTAAATATGGAAAGAGATAATTATTCAGTATTTGAAACTTTGATAAGAAGATTAGGAAAAAGAGAAATATTAATAAAAGATCCAGAAAAAAATAGATATGTAGTATATCATATCTTTTCAAAATTATATTTTGATTTAGATAATAAGGTAGTAGAACTTAGCTATACTCCTGATTTTTTACCATTAATCAGTAATTTAGAGAAAAATTTTTGTAAATATGATTTAGAAAATATAGAAAAATTAAAAAGTAAATATTCAGTATTATTTTATATAAGGGCTAAAGCTGAAATGTTTAAAAAGAAATTTTATTTAAGTGCTGATGAATTAAGTAGTTTGTATGGTAAAAAATATTTAGAGGATAGAAATCTTGATAAAAAGGTAATTTTTCCAATGTTGAAAGAAATAAATGAACATACAGACATAGTTATTTCTACAGAAAAGGAATATGAAGCACAGCAGAGGGGAAGAAGTAAAGTTAAGGGATATATATTTAAAATTGATAAAAAAACATTAACTGTATCTCCTGAACTGGAAAAAGCTATTGCCAAAGCTAAAAGAAATATTTATATAGCAAAATCAAAGACTTTAAATGATGGAACTGTACAAATTTTACTGGGAAGTATGAATGAAGCTCAATTAATAGCTGGACTTAATAGAGCCTATGAAGTTATAAATAAAGACTTTATAGCTCTTAAATATTTACAAAAAGTAATTGAACAAGCAGAAGTTACAGAAAAAAACATTAAAGATAGTAAAGTAGGGGAACCAACAAAGAAGAAAAAAGAAAAAGAAATTCCTAAAGTTAGTGATGAAATATTAGCAATGGAAATTGAAATAATAAGCTATGCAGTAAATAAAATGAACATAGATAAAGGATTTTTTGAGACTATGAAGAGAAATAATAATATGCTGTATAAATTGACTTTAGCAGAATATAAAAAAGAAATGGATCAAGAAAAAGAAAAAAAAGAAAAAAGCATTGATGGCACAATGCTTTAAAAAAATAAAAAAACAAATATAACTAACTTTATGATAATGGAAATTTAAAGAAAAATCAAGGAGGATTTTATGAAAAAATTATTAAGACCATTATTTGTTGGGTTTTTATTGATTTTAGGAGGGTGTGGCGGAGAAAAAAATCAAATTCCAAAACAATATCTGGGAAAATATAAAGCTGTAAGTGCTACTGCCAAAATAACTGAAAAAGGAAATATAATAGATGATGGTACTATAGAAGGTTTTGCAACTTTGGCTAAAAAAGGAGATAGGTATATTTTAAAAATAGAAAGAAATGATAATGAAGTTGTTGAAACAGATGATGTAATAGGTAAAATAGTGAAAGAGAGAGCAAGTGCTAATATAGAGTTAAATGCTAAATTAGAAACAATAAAAGGAAAAGCAGGAGAGTTTCAAGAATTTTATGTAGCAAATTTTTGGGATACAAAAATGACAGGCGATGAAAATAAACAGGCTACAAGTCTTTGGCAAGTATTAAGAATTGAAAAAGAACTTATTTTCACAAAAGAAAATAATAGATATGTATTAACTATTGCTGGATTTAGGTTTATAAAGGAATAAAAAAACTGTATTACACTTTGTAATACAAAAAGGAAGAGTGAAAGAGAGGACTTATGTTAAGAGCATTATTCTGTATTTGTTTTGGAGTATTATTTTTTATTTTTGATAAAAAGATAAGAAGTAAATCTGTCAAAAATATTTTTCAACTTATAGGTTTTCTCTATATTGTTGCTGGGATATTTGGCTTAATATATGGTACAAAATAAACTGTATTACAACTTGTAATACAAAAAAATAAGGAGGAAAAAATGACTAAAAAAGAATTTATTGAGTTGTATTTTACAAAAGGAGGATTTACTACAAAAGCAGACGCAGAAAGAAAAGCAATAGCTTTTTTAGATGTTATTGAAGAAGGGCTATTAAAAGGAGAAGATATCACTTTTTTAGGTTTTGGAAAATTTGAAGTTGCTGATCGTTCAGCAAGAGAAACTAGAAATCCACAAACTGGGGAAAAAATGCAAGTTCCAGCGAAAAAGGTTGTAAAATTTAAAGCTGGTAAAGCTTTAGCGGAAAAAGTTAATAAATAGTAAAATAATTGTAATACAAGTTGTAATATAACAATAGGTATCTAGCATTAAAGAGGTGAATTATGAAACAATTTGAAATTTATCAAACTGAAGAAAGAGGTATTCCAGATTATTTAGATGGAACTGATAGTGAAAGTTTAAAAGAAACTGTATTTTTTTCAACATTAGGAGAAGCGAAAGATTATGCACGAGAAAAATATGGGGATTGTATTGTTAGATGGATACGAAAAGATGGACAGATGGGATATGCTGATTATGAAGTGAGAAAATAATAAATTAAATGTAATACAAGTTGTAATACACAATGTATAATAGAAAGGGATATGTTTACATATCCCTTTTATAGTCATTATTTATTAATATTTTTTATTAGATAAGTAGATATTAGATTTTCTAATTTCTGATTTAATTCTAAAATATTATCTCTAAATTTTAAATGTTTTATAGCATAGTCTAAGCCTTG
>JABUUQ010000001.1:27446-29452 GCA_021443125.1 Bacteroidales bacterium
AAAGTAAAGAAAAAAGTAAAAAAAGCGTTGACATAAGAGAAAATAAAGAGTAAAATAAATTGTAATACAAGTTGTATTACAATAAAAAAGCCTCTAAAAAAGAGGCTGTAATAAATGAAGTATGATATACTCCATAACCGCAATTATAGTATATCATATTTCAATAAAAAATAGGAGGTTTTTATGAAATATAATGTACTGGCTGATGGAACAATATGTTGCTACTTTAAAGAATTGGATATTAGTTTTATAGTAGACAAATTAGAAAATGCGATAACTATAGGAGTAGCTTTAGGAATAGCAAAAGAAAAATTAAAAGGGGGAAAAATTAATGGTTAAATTAAGTGATGAACAAAGAAAAGACTTATTAGATATGTTAATAGCAGATGAGAGCTTTTTAGCAATAAGAGAAAAATTAGGACTGGGGAAAAAATATAATCTTAAGAGCCTTTGTGAATACGAAGGTAGGAAAATATTAAGAGCTTACCAATTACACATAAACAATTATAAAGAGAAAGAAAATGAATTAGTAGAGCAAAAAGAGATTTTAACAAAAGATGATTTTTTCAAAGGGTTAAGTTTGCTTCTTAATGAGCAACAAAGTCAATCTGTAGGTAATTTAATAGAAAATAAAGGAGAAGATCAAAATAGTAATACAAGTTGTAATACAGATGATATTATAGAAATAATAGCACTTCCTAAACAATTGCCTGAAAGATTAACAGGAGAAAATTATGTAACAAAACAAAGTTCTGTTAGAATTGTAGAAAACGTATGGGTGGAATTTCAGGAGTTTGTAAAAGAAGCTAAAGGGAAATTTAATACAATTGAGTTACTATCTCTAGCAATTTTAGAATTTTTAGAGAAATATAGAACAAAATAAAGTGTATTACAATTTGTAATACACTTTAAGGAGTGAATAAAAAATGGATAAAAGATACTTTCTAGCAGGGTTAATTATATTTTTTACAATTAATTCTTGTTTATTAAGATTATGGACAAAGTATGAGATAGAATGTCAACTTTATCATTTTGTATGGGTAAATTTTATTATAGGTTTAGCTGTATATCTATAAAAAGTAGAGAGTAAATGAAAAAGTATAAAGGAGGAATAAATGCTAAAAATGCTAAATTTAGATTTTAATGAAATTATGATATTTATTTTAGCAGTTATATTTTATGGGTTTATGACAACAATGAAAGAATTAGATAAAGATTATAATAAATTTAGTGAAGAGGATAGAAAAGAAGCTAAAGGGATAATAGAGAAATCACTGGAAGATAAAATAGGAAAAGGGATTTTTATATCTGGAATTTTAGCTTTAGTAATATGCTTTTATATAAAAAATGGAGCAACTTCTTTGAGATCTTTAGTAGATGTAGTTTTTATAGATCAACTTCTTAATATGGCAAAATATGTTATTAGATTTTTTTACTTTCTTTCGTTCTTTTTTGGAATCTTATTATTTTATTTATTAATTATCTTATATAGAATAAAATTACCAAATCCAAAAATATCTTTTCTAGCAAAAAATGAATACTTAAAATCATATGGTTTTTTATGTTTGAAATCTTTAATTTTAGGGTTTGGAACACCAGTTTTAATGAAAATGGCTTCCCAATTTATTATCTAACAAAATATTAATAAAGTGTGTTACAACTTGTAATACACTTTAAAAATCTAAGGATATGGAAACATATCCTTTTTAAATTTCAAAATTTAAATAAGTATTATCTAGTTGCTCTTGCTCAATTCCTATATATCGTAATGTTACAGCTTCACTTGTATGATTAAGTGCTTTCATCACAAGGGCGATATTATGTGTTTTTTTATAAACTGTATATCCCCATGTTTTTCTAAGTGAGTGAGAAGCAATTGGATAATCTATATTAAGAAGATCTTTTAAATAAGCTAGATAATCATTGACACCACTTTTAGTTATGTGGTGATCTTCTTTTTCTTTTACATATTTTCTATATAGAGATTTAAAAAGATAGCCTTTATC
>JABUUQ010000020.1 GCA_021443125.1 Bacteroidales bacterium
AATGGCTTGTCAAATGCCGCATAGACACTGTGGCCATGGAGTCAACGGGCGTTTATTGGGTAGGACTGTACAAGATGCTGCAGTCTTACGGCATCGATGTCCTGCTCACCGATGCCGCGAGCATCAAGAGCTACAGGGTACACAAAACTGACGCGAATGACGCAGAAAGGCTCAGGAGTCTACACACCTTAGGGTTGCTCAGGCCCTGCCATCAAGTGGAAAACCAAATCAGAACGATGCGCAATATATATCGTGAGCGCAAGTCGCTGGTGGAAGACTCGACGACCTCCGTCAACCGCATACACAAGGCTCTGACGCAGATGAACATCAAACTCTCCGTGGCTATAAGCAACCTTACGGGCAAAACCGGCAGAGCCATAATCGAGGCTATAATCGCCGGCGAACGCGACCCGCACAAGCTTGCAGCCCTTGCGAGCAGCCGCTGCAAGAAATCCAAGGAGGAAATAGCCAAATCCCTGGAGGGAGACTGGGACCGCGGACTCCTCCTCATCGTCAAGACAGAATACAATCGCTACCTGATGGCGAAATCAGATATAGCCGATTTGGATTCCGAATTGGAGGCAATGCTGCAGGAAATGGTACTGAAACTTGAGAAGACTGACGACACAAAACTCCAGCGAGCCAACAAAAAGCAGAACGACAGCACAGCCAAAGTGTATATGGACATAGAGCGATTCTGCTACCTCTTATGGGACGTGAACCTCATGAAAATTCCCGGATTCAGCTCAGGAACTCTGCTCGCCCTGATGTCAGAGCTCGGCCCGGACTTCATCTCCAAATTTGAAACAAGCGACCAGTTCTGCTCATGGTGCGATCTTGCCCCCGACACCAAAATATCCGGAGGCAAGGTGCTGTCTAGCCGCCTCCCTAAACGCCACAGCCAGGTCGGCCAAATATTCAGAGTAGCAGCCGGCACGCTTCACGGATCCAAAGAGCAGCTCGGGAACTTCTACCGGCGCATCAAATCCAGAGGCGGACCCACAAAGGCTCATGTTGCCACCGCACACAAACTGGCAAAGATTTTCTACAAAATGGTGAAAGACAAAGTCGAGTATGATCCAAACAAAGTTGGCCCAAGCGAATTGGAATTACTCAAACGAAAACATAATAGATGTCAAAAAGAAGCCGACAAATTGCAGCGAAAAATATGCGAAT
>JABUUQ010000021.1 GCA_021443125.1 Bacteroidales bacterium
ATGATTAATGGAATTTGGTGTGGAATGATAATTATTGGAGTGATTGTATCTATATTTACAGGAAAGATACAGGCAGTGACAGATTCAGCGATATCTTCAGCAGGAACAGCAGTAGAGATATCAATAGGATTGGTAGGGGTAATGGCATTGTGGCTTGGACTTATGAAAATAGCAGAGGAAGCAGGATTGGTAAAAGCAATGGGAAAAGCAATGAAACCTTTAATGATAAAGTTGTTCCCAGAAGTACCAGCAGATCACCCAGCAATGGGAAGTATGGTTGCAAATATGGCAGCAAACTTTTTTGGACTTGGAAATGCAGCAACACCTCTTGGAATAAAAGCAATGCAGGAATTACAGGAACTGAATCCAAATAAAGATGAGGCATCAAATGCAATGGTAATGTTTTTAGCGATAAATACATCATCTGTAACTCTTATATCTTCAAGTGTAATAGCATACAGAACAGCAGCAGGTTCACTAAATGCAGCAGAAGTTATAGCGCCAACAATAATAGCAACATTGGTATCAACAACAGTTGGAATAATAGCATGTAAAGTTTTACAGAAACTACCAGCATTTAAAAGAGAAGAAATTTAAGAAATAAAACAGATGAGGGAGGAATAAAAAATGTTTGTAATAATAATGAATCAGATATCGTTATATGCAATACCAATGATAATATTTATAATAGTAGGATATGCATTTTTGGTAAAAAAAGTAAAAGTATATGAAGTATTTTGTGAAGGAGCGAAGGAAGGCTTTACAACAGCGATAAGAATAATACCATTTTTAGTGGCAATGCTTGTGGCGATAGGAATATTTAGAAGTTCAGGCTGTATAGATATAATGATGAGAGTATTGGATCCAGTATTTTCAGCTATAGGAATGCCAGGGGAAGTATTACCAATGGCAATAATGAGACCATTGTCAGGTGGAGGAGCAACAGGAATAATGAATGACCTTATGCTCACATATGGACCAGATTCGTTAATAGGAAGAATAGCATCAACAATGATGGGATCAACAGAAACAACATTCTATGTACTTGCAGTATATTTTGGAGCAGTAAGCATAAGAAAGACAAGACATGCAGTAGCAGCAGGACTTTTAGC
>JABUUQ010000002.1:0-1556 GCA_021443125.1 Bacteroidales bacterium
ATGTTTTGATAACAAAAAGACAAAGAAAAAAGGGTACAGAATTTGTACCCTTGTTGTCCTACCTAGATTCGAACTAGGAATGACTGAACCAAAATCAGTTGTGTTGCCATTACACCATAGGACATCCTAAATTTCAGTTTGCAAAGATAGTATCTTTTTTTGTTATGACCAAATTTATCAACGATTTTTTCTATATTTTTTTTATCTTTGCATAATCAAAAAATCATAATCGTTTTAATGTCAGAAATAAAAGAGAATAATTTGTTATTAGAAGTTAAGGACTTGTGCGTATCTTTCAAGAGAGACAAAACTTGGACAGAGGTTTTACACGGTGTTAGTTTTTCGATAAACAAAGGTGAAGTCTTGGGCCTTGTGGGCGAAAGTGGCTCGGGAAAAAGTGTGTCTTCCTTGGCTATTATGGGGCTTTTAGACAAAAAAATTGCAAAAATAACCAAAGGAGAAATTATTTTCCACCAGAATAATGGCGAAAAAACACTGCATCTTGAAGATTTTGAAGAAAAAGACTTTCAAAAACTGCGTGGAAAGCATATTGCGATGATTTTTCAAGAGCCTATGACGGCGTTGAACCCTGTAAAAAAGTGTGGTCCTCAAGTGGATGAGATGATTCTTACCCATTTCAACATTTCGAAACAAGAAGCGAAAAAAAAGACACTCGAACTATTCAAAGAGGTGCTTTTGCCTGATATAGAAAGGGCTTACAACGCATATCCTCATGAACTTTCCGGTGGTCAAAGGCAAAGAATCATGATTGCAATGGCCATTAGCTGTGAGCCAGAGATGCTTATAGCCGATGAGCCTACCACTGCCTTGGATGTAACCGTTCAAAAAACAATACTTTCTCTTATTTCATCATTGCAAAACAAGCACAATATGAGTGTTTTGTTCATTTCTCACGATTTGGGCGTTGTAAAAAACATGTGCAACAAAGCTGTGGTAATATATCGTGGCAAAATAATAGAACAAAACAGCATTGAAAACATTTTCAACAACGCACAAGAACCTTACACCAAAGGTTTGATTGCTTCAAGACCTCCTTTGGATTACAAACCCGAAAGATTGCTGACTATCAACGACTTCATGAACAATGAAAAGATAGAAATAAACAAAATATCTCCTTTGCAGCAGGAACAAATCAGGCAAAAAATCTACGAAAACACCCCTATCCTTACCGTTGATGGCCTTAACATAGAATATATTCTTAAAAAAAACATTTTCGGAAAAGCTTCAAAAAAATTCCATGCAATAAAAGATGTAAGTTTCGAGGTATACAAAGGCGAGACACTTGGTTTGGTGGGAGAAAGCGGTTGTGGCAAAACAACTATAGGCCGAGCTATAATGCAGCTGATAGAAACAAAAAGCGGCAACATAAGTTTCAAGGGGATGAATCTTAAGACCATGACAGCCAAACAAAGACACGAGATTCGCAAAAAGATACAAATTGTTTTTCAAGACCCTTATTCTTCATTGAATCCTCGGAAAACTATTGGTGCAACGATAGAAGAGCCCATGGAAGTGTTCAATCTTTTAGACAATGG
>JABUUQ010000002.1:2974-11767 GCA_021443125.1 Bacteroidales bacterium
ATTTATTATATTTTCCCTGTTCATTTTCAGCGTTTTTCTATATCACGATAAAGCATTTGCAGAATTGCTTTGCCTTTTTGTATTTTTTCTTCATCCTTCTGCCCTGCTATTTGGTAGTTTGCATTGCAGTCGTAGGTAACAAAGCCGGTGGAATCCATAAAACAAAAGCCGTTATTAAAGACATAGAATGCAAAATCCTTTGTTTCGTCCGACAAAACATTGCGTGAATAAACAAAATCCTTGCTTTGCTCTCCTATTTGTGCCAATAAGGTTGCCGGAATATCGGTTTGATTAACAAATCTCTTCACTTTCATAGTTTCTTCCACTGCACCACCCAGCCATATCATTGGAATCCTATATTTGTTTCTTTCAAAATCTTTTGTGCCTTTAGGATATGCAAAGCCATGGTCGGCAACCAATACAATAAGAAGGTTGTTCCATTGTGGCAAAGTTTTAACCTTTTTAATGAAAGAGCCTAAACAGCTATCGGTGTAAGCAACACTATTGACATAAGGGCTTGTATATCTGTGCATATTAACATCGAAAGGCTCATGTGAAGATAAGGTAAGAAAGGTTTTGAAATATCTTTGATTCAAATCCTGATTTTTTATATCGTTGTAGAGATATTCGAATGTTGTCTCATCATTCACACCCCATTTGCTTAGCCTGTGTTTGAGTGGGAAGGCGTCTATGCTCACTATATCTTGATACAAAGAAGATACAAAGAAAGAACGCATATTTGCAAAGTTGATATCACCACCGTAAAGCATAGAAGTTTTGTATCCTTTGCCGTAAAAAACTTTTGCCAAAGAAGGAAGCGAACGAGTTTTTTGCGGATATTTTATTATAGACATTGTCGGCTGTGCCAAAAAGCCCGTCAGAGTTGACACTATTCCCCTATCTGTTCGCATTGCGTTGGCATAGCAATTTTCAAACGCCACTCCTTCTTCTGCCAAAGCGTTAAGAGTTGGTGTTTCTTTGACATTGGCAGAAAAACTTTCCAAAAGAATTATCAAAACATCGGGAGTATTGGTATTTAATATGCTTGTTGTTGACGGAGATTGCGAATACATTTGTTTGAACAAAGATTCGGCTTTTTCTTGCTTCATATATTGGTATTCTTTTGAGAAATCTTCTTTCTTGAGCATTGAACTGAAAAGAGAAAAAGCAGGATTGATTGCCGAAAGGTTCAAAAACTGATTGGTGGAATAATAAACCATTCCTATATTGGCCGTTGCGGTTGAAACACCTCCTCGTGTGCAGATAAAACAAAGAGGCAATAGCAAAACAAAAGTTATGGTGTGAAGAATCTTTCTTTTGCTTTGTTCAAATAAAACGGCGGAAGAAAAAATTAAAACCTTGAAAGAAAAAATTAAAAGCAAGGAATAAGGAAGCAGAATCAAAAGAAAGTTCAAACAATCTTTCAGAGTTATGGATGTTGTAGCGTCTTTGAAGTCTTTAAGGTAGAAAATAAGCGTTGCATCCATTCTGAATCCCCAGTAAGAGAATAAAATACAGTCTATTGCAAAGATAACGGAAATAAGAATACTGAAAATTATGTGATAGATAAAAAGAATCTTCCTAAGGTTGAAAGCAACAATACCATGAATAATAATCAAAAGCAAAGGAATTGCCACAATATAGGCTGCAAAGCAAAAATCGAGTTTAAGACCATGAAGGATAACATCGAAAAAGTCTGCAATACTCAGCCCATCTTGGTAGTTGAATAGCATAAAAATAGGTTTCTGGATAGCAAACATTACTATCCAGAAACCATATATTGATAATACAAGTATTAAATGGTGAAGTATGTTTTTTTGTCTTTGCATTTTAGTTTGCAGACATACCTCTGTTTATCAATAAGTACTTGAATTGAGGCTCTTTGCCACGGAATTTCTGATATTGCAAAGCAGCATCATCGGTTCCGCCCTTTGCCAAAATATACTCCTTGAATTTCTTTGCCACTTCCTTGTTGAAGATGTCTCCAGTTTCTGTGAAAGCAGCAAAAGCGTCTGCATCCAACATTTCAGACCAAATATAGCAATAGTATCCTGCAGAATAGCCGCCACCAAAGATATGAGTAAAGTATGTTGAACGATATCTTGGAGGTATTTGCTTAAGCATATTGATAGAGTTCATTGTTTTTGTTTCAAAATCTTTGATATCTATTGTTTCTGAAGCTGTTATTGCGTGCATTTTTAGGTCTAAATATGCTGCAGCCAAAAGTTCAGAGAACATAAAACCTTGATTGAATACTTCTGCTTGCTGAATTTTATTGATAAGTTCTTGTGGTATAACCTCGCCTTTTTCATTCTTTGCATAAGTTTTCAATACATCTGGATGCATACACCAATGTTCAGAGATTTGTGAAGGAATTTCCACAAAATCTGTTGGAACCTGTGTGCCAGATGTAGAAGGGAATGTTGCATCTGAGCAGAATTCGTTGATAGCATGGCCCATTTCATGGAATATTGTTTTGGCTTCGTCGGCTGTAACGGTTGTTCTGCCTGCCTGTTTTGCATAGTTGAAGCATACAACAACGATAGGATCAACATTTTTGCCATTTTTCTTGTATTGTGCCTGGAAAGTGGTACACCATGCACCACCTCTCTTGCTGTCTCTTGTATATGGGTCAAAATAAAGCACACCTACATGTTCGTTCTTCTCATTCTTAACCTCATAAACATCGACATTTTCTGCATAAGCCTCAACATTGTCCAATTTTGTGAAAGACAAACCATAAAGTTTATTGATTACATCGAAACAACCTTGCTTTACATTTTCTATTTCAAAGTATGGACGAGCTGTCTCTTCATCAAAATTAAGTTTTTGTTTCTTTAATTTGTCTGCATAGTAGTACATATCCCAACCTTCCAAAGTTGCTTTTGGATTGTTCTCATCTTTCACAAGCATTTGTTGGAATTCTCTTGCATCTCTTTCTGCATAAGCCACTGCAGGTTTCAAACAATCTGTAAGAAGCTTTTCTGCAGCCTGTGGAGTCTTTGCCATTCTGTCTTCAAGTTCCCATTCTGCATAGGTTTTGTAGCCCAGAATTTCTGCAAACTTAGCTCTAAGGGTAAGGATTTGCTCTGCAATTTTATTGTTGTCGTATTCGTTGCCGTTGTTGCCTCTGTTGATTCTTGCAGTAAAGATTTCCTGACGAAGTTTTCTATTATCGCAATATGTAAGGAAAGGAAGGCATGATGCATTGTCAAGTGTAAACACCCATTTGCCTTTGTTGCCAGTTTCTTCTGCAGTTCTTGCTGCTGCATCCACCAACCACTGTGGCAAACCTTTCAAATCCTCTTCCTTATTTACAACAAGCTTGTAGTTCTTTGTCTCTTTAAGCACATTTGCATTGTATTTGTCGGAAAGTTTAGACAATTCTTGATTCACCTTCTTCAATTCATCTTTCTTGTCTGGTGGAAGCAATGCTCCTTTTCTTTGGAAAGAATTATAAATCTTTTTAAGAAGATGTGATTGTTCTGCATTAAGGTTTTCCTTTGACTTATTGTCCCATACAGTCTTTATTCTATTGAATAGTTTTTCGTTCATCATCACATCGTCTGAATGAGAAGACAATAAAGGAGAGATTTCCTCTTGTATTTTGTCCATTTCCTCACTTGTGTTGCTTTCATGCAAATTGCCAAAGATACCCATAACTCTTGAAAGCAAAGCACCACTATAATCAAAGGCTGCCACAGTGTTCTCAAATGTAGGAGCCTCAGTGTTGTTTATTATTGAGTCTATTTCCAAGTTATGAATTCTGATTGCTTCCTTTATTGCAGGAACATAGTCTGAAGTCTTAATCTTTGAAAATGGTGCTGTCTGGAAAGGAGTGTCCCATTCCTGAAGCAAGATGTTGTCTGAAACCTCACTCTTCTTTGAGCAAGAACTCATTCCCAATACCATAGAGGTGGAAAGAATTGTTAAAAATAGTTTTTTCATAATTTAATTATTTGATTATTAGTTATTTTTCTTTGTTAGTTTTGATTGAACGATGTTTTACCTTGAATTTTGGTTCTTCGTGCTTCAACAATCGTTTTATATTCTTTCTGTGCGTCCATATGATAAACAAAGCCACAAGTATAGAAAAGACAGCCATTGGTATTGTTATGTCTTCGTGCTTGTGCATCCAAAGTTTTGAAGTCAGATAGAACACAGGGAAAGATATTGCAGCCATCATTGAAGATAAAGAGATATATCGGGTAAGTATAAAGGTAACAATAAATACTGCAAGCACAAAAGGAATAATGCTATTGAACAAACCTATAACTGCTCCAAGCATTGTTGCCACTCCTTTGCCACCTTTGAAACCTGCAAATACTGGAAGTGCATGACCAATAACCACCACGATGGCAATACCCAAAGAATAGTATGAAAAAGCCTCCCACATGGCATAATCTTTCAAAAAAGAGCCGAAAATATTGCTACTCAAATAAACTGCAAACCAACCTTTAAGGATATCTATCGCCAAAACCAAAAGACCTGGCAGCAATCCCAAAACCCTGATAGTGTTTGTTGCACCTGCATTCTTTGAGCCGTGTTCCCTGACATCCACATTATAAAATCTTTTTCCAACCCACACTGCCGTAGGAATGCTTCCCAAAAGATAGGCTACCACAGCACCACACACAAGTTGAAAAACCTTCAAAGCAGTTATTTCCATAATATTTTGTTTTCTAATCAGTTATATTTAATTCTCTGTTTATAAAAACTCTTTCTTTGTTTCATCAAAATAAAACGCCGTTCTAAAAAATTAAAACCTTGTTTTATTTTCTCCTTTCTTTGTTTTATTTTTCCAAATCTATTCCTCGTCGCCTTCTTCGTAGTTCATAAGTTCTATGTTCCTTATGAATTTTCGCTTGTCTGACTCTGGAGCAAGACGGAAGGTGTAGATTTTGCCGTTTTCTCCCTTAAACTCCTTGGTTTTGGCATTTTTAACCATATCGTTGAAGTTTTCATCTGAAGACACTGCCGACATAGATGCACCATTATAAGAGAAATAGTACCAGTTATCCATATCTTGTTCAAGATATATACGCAATTCGGTGGCAATTCCGCTTTTCACCATTTGTATTCTTGCCTTCATCTTGCGATTTATCTGATGTTTGCCAACAATACCTACTTCTACATCGGAAGTGCCAAGATATGAACTTCTCACAGGGTCCCAATTCAAATTGACATCAGGAAGAAGCAAAGTATAATTCAATTCGTTAGGTATGTTTTCCCAATCGCCGTGCTCTATAAGGTCTTGGAACAAAGCCTCAGCCTTTTCCTCGCCATAGATATAGTTTAGGAAATTGTGATACCTGCTTTTTTCAAATTCAATTTCAGGAAGATTCATATCGTCTGCCATATTCTTACCCATAATATCCAAAGCCTCAACAGAGAATGGGAAGTTTAGAGCAAGCGTCATGCGGATATTGACATTTTCTTCATTGCCTGCAGATGCTTTTATCTCGCCATAGTTGTTTGTTTTTATCACTCCGCCCAAAGGCAAGCCAAGTTGAATGTTGCCTTGTCCTTTTGCCTTGCATGAAGTTTTGTTTATAGACAAATAATCACCCATGCTTTCCATATCAGCAAGCTTTTCTTTGGATGCTATGCGGTATTCATTGGATTTTTTGTCGTAGGTAAGGAATCCTTGTGCTTTTATGAATACATTGTCGGCCTCTTTGTCGGATGTAAAGAAGGCAACAATTGGTTTAAGGTTGTTTTCATCAAACAATATAGAGGTTGTGATTCGTTTTCCGTCCACATCTGTTGGTGCTTCCGAAATAGGAATGCATATATTGGCAGGGTCTATCTTTGCCTTAAACCTTAGATATGGTTCGTTGTCATTGCAGTTCAATGCCAAAGTAACACCACCATCGAAAGACATACTGCTGTCTGGAGCTATCACTGAAACCTCACCAAAAAACTTAAAGGCAGAGCTTAGGTTCAAAGGCTCGTCTTTTGAAATATCTGCATAACCCACAGAATAACCCGTTGCAGAAGTAATTTCCTTGAAAAAGATTGGTGTTGAGTGGTTTTCTGCGTCTTTGTAGTTTATGTAGCCGTTGGCAGAATAAAGTTTCGCTGAAGCAATATGGACTCTTGCATCAAAAACTCTGTGCATGCGGTTTTCCATATTGAACACTATAGTCGCTTTTTCTATTGTATCCATTTGGGCACCAGGATGCAAAGTTATTTGTGCAGGTTCTGGTCTTATGGCTGCGTCGGCTGTCTTTATCAAATAGACTCCGTCGGCAATAAGTTCGTTGGTTTGCAAATTCAGTTTGGCATCCAAAGCGTTGAATGTAAGATTGTCTTGAGTTGGATGCTGAGATACAAACATAGCACCAGGTTGTTCAAGGTCTATAATATCGTTTATATCTTTTGCATTGATACCATTGGCAGATGTAGAGGTAGAATTTTGTAATGAAAGCAACTTTTCATCCATATTCCATGAGAATTTATCCACATAACACTCGTATTGAAGATATGGCAAAGCATTTTTCTGCAAGCCATCCTTTGAAGTAAAGCTGCCTTTTCTTGTTTTAAGATTAACATCCGCCTTTACACTCTTTGCAGTGAATGCAACAGAATTGCCGTCCAAAGCATAAAGAATGAAATCTGCAGAATCAGAAGTGTATCTGTCTGGATAGTATTTGAATTCTTGGGAAACAACAAGCATTTCGTCCGTTCTGTTCTCACCACCACCTGAAAGAGAGTTTTGAGTTACCTTCAAATAGCCGTGATGATTGGAATTCTGTGCATACATGTTAAATGGTTCTGCTTTTTGTTCCACTATCATATAATCCAAATGAGGATATAGATGTTCCAAAGTCTTACTTACATGAACGCTTGGGTTGTTGTAATCGAATGTTTGGGTTGTTGCATACATAGAATCAGGATGGAAAACAAACATATTTGAGGTTGATTTGGATGCACCATAAACAAACTCTCCTGTTCCAAGCAATCCATTGCAACTTAGGTCGATAGAGTTGTAATAAGTACCTTTTCCTCCGTATGTTGGCAAGCCTTGTTTCAATTCTTTCTTGAATCCCAAAGAATAATCTCGCATTACAACAAGGTTTTCATTGATATCAGGGAAAATTCCTGCTGATTTCAATGTTCCTTTCATTTGTATAGAGTCGGTTTTGAAGGAAAACATATTTCTTATTGTGAATGGTTCTAGTTCAAAATAGAAATTATCTCTCTTATACACGCCATGCTGAATGTGAGCATAGTCGTAATATACATAAGAGTTCTTTTCTGAATAAAGCATTGGGAAACCATCAATCTTTTTTATTGAACTTTTGTTGTTAGATGAGTCTATATACATCTGGCACTTCAAATTCTGTATCGGTGTCTGTATCATCACAAGCGTATTAGTATCGTTGAAACTTGGAACAAAGAACCTCATAGAATCCAATTGAGGAAGGTCTATCTTGAAATCTTTGTATGAAAATTTGCAATTTGCTCCTGCCATTCTGAACCTGCCTGCTGCAATCTGACCATCAAATGTAAAATCCCTGTCTTTCTGCATTACCATTTTTCCATTCAAAGGTGTTATTGCAACATTATGGGAATCACTTACAGAAAAAGTCTCAACACCACTCAACCTTAAATCCATATCATAGATATTAAGCACTGCATTGGCTTCTCCGTCGGTTGTGGAAGATTGGAACCTCAAAGCATCATAGTCTTTTCTCTTTTGATTGGCTTTTATGTAGTCATAGAGTTTTTCCTTTACTATTGCTGTTTCTCTATAACTTTCATAACTCATAAAACCATTCAAAGACAGATTCATAAGAAGAAGTTTGCATTGCGTTACATCCAAACCCGTAAATTTTGAAAACTGCTTTACCGTGAATTGTTCCTTGCCATACTTATCGGTATAGGCTTTTACTCTATACAAAGGGCTTATCTCGTCAACACCTTGAATCTTATACCACTTCATATCAGAATAATAGTTGTTTGATTCGAAGGTTGCAAAAGATTTCTTTGAAGGTCCTTTGATGGAAGTAAACTCTATAGTATGGTCGGCAAGGCTTGCATATACCGCTTCTGTATAAATATCCAAAGCATGATAGGAATCAATCCAAGGAGATGCCGAAATACCTTTCTTATTGTCTGAACACAAAATCTGTCTTGTTGCCTTATTGTAGTTCATTTTCAAACCAGGGTGATAAACACTATCATTTTGCACATAGAAAGTAACCTGACAATCCTGCGTTATTATTCCATCACGAGAAAAAGGGTGTGCGATAGCTTTTGCCACCATATACACTTTGCCTTCCTTATAGAAAACCAATTTGGCTGGTTCTTTCTGGGAGCCAGTGCCGAGGAATCTTCCACCTTGTTGGGTGAATCCTCCCACATAATCCACATCGGCAAAGATATTTCTTATTATCTCTTCCCTCTTATAAGAATTAAACTGAGGATATTTTGAAGATGCAGTAGATTTGTCGGTACACATATCTTCAAAAGTGCCTTCAAGAGTATGAGAAAAGTATTCTTTATTGGTAAATGTAACAGAATCAGCAATAAAACCTGGTGATTTGAGAACAACATTATACTTTTTCAAACTTACAAATACACTATCTTTGTTCAATCCTACCTTTTCCCAATTGACTGTTCCACCTTTACCTTCCCATTGCCCTTCCATAAGAAAGACTTTGCCTGTTGTATTGTAAATTGTATTGTTGTCCAGTTTTGTTGCATAGGTTAAATCTATAGGAGAAGAAAATTCTGCATAAACACCTCTTGTTGTGTCTATTCTGAAGATATAGCTGGCATTTTCGT
>JABUUQ010000002.1:11775-16027 GCA_021443125.1 Bacteroidales bacterium
GATTGGTTAGAGGCATAAATGGCGTCGTGTTCCAAAAGGTCATAGGTTGCCTCCATTGCATCGTTATATATCTTTATATTGTGTTCATCCAAATACTTCTGCATACCTTTAAGCCATTGATTATAACTTTCTGCAGACTGATTGGAAGTTGAAAATGCTATTTGAGTAAGCAAAAACTGATAAAAACCATTTCTTGCCCTTATATTCTTTTTCAACATCACTTGCGAAAGTTTCACAACATCCTTTTTGTGAGTTGAGTTAAAAGTATTCCAAACGCTATCGTAGGTTTGCAGAGTGCTTTCCCAGTCTTTTTTCTGCTCCTTGCTCATATTGGCATCTGTCTTGTATAGTTGTTCCAATTCGCTGATATAACTGTCTGTTTGACCGCTAAATCCTGCAAATCTTTGTGCCGATGCAGAAAACTGGATTAGTAGAATCACTACAAGTATTGCGTATTTTTTCATAAATCTTTTGCTTTTTTCAGTATTATTGCAGCCCATTCTTCCCTTATATGCTTGTTTTCAACAACAAAACCATAGGAAGATGTAACCTTTTCAAGTTCTTGTATATCCTCTTGATAGAATCCACTAAGAATCAAAAGAGAATTTGTTTTTATATGTTCGGAATAGTATTTCAGATTGTCTTTCAAAATGTTAAGATTGATATTTGCAAGAAAAACATCGAAATTCTCATCAGGTGTTATTGAGTCTGCACCACCCAATTTCACACATACCTCAACTTCATTCCTTGCCACATTTGCCAAAGCATTCTCATAAGCCCACTTGTCTATGTCTATGGCTTCCACATATTCGGCACCCATTTTTTTTGCCAAAATAGCCAAAACAGCAGTGCCGCATCCCATATCCATAACCTTTTTCCCTTTCAACGACTGCATAGCAAGAAGAATCTCGATTATCATTGCCGTTGTGGGATGTGTGGCTGTGCCAAAAGACTGGCAAGGATTGATTATTATATCATACTTTACCTTCGAATCCTTTGGCTGAGAATCTTTCCTAACCAAACACAAATCGGCAAATCTTACACTTGGCGAAGTCTGTTCCCAAACATAGTTCCAGTTTTGGTCGGCTATCTTGTTTATTTCCATAGTCTCAACATTGGAACCCAAGAATTTTTCCAACCTTTCTTCCAGTCCTGCCCTGTCAAACTCTTGTTCGGGACAATAAGCCTCAATTCCATTGTCGGTATCAACAAAGGAATCGAAGCCTATCTCCAACAAACTGTCCTTAAACAACTCCACCATTATTTCAGGTGCATTATCCAAGGACAACACCACTTGAATATAATCCATTACAGCAAGTGTAAGATATTGTTTGGTTTAGAAACTTTTTACTATTTGAATAAAATCTTCTGCTTTCAAAGATGCTCCACCAATAAGACCTCCATCTATGTCTTGCATAGAGAACAAATCTTTGGCATTCTTTGGATTGCAAGAACCACCATAAAGAATAGACACCTCTTGAGCCACATCGTCAGAGTATTTTTCTACTATAAGGTTGCGTATAAAGGCGTGTATTTCTTGTGCTTGTTCTTTGCTGGCTGTCTTGCCTGTTCCTATTGCCCAAATTGGCTCATAGGCAATAACACATCTTTGCATATCTTCGGCAGACAAATGGAAAATTCCTTCTTCCACCTGCTTTCTGATAACATCAAAATGATTGCCGTTTTCTCTTTCCTCCAAACTTTCACCAACACACATTATAGGAGTTATATCTCTGGCAATCAATCTGTTGATTTTCTCTGCTATATCTTTGTTTGTCTCGTGAAAATACTTTCTTCTTTCGCTGTGTCCAACTATGCAATAATCCACATCCATAGCACTTAGCATAGAGGCAGACACTTCGCCAGTGTAGGCACCATCATCGAAATGAGCCACATTTTGAGCACCAACATAAAAATCGGAATCCTCAGAAGCATCAGTAACAAGTTCAAGGTAAGGATATGGAGGACAGACAATTACATCTACATCACACACATCAACATTTGCCAATTCGTCTTGAATGGCACAAATCAAATCGTCAGCTTCAGAAAAGTTTTTATTCATTTTCCAGTTGCCTGCAACAATGTTTCTTCTCATAGTTTTGAATTTTTAAGTTTAACAATCAAGACTGCAAAGTTAAGAAAATAAATTCACTTTCCCAACTTTTCAGCCCACAAATAACAAAGCAGACAACAAAACGCCGTTTCAAGAAATTAAAACAAAGGAATAATTTTCCAAAACGGCGTTTTAATTTTTTCTTTCTTCGTTAAAAACGCACCAATTAAAATAAAATTTGTATCTTTGCAAGCACCTGACAATAGTGTCAGAATTTAATATGTAGCATTTTGCTATTGTTGTGTCCTTAATAAAATCGCCAATTTTATAACACTCACAACGCAAAGCGGAAAGCACACTGTTATCAGTGGGCTAAACTTATTGTGAGTGTAGGTGTTTGGCGATACCTTTGAGGACGTAAGTAAGTCCACTTCTTTTATACACCTAAGGAAGAACTTGCCAATAGCAGCAAATAAAATTAAAACTTATGGCAAGCAAACCAAAAAACACAAGCATTGAAGAGCAAATAGAAGACATTGTCAAGAAACAACTTGATTCTTTTGCGGTAAAATATTACACCAAAACAAAGCATTTGAATGACGAAATAAAAAATGCTTTGAACAATGCCAAGAGCAAATCGGGCAACGACGGAGGCAATTTCCCTGATGTCAAATGTATAATTCAGTTTCCTAAAAGTTTGAAAACCATTCCCGTACTTATAGAGGTAAAAGGCACAAAAGGGAAATTGATAAAAGAGAAAAACGGCACTATTGCCAACTACAAAGACAACGGAGAACCTGATTACAAAGATGCAATAAGCAAATATGCTGTAAATGGTGCAGTACACTATGCAGAGGCAGTAACAAGACTAACACAAAGTTTTCCAAATGCCATTGCTATAGGAGTCAATGGTTATAAAACTTCGGACCCAGAGCCAAAAGTGGAGATGGGAGTGTATTATGTGAGCAAAACAAATATGTATCTGCCAATAAAGATAGATGATTATACCGATTTATCTTTTTTGCAAGACAAAAATCTTTCTATTCTTGAAAAGAAAATAGACACACTTTTCATTTCCGAAGCAGAGAAAGAGAAACAGACGCAAGAACTTGAATACAGAATTGAAAATATCTTGCAAAAAATCAATCAAGATATGCATGACAAGATGCGTATTTCCGAGCCAAAAGACAGAGTTAAAATAATTTGTGCTTTGATTATGGCTGCCTTGGGTGTGGAAGGGAAAATATCACCTTTGGAAATAGCAGACCTAAAAGGAGAACAAGGAGCAAACACTCATGACGGAAGAATCATTATTGCAAGAATAGAAGATTTCCTGAAAGAAAAGAATCTTCCCGAAGAAAAACTGCAAAATATTATCTCTTTGTATTCAAGTATTTTGAACAATTCGCAATACTACAAAGCAGAAAACGGGATAAGCATATTAAAAAGCCTTTATACTACAGTGGTTGAAGATATTATGCCTATCTTTTCTGCGGGTGATGCAATGCATATTGATTTCACAGGCAAACTTCTCAACACCCTTACATCGTGGATTGATGTCAGGGCACAAGATGACAGTTTGAACGATGTTGTGCTTACTCCTAGATATGTAACAGAGTTGATGGCAAAACTATGCAAGGTAAACAAAGACAGTTATGTGTGGGATTGGGCAACAGGTAGCGCAGGTTTCTTGGTGGCTGCAATGAAACTTATGATAGAAGACGCCAACACCATAAAGAGTGAGCAAGAACGCCAAAAGAAAATACTAAACATAAAACTCAACCAACTTTTAGGCGTGGAGATTCGCGACGATATTTATGTTTTGGCAGTGTTGAATATGATTTTGATGAAGGATGGTTCAAGTCATATCCTGAATAAAAATTCGCTGACAGAATACGACGGCAAATATGAGCAAGGAACAAACAAAGATAAAAACTTTCCTGCAGATGTTTTCTTGCTGAATCCACCTTATTCTGCCGAAGGCAATGGACTTGTCTTTGTTGACAAGGCGTTAAAGAAAATGAACAAAGGCTATGCCTGCGTTATTATTCAAGAAAGTGCTGGCAATGGCAAAGGCAATGGCTACCCACAAGAGATTTTGAAGCACAGTACCATGCTTGCCTCTATTCGTATGCCTTCGGATTTATTTATAGGAAAATCAAGCGTGCAAACATCCATTTATCTTTTCAAGGTGGGCGA
>JABUUQ010000002.1:18289-20499 GCA_021443125.1 Bacteroidales bacterium
GCTGTTTCGTTATAGACATCTTCCTTGTTTACATTGCCCCAAGTAAATTTGTTCATCATCAAATCGTAGCCCTTTGCCACATTAACCTCTCTGTTGGTTTCGTAAGGCACGATTTTATAAACAAGTCCTTCTTGGATTACATGGTTCATAATGTTTGGAATAATATCTCGCAACATTGTAGGGTTCATTACATATATAGGTCTTTCAAAATGGTTAGAGCCCAAAATATCCAAAAGCATCAATTCTTGTCTGTAAAGTTGTGCAAATTCGTTGTTCAATCCTGGTGCAGTGTTCAGGCTGAAAACAAATTCGCCTTTTTCTCCGTCAACCATATCCTTAGGATACAAACCTTTCTCTGCAAGTTTTGCCTTGTCAAAGCTGATTTTGAAATTGCAAGAAGGAAGAGTTGATATTCTTTCATAGTTTTGGAAAATCATTATTTGAGAATATGGATATTGTTTGTTGTCGGATGTTATGATATTTTTCAAAGCATCCTCAAGTTCCATAGTGTCTTGTGAGTTTTGTGCAAAGTTCAAATCCTGACCCAAAGCATAATAACTTTTGTCGAGAGTGAATTTTATTTTGTCTGACTCATATATTTTGTTGTATAGCTGTTCCACATACCAAGCCATACCAGACAAAGTATAGTTCAATACTCTTACATCTGTTCTTATGCCTTCCACCTCTTGTGCATACCATAGAGGGAATGTGTCATTGTCGCCAAAAGAAATGATTATTGAGTTTTCATCGCAACTGTTAAGGTAGTTTGCTGCAAAATCCCTTGCCATATATCTGTTGCTTCTGTCGTGGTCGTCCCATTCCTGACAAGCCATAAGCACAGGCACTGCCAAAAGACATATTGCGGTAACAGATATGTTTCTAATGTTTTCCGGAACTTTTATTTTCTTGATCCAATCACACAAAGCATATACTCCCAAACCTATCCATATAGCAAAAGCATAGAAAGAACCAGCATAAGCATAATCTCTTTCTCTTGGCTGGCATGGTGGTTGGTTAAGATACAATACTATGGCCAAACCTGTCATAAAGAACAAAAGAAATACAACAAAAGCGTTTCTCTTGTCTTTCATAAGGTGATAAACAAGACCAACCAAACCCAAAATCAAAGGCAGGAAGTATAATTTGTTTCTACCCTTGTTTTCTTGCAAATCTTGTGGCAGGTTATCTTGAGGTCCCAACCTTGCTTCGTCTATGAATTTAATACCAGAAATCCAGTTGCCGTGTATCAAATCCTTGCGTCCGTTAGAAGCATCAGCAGGACTTGGCTCAAGCAACAAACCATAAGACTGAACATCATTTTGTCTTCCCACAAAGTTCCATAGGAAGTATCGCCAATACATATGATTTACCTGATATCTGAAGAAATAGGTAAGGTTTTGTCCGAATGTTGGCTTGCCCATCTGACTCTCTGGTATTCCCGCCCACATCTTGTAGTATTGTGGATGTCTTCTGCTTTCGTCGGTAGAATACATTCTTGGAAAGATTGTGCAACCAGCATCATCCCACACAGGATTTGAGGTTCTTATCACTTTGTCATACTCTCCTTTTTCGGTATTCTTTACATATTTTGTAGATGTTTTATACATAGGCCCGCCTGTATTGTAGTCCTGTTTTACTGTTGCATTGTAATAAGGACCATACAACAAAGGAGTATAGCCATATTGCTCTCTATTCAAATATGTAAGCAAAGCCACAGAGTCTTTTGGTGCGTTCTCATTGATAGGAGTGTTGGAATTAGCTCTGATTACCAATATAAAGAAGGTTGAATAACCTATTATAAGCATCAAAACTGAAAGTATGGCAGTATTAACCAATGGTTTAGCCTTCTTTTTGCTCCATATAAGGCCATAAACCAAAGCTCCAGCCAATAGCAAGAACCAAACAATAGTTCCTACATTGAATGGCATTCCCAAACTGTTAACAAAGAACACTTCAAAGTAAGATGCAAAATTAACAATCTGAGGTATTATCAGATACATTACCAATCCCACCAAAACAATAGAAAGCAAACCAACAAGAATCAAGCCTTTTGGCGTTACTTTCTCTGCTTTTCTATAATATACTATATAGGTTATGGCAGGTATTGTAAGGATGTTCAACAAGTGTACGCCTATTGCAACACCTATAAGGAAGGCAATAAGAACTATCCAACGCAAAGCATTGCTGTCGTCTGCCTGTTCATCCCATTT
>JABUUQ010000002.1:21135-24614 GCA_021443125.1 Bacteroidales bacterium
GGCATAGTCATGCATCTTGCACCACCACAACCTCTTGGCAGTTCGCTTGCCTCAACTGTTACAACAAATTTGTTTTTGTTTGCAAGTTTTTCTTTGCCCGATACAACATCTTCAGCCCTTACAACCTCAAAACCATTGTTATTCAAAGTTTCTATTGTGTGTGTGTTGCGTGCATAACCTATGATTTTACCCTCTCCCATGCAAAAGAAATTTGCTCCTGAATGCCATTGTTCCCTTCTTTGCATCCATTCGTCATCTCCGCCACATGATATAGGTTTAAGGTCAAATCCCAAAGCTTTTGTTGCACTAAGGAAATTGTCTTGCTCTCTATAGGTTATTTTTCCGTTGTCTATATCTATTATTGTAGTATGGAATTGAGGATTATTCTTGCATATCAACGGAGAAAAAGCAATACATTCGTGCTGACTAAGGAAATTGAATACCATATCAAGATGAATGTAGGAATCAAGGGTTTGTGGCAATTCTTGAACTAATATCTGCTGTTTTGGCTTCCGTGCTGCATAATAATTTGCAAGGAATTCTATACCTTTTTTATTGGTTCTTAATCCGTTACCTATAAACAAAATATCGTCTTTTGCTATCAAAACATCGCCACCTTCAGATGTAGCCTCGTTTGAAATAAGTTTTGGATTTATTGTTTCTGCTTTGAAAATATATTTGAAGATACTCTCCATTATAAAACTTTCCCTGTCTCTCACAGTAGTACGCATTGCATTGATGAGCACTTTGGAATAAACAGAAGAAGAAGCATCACGGGTGAAGAAAAGATTATAGACTGGGTCCATAACATATCTTCCTTCTTCAAACTTGACAGGATGGCCTTTTTCTTTGTTGTATGGATATCCCTCGATAAGATATTTTGCCAGTTCCTTTGAAGGCAAATCCATAAGTTCTGCATACAAGAATTCTTTGTCTTCCCTTTTTAGTATTTGTTGCAAAAGATCCACTCTTGCTTCTTGCAAATCAAGCACTTGGGCAAGCAAATCCATTACTTGATAGGTTTTACACCACGAAGACAGAACCCCCTCAAAGAAAGAGTATTCTTTTTTTGCTATATTCAAATTCAATAAATCACTATACAAGGCATGGTGGGTTGTTTCTGGTGTCATCGCCTCTATTTCAGGGCCTGGAGTATGAAGAATCACACCCTCCAACCTTCCTATTTCGGATTTTACATCTATATTGCTCATAAAATAAAAATATGGTTCAAGTGTGCAAATTTAGTGTTTTTTTTCCATATCTCAATATTATTTGCCATAATTTCATTTTTTCAATCTTTTTCTCTAACTTTGCAAAGTTGAAAAAACAACAAAAGAACAATTAGAATTCAACACTATAGAAAATGAACATAGCAATTGACAAAGAGGCTGGATTTTGTTTTGGTGTCGTGTCGGCAATAAAGAAATTGGAAGAAGAACTGCAGAAAGAGAAAAATCTTTATTGCCTTGGTGATATTGTGCATAATAATATGGAGGTGGAAAGACTTGTGAATCTTGGATTGAAAACCATAGACAACAAAACCTTTTCACAACTTGAGAATTGTAAAGTCATGATTAGGGCTCACGGAGAACCGCCTTCAACCTACAAGACTGCAAAACAAAACAACATAGAAATCATCGATGCCACTTGTCCTATGGTGCTGAAACTCCAGAAAGATGTAAGGCAAGGCTATGAAGAGATGAGACAAACAAATGGCCAGGTTGTTATTTTTGGCAAAAAAGGTCATGCAGAGGTTGTTGGGCTCGAAGGTCAGACAGACAACACAGCCATAGTCGTTTCTTCTGCATCCGACTTGGAAAAGATAGATTTCTCCAGACCTATTCATATCTATTCCCAAACAACCAAAAACCGCGAAGACTACGAACGCATCATAGAACTAATAAAACAAAAACATCTAACCCAACAAATATACATCACAGACAGCATTTGCAAAAAAGTTTCTTTGAGAGCAAAAAGCATAGAAGCATTTGCAAAAAGCGTTGATTGCATTTTGTTTGTTTCTGGCAAAAACTCTTCCAATGGTATGTACTTATATGAGTTGTGCAAGAAGAACAACAAAAACACTTTCTTTGTTTCCGATGTGGAAGATTTGAATATTAACGCAATAAAAGGGTTCGAAAATATAGGAATCAGTGGAGCAACTTCAACACCTATGTGGTTAATGGAAAAAGTTAAAGATTATGTACTTAGACAACTTAAAACTGAATAATTTTAAGAACTTTACGGAATTTGAACACAACTTTACTCAAATCAACTGTATTGTTGGAAACAATGGAGTAGGCAAAACAAACATCCTTGACGCCATTTTCTATCTGTCTTTCTGCAAAGGATTCAATAGTGCCAACGACTTGACTACTACAAAATACGGAGCAGATTTTTTTGCCATTCATGGAGCCTACACTTTGCAAGACGGCACCAAAGAAACCTATACCTGCTCCCAAAAAAAAGACCAAAAGAAAATCATAAAGCACGGAAAAACAGCCTATAAGAAGTTTTCAGAGCACATAGGCAAAGTTCCATGCGTTATGGTGTCGCCTTCCGACCAAATATACATTCTTGGGCACAGCGAAATCAGGAGAAAGTTTCTGGATATGTTGCTTTCTCAGGTTGATGTCGTCTATCTGGAAAATCTCATCAACTACAACAGAAGTCTGGAACAAAGGAACAAACTACTGAAATACCAACAACAGACTGGCTTTTTTGATTCTTTGCAAATGGAGATATGGAATGAGAAATTATCTGACTATGCCACTGTGATACAAGAAAAAAGGCGGGAATTTTTCCTTTCTTTCCAAGAACCTTTCAAACATTTCTACAATTTTATTTCTTCAAACAGTGAAACTCCGCAAGTGGAATACAAAACCTATGAGGGCAACCTTTTGGATTTACTGCAAAACAGTTACGAAAAAGAAAAAGTCATAGGCCATACAACAGTAGGAATACACAAAGACGACTTGGTATTTTTTCTTGATGGCCACAATGTGCATCATTCTGGCTCACAAGGACAGCAAAAAACCTTCATGCTGGCGATGAAACTTGCACAATACGACTACATCAAAAAGAAAAAAGGCGTAACACCTATTCTTCTTCTCGATGATATCTTTGACAAATTCGACTTCAACAGGGTTCAAAAAATTCTCTCTTTGGTAACTCAGGAAGATTTTGGGCAGGTGTTCCTTACCGATACTCATCTGTCGAGAGTGGAAGATATAATACCTCAAAGCAAAAAAGATATAACAACCATAATCAAGCTTTAATATGTCTGGGTTCAACAAATACTACTATCAACATAATGTAAGGCGAGGCAAAGCCGAAGCAAACGAAATGCCTTTGAAAGAGTTTTTGGATTTGTTCTTCAAACGCTGCCACATAGACTATTCTCCCTACGAAGAAGAAATAAAACAACAATTCATAAACCTTACCGGGCAGATGATTTCCAACTTTATCACTTACATAAA
>JABUUQ010000002.1:25045-29482 GCA_021443125.1 Bacteroidales bacterium
GAACTAACCTTGGATTCTTGCAGAAACATGGCACTTAGACACAACAAAGGCTCACTTATTTCCGAAGAAACACTGCTTGCTGCACAAGAGACACGAAAAGCAGCCTTCACTCAATTTCTGCCTAACTTCAACGCTGTGGGGTCTTACATGTATAACACCCGTGGTAGTGAATTGTCTGTTTTGGGCGAAGATGCCTTGTTGCCAGTAGGTAGCATAGACCCATCCACTGGTGGCTTCACCTATACGATAGACGATATTGTTACCACCACCCTTCCCAATGGAATGGTTGTTCCTGTCAATGCTCAAGGACAGCCAACCCAGACACCGTCCGAATTTGTGCCAAAGCATGTTGCCTATTTGCCAAAAGACGCCATGACTTTCGATATGACTCATATTTTTGTGGCAGGCATAGGATTCACCCAACCTATCTTTATGGGAGGAAAGATACTTGAACTCTACAAACTTGCCAAAGCAGCGGAAGATATAGCCCAGATAAAATACAACAACGACAACATCAACACACTTATACAGGTTGATGAAGCCTACTGGAGAGTTGTTTCATTGCAAAAGAAAAACGAACTTGCCAAAGAGTATAACAAACTTTTGCAAACGACCTATTCCAACATAGAACAGATGTATAATGAGGGAGTTATAACTAACGCCGAACTTCTAAAGGTAAAAGTTAAACTCAACGAAAGCGAGATGACTCTGACCAAAGCGGAAAATGGTTTGAAACTTGCAAAAATGTATTTGAATCAAGTTTGTGGCATGGATTTCAACTATGACTACACTTTGGCAGACATAGAAAACGTTGAAGCAGACAATATTCTTATCACAGATTCCATAGAGCAGGACATTGCACAAAGACCCGAAACACAACTTTTGGAACAAGCCGTAAGAATTGCAGAAAGTGAAGTGAATATAGCTCGTTCCCGTTTCTTTCCAAACATTGTAGCACAAGGCAATTACGTTGTTTCCAACCCTTCAATGTTCAATGGTTTCGACAAAAGTTTCAAAGGTTCTTTTGTTGTCGGTCTTGCAGTTCAAATGCCTATCTTCCACTTTGGCGAAAGAATACACACTCTTTCTGCAGCCAAACACAAACGCAGGATAGCAGAGTTGCAAAGAGATGAAATGGTGGAAAAAATGCAGCTTCAGGCAAATATGAAACAAAATTCCAAACTTGAGGCAGCCAAACAATCACTTATAGCACAGAACAATATGCAACATGCAGAAGAAAACCTAAGACAAGCCCAGTTGGGTTTTGAAGAAGGTGTTATTTCTGCCTCTGACCTTCTTGCTGCCCAAACATCATGGGTTTCAGCAAAAAGCGAAGTTATTGATGCCAACATAAACACAATGCTCAACGACTTATACCTAAAACAAGCCTTAGGAAAAATCGAAGCTCCTAAAATTGAAAGAAACAAATAAATAGCAAAACATAACAAAACAAAAGATATGGAAACTAAAACAGGATATATTAAGACCAAAGAAAGCAAAACATTATTGATGTCCTTTGTGATTTTGATTTCAGTTATTGCCGTAGTGGGTGTAATAGGCTACTTTATCCTTGCACAAGACGAACTTATGCTTCAAGGCGAAGTGGAATGCAACGAAATAAGGGTTTCAGGCAAAGTTCCTGGCAGAATTCTTGAACTTAAGGTGCAAGAAGGCGATGCTGTTACCCAAGATCAGCTTTTGGTGCTTATTGATTCTCCAGAAGTTACCGCCAAAGGCGTTCAGGCTATGGCTGCAAAAAATGCTGCTTTGGCTGTAAGCAAAAAAGCAGAGAATGGTGCAAGAACAGAAACAATAGAAGCTGCCAAAGAGCAATACGAGAGAGCAAAAGCTGCTGCAGAATATGCAACAAAAAGCTACAACAGAACCAAAAACCTATTCGACAAAGGTGTTATAGCAGCACAGAAATTCGATGAAGTAGAAGCACAATACAAGGCAGCACTTGCGTTGGAAAAAGCAGCCTTAAGCCAATATAATATGGCAAAGAACGGTGCACAAAAAGAAGACAAAGATGCAGCACAAGCACAGGTTGCAAGAGCACAAGGTGCAATAATGGAAATAAATGCATACAAAGACGAGACTGCTCTTTATGCTCCTATCGCAGGTGAAATAGCAGAGATTTTTCCAAAAGTTGGCGAACTTGTAGGAACTGGCTCTCCAATAATGTCTATTGTTGATTTGAACGATGTTTGGATTACTTTCAATGTAAGAGAAGACCTTCTTGGCACAATCAAGATGGGCGACATTCTAACTGCAACAATACCTGCTTTGGGCAACAAAGAAATCAAACTTAAAGTAAATCACATAAAAGCTCTTGGCTCTTATGCTACATGGAAAGCCACAAAGCTTACAAGCGAATACGACACAAAAACTTTCGAGGTAAAAACTGTTCCAGTGGATAAGGTCAAAGGTTTGCGTCCTGGAATGAGTGCCATAGTAAACTACAACAGTCTTAAACAAGCTACAAAAACTTCCAAATAATGAAAAAGGGATTGTTGGCAGTACTCCAAAGAGAACTGAAAAGAATGATATCTCAGCCAATTTATTTGGTTATGACTATTATCATTCCTTCGGTTGTCATTATCTTTTTTGCCACTTTTTTCAACCAGGGCGTTCCTTCCCAATTGCCTGTGGCAGTAATAGATTTTGACAACTCTGCCACCTCAAGACTTATTATTCGCAACCTCGACGCAGGGCAGATGTGCGAAATCAAATATCATCTTACATCCTACGAAAGTGCAAAATCAAAAATGCAAAGGGGAGAAATCTACTCTTTTGTCATCATTCCTCGCAATTTCGAAAAAGATGTATATGCAGGAGTTCAGCCTGTGGTGAATTTTCACACAGAATATTCGCACTATCTTGCCGCTTCCCTTATCATGAGAGAGATACAAACCACTCTTTCTTCACTTGCAGCCGGTGCCGACCTCAAAATGCGTCTTCTCAAGGGCGAAGACTCTCGCAAGGCTATGGCTCAGGTAAATCCCATTGCTATGGACAACCATATTATAGGCAATCCTCTGCTAAACTATGCTGTCTATCTTTCCTCTCTTATGATGCCAGGCATTATCTTCCTTATGGCTCTTATGTGTACTGTCTATGTTATAGGTATAGAACTCAAAAACGGCACTTCTCCTCGCTGGCTCGTGGTGTCAAACAAGAACATAGGTACTGCTATTCTTGGAAAAATTCTGCCTTATACCTTGTTGTTTTCTTTTATGATAGTCATATCAGAAATTGTTTTGGAAAGAATCATGGGTTTTCCAAATCAAGGCAATCCAGCCATTATGTACCTTGGTGCTCTTTTCACTGTGGTATCCTATCAAGCTGTAGGCATATTCCTGATAAGTATTATTCCTTCTATGCGTACTGCACTAAGTATTGCAGCCTTCTATGGCACTATGGGATTTTCTCTTTCAGGCTTCACCTACCCCAACTTTGTCATGCTTCCTGCCGTCAAAGGTTTCACCTATCTATACCCTCTAAAACAATACTATGATATATATTGTAATGTACAAATAAACGGACTTCCTTTTTCTCACAACCTCATACATTTTGCCATTCTTATGCTTTTCTGGGCCATACTTCCTTTTGTATGTATCAGAAAACTCAGGGATGCTGCTGTAAATCTAAACTATATGAGAGATTAACCAAAGATTAACGATGAAACTTTTCAACAACATAAAGCAACAACTCAAAGAAGGCAAAAATGCTTTCATGGATACTATGTATATCTGCCGCAAAGAACTTTTCAATATTTTCACCGACGGAGGTGCAATTGTTATCTTCTTTGCCGCCACTATTCTCTATCCTTTGGTTGTTGGTTTTATCTATAACAAAGAACTTCTAAGGGATGCTCCTATAGCTGTTGTCGACAATGACCACTCTTCTCAAAGCAGAAAATACATACGAATGCTTGATGCTACGGCAGAAGTAAAAGTTGCCTACGAATGTATCTCAATGCTCGAGGCTAAAAAACTGCAACAACATGGCAAAGTGCATGGTATCATACACATCCCCAAAGGTTTCAGCAAATCTATAAACACTGGCGAACAAACTTTCGTAAGTGCTTTTGGCGATGTTACCTCTTTTTTCTGGTATAGAAATCTTTCCTTGGCCAATTCCTATGTAAGTCAGACTATGGGCTACGAAATCAAGGCCAGAAACCTCATTGCCAAAGGTGCCACCTACGATGATGCTGTGCGTTCGGTCAGAAAGTTCATTCCACAAGAGCGTCTGCTCTACAACCCTGGCGGTTATCCTTCATGTTTGGTGCCTATAGTTCTCATAGTCATACTTCAGCAGACAATACTTATGGGTACTGGCATTCTTGCAGGCAAAACATCCGAAAAATCTCGTTGGGCGGAGATAGCACCACAAGACAAACACTATTCAAAAATCTATCGTATTATTCTTGGG
>JABUUQ010000002.1:29516-30758 GCA_021443125.1 Bacteroidales bacterium
TCTATATATGCTTTGATTATTGTGCCAAACATTTTCCACATGCCACAACTTGCCTCTACTCCTTGGGATATAGTATATTTTATTCTGCCATACCTTTTGGCAAGCATATTCCTTGGCATGACCATCTCAGTCTTTTTCTATCACAGAGAAAACGCTTTGGTTGTCTATATAGCCACCTCCATACCTGTTTTGCTTCTCACTGGTTTTCCATGGCCACGCGAAGCCATGCCTATGTTCTGGAAATATGTTTCCTATCTTCTCCCTTCCACCTTCGGCACTCAAGGCTACATAAGAATGAATACTCTTGGTGCTTCTTTGTTGGAGGTCAATGCCGAAAGTTTCTGGCTTTGGATTCAAACAGGAGGCTATTTCATCACAACCTTCCTTGCTTATCGTTGGAGATTACGCCGAACTAAATTCAAGAAAAACTGACACTTTGTCATATTATAATAAATGGAATAAAAATTGAAAACGGATATTTCTTTGAAAGCATCCGTTTTTTCTTTCAAACCTGCTTTCCAACCAATAGATTTTAATAACAATAAAACAATACAATATTATGAAAGGACAAATCAATGTTAAAACTGAGAATATCTTTCCAGTAATCAAAAAGTTTCTTTATTCCGACCATGAAATTTTTCTTCGCGAAGTTGTTTCCAATGCTGTTGATGCTTCACAAAAGCTAAAAACTCTTTCTTCTCTTGGTGATGCCAAAGGCGATTTGGGAGATTTAACCATAGAGGTTGTTGCCGACAAAGCCAACAAAACTCTCAAAGTCATAGACCGAGGAATTGGTATGACACAAGACGAAGTTGAAAAATACATCACTCAGATTGCATTCTCTGGTGCCGAAGAATTTTTGGAGAAGTTCAAAGGCAAGTCAGAGGCAGAGGCAAACGCTTTGATAGGTCATTTTGGTCTTGGCTTTTTCTCTACTTTTATGGTATCATCTCAGGTTGAAATCATAACAAAATCCTACAAAGATGCTCCAGCAGTGCATTGGATTTGCGACGGAGACACAGAATATTCCATAGAACAGGCAGACAAAACCGACAGAGGCACAGAAATCATCATGCATATTGCCGACGATTGCACCGACTTTTTGGAAGAAAACAAAATTCTTGAACTTCTTCGCAAATACTGCAAGTTCATGCCAATACCTATCAAGTTTGGCAAAGAAACCTATTGGGAAGACAGCCCAACAGAAAAAGACGACAAAGGCAATGCCAAGAGAGTGGAAAA
>JABUUQ010000002.1:30796-32125 GCA_021443125.1 Bacteroidales bacterium
AGAAAACCATCTGAATTGCAAAAAGAGGACTACAACAATTTCTATCGCGAGTTGTACCCAATGAATTTCGATGAACCTTTGTTCCATATTCATCTCAATGTGGATTATCCTTTCAACCTAACTGGTGTTCTCTATTTTCCAAAACTAAAAAAGCATATAGACCCTTCTTTAGAGAAAATACAGTTGTATTGCAACCAGGTTTTCGTAACCGACAGCGTAGAAGGTGTTGTTCCTCAATATATGATGTTGTTGCGTGGCGTGCTCGACTCTCCTGATATTCCTCTTAATGTTTCTCGTTCCTACCTTCAAAGCGACCAAAATGTAAAAAAAATATCTTCTCATATCTCAAAAAAAGTTGCCGACAAGTTAGAAGAAATCTCAAAGAACGATCACGACGATTTCCTTAAGAAATGGGACGATTTGAAAGTGTTCATAGAATATGGAATGCTTTCCGACGACAAATTCTACGACAGAATCAAAGATATCTACCTACTTAAGAACACCGAAGGCGAATTCTTCACTTTCGAAGACTACAAAAAGAAAGTCGAAACCTTGCAAACCGACAAAAACAAAACAATTATCTATCTTTACGCCAAAAACACCGAAGACCAATACGCCTACATACAGGCTGCCAAAGACAAAGGCTATGATGTTTTGCTTATGGACGGCATTCTCGACTCTCATTTTGTCAATCTTCTTGAACAAAAACTGCAGGGTGTCAGATTTGTACGCATAGATTCTGATGTTATCTCAAAACTTATAGAGAAAGACGAAACCATACCTTCGAAACTCAGCGAAGACGAAGCCAAACAAATCAAAGAGTTGGTGGAATCTATGGTTGACCAGCAAAAATTCACAATACAAACCGAAAGTCTCGAAGAAACTTCCCAACCTATCACCATCACACAAAACGAGTTTATGCGTAGAATGAAAGAGATGAGCGAAATCGGTGGCGGTGGCATGGCAGGATTCTATGGAGAAATGCCCGAAAGCTACAATCTTGTCATCAATACCAACCATCCTATAATATGGAATGTGCTTCAGTCCAACGACAAAGAACATCAAAAAGTTGTCATTTCTCAACTCAAAGACCTTGCCTTGCTTTCTCAAGGTTTGTTGAAAGGTTCTGCTTTGGACGAATTCATCAAACGCTCTACAAAAGTTATACAATAAAATTCAAAATCATTAATTTTCTTTTTCATAATCTAAACCCTTTGCTTTTTTGCAGAGGGTTTTGTTTCTTTCTCTAAATCAATAAATTAAAACCTTATTTCAGCAAAATAAAACGGCGTTTTAATTTGTTCTTTCTTTGTTTTATTTTCATTTTTT
>JABUUQ010000002.1:32502-34304 GCA_021443125.1 Bacteroidales bacterium
AAAAAAAAAAAAAAAAAAAAAAAATCGTTATATCTTTGCAAATTATTTAGAGAACTATATTGTAAGAATTTTAATTATTTCATTAAATGAAAAAGAATCTTTTGCTTGGTAGCATAGTGCTACTGCTATGTACTTTGTGCATACCTTTCAATTCCTTTGCACAATTCGAGAAAATCTCCATTTTTAGAGACTTGGGAACCGACACCCCTACTATTCAAAAACCTGCACAACAAAACGCAGTTGCTATAAATGGACCCAAAGCCACTTTCACTTTCTCTGGTGGCGATGGAACAACTGGAAACCCTTACCAAATTTCCACAGCCAAAGACCTTGTTGATTTGGCAAGTGCTGTTAATAGTTTGTCAAAAAACAGCAATGGTTTAAGTTATGCAAGTGCCAACTATATAATGACCGATAATATAGATATGGGCGAAATGGTAGAAGGTCCTTTTATTATTTGCACACAAGTCATACAAAGTTCTAACAGTTCAACAAAAAACCAATTTATTCTTAAGGCCTCACAAAATGCTGATGGTTCTTATACTTGCGATCCAGTTGCTTTGGATAATCAAACTTCTTCTACTAACACACACCCAATTACTCTCGCAAACAAAACTTCAACAATAACAAATACAAAGACTGGTGCTTCTGGTCAATACCCTCCAAGTGGTTATACCGCCACTTTTACATACGAATTCCAAGGCGACAAACCATTATCTATTTCTGCTCTATCTTCTCCTATAGGTTTTTTGGGAGTAGATAGTCGAAATTATGTAGATAACAAAATATCAATTCCTTTTAAGGGCACATTTGATGGCAACGGCTACACTATTTCTAATTTCACTATGATTTCAGAAAACATTGCTACAGGTTTATTTGGTTATATTGAAGGTACCATTCAAAACCTTGCAATGACTAATGTTTCAATAGAAAATCCAAATAGCGACTACTCAGGCGCTATTGTAGGAGTGGCTGGTGGAAATGTAAATTCAAATCCACATACTTATTCTTATATCATAAATTGTATGGTTACAAATTCAAACATAAACGGGTATTATGCAGGTGGCATCGCAGGAGTATTAGTGAATTTGGATGACATAGATCAATCATATATACAAAACTGTAGAGCTTATAATAATGATATTGTTGGTTCAATAGGTGCTCCCATTTTAGGATCTGGCCCACACGGAAATCAGCATGTAGAAGATAATACTGCTTACAATAATAATATTGCTGCTAATTATTCTGGTGCTATAATTGGTGGCACCTCTACAGCTAAAGACGTATATGACAGCAATCAAAATGTGGATTTAGGCTCACCATCAAGTAGTATTAACGATTTCATAAATGGATTGCTTGCTGGTAAAATTCCAGACTTTTGCTACATCAATTCTGGCTTTATGTTCGACCAAAACAATATAATAGATGCAAGAATACTTGCAACTCTTAAGAACGAACTCGACGGCACAGAACCTATCACCCAAAACCTTGTCTTGCCAAACATATCAGCTTTCACAGCAGCTATCAATAATCCTCAAATCATATATGCTAACACTATAACATGGAGCATCTACCCTCCTGCCAATACAACAACAGGAGGCAACGGCAATGACTATTGGTCTGTAACGGCTCAAATAGCCAATGGAAATATCTATACTATGAACAACAACAACCAATTCTCTCAATATACAGGAAATTTGACTTATATACCTGCAAGAAAAAATAATAGTCCTATCAAGTATTACTACAAAATAAACATCAACGGCACAGACAAATACTATCCTTATTACTATACAGAACAA
>JABUUQ010000002.1:36630-42678 GCA_021443125.1 Bacteroidales bacterium
GGTTCCAACGAGTATGCAGCAGCCTGCTACAAGCAGACAGCCGATATAGATTTCTCACAAACTGTCGATGGCCCATTTATAAAAATAAAACTAACTGTCAACTACAACAATATTGCAAATTCTACATGGGATCAAGTATATTCAGTTGAACAAATTGTACCTGCAACTCTTAACAGCGATGGTTCTTACACTTGCAATACCATTTATCCAGACAATGTATCAACAAGGACTTTAAGCAGCAAAACAGATATAAAGACAAATAGTATTTCTGAGTCTTCTACACTTGCAAATTATCAATACAATTTTGAATACACTTATTACGATGCAGATGAATTGCCTATATCTGCTCTTTTCCGACCTATAGGTTGTGTTGCGTTCCATGTCTCTCGTGTATCAACAACTGTCACTGAAATAGACAAATTATCTATTCCATTCAAAGGCACCTTTGACGGAGACAATCATATAATTTCAAATATCACCTACCCTACTGCAAACTCATGTGCAGGTTTGTTTGGTTATATCAGCAATGAAGATTCCCCTTATGCTATTGTACAAAATGTAGCAATCAATAACTGCCATTTCTCAAATCCAAACAACATCTATGCTGGTGCTGTTGCAGGAGTGGTAAAGTATGGAAAAGTTCTTAATTGCCAGGTTACAAATTCAACAATTAACGGAGAAACAGCAGGCGGTGTTGTAGGTTTTATGTCTTCAGACAAATGGTTTATATCTTTCGGGATAACTTCTGAACATTCCAAAGGAGATGTTAACAACAATTATTCTGCAAATAACAATATTAATGGTTCTTCTTATGCTGGAGGCATAGTAGGCAGATCATCTGATTATAAAGGTAGTAATATGTTTGCAGGGGCAACTGCTTTAGGCGACCATATAAAAAATAACACAACATCCAACAATAATATAACAGGAGGTACTACTGGTAGCATTTCTGGCAATCAAGGAGCCCCAGGTAGATCAACAGATGATATAACCCCTTCTTCTGGAGGCACATCTCCAACTGGCAATATGGTTATTATTCCTTCTTCTGGCAAAACGCCGGCAGATATGATTAAAGATATTCTCAATGGTAAAGTGCCAGATTTTTGCTATATAAATAGTGGCAATGTTCTCGACCCTAATGTATTGGTGCAAAAGGCTATGCTCAACAGATTGGAAGAAGAACTCAACGGCACAAGCCCTATCACTCAAAATCTTGTCTTGCCCGATGTTGCAAGCATTCAGGCTGTATATAATTCTTTAGCATCTGGCGTTAATGTTACCAGTCTTTGCCAACAAGCCTATGCCAACAGTGTGCGTTGGGGCAACGCCTCTCCTCAAGGCACAAGCCCAACCGACTATCTTGACCCTTGCACTGCTTTTGGTTGCACGGGAACAGCTTTGAACAGATATGTAAAAAGTGGCAACAATTTCGTACAAAACTCCACTGGTAATATCGCTGGCGACTACTATTTCAAAGTTGGCAACACCTATTATTATTATGATTATACTATAATTAACAATAATATAACAGCTTATTTCACCGACATAGAGGCCAACGACCCTAACGCAGCAACTCTTAGAACACAATCCTCTCATAAGTTCAACTATCTTTATCTTACTTGGGACGGCTACCCTCAACAAGTGCAAACTGATTTGAAAAACGAGATGCAAGCAGCCGTAGGTTCCAACACTGCTGCCATTACTGCCGACTATTCAAAATATTATAAACTTGCCTCTACCTATGGCACCGCAACCAAACCTGTAGTTGTGGATGTTTCTATGGGTGGTGGCGTTATAGACAATGGCAACCAACTCAACGGCAAGCAAATAAAACTGAAAACTGTTCTTTCTCTAAAGCAATGGAACCTTGTGGGTATCACTGCCATAGAGAGTATGGGCGATGGTTTCAACGGAGAGGCTATGGACAACAAAGTAAACTATTTGAGCAATACCGAACTAAAGAACGACTTTGCTGCCATAGACTACGACTACACCGAAAACTCTTGGAGCCCTACCAACACTCATCCTTATCTTAGTGCATCAAAAGGTCTTACCTATGGTCAAGGTTTCTTTGTTTGGCCATACGAAACTTTCCACCCAAACGACAACACAAGCGATTGGGACTACACCAACACAACCACTGCCAACACTATTCTTTATCAGCAAGGCACTTTGAAAACTCACACCAACCAAGCACAAATAGACAATATCATAAAATCCTACACCACTTCTTTGAAAAACAAAGGCAATGCTGTCAACTCTGCACGCTGGTTTGCTCTTGCCAATCCTTTCACTGCCGATATGACTGCTGCCAACATCCTTGCTTCTCTTGGCACTGTGCAGGGCGATTGTCTCTATACCTACACTTTGGACAACACCAACAACGCAACATGGGCAACCAAGAAAGGCAACGATATTATCCCTGCAAGCAAAGGTTTTATGGTGGGCATAGCAGCCTCTGGCACCGAAACGCAGATGCAGAACTATATCTCGAGCGACAATCTTGTGGGCATAGACTACAAACCTATGATTATAAGCCCATACAACAAAAGCACCAGAGCAACAAAAGCCAGTGCCCAAGCCAACTATTTCACTTTTGCCACCTACGACCACACCCAAATGGGACTGTCTCAAATGAGTGCTTCAGTGTCTGAGGAGGGCAACGACGAATTCGACGCCAACGATGCTTTTGCTCTTTTGAGTTCAGCAGAGAAACACAACGCCGAAGCTTTCTTTATGGTCGGCAACAAAAACATTTGGCACAATCAGTTCAAGACTCTTCCTCACGACTACCTTATCGGCTTCAACTCACAAGTGGAAAGCGATATAGATTTCTCTGTAGGCATGCACCCAAAAGATATCGACGCCTACCTTATCGACTTTGAAACCAAAGAAGTTATTGCCAAACTCACCCCTACTTTCGACACCATCACTCCCGACTCTATCATCTGCACCAGTGGCGAGATTGCAAAACTGCACATAGACCAAGGGCTTAATCTTTACAAATACGCTGTTCGTTTCTGCAAGGCTGGCAGCAATGTGGCTTTGCCAAACAACCCTCAAAGCCAACAAGCCGACATAAGCATTTGGAACAACAACCGTGAAATAAACATTCTTGGCAACAACCTCAAGAAAGTGGAAGTTTTTAACGCTTTGGGGCAAAAAGTCTATGAAGAGCAAATTTTTGGCAACTCTCACTCTTTCACTCTCAACACTATTCAAGGGGCTTATATCATCAAAGCCTACGACCAACAAAAAATGTCAAAAACAGCAAAAATCACTATAACAAAATAAAACCTTGTTTCAATAAATTTTTCCGCCGTTTCAATAAAATGAAACGGCGTTTTATTATTCTTTTTTGCCTCATTATTATTTTTTTTTGCACTTTTTTTCATTTTTTTGTGCAGAAAAAAAAAAATACTATCTTTGCAACTTGATTTTTAATAAATATTTTGAATATGAAGAGCATAGCTNGCAAAAAAAAAAAAAAAAATACTATCTTTGCAAATCGATTTTTAATAAATATTTTGAATATGAAGAGCATAGCTTTACATTTTGTAGCATTATTTGCATGCATTTTTTCATGCGTTTATGTTTCTGCACAAACAATAGAAACTAACTCTGTTTGGCGTCAACACCAAAATTCTGCAACAGTTTCCACTGTTGCCAAGCCAAAAGCAGCACAACAAACAAATCAAACACCCAAAGCGGTTACGGGCCTTTACAACTTCTCTGGCGGTAACGGAACAGCCTCAGACCCTTTCCGTATTGCCACAGCACAAGACCTTATTGATTTGTCCAACGCTGTCAACGAAGAAGAAGTGTACAATACAAATCAGCCATATAATATAGCTTACTACAAGCAGATAGCCGATATAGATATGCCCGAAAATATCCAAGGGCCATTCATAAAGGTAAAAATGAAAGTTACAGCAGACCCTGGTCTTGGAGGTGGAGAACAGGATGCATATTTTGTTGAAAAAATCCTTCAAGCAACCTATGACCCCAACACTGACTCCTACTCATGTCGACCTTATATATATGACAGAAGATTGACAATTTCTGTAGGAAAAACAACTCCAGATACTGGTCATGACGAAACAAAATCAGTATGGGAAGGTTTTGGTGGAGGCCTTACTAATACATATAATTTTTTTTATACATATGAATATTACGATGCAGAGTTTTTGCCATTTTCTGCCATTTTCCAACCTATAGGAACTTATGCTGCCTATACCTATACAGTAACCGGCAGTACTTTCACAAGAGAACTAACTGCTATTTCAAAACCATTCGCAGGCCAATATGACGGCGACAACCATATAATTTCAAATTATACCAACGTAGTAGCATGCGATTATACTGGTTTATTTGGCTATCTTAATCATAATTCAGGCAATCCTGCCATAATAAAAAATGTTAATATGGTCAACGCCAATATAACCAACCCAGACAATGGTTGTACTGGTGGAATAGTAGGAATTGTACAATATGGCAAAGTTCTCAATTGCTCTGTTACAAATTCAACAATTAAAGGAAAAAACGTAGGTAGCATTGTAGGTTATATTGGTTCAGATGATGTAAGTTTATTAGGTGCTGCGTTCAATTTATGGGGGAATAAAATGGGCACTTCAGTAGGGTATGTTGATGGTTGTTATGCTTCAAATAATACATTAATCGGTAGTATAACTGCTGGAGGTGTAGTCGGAAACACAGCAGACAAGAAAGGGTTGCCTGTGGTAGGCTCCGGTAGGTATTATAACCAACTTGACAATATAACAAATAATCAAGCATATGATAACTCTATAACTGAAACGACTAATGGTAATAACAAAGGTGTTATTGTTTATGGTGCCGATAGTCAGCCTAATGCAACTACTGGTGCTCCAGACAGAAATGGCAATAGAGCATATATTGTTAGAAATTCTACTGAAGATATTATGAACGACAAAGTGCCAGACTTCTGCTATATAAACAATGGTAACTCTCTCGACCCTGCTAATTCAATAGAAAAGCGTATGCTTGACAAGTTGGAAGCAGAACTCAACGGCACACAACCTATCACCCAAAACCTTGTCTTGCCAGATATTACCTATATGACAACTGCAATATCTTCTAATGCAGCAAGTATTCTTGCACGAGACCTTGCAAACACTCCTCGTTGGAGCAGTAGCAGTTTAGAGACACCTCAAGGCACAAGCGGAACAGACTACTATTTAGATGCTAAAACGGCTTTCAATCAAAATAGGTATCAGTACAATAAACCAGAATATGACTCTAACCCAAATGATGATAAATTTACGGCAAATACAGATAGTTATTATGATTTACGAAGCGAAAGTGCCCATCCATTATTATACAAAGCTGCTAACGGCAAGTACTATTATTACTATTATGATATAGATAACACCAGCATATTGCATTCTAGTTATTACGTAAAAACCTGTTACTTTACCGATATAGAGTTTGGCGCACCAAATGCATCAACTCTTATTCAACAATCTAACCATCAATTCACAAAGGTTTATCTTACTTGGAATGGTTATCCTGCAACAGTGCAAAGCGATCTAACTAACCAACTATCACAAAAGACTCTTTCTTTGTCAAAATACTATCAACTTACTGCAACAAGTCCTGTTACTGTGAATGTTGGCTTGGGCGGTGGTGTTGTAGATAATGGCAACCAGTTCAACGGCAAGCAAATAAAACTTAAAACACGTCTTAATCTAAAACAATGGAATCTTGTGGGTATCACTGATATAGAAAATATGGGCAACGGTTTCGCAGGCGAGCCTATGGATAAAAAAGTAAACTATTTGAGCGTAACCGAAGAAAATAACGACTTTGCTGCCATAGACTACGACTATGCACAAAACTCTTGGGCAAACACTTTTTCTCATCCTTACCTTAGTGCTTCAGCAGACCTAACCTATGGTCAAGGTATCTTTGTTTGGCCATACGATACCAAACACCCTTTAACAGGCACAGGCAACGACACAGTTTGGGACTACACCACCACAACAATAAAAAATCCTGTCCTTTTGCAAA
>JABUUQ010000002.1:43545-44972 GCA_021443125.1 Bacteroidales bacterium
ATTTGGAACAACAACCGTGAAATATCTATCAACGGCAAAGACCTTAAGAAAGTGGAAGTTTACAACGCTTTGGGACAAAAAGTTTATGAAGACCAAATATCTGGCAACTCTCATACTTTCAACCTTAACACTATTCAAGGTGCTTATATCATCAAGGCATACGACCAAAACAAACTGTCAAAAACTGCAAAAATCACTATAGCAAAATAGTTCTTATAATCAAAATAATTAAAAGTTTCACAATCTTACAATTATTTTCAGTCTGCGGAGTTCTTCTGCAGACTTTTTTATTTTTTCTGATACTTTGTTTGTTATATTCAAAAAAATTATTGTATTTTTGCAAATTCTAATTTTAGAACGAAAAAAAAATTATATAATTATGAAGAAGTTTAATTACATCGGTAGTCTTGTGCTACTTTGTTTGACGCTATCGTCTTTCAGCATCTTTGCACAGTTTGAGCCAACCTCTATCTATAGAGACTTGGGCACACAAACACCAAACATTCAACCCCCACAACAAACACAACAAACACAACAACAAACCCCAACACAAAATAACAGCAAAGCCTTCGGCACAGTTGTAGATTATAACTTTGGAGGTGGTAGTGGTACACTAAGCGACCCTTTTCTAATATATACTCCAGAACATATGATATATCTTGCCAATCTTGTAAATAATGCATGCAAATATGGCACTGGACCTTATGATTTTTATGCACACGCTGACTATAAACTAATGGCAGATCTTGATTTCAGCCAAAAACCAACTAGTGCTGGATATGACTATTATGTAATAGCTAAACGAAGTATAGAACTTGCTAACAACAAAATAATAGAACAAATCTTTAACATAAAATCCGAAGTAAATCCCAACAACAACAACGAGAGAATTGTTAAAACATTCTGGGATGATTCCCAGACTACTAACACAAGCAATGGTGATATTATCTTTACTTCTACTTCTTTTTCTTCCCCTATATATCATGGTGATTATACATATCAATTTGGAAATAATTCATCTTACAATTTAACATATTCTGATTTTATGTCTCCAATAGGATATATAGGATTGAATCCATATGCTTGGTGCGATTATACGGCTTACACCACCACTTATAATAGTTCTGATTACAGATCTAGGGCTTTTGCTGGACGCTTTGATGGAAATAGACATACTATAAGAGGACTTGACATGACAAATACTTACACTACAATTGGCGGTCTATTTGGTTATATACAACCATCATACACTAACGTGTTTTTAAAAGATTTAACAATAGAAAATTGCACATTAGGGTGTGGTAATGCTATTTATGCAGGTGTTGTTGGTTATTTCTTTCAAAATTCCTCAGCTTTTATAGATAATGTTTGTATTAAAAATAGTGAAATAAAAGGGAATATAGTTGGAGGTATTGTGGGAATATATA
>JABUUQ010000002.1:44988-48362 GCA_021443125.1 Bacteroidales bacterium
ACGTAACAATCAAAAATTGTTCAAGTATAAAAAATAATATTAACGGTAGTTGTGCTGCAGGTGGTATTGTTGGTGCAACAAACAACTGCCAGGTTGCTCTTATAAATTGCACAGTGTCTCCAAATTCAGGAGTGATTGGCAACGTAATTAGAGATGCTAATACAGGAAATTTGTATACTGGGACTAATGTTCATGACTTTGTTGGTATGATTAGCATTGGCTCACCTACAAGTGGCTGCAACCTTGATGATACTCCTGCTAACAGTGGTTATCCTTCATCTACTGGTACTGTTCCAGACTTTTGTTATATCAATGGTGGTGTTGCTTTAGACCCTGACAATGCTTCTGACAAAGAAAAACTTGACAAACTTGCACAAGAATTGGATGGTACTCTTCCTATAACAGACAATATAATCATTCCAGAATATAATAAATATTACGATGGTGTTACTAGTCAGCAAAACAACGATCCTACTAGTACAAGTCAAGATCGTACAATAAAAATCAAACAAGACTGGTGGCAATACTGCAAACCTGGTTACCCTGCTAATCACATTATAGAGGTGGATATCGACCAAGGTGGTGGCATTTTGGACAAAACAGCCAACATAGAAGCAAGTTGGAACCTACCACAAAATAATCCACAAAATAATAAAATAAGGTACAAAAAAACACTTAACCTTCAGCAATGGAACCTTATTGGTTTTATAAGTCAATATATGCACGGTGCTGTTGGTTTCAATGGTCAGCCTATGGAAAACAAAGTTAATTTCCTTAGCAACACAGCAGAGAAAAACGACTTTGCAGCCCTAAGATACAACTACACAAACAACAATTGGGATGTTACCAACACCAATCCTTATCTTGTTGCAAGCGATGATTTGAGCTATTTTGAAGGTATCTTTGTTTGGCCTTTCAACACTGCTCACCCTAATGCTGCCTCTGGCAATTGGGACTATACAACAACCACCACAAACAACCCTATACTTTATCAAGAAGGTTGGGATATGTGTCCTTATGGTCCATACGGCGGCTATGATAGTGATTATAACACTGCTTTTGTTACCAACCTTAGAAACAATGGCAATGCATCTGGCGGCACTGGCACTGGCAATAGTGGCACAAGGGGCCGTTGGTTCAGCCTTGCAAATCCTTTCTCTTCTAAAATGAGTGTAAAACAACTTATCACCGACTTGGAAAGAAATCAAGGTGGCAACAATGGAACAGTTCAAAAAATTCAAGGCAAAGGCGTTTATGTTTATAACAATGGCAATTGGGAATTCTTGGGTGCTAACGATGCAACACCAAAATTCATAGTTCCTGGTCAAGGTTTCCTTATCTCTCCAGCAAGCAATCCTGGCACCGATACACAAATAATGCAAACAATACAACGCGAAACTATTTATGGCTACACCTATGAACCTACCATCCCTGCAGTTGCAAAAAATGCTACCGAAGAAAACTCTACTGAAGACACTACCGAAACAATTGTTTCAAACAACTTTGACGTTACTCTAAACTGCTCTGGCGGTGTTGGATTTTTCCAAATGAGATTGGCAATGAACGACGAGGCAAGCAACGATTTCGATGCTATGGACGCCTATGCTATGCTTTCTTCTGCCGAAGATCACAAGGTTGAAGGCTTCTTCACTGTTGATGGTATAGATTTGAGAAACAACTATTTTGCTACTCTTCCATACGAAGTGCCTGTTGGATTCTCTTCTACCAAAGAAACAGATATGGTTCTTTCTATTCTTGGCAACATCAACGATATAGATGTTTATCTTGTTGATGCTGTTGAAGACACAGTAATAAGCAACCTTTGCAACGACTTTGTTTGCTATCTTCACATAGATGCTGGCAAAAACGAAGGCAAGTACAAAATACTTCTTGCACAAAACAATTCTTCAGTAGAAGATATTCTTGCTGCCAATGCCAACATAAGCATTTGGAACAACAACCGTGAAATAACTATCAATGGCAAAGACCTTAAGAAAGTGGAAGTCTTCAACGCTTTGGGACAAAAAGTCTATGAAGACAAAATCTCTGGCAATGCTCACAAATTCAACCTTAACACTATTCAAGGTGCTTACATTATCAAGGCCTACAACAAAAACAATACCTCTAAAACTGCAAAAATCACTATAGCAAAATAAAACCTTGTTTCAATATTTTATTACGCCGTTTCAACAAAATGAAACGGCGTTTTATTTTTTCTGTTCTTTGTGTTGTTTAACTTAAATTATTTTCCTATCTTTGCACTTGTAGAAACTATTAAATTACACTTACATTATGAATAAAAAATTCTTGTTTTCTTTGTCTTTTATTCTTGCATCTTTGTGTCTTTCTTTGTCTGCCATGTCGCAGAATTTCTACATGGCAGAACACACAGGGCAAAGCATACACTACGCCGTTGACAGAAAAAATCCCGATTGCGTGAAAATCATCAACGATTTCCTTAGCAACCAGAACTATATGCTTCTTCGCAATTCTGTCATTCTTTCGCCTGTTGCCGAATATCAAGGCAAAACCTACAAAGTTACCACCATTTCTCGCGAAGCCTTTGCCAAAGCACAAGACCTTAAGGAAATAACCATAACTGCAGGAATAACAACAATAGAAAAGAATGCTTTTGCCGACTGCAAGAAACTCCACACCCTTACCCTCTACAACCTTAGAACCATAGGCGACAAAGCTTTTGCAGGTTGCACAGCACTCCAAAGCGTTGTTATTTTTTCTTCACAGATTCCAACACTTGGCAAAGATGTCTTTCCTATAGAGAACGCCAATATGACACTCTATGTGCCAGACTCTGCCGTTCCCGACTACAAAAAATCTGAGTTCAGCAAATATTTCAGCAACATTCTCCCAACCTCTAAACTTGGCAAATAAATGATTACCTTTCCTCCTTGCAAAATAAATATAGGTTTGTTTGTTACCGATAAAAGAGCAGACAACTACCACAATTTGCAATCCATTTTCTACCCTCTTTCTCTTTGCGATGCTTTGGAAATACGCTTTTCCACCTCATCACAATCCTCTTTCTCTATCGCTGGACTGCAAAGCAAGGAAATTTTGGCCACTGGTGCCAAACTCAGCATTCAAAAAGCCTACGAGATTTTGAAAAGCGATTTTCCCGACCTTCCTAATGTAAATATGTTTCTTTCCAAAGCCATACCAACTTTTGCAGGCCTTGGCTCTGGCTCTTCTGACGCCACTTCTGCCCTGTTGCTTCTCAACCAAATGTGCAATCTCAATCTCTCTCATTCTCAACTCCACAACTACGCTTCTCAACTGGGTGCAGACAACACTTTTTTCCTTGAAAACCAACCTATGTTCGTTTATTCCAAAGGCGAAAAGATGCAGGCAATAGA
>JABUUQ010000002.1:48542-53843 GCA_021443125.1 Bacteroidales bacterium
TTGCAAGACATAAAAGACAACCTTTATTCTCTTGGTGCCTTGTATGCTCAAATGAGTGGCAGCGGTTCAACAATCTATGGCATTTTTTCCTCTGCTCCAAACATACAAAACCTGTCTTTGCCAAAAGACACTTTTATTCATATTGAACAAATAACAAATTAAATATAAACACATTATGAGCGAAATCAAAAACCTTGAACCTAAACAATTATGGGAAAATTTCGATATGCTTTGCTCTAATCCTCGCCCTTCTAAACACGAAGAAAAAGTAAGAGCAGCTATTGTTTCCTATGCAGAACAACACAACATCGCTTGCACTATTGACTCAATAGGCAATATTATTCTTAAAGTTCCTGCAACCAAAGGCATGGAAAACAGAAAAGGTGTTATTCTTCAAGCACATGTAGATATGGTGCCACAAAAGAATGCAGACACTAATCACGACTTCCTTACCGACCCTATTCAAGCCTATATCGACGGCGACTGGGTTAGAGCCAAAGGAACAACCCTTGGAGCAGACAATGGAATAGGCGTTTCTGCAGCTTTGGCAGCAATGACAGACCCAACACTTGCTCACGGCCCATTGGAAGCTTTGCTTACTATAGATGAAGAAACAGGAATGACAGGTGCTTTTGGTCTTAAGGCTGGCGAACTTGAAGGAGAAATTCTTCTTAACCTTGACTCTGAAACCGAAGGCGAACTTTATGTTGGCTGTGCTGGTGGCGTTGATGCAACAATAGAAATAGAATACAAAACAGAAAACATACCTGCAGGCAGAACATCTTATGTGCTTGCTGTCAATGGCTTCAAAGGCGGACACAGTGGAATGGATATCATTCTTCAAAGGGGCAACGCAAACAAAACTCTTTTCCGCATCCTTAAAGCTTTGCTTGCAGTAGATGTAAGACTTTGCAATGTGGACGGAGGCAATATGCGTAATGCCATACCTCGCGAAGCAAAAGCAATCATATCTCTTCCTACCGAAAAAGTTGCAGAGGCAAAACAAATAGTTGAAACACTTTATGCTCAAATCAAGAACGAACTTTCTGCTGTAGAAGATTCTTTCAACATAACTCTTGAAGCTACTGCCAACCCTTCTGCTATGTTGCAAAACTTCTGCTCAACAAAACTAATCAACACAATAAACGCTCTTCCTAACGGAGTATATCGCATGAGCGACTCTATGCCAAATCTTGTTGAAACATCTTCTAACCTTGCTATCGTTAAGACCGAAGACCACAAACTGACTGCTTGTTGTCTTATCCGTTCTTCTGTGGATAGTCAAAAACAAGATTTCTCAGACACTCTTCATAGTCTTATCTCTGTGGCTTGTGGAGAAATCACTTTCTCTGGTGCATACTCTGGATGGAAGCCAAATATGGACTCTCCTATTCTTAAGACAATGTGCGAAGGCTACAAAACTTTGTTCAACAAGGAAGCAAAAATCATGGCAATCCACGCTGGTTTGGAATGTGGCGTATTGGGTGGCACCTACAAGAACTGGGATATGATTTCCTTTGGCCCAACTATCGAACACCCACACTCTCCAGACGAAAGAGTAAACATTCCTTCTGTTCAAAAGTTCTACAATTTCCTAACTTATACACTTTCAACTATTCCAGAAAAATAATTAGGGAAACAAAACATATATCTAACAATTCAAAACCTCTTGCCATGTGCAAGAGGTTTTTATAACAATAAAAAGACTCAAAAAAGCACTATGTTGTCCAGAAAAACTCTTATCATACTCCTATGTAACTCCTATGTAAGTCTGATGCAACTCCTATGTAACTCCGTATCTGCCCAATACTACCTCTCTGGCAACTCTCGCCCAACAATATCCTACCGCTCTATCAAAACCGACAATTTCTTTATAGTATACCCTCACTACTATGAGAACAATGCGCAAATACTGGCACGCATACTTGATACAATCACGCCCAAAGTCGGTTCCACCCTTACCACAAATCCGGAACAAGTCCCTATTCTCATTCATACAAGAAGTGCCAAAAGCAATGGTTTGACAGTATGGGCCCCCAAGCGTATGGAGTTTTGGACTACAACACCACCAAACACTTATGCTTATCCATACTTATGGCAGTTGGCTATACATGAATACAGGCATACTGCACAAATGTCGGCATTAAATGTAGGCACAACAAAAGTTCTAAGCACAATTTTTGGAGAACATATTGTTGGTGCAATCTCTGGTGTATGGTTGCCAAATTGGCTTTTGGAAGGAGATGCGGTTGTTGCAGAAACAGCACTTGCCCCAACAGGAAGAGGTCAAACACCAGAGTATAACATGTTTTTGAAAGCACAAATACTCGACAAAGGCAGGTACTCTGCAGACAAAATGCTTTTGGGTAGTATGAAAGATTTTGTACCTGACCCTTATAATCTTGGATATTTTCTTGTTTCCTATGCAAGACAAAAATATGGCAAAGATATTTGGGGCGATTACCTTAACACCTTGGGGAAAAAATGGTGGAAATTCGACCCTTGGCACTTGGAAAACAAAGACAAACCATTAAGTTTTAATTTCCTATTCCAAAACACAATAGATACTTTGGAAAAAATATGGGCAGAAGACGATATAAAATATCAAGAATCCCAACCCGACAGCATAATAAAGCAATGGGGTGAAACCAAAAAGTATTATTGCAATTACCAAAACCCTGTTCAAATAAACGATTCTACAATTCTCGCCCTTAAAACATCAAAATACGAAACACAACACTTGGTTAGAATAACCAACAATAAGGAAGAAGAAATCATTAAACTGCCCTACCTTCTTCATTCCTACTTTGATTACAAAGACAATCACATTCTGTATTCCCAATACTCACCTTCAATTCGTTGGGAACAAGAAACTTTTGCAGATATCATTGACTACGATTTAGAGAACAAAGAACACAAAACAATAAGTTCCAAAGCAACACTTTTCACACCTGTTTTCTCAGACTCCGACTCTGTTTATTATGCGATAATGACCGATGATCTCGACAATCAAAGCCTGAGCGTTGTTTCATCCAAAAATTTGGAAAACATAGCCTTTGATTATACCGTGGCATTATCTTATCCTGCAATAAACACAGCAAGTGGCGATGTTTTTGTAATTGTTACCGATAGCAAAGGCAAAGCAATTATAAGGTATAACAAAGAAAAAGAGATTTTTACTCCTATCACTGCTTTCTCCTACGACAATATCAAACACATGAAAGTCTATAACAACAGACTATATTTCCTTAAAGACACCGACAACCGCTATCAAATTATCAGCATAAACCTTTCCGACTACAACGATGTGCAAATACATAGCAATAGTCGTTATGGTATTGAAAATTATTGCATATACAACAACACAATAGTGCTAAGCGATTACACAGCAGACGGCTACAGACTAATATCTATTCCTTACACTTCAAAGCCTTATCAATTAAGCAAGCAAGCACCGCTAATGCCGTTCACAATAGCAAATCGTGAGCAAGAGAACTTTTCTTTGACAAATCTATCTATTGATTCCGACAAATTATTCCCAAGTTCCAAATACTCTAAATTCTCAAATTTGTTCAATTTTCACTCATGGTTACCTGCTTTTATCAACATTGAAAAACAAGATATAGGATTGGGAGCAAGTCTTATGTCGCAAAACCTGCTTTGTTCTTCTGTTGTTCAGTTGTCATACTTGCAAGATATTCACAATAAGGAAAATAAATTATTTTTCCGCTACACCTATTCTGGTCATTACCCTATCTTTGATGAAACAATCATGTTTAGACCAAGAAACCTTTTGAAATTAGACGACACAACCTCATCTCCTTGGTTGAGTTGGGACGAAATAAACATTGAAACAAAGATAACTCTGCCTTTCACTTGGGTTGCAAGAAATTTTGCCAACAATATAAACCTTTCATTCTACTATTCTTTGAACAAAATCATCAATTCAGATTTGTATTCAAAAACTTTGTTCAATTCCATAGGCTATCAGATTGCCAACTCTCATCTTTCAGCCAAAGCACAAAACGATATAAATCCACGGTTGGGCGTTGCAACAAATATAAAGTATCTTCATACACTCACCTCGGAACATGCCTATATTTTGTCTGCCTATGCAAAAGTATTTTTACCTGGGTTGGCAAGAAATCATTCGCTATCTATCTCTGCCTCTTTGCAATACACCACACCAGATCTATATTATTTTCCTTCGGAGATACCTTTGTTGAGAGGTTTGTATAATATCTATCCCGAATCCTATAATAGCTTGTTGCTATGCTATGCTTTCCCATTTGCCTATCCAGATGGGGGCATAAAATCTGTGCTTTATTTCAAACGCCTCTATGCTACACCTTTTTTCAATATAGCTTCAGCAGACAAAAACATTTATCATTCTTTCGGCAGTGATGTTCAAACCGATGTTCATGTACTAAAAATCTCAGTACCAATCAATTTAGGTATTCGTTTAGGCTATCTACCAGAGCAAAACTCGTTCTTCTCTAATTTTCTCTTTAATATAAATTTCTAAAACAAAGGAATAATTTTTTCTTCCGCCGTTTTATTTTTTTAGAATTATTTTCCTATCTTTGCAAACCTAATCATAATAATAAACAAAATGTCAAATATGAAAAGAAACTTTTTAGCCATACTCCTTTGTTGTTTATGTGGTATAACCATAGTAAGAGCTGAAAATGAGATAAATATAATTCCAAAGCCTTCCAAAGTGGAGATAAGGGAGGGGTCGTTTGCATTTTCTTCAAAATCAACAAGAATTTTTGCAGCTTCAGACCCTGCAATGAGACAAGAGGCGGAATTTCTTAACAATCTGTTCAATACCTACATAGAGGACTATACCCAACCCGTATATACTCGCAACGCATCAAGCCACACGAATATGGATAACAGCATTATCTTTATTCTTACCGATATGAAAGACCTTTCAGAAGAAGGCTATGTGCTTGATATCTCTACTCGAAGAATAACAATAGAGGCCAATACAACCAAAGGCTTTTTCTATGGAATTCAAACTCTTTTGCAGATGATGAAATTCACACCTCACATCTCTAATCAAAAGCATAACACATTGTCTTTGAGTCTGCCTGCTTGCCGTATTACAGATTCACCTCGCTTTGCCTATAGAGGAAAACATCTTGATTGTGCAAGACATTTCTTTTCTATCGACTACCTTAAAAAATACTTGGATATACTTGCTTTCCACAAGATAAACACTTTCCATTGGCACCTTACCGACGACCAAGGCTGGAGAATAGAAATAAAATCCTACCCTCTTTTGACAGAAATCGG
>JABUUQ010000002.1:53869-56818 GCA_021443125.1 Bacteroidales bacterium
CATTACAGCGATACCCCAGAAGATGCACAAGTGTTTGATGGCAAAGAATACTCCGGCTTCTACACTCAGGAACAAGCAAGAGAACTCGTTGCATACGCAGCAGCAAGACATATAACAATAATACCGGAAATTGAAATTCCTGGTCATGCTATGGCAGCCATAAGTGCCTATCCGGAAATCTCATGTAAAGGCGAAAAAATTGGTGCTGCATGCACTTGGGGTGTCTTTGAAGATGTTATGTGTTCAAAAGAAGAAACTTTCCGTTTCTTAGAAGGTGTTTTGGATGAGATTTGCGATATCTTTCCTTCCGAATATATTCACATAGGTGGCGATGAGTGTCCTTCAGTACGTTGGAGAGATTGCGACATCTGCCAAGCAAACATAAAGCGTTTGGGTTTGAAAGACGAAACTCAGCTTCAAGGTTATTTCACACGAAGAGTGGAAACCTATCTTCAGAGCAAAGGAAGAAAGATTATAGGTTGGGATGAGATATTAGAGAAAGGTGTTGAAAAAACTGCGACAATACTTTCATGGCAAGGCGAAATGGGTGGCACTGCTGCTGCAAAACAAGGCAACGATGCTATAATGGTTCCTTCAGCTTATCTTTATTTCAATTTCTATCAAGGAGTTGCCGAAACAGAACCTTTGGCTATCGGTGGCTATTCTCCTTTGAGAAAAGTATATCTTTATGACCCTGTACCAAAAGAACTTACAAAAGAACAAGCAAAGCATATCAAAGGTATGCAAGCTTGCACTTGGACAGAATATATTACTAATGAAAAAAGTTTGGAGTATAGCGATTTCCCAAGAATGTCTGCACTAAGCGAAAGAGCATGGAGCAACGAAAATGTAAGGGATTATGATGATTTTGTAAGCAGACTTAACCATATGCTTGACTGCTACGACAGAATGAATATAAACTATTCCACATCACATTTTGCAGTTACTGCCGATTTGTCAAAGAAGAAAGACAAAATACAAATATCTCTGTCTTCTCCATTGAAAGACGGTCCTATTTATTACACTCTTGATGGTTCTGTTCCTAAACCTTCAAACAACGCAAGCAAGTATTCAAAACCCATAACAATAAAACAAAACACTACTCTCAAAGCCTTTGCCTTCAATTCAGAAAGGAGATGTTCTCCAGTGCTTACCGCAACATACAAAATAAACAAAGCGACAGGCAAAACCTACATTCAAAGCAATATAAACCCACAATACACTGGTGGAACAAAGTATGCTTTGACTGATGGACTTGTTGGCGACAAAAAAAGCTATGACAGATGGGTTGGAACGCTTGGAAAAGATTATGATGTAACACTTGATCTTGAGAATACAACAGATATAAACTACATTTCAATAAACTTCCTTGACGAAGAAGGCTCTTGGATTTTCCTACCAAAGAATGTAAAAGCCTATGTTTCTGACAACAACAAAGATTGGACAGAAATACCTGCTTCTGAGTTTGTTAAAAGTCCTGTGGAGAACAATCCAAAAGTTGTCAACTACAAATCATCATGCAAAAAACTCAAAGAAAAGAAATGGAGGTTTGTTCGCATCTTTGCAGAAAGCATAGGAAACTGTCCTGATAACCATCCAGGCAGAGGATATGGCGCTCACACTTTTGCAGACGAAATAGAGATAAACTAAAACACCATGAATTTCAAGGTAAAAAGGATTCTGACAAGAATTTTCGACAAATCAATCAAAACTGATTGGAAGATAAAACTTATGCTTTGTCTTTCAATAGTTTTTGCTCTTTGTTTCTTTGCATTCAACCTTATTACAACCTTATTCAGCAACAAACTAACCGCCTATATCGGCTCTCAATCCTTACCTTCCTCCTTTTACTTCTATCGGGAACACCTTTTGTTTTTCATTTCTGCCAACAGAATGATGTATATCCTTTGTTCCATTGCAGGTTGCTTTCTTTTGTACGGCATACACCTTATGTGGCGAGGCTATAAGTGGGGGTTGCTTTTCTATACTATTGGAAAAATCTCACAAATTTCCATTCCTATAATTTTTCTCGGCCATAGGATGTGGGCAATCGGCGATATTATGATAGCTTTATTGTTTTTGGTATTCTATTACAGGTATTCTTTCACTCACGAGATAGAAAAAGAAAACAGAAAATACAATCAAATAAAACCAGAGGCAGACAATGAATAAAGCGTCCTTATATTTGTTCCCTACATTGCTTGGAGAAACTGATTACAAGCAAGTTCTGCCAGAAGAAAACATAGAAAAAATTCTTTCTTGCGACTGTTTCATTGTTGAGGAACTGCGTACTGCAAGAAGATTTCTCAGGAAAATCGGCTACAAAAAGGATTTTGATACTTGCACTTTCTATCTTCTCAACGAGCATACCAAAGACACTGAAATAGATGCCATGCTTGAGCCCATAACAAAGCAAGGCAAGGATATATTCCTTATGTCTGAAGCAGGATTGCCTTGTATTGCCGACCCTGGAGCAAAAGTTACCGCACTGGCTCAAAGAAAGCACATAAATATCTCACCGTTGGTGGGACCTTCTTCAATATTTTTGTCGCTTATGGCTTCGGGATTTAATGGGCAAAACTTTGCTTTTCTTGGCTATCTGCCTATAAAAGAAGATGAAAGAGCCAAATTTCTTAGAAAGATAGAAGACAGAGTTTACAAAGAAGACCAAACGCAAATTTTTATTGAAGCGCCCTATCGCAATGATAAGATGTTTCAGTTTCTTTGCAAAAACTTGAAAAATCAGACTATGCTTTGCATTGCTACAGACATAACATTGCCAACGCAAAGTATTCGTTCACAGTCTATAAGCACTTGGATAAAAGAAAAAGATTTCGTTATCGGCAAACGTAACACCATTTTCCTAATCTATAAGTAAAAAGCAAAAAATTAAAACGGCGTTTCGATAAAATAAAACGGCGTTTTAATTTTTTCTTCCTTGCTTTTAAT
>JABUUQ010000002.1:57629-66007 GCA_021443125.1 Bacteroidales bacterium
CATGATCACTCTTTGCAGATAAAGAAAGGCAGAATGATTGTATCGGATGCAGGTTGTGAGAATTTTATGGGCTATTGTTCAGACATCACACGCTCAGTTCCTGTTGGTGGAAAGTTCGATGCACGCCAAAAAGCTGTATATGAAGCAGTTCTTTCAGCACAATTACTTGTTCCAAAACTATCTAAACCTGGTGTAAAGTACTCTGAGATTCATCTTGCCGCAGTTGAACAATTAGGAAACGCATTAAAAGAGATTGGATTGATGAAAGGCGATATTCATGAGGCTGTTATGCAAGGTGCAATGGGAATGTTTATGCCTCACGGCCTTGGACATATGATGGGATTGGACGTTCACGACATGGAAAACTACGGAGAAAATTATGTAGGCTACGATAAGAAAAACACTCGTTCAACACAATTCGGTTTGGCTTCATTGCGTTTGGGCAGAGAGCTACAAGAAGGCTTTGTTCTTACTAATGAACCTGGTTGTTACTTTATCCCTGCCCTTATAGACCAATGGAAAGCAGAGAAAAAGTGCGAAGATTTCATCAACTACAACGAAGTGGAAAAATTCAAGGACTTTGGTGGTATCAGAATAGAGGATGATTTGCTTATAACAAAGAACGGATGCCGTCTTCTTGGCAAATACATTCCAAAAACAGTGGCAGAAATTGAGGAAGAAATGGCTAAATAATTTTCTATTTCATTCTAATTCCATGAAACGACTATTCGCTTTGATATTAGTATTGGGCTTCAGCATCAAACTGCTGACTGCCCAATTCATTTATGAAAATAGAGTCTATTCTCCTTTGATTCGCACCGTCATTCTTGAACAAACAGGCAAAATTCTCTCTGATCCGGTGCTTTATCTTGGCAGTGAAAAAAAACTTGCTTTGAGTTTTGATGAGTTAAGCGAAGAAACAAGGCGATTTGAATACACAATAATTCATTGTGAGGCAGATTGGACAGAAAGCAACTTGGACCAAACACAATATCTTGAAGGTTTCGAGGTGCAGAAGATAGAAGGATTTGCCAATTCCTTCAACACAATACAGCGATATGTGCATTACTCTCAAAATATCCCCTCAAACGATTTAAGAATTACCAAATCAGGCAATTATATTCTTAAAGTGTTTGAAGAAGGCAACGAAGAAAAAGTCATACTCACAAGAAGATTCTATGTTGTTGACGATAAATCAAACATTGCTCTTGACATACATTCGCCAAACGATGTTTCCCTTTTGAGAACACATCAAGAAATAAACGTAAAGGTTGAAGGCAAAAATGGTTTCTTTTTCCAAAATCCCGAAGCCTTTATGAAAGTTGTCTGTATGCAAAACGGCAGAGAAGATTTGAAACATTTATTGCAATTGCGTGGCTCTTCAGGGGCTGCATTAGACTATTCATTTGACCAAAGCAACCTTTTCCCCGCCGGAAACGAATTCAGAAGGTTTGACTTCACATCTTTGAAACTCAGAACGCAATACATAAGAAAATTTGACTTCTTTAATGGAGAAAATCAAGTCTTTCTGCTTGATGAAAAGGTCAAGAAAGGTTTGGCTTATTCAAGTGAAAAAGATATAAACGGCGACTTCTATATCAGAAACGAATACAAAGAAGACAATGCCATAGGAAGCGATTATGCATGGGTACATTTCACTTTGCCAATGCAACTCAGTCTCGAACATTCCTACTATGTGGTGGGGTCTATGACAGATTGGCGAATGAGCGAGCAAAACAAAATGAAGTACGAAGACAATGCCTATCGTTTATCTTTGTATTTGAAGCAAGGAGTCTATAATTATCTCATTCTTTCCTCTGATTGCAGTGAGTCGGAAGCCACATCGATTATTGAAGGCAATCACACAGAATGCAACAACAAGTACAAAGTTTTTGTCTATTACAAGAATTTTTCCGACAATTACGATGAGTTGGTAGGTTTCTCAGTTGTGGAAAATTAAAACAAAGAAAGAAAAAAATAAAACAAAGGAATAATTTATTAAAACGAAGAAAGAAATGAAACAAATCGGTATTATCTTTTTAGCAGTCTGCAGTTTGTTTGCAAGCATTAAAGTGAGTGGTCAGGAAATTAAAAAAGTATTGTTCATAGGCAACTCCTACACTTATGTAAATGACCTTCCTAACACTTTGAAAGATGTTGCAGCAAATGAAGGCAGAGAACTAAAAGTATCAAACATAACTCAAGGTGGTGCAAGGTTCCAAACACATTGTAGCAACGAAACAACGTTGAACGCTATCGCCTCTGGAAACTATGATATTATGATTATACAAGGACAGAGTCAAGAAGTTGCATTTCCTTACAACCAATTCTACAACGAAGTCTATCCTTATGCAAAACAATTAGACTCTTTGTTCAAAGCAAACAACCCTGACGGACGAGTAATCTACTATATGACATGGGGTTACAGATATGGCGACCAAATAAACTGCCAGTTCTACTCTCCTTTCTGCTCTTATTGGACTATGAGTGAGGAACTATGCGACAACTACACCACTTTTGCTGAAGATTTCGACTCTGAGGTTGCACCTTGTGGCAAAGCATGGCAATTAAGCATAGGAATAGACTCTACAATAGTGCTTCACTCTTCCGACAACTCACATCCTACAGAACAAGGCACCTTATTGAACGCATACGTTATGTATAACACAATTTTCAACGATACTCTTGTTCATGCAAGCGACAGTTATTTGAAATTTATTGCCAACTACACAACAACACACAACAATTTGGGTTGCAATTTGGAGAATTACAATATAAATTCTTCTATTGAGAATGTAGAAGAAAGCAGTTTCAATGTTGTATTTCTTCAAGATAACTCAATAATGCAAGTTGATTCAAAAGCAGAAGGCGAATATATTGTCTATAACCTTAATGGCAAAGAAGAATGTAGGGGCAAAATTGTTTCAGGACAACAAAACATCAACTTAAAATGCTTAAAACTTGGCTCTTATATCTTTTACATCAGAAGCGATAAGGGAAGCCGAAGCGACAAATTCATAAAACTATAATGAAATCCAAGAAACAATCCAAAATACAACAGTCTCATTATATCATAGGCACTGTTGATATGAAGCAATCAGGCAAAGCTTATGTTTTGCCCGATGATAATAGTGGCGATATACTGATAAAACCTGGCAATACACTGCATGCATTGCATCAAGACAANNNNGTGTATATATTGCCACGACGCAAAGGCAAAAAGAAGGAAGGACAAATTGTAGAGATAATAAAGCGTGCAAAAGAAATCTTTGCAGGCGTTATGGAAAAGCATAACAATTTTGCTTTCCTTATTCCCGATGACACTTCTATGCCTGTGGATATTTTTATTCACGATTGCAAATTGAAGTTTGAAGATGGCGACAAAGCAATAGCAAAAATAACCGACTGGCCCGACAAAGCAAACAATCCTTTTGGCGAGATAATCAAGGTTTTGGGACATCCTGGAGACAATGATGTTGAAATGGAAAGTATTTTGGCCAACTATGATTTCAAATCCGACTTTCCGAACGCCGTTGAAAAAGAAGTAAAGAAAATAAAGCTTGATATAGACAAAGAATTATTGACTCGCAAGGATTTTCGCTCTGTTTGCACTTTCACAATCGACCCTATAGATGCAAAAGACTACGATGACGCTATTTCTATACAAAAACTTGGCAATGGAAACTGGGAAATAGGAGTTCATATTGCCGATGTTAGTGCTTTTGTCAAGCCTGGAACAGCTTTGGATGCAGAAGCATTTTTGAGAGGCACCTCTGTGTATCTTGTAGATAGGACAATACCTATGCTGCCCGAAAGACTCTGCAACGAATTGTGCTCTTTGAGAGAAGGGGAAGACTCTTTGACATTCAGCGTTGTCTTCGAAATCACTCCAGAGTTCAAGATAGAAAAACATTGGATAGGTAAAACAATTATTCACTCCAACAAACGCTTTGCCTATGAGGATGTGCAAGAAATGATTGACAACAACACCGATTGTTTTGGCGGTGTGATTCAGCCTTTGTGGACTATTGCAAAAAGTTTAAGGGATAAAAGATTTGAAAAAGGCTCAATAAAGTTTTCAAACCCTGAGTTCCGTTTCGATTTGGACGAAAACAAAAAACCTATAGGCATTCATGTGAAAGAAAGCAAGGAAGCCAATTGGTTAATAGAGGAATTCATGCTTTTGGCCAACAAAACTGTTGCCGAAGAGATAGGAAAAATGAAAAACAGAAAGGATGTAGCAAAAACTTTCGTCTATCGTTGCCACGATGAGCCTAATAGTGAAAAATTAGATACCTTCAAAAAATTTGTATCCAAGTTTGGCTATATCATAGATACCAGAAACAGAAAACGATTGGTGTCATCCTACAACCTGCTTTTCGATGAGGTGAAAGGCAAAGGGCAAGAACATCTTATAACTTCTATTGCTTTGAGGACAATGAGCAAAGCCTACTATTCAACAACAAATATAGGTCATTATGGTCTGTCTTTCAATCACTACACTCACTTTACCTCTCCTATAAGGCGTTATCCCGACCTTATGGTTCACAGACTTTTATTCTCATATCTTAATGGTGGAGAAAGTGCTGACAGAGAATTTTATGAAGACTGTTGCGACCATTGCTCACAAATGGAAAGGAAAGCAGCAGATGCTGAAAGAGCAAGCGTAAAATACAAACAAGCCGAATATCTTTCAGACAAAGTTGGCGAGGAATTCGATGGTGAAATATCTGGCGTAAGCAAGTGGGGATTATTTGTTTTGATTGATGAAAACAAGTGCGAAGGTATGGTACGCATCACCACTTTGGATGATGACTTCTATATGCTTGACGAGGACAATTATCAAATCATAGGCAGAGACTTTGGCAAGGTTTATCAAATTGGCCAAAAAGTCAGAATAAAGGTTGTTAATGTCAACCTTATGAAACGCCAAATGGACTTTGAACTAATAGAAACTGAAGATGAATCTTGATTCTAAAAATTAGAACCTTGTTTTAATTTACTGAAACGCCGTTTTATTTTATTAAAATGGCGTTTTATTTTGCCTGTTCTTTCTTTGATTGTCTTTGTTTATAAACCCTGTGTGTCCAATAAGGAAGAACAAAGACTCCTACTATAATATAAGGGTAGTAAGTGAATAGTCGCCATAGCAAAGCCAGTACTCCTTGCAAACCTTCTGGCAAAAATTCGTGGAAGAACAAAGGAAAAGCACCTTCAGCCACTCCACTACTGCCAGGGGTCGGTGTAATGCACAAAACAATCCACATAACCAACTGTCGACAATAGATAAGAAGATTATCGAAGAATGTAGTGATGTTGGTATTGAACGCCATAAGCACGAAATTCAGCACAAGAAATCTCGATGTCCAAGACAAGAGTGTTGAAAAATAGGCTTTCAACCAAAACAATGCTTTTTTATCCTTGAATTCCTTACTGCTTACAAGAACATCGTCGCCAAGTTTTTCCAGTTTATCCTTTTTCTTTGAAAAAATCTTCTTTTTACCTAATTTGTAAAGGAAATTTCTGAATTTGTTAGGAAAGAAAAACATAGCCAGAAGAATAGCTATTGAGAGCAAACTCATAAAGCCGTAACCGATAAAGAAGACCAAAAGTTCAGATATCTGAAAACCAAGAAAAGAGAACTTAAAGTGAGTTGCAAAAGCCGCATTTGAGCCAACCAAAAGAATAGTCAGAGGTGCTATTATGATGTAGAACAATTCGTCCATAAGCGTTGCAACCATCACCATGGCAGTACTTTTTCCTATAGATATGCCTTCCATAGGTATAATGAACAATGCCACAGCCGAACCTCCTATAGAAGTTGGTGTAACGGTGGAAGAAAATTCCCAAAGCATAATAATTTGAAACGCCTTTTTCCAAGACAGTTGATTGTCGGAAAGAAGGCGTATTCTATACATATACATGAACTCCCTCATCAACTCAAACAAAATTGCGATAAAGAGACACAATAATGAATAGGTTGAAAACAAGGAGCCTAAGTCGTAAAAAAGAGAGGTGTTTTGCTTATACTCTCGACTTATCATAAAAAATCCAACCCCTAAGCCTATAAGGATAGGGATTATTATCTTATTGAATTTGAAAATGCCTAAAGGGTTGGATTTTTCTGTCATTTTCTGCTATTCTTTTTTAAGCCAATCGATTACAGTGTAAGGACATGGGAATTGTTTTCTAACATTGTAGTCATAAATCTCACGATTCAAAAATCCTACAACATCCCAATAATGTGCAGTCTTACACCAAGCTCTTGTTTCGATAGTTATAGTGCCAGGTCCTATAGAGAAAACAACTACTGGAGCAGGAATATCTATTATTTGGTCTGATTTTTTGCATATTTCCAAAAGTTCTCTCTCTATTGTTGCCAAATCAACTTTTTCTCCTGCAGCAACCTGAAGTTTAACATCAACTCTTCTCTCTGGCATTGCAGAATAGTTTGTTATATTGCCTGCAGACAATGTTCCGTTTGGCAAAATAATTTCTTTGTTGTCCACTGTAACTATTGTTGTTGAGAAGATTTTTATTGAAATTACTGTTCCTTCAAAACCATTTGTAGCAATATAATCACCTAATTTGAATGGGCGGAAAACCAATATAAGAATACCACCTGCAAAGTTCTGAACAGTACCGCTTAATGCCATACCAAAGGCCAAACCTACTGCACCCAAAAGAGCAACAAAAGATGTCATTGGTATTCCCACGTAACCTATGATTGCAAGTATCAATAAAATTTTTAGGACGATAGATACTGTTGAAAGGATCACTGGTTGCAATGTAGCATCAAGGTTATGCTTTAGGAAAATCTTTTGCAACTTGTTTTTCAAGAATTTAATAAACTTAAAACCTGCCCAAATAATAATAGCGGCAACTATTATCTTTTGTACAGCGTTTAATCCGTTTGTTGTAAACCAATTGATAACACTGGTAAACATTTCATTGCCTTGTTGTTCTGCGTTTAATAATAACATGTTCTTCTTTTTTTATTTGTTAATAATTAATTTTATTGTTCTATTGTTTGTTCTGCATCAAAGGTTTGATACAAAAAATTATTGTATGGGTATATTCTTGCATGAATAACTTTGATTGTATCATACAAAAGCTTTTTGAAATTCTCTATATTGTCTTTTTCTTTAACCGAAACAAAGATTGTCGGGAATTTATTGTTGGCCATCCATGTTTGTTTCCACTCTTCAAGCGAGAAATTGAACTTTTCTTTTGGTGTCAAATCATCCTCATCCTTTTGTATGTAGGAATAATTGTCTATCTTATTGAAAACCATAATCATTTCCTTATCTGCAGCACCTATTTCCTTAAGAGTGTTGTTTACTGTATTGATTTGATTTTCAAAATCGGGATGAGAAATATCCACAACATGCACCAAAAGGTCTGCTTCCTTAACCTCATCCAATGTGCTTTTGAAACTTTCCAACAATGTCTCAGGAAGTTTTCTTATAAAGCCAACCGTATCTGTCAGAAGGAAAGGAAGATTTTCTATAACTACCTTTCTTATTGTTGTGTCCAAGGTTGCAAAAAGTTTGTTCTCGGCAAAAACATCACTTTTGGCAAGCATATTCATCATACTCGACTTTCCAACATTTGTATAGCCTACCAAAGCGACTCTTACCAAACTTTCACGATTTTTTCTTTGCAAACTTTTTTGTTTGTCTATGTCTTTAAGTTTTTCTTTCAGTAAAGAAATTTTTGAAAGCAGTATTCTCTTGTCGGTTTCTATCTGTGTCTCACCCGGACCACGCATATTCAAACCGCCTTTCTGTCTGTCGAGGTGCGTCCACATTCTTGTAAGTCGCGGAAGCATATATTTGTATTCTGCCAACGCCACCTGTATTTTAGAATGTGAAGAAGAAGCCCTTTTGGCAAAGATATTGAGAATTACTTGTGTTCTATCGAGAATATGACAGCCGAGATTTCTTTCTATGTTTCTTAATTGCGAAGGAGAAAGTTCATCATCAAAAACAACCCACTCTATTTCGTTGGACTCTATATAGTCTTTAATTTCCTGCAACTTGCCACTGCCGACATAGGTTCGCGAATCAGGCATCTGCAATCGTTGTGAAAAAGTTTTCACCGCCTTTGCATCAAGTGTTTCCACCAAGAAAGCCAACTCATCAAAATACTCCTTGAGCATTTCGTCGCTAATATATGGTGTTTGCACTGAAACCAATACACAAATATCTTGTTCCGCCTGCTGCATATCGCTTTACAAAGAAAACATCCTATTTTTTAAGATATTGTTGCAATAGTTTTTCAATATATTTGCCTATCACATCAAATTCAATATTGACTTTGCTGCCTTCTTTTATATTATGAAAGTTGGTATGCTCAAAAGTGTAAGGTATTATTGA
>JABUUQ010000002.1:66028-68822 GCA_021443125.1 Bacteroidales bacterium
CTATCAACAACTGTAAGGCTTACTCCATTAACGCAAACCGAGCCTTTCTCAACTGTATGGTGCTCTTTGCAATCGTATCTAAAGAAAAAACGCCAAGAACCATTCTCATCAACAACTTTTTCGCAAATAGCAGTTGTGTCAACATGACCTTGCACAATATGACCATCGAATCTGCCATCCATAAGCATGCTTCTCTCTACATTAACCTCGCTTCCAATCTGCCATGTTGAAAGATTGGTTCTGTCCATAGTTTCTTTCATTGCAGTAACCACATATTCCTTTGCCTGCTTATCCAGTTTCACCAAAGTAAGACAACATCCATCGTGAGCAAAGCTTTGATCTATATGCAGTTCATCTGCTATTTCGCATTGCAGGGTAAAATGAAAATTCGTACCCTCTTGTTTTATATCTACAACCTTTGCGGTATTTTCGATTATTCCCGTAAACATATCAGTAATTTTTTAGGTTGCAAAGATACAAATAAATTTCAAAGATATTAAAACAAAGAAAGAGAAAAATAAAACGGCGTTTTAATTTATTAAAACAAAGGAATAATTTTCTAAAACGCCGTTTTAATTTCGGGCTTTTTTGATTTATTTTTAGTAATTTTGCGAATAAAATTCAAAACAATGACCGAATACGAAAACAACCGCCAAAAATTCTTGGAGTTCAGAAAGCTGTTCCCTGTTTTCTGCTTCAACGAATTCGAATATAAGGTTTTGGAAGACGGAAGTTTGGAAACAAAATTCCATTTTTCTTGTTCAGAACACGAATTCTGCCCTACGCAAATTTTTTCCAAAGAGCATAACCCTCTAATTCAGCAATTTGGCGAAGAGATTGAGAATTTCGTCTTTCATATCGGGTTGGTGGAACTTGTTTCGTATTGGAAAGCTTTTGCTTCTCCCGTGATAAAAATCAGATGTGGGGCAATAAATGACAAACAAGCCGCTTTTTTCAAAAAACTATACTGGAATGGTTTGGGCGAATACTTCTATTTGAATGGCATTGTGGGCTTTGATGGAGAAAAAGACTTGGTTGATATAGACAATTTCGTTGATATACAGTGCGAAAGCAAGAAACAATTTTGTAAATCAAGCAATCTTTCCCTTGATTCTCAAGAGTTTATCGTTCCAATAGGTGGCGGAAAAGATAGTGTGGTAAGTTTGGAACTTCTAAGAAGCAAAGGTAAAACCATTATTCCGTTTGCGATAAATGCTCGTGGGGCTATAAAGGATTGTTTGAAGGTTGCAGGCTTACCAAACTACTATGAAGTAAAGCGAAGCATAGACAAACATCTTATAGAGCTTAACCAACAAGGTTTTCTTAACGGACATACGCCTTTTTCTGCCATTGTTGCTTTTTCTTCCTTGCTTTCTGCCTTTTTGACCAAAAGAAAATTCATAGCATTAAGCAATGAAAGTTCTGCAAACGAAAGCACAGTAAAGGGAATGAGCATAAACCACCAATATTCCAAAGGTATAGAGTTTGAAAACGATTTCAGAGCTTATTATAAAGAGTTTTTGGCTGAAGATTTTGAGTATTTTTCTTTGTTAAGACCTATTTCCGAACTAAGAATAGCAGAAATTTTCTCACACTTACCCTATCTGCCTGTATTCAAAAGCTGTAATGCTGGAAGCAAGCAAGATATCTGGTGCGGAAAATGCCCTAAATGTTTGTTCGCCTTTATTATTCTCTCACCTTTCATTGCACCCGATGAGTTAGAATGCACTTTCGGCAAAAATCTATTTGCTGATAAGGATTTATTAAAGGAACTCAGAGAATTGGACGGGGAAGCAGAATTGAAACCTTTTGAATGTGTCGGCACAATAAACGAGGTTAATATAGCTTTATCGTTGAGGGTGAGAAATTTTGAGGTGAAGCATGAGGATGTATTGTTGAATTATTGGCTGAACAGTTCGGTTGCAAAAGATTATATTGGCAAAGATTTCACTGAATTCTTCAAAGAAGAAAACAAAGAGAACAATCTGCCAGAGGATTTGAAAAACATTTTTACCAACACCTATGCTCAAACAAAAAAGGCTGAGATTGCAAGGCTTTTAGGCAACAAACGCATAGGAATTATGGGGTTTGGCAGAGAAGGAAAGTCAACTTATAAGTTGCTGAAAGAGATTTTTCCAAACAAATCTTTTGTTCTTTTTGACCAAAATGCGAAAGCTTTTGACGAAACAAAGGAAGAAATAATTAAAAGCAAGGAAAAAATTTTTATAAGCAAGGAAGAATTTGCCGAAATAAACTCTTTGTGCGATATTATCTTTTTAACACCTGGAATTACACTTAAAGACCTTAAAGATATAGACTTGGACAAAATCAGCAACCAATGTGATTTGTTTTTGAGTTTGTATAAAAACCAAACAATAGGCATATCGGGAACCAAAGGCAAATCAACAACCACTTCTTTGGTATATGAAATCATCAAATCGCAGCACGACAACACCATAATTGCGGGGAATATCGGCATACCTGTGTTTGATATTATCGACAAGGTAAATCAAGACAGCATAATAGTGCTTGAACTTTCTTGTCATCAACTTCAAAACATAAAAATGGCACCAAAAGTTTCCGTTCTTTTGAATTTGTATCAAGAACATTTGGACCATTATAATTCCTATGAAGAATACCAACTTGCAAAACTTAATCTATTATTAAAAGGTGAGAAAACAGATACTTTTATCTATTGCAAGGATTCGTCGGAACTTTGTTCTTGGGTTGAAAAATACGGATTGCAAAGAATTTATAAAGGTTTTTCTGCAACAGATTATATTTTTGACTCACC
>JABUUQ010000002.1:69231-71837 GCA_021443125.1 Bacteroidales bacterium
ATTGGAACGAGATAATAGATTGGGTGAAGCAAAAAGCAGAAAAAGGAAAGAGTGTTTTGTTGTCTCCAGCAGCAAGCAGCTATGACCAATTCAAGAATTTTGAGTTCCGAGGCAAGAAATTTGAGGAATTAGTCTTAAAAGCAAACAATTGATATGAAATCTGTTAAGACTAATTACATATTAAATCTAATCAATACGGGAACGCAAGTTCTTTTGCCTTTGATTTCCTTTCCCTATGCCTCACGTATTCTTTTTGCAGACGGTATCGGACAAGTCAATTTCTTTGCAAGCATAATTACATATATATCTCTGTTCTCTTGTTTGGGTATTCCTATGTATGGGATAAGGGAAATAGCAAGAGTAAGGGACGATGCAAAACTTATGTCTAAAACAGCAACCGAGATAATGCTTTTGCATGCAGGCTTAACCATTGTAGGCTATCTTATTGTTGCCGTTTTGTGTCTTTTTGTGCCAAAAATAAATACAGATATACCTTTATTCCTTTTGCTTTCCTTAACTATACTGTTTACAGCCATAGGTTGCGAATGGTTTTATCAAGGAATAGAAGATTTTAAGTACATTACAATCAGAGGAATCATAGTTAAAACACTTGGTTTGCTCTATTTGTTCCTTTTTGTCAAAACCAAAGAAGATATTTTGCAATACGCATTTTTCACAGTCTTTGGAATTTTGGGCGGTAATATCTTTAATTTTTTCAGGCTTAGGAAATACATACATTTTTCCGATATAATAAGGAAAGATCTCTTGCCTTTGAAACATTTGAAGCCTGCCTTGAAAGTTTTTGCCTTTACAATAATAACCGGAATCTATATTCAGTTGAACACGGTCATACTTGGGTTTGTTCATAACAACGAAGCAGTGGGCTACTACACCGCTTCAATGAAAATAATCATGCCTATAATGACTCTTTCCACTGCTTTATATATGGCGATGTTGCCAAGATTGTCCAATTTCGTGGCAAACAAAGACTGGGACAATTTTAGGATAATGTCGCAAAAGACTTACGATTTTTCAATTGCCACTACCCTGCCTGCAAGTCTGGGTTTAATCTTTGTAAGCCCTTATGTTATGAGAATACTTGCTGGTCCGTATTTTGAGAGCTCTATTTTGGTTTGTCAGATTATGGCTTTTTCGATTTTGTTCCTTGCTTGTTCGAGTGCAATGGGCACACAAATTCTTTTTGCATTAGGGAAGATGAATTTGGTGGTAAGATGTGTTTTGATAGGAAGCATAGTTGATTTGTTGGCTTGCTTTGTCTTCATACCAAAACTTGCTTTCAATGGTGCAGCCATAGCCTATCTTTTGGCAGAATTCAGCGTTATGTTTTCTATGTTCTTTATTGGTCGTAGGGACTTGCCAATCAAATACATAAAACGCAATATTCTTGTTTATCTTTTGGCGACTCTGGCAATGGGAATAGTGTTGTGGATTATACAACAAAACATTCATTTGAATGATTGGCTTATGCTGACAATAATGGCTTTGACGGGTATTGTTGTTTATGCGTTAGTTATAATTTGTTGCAAGGATGAATATGCAATGACAATAATCAAAGCTCTGAAAACAAAATTTATAAAACACTGATTTGCATTATTTTGCAATCTTTACAAGAATAACAAAAATAAAACGGCGTTTCAAAAAATTAAAACAAGGTTTCAGCAAATTAAAACGGCGTTTTATTTTTGCCAAACGGTGAAACAAAAAGAAAAAACTCAAACTTGTGATTTTTCATCTTAGTTTGAGTTTTCCTTATCTTTGTGATTCCAGCAGGATTCAAACCTGCAACCTTTTGATCCGTAGTCAAATGCTCTATTCAGTTGAGCTATGGAACCATTTTCTTCAATTCGGTTTGCAAAATTACGAACTTTTTATATTACAACCAAAGTTTTTTCTAAATTTTTCTCAAAATAATTAAGCAAAATGCCCGTAAAATTATTTGTTGCCGGTGTTTAGACTCTTGTTTTCAAACAACTATAAACAAAAACGGCAACCCGAAAATTCAGATTGCCGTAATAATGATTTGTTTGCTATTAAAACATTTTCAATTGCTCGTTCAAACTTTCAAGTTTTGAGATACAGTCCGCCAATTTCTTCTTTTCAAGTTCCACAACCTTTTCCGGTGCGTTGTTTACGAACTTTTCATTTGACAGTTTCTTCTCTACAGAGGTTTTGAAGCCTTCGTAGTATTTTATTTGTTCGTTTATCTTTTTGATTTCCTCGTCTTTGTTTACATTGTCTTGCAAAGGAACAAACAATTCTGTTGTCCTGACCATTATTGCCACTGCTTTGTCCTGTTTGTCGGCAACAAATTCTATCTTGGATACATTTGCAAGTTTTGTAATTATGCTTTCGTATTTTGAAATCAAAGGTTTTGAGTCTGATTCTTTGACATAGCACTCCAAAACATTCTTTTGAGGTATATTTTTGCTACTTCTCAAACCACGGATTGCTGTAATGATTTCCTTAACAAACATAAACTCCTCATCCATTGGGTTTTCATTTTGCGAACTCTTTGGATATGAAGCGTTCATTATGTATTCGCCATCTTTTCTCTCACGAACCTGATGATAGATTTCCTCTGTAAC
>JABUUQ010000002.1:71902-73139 GCA_021443125.1 Bacteroidales bacterium
TGGCTGTCTATTGGTTTTTGATATTCCGGCTTGATGATTTCAAGGAACCAAGAACAAAAATCGTCCCATATAAAACTGTAGATATTTTTCAAACTTTCACTCAAACGATATTTTGAAAAATCATCCTCAATACTTTGAAGCATTACATTCATTCTTTGATAGAACCAATCTATAGCAAGGCGTGAATGTTCGGGTTGTGCTATTTCTTCAACCTGCCAGCCTTTTACCAAACGCAAAGCATTCCATATCTTGTTGGCAAAGTTACGACCTTGTTCGCAATAGCTCTCATCAAATGGTAAATCGTTGCCTGCAGGTGATGACATAAGCATTCCCATTCTCACACCGTCGGCTCCGTATTGGTTGATTAGCAAAATAGGGTCTGGACTATTGCCAAGAGTTTTTGACATCTTGCGTCCAAGTTTGTCTCTTACTATTCCAGTGAAATAAACATTCTTGAAAGGTATCTCTTTTCTGTATTCCAAACCTGCCATTATCATTCTTGCAACCCAGAAGAAGATAATATCTGGTGCTGTTATCAAATCGGCAGTTGGATAGTAGTAATTTATTTCTTCATTGTTTGGATTGCGAATTCCATCAAAGCAACTCATAGGCCACAACCAAGAAGAGAACCATGTATCCAAAACATCCTCATCTTGTTTAAGGTCTTCAATGCGTATTTCTGGCATTATAGCCTGTGCTTTCTTGAATGCATCTTCTAAATTCTCTGCCACGACATATTCTTTGTTAGGAAGATAGTATGCAGGTATTCTATGACCCCACCACAACTGGCGAGAGATGCACCAATCCTTTGTATCCTCCATCCAATGCTTGTAGGTGTTTTTGAATTTCTCTGGGTGGAATTTTATTTTGTTAGTTTCAACAGCTTCCAATGCAGGTTTTGCCATTTCTGTCATCTTACAGAACCATTGCATTGACAGTTTAGGCTCGATAGGCACTGATGTTCTTTCCGACAAACCTATCTTGTTGTCATAATCTTCGATTTTCTCTATCAAAGACGCCTTTTCCAAATCTTCAACTATCTTTTTGCGGCAATCAAACCTGTCCATACCTTTATATTGCAGGCCATTGTCGTTCAAAGTTCCATTATCATTGAAGATGTTTATGCTGTCAAGTTTGTGTTTTATACCTATATTGTAGTCATTTATATCATGGGCAGGTGTAATCTTCAAAGCACCAGTTCCAAAAGTCATATCAACATATTCGTCAAAGACTACAG
>JABUUQ010000002.1:73240-74871 GCA_021443125.1 Bacteroidales bacterium
TCTGGACGGGTTGTTGCAACAATAACATATTTTGAACTATCGTCTGCCAAATAGTAACGAAGATAGTATAGTTTTGAGTGTTGGTCCTTGTATACTACCTCTTCATCAGAAACAGCCGTTAAAGCCTTTGGGTCCCAGTTTACCATACGAACGCCTCTGTAGATGAAGCCTTTTTCATACAAGTCACAGAAAACTTTTATTACGGCTTCACTCATATCGTCATCCATTGTAAATTTGGTTCTCTCCCAATCGCAACAACAGCCCAAAGTTCTAAGTTGCTGAAGTATTATTCCACCTTTTTCCTCTTTCCATTGCCAAGCATGTTTTAGGAATTCCTCACGGGTAAGGTCGCTTTTCTTTATACCTTTTTCGGCAAGCAGATTCACAACCTTTGCTTCCGTTGCTATACTTGCGTGGTCGGTACCAGGAACCCAACAAACATTTTTGCCATTCATTCTTTGCTTTCTGCACAACACATCTTGAATGGTTTCATTAAGCATATGCCCCATATGAAGCACGCCTGTTACATTTGGTGGTGGTATTACAATAGTATAAGATTCTCTTTCGTCTGGAGTTGAGTGAAACTGATTGGTTTCAACCCATTCTTTATACCACTTGCTTTCAACATTCTTAGCGATATATTTGGATTCTAATTCTGCCATATTACATCTAATTTTATTTCTTTGCAAAGTTAAAACTTTTTTTTCAATTTTCTAAAATTAAAACGCCATTTCAAAAAAATAAAACAAAGGAATAATTTTCTAAAACGCCGTTTCAATAAAATAAAACGCCGTTTTATTTCGTTCTTAATGCAAACAAATTTTTTGAACTATGAAAAAGACATTTTTATGCTTGGCTTTGGCTTTTGCGAACCTTGTGGGGTTTTCGCAAACAGAGGTGAAAAGCAAGATAGACAAAGTTACTGTGTATCCTTATAGTGCGTTGGTAGAAAAAAGCATTGTGGTGAATCTTCAAAAAGGAGAAAACAAATTCGTTATCAAGAACAATTCCAGTCGTATCAAAAATGATAATGTAAATTTTGTATCTTCAAACAATTGGTTTATCAGTTCTGTGGATACAGAGCAAAGTTTCGTACCAGAGAATGAGGCCTTGAAACGAAAGATGCCGGCAGATGCTTTTGCACAATACCAGACTTTGAAGACTAAAAAGGATAATTTGCAGACTAAAATAAGTGATTGTCAGACTCTTCTTTCGGTTTTGGGCAAGCAAAAGACAGCTCTTGATAATATGAAGGCTATAAAAAACACTATTGCTTTCGACACCATAGATAATTTGAAGGCTCAGTTTGAATATCAAAGAACAGAAAGCCAAAAAATTGCGAAAATGATTAGCGATGCAACAAAAGAAAAGGAGAACTACACATATCAGATGAATGAAACGCAAAACGAAATTGACAAACTCCTAAGAAAACACCTTGGAGGCAAGTTCGTGCAGACAAATACAAAAGATATTTTTGTCAGCATATACTCAAACAAAGTTGCAACTAACGAAAAAATAAATTTTTCTTACTTGGTTGATGCCGTTACTTGCATTTATTCTTATGATGTAATGCTTGACGAAAATATAAACAAGGCTGTTTTCTCTCTAAAGAACTCTGTGAGACAATGTAC
>JABUUQ010000002.1:74899-83200 GCA_021443125.1 Bacteroidales bacterium
TTTTCCACTTCTGAGGGTGGAGAAGCCGGATTTGATGCAGAATTACCTATAAACTACTTGAATTTCAACGAGACAAAGGCAAGATATAGTAACAATAAAAGAATGGCTAACCTTATGGTTGCAAAAATGGCTAATTCTACAGAAGAAGAATATGTATCTAATGATTTAGTAATTGCAGAGGAAGCACAGCCTGTGTTTATGGCTGGTGTAACAATTGAAAACCTTAATTTGAGCAAAGAATACACGCTTAACACAAAACAAATCATAGCTTCTAACGAAAATACCTTGACAATACCTTTGGTAAAAGACACTACAGCGGTTGTTTTCTCACGTTATTCCACACCAAAGAACGAAGAAAAAGTTTATTATACTGCTTTGTTGCCTGATTGGGAAGACTTGGGTTTGTTGGATGTAGATTGCAAAGTTTATCTTAATAATAAATATGTATCACAATCTTATATCAATACGGCGAATACAAGTGATACCATGAAATTTTCGGTTGGTGAGGACAAGAATGTTAAGGTTGCAAGAAAAGTAAGAAAGTCTTCTCCTGACAAAGCTGGATTTCTTGCAAAGGAAGTGGAGGAAACAGTTACTATAACCTTGAATGTAAAGAATACAAAAAGCGAAAAAATCAACATATCTTTGAAAGACCAAGTTCCAATCTCTAACAATACTGAAATAAAGGTCTTTGACATTAAATATACCGAAGGGGACTTCAATGCAAACACTGGTTTGATTCGTTGGAACCTAAATCTTGAGCCAAAGGAAGAGAAAATAATCACTTTTTCTTATAGTGTAAAATATCCAAAAGGCCATAGTTTGCATTTGAACTAAACAATATAGGACTGAAAACAAATAACGCTATCTTTTTTCAATAGAAGATAGCGTTATTTATTTGTTTGAAAAAATCGTTTAGCCTAAATATGATTTCAAAATCTTGCTTCTTGATGTGTTTTTAAGTCTGCGTATTGCTTTTTCTTTAATCTGGCGAACTCTTTCACGAGTAAGGTCGAATTTTTCGCCAATCTCGTCCAAGGTCATAGGTGTATAACCCTCCAAACCAAAGAACATTTTCAGTATATCCGCTTCCTTAGGTGTCAAAGTTGAGATAGCACGATTTATTTCTGTCTTCAAACTCTCATACATCAGTTCGCTCTCTGGTGTTGTGCCATCATCGGAACGCATAAAGTCATACATAGTGTTGTCTTCGTCTGTTGCCAAAGGTGCATCCATTGAAAGATGTTTTCCAGAGTGTCGCAAACTTTCCACAACCTCCTCTACGCTGATGCCTAACTCTGCTGCAACTTCCTCAGGGTTTGGTTGTCTTTCATTTTCTTGCTCCAAACGGGTAAAAGTCTTTGTAATTTTGTTCATGGAGCCAATTTTGTTCAATGGCAAACGAACAATACGGCTTTGTTCTGCAAGAGCCTGAAGAATACTTTGCCTAATCCACCAAACAGCATAGGAAATAAATTTGAAACCTCTTGTTTCGTCGAAACGCTGAGCTGCTTTTATCAAACCAACATTGCCTTCGTTGATAAGGTCTGGCAAAGACATGCCTTGATTTTGGTATTGTTTTGCAACAGAAACAACAAATCGCAAATTAGCCTTTGTCAATCTATCCAAAGCTCTTTGATCTCCTTGTTTTATCCTTTGTGCCAACTCCACTTCTTCTTCAGGCGTAATCATCTCCAAACGACCTATTTCTTGAAGATACTTATCCAAAGAAGTTATTTCTCTATTGGTCAGCTGTTTAGAAATCTTTAATTGTCTCATATCTTATTAAAAAACTTATTTTCCAAAAATCATTCCTTTGCTATTACGATAAAAAACAAAAAATGTTGCACATAGAGCGAAAAAATTTAGTTTCGCTATTTTGTAACACCATACAAATGCAAAGAAACAAGCTTTTTTCTCACATTTTCAGGCAATAGATAGCGTATGTCCTTGCCTTGTGCAATCAACTCTCTGATATAGGTTGAAGATATATTTATTGTGGGGGCGTCAATCAAGTGAATGTTAGGGTGTTGTGGTGTTTCAGTATTATCGATTCCCTGTCTTGGATATACATATATATTATAGTTATCGAGAATTTCCTGATAATTTTTCCATTTATGAAAATTCACAAGGTTGTCTTCCCCCATGATAATCACAAACTCTTTTTGGGGTTCAAGATTTGCAAGAACTTTCAGGGTATCAATGGTATATGATGGTTGCGATAAAGAAAATTCAACATCGGATGCAAAAAAATTCTCATTGCCTTCAATAGCCAGTTTCACCAAATCCAACCTCAGCGTATTATCTTCAAGTTCAGATGCTTTCTTAAAAGGATTCTGCGGTGAGACAACAAACCATATTTTATCCAAATCGGAATTCATAAGAATATGATTGGCAACTATAAGATGACCATAATGAATAGGATTGAAACTGCCAAAATACAAACCCACCTTCTCCTTTTTCATTTTCTTTTCATAAAGTTTTAATTCGTTGCAAAATTACAACAAATTTTCAAAACCTTGTTTCGTAAAATTATTCCTTTGTTTTAATTTTTTATTCCTTGCTTTTAATTTTTTCTTTCTTTGTTTCAATAAAAAGTTTTGGTATAAGATTTTTTTATATCTTTGCATATTATCAACTAATGATTTAACAAAACGAAAATTATAAAGTAGTATGAAAAGAAAATCTTTTATCGGTATAGTGTTGTTGGCCTTAGTGCTTTTGAGTTCAACACTTTACGCACAAAATTTCAAGAAGAAGACCTACAAGAACGACCCTATGAATGTAATACATTATACTCTCGACAATGGTCTTCAAGTTTATTTGTCAGTTAATAAGGATGTGCCAAAAATTCAGACTTATATTGCCGTGAGAGTCGGAAGCAAGAACGACCCTCAGGAATCCACCGGCTTATCTCACTATTTGGAACACCTTATGTTTAAGGGAACAACACATTTTGGCACTGTTGACTGGAACAAAGAGAAGGTTTATTTGGATCAAATTGAGAAATTGTATGAGGTTTATAATAAGACAACCGATGAGAACGAAAGAAAAGCAATTTACAAACAGATAGACTCAGTTTCTTACCTAGCAAGCAAATATGCTATTCCTAACGAGTACGACAAAATGATGTCTTTGATTGGTTCACAAAATACCAACGCTTTCACAAGCAATGATATGACTGTATATCAAGAAGAAATACCTTCTAATGAGTTGGAAAGATGGCTTTTGATTGAGGCAGACAGATTTACAGAACCTGTTTTCAGACTTTTCCACACCGAATTGGAGTCAGTATATGAGGAAAAGAATATGACAATGGCTAATGATAGTCGCAGTGTTATGGAAAAACTGAATTATGGTTTGTACCCTACCCACCCTTATGGCACACAAACAACAATAGGCAAGGCAGAACATTTGAAGAATCCTTCACTTCAAAACATCAAACACCATTTCGATTCTTATTATGTGCCGAACAATTATTGTATTGCGTTGAGTGGAGATTTTGAACCGGAGCAAGCAATAAAACTTATTAACAAATACTTTGGTTCAATCCCTGCAAAAACTGTCCCAGAGTTCAAATGCGACAAATTAAAACCTATCACATCTGTTCAAGTGCAAGAAGTGGTTGGTTTGGAAGCAGAAATGCTTAGAATAGGCTTTCGTTTGAATGGTGGCAACGGCTCAAAGGATGTAATGCTTGCCACTCTTATCGACCTTATCCTTTCAAATGGCAAAAGTGGTCTTATTGATGAGAATATGAACCTTAAACAAAAGGCTATGTATGCTGCTTCAAGCGTGTATTCACTAAATGACTATGCTTCTTTCCTTCTTTTTGGCAAACCAAAACAAGGTCAGACTCTTGAAGAATTAAAAGATATTCTATTGGAACAAATAGATATTGTGAAAAAAGGCGAATGGGACGAGAGTCTTCTTGCTGCTGCGATAAACAATTTCAAACTTGAAAGAATGAAAGAGTTGGAAAGCAATTCTTCTCGTGCCATGAAAATGATAGAGGCTTATCTTGCTCATCAGGATTGGCAGGATGTGATTGACGAACTCGACAAACTTTCACAGATTACCAAAAAAGAGATTGTGGATTATGCCAATGAGATTTTCAAAGACAATAATTATGTTGTAGTTTATAAACGCCAAGGTGAGAAACAAGACACCAAGAAAATAGACAAGCCTGAAATAACACCAGTATTTATAAATCGTGATGTGGAAAGTGCTTTCCTTGCAAAAATCAAAGATATGAAAGTAAAACCTATTGAACCTGTTTTTGTGAATTACGACAAGGATATGAAGAAAGCAAAACTAATCAACGGCTCAGAGCTTCTTTATGTTCAGAACAAGCAGAATGGCAGATTCGAACTTGAATTCCGTTACGACTATGGCTATCGCTACGCAAAGAATGCAAGTCTTGTCAATTCATTCCTTAAACAACTTGAAAGCGAACACCGAAGCGTAAATCAGATTAATAGGGAGATGTATGATATTGCCTGCACCTACAACATATCTCTTGGAAGCGAATACTCAACAATAAGAGTCAGCGGTTTGAGTGAGAATATGGACAAAGCAATTGCTATTGTTGAAGATATTATCAACTATCCTAAACTTAGCGAACAATCAGTGGAAAACAACAAACTCAATATCTTGAAATCAAGAAAGGACAACAAATCCCAACAAAACACAATTCTTTCCAACCTTACCTCTTATGCAACCTATGGAAAGGAGAATGCATTGAAATATGTTGTGTCTGACGAAGATATCAAGGCAATCAACGCAGAGGAAATACTGACTATGTTGAATATGATGACATCACAACACCAAACTATTTTGTATTATGGCGACAAAACTTTGAGCGATGTGCAGAAAACAATAGAACAGAATCATAAATTCCGCCAAAACAAAATGTTATTAAGAAAAGAACCTGTTGCAGATGCACTTCCTATTACAGACAACCAAGTATTTTTCGTTCATTACGATGCAAAACAATCTCTTTGCCGCACTATATCTTACCCTAATTTGATTTACGACAAGGAAAACCCTATAACAGACCTTTATAATGAGTATTTCGGTGGTGGAATGAACTCTATAGTTTTCCAAGAGATTAGAGAGAAACGTTCTTTGGCTTATTCTTCTTATGCATACTTCTCTACACCAAGCGAAATCAACAATCACTACACAAATATCTCCCATATAGCAACACAAAACGACAAACTTATAGACGCACTTGATGCTTTCTATGGACTATTCGACGATATGCCACAATCTCAACAGGCTTTCGAGATTGCAAAACAGTCTTTGGTTTCTCAAATGCGTACATCAAGAATAACAAAAACAGCAATAATGTCAAGTTATCTTAATGACAAAAAGAAAAACCGTCCTTCTGATTGGAGACAACAAAAATACAAAGCATTGCAATCAATGACTTTGGACGATGTAGTAAACTTTAACAAAAACTATATCAAGAATCAAAAACGCACAGTGGTTGTTCTTGGCAACGAAAACGAGGTAGATTTCAAGACATTGCAGAAATTCGGACAGATAAAACAACTTTCTCTGGAAGAAGTTTTCGGCTACTAAAACAAAACGCCGTTTCAATAAAATAAAACGGCGGAATAATTTATCGAAACGGCGTTTTAATTTGCTGAAACGCCGTTTTATTTTTGCTTAAGTAAATTTTTAAGTTTCTTTTCTTCACTTTTAGGAAAAAAGGTTGTATTTTTGCATTTGACAATAAAAATTCGAGTTGTTGAACAAATAAAAAACTATAACATTATGTATAATAATTTTCAAAAGTATTTACAACAAGAAATACAACAGATAAAAGACGATGGTCTTTACAAGAATGAACGTATCATAATCACTCCTCAATCTGCAGCAATCAAAACTCAAGGCGAAGGAGATGTGTTGAATTTCTGTGCAAACAACTATCTTGGTCTTGCAGACAACAAAGAACTTATTCAGGCTGCAAAAGACGCTATGGACACAAGAGGCTATGGCATGAGCAGTGTGAGATTTATTTGCGGAACTGGCGATATTCACAAAGAACTTGAAAAAAAGATAGCTGAATTCTTTGGAACAGAAGACACAATTCTTTATGCTGCTTGTTTCGACGCTAATGGAGGTGTTTTTGAACCTTTGTTTGGAGAAGAAGATGCCATAATATCTGATGCTCTTAACCATGCTTCTATCATTGATGGCGTTCGTTTGTGCAAGGCTAAGCGTTTCCGTTATAAGAATGCTGATATGGCTGACTTGGAAGAACAACTTAAGGCTGCACAATCTTGTCGTCATAGAATAATTTCTACTGATGGTGTATTCTCTATGGATGGTAATGTTGCTCCTGTTGATAAAATATACGAATTAGCAGAGAAATATGATGCTATTGTTATGGTTGACGAAAGCCACTCAGCAGGTGTTGTGGGCAATACAGGCCGCGGAACAACTGAATTCTTCAATCTTAGAGGCAAAATAGAGATACTTACTGGTACTTTGGGCAAAGCATTCGGTGGTGCTGTTGGTGGTTTCACTACAGGTAAGAAAGAAATTATAGAAATGCTTCGTCAGCGTTCTCGTCCTTACTTGTTCTCTAACTCTATACCACCTTCAGTTGCAGGTGCAGCAATAAAGACTTTGGAAATAATAACAAGAGACAATACTCTTCAAGATAGATTGCACGAAAATACAAAATACTTTGTTGAAAGAATGGAAGCAACCGGCTTTACTATCAAACCAACACAGTCTGCTATCTGTGCAGTTATGCTTGGCGATGCTGCTCTTTCTCAAAGATTTGCTGCTGAATTGTCAAAAGAAGGAATCTATGTTACAGGTTTCTACTATCCTGTTGTTCCTAAGGGATTGGCAAGAATTCGTGTTCAAGTTTCTGCTGCACACACAAGAGAGCAACTTGACAAATGCGTTGAAGCTTTCGTAAAGATTGGCAAACAACTTGGAATTATCAAATAAGAATAAAGCGTTTCTGCAAAATTCTTTTGTTATATAATTGTTGCGAACTTGCAACATAATAAAAGTTTGTTATAAACAATGAAAAAGATATTAGTTTTAGGTTCTGGCGGTCAGATTGGTTCAGAACTTACAATGAGATTAAGAGAAGTTTATGGTGGAAGCAATGTTGTTGCCACAGATCTTCAACCAGAAAGATTGACAGAAGCAATCAGACAATCTGGTCCTACAGACAAAGTTGATGCTTTGGATGCCAAACAAATAGCAGAGATAGTTAAAAAATACGAAATAGATTCTATTTATAACCTTGTTGCTATTCTTTCTGCCACAGCAGAGAAAAATCCTATGTTGGGCTGGAATGTTGGCATGGGTGCTTTAATCAATTGTTTGGAAATAGCAAGAGAAAACAAATGTGCCTTGTTCACACCTTCTTCTATAGGTGCTTTTGGACCTTCTACCCCATTGGACGGAACTCCACAGGATACAATTCAAAGACCAGGCACTATCTATGGCGTAACAAAGGTAACTGGCGAACTTTTAGGCGATTACTACTACAAGCGTTTTGGTGTTGATGCTCGTTCAGTTCGTTTTCCTGGTTTGATTTCTTATGTATGCCCTCCAGGTGGAGGCACTACAGACTATGCTGTTGATATCTATTACGCAGCTGTTAAGGGTGAAGATTTTGTTTGTCCTTTGCAAAAAGGCACTCAAATGGATATGATGTATATGCCTGACGCTTTGAACGCAGCAATAAACATTATGGAAGCAGACCCTTCAAAACTTATTCACAGAAACTCATTCAACGTAACTGCAATGCACTTTGACCCTGAGGAAATCTACAATGAAGTCAAGAAGTTCTACCCTGAGTTCAAAATGACTTACGATGTGGACCCTATAAAGCAAAGCATTGCAGATTCTTGGCCAAATTGGATGGATGATTCTTGCGCAAGAAACGAATGGGGCTTCAAACCAGAATACGACCTTCACAAAATGAGTGAAGATATGATAAAGAATTTGAAAATAAAGTTCAATAAATAATAGTAATAAAAACAAAATAATCATTATGGCAAGATTAGAAGGAAAAATAGCTGTAGTTACTGGAGGTACATCTGGTATTGGCAAGGCTACAGCAATACGTTTTGCACAAGAAGGTGCAGATGTTATTGTTTGGGCAAGAAATCCTCAAAAGGGAGAAGAATTTGTAAAAGAAGCAGCAGAGAAAGGATACAAACTAACCTTTATGCCTGTTGATGTAAGCAACTTTGCAAATGTTGAACAAGCAGCTCAAAAAGTTAAAGAAATGAAAGGTGGTTGCGATATTCTTATCAACAA
>JABUUQ010000002.1:85587-86784 GCA_021443125.1 Bacteroidales bacterium
TACAACCTAAAAAGTTCCGATTTGTATTGCATACCTTTGGAAAGCGAAGAAATCAAAGATAAAATAGGAATAATTCTTGGAGTCAGGGAAAAGATTGAAGATGATGACTTTACAGCGGCTTGCTACTTGCTTGTTGAAAAAATGATTGGCGAATACTATGCTGCAGAACTTATTGATTATTTCGAAATTCAGACTTTGCCGAAAAATATCGAGGATTCAGACTTCATACCTTTGGATAACCTTCCCGATTTTGTATCTTGGAAAGTAGAGATGTTAAAAAATGGCAAATAGGAAAATTTTTCTTAACTTTGCAACCTTAAAATAATTTGGTAAAACTATGTGGACACTATTCAAAAAAGAGCTTGGAAGTTTTCTAACCTCCCTTATAGGTTACATAACTATAGTTGTTTTTCTTGTAGTTAATGGATTGTTCCTTTGGGTTATAAGTTCAGATTCTTGGGGCTTTAACATATTCGATTCAACCATTGCTTCATTAGATGGTTTGTTTGCTTTGTCTCCTTGGTTGTTCCTTTTCCTTATCTCTGCCATAACTATGAAAATGTTTGCAGAGGAAAAAAAGAACGGAACTATTGAAATACTTCTCACAAAACCCATAAGCGACCTTTCTATCATTATGGCAAAATTCTTGGCAGGGCTTGTAATAGTTGTGCTTTCTGTTTTGCCTACCATGATTTACATTATATGTGTGTATCAGTTGGGTTCGCCTGCTGGAAACTTGGATTTGGGCAGTATTTTCGGTTCCTACATTGGTTTGGTCTTCCTTGGAGGTGTCTTTGTCTCTATTGGATTGTTTGCATCCTCTCTTTCAAGCAATCAAATAGTCGCTTTCATAGTGTCAATGTTGCTTTGCTTTGTATTTTACATAGGTTTTACATTTATTTCTTGGGTTCCATTCCTTTCAAAATTCGATTTGGGCATACGCAACCTTGGTATAGAATATCACTACAACTCTATGAGTCGTGGTGTCATATCTTTGAAAGATGTGGTTTATTTCCTAAGCGTTACAACCTTCTTTATATTCCTCACAAGAGTAACATTGCCAGTTGCTTCCAAAATTTCAGTAAAAATATCTTACGTAATACAACTTTTAATCTGCTTTGGAGTAATTGTTGTTTTGAATGTACTGATTTATTTCTTCTTTAGAGGAGAATTAGACCTTACAAAAGAAAAAAGATA
>JABUUQ010000002.1:87973-89335 GCA_021443125.1 Bacteroidales bacterium
AGAAACCGTTTGCCAGAAGAGATGATGCAAAACACAATGATTGCCAATAAAAACATGTCGGACTCTACTGCTATGATTGTTGTGGCAGACGGAGATTTGGTAAAGAATGACTTTAGAAACGGACAGGTTGTGCCTTTGGGTTATGACATATACAACAACCAAATGTTCGGCAACAAAGATTTTTTGGTAAATTGCGTTGATTATCTGTGTGGCAACAAAGAACTTATACCATTACGAAATCGTGAGGTTGTAATTCGTCGTTTGGATATGGCAAAGGTTGAAAGAGAAAAGACAGGTTGGCAACTTATGAATCTTCTTTTGCCTTTGGGTGTAGTGGCTGTGGCAGGTTTTGCCATTGCAATCATAAGAAAGAAAAAATACAGCAAATAAGGAAAAATTAAAACAAAGTTTCAATAAATTAAAACCTCGTTTTATGAAATTAAAAGCTTGTTTCAATAAATTGAAACCAAAGAACAGAAAACAGAAAAACATCTTTGGTATTGCGATTATACTTGTTTTGGGTGTCATTGCCTTTTTGATATACCAGTTTAACCAAAAACCAACTACTCTGAAGCAGGATTATCATATCGATAACATTGCAAGCATTTCAAAAATAGTTATCAAAGACAGACAGGAACGATCTGTAACGCTTGAAAACATCAAAGATTCCACTTGGACTGCAAACACAAAATTCGAAGCCAATCCTATAATGGTGAAAAACCTTTTGGAAACTCTTCGCGACATAAGAATAAGGGAGCCTTTGCCAAAAGCAGCAAGAAACAATATTATTCGTTCGCTTGCAACCTCTGGAAAAATTGTTGAAATCTACACAAAAGACTACCTTATAGACTTTTGGTTTGTTCATCTTTTCAAACGCGAACACCTGAACAGAACTTTCTTTGTCGGACACGAGACACAAGACGAAATGGGCACCTATATGCTGAAAAAAGGTGATGAAGAACCTTTTGTAACCTATATTCCTAATTTCAGAGGCTATATTTCAACTCGTTTTGAAGCCAATGTGGATTTTTGGAAGAGTCATAATGTGTTCAGATACAAGCAAAGCGAGATAAAAACCGTAAAAATAGACATACCAAACCAAAAACAAGAATCTTTTTCTTTGGTAAACAATGGACACGGTTTTGATTTCAAAAATGCAGATGGTGTAAAAATCCAAAATTTTGACACAACAAAGGTTGTTTCATTGCTTTCTTCGTTTGTAAATATGAATTACGAATCGGTAAAAAGGAATGTAGACAAGGCAGAAAAAGACTCTATTTTTTCTCGTAATCCTTTGTATGTTATATCAGTTACGAATCAGAAAGGCAAAACTGAACAGTTGAAGATATATCCTCGTCCTGG
>JABUUQ010000002.1:90297-92977 GCA_021443125.1 Bacteroidales bacterium
CGAAAAACTTTGGAATAAAGCACTTGGAACTATAGAGATTGAGGGTGGAACAAAAGAACAGCAGGTTACATTCTACACTTCTTTGTATCACTGCATGATAGCTCCAAATATTTACTCTGATGTTGACGGAAGATACAGAGGAATGCTTAATGAGAAAATAGATGGTCATATTCCAACAAGCAATATCTGCACGGCCAACAACTACACCCGTTACACAATCTTTTCTATGTGGGACACCTATAGAGCACTAAATCCTTTGCTTACAATAATACAGCCTAATCTTTGTCGTGATTTTGCCTCAACATTCATAGATGCTTACAAGCAATATGGCGAATTACCAATGTGGGAACTTCATGCGTGGGAAACACATTGTATGATTGGTGCTCATGGCGTAAGTGCTTTGGCAGAGATGTGGGAAAAGGTAGCAAATCTTGGTGTAAGCAATGAAGATGTCCTTGAATCTTTGATAGGAACGGTTGAAGTGAAGAACAGAGGCCAGCAGTTTTTCAATAAATATGGTTTTATTGCCTCTGAAGATGAGCATGAAAGCGTTTCAAAAACTGTTGAACTGGCTTACAATATGTTTTGCGTTGCCAAAGTTGCCAAAGATATGGGCAAAATGGATATTTACAATAAATATATAGAAAAAGCACAGTATTATAAAAATTTATTCAACCCTAAAAACACTTTCATACAGCCTAAGGAAAACGGAAGATTTATTCCAAATTTTGATCCTAAGCAAGTGGATATCAACTACACAGAAGGCAATGGTTGGCACTACACCTTCTATGTCCCTCAAGACATAAATACTTTGATAGATATGATGGGAGGAGAGCAGGCTTTCAATAAAAAACTTGATGAGTGCTTCAATTCTTCCGAAAAGACTACTGGCAGAGAGCAAGCAGATGTTACTGGCTTGATTGGACAATATGCTCACGGAAACGAACCTTCCCAACACACTGCTTACCTATATAATTATAGTGGAGAAGCATATAAAACGCAGAAACTTGTACGCCAAATTCTTACAACCCTTTACTCCGACAAACCAGACGGAGTTTGTGGCAATGATGATTGCGGACAAATGGCTGCTTGGTATGTTCTAAGTGCGTTGGGATTCTACCCTGTTTCGCCTGTAAGTGGGGAATATATCATAGGTTCGCCGCTATTCGACAAGGCAACAATAAACCTTGAGAATGGCAAAAAGTTTGTCATCAAATCAAAGCAAGGNNNNACACTCCTTATGTTAAGAGTATGAAACTCAATGGCAAAAATCACACAAAGACTTTTATTTCTCACGATGATATACTAAAAGGTGGCACTTTGGAATTTGCCATGTCTGCAACTCCTAACAAAGAATTAGGCAAGAAAGCAGAAGACAGACCAGTGGCAAGGATAACCGACAACATTATTAAGGTAAGCGATTTCCTTGAATATGAGGGAACAGGAACTTTCACAGGAGAATTGGAAGTTTCACGCTACATTATAGATGACAACTACAAGGCTAAAAAAATTGAAACAAGATACATAGGAAACAATTCTCCAAAAGACCAAACTTATAACCTTAACCAAGAGAGCAAGTTCAATGGCACGAGAGAGTATTCTGCTGTTTTCTATAAAATACCTGAAGGAAGAAGCATCAAAATCCTTACAAACTACAGTCCACAATACACTGCAGGAGGCGACAATGCACTTATAGACCTTAAACGTGGCAGCGACAATTGGCGTATAGGCTGTTGGCAAGGTTATTGGGGCGAAGATGTTGAAGCTGTTATAGACCTTGGAGAGAAGAAAGAGGTAAAGAAAATCGGAGGTCACTTTATGCAAGACCAAAAAGCATGGATATTTGCACCTATCAAGGTTGAATACTATGTTTCCGATGATGGAGAGAATTTTACTCTTGTTGAGACGGTCAATAGTCCTATTCCTGAAAAGGCAGATGGTGCAATACCTCACATTTTCTACACTTCAAAACCTTTTATGGCAAGATATGTGAAGATGAAAGCCGTAAATCGCAAGGTAAATCCAGAATGGCATCTTTCACCAGGCGAAAAATCTTGGTTATTTATTGATGAAATTGAGATAGATGCCGAATAAGACAACTGAGAACTGAATTACAAAGGAGCTTTCCTTAATTTTTTTGGAAGGCTCTTTTTTCAAATAAGCACCATACTATGAAAAAAACAATAATATTGCTTTCTATTTGTTTTTATGCTGTGTTTGCTATGGCACAACAAAAGATTGAGTTTGTCGAACCTTTTCTTGAACAAACTTTTCAGGGAATTTCTGCTCCATTGGGCAAAATTCTTGCCTGCCCTGCCACAAAAAAAGACTCTACTAACGCATATGGCTTATACGATTACAGCGATTGCATGATTTATGGTTTTTCTCATACTCTTTATTCCGATTCCAACAGCGTAAGTCCTTGTGATTTAATCATTACACCTACAATGCTAGACAAAAACATGCTATCCTACTCCTTCTATTTCCAGCATCAGAACGAGAATGCCAAAGTGGGATATTATAGCATAAAGGCCGATAATGGTTTATTATGCGAACTAACTGCAACAGAGAACTTTGCCTGCCACAAATACACATTTCCCGATGATAATAGACTAATGGCTGTCATTATAGATTTGAACAACAACAATTTGACTTGGAAAACAGAGACAAAAAGCATGAC
>JABUUQ010000002.1:96254-97485 GCA_021443125.1 Bacteroidales bacterium
ACAGGTGCCACATAAGATTTTGACCATAGAAGTCCCATTTGATTATTATAAACTTTTACCTCCAAATTTGTGTTGGTTGAGTCTTTTCTCATCAAACAAAAAGCCATTTTTGTCTTATTCTCTGAGAAAGTAAACAAGAAAGGTTTTTGTGCACTATCAACAACATAATCGTAATTCAAGAATAGTTGCGGTGCATCTATCAAACGCATATCGGCAAGGTGAAGATATTGTACATAAAGCTTTTCGTTGCCTGTCTCCTTTGGGGTTGCCTTGCTTCTTGTTGAACGGCGAGACTCTTTTGCTTTGTCCTTCTTTGTTTTCGACAAGATAAAACCAACAAGACTGTTGTTTCTCCATGTTTGTTCTATCTTGTATTGAGGAGAGCCAAAGTCTATTCTTGCTATCTTAAGAATAGTTCCTTCTGTATCGGTGTGAGCCAGATAGTATTTGTAGGCAAATTCTCCCTGACCTTGATACTCATTCATGCAATAGTAGAAATAGTAGCCGGAATTGTCTTCTGCAATCATTTTTGCATCAACACAATCGTCTGCAATATCGTAAAATCTTTTGCCATAGGAGATATCCATTTGTGCCATAAGGTTTAACCCAAACAACAATGCTATTACGCATAAAAAAGCTTTTTTCATATTTTATAGGTTTTGTTTTCCACTTCTAAAACTGCAAAGATACAAAAATTATTCCATTAACCTAAAAGAATAAAGCTTTATTCTGAAAAAATAAAACGCCGTTTTAATTTTTTAGAACGCCGTTTTAATTTTTTGAAACGAAGAAAGAAAAAATTGTTTCTTGCTTTGCAAAAATGCTTATCTTTGCAAATTATGAAGAAACTTGTATTTATAATGCTTTCATGCTGTTCTATGTTTGTGTATTCCCAAAATTGCGAAAAAGCACAGAAACTGATTGACAAAGCTTTTGAATATCATCAGAAAAACAACTTGAACAAATGCGTGGAAACTCTGTTGACGGCAATGGAAAAGTATCCTGATTGTCCCGATGCAAGCAATGCTTTGGGGCAAGTGTATTGTAGCAACAATGATTTGGAGAAGGCTTGTTTCTATTACGAGAAAAGTATTGCTATTGCACCGAATTACGATTTGAATGCATACTATCATTTGGGTAAAATGAACAAACAATTGAAAGAATATGGCAAAGCAAAAAAATATTTCAGCTATTATGTTGACAATCAAAAGAAAGAAAGATACAAAGACAG
>JABUUQ010000002.1:99428-104141 GCA_021443125.1 Bacteroidales bacterium
AAAATAATTTTGACCCGCCCTGCTGTAGAGGCAGGAGAAAATCTCGGCTTTCTGCCTGGTGATTTGAAAGAAAAATTAGACCCTTATCTTCAACCCCTTTACGATGCCCTTAGGGATATACTTACTCAAAGCAAACTGGATGAGTATATAGAACATCACATAATAGAAATAGTTCCTTTGGCCTTTATGCGTGGCAGAACATTGGAAAGTTGTTTTGTAATTCTCGATGAAGCACAAAACGCAACAACAAGCCAGATAAAAATGTTCCTTACCCGTATGGGCAATTATTCCAAATTCATAATCACAGGCGACCCTTCCCAAACAGACTTGCCCAACAAACAACAATCAGGATTGCTTTCTACGGTGAATATGCTTAGAAACATAGACGGAATAAGCATTGTTTTTCTTACAAATCAAGATATTGTGAGAAACCCTTTGGTGTCTAAAATTGTTTCTGCTTTCGAAGAAAACGAAAGAAACTGAATACAATCAAACGAAACGCCAGAATAATTTATTAAAACGCCGTTTTATTTTTTTAGAATGGCGTTTTATTTTATTATTTCTTCGTTTTATTTCTTTTTTTTCTTATCTTTGCATTTTCTATTGGAATAATAAATAAAAATTACAATATATGAGTACAAAAGTAACAAAAGAACTTGTAAATCCTCGCAGTATTGTTGTTGTGGGAGCAAGTGATGACACTACAAAACCAGGTGGTGCATTGGTAAGAAACATAAAAGAAGGCGGTTTCAAGGGAGATATCTATACAGTAAACCCTAAACAAGATGAAATTCAAGGTCTTAAATGCTACAAACAAGTTGAAGATTTGCCTCAAGTTGATTTGGCTGTTTTGGCTGTTGCCGCAAAATTCGCAGAACACACTGTTGAAGTATTGGCAAGAGAAAAAGGCACAAAGGCTTTTATTATCATTTCTGCAGGATTTGGTGAAGAATCTCACGAAGGCAAGGAATTGGAACTTCGTATAGTGAAAACAATAGAGGAAAATGGTGGCTGTTTGATTGGACCAAACTGTACAGGCGTATTTACCCCATATCATCATGCTATTTTCTCACAACCATTCTCTGAACCTTCAAAACATGGTGTTGATTTCATTACAGGTTCTGGTGCTACAGGTTGTTTCATTATGGATATAGGCAAGCAACAAGGTCTTCACTTTAATCATTGTTGGGCTGTGGGCAATTCTGCTCAGCTTGGTATAGAAGATTTGCTTGAATATCACGATGAGGTTTTCGATGCAGAGAAATCTTCAAAGGTTATTATGCTTTACATTGAGAATATCAAACAACCTCAAAAATTATTAAAACATGCACAATCTCTTATAAAGAAAGGTTGCAAAATAGTGGCTGTAAAAGCTGGTAGCAGTGCTGCTGGTTCTCGTGCAGCTTCTTCTCACACAGGTGCTTTGGCTACCGACGACGTTGCTGTTGATGCTCTATTCCGCAAAGCTGGTATAGTACGTTGCTATGGCAGGGAAGAACTTTGCACTGTTGCAGCTATATTCACTTATCCTCGTTTCGAAGGCAACAATATCGCCATAATAACTCATGCTGGTGGTCCTGCAGTTATGCTAACCGACGCTTTGAGCAAATGTGGTATGAATATACCAAAAATTGAAGGCCCTGTAGCAGACGAATTGCTTACAAAATTGTTCCCAGGCTCTTCTGTGGCAAATCCAATAGACTTTCTTGCAACCGGAACTCCTGAACAATTGGGAGAAATAATTGAAACAGTTGACAAAAAGATGCCAGAAATTGATGCAATGTGCGTAATCTTTGGCACTCCTGGCCTTGTTCCTAACTACGATGCTTATAATGTTATCCACGAAAAGATAAACACTTGCAAGAAACCTATCTTCCCTATCCTGCCTTCTACTCTTGTGGCAGGCGATGAGGTTAAGGATTTCGTAAGCAAAGGACACACTTATTTCCCTGACGAAACTGTTTTCGGCAATGCTGTAAGTCGTATCGTTGTTACCCCAAATCCTGCATCAGAAGAAGACCTTATCAAGATAGATGTTGAGAAGGTAAGAAAAGTTATTGATTCTTGCGAAAACGGATACATAGATGTAAAGAAAGCTAACGAGTTATTCGACATTGCAGGCATATCTCACTACAACGATATATCTTCTGACAACGAACAAGAGGTGGTTGATTTTGCAAACAAGGTAGGCTATCCTGTTGTTATGAAGGTTGTTGGACCTGTTCACAAGAGTGATGTTGGTGGAGTAAGCTTGAATGTAAAGGATGAAGCTTCTGTAAGAAAAGAATTCCAAAGACTTATAAAGATAAAGGACACTTACGCAGTTCAATGCTATCATATGTACTTCGGAACCGAGATTTACATTGGTGCTATCCGCACTCCTATGTTTGGTCANNNGTTCTTTGTGGTTTAGGTGGTATTTTCATTGAAGTATTAAAGGATGTACGCTCAAATCTTGCTCCTATAGGCATAAAAGAAGCCAAAGAAATGATAAAGAGTTTGAGAGGTTACAAAATCATACAAGGTGTTCGTGGTCAGGAAGGTGTTAACGAAGATTTGTATGCAGATCAAATTGCAAGAGTCTCTGCCCTTGTTCAAGCAGCTCCTGAAATAGCAGAAATGGACCTTAACCCACTTCTTGGAACCAAAGACACAATAGTTGCAGTTGATGCTCGTATAAGAATAGAAAAGTAAATTATGAACAAACTTGCAATAAAAAACACTTTCACTGTTCTTTTGGCCTGCCTGCTAATCATTGCCATGATGATAGTTCAAGGTTTGAATAGCGAGGTTATGGGAATTGTTTTTTGGATTGGCATAATAATTTCTGTTTGTGCTGTTTTATACATTGTGTATCAAACATTTGTATTGTCTAACAGACTAAACAAAACACAAAAGGAACTGAACGATGTCAAAACTCGATTGAAACAAGTTACCAAAACGCCAGAAGAAAAAACTGAAAGCAAGGAAGAAATTTCTGAAACAAAGGAATAAAAAATCAGAATAAGGAAAGAAAATGATGCTTCATTTCTATAAATATGAAGGTGCGGGAAACGACTTCATAATTATTGATAATAGAAAGCAGGACATTGTTCTTGGTGAGAAGGTTATAAGACATTTATGTTCAAAACACTATGGTATTGGAAGCGATGGGCTTATGCTTCTCACCAATGAAACAATGGCAGATTTTTCTATGCAGTTCTATAATCCGGATGGCTCATCGGGAATGATGTGTGGCAACGGTGGCAGATGCATAGTTAGATTTGCAAAAGATATAGGTGTGATTTCCAAAAACAAAACGGAGTTTCTTGCCCCTGATGGCTTGCATAGGGCAGAGATTCTCAACGATAAGGATGTTGCACTGAAGATGACAGATGTTGAAAACATAGAAAAATACAATGACGGCTTGTGGTTGAATACTGGAACTTCGCATTTTGTTGTAAATGTAAAGGATGTAACTAGCATTGACTTGATAAAAAAAGGCAAGGCTTTGCGTTACGACGACAGATTCGCAAAACACAATGGCTGTAATGTAAATTTCTACACTGAACAAGAAAACAATCTGCTCCTTATAAGAACTTATGAACGCGGTGTTGAAGATGAAACGCTTGCTTGTGGCACAGGAATAACCGCAACGGCTTTGGCTTATGCCCTAAGCAAGAATTTGGCAGACGGAAAGCATATCATAGACATCCACACTTTGAACGACAATCTCAAAGTTTCGTTTATGAAAAATGGTGCAAGGTTCAGCGAAATTATTCTGCAAGGTCCTGCCACCAAAGTTTTTGAAGGAGATATAAATATATAGAATATGAGTTTCAAACACTTAATAATATACTTTTTATTATTGGTTTGCACAATCAATCTCAAAGCACAAACCTACAATATGCAAGGTTTCGAGCTTATACTCCAGCCTTTGATGGAAGAAATGCTCGGTGCAGAAACAGATAATGAGAGATTTGCCGCCAATGAGAAATTCATATCAAATCTTGAAGACGCTTTGAATTGGGAAAAGAGTTTTTCCTACGATTTTCCTCTGCTAAAAAACATCAGCATCCTTACCTCTCCAGACAAACAGTTCAGAATATTCACTTGGGCCATTGTTTCGGAGGCGGGCGACTTTGAAAACTTTGGCTTTGTTCAATCAAAAAATTCACTTAACGGCAATTACGAAGTATATCGCTTGTTTGACAAAAGCGAAGACAGCATGCAGCCAGAATTGGAGAAGATGAACGATTCCACTTGGTTTGGTGCAGTCTATTACGATTTGATTCAAACAAAAAACGACGACAAAACCTATTATGTGCTTCTTGGTTGGGATGGCAACAATATCTATTCAAGACGCAAAATCATAGAACCGATATCCTTTGTTCGCAATTCCGGCAAACCAATCTTTGGACAGACTGTATTTTACAAGGAAAAGGAAAGAAAAAGATACATTTTCGAATACTCAACCGAAACAACCTTCAATTTGAAATACGAAACACAATTTTATAATGTATCTTCAACCCAAAAAGTCAAGAGCACGCTGATGCGAAAGGCAAAGCCGTTTGAGGTTGAAGAGGCAAAAACCGAGAAAATGCAAATGATTTTCTTTGATGTTCTTGAACCTATGGCCTATGGTATGGAAGGATTTACACAAGGCTATGTTCCTTCGGGTGAAGTTGTAGGATTATATTTCGAAGACGGACGATGGAAGAAACTGAAATACAA
>JABUUQ010000002.1:104960-108417 GCA_021443125.1 Bacteroidales bacterium
AAACGGCGTTTTATTTTATTAAAACAAAGGAATAATTTATTAAAAGCAAGTTCTAATTTATTAAAATAAAGATTTATTATGGCAGAAAAAATAACAAGCACAATAAGATTGAGAATGAGTGCACACGATGCACACTATGGTGGCAACCTTGTTGATGGTGCAAGAATGTTGAACCTTTTTGGCGATGTAGCAACTGAATTACTTATAAAACAAGACGGTGATGAAGGTTTGTTCTGTGCTTACGACAATGTAGAATTCCTTGCTCCTGTTTTTGCAGGCGACTATATCGAAGCCTATGGCGAAATAACAAAAGTAGGAAACACATCTCGCAAAATGACTTTTGAGGCAAGAAAAGTGATTACAGCACGCACAGACATAAGTGCTTCTGCTGCAGAAGTTTTAGCAGAACCTATTGTTGTTTGCAGAGCAAGCGGCACATGCGTAACACCAAAAGAATGCCAAAGATTTAACAAATAGTTTATTCAAACCTTCAAATACTAAAACGATATGGATAAACTTATAATTACTGCCGCTATTTGTGGCGCAGAAGTAACAAAAGAACAAAATCCTGCCGTTCCTTACACTGTTGAAGAGATAGTTCGTGAGGCTAAAAGTGCAGTGGATGCCGGTGCAGCTATAGTTCATCTTCATGTTAGAGAAGACGATGGCACTCCAACACAAAGCAGAGAGCGTTTCAAAGAATGTATAGATGCCATTTACAAAGAATGTCCTAATGTTATTCTTATTCCATCAACTGGTGGTGCAGTGGGAATGACAGCAGAAGAACGTTTGCAACCAACAGAACTTATGCCAGAAATGGCAACTTTGGATTGTGGCACATGCAATTTTGGTGATGATGTATTCGAAAATACCATGCCTATAATGAGAGCTTTTGGCAAGCGTATGTTGGAAAACAATATCAAACCAGAATACGAATGCTTTGAGATGGGACACCTTGACACTATTCTAACAATGGCAAAAAAAGGACAGGTTCCTGCACATCCTATGCAGTTTAACTTTGTTCTTGGCGTTCCTGGCTGTACTCCTGCCACAGTTCCAAATCTTTGTTGGTTGGTAAACAACATTCCTGCTGGCAGCACTTGGACTGTTACTGGCATTGGCCGTCATGCTTTCCCTATGGCAGCAGCTGGTATTGCAATGGGCGGAAACGTAAGAGTTGGTTTTGAGGACAATCTTTATCTTGAAAGAGGTGTCCTTGCAAAATCTAACGGAGAACTTGTTGCAAAGGTTGTTCGCATTGCCAAAGAATTGGGCAGAGAGATTGCAAACTCAGATGAGGCTCGTGAAATACTTTCTCTTAGAAAAAGATAGAGTATAAAAGCATACACAACAATGAAAAGACTGAAGAAAACACCATTCTTCAGTTTTTTTTTGTAATTTTGCTATATCATATTATGCAAGGCGACATTCTATATAACGATATAAAAAATCTTAAAGCAGTTTCTGATAAGAAAGCCAAGGTTTTGGAAAAAGAACTTGGCATAACGACCTACAGGGACTTGCTTTACCATTTTCCTTATCGCTATGTGGATAGAAGCAAGTATTATACAATTGCAGAAATCTGTTCGGAAGACACTTATGTTCAAATTGTTGGCAAAATAATCTCAAAAGAAATTGTAAGAAACGGCAATACCAAAAGATTGGTTGTTGGTTTTGCCGATCATACTGGTAAAATTGAATTGGTATTCTTCAAAGGCTTGCAATGGATTGAAGGGAAAATGGTGGTAGGAATGGAGTATGTTATTTTTGGAAAGCCATCCAGTTTCAACAAAAGCTACAATTTTGTACATCCAGAGATAGAAGAAAGAGTAAAATACGAGAGTCGTGCATCGGGAGAGAAATACATACCGATTTATTCCACGACTGAAAGAATGAAAAACGCCTATCTGAATACCAAAGGCATGGCAAACCTGACTCATTCCTTATTGCAGGAGGTTGCAAACAAGATTCAAGAAACTTTGCCTCAGTATATTATCAGTCAAAACAACCTATTATCATTAAATCGTGCCTTAATAGAAATCCACTACCCTTCTTCTCCAGAAAATCTCAACAAGGCAAAATTCCGATTAAAGTTTGAAGAATTGTTTTTCTTGCAATTAGAACATATCATAGAGAAAAATCAGCGTGTTGGCAAGTCAAAAGGTTTCGTTTTCTCCAAAATAGGTAACAAATTCAACACTTTCTATTCCTCAAACCTGCCTTTCTCTCTAACAAATGCTCAAAAGCGTGTGATTAAAGAGATAAGAAACGACATGCGTTCGGGGCATCAAATGAATCGTCTTTTGCAAGGAGATGTTGGTTCGGGAAAAACACTTGTGGCTCTTATGTCTATGCTTATTGCAATTGACAACGGCTATCAGGCTGCTTTGTTGGCACCGACTGAAATACTTTCACAACAACATTTCAATAGTATTTGCAAATTCCTTAAAGGTTTAAATATCAATGTTGCACTATTGCTTGGAAGCATAAAGGGCAAAACCCGAAAAAACATACTGACAAATTTGGCTGAAGGTGCTATAGATATAATTATAGGCACACATGCATTGTTGGAAGACAGCGTTCAATTCAAAAATCTCGGCCTTGCAGTGATTGATGAGCAACATAGATTTGGGGTGGAGCAAAGAAGCAAGATGTGGAGAAAGAACAACGATTGTCCTCCTCATGTTCTCGTGATGACAGCAACGCCTATACCTCGCACCCTTGCCATGACAGCCTATGGAGATTTGGATTATTCGGTCATAGACGAGCTTCCACCTGGCAGAAAGCCAATACAAACCGTGCATCTCTACGATAGGGATATTTTGAAAATGTATAGCTTTATGCATAAGCAAATAGCAGAAGGCAGACAAATATATATAGTGTATCCTTTGATAAATGAAAGCGAAAAACTCGATATTAAGGATTTGATGGATGGCTATGAAAGCATAGTTCGTGAGTTCCCGTTGCCTCAATACCAAATAAGCATAGTTCACGGGCAAATGAAAAACGAGGACAAAGACTATGAAATGCAGCGTTTTGCAAAAGGCATAACTCATATTATGGTGGCGACAACGGTTATTGAAGTTGGTGTAGATGTTAGCAATGCAACGGTTATGATTATAGAAAATAGCGAACGTTTTGGGCTTAGTCAGTTGCATCAGCTTAGAGGTCGCGTTGGTAGAGGTGCCAATCAAAGCTATTGCCTACTAAGGACAAAAGACAACCTCAGCAAAGAGTCTGCCCATAGAATAGAAGTTATGTGCCAAAGCAATGACGGATTTGTACTTGCCGAAGAAGACTTAAAAATGCGTGGTCCAGGAAGCATTTCTGGCACTGCTCAAAGTGGTGTATTGGAACTTAAAATTGCAGATATAGTAAAGGACGAACCTTTGGTACGCCGTGCAAGAGAATTTGCCACTGCAATAGTGAACAACGACCCTAACCTGTCTCATCCCGA
>JABUUQ010000002.1:109027-111476 GCA_021443125.1 Bacteroidales bacterium
GATTGCAAAGGGCGTCTCTCTTCAACGGGGAAAGAGTCTAAATAAAGTTGTTTTGCAATGGAAAAATCAGTTTCTTTCATTCTATGGATGAAAGTTATCTTGTGTGAGGATTTTCTTTTATGATGTCAAGCAAAAGAGCCCTTGCCCTGAATAGTTTTGCCTTCACGCTTCCCAGAGGTATGTTTAGGGTTTCTGCAATTTCTTCATAGGATTTTTCTTCAAAGTAACGCATTTCCACAAGCACACGATAATGAGGTTTCAATTTTGATACAATCAGATGAGTCCAAGTTTTCTGCTGCTCACTCATCAATTCCTCCTCTGGCGACTTGCTTTCCGATGCTATATTCTTTACTGTTGAGCTAACATAACCGTCTTCGTCTTCATAATTATCGTCCATTGAAACGGTGTAACCTTTTTGCTTTCTAATGAAATCAATGCAATTATTTGTTGCAATGCGGAACAGCCAAGTTGAAAAGGCATATTCAGGACTGTAATCATTGAGAGAACGGAATGCTTTGCCAAATGCTTCTATTGTAAGGTCGTCTGCATCTACTGTGCTTCGCGTCATTTTCAGCAACATATAATAAACAGGTTCGCGATAGGTTTCCAAAAGGTCTGAATACGCCTTCTGGTCTCCTTTTTCCCTTGCAAGAAGCACCAATTCATAGTCTCGTTGAGCTCTTTTGGTCAAATTTGTTGCTATGCCCATTTTATTTTATGTTTCTTTTTCTTTGTAAATAATTTTTTCACTCTAAGATTGAAATTGAAGAAGATAAAATATATCTCAAACAAAGGAGCAAATATCCATAATGCCTCAATCTTCAATCGTTTCATACATTTATTGTAGTAAATGATTTGTGCTATCCATTTTATAACGATAGGAATCAAAACATATTGCCAAGGAAAGCAAATAAATGGTAAAAAAATTAAAATAGAATAAAGCAACAATGTTGAAAAAGGCAATAAACTCAAACGCAGTTTATCGGAAAAAGCAAAGATTCTGCGAGAATAATAGTCGGCATAAGCATCGCGACGGAATGCTTTGTAGTTCTCGAAAGCCGGACGCAAGACAAATGATTTGGAATCAAGATTTACTGCTGTGTTATAGGCTTTTGCATAGTTGTTAACAAAGTAATCTTCCTGTTTGCAGTTGTCTCGGTATTGTTTTATAAGGCCGTCGTTATTGAAAAAGAAGTCTTTGTCGTAGCAAATGTTCCTTCCGTCTGCTGCATAGGGGAAACCAAGCAATGCCATACCCAAACTATCCATTGCTTTTGTTGCCTGACGATATTGAACCAATTGATTGACAAAACCTTTCTTTGATTCTATTCCGCAATATCCCAATATGATTTTCTTATTCTTGTTTTCCAATGGGGCAACAAAACTTTTAAGCCAATCGAAATCACCGACAGAACAAACTATATCTGACAGCACTATTGTTTTATAGCTTGCCGAACGAATACCAAGGGCCAAAGAATATTTGCGACTTTCGAATCGGTTGATGTTTCTTTGAAGATTGACCACTTTGATGTTGGAATAGTTTTGTTTTAGTATATAGAGGATGTATTCTGTGTCGTCCTGAGAGTTTTCATTGACTATAACAACTTCAAATTCAGGATAATCTTGTTCAAGAATCTTCAGCAGTTGATTTTGCAAGGCAGCACCATTATTGTTTGCCACAAGTACAATACTTATTCCTTCGTTATAATTTTTTATTTCTTCGTTTTGTTTTTTTCTTCCTTTGTTATAAAAAATTATTCTGCCATAAACTATTATGTAATGAAGCAACTGAAATACAACAATAATACCTGCCAAAATTGAAAGGCCAAGTGCAAGGGGAGTAAATTGATAATTCAAAAAATCTAACATTGTTCTAAAATTATTTCTTACAAAGTTAGCAATATTTCCCCTTTTATAGTTATCTTTGTAGAAAATTTTCTTAAACGCAAATTGTTAATAACTCAAAATGAACTTTAAAGTATCTTCAATATCACACGATTGCAAGGCAAGAGCTGGTGTTATAGAAACTGCACATGGCACTATCGAGACACCTATCTTTATGCCTGTGGGCACTGTTGGCAGTGTGAAAGGCGTTGATGTGCAAATACTGAAAGAAGAAGTAAAAGCTCAAATAATTCTCGGCAATACATATCATCTTTATCTCAGACCAGGCACAGATATCATTGAACAAGCCGGTGGAATCCAAAAGTTCAATGCTTGGGAAAAGCCTATGCTTACTGATTCTGGTGGTTTTCAAGTGTATTCTTTGGGGAAAATAAGGAAAATTACCGAAGATGGTTGCACTTTTCGTTCTCATATCGATGGCTCTCTGCACAAATTCACTCCAGAAAACGTGATTGACACACAGAGAAAGATAGGTGCTGATATAATGATGGCTTTTGATGAATGCACACCCTACCCTTGCGACTACAAATATGCAAAAAACTCT
>JABUUQ010000002.1:112781-114447 GCA_021443125.1 Bacteroidales bacterium
AATCAACGGCAAGCAGGAAAAACTCATTAGAGGCGAACAAGACACAATAGATATCTATCTTACGCCAAAAGATTTCAATATGAAATTGTTCAAGGTTGATGTTCTGGACTTCAATCAACTTAATGCCTCAATAGAAAGGGAAAGAATGAAAGGCACAGACAAGGTAACCAACCTTCTGCTCGAAAAATACCAGCGTTTGTTAAACCCTATAGCATTCATTATCCTTACTATCATAGGCGTAACCCTTTCTTGCAAAAAGAAAAGAGGCGGTATGGGATTGAATCTTGCTACTGGAATAGGACTTGCCTTTGCTTTGATTCTTGTGATGAAGATAACCGCAACTTCTGCCACCAACGGCAATATGCCACCACTTGTCAGCGTTATAATACCATTGGCAATTTTTTCGGTTATTGCTGTATTTTTATTGATAAAAGCACCAAAATAGACTTAAAACCTTATTTGCTATGCCACTAAACGCAATACTAAACAAGATAACATTGAGAAGAATGCCCCAAATAGAGAATTTTATGAAAAATCCTATTGAGGTGCAGGAGACTGTCTTCAAAAATTTGATTGATGCAAGCAAAAACACTGTATGGGGCGAATTCTACGACTACAAAACAATAAAAGACGAAAAAACTTTCAGAGAAAGAGTACCGTTAAACGACTATGACTCACTTCTGCCATTCTTTATAAGAATTATGAAAGGCGAACAGAATGTTTTGTGGGGAGGAGAAGTGAAGTGGTTCTCAAAAAGTAGTGGCACAACCTCAACAAAAAGCAAATTCATACCCGTAAGCAGAGAATCTTTGGAAGAATGCCACTACAAAGGTGGCAAAGATATGCTTGCTCTCTACAATTACAACCATCCGGAAAGCAAAGTTTTTTCGGGTTCCACACTTGCACTTGGCGGTTCAAAGCAAGAAAATCAATACAACAAAGATATTTTTTGCGGAGATGTGTCTGCAATAATCATAGACAACCTTCCATTTTGGGCAGAGTGGTACAGAGTGCCTAAAAAGGAAATAGCGTTGCATCCAGATTGGGAAGAAAAGTTGCGAATGATGATTGAAACTGTTGGAAGTGCCGATGTTGTATCCATAGCCGGCGTTCCATCGTGGATGCTTGTGCTTTTGAATGGTTTGTTGCAGAAAACTGGCAAGAAGATAGAAGAAATATGGCCTAATCTTGAGGTTTATTTTCATGGTGGCGTAAGTTTCAGACCCTATCGCGACCAATTCGCAAACATTTTGCCTGATTCTGTCAATTACATGGAGACCTACAACGCTTCCGAGGGCTTTTTCGGGCTTCAGGACAGGACAGATTTAGACTCCATGTTGCTTTTGTTGGATTATGGCATATATTACGAATTCATTCCTTTTGAAGATTTGAACAAGGACAACAAACGCATTCTGCCATTGTCCGAAGTGGAGATTGGAGTCAACTATGCCATGGTGATAAGCACTAATGGAGGTTTGTGGAGGTATATGATTGGCGACACTATCTGCTTTACCGAAAAAGTGCCTTATCGTTTCAAGATTACAGGTCGAACAAAGCATTACATAAATCTTTGTGGTGAGGAAGTAATAGTGGATAATGCCGACAAAGCTTTGGGTATAGCATGCAAGGCAACCGACGCAGAAATAAAGGAATACACAGGTGCCCC
>JABUUQ010000002.1:114468-122144 GCA_021443125.1 Bacteroidales bacterium
CGATGCCACGAATGGATAATAGAGTTCAAGAAAAAGCCCGACAATATGGAGAAATTCGCCGAATTGTTCGACCAAGCATTGCAAGATATCAATTCCGACTATGAAGCAAAGCGATACAAAGACCTTGTACTCCAACCTCCTGTAATACATATTGCAAATGAGAATACTTTTTATTTGTGGCTGAAAGAGAAAGGCAAACTCGGAGGACAGAACAAAGTGCCTCGTATGGCTAATGACAGAAAGATTTTCGAGGAGATTCTGAAGTATTTGAACGAAACAAAGGAATAAAAAATTAAAACAAAGAAATAATTTGCTGAAAGCAAGGAATAATTTATTAGAACAAGGACAGAAAAATGACTATAAAAGAAATAGAAAACGCAATAGAGGAAGAATTCTCAATGTTTGATGATTGGATGGACAAATACAACTATCTTATTGAACTTGGCAGGGATTGTCCTATTATAGAAGAGAAAGACAAAAATGATAACAACCTTATAAAAGGCTGTCAGTCTAAAGTATGGGTCAGTGCCAAGATGCAAGATGATGTAATGGACATAAAGGCAGACTCTGATGCAGTAATTACTAAAGGAATCATAACTTTGTTGCTTCGTGTTTTCAATCATCAAAAACCGGAAGATGTGGAAAATGCCGACCTTCACTTTATAGACAACATAGGTCTTACTTCTCATCTTTCCCCTACCCGTTCCAACGGTTTGCTTGCAATGATAAAGCAGATAAAACTCTATGCTATGGCTTTCAACATACAGAACAACAACAGATAAAGAAGAAAACTATGGATGAAAAGGCAATTTTGAGAGATAGAATAATACAATCTTTGAAAACTATCTATGACCCAGAAATTCCAGTCAATATCTATGATATGGGATTGATATATAAGATTGATATAGACGACAATAACGATGTTTTGGTGGTGATGACGCTTACTGCTCCCAACTGTCCGGAGGCTGAAAATATGCCTGCATTGGTGGAAGGCACGGTAAAGAATGTTGAGGGCGTAGAAAATGTTCAGGTTCAGCTGACTTTCGAACCAGAATGGGACATAAGAATGCTTAGTGATGAAGCAAAACTTGAACTCAACTTGCTATAAAAAGCCCAATGCTCTTGTTTGGCAACGCCTTAGGAAGAATCCTTTGGCTATGATTGCCTTGTGTGTTATCGCATTATTCACTTTGGTGGCAATTCTCGGCTATGCCATTACGCCAGACAAGACTCCTTATGCAAATGAACAACATTTGGAACTGGCAATAAAGAAACCAGGTTTCAAAGTCAAGATGCTGAAAATTCACGACAAGGAAGAAGTGCCCACAAACTTTTTCAAAAATATGTTTTTCGGCACTCCGTCGTCCACAACAAACATTCCTATTTACAGATACAAGGAAACGGCAAATACTCTCACATACGAAACATTCACAGGCGACAATCCAAACGATGGAGAGATAAAAACAATTGACAAAACTACCAAATACGAAATCGTAACAAAGCACTATCTTCTTGGAACTGATAGATATGGTCGTTGTCTTTTGTCTCAGCTTATGATAGGCACAAGGGTATCGCTTTCTGTTGGCTTTATCGCAATTATTATCGCTATTTTCTTGGGTGTAACGCTCGGAGCAATAGCCGGTTACTTTGGTGGAATTGTTGATAAAGTGGTTATGTGGTTCATAAATGTCGTTTGGTCTATTCCTACCATACTTTTGGTTATTGCAATCACCTTTGCATTGGGCAAGGGTTTTTGGCAGGTTTTCGTTGCCGTGGGGCTGACGATGTGGGTTGATATCGCAAGAATGGTAAGAGGGCAAGTGATGAGTTTGAAAGAGAAAGAATTTGTACTTGCCGGCAAAGCTCTCGGATTTTCCAATGCAAGAATAATCATAAAGCATATTCTGCCCAATGTTGTTGGTGCTGTAACGGTTGTTATTGCTTCAAACTTTGCCACAGCCATACTTCAGGAAGCGGGTTTAAGCTTTCTCGGTTTGGGAGTTCAGGCTCCAACGCCTTCTTGGGGCTCTATGATTAAGGAAAACTATGGATATATTATTTTGGATGCCGCCTACATGGCAATAATTCCAGGTATAGCGATAATGTTATTGGTTTTGTCTTTCTTTATGCTTGGTTCTGGATTGCGACAAGCTATGGAAGTGAAGCAATAATGGCTTATAAAATTTTTATTCTTACTTCCCTATTGACTTTATAGCCGAGTAATCGTGCGAAATCACCTTCCTTTAGTGCCAATTCCAAATTGTTGGTAACAGAAACGGTCAATAAAGGTTCGCCATTGCTGACATCTTGATATGATGATTGTATTTGAGTGATGCTTTTCTTGATTTCAAGACGCAATTCAAACTTTCTGCCATCCAATTCCCTAAGAAAATCGTCTTTTGTTATGCTCAAAAATACATTTCCGTAAGAATCTATAAACACAACATTGCAAACGATAAAATCTCCATCCCTTCTCCAATCGTCCATAGACCTTCCCATTGTTTCAAACTTCAAACGCTTTGTGCCAAGTGTCTCCATGGTGTTGGCAGTGGCGAGAATCTTTGCTATTTCACAGAATTTCTCCCATACACCAAAGGTATAAAATTCTCTTTCCGCCCAAATATATTCAGTGCCATAGATTTCCACATCCATATCCTTGAATACCAAAGCAGGCAAACCGTTATCGGTGCAAATAAAGTATTGTTCATTGGCTTTGACAACAACATATTCCATCGTGGTGCTTTCATAGGAATTGACATCTATAATATGTATTGTATCCTTTGGAAAATTCAAGCAAGCGTTCCTTACAACAAAGGCAGCCTCCTGAACATAGAAAGGCGTAATATCGTGAGTGATATCAACAACATTTATATCTGAAAGATTATCGTAAAGAAAACCTTTTACCATACCTCCATAAAATCCTTGGTTTCCCCAATCTGTTGTCAATGTTATCAATCTCATAAGATATATTGTTGGTCAAAAATTGCAATTGCAAAATTAACAAAAAATAAAACAAAAAGACGGCAAAAGACATTCAAATTCAAAAATATTTTGTCGTGTGTTTTTTTTTCGTAACTTTGCATAAATATGAATAAATGTATGAAAAAAACACTCTTTTTCTTGTTTCTGCTATGCTCTTGCACGATTTTTTCGCAAAAAAGCGACAAAATGCTGAAAGTTGATGCAATGCACGAAGATTTGGACTATTTCTATGCAACTCTTTTGGAGACTCATCCCTATCCATACTTGATTATTTCGCAAGATACTTGGAAACAAACTATAGATTCCCTAAAAACATCCATCACTACCCCGTTGACAATCAAAGAATTCCTGATTAAAATTTCTGTATTGAATAAATATCTGGACGCTCACAGCAAAATAGCCGGTCCAAAGAAGATTCTCAAAAAAATGAAAGCACCTTTGGATTTGCCTTTCTTTGAAGAAGACGACAATCAAAGGGTTTTCGTTATGGATGCAAAAACTGGCGACACTATCGAACTATTAAGCGTTGACAACAAACCATTAGAAGAAATCCGTTCTTTCTGCAAAGACAGGTATAGTTTGGTTGAGCCGATGAAAGATGCAAATTTTCTGAATTATATGCGGTGGTATTGCAACACCAACCTTATAACCGATTCTGTTTGTTATACTTATAAAGACAAAAACGGCAATACCCTGCTTGCACACTTCAAAAGAAACAAAGAGAAGAAAGATATAAAAAGTTTAAGGCAATACAATTTGATTTGCGACTCAATAAATTCGGTTGCACTTATGGAAATCAACACTTTTATGCCCAAACTTATACGCATGGGCAAGTATAAAAAAGATGTGGGTAAGTATTTCAACGAACTGAAAGACAAAAACATAAATACTCTTTTTATTGATGTAAGTTGCAATAGCGGTGGTTCGGTTGCTTTGGTGAATTGGTTGGCAAGTTTCTTTATCAAGGAGTCAAGCATCTATGTGGGAACCGACACACAAAAGTTTAGCAAACACAGAAACAAACAAAAACTGGATTGGTTGGTTTATAACAATCGCGAAGGTTTCGTTCAAAAAAAATCTTATTGGAATACAACAAGTTCTGAACCTAAATTCTTTGGAAATGTGTATGTTATACAATCAAGAGACAGTTTTTCGGGTGCCTCTGTCTTTGCTTCTTTGATGCAGTACTATGTCAAGAATTGCAAAATCATTGGAGAGGAAGGCGAAGTTAAAGCATTCTACGCCGACCCATTGATTTTCACAATGCCCAACTCAAAACTGAGATTTTCTTTATCTTCTATGTATGGTCGCTTTGTAGGAAAAGACAAACAAAAAGGTGTTGTACCCGATATTCATTATAATATATACGATTCGCAAAAGATTTTCTCCATAGAGGATGTGATGAATATGACAGAAAGATAAAAACCATAAAAATAAAACGGCGTTATAAAAAATTAAAACAAAGGAATAAATTTATGAAACGAGGATTTAATTTTCTATTACTTGCTTTGGCTGTAATAGGTTCGGTTAATGCACAATCGGTGATTGGTGTTGAAGGCATTTTGAAACAACATGTCTATACTCTTGCAAGCAAGGAAATGAGAGGAAGGGCTAAAAATACACAATATGCGGATATGGCATTGGATTATATTCAGTCTAATTTGGCATCTGCAGGATTGAAGTCGGAAATATACGAATATACAATAACCGAAAGCGATGTAATAGCAGCAGAAGTAACCGATGAGACAGAGGATGTAAATGATGAGATAATACTTGAAGAGATGAAACACAAAATTCTCTACTCTGTAATAAATGCAACGAACAAAGCAAATGACTATATAATAATTCATGCACAATATACAGGAAACGGGGTTGATACAATTCAAGGTCATGAGATTTTTAACTATGGCGCCAACCACGATGCCGCTGCAGTTGCTATTTTGATGGAAACTGCAAAAAATATAAACGCTGCAAAATCTTTGTTGAAGCATAATTACATAGTTGTTTTTTATGATTCTTGGGATAGTTCTTTTTTGGCTGATTCTGTTTTTACAGCAAAATTTAACACTATTGCACATTTTCAGGTAACAAGATTAGGTTTGCATACAAAAGACGACAACGGAGACTACACAGAAGATGCAAACATAATTTATACCATAAATAGCAGGGAGTTCAAGAACTTTTCATCAATAGTTCAGCCTATTCTACTTCCCGACACTGGAGTTAATTCTTTGATAGAAGAGACTTATGTTAAAAATTCCGCTTGTATGATTTCAAACGACAATTATATATCTGCTTATAACGATGTGGCAGATTCTTTGGACTACACTATGATGACAAAAATCACCAACCAACTTTCTGCAGTATTTATCGCAATAGGTGTAGAAAAGAAACTTGAGATAGAAAAGCAAACATTTGAAGATGAAATTGCCTCTAACTATAATTTTGATAAACAAACAAAACGCAAATCTTTCTTTGGATTAAATCTTATGTATGGCGACAATTGGCATTACTACAAAGACGGATACATGACTGGCAAAAACAGTTATGCTCTTGCTTGTGGATTGTTCTACAAGTGGCAATATTCAAAGTATAGTGCTTTGAAATTGGAAGCAAACTACGAACGTGCCTATGCAAAAAGACATGATGGAAAATTCCGCTCAGATGTTGTATCTATTCCTTTGACTTACCTTGTAACAACCAACTCCTATGGCAACACAGGCTTTGAAATAGGCATAGGAGCCTACTATGACTATATGTTTGCTGGGCAATTACAACATCAGGATATTGATTTTGACAAATTCAACTGCCACGAGATTGGATACACCTACGAAGTAAATCTTCGTTTCAAACATTTCATTATCGGCTATCAATACAAACATAGTTTTACAGACAAAATGATTGATTACGATAAGAGTAAAATCATAGAAAACACCTCATCAATAAAACTCAGCTGGCAATTCTAGCAACACAATCAGATAAAAACTTACGAAGTATAGCATAAAAAAATAACCACCCTAAGAAGAGTGGTTATTTTTCATATATTTGTTAAGTTAATTCTTAGCAAACACCAAGTTGAATCATAGCGTCAGCAACTTTGATAAAGCCTGCGATGTTAGCACCTTTAACATAGTTGATGTAACCATTTTCTTGACCGTATTTAACGCAGTTTTCGTGGATTGAATCCATCATAGCGTGTAATCTCATGTCAACTTCTGCAGCTGTCCAAGGAAGGTGTTCTGCATTTTGAGACATTTCAAGACCTGAAACGCCAACACCACCAGCGTTAGCAGCTTTACCAGGAGCGAAGCTTATCTTTTCTCTTTGAAGAACTGCTATAGCTTCTGCTTTACATCCCATGTTAGAAACTTCGCAAACAAGTTTTACGCCGTTCTTAACCAATGTTTCAGCGTCATTTGCGTCAAGTTCGTTTTGGATTGCACAAGGAAGAGCGATATCAACCTTAGCTTCCCAAGGTTTCTTGCCAGCAAAGAATTTAGCTGTAGGGAATTTTTCTGCGAAAGGAGCAACTACGTTGTTGTTTGAAGCACGAAGGTCAAGCATGTAGTCGATTTTTTCTTGGTTGAAACCAGTCTCATCGTAGATGTAACCATCAGGACCAGAGATGCAAACAACTTTTGCACCAAGTTCAGTAGCCTTTGTAACAGCACCCCATGCAACATTACCGAAACCAGAGATAGCAACTGTCTTACCTTTGATATCGTCACCTTTAGCCTTAAGCATGTTTTGAACGAAGTAGATAGCACCGAAACCTGTAGCTTCTGGTCTAAGGATTGAACCACCAAATTCAGCACCTTTACCTGTAAGAACGCCTGTGTTTTCGCAAGCTAATTTTTTGTACATACCATATAGGTAACCTATTTCTCTACCACCTACGCCTATGTCACCAGCAGGAACATCGCGGTCTGGTCCGATATATTTATACAATTCTGTCATGAAAGCTTGGCAGAAACGCATAATTTCAAGGTCTGATTTGCCTTTAGGGTCGAAGTCAGAACCACCTTTACCACCACCCATAGGTAATGTAGTAAGAGAGTTTTTGAATGTTTGTTCGAAACCTAAGAATTTCAATGTATCAAGAGTTACTGTTGGATGGAAACGCAAACCACCTTTGTAAGGTCCAATAGCGTTGTTGAATTGAACTCTGTAACCACGGTTGATTTGGATTTCACCTTTATCGTCAACCCATTCTACTCTGAATTGATAGATTCTATCAGGTTCAAGCATTCTTTCTACGATTTTGTGTTGATCGTATTTAGGGTTAGCTTCTACATAATCCTTGATTGTTTCAAGAACCTCTGTTACAGCCTGTAAGAACAATGGCTGATTTGGGTTTTTAGCTTGTACATCAGCTAAAAGTTTTTCTACGTTCATAGTATTTGTTTTTTAATGTTGTTTTTTTATCGCTTATCACTCCAGTTTCAATAACAGAGTAATAATGTCGCAAAGTTATACAGATTTATTGAATTGAGAAAATATTTTGCAACTTTTTTTTTATTTTTGCAAAAAATTACGAGAAAGGCCATGAAAATCACATTAAAAAACCTTGCTTCAAAAATTGGCGGCAGCATAATAGGACAAGAATATTCCGACACATTTATTGAGAATGTGCTCTTCGATTCGCGAATGTTGAATTCTTCGGAAAATACAGTCTTTTTTGCTATAAAATCGCC
>JABUUQ010000002.1:122171-123856 GCA_021443125.1 Bacteroidales bacterium
GCACTTTACAACAAAGGTGTAAGGATGTTTGTTACCGACCAAAAGCCTAAAAATGTTTTTTCTGCTGCAAGTTTTTTGATATGTGAGAATTCTGTTGTGGCTTTTCAGACTTTGGCTCTTCTTCACCGCCAACAACAAAATATAAAGACGATTTGTGCCATTACGGGTTCGAATGGGAAAACAATTACAAAGGATTGGATAACCAAACTGATAGACAATGACCAAACAATCTATGCCAATGCCAAAAGTTTCAATTCTCAAATAGGGGTGCCTTTCTCTGTATGCCAACTGCAAGGGACAGAGGAAACTGCAATCTTCGAAGCGGGAATTTCTCAAAAAGATGAGATGCAGACATTGGAGAAAATCATAGAGCCAAACATTGGAATTTTCACAAATATCGGTGATGCCCACCAAATAAATTTTGCTTCATTGGAAGAAAAGATAGATGAGAAACTAAAATTGTTCATAAACTGCAAAAAACTCATTTTCCACAATTCCAAACAACTGCTTACAGATAAAATAAAAGCCTTTGCCCAACAGCATTGCATTAAACTGGTTTCTTGGGGTGAAGATGAAAACGACACATACAAATACAACGATATAATAAAAGACATTTCCATTCCATTCAAAGACATAGCAAGCATAGAAAACGCAATAAACGCATATATTTTCTGTCTTGAAATAGGTATAAACAAGGAAAATCTGCAAAAAAGAGTGCCTTTGCTTGAACAGATAGAGATGCGTTTTGAACTGAAGCAAGGCATAAATAATTCTGTGATTATCAACGATTCTTATTCCAACGATTACACTTCATTAGAACTTGCTTTGGATAAATTAAATCGGCAGAAGAAAAAATTAAAACTTGCTTTTCTTTCCGACCTTCAGCAGAGTTCTTGCAATCTTGAAAAGCTGTATTCCGACATAAACACACTTCTACACAACAAAGGCATAGACAACCTTATTGCTATAGGCAAGGATTTCTGCACTTACCGACATCTTATTGATATTCCAAACACACAATTCTACACCTCAACGCAAGAATACCTTAACAACGCTAAACGAAGCGATTATACAAACAAAGCAATACTTATCAAGGGAGCAAGAAGTTTCCATTTTGAGTTGATTTCCCGCCTTATTGCCGACAAAGGGCACCAAAGCGTTTTGGAGATAAATCTTTCGGCACTTACCGACAATGTAAGGTATTTTCACAATCTTCTAAAACCAAAAACAAAACTTATGGCAATGGTTAAGGCTTCTTCTTACGGAAGTGGAGGATATGAAGTTGCAACTGCTTTGGAGAAAAGCAATATGGTTGATTATCTTACAGTTGCCTTTGCCGATGAAGGTGTGGAACTAAGAAAGCATGGCATACAACTACCTATTATGGTTGTAACTCCAGAGGAAGAATCTTTGGAAAAATTTCAGCAATACAACCTTGAGCCTGTCGTTCATTCTTTCGATACTCTGCAAATGTTTATCGACAAAAAAATAAGCATACATATAAAACTCGACACAGGCATGCACAGGCTTGGATTTGAAGAATATGATATTCAAGAACTTATCTCTAAAATCCAAACGAAAAAAAATATAACTATCAAGAGTGTTTTCTCTCATTTCTATGGGGCTGATGATGAAAATTTGGATAAATACACCTTGCAACAGATAGATTTGTTCGAAAAGATGAG
>JABUUQ010000002.1:123871-125089 GCA_021443125.1 Bacteroidales bacterium
GCCTTCCCTTATAAAATTCTAAGGCATATTTGCAATTCTGCAGGCATAGTCCGTTTCCCTCAGGCTCATTACGATATGGTGCGTTTGGGTATTGGGATGTATGGCATTGGGGTGAATGAGAATCAACAGCAATACCTACGCACTGTGCATAGGTTCAAAACAATCATAACGCAAGTGCGTGAGATTGAAGCAGGTGAAGATGTGTCCTATTCTCGCAAATTCGTAAGCAAAAGTAAAACAAAAATCGGAGTAATCCCTGTTGGCTATGCCGATGGTTTGAACAGACACCTTGGAAACGAAAAACTGACGGTATATGTCAATGGATACTACGCCCCTATTATTGGAAACATTTGTATGGATATGTGTATGATAGACATAAGCAATATAGAGGCAAAGGCAGGCGACACTGTGGTGATTTTTGGCGAAGAAAATCCAGCTGCAAAACTTGCAAAAATCCTTGATACCATACCTTATGAGATATTTACCTCACTTGCCCAAAGACTAAAACGCGTATACTTTTTTGAATAATAAAAATGCATTAAATAACTTGTTGTATAGAATATTTTTGTATATTTGCAAGAAATAAATATGTTTGAATATGCAACGATATGTTTTTTTCTTTTTGGTGTTAAGTTTGTCAATACATAACCTATTTGCACAACCAAATCTTCCTGGATTGGTAGATTGGAATACTCTTTCCAGTTATATAATCACCTCAAATTCTGGAACTGCTGATTCTAGTGAGGAACTGACACAATTACATAAAATGGCTGTCTATAATCAAGATACGATAATTGGAGTGTATAAAAATAGTGGAGGTTGCTATCTTTCATCATTTGTTCAACCACACAACATTCTGTCTGTAAACCCTAACACAGGGGTTATGACTCAAATGCTGCTACCTGGCAAAATAGCAAGAATACAAATCAATAATATAGATACTATTTACGATTTCTCTATACTTAAGGATACTATATTTTTTGTAGGTATGAGTTGTCATTCTAATCTTTGCTCATATTTTTTGGGTTATACCACAATATCAGAATTAACGAATATAAATTCAACTAATCCAGGAGTTTATTACACATGTTCAATGGGACAAAATATTGTCAAAAAAATAAAAGCTTTTTATGATGACAATGGATTGCGACATTTAGTTGGCATAGGTTCTAATAGCACATCTAACATTAATAGTCTTTTGTTTGACTTTTCTCCTAT
>JABUUQ010000002.1:125149-136932 GCA_021443125.1 Bacteroidales bacterium
TATGCATTAACACCACTATTTCTCTGCATGACATCGCAATTACAGACAATTTCGTTACTCTCGTAGGACATCAATATGGGTCTCAAGATTTATATCTTTTAAGGAAACCTAAAAATTCAAGTAATATAACAATACAACGATATGACTATTCAAATAATGTTAGTCAAATAGGACACAATCCGTTTTACGACAATGTGCTAATTCGCCACACTTACAATGATGAAATAGTTATTCTTCTTGATGCACAAAAAAATCAAAACAACTATAATACATACGGCTTGCTTGTTGATTGTATAGATATGAGTACTTTTACCGATATTTATAAATCTAATTTTATTCAAATTCATGAAAAAAATTTAATAATAAGAGATGCTGTGTATTCTAATCAAGATTCAACATTGCTAATACTATCAAATTATGGAATAAAAGACTCTGTTCAAGATGAAACTTTTATAATACACGCAAAACCATACAACAATCTTTCAACATACGAATGCAGACACAATACAACATCATCTCCCGTATTCAATGCTATAGATTTGTATGGCAATAATAAATATGCAATATTTGGAATAAGTGAGGGCGGAAAGGGCGTAAATTGTTTCTCACTTCAAAAAATCAATAGCATTACAAATTGTTTTGACAGTTTCAGTGTTTCTGTTTCGCAATTAGACTCAATACAATATAATGAAACCACTGCAAGCCCTTCTTCTAATCTAATAAATTTATCTTCTTTAACTCCACATCAAAATCTCTCTACGATACTTTTCTATTTTGAATGTTTTAGTAATTAAAAATATTGTTTCACTTTTATATACCAATGTTATGAAAAAAGGTTTAAGTATTATTTGTTTCTCCTTTTTTATTATTTCAGCTTTTACACAAAATATCAACAAATATCAAATAAACTTAGGAGCAGATACGCTAAAATACTATAAATCATATATTCCAACTGCTCTTATTGATACTGCTGGAGTCCCTATGGATTCTCTCATATGGTTCGTCGAATTGGGGCTAGGTTACCCGTTTAATATAAATAGAGATAGAAACGGAGAAGACCCATTTGTTTTTGATACAATTTATTATAATCATGCGTTTGCTGAGATTGAACGAAATGTCCCTGGTCAAAATATAAGCTTGGATATGACACCCAGAGGGTTTGGGCAAACAATGCATTCTGACACTACTTTTCAAATAGGAGGCATTTCTTACCTTCTTTTCTTGTATTACTTTGGCACCTTGCGTTTTGAAACAAGAGTATCTACTGGAGATACAATTCAAATATTGGATATGAATTATCCTGGATTTGAAGTTATTTATGAAAAAGTTCTAAACGATACAATAACTAATGGTGTGGAAGCTAATAATGATGGTTTCTATGATATAATATTTGATTCTGCTGTAACAGTACAAGGCGACTATATAATTGCATACAAATATGCAGAGGAACACGTAACTGCTAATGCTCATTATTTTGGATTAGCAGAATACGAAGTCCCACTATCTTATATTACATGGCTACGACCAACCTCTCTAAGCGGTTCCGTTAATAGGTATAAAGAAAGACTTGAGTATTTACATGACAACCGAAATCCAAACTATCAAAAACAAATCTATGTATACAATAATAATGAACCAGGATGGCAAACTGCTGTAGAATTTTTTAATTATTATAATATTCAAGAGTATCATGCAGGATATCTTCCTATAGCAGTATCTTTATATTCCAATATTTTTGCTTCAAGAGAAAATGTTCCTCACACCACCGATTTGGCTGTGTTCGTAATTCCCGAATATGCCGTTGACAGTGTTGATAGAGCAATGTCAATAGCCAATTCCTATATTGAAAACATAGACAACAAGACACATGTTTCTGTTTCTCCCAACCCTGTGAAAGATTTTGTTGAAATTGATTGCAATTTACTGATAAACAATATAGAAATCTACAATCTTCAAGGCATAAAGCTTAAGGACATAAAGATAAATGCAAAAGAAACAAAAATAGACTTGGAATCTTATCCGCAAGGGTGCTATTTGTTGAAAATAATTACCAACCAAGGATGCTCAACACAACGCATAATCAAACAATAGTTGGTTTTGCAGAATTGAAACGGCGAAAGAAAAAATTAGAATGGCGGAAGAAAAAATTCTTCCGCCGTTTTATTTTCGTCTTTCTTGCTTTGCAAAAAACTATCTACTCCAAAATGCTTTTGTAAAGATAGAAAATACTGTGATAAATTCCAAACGAGCTACAATCATAACAATGCTTATTGTCCATTTTGCCAAAGGTGTGTAGGATGCAAAGCAACCTGTTCCCGCTTCTCCATAAGCAGGGCCTATATTGCTACACATGCTTATTGAAGACACAACCGCCTCATCCAAAGGAACATTCTGGAAAATAAAGACAAGGAAAATGACTATATAGGTAAGCACATAGAGCATAAGTATCTCGAAAACATTATAAACAACCTCATCATTAACCATTTTTTTGTCTATTGTTATTGGCACAAAAGCATTGGAATGAAGACTCTTTTTGACATTTGTTCTTGCAGACTTGAACAACAACATCACTCTGACAAGTTTCAGTCCTCCCGTGGTACTGCCACTCATTGCACCAGAGAACATAAGCATGATGAGTATGGTTATTGCTCCCATATTCCAATTCATATAGTTGCAATTGAGAAGTCCAGTGGATGTAAATATGCTGACAACCTGGAACATAGCAGTTCGAAAACTGTATTCAACACCATTATCATATCTATATATCCATAAAAACACCAAAATTGTGGCTATTATGGTTATAAAAATATAGGTTTTGAATTCTTCGCTCTTTCTTATGGTTTTCACTTTGCCTTTGACTATAAGATAGAAGAACAAAAGATTTGTTCCCGACATTGCCATAAACAGAATAATAAGATATTGAAGCAAAGGCGAGAAACTTGCTGCCGAATCGTTATGAGGAGCAAGACCTCCTGTGGATATGGTTGTGAAAGCATAGCATACTGCATCGAACAAAGACATACCAGCAAAGAAATAGCAACAAATATATATTATTGTGAGTATAATATAAACTGCAAGAAGGATGTGGGTTGTTTCCTTTATCTTTGGCGATAATTTATTCTTTGTAGGACCTGCAACCTCGGCAGAATAGAGTGTCATTCCTCCCCCACCAACCACCGGAATGATGGAAAGCATTATTACAACAATACCTATACCTCCTATCCATTCGGTCATAATTCGCCACAAACCAATACTATATGGCAGATTTTCCACATCGGTCATTATAGAAGCACCTGTGGTGGTAAATCCAGAGGCTGTCTCAAAGAAAGCATCGGTAAAAGAGTTTGTGTAGCCACCCAAAACAAAAGGCAGGGCACCAAACAAAGAGAAAAAGAACCATATAGACGCAACGACCATATAGCCACTGCGTTTATCCACTATTATTTGTTTTTTTCTATGAGGAAAATACAATCCCATACCTACTCCCAAAGTAAGCAAAGTAGGAATTATAAAAGATTGCATTGCTTTCAGTTCATTAGAAGCAAGTATTGCATCGTCGCTAAAAAGATACAAGCCCCAAGAAAGAAAGAAACACACCCCCATAAAACACGCCTCAAATATCAAAAGCAGTCCCATGATATGCAGGACTGAATAAATCATTGACATGTTTCGGTTCAGTGTGTTAGACATATTATTTTTCCCTCCATAATGATTTAGAAAACAAAGCCAAAAAGGCAAAAATCTCCAATCTTCCTATAAGCATAAGAATAATCAGTGCAAATTGTGAGCCTATGTTGAGAGAAGAATAGGTGAAACCTTGCATATATCCACCAACCACAGGACCAACATTGCCAAGGTTAGCAATAGACAGAGCCAAAGAGTGAGAGAATTCGTTACCAAGCCAACACAACACAATAACTCCGATAACAAAGATAACCATATAAAGAAAGAAGAATCCAAAAGTATTTTTCAAATCTTCCTCTGGTATGCTTTTGCCGTTGTATCTTACTGGTATTATTGCATGAGGGTGAAAGATTTTTTGAAGAGTTACTTTGGTGTAGCGGAAAAGGGTTATCACTCTGACTATCTTTAATCCCGATGCAGAAGAAGCAGAACAACCACCAATAAACATAAGGAAGATTAAGGCAGAAGAAACAGCCCTGCCGATTTTTGCAGATTCAAGGTCGAAACCTGTGGTGGAAATTATTGAGATAGTGTAGAATAAAGCCTCCTTAATGTCTTGCAACAAAGGTTTTGAGGTAAATAGCAGCCAATAAACAACCAACACAACAGAACAGGCAAGAATAAGCATAAGATAAGCCAAAAACTGATTGTCTTTCAATACTTTGAAATCACCTTTTGACAAACGGAAATATATAAAATAACTTGTTCCCGAAAGAAACATAAGCAATGCCACCATATATTGAGTATAGGAATCGGTAAAAGCCCCTATATTGCCGTTTTCTGTGGAAAAACCACCTGTTGCAACGGTGGAAAGAGAATGACAAAACGCCTGAAAACCATTCATAGAGCCCAAAGAAAACAACACACAGCCTATAATGGTAAGCAAGGTGTAGATAATAAAAATTCTTAATGCCGTATCACTCAAATGAGGGTATAGTTTGTTTTTGTAGATTGAAGAAAACTCTGCATTAAATATGTTCATCATCAATCCAGCCTTTGAACGCAAAATAAGAATTATAACAACTGCAAAACCCAAACCGCCAGACCATTGAGTCATTGCCCTATATGNAACACCTCTTGGCACCTTTGTCAAATCATCAATTATTGTTGAGCCTGTAGTGGTAAAGCCCGAATAACTTTCAAAGATTGCTCCGGTGATAGTGAAGATATCGGGAAAGAAAAGGTATGGCAAAGCACCAAACAAAGGAGTTATTATCCACAAAAGCCCTATTATTATCTGCCCATCCTTTTTTGATATTGGCAAATGATAGTCTTTGTTGAAATAAACCATGGAAAAACCAATAACAACGCAAAGAAAAAAAGTAAGAGCAAAAGGAATTGCAACCCTTGTTTCAGAATATATCAGTGAGACTACAATAGGCACAAGACAAGTAAAGCCAAGCACCAATGTAACAAGGCCTAAAAGATAAAAAACTATCTTTTTGTTTACCCTTTTAATCAGTCTCATCAAAAAATGCTAATTGAAAAGTTTCATTACTTTGTTTGCAGCCGAAGGAATAGAGAATACCACGACCTTGTCCCCTGCCTTTATCTCTGTGTTGCCTCGTGCAATAAACGCAGTGTCTTGTCTTATCACACCTCCTATGCTCACTCCTTCAGGAATCTTGAGTTTCATTATTATGTCTTTTGTTGCAGGGGCGTTTTCTTTGACAATAACTTCGAAAACCTCAGCATCTATTCCCGAAAGCCACTTTGAAGATGTTACATCGCCTTGCAAAGTAAAGCGAGCTATATAGGAAGCCGTTATAAGTTTCTTATTGATTATTGTGTCTATGCCTATGTCTTGCGAAACATCAATATAGTTTATATTTTCCACCAAAGCTATGGTTTTCTTTACACCTTGGCGTCTTGCATGCAGGCAGGAAAGTATATTTGTTTCGGTGGAATTTGTTGTGGCGATGAAAGCGTCCATATCTTGCAAGCCCTCATCCAACAACAAAGAGATATCGCTACCATTGCCATTGATAACCATAACAGAATCAAAGTCTTCAACCAATCGCAAGCAACGTTCCTTGTCTTGTTCCACTAATTTGATTTTCATTATATCCTCAAGATTCAACGCAGCTCGTCTTCCAATACGGCCACCACCTATAATCATTGCGTTCCTTACCTGAAAATCCTGTTTTTTGAATAGTTGCTTCACAAGTTCAAGGCCTTCGGGTTTTACCAAAAGATAAACAAAATCGCCTTTTCTGTAATAATCGTTGCCGTTTGGTATTATTGTTTGTCCATGTCTTATTATGCAGACAATTCTTGCCTCCATTTGAGGATAGAGTTGTGCTGTTTCTGCAATAGTCTTATCAACAAAAACTGCATCAGAGTCTATTCTCGTCATATATATGCTAAGTTTGCCGTTGGAAAAGTCAAATACTTCGGTAGCAGTGTTTCTTGTAAGAAGATTTGTTATTTCTTTTGCAGCAATACGCTCAGGGCAAACCATTTCATCAATACCGAGAGATTTGAAAAGCTGTCTGTTTTCGTCGTTAAGGTATTCTATGGAAGAAACTCTTGCTATTGTTCTGTCGGCACCAAGTTGTTTGCCAAGCATACAGGTAAGAAGATTTACGCTTTCTTCCTTTAGTACAGAGATAAGCAAGTCGCATTTCTCCACTCCCGCCTCTTTGAGTATGCTTATAGAGGTGCTGTTGCCTGCAATAGTAAGAAGGTCATTGTCTGTCTGCAATAGTTTCAGTAGTTCAGAGTGAGGATCAACGACTGTTATATTATGTTGTATTTTAGACAAAGTTTTGGCAAGATGAAAGCCAACTTCGCCATCTCCTGATATAATTATATCCATTGAATAAACTGTTAAAATAAATTCAAACGGCAAAATTACACCTTTTTTTGAAAGTTACAAAAAATAAAGTAGTATCTTTGCACGTTAAAACTATAAGAAAAAACGATAAAGCACAAATATAACGACTATGGATATTGCCAACCGAAACAAAGTCTTTATAGACAGAGATTATTTGCACTCTTTGCTTGAAAGAAAAGCACCTGAACAAAACGAAATCAATAATATATTGAACAAAAGCCTTGAACTCAAAGGTTTGAACCTTGAAGAAGTGGCTGCATTGCTATGTGTGGAAGACAAAAACCAAATACAGCAGATTATGAATGCCGCCCACAAGGTCAAAGATGAGATTTATGGCAAACGTTTGGTGCTTTTTGCCCCTATCTACACCGGAAACGTATGTTGCAACAACTGCACATATTGTTCTTTCCGCAAGGACAACCACCTTATCAAGAGAAAAATTCTTACAATGGAGGAGATAGAGCAGGAAACAAGTGCTTTATTGAAACAAGGACACAAAAGAGTTTTGCTTATCTGTGGAGAAAACAACAAAAACGGCACAGAATATATGTGTGAGGCAATACGCAGAACCTATGGAGTAAGAGAAAACAACGGCAGAGACTATATTCGCAGAATAAATGTTGAACTTGCACCTATGGAAGTAGAAGATTTTGCAATGCTTCACAAAGAAAAAATAGGCACATACGTTTGTTTTCAAGAGACTTACGATTCTGAACTATACAAACGCTTTCATCCTGCAGGAACACCAAAAGCCGACTATGCCTATAGGCTTACCGTTATGGACAGAGCCCAAGAAGGTGGCATAAACGACGTTGGTATTGGTGCTTTGTTTGGTTTGGGTGATTACAAATTTGAAGTTTTGGGACTTATGCAGCATGCCAAACATTTGGAAGACTGTTATGGTTGCGGTCCTCACACTGTAAGCATTCCACGCCTTGAACCTGCCATAGGTGCTCCCGATGCAGAACATGTGCCTCAGCCTGTAAGCGACGACGATTTCAAAAAACTTGTGGCAATAATAAGAATAGCCCTTCCTTATACTGGTATGATTCTTTCCACTCGCGAAAATTCTGCAATGAGAAACGAACTGATAAACTTTGGTATAAGTCAGATAAGTGCAGGAAGCCGTACCAACCCAGGAGCATACGCAGAGGAAGACGGCACTGGCTCTCAATTCGAGTTGGGCGACCATAGGGAGATGGAAGATGTAATAAATTCTTTCATAGATGCGGGTTATATTCCATCTTTCTGCACAGGTTGTTACAGAAAAGGCCGTGTTGGAGAAGACTTTATGGATTTGGCAAAACCAGGACTGATAAAGCAGTATTGTCTTCCTAATGCTATTTTTACATTCCAAGAATATCTCAACGACTTTGCCCATGAAGACACAAAGCAAAGGGGTATGAAACTGATAAAACAAATGTTGGAAGAATACGACCAAAAACAACTGATACCAAAAATAGAATCAAATTTGAATGAAATAAACAAGGGACAAAGAGATTTGTATTTCTAATACCTCAACCCTTTTTCCGAAAAACAAAACCAATATGAACAAAGCAAAATATATCATACTTATTGTTTCTGTCTTCGTTTTTGCAAATATATTCTTTGCTTCTTGCGTTAATGAAGAAGACTATGCTACAGATTCTTCCATAAGTTTGAAATTTTCAGCTGATACCTTGAGTTTCGACACCATTTTCACAACCGTTGGTTCGGTAACAAAACAAATAAAGGTATTTAATAATGAAAATTCACCTGTGCTTATCGACAGAATCACTCTTGGCTCTGGCAGAAATTCCTATTTCCGTTTGAATGTTGACGGAGATACTTCATTGATTGCCAAAAATATAGAGATAGGAGCAAACGACAGTATATTTATTTTTGTTCGTGTTGAAATAGAGCCAAATAATCAAAACAACCCTCTTCTTATTCAAGATTCCATTATCTTTTCTTTCAACAACAAAGAACAGAATGTGCAACTTATGGCCTATGGGCAAGATGCATATTACCACAAACCTTTGCACACTTTGGGAAACGAAGAAAACGGAATACCATATTCTTTGGCAAATGAGGGAGGAGAACAAGCAGGTATAGTATTGAATGGCAACAATATAGCATGGAAAAACGACAAACCGCACATTATTCTCGGCACTTGCGTGGTTGATAGTGCTTTCACTTTGAATTTGCAAAGCGATACAAAGATTTATATGGCCAATGGCTCACAATTTTGGGTTTATAAGGATGGTTCGTTGCAGGCACAAGGTTCAACAACAAATCCAGTCTTGTTTACATCGTTAAGGTACCAAGACAGATACTCTTCCATCCCTGGTCAATGGCAAGGATTGTGGTTTATGGCAGGCAGCAAAGACAATGTTATGGACAATGTTATAATAAAAAACGCAACCATAGGACTTTTGGCAGACTCTTGCGTAACGAACAACCCTACCGTTTATCTAAGCAACTCATTTATAGAGAATTGTTCAAGCATAGGCCTTTATTCTCGTGGTGCAGACATAAGAGGGGAAAATCTTGTTGTGCAAAATACTGGCAGTTATACTGTTGCGTTGAGTTTAGGTGGCGAATACAGCTTCATAGGTTGCACATTCGCAAATTATTGGTACTATGACAATGCACGAAAAACTGCAACGCTTATTTTGAACGACTGGTACGAATCTGTGGCAGGCTTGCAAATCAGACCTATACGCAAAGCAGAATTCATAAATACAGTAATCTATGGTTCTTTGGCTGGAGATGAGATAGAATTTGACTTGGTGGAAAATTCGCAAAGTGTTTTCAGTTTCAGCAACTGCCTTATAAAATCAAACGCTTTCAATAATAACGCATCTTTTGCCAATAACTGCATATTCAATCAAGACCCTAAATTTGTTGATGCTTCCAATAACGACTTGCACCCACAAGATAACTCTCCTTTGATAAACAACGGCGACGGAGTATGGAATTCCATTTTGCCTTTTGATATTTATGGCGTACTAAGACAAGACCCTCCTTGCATAGGAGCTATTGAATATGTGCCACAAACAACAAATAGCAAAAGGAGAATAGCATTAAGATAACTGGCAAACCAACAGCCAAAAACTCTTTCCCCGTTAAAGCAAAATAACCACCACATTGCTATTATTTATTCGTATTTACCATAAAACAAAAACTATTACTCGCGAATAATGCAATCTCTCTTATAGAATAACGCCTATAACCCAACACTTTACTGTATCATTCACGCAAAATAAAACTATATCTTGAAAGACTGCACTAAAATTAGCCTAAACCCACAAATATATATCGGAAATAGTGTAGTTATTCCCCCTAAAATAATAGCCATACCTCGCAAACAATGCAATCTCTCTTATATGCTAACATCAACACTTACGAACAATGCAATCTCTCTTATGCACTACTATCAACACTCGCGAACAATGCAATTATTAGCACAAAGTTACGAGTGTTTTCGGGAATAATACAATTTAATTTAGTATCCAAAAAAGTTTGCTTAGTATGAATACAAACTATTGTATAGCAAGGGTATTATACAGTTTAGCAAAGGATAAAATGCANTCTTCCTGACTTCGTCACTTTTTTGTGCCATCACATAGCGCAGATTGAAAATCAAGCAGTTAACTAATATTTTTGGGTGACTTAGGGTGACGCAAGCTTATTTTTTGTACCTTTGTACCCATGTTTGTACGCAAGAAAGTTAACCGCTCAGGCACGATAAGCATAGTGGTAGTGAGCAAATCACATGGTAAATTCACGGAAGTGAAGAAATTTGGAGTGGCAAAATCGGCAGACGAGGCGGATTTGTTATACCAAGAGGCTAAGGCATGGTTGCGCACCCAGGGTGGTCAGCAGGAAATTGACTTCGATAACCACAAGGGGCGTGAGGTGGAGGAAACCAAGCGTGTGCTATCCAACATGGATGCTGTGCTAATCAACGGCACGCAGCTTCTTCTGGACTTGGTATATGACAGCATCGGTTTCAACCGTATCCCTGACGATATACTGCGGCATCTGGTGATAGCAAGGGTTTCCCAGCCCAGAAGCAAGCTCGCCACGGTGGAATACCTGAAGTCATATTATGATGAGGATGTGGAACTCGGCAAAATCTACCGATACATGGACAAGCTTTACAACACCCAAATGGAGTTGGCACAGCAGATAAGTGTTGAACACACGCGCAAGATTCTTGGAGGACGTATCGGCCTGATGTTCTATGATGTTACCACACTGTATTTCGAGACATCAAGGACAGATGCCCTTCGTGAGCCAGGATTCTCCAAAGACGGCAAGACGGCAGAATCACAGGTTGTCCTTGGTCTGCTGGTCTCCGAAGGCGGCTATCCGCTATCATATTCTCTGTTCAACGGCAGCCAGTACGAGGGCTTTACGATGATACCAATGATAGATGACTTCAGGCAGCGTTTTGCCTTGGGAAAGGAATTCGTGGTCGTAGCCGACTCTGGTCTCATGAACAAGAATAATGTGTCACTGCTCCAGCAGGCAGGCTACAAGTACGTCATTGGAGCAAGAATCAAGAACGAGTCTGCAGATGTAAGGCAGTGGATTCTATCATTGGAGAAAAAGGACAAGGCATGCCATGAACTGACGCGCAAGAACGGCGAACGGCTCATCGTGAGCTATTCGGAAAGCAGGGCAAAGAAGGACGCATACAACAGGGGACGGGGTGTGGAGCGTCTGAAGAAAGCCTACAGAAGCGGACGGCTTACGAAGCATCAGGTGAACAAACGCGGATACAACAAATTCCTTGAGATAAGCAAGGATGTGGAAGTATCAATCAGTGAGGAAAAGATAAGTGAGGACAGCAGATGGGACGGATTGAAAGGCTACATTACCAACACAGACCTTAATGCAGAACAGGTCATTGCCGAATACCACAGCCTTTGGGTGGTAGAGCGCGCATTCCGTATCTCAAAAGGCTCACTTGATATGCGTCCGATATTCCATTTCACGGAGAAACGCATCGAGGCTCATGTCTGCATCTGTTTCATCGCGTACAAAGTATACAAGGAATTGGAGCGTATAATAAGAAGGAAAGGAATCGGCATGAGTGTCGGCAAGGCGCTTGATGCCGCCAAAACTATAACAACAATCAGGGTAAAGTTACCAGAGAACGGAGGATATTTCACAAAAACGATGTTCCTTACAGAAAAGCACCATGCCATCGAACCTCTATTCAACCCTAAAGCCTACCAAATCTGAAGTGGGTGACGCATTGACGAAGTCAGGA
>JABUUQ010000002.1:137149-140238 GCA_021443125.1 Bacteroidales bacterium
AATAGAAAACAACAAAACGCCATTCCAATTTATTGAAACGGGGTTTTGTTATTTTATTACAAGGTTTTATTTTGCCTATTCTTTCTCTTCGTCTTCTCTTGACTTGAAAACTCTCAATGCAAGAGTGCCAGCGCCCAAAGAAAGAAGCAATGCAGTTGATGTGCCAACAGGAACTTTTCTCCAAATAGAATAATCATCATGTCTATCTTGATTAGGGTTTGTAGAGCTTGATGATGCTGATGGACTTGCAGGAGGTGCAGGTGGTTGTGCAAGTGCGATACCACATGTTCCTACCATACAACAAACGATCACTGCTAATTTTTTTGAAATTTTCATCTTACTATGTCTTGTTATAAGTTCTAAACTATTTAAGTTCTATATGTTCTATTTTTAACTCACTATTTTTTCAGTTTGCAAAAGTACAACAATTTTCTGAAATACAAAGCATTTTCCATAAAAAAAAAAAAAAATCGTCTATCTACTGAAACTCAGTCTATTAAAAGCTATTTACCACTTATTTTATTCTAACCCTTGCATCCAATACGCCATAAAGGATATCAGTTATTATATTGATTATCACCAAAAAGACACAAATAACCAGCAAAGCACCCATAACTACAGGAAAATCGTAGGTCTCCAAAGAATTCACTATTACAACGCCCACCCCTTTCCAATCAAAAATATATTCCACAAAAACAGCACCTGCAATCAAGGAAGCGAACCAACCACTTACGGCAGTTATCACAGGATTAAGGGCATTTCTCAAAGCATGATGGTAGATAATTTTGAAAGTAGAAAGTCCTTTTGCCTTGGCTGTTCTGATGTAGTCTTGCGAAAAAACATCTATCATTGTGCTTTTTGTTAATTCTGTAATGACTGCCAAAGGTCTTATTCCCAAAGTTATGGCTGGCAGTATAAGGTTTTTCAAACACAAATGCTCTCCTTGCCCCATTTCATCAACAACATAAAGCGAACCAAACATTGAAAGACCAGTTATATCGGAAAGCACAAAGGCAAAAATCCAAGCAATAAGTATGGCAGCAAAAAACGAAGGCAAGGACATACCCATTGAGGTTATCACCTGTATTGTTCTATCCACCCAAGTATTGACGTATAATGACGAGAAACAACCAAGCACCACACCAAGCACAAAAGCAATAAGAATAGAGGCCAAGGCTAAAATTATGGTGTTGGGAAAAGCTTCCAAAAGTATTTCGCCAACCTCCCTTTTGGATTGGTAGGAACGGCGAAGGTAGGGCTTTTTTGCAATAATTTTTGTATCGCCCAAACTTATAAGAGTGGCAAAAGATTTGTATTTGGTTGTATCAAGATAATAGTTGCTTTGTTTATCTGTAGAATGAATGGAAATAGGCATAACATCATTAACATAATTAAGATATTGAACGCCCAAAGGTTTATCCATTCCAAGATCTTTGTGAATAAGTTCTATGCTTGCCTCATCTGCTCTTTGCCCAAGCATCATTCTTGCAGGGTCGCCAGGCAGGATATTGAAAAGGAAAAACACCAAAGTCAATACCCCAAAGACAACCAAGACACCATAGCCAAGATTTTTGAGTACAAATTTAAGCATAAAGCACTATTGCTGAAAGATTTATTGAGGAAGGCTTCTCCAAGAATACTTTTCTTTTACTATTCCTTTGTTCAAATGAACCAAACCAGGATTTGCCCTAATCATTGCTTTGATTGCTTTATCGTCGCAAGAGTAGAACATAAATTGACCTAAATCGTATTTTTCCTGAAAGTCAAGCCATTTGTTTGTTGTTGAGGCTGTAACGATTATAATGTTGGTATGGTCTTTCTTTGAAAGGTTTTCTATGTATTTTCTAATAGTTTTCATTCCTTTGTCGCTAACTTCTTCCATGTTCCATACGGCAAGCATATACAAATCGTTTTCTTCATCGCCCAAGATCTCCAAAGCCTCATCCTGATTGCCTTCGTAGGCTGTAAGAGAAAAGCCGTCGGCATTTACAGTGTTGGTTCCCACTGCCCTGTTCTTACCTTCAATGTATTCCCAATGATCCGAAAACAAAGAGTCTTTGGCATAGGCAGCCATAAGTGTATTTTCGCCTTCCGCTTCCATAGAAAATTCTTTTTCCTCACCTGTCTGCAAATTCTTATAGGTGGCATAGGTTACCGGAGGCTTTTGTTCAGATATTGTTGGTGCCATTTTGTTGCCTATCTTCCAAGGACGAAAATCTATTATAGGCTCATATACTATATTTCTTATGGCAAAAATAGTTATAAGTGTGAAAATTATTATTGAAACAACAAAAGGAGTTTTTTGAGTATAGTTTCGTGTGTCTTTGGTGTCGAATACAAAGATAAGTGCAAGCACAATATCCAATGCTATATTCTTCCAAAATGTTTCCCAATTGGTTAGCACGATAGCATCGCCAAAACAACCGCAATCGCTTACATTATTTGTTACTGCATCTACAAGGGTTACAATGGTAAAGAAAATCATAAAGAATGCAGCGGTTATTCTTACAGGTTTTTTGTAGTAGTGCAAGACCATTAAGGCTCCTATCATAAATTCCATAACAATCAAAAGCACTGCAATAAGCATTGGCAACCATCCTGCAACATCAAGCAAAGACGAGAAGCCAAAAACGTTCATGTATTCTTCCACTTTATAGGTTGTTCCAAGCGGATCGACAGCCTTGACAAAGCCCGAAAACAAGAACACTCCACCAAACAACAATCTAAGAACGAATGCAATTATCTTTTTCATATTTCCCAAAATTTTATTAGTTGTTTCCCGCACCAAGTTGTATCAAACAAAATACTGCATAATTGATTATATCGGAATAATTGGCATCAACACCTTCACTTACCTTGGTTTTGCCATCATTATCCTCAATTTGTTTCAAACGATTTATCTTCATAAGAATCAAATCGGTCATTGAACTCACTCTCATGCTTCGCCATGCTTCGCCATAGTCGTGATTCTTTTTCATCATCAAGTCTTTGGTTGCCGTAGCATACTTGTCATACAATTCTATGGCTTGTTGTTCTGGTATTTCATTGCTTGTGTCGGTTCCAAGTTCACATTGAATCAAAGCCATAAT
>JABUUQ010000002.1:140277-143822 GCA_021443125.1 Bacteroidales bacterium
TCACCTACCATATTAACACCGCTTTCCTGTATGCTTCTAACCCTGTTAGCCTTGATAAATATTTGGTCTGTAAAGGATGGAAGCCTTAGAATTCTCCAAGAAGTGCCGTAATCCTTCATTTTTGCAATGAACAAATTTCGTGTCTTCTTTATAACATTATCGTATTCCAAGCTTGTATTATTCATAAATGTATTATATTTGCAAAATGATGTAAAACATCTGTTAAAAACTATGAATTCGCGTTTCAAAGATACATCTTTTTTTGATAATAATACAATAAATATCAAAGGAAAATTATTTTCACTGGAAAAACCTTTGGTTATGGGCATTTTGAACCTGACTGAAGATTCTTTTTTTGACGGAGGAAAATATACATCTCTCGATTTGGCGATAAAGCGTGCAGAAGAAATTGTAGAAGAAGGTGCAGAGATTATAGATATTGGTGCCTGCTCCACTCGTCCTGGTGCAAAACTAATAGAAAAGCAGGAAGAGATTGAGAGAATTGTGCCTGTGGTGAAACAAATCAAGAAACGATTTCCTAAAATACCTATTTCTATTGATACAGTCTGGGCAGAAATTGTGGAAAAAGCCTACAACGAAGGTGCGGACATAGTAAATGATATTTCTGGTGGCGAATGGGACGAAAATCTATTTGAAACGGTTGCACAATACCGAATGCCGTATATTCTTATGCACAATACCGACAAGCCCGACCTTATGCAGAACAATACAAATTACGAAAATCTGTTTCTTGATATGGCATCGTACTTTGCAGACAAGATAACAACACTAAGGAACTTGGGGGTGAAAGATATAATTCTTGACCTTGGATTCGGATTCGGCAAAACAATGGAACAAAACTACGAATTGCTTCGCCGTCAAAAAGAATTTGAGGTTTTTTCTCTGCCTATACTCACTGGAATAAGCAGAAAAAGCATGATTTACAAACCTTTGGATATTTCAGCAAGCCAAGCTCTCAACGGCACTTGCTTTCTTCACGCCTTTGCCTTGGAAAACGGTGCAAACATTCTCAGGGTACACGATGTGAAAACGGCAAAAGATTGCATAAAACTTTATTCTCTTTACAAAAACAATATGAAAAAATAAATAAGAAACTATGTTATTATTAAGTATTATCAGCGAACTTCCTTCGTTCGACTTTTTCGATTTCTTGGACATTATTTTGGTAGGCTTATTGCTTTTCTACGTCATCAAACTTCTCAAAGGCACCAACGCCATAAGCATTCTCATAGGATTCCTCACACTTTTCATCACTTGGAAGGTTGTAAGTATGCTGGGAATGAAGATTTTAAGCGAAATACTCGGTCAATTCATTTCCCTTGGAGTTACGGCTCTGATTGTTATTTTCCAACCTGAGATTCGTAGATTCTTGATTCTCATTGGTTCAAAGAGTTTGGCACAAAAAGGCAAGAGATTCTTTTTCCTAAAATACGCCAACCAAAACAACGACAAACTGAAAACCAACGCAATAGTACAAGCTTGTTCGCATATGTCTGCAACACAAACGGGTGCTTTGATGATTTTTTGCAGAGATAACAAATTGGACAACATTATAGCAAGTGGAGAAGTTTTCGAAAGTGAGTTATCTTCTCAACTTTTGGAGACTATCTTCTTCAAAAACACGCCTTTACACGATGGAGCAGTAATCATAGACAACGGAAAGATAAAGGCTGCACGTTGTATTCTGCCTGTTTCTCATGCTAACGACATTCCGCTTTCCATGGGTTTGAGGCATCGTTCTGCTTTGGGCGTTACCGAAAATTCCGACGCTATTGCAGTTGTTGTATCAGAACAAACGGGTAAAATATCCATAGCATCAGATGGAAGTATAAGGCAAGGCGTTAGCACACAGTTTCTTCAAGAGTTTCTCGACAAGGAATTCAACCACATAGAGAAAAAGGAAGAAAAAGAAACAAAGAACGAGTAAATTAGAACTTGCTTATAAAAAATTAAAACGGCGTTTTAGAATTTTAGAACGCCGTTTTATTTTATTGGATTATAGTGCTATTTTGCTGGATTATTTCCATATTTTCAGCAAGGCACCAGTCTTTTCATCGAAGGTTACATTGTTGTTTCCTTCAAGCAAAACGCCTATTGTGCCATACTGTGCCAATTGCATAACCTGGCTTGCCAATACATTGTTTTGGTATTCCATTGAAACCTTAACTTGTTCTGGCACTGCATAATAAACACCTACACCTTTTGAAGCCTTGGCTTTGAATTCTTTTGAAGAAGTCTGAGTATTCATTTGCTCAGCCATTGATGCAGTTGTGTTGAAAGAATGTATGCGAGCCATAACTTTTGCATCCTCATTCCTTGTTGAAAGGTCGCTAACGCCATTTTCTTTTGAGAATTTGAAGACAGGCAACAACAAATCTTCCTCAACGATTATTGGTTTTTCGGGAACAATATTGAAAACATATTCTTCTTCGCTTGTAGTCGTAACACCCACAAACAAAGCAAGATAACCATTTATAATTTCGTCCAATTGTTTATACATAAAGTCGATTGTAGTGTTCAGATATGTGCCTTCCATTCCTCCTGAAAGAATATCAACCTGCTTTTGCCTCAAATTTTTGATTTCTGCCACAACCTTCTCTGCACTCATCAAAGGATAGGAAGTCAAAAGCCCTTGAGAAATAAGTTTTTGCTCAAAGGTTGGCATTGCAACAGGACTTTGAACTTGCTGAATTTGAGTTGTTTGTTCTTTTCTTTGCTTTGAATGTTTTGCTTCTTGCTTTTCACCAGAGGCAGTAATGCTTCGCAAAACTCCGTTTGGAGAAACATCCACAGAAGTCTTGTCGGTATAGGTCAAAAAGTACTTTGAAGCACTTGGAACGGCACGAGAAGATATTGAAATATCCTTTATTTGATAGGTGTTGGCGTTTTTCAAAAGTGCGTTGTCTATACCAAGCAAATAAGCCTTATCACTATAGATTCCTTTGGTGCGTGAAGTCTTTTCAACCTTGACTTTGACAACTATTTCCGTTTGAGGCACTGAGTAGTATATGCCATTGCCGGCATTCTTTGCGTTATTGGTTTGGAATGTCTTGTAATTCTGTGCAAATAAGCCACTTGCAACAAAAGTCAAGCCCATAAGAATTAAAATTTTCTTTTTCATATTTGTCTGTTGGTTTGTTTTAATTTTTGCAAAGATACAAAAAAACAATAGAAAGCGTGATTTTCGTAATTTTTTCGCACTTCTCATATTTTGAAATGCTGCAAAACATTCAGAGGTTGGAAAGACAATTCGGTGATTGCTTTTTTGTTGCTAAAAGTCTGTGTTTCTGTTATTTTCCTCAGGCGTTTGGAATTGATAGGTGCTTTTCTTCCCAAAATATCTCCACAAATCGCAAGGATTTTTGCAAACCAATAAGGAATATTCATAGGAGGTTTTTTGTTCAACTGCTTGGCTATCAAAGTTTCCAAGTCTTTGAAACTTGGGCTTTCAGTGTCGCAGATGTTGAAAACGCCTTCCTTGTCTTCAACAAGAGGGATAAGATTGGCTATATCTTCAACCATCA
>JABUUQ010000002.1:144579-151689 GCA_021443125.1 Bacteroidales bacterium
AATTTGTCGGCAAAAATAAGTGTTGCAGCAATGTTATTAAGTTTTGATTTTTCACCCCTAAGTACTGTTGAAACTTTATTGAAATTCTTGTCGATAATGATAAGTTCATCACCCTCAACTGCCAAAGCCTGTGAGTTTTTGAAGTAGGTGCAATAGTCAAAATGCTTATCGGTCAGAGGTTTAAGGGTTTTGCTATCGGCGTAAGTCCAGCCTTTTGCATCCTGAACAGGAAGTATTGCGTCGAGAGTGGAACCCATTGATTTGTATGGAGATACCACTTTTTCTCCATTAAGATACAATCTGTTTTCTATGCCTTTAACATCGTATTTTACATAGTTTTCCAAAGTTTGAAGCGTTTTTACCTTCTCGAAACTTTGCTGTTTTGCATTCTCATCAAGGATTACAGAATTGTTCTTGCCTTCATAGAAAACAACATAGTTTCTCTTTGGCGACAATTTTACTTTTTCGTATTCAAAAGGCACAACAACCTCTCCCGAAAGACTTACTGCACCCCATTTTTTGCCTTTTTTGAAGATTATATTGTTGCTCACCTTGCCCAAAGCCTCATCGTATTGAGGTTTTACAAGCCATCCGTCTTGTGAAGAATAGACTCCATAGTTCAAAAACGAGTCAGCAACAAAGATTACATTGTTTTGGTTGTAGGAAACAAAGCCTGCAATTCCTCCTTCATAGTGTGCAAGCAATTGATTCTTTCTATTGAGAATGAAAGATACACCATCGTTTTTTGCAACAAAGAAAGTATCGTTATCCAACGCCACAACCTGCACATCTTCGTAGGCAGCAGGCACATACAATACCATATCCTTGCCAACAATTCCTCGTTTGGTATTGTCGGTTATGTTGTAGAAAAACGGAAGATTTGATGGTTCTATAGTCTGATAAAGAGGTTGGAAAAGCAATTCACCTTCTGCATCGTAGAGACTTTGTTTGCCTGTTGGAAGAAACGCTTTTATGAAAAGTTCGTCGTTTTTGCTTATTAGTTGAACGTCATCGTAGTAAGGAAGACTCTTTTGCTGTCCGTCGGCTCCTATTATACCATAAACCTTCAAGCCGTCCCTTATGCCTAGATAAGCATATAGTTTGCCAGCAATAATAGTCTCTATCTGCATATACTTTGCCTCTGCAGTGATTGTGCCTTTTGCATCTGCCATTCCATAAGCTACGCCGTTTTTATAGACTATTGTGTTGCCGTGTTTTGAGATTATTTCATAGGAATCGTCCAAAACTTGCTTGCCTTCAGAGTTTATAACCCTAAGTCTTGCTCCGTCGTAAACCAAAGCAGAACCCGAATCGAAGATATTAAGTGTTGTCTGCTCTTTTCGTGAAAAATCCAAATCGGTACGGTATTTTGCCTCAACAACTTCCCTGCCTTGCAAATCGGCAAAGCCTACAAGAGAATTCTTAACAAAGCCTATCATACCGTCGCCAAAAGATTCTATGGCATCGTAGCGAATAGGAAGAACGATTGTGTTTTCCCTTACCACGCCCCAAAGGTTGTTGAGACGCACTGCATAATAATCATCGTCCAAAGCATAAAGAGAATCGTATTTTATCTCTGTTGTAACTTTTATATCCAATTGACAATAAGCCTGAAAGGCAAAAAATGTTGTCAAAGCAATCAAAAATATCTTTTTCATATCTTATAAATTATTAAGTTCTGGTTCTTGTTGGCTCAAACAATGGAAACTGCCCAAACCCCAAATGATATCTGTGGAGTCTATGCCAATAATCTGTCTGTCTTTGAAAACTTGTTCAAGAATCTGCACAGCCTTATCGTCCTGAGGGCATTTATAGGTTGGCATTATTACTTTTTCGTTGGCTATATAGAAGTTGGCATAGGATGCAGGCAAGCGTTGTTGCTCATACTCTACCATTGCAGGCATAGGAAGCTCGATAATGTTGGGTTGTTTGCCATTGGCTAAACGCATCTTTTTGAGTATCTGCAAATTATCTTGAAGCACCTGATAGTTTTCGTCGTTTTTGTCGGGTTCCACCATAGTCAAAACTGTGTCTTCATTGACAAAACGCGTTAAATCATCAACATGTCCGTCGGTGTCGTCGCCCTCTATGCCGTCTTTTAGCCATAGAATGTTTTCAACGCCATAAAACTCTCTCAAACCATCCTCTATCTGTTCTCTTGTAAGGTTGGGATTGCGGTTTTCGTTCAAAAGGCAGGCTTCTGTGGTAAGCAAATCTCCTGCTCCATTGACATCTATGCTGCCACCCTCCATAATTATTTCGGGAGAGAAAGATGTAAGGTTGAGATACTCAGCAATTTGTTCTGGAATAAGGTTGTCCAAATCTGCAGGGTACTTTCCTCCCCATGCATTGTACTTCCAATTTACCAAAGCTTTCTCTTCGCTGTTGAGAACAAAAGCAGGGCCGTGGTCTCTTATCCATGCGTCGTTGGTTTTGAAAGGATGAAAAAACACATTGGCCATATTGCAGGAAATTTTCTTCAATTCCTCCTCTATCCATTGCTTTTGATTGTCGTCGAGTGTGTTTATATGAACCTGTTCCACCTCTGCAAGTTCCTTGATAAACAAATTATAGGAAGGATATATCGTTTCTATTTTGCCTGGCCAAGAGTTCTCGTTGTGAGGATAGGAAAGCCATGTTGCTTTGTGCCTATGCCACTCGGCAGGAAAAGAAAAACCAAGCTGTTTTGGTGTGAAACCGTTTTGCATCGCTATATTATATATATGTATTGTTTTATTTTTTCTCTGAATATCTGTTTGTTATCTCTCCATAGGCATCCACTCTTCTGTCTCTGAAAAATGGCCAATGCATACGGTAGTGTTCTGTTTTGTCTGTGTCGATTTCAACAACTATGTTTTCTTCCTTGTCGTGAGAAGCTTCATAGAGAATTGTGCCGAAAGGATTGCAAACAAAACTGCCGCCCCAAAACTGCATATCGCCTTCCCATCCAGTACGATTTACCGAAACTGTATGAACGCCGTTGGCAACTGCATGGGCTCTTTGTATGGTCTGCCAAGCATAGTATTGTTCGTGGTTGGTTGCTTCGTCTTGTTCTCTTGCCCATCCTATTGCTGTTGGATAGAAAATAATATCGGCACCTTGCATAGCGGTAATTCGTGAAGCCTCAGGATACCATTGGTCCCAACAAATAAGCACTCCTATTTTGCCAAATTTTGTCTCGAAAGCCTTGAAACCCAAATCGCCAGGTGTGAAGTAGAATTTTTCGTAGTAGCCAGGGTCGTCGGGAATATGCATCTTTCTGTATTTGCCAAGATAGGTTCCGTCGGCATCTATGACTGCTGTGGTGTTGTAGTACAAGCCTGCCATCTGCCTTTCGAACAACGATGCAACAATAACAATTCCCAATTCTTTGGCAAGTGATTGAAATATCATAGTTGTTTGACCTGGTATGGCTTCGGCAAGTGAAAAGTTTTCGTAATCTTCCACATCGCAGAAATACAAAGAAGCAAACAACTCCTGCATGCAAACAATGTTGGCTCCTTTGCCTGCCAAATCTCTTATGTTTGCTATTGCTTTATCGATATTTGCAGATTTGTCCTTGACGCAAGACATCTGTATTAGACCAACCTTCAATTTCATATATATTTATTCCTTTGTTTTAATTTGCTGAAACTTTGTTTTAATTTTTTATTCCTTTGTTTTCTCTTTGCTGTTGCGTTGTTTGGGCTTTTTGATAAAATTCTGCTGACTGAGCATTAAGCCCAAAATAACAACAATCATTCCCAAAACTTTTCTTATTGTAAGCATCTCCTGCCCCATCATAACCGACATAATAATGGTTACAACAGGTATGGCGTTGTTGAAGATAGCCTCTTTTTCCAAAGAGATAATCCTTGCACCATAAGAATAGCACATATACGCTATTGCAGAACACAACACCGACAAAGCAAGAATATCGAAAACAGCTCTGCCAGTCCATATGATAGTAGGGAAAGTCTTGAAATCCATTATAAAGAACAAAGGAATGTAGAATATGGCTGCAAAAACATTTTGGTAGGTTGTTATGGTTATTGCACTATAACCTCTGTCCAGAAGTGTCTGCAACACAACATTATAGCCGCATGCAGTGATAATAGCCTCTATTAGCCATAAAATTCCTATGATGGATATGCCTTGTCCGCCCAAATTCAGACTCATAAGCACAACGCCCAGCACAGAAACAATGGCACCAACAACAAGTTCGCCCTTGAGTTTTCTTTTGTAGATTATCGACAATGCGAAAGGAGCAAACACAGGAATCAAAGCAATCATAACGGCTGCGAAACTTGCCTCACCAACGAATTTAAGGCCATAGGTTTCGCCGATAAAGTAGAGAAACGGTTGAAAAAGAGCAAGAAGGACAAAAATTTTAACGTCTTTTTTCTTCAACCTTTCAATCTTGCCCATGGCAGAAAAGATAGCAAACATAAGAATGGATGCTATTACCATACGACAAAAAACTATAGTTATGGGAGTAAAGTTGTAGGTCTGCAAAAGTTCTCCCGTCCATACGAAACTTGCACCCCACAAAATTGTAGAAAGTATTGTTGCTATATAACCTTTTATCAGTCTGCTGTTTGCCATAGTTATTGAATTTGGAGTGCAAAGTTATGGAAAAATATCCTATTTCCATTAATTTATACGGGCATTTTTCAAAATAACTTTCCCGAACAAGCACCTCAAAGCACAAAAAATATGATATATATTCAAAAAATATGATATATATTATAATACCTATATATAATATATAGCAAACTGGCGAGCAATGCAGAAAAATTGGCTGTAAATTAGGAACTTGAACAAATGTTTTGTAACTTTGCAATTTCTTTGTTGAATTATTAGGGGCAAGAAAGAAAAAACGAGCCTGGTTCTTGCAGACTCGTCCAATCAATTGTTCTTAAACTACGTTCTTCGAAAGTGCTAGTTCCGAAAAGTTCTTATTTTTCTTTTCCTAATCCATTTTTTTTGTATTGCAAAGATAATACGGAAATTTGTAAATTGGATTTTGCACAATAAAAAAGAAAAATCAAAAATTTTTAGGATGTAAAAACAGAGATTTTTGGTAGTAAAAAACAAGAAAAGACCACAAAAACACAATAAAAAATTAGACAAAAAAAAAAAAATACAGTTTTACGCAAATTAAAAAACAATGCATAACACACTATTTAACAACTATTTGAACGATGAGCAAAACTATAAAAAAACTATTTAGATAAAAAATGCATTCTTTTTATTTTGCCATAATAAAAACTTAAATTATCTTTGCAATATGGATTTACATTTATACAGGATTTACGAAGCGATATGTTGTTTTGACGCTGGAATTGTTGCAGGCGTGGCTTTTTTCTGTGGAATTTTCATTTTGGCAATGAAAAGAGAGTATTATTTCCACAAATTATTCGCTATTGCATGTCTTATAACAGGTCTTACCTTTGTTTGTTCTGTAGTTGAAGTGTTGGTGGGCAGCAAAGTATACAACGCACCAACAAATAAACTCTGCGAAATCTTCCAAGTATTCTATTCATTCTCAATAGGTTTGTGGGGTATGGTATTTTCTTGTCTTATAGCACCAGAGGCAACATCAAAGTGGCGACAAATAATACCTTTGCTTCCATTTTTCGCAGTGGGCATAATATATAGTATTTGTCCAACTACCCAAATGCTTGTGATTTCCTATGCTTTGATTATCGCCTTTTTGATTTCTTTCTTTATACAATTATATATGAGAAATGCAAAGAGGACAAAAACTTTGCAAGCAAACCTATCTAACACAGAAGGTTACGACAACAAATGGGTTTCAAACTCGCTGATAATTGTTCTTGTTTTGGCGATTTTATATATCTTTAATGGTTGGTACAAAATAAGTGTAAACGAAAATACAACATTATGGGTTGCTACCCTTTGCGACATTGTCTATAATGATACTTGGGCTATTTTGTTGGGAATTCTTACAAAAGGCGTTATTCACCAAAAACCTGTATATTTGGTAAAGAAAGCTTTGGAAGAAATACCTATAGAAGGCCCAGAATGTACTACAAAAGAATGCTACTATAAAAACAACATCCCTGAAAATATCGATGAAATAATAAGAAACAAAGGCTATTATCTGAACGAAGATTTGAAACTTACAGACTTGGCAACTATGATAGGCACCAACAGACAATATCTTAGCCAGTTTATCAACCAAGAAAGGAATATGAGTTTCTATGACTATATCAACACCTTCCGTTTGGAGAAAGCAAAAATACTGCTTGGCGACAAGAACAACACTATGACAAACGAAGAGATTAGCACAGCGGCAGGCTTCAAATCCTATGCTTGTTTCACAAGGGTGTTCACAAAGGTTTATAACGAAACGCCAGCCAAATACCGAAAAAGAAATAATGTCTAAATAATATCAACAAAGCGACAGACTCAAAAAGTTTGTCGCTTTGTTCTTTGCTGTCGTTTTATTCTTACTGCAAACACTGCATTGCTCACAAATATAAAAGGTTGCACATTTTCCAGCGACTAACACTGCATCATTCACGAGTATGGGAAGCAAGCACTGTAATGTTTAAGGATGAGAAAGTAAAGATAGTTTTTATACTGGCAAGCAATGCATTGCTCACGAGTGTAAAAATACCGAATCGTATTGGTCAAAATAAATTGCCAAATTAAATGTTATATTATCAAATTTTGTTACTTTTGTATCTACTAAATATAGTATATTATTTTCAAGAGAAAATAGATGAACGCAACAAATAAAGATGCAAAGCCATTCGTAAAATGGGCAGGAGGCAAAACACAACTGCTTATTGAAATTGAGAGAATTCTCCCTACTGATTTTCGCAATAGAGAGATTACTTACGTTGAGCCGTTTGTAGGTGGTGGCTCTGTTATGTTTTGGATGTTGCAAAACTTTCCCAACATCAAGAAGGCTGTTATAAACGACATAAATCCTAAACTGATAAACGTTTATCAAACCATAAAGCACAATCCAAAAGAACTAATAAATGCGTTATATCTTATCGAGAACAAATATATTCCAAAGTCTCACGACGAACGCACAACATATTTCATAGAGCAACGCAGACGATTCAACAATGAAGATTTATCTAATGTTGAACA
>JABUUQ010000002.1:151714-154079 GCA_021443125.1 Bacteroidales bacterium
CGCACTTGTTTCAATGGATTGTATCGCGAAAATTCCAAAGGAAAATTCAATGTACCTCATGGCAAATACGCCAACCCTACAATATGCGATAAAGCAACTATTATGGCAGATTCCAAAGTATTGCAAAATGTTGAGATAATGTGTGGCGATTTTGCTGATACTGAAATATATGCAGGTGCTGACACTCTATTCTATTTCGACCCACCTTATAAACCTTTGAGCAATACATCTTCATTCAACACATACGTAAAAGAACCTTTTAATGATGCTGAACAAATTCGTTTGCGTGATTTTTGCAATATTGTTGCTAAAAAAGGAAGCCAATTTATTTTGAGCAATTCCGATGTCAAGGGCAAAAATCCAGCAGACAATTTCTTTGACGACCTTTATTCTGAATACAATATCAACCGTGTATTTGCCACAAGAATGGTGAATGCCAATCCAGAAAAAAGAGGAAAACTATCAGAGTTAATGATTTCAAATATAATACATAATTCTTTTGAAGTATCTATAAATTAGCGATAATCTCATTCTTATGAAAGTTCATACAAAACAAGAATTTCAAAACTTTATGAGTCAGTTATTAGAAACTAATGCAAATCTTGCTTTCTACACTGATTTCCAAAAATGCCACGAAAACGTCAAGAAGATAGCGATGAAGTTACATGCTCTCAATTATCTTGTGGGAAAGGAAAATATGAAAGAAGCCATACACGACCTTTGGAATGAGAATCCATCTGTGTTTTCTGTGCTTGATATTTTGATAGCAGTGCGTAGCAAAGATAGAAAAATAGCCTTTAATCGTGCTAATAAACCACAACATATTGAAAAGTTCTTTGCTTCAGAAGAAGGTGTTCAAGAATACATCAAAGACACCGGATTGTCAGAAGTATTGAGTAGCAAACAAATAACAAATCTTGTGGATTATGTATTTGGCATTGAAGTTGGTCTTGACACTAATGCACGCAAAAACAGAAGTGGGCATATTATGGAAAATATGATTGCCAATATGCTTACAGAAGCAGGAATAACCTTCGAACAAGAAGTTTATTCTCGTGATTTTCCAGAGGTTTATAAAGCACTTGGAGTAGATAGCAAACGTTTTGATTTTGTGGTAAAGACGCAGAAAAAAACCTATCTTATGGAGGTTAATTTTTATAGTGGTGGCGGTTCCAAACTCAATGAGGTAGCAAGAGCGTACACCGAACTTGCACCGAAAATAAATGCTTGTCAAGGCTATGAATTTGTGTGGGTTACAGATGGTATTGGCTGGGCAAGTGCAAAAGGTAAACTTGAAGAGGCTTTCTATACTATTCCAAGCATCTACAACTTAACAACATTCGAGAAATTTGTCAAATCATTAAAATAACTTTTATCACTTGTCTATGCTAACACCTTATTTCAAATCTAATGACAAATGTTTCAATCTTTTGCAAGGCGATTGCATTGAACTACTCAAGCAATTTGATTTCAAATTCAATATGATTTTTGCAGACCCACCATATTTTCTAAGTAATGGAGGAATCAGTTATCAAAGTGGCAAAATTGTCAGTGTAAATAAGGGAGCATGGGACAAATCCAAGGGTGTGGAACAAGATAATCTATTTAATTACAATTGGTTGAAAGCATGCCGTGATAAACTTGCCGACGATGGTACGATTTGGATAAGTGGCACATATCATAACATTTTTAGTATTGCCAATTGTTTGAACGAACTTGGTTTCAAAATTCTTAATGTGGTTACTTGGGCAAAAACAAATCCACCACCAAACGTTTCATGTCGCTATTTTACATATAGTTCAGAATTTGTTATTTGGGCAAGAAAGTCAGCGAAAAAGTCTCATTATTTCAATTACGAACTAATGAAAAAGATGAATGGAGACAAGCAGATGACAGATGTATGGACTTTGCCCGCTATAGCGACATGGGAGAAAACATGCACCAAACATCCTACACAAAAGCCGCTTGGGTTGTTGTCGAGAATAATTCTTGCTTCAACACAACCAAAGGCATGGGTGCTTGACCCTTTTGCAGGAAGCAGTACCACTGGAATAGCCGCTAACTTGTTTGGTCGCAAGTATTTGGGCATTGAGCAAGAACAAGAATTTTTGAATATATCAAAAGCTCGCAAAATAGATATTGAGGACTCTTTTATGGCATCAACCTATAGAGAAAAAATTCTTAAACAAATTTTGAAACCTACCGAAAATTCAAATACACAATTATCGTTTATCTGTGATAACAATGGCGAATATGAAAAAACAGATTTACCATTTTTAACTAAAACCATCGCCCTATAAATATTCAAAATATTGCTGTCCGGTAAAACTTTTTTGATTGCATAAATTTAGGGCTGACACTTCTG
>JABUUQ010000002.1:154667-157393 GCA_021443125.1 Bacteroidales bacterium
CCTACTAAATTATCAATTAACTTTAATAGTACATATCAATAAAAATGCATTACTCACCAGGTAACTTAGTTGCTTTATTAGGCTATCGCACTCTATACTCGCGAACATTACAATAAAAAATGCATCATTTACGAGTGTAGATATATGATAAGTTAGATTTATATGCAACCGAAAAACCGGACGGACGGAATTGCACATAGGGATGGTTGATTCCGTCCGGTTCTAAAGAAACTGTCAAAACTCTCTGCAACACTCAGCAACTTCGGTAACTTCGTTACTTTATTCGGCTACGCAGTGCATCGTTCGCGAGGTAACTTCGTTACTTTACTCGGCTACCGCAGTGTAAAACCTTTTACTCTGATAATTACTGCATCGTTCACGAGAAAGAAAAGAATGCGAAGAATACAACGTTTTAGTTGGATATTTCTTTGTTTTAGCAAATTATTATGGCGAAAAAAAAGACCGACACTTAGGAAAAATGTCGGTCTGGAGTGTTAGGTATTTTGATGTTATCTTATGATAATCATCTTCTTCATTTGTTTTTCGCCGTTGAAAATCATAGTGTAGTAATAAACTCCTTCTTCAAGTTTTTCTGCGTCGAAGTTGATGTAGTGGTGGCCTTCGCTATAAGAAGCCGTTGTTGAGTAGATAACTTGGCCTATAGTGTTGCTTACATAGAATTGGATTTGTCCTGCCTGTGGAAGAGTGAAACCTATGCGTGTTTGGTCTTTCAGTGGGTTTGGACTGTTTTGTTCTAATATAAAGCCACTTGCATCAGCCATGATTTCTTCAACGCCTACGAATGTTTTAACCTGATAGATTGTTGTTGTATCGTTCCAATGTGCTGCATCGTAAGGGTAATCTATCCATGCTTTTACATTGTATTGACCGTTAGCAGATTTTGGAATACGATAGTTGAATGTCATGTATTCTCTTATTTCTGGATTTGGCTCATCGTAGCCCCATGTGAATGTTTCTGTAATCACTTGACCGCCGTCTATTTGAAGATGTGCAGTAACTTGTGTATTGCCACCAAGGGTTCCTGCATTGTGTCCTATCAACTGAATCTTGCAGTCCTCTGCCACTGTTTCCTCGATAAAGATTGTATCTGCCACACCATCTCTGTAACCCATATATATTGTATAGGTTGTATCGTTTGACAAATCAACTTCGTTTGGAACAACAACATAAGCACAAATTGATTGATAAACACGTCTTGGAAGTTTTTGAGTGAAGTAGTGATATCCATAGTCGCCAGCAGGAAGAACATGACCTAAACGATAGATTTCTTCAAAGGCTGTTGTTGGGTCGTTATCGTAGAAGTAGCCAACGGTAATATCGCCAACACCACGAGAACTTCTGTTAAGGAATGCAATCTGAACACCAAGTTCTGAAGGGTTTGCATCGTCTATTGTTATGTATCGAGCCTCTATATCTTGAGTGTAGTTGGTTCCTTCGATACGTTTGTATAGTGTATCGTTGTCGTGGTAGAAGTCGCCGTCTAATCCTACCCATGTCTTAAGATTTACTGTGCCGAATGGAGCATGATATCTTTGGTTGAACTTATATACATACTCATCGCCATTGTACAAAGGTGGGTTGAAGTAGATAACTTCTTCAACTACGTTGCCGTTAGATACTGAGTAAGCCACAGGAAGTTCGGTAATTGGAGAAAGACCATAGTTTCTTACTCTTATACCTATTTCCACATCGTCGTTTGATACTATTTGTGCACCAGGGTTTTCTATTGCAACAATAGCAGCGTCTTTTTCCAAAGGTCCTATAACTATGTTTGCCCATGTAGAGTCGTTATCTTGATACAAATCTTGATTGATACGAGTGAAAGCAACTATAGTGAATGGGTCTGGCATTGAAACATCAAGATAGTGTCCTGACTGGAATATGTATTCGTAGTCGCCAGAAGGAGGTATTGGATTGTCTGCCAAATAAACATCTTCGCAAGTTGGAATATGCATATCTTCTGCCATGTAGCAAACTCTTACTGAAGAAAGTGCTTCGTTGCCAAAGTTGTGTATTGTTACCTTAGGGAAGAAATCAGAACCATAGTTTGGCAACAAGAATGGAGTAAGTTCTACAGATGTTATACCTGCATCGTTTGGTCTCAATCCTCTGCGAAGTTCAAAGTTATCTATTGCTGCACCTTCTGCTGTTGAGCCACTGCCTGACTTGAAGATGAAACGGAACTGAACTTTTGTACCCATGTTGGTAAGCAGGTGTTCCAAAGAATAGTAAACTTGTTTCCATGAGTTGTTGTTGCCAGTAAAGCCGTCTTCGTTGTTATACCAGTTGTAGCCATTGCTGTCGTCTATATCGCCTATTCTTTGCCAATCGCCTCTATAGTCAGAGTATTCAACGGTAAGTTTTGCAGAGCCCAGCACTGTTCTAAGCATAAAGGCAAGGGTGTCTGGTTTGATAAGTTCTATGTCGAATACTGGAGAGTAAAGAATACTGTGGTTGTTTGCTGGATACTTGCCCTCCAAGTTGGTTTTCCAACAATAAGGTTCAGAGTATGCAGAAGTGATTATTGTATTCTCTCCTCCTGGTGTTCCCATTTGCCAGCAGTTTGTTGGTTGGTCTGGGTTTAGTTCATAAGCATAGAAGTCATCGTTCATAGGAGATGTTGCATCGAAATCTTCTGCGTATGATAGTGAGTAGGTCTTGAACATGAATACATTCATACTCAAAGTATCGTTGTCGTGGTAGTT
>JABUUQ010000002.1:157490-164196 GCA_021443125.1 Bacteroidales bacterium
ATCCAGTTGTATGTTTGGGTTGCACCGCCGTTGATTATATAGGTTATATTTGCCGATGTAAGCATATTGCTACCCATATTGACCAACCTTAGTTTGATGTCTTGCGTTGCTTCGTTTACAAATCGTTCTGGAGAAAGGAATCTTACCAATTGAGCATTGTTGTCTTCTATTGGTCGGATATCTACAAGGTAGTCCTCAATTTCTCCTCTTGGTATTGCTGTATTTGCTTCGAAAATATGCTCTACATCGTCTTGAGCAAGCATTATACGCATACGAGTCTTGCCATAAACATTGTTTGCAGGAACATTTACAAGCATTCTGTTGATGCTTTGGTCTGGTTTGACTGTATCTGAATAAACACGCTCTGTAACGCCTTCGAATACACCGTCTCTGTTCCAGTCTATATAAACTTTCATCCAGCCTCCTGGTGTTTGAGATAAGCCCATTGTTGGTGCTTTTGCGTTATAGACAAGCAATGAGTCTGATGTGCCTCTGAACAATACCACTGGGTCGACAGATTGAGTATAGTTGGTGTAGGTGTCCTCTCCTGCTACTGATGAGTTGTCCATTGTACCCATTTGAACTCTTACTATATCAAGAGATTCGCCGTTGTTTACCGTAGCATTGCCGTAGATTGTATTGCCGTTGGTTGGTTTGTAGTCGTAGCGTTCAATAACTGTGTCGTTGGTTTCAACAATATCGCCTGTTGCCTTTACCCAACCTATTATTTGGTAGGTGCTAGTTGTTGGCATATCGATAAGGGTGTTGAATTTATATACATAGGTTTGGTCTGGAGCAACAACATCGTGGCAAGTTTCCGTTACAACTACTGGTGTTCCGTTTGTACCTTCTTTGTATTGGTAACTTACTTCGAAGTTAGTTGCGTTTTGTGTTCCATAGTTTACAAGTTCTATGCTTACAGTGTCTTGCTCTACATATACAAGACCATTAGGGTAGCCTGTTGTTGGGTTGCTAAGTGGTGATTTGATAGATAATGCAGCCATATCCACAGGAAGTCTGTCTCTAAGCACCACCTGAACCTCTGACAACTCACTTGCACAAGGATAAGAGCCAGTAAGATTTACTTTAAGGTAGTAGGTGTGGTCTTGGAACATTCTGTCTGGTGTTGTGTAGTTCTTTGAAGTGTTGTAGTTTGAAGGAGCATAGATAGGGTCTTGGTCGTTTTGGTTGTAGTACCATTTTATTGCAAGACTGTTCTCTTGTTCTGCAGAAGGATGTCCTATTGTACCGTAGTAGATAGTGTCGTTGTGGCCGATAGGAGGATTTGGAGAAACACGAGAATTGACTGTAATGTATGCAGATGTATCGTTTGAGTTGGTACCAGAAGGAACATGGTCAAGGTCGAAAGAAGTGTAGGTTCTAAGTTGAAGAGCCACATCTGATGTGCCTGTTGGGTATAGGTTGGCAGTTTGATTGAATACATAAGTTATGGTTGCATTCTTTTGAAGTGATTGAACAAGTCCTAAGTCTGGGTCGGTATATGGGAAGTTAAGCTGTTCTGTAACTGTAAGGTCTGGTCGTCCCACAACTTCGTAGGTTACATAAACAGTATGAGTGTTGTCTATTGTTTTTTCACCCTTGTTTTGAATTTCCGCCTTAATAGGCACGCTATACAACTGGCAGCGTTCTGTGATTGGTACAGTTTTCTTTAGATATATATTGTATGCAGGAATAACCTTGATATTTACGCTTGCTGTGTCGTTGTAGCCCACTGTATCGTTTTCAAGAATTGTATATACTTCCAAATACAAAGAGTCTGTATAAGGGTCGTTTAGTGGAGGAGTCATTTGAGCAGTGAAAGTATAGTCTGCTTCTTCCATTGAGGCAAGAGTCTGGTTGTATGTGCCTGTGATGGTTTGAAGTGTTGTGCCGTTTGCAGATGATTTCAAGTTAGCCACAAGGTTGATATTGTTGCAACTATATGAACCAAAGTTCTTTATTGAAACTGTAACTGTGAATGGATCGTTTTCAACATAAGGATTGTTATATACAGGTGCGATAATTTGTGTTACACCAGCATCGTTTTCTGCAAAGATGTATTCGTAGGCTCCCATTGTTGGGTGAGGAGAAACAGGACGAGTGTAGCCGTATTTATCCACACTGACTTCCTCTATAGGTTCTGCACCATAAACTATATCGGTTGGATATTGAATTGCAAGTACAGAGTCTGATTCAAATGGATTAAGCACGCTTACTGATGCTTCGTCCATAGAGTTTGCTGTTCTTAGGGCGTCAAGATTTGCTATGTTTGCTCCCCAATATGCAAACTTGGTTCCTGTTGTGTAGTAGTTGTTGTTGTTAGAGATTGTTATGGCGTCTGTGTTTTGAACCTGATAAGCCAAACCATTGCCTGCGTTTTCAAAGTTGTTGTTTCTTACAACTATGTTGGATGCTTGGGCTCCTACCCTCATTGCTACAGATGCCTGAGAGTTGGTGCTTGGTTTCATTCTTACTGTGTTGTAATATACATATACATAAGAAGAAGAATCCACATCTATACCCATTGAGGCAATTGCTGTTGAGGCTGTTACGCCGTTGATACCCAAAGCATTGTTATATACAAGCATAGGGTCCATCATACCAAAGTCAGAACGTTTGATATTGATACCATAACGCACCTTGTTGGACTCTGTAACAAATATATCGTTGGTGTTGATTGTTGAGTGTCCAGAGATATTGTTTACAGAGATAGCTTTGCCTTCCACTGTTGCTGCATAAGCTCTTATTTTGTTGTTGCTTATTGTAACATTTTCGTAAGAATCCAAAGCAATAGCGCCTGTTGTGAATACAGAGAATGTACAATTGTTTATTATAATGTTGTTTGAAAGGCTGTCGTCTGGCATAGGAGCAGATGATAGCATTACCTTGCCATTATAGAACTCGTCATTCTCGAATTTTGTATTTATGTTTTGTCCTGTAAGAGATACCAAAGTTGTTCCTGTTGCTGTTGGAGCAGAGAATACAACATCTGTGAAATTGATATCTTGTGTATTGTTCAATACCACCATATTTGGATAAGCATCACTTGCACATTGTATGTCTAGGTTCTCGAAAGATATGTATGATGCCTCATTAAGAACAAGTGTTGTGTTGGTTGTTGAGCCTGTTGCCGTATAGGTTATTATAGGTTTTGTTGCTCCAACACCCTTGAAGGTTATGGTATTGTCTTGAGAAACACCATTGATTGCAGGTATCTCTATTTGTTCGTTATAGGTTGCAGAAGCAATGTTGAACACTACAGGTCCGCAAACGCCAGACTGTTCCAATGCAAGAATAGCTTCGTTTATTGAGTTGTAGTCGGCATTGTCTGCTGCTATGTTAGAGATTGTATATTCCACTGCAGAGGTGTTGTTACCCAAACAAGCAGAGAATTGTATTGAAGCAGTATCGTTGGTATTTACGTTGTCGCAATCCTTTTCCACATAGGCTGTAAGAGTTATTGCACCTGGGTTGAAGATATAAGGGAGAAGCGTAACAGTGTCTATCTCTCCAGATGCAAGGTTGCCTGTCCAGTTGCTAACTTGCTCTGTGCCGTTATTTACTGTGTATTTAATTGTTACATCTGTCAAAGCATCTGCACCATAATTCTTTATGGCAACCTTCACAGGCACTTGAATACCAGACATTACTATTTCTTCGTTTGGTTCAATTATTTCAGCCAAAGCAACTTCGCAAACAGGGCTTTGTTCTATTGAAACAGTAAGAGGAACTCTTGTGCTTGAGCAACCAAACTTATCTACATTGAACTTCATGTTTGGAAGTTCTTGATAGGTTGATGTTGGGTTGCCTGTGTATGAACAAGCATTAACGCTGGCATTTCTATAAGAACGTGTTGCGTCGTAGGCGGTTGTTGATTTATAGGTACATACACTTGAGTTGGTGTTTGGTGAAGAGAAGCAAACTTCAACAACAAGATTTGAAACTCCATCCCAATAATAAGGTGTGTCGAATACAAGGGTTTTCCATCCTGTAGAAGTTGAAGTGAAGCCTATAGAGTCTGAAGTATATACTGTTGTAAGGTTAGAGAACCATTCGCTTGCTTGGTCTTGTGTTGTTGTGGTAAGTTTAAGGTTGAAGTCCAACACTCTTGCTGCAGGTTGGTTTGAACCCACTGTTACTGTGCTTACATTGAATGAAAGACTATTCAAATTGCCTGCCTCCATACCAAGAGCAATAAGGTCTGCGGCACGAAGAAGGTATTGTTCCTTAACTTGTTTTTGTTTGCAGTTGAAAGGTGCTGGATAGGTGCTTGCTGTGTTGGCAGTTGTGCCTGTGCCTACAACAACATCTTCGTTGGTTTGCAAAATAGCACCAGCATAGTATGTAGTGTTCTCATATAATAAAGGAGTGTTATAAGTGCCTCTTCCAAGTTCTGTTGTGGTTGTTGCATCTTCATACCAAACAACTATATCGTTGGATTGTGCAGTAAGTGTTGCACTTGTTGCATAAGGAATGCTTAGGTCTGCCACTGTTGGAGGAACTGGAGTTTTCAAAGATGTGAAATCTAATGCTATTGTGTCGTTGAAAGTTATAACTTCTGAAGCCAAATCGACATTAAGCACAATGTGCAAATCTCTTGCTGCAGTAATAGCAGTCATATCTATTGTTGAGTTGAATGTATATAGTAGTGTGTCGAATGGCATTAGAGTGCTTGTGTAGTTTTCTGTAAATGAAGAAACAAGTGTTGTGCCTTCATATACATTGCATACAAGAGGAATTGTTTCTGTTATAGGTGTTGCTCCAGAGTTTGTGATTTTTATTGTCAGTGTTTCGTTGCCAAGACCACAAGCAGAAGATGCGTTTTCGTGGTTGCTTACATACATATCCAATAAAGCCACATCGCCAGCAGGAGCATTGGTGATAACTACATTATATGGTGCTTTTTCTCCATAGCATCCGTTGTCGAAATAGATTTGCAAGTTGCTGTTGGTTGCACCCATAGACATAGGATTTGTTGCAGAAGAAACCTGCCATCCTGTTGCTGTGTTGGCTGTTCTTACAACACCTGCAACGCCTGTCATTGTAAGGTTGTTGTTGCTTGCCCAAACACTTGAAGGCACATTTGAAGCTGCGTTGAAAGTTGCTCCGTTCAAAGCCACAGCGTCTATTACATTGTTGTTGGCATCTGCAATTATGAATCCAGNNNNCCTGTTGCGTTGGCGAAACTTGCAGAGATAGATGTTGCAAGTGCTATACTGTCGGCCACTGTTGAAGATGTGGCAAACAACAATACTACAGACTTGCCTGCTTTCAATATGTAGTTTGAAGGGAATGTATAAGATTTGAAGTTTGAAGATGTTGCACCTGCTGTTGATGGCAATTCTGTTGAAGATGATTTTACAGCATGGAACTTATAGCCCGACATATCCAAATCTCCATTACCCAAGTTTGCTATTTCCACTGCATTGTTTGATGTTATATAGGCAGGAATATCTGGTGTTACGCCTGCTGCAGTAGCAGTCTTATTTATCTGAACTTCTGTTATCTTAAGAGCAGGAATTTCCTCCTTAAGAGAGAAGTAGAATGTTGTATCATGATATAATATAGGTGTATGATATGTAAGACCTCTCATAAATGGAGTGTCGTCTGTTGGATGATAATACCAATACACGCTATCGTTGGTTGTTACTGTAAGGTCGGCATCAGTACCATAGTTTACATTCTGTGTTTGTGCAGCCATTGCAGGAAGTTGATAGAATGAAACAACTTGTGCTGTTGCTGTGTCGTTGTTATTGATTGTATCGGCAGGAATTGCAGACCAAGCCTTGATAGAATAAGTTGTGTTTGAAGTGCCTACCGTAACAAAGTTTTGTGGTGTTGGGAATGTGAAAGTATATACAGAATCTGGAAGAATATTGTATGGAAGAGTGGCAGTTGAGTTTATTACATTTGTGCCTTGTGTTACCCTGTAGGCAAAGTGTGCATTTGTTGCAGAGATTGTGTCGGCACTAAGGTTTTTGAATGTTACGAATATGCTTTCGCTGCCCAAGTTACAATCAGAATATGTGTTGTTTCCGTCGAAGTTACCTGCAAGAATACCTGTTGCAAGCACATATACATTGCTTGTTGGTGGCAAGAACTGTCTTGCACCTATACAAGGGGTTGTTGTTGGTCTTGCATTGTTGAAATAGTCGTTGGTAACACTTGCCATTCCCTCACCTTTGCCGCAAAGGAATGTGTTTGTAGTGAATAGAGAATCCCAAGAATAGAAGATAGGGTCTTGATCGTAGTAAGAAGATTGTTCCTGAGTTTGAGTAAGCCATTGTTGAAGTGTTGTTGAAGTTGCTCCGTTGTATGAAAGCAAAGGCATGCTTGTAACGGCTGAAGTTTTGAAATAAACATTGTTAGACATCAAGAAACTTGGAGCAACATCTGCCAAAGGTTTCACTACAGATGCATAACCGTAACCGTCGCTTACTATTATATTATTCTTTATTATGTTGCCGTTTGATGCTTGATTTGAACCAAGATTCAAACCTACAACCCTCTTATCATAAGACACAAGGCTTCGAGCATAGATATCGTTGAATGCTATTGTGTCGTAGTTGCCTGTAAGAAGATTTACTGCATAGCTTATGTAGGCTGAACCTTCTGTATAACGGTTCAAACTTATTTTGTTATTGACAATTCTTGAACTATCCACAGCAGAAAGAGACATTGCACTTATACCTTCAAGTACAAAATT
>JABUUQ010000002.1:164240-176322 GCA_021443125.1 Bacteroidales bacterium
TTGACTGTTGAATAAGCCTGATTGTTGTTGGTATAGTTAGTTCTGAATTGGTTGTTTTCTATTTGAAGACCTCTTACATATTGTCCATAAATGTTTGAACTGGTTACATAAGACGAACCGCCGTTTTGAGTTTGTGAAACAAAGAAAGAAGAATTTAGAATCTTGATTCCGTTGGTTGATTGTGCTGGCGAATAACCTGTTATGTAGATTTGGTTGTTGGCAGCACCAGAGAAAATACAGCTGTCTATGGTTACATTGTATGCAGCGTTAAGGTTAAGCATTGCGTTTATCTTCTCGCCGTTGTTGGTATAGCCATAAGCTGTGCCATAATTGTCAAATTCGCAACCTACAAACTTGATATCGTGTGTATTGAAGTTTGTTTTGATTACATTTGCATTTGAGGCAAAATTGTTTTTGAATCTTAGGTTTCTAAAGGTATAGAAAGCCAAATCGTTAAGGTCGAACACTGGCTGAGTTGTGTTTCCTGCAAAGAATATAGGTTTTGAAGTTGGGTCGGCAGCCTCAAAAGTTATGGTATTGGTTGCAGAAACGCCGTTGATACAGGTTGGGAAAGATATCTGAACTGTATCGTATTGGTGTTCAATATTCTGAACTTTGAAAGTAACAGGACCATTCACTCCACTATTTATAAGCATCATGAAAGCCTTGTCGAAAGTTGAGAATGTTTTGTTGGCATTAACGCCTGGCACATTGTTACCAATTGCATAAACACCATTCATTGCTCCTTGTGATACCAAGATTGTGAACATGGCCGTATCGTTGTCGTAGTTCCAATCTATTGTGTCTGCATCAACCATTTCTGTCCATACCTTAAGCTGATGTTCGCCCACAGGAGGAAGGAAGTTGTTTGTAAGCACATAAGGAGTTGAAGCACCTGAAGCCAAATTGCCGTTCCATATGATAGAAGATATGTTGGCAGTGTTGTCGTCAAGCATCCAATTAACTTTTATTCTCTTTAACAGGCCTGTACCATCGTTTCTAAGTTTTATCTTCAATTCTGCTGGCTGGTTTTGTATGCAAAAGGCAGTCGTTGGAATTGTATCGGTACAAGTTACTGCGTTTGTTGGTTTCAGAATTTGTGCTCTGTCCACTGCAGCATCGAATTCAAAGAAACAAGTATTTACAAAGTTGAATTTCAAATTTGGCTTGTAGTTCATTGAATAGTTTGGCTGGTTGAAGTTGGTCAAACAAGCATCAACGGCCATTGTTGCAGACTCGAAATAATAGACAGAGGCATTGTCTGAAAATGCTTCCACCTTTGTTGTTCCAGAGCCAACTTTGTCTTGATAGCAAGTGTTGATGATGATATCGCTTTTGCCGTCCCAAACAAAGTTATAAGTAGAGTCGAATTCAAAATAGGTCCATCCTGTTGAAGGAACAACATAAGAAGATGTAGAATATACGGTTGTAAGACCAGTTTCAGGGTTGAAAGTGTCAAGAACCTTTGAGTGTGGCACCTGACCAACGCTTATCTTGAAGTTTTGCAACAATGTTCCTGCTGCAGCCTCTACCAAATTCAATGAAATACCTGCTATTTTTCCAGGACCATAACCTGCTGCAATCAATTCGCTGGCTTTGTATCTCATTTGATACTTTGCTCTGTTCATAGAGGTGTTCATGAAAACTGTCTGTGAAGAATAGCCTTCACTTACAACGGTTCTATTGCCCACATAAGGTCTTATAGAACGGAATTTGTTGTAGCGTCCGTGGCAGAACGGATAGGTAAGCACATTGCCTTTGTGGTCATTGATTACTGCACGCCAATAAACTATAGAATCAACGCCAGCAAATGGCATATAGGCAGTGTAGATTGTTCCTGAATTTTGTTCGAAAGTTGCTCTTTGTAGGGTTGGATTTCCTTCTGTAAAATACTCAACATACATAGAATCAGGGATATTCGTCAACGCACCATTATTGTCTCTCAAATCGAAAGTAACCTCTACATCGGAGCAGTTAGGATAATCGTATATGTTTGGATATGTTATTTTGCTTGCTATTTGTGGCACTCTGACTTCATCGCCAGGTGTTGATGCAACAAACAAACGGATATCGTCGATATACCATCCTGCACTGTATTGGTTGGCAAGTGTGGCGGTATATTGAGGAATCACAAAACGGATTTGGAAACTTGTACCCGTTGTTGACAGTCTGTTTGACAAGTAGAAAATAGCATTTTTCCAAGTAACCACATCGTAGTAGTCGCTTGTCATATCTGTCATATATGTTTGCAAATCAGTGGCTGAGATTGCATCTGTACCAAAATAGGTTTGCCAAAAATAAGAAGTGGAGAAACCTCTGAAAGTACTTGCCCAAGTGTCGCCACAACCATAGGTTACATCCAAATCACCAGGAGAAGTACGAGAGTTACCACCATTGTTCAAGTCAAGCCAATCTCCCGTGCCCACTTTTATCTGAAGCTTTCCTGCATAGTCGTCGCCATTCTTCAAAATAGGAATATGCGAAAACTGCAATCTTACTCCGGAATTGGCAGTAATGTTATAGACAGGCGAAGTCAAAGTTACTATTGCTGAAGAACTTGGCTTCATATTCACACTCTTTGTACCTGTGGAAGCATAGGTTGTGCCAACAGTTACATTGCTTGTTGAAGAGGCAGTCCATCCGGCAGGAATACCGTTTTCAAATGTAACATGCTCCAACAGTGTTGGTTGAGATATTGCAACTGCTGCCGAAACAACGCAGAGCAATAAGAATGATGTTAATTTTTTCATTTTATAGTTGTGTTTTATTATTATTCAGTTTGTTGTGCAGGCAAAAATAACACTACACTTTATTTCAACCTACAAATTTACAAAAAAATCTGCTTACTAAACAAATTTATACCCACTAAAAACAACAATCGTGCCAAGAAAGTTAGCACTGCAGTCATTTTTTTTCATAAACAATAATTCTGCAATACACCTAACAAACTAATAATCAGATATATTACCTTAAAATTATTTTTTCTACCCTTTGAACACAAGATAAGAAAGTTTGTAAAAAATTTTCTTGGAATAAAACTTGATAATAATTTTTTGAAACGAGCTTATCTTTTGACGAAATAAGGAAAGAAAAAACTCTGTATTTGATATTTTTTTTATACTTTTGCAAAACACTTAACAAATCAATACGATATGAAAAAACTATTTGCATTTATGCTATTGGCTTTGGGCTTTGGCTTTTTTGCTCAGGCTCAGGAGATTCAGGAAAGTTGCACAATCATAGAGACTTCTGTGAAAAATCATCAGTATTACAACTTCACAATTTCGGGCGACGGTTTTCTTTCTTATAATTGGGGCGAGAACGACGACAACCATACAACTATCTCAATAGACCTTACAAATGTAACAATATCAAAGGATTACACCAACGGCAAAGAAAAAGTTTGGATAAATTGTATTGACAACAATTCTTGCATAAACGAAATGGGCAGAATAGGTTCGAGAGACGGCATGTATTTCAACTATTCCAAAACCTACCTTCCTGCCAACAACGAAGCAGATATGGAGGCTATGTTCATGCATCTTAACTACTTGATAAAGATTGCAACAGGCAAGTATTAGAAAGCCGATTTTCAAGCAAGAATTTTAAGAATTTCCCTACTAAAAACACATTAAGAATGAAAAGATTTTTATTGTTGGCGATGGCTGTAACACTTTCTTTTTCAGCCTTTGCTCAAAAACCTTATGATGAAAAGATTGATGCGGTGCAACAGATAAACGCTGCAGTGGAACAGGCACAAAAAGAGAACAAATTCGTGCTTTGCCAGGTGGGTGGCAACTGGTGTATTTGGTGTTTGCGATTTGCCGAACTTGCACAAACGAATGATAGCATCAAAACGATAATAGACAAGAATTTTGTTTATATTCATGTGAATTTTTCAAAAGGCAACAAAAATGTGGAGGCTATGAAAATGTTGAGAAACCCAGCACGATTCGGTTTTCCAGTCTTTGTGATTTTGGATGAGCAAGGCAATTATCTTCATACTCAAAATTCTGCTTATCTTGAAGAGAATGAGGGATATAGCGTTAAGAAAGTGGTTGATTTTCTGCAACATTGGACTCCCAAAAGCCTTAGAGAACTGAATTTGAGATAGAATTTTGAAAACAAAACACAAATAAAAAATTACAGTTATGAAAGAAAATGCAAACAAATTGGCTTTGGGCATATTCATTTGCTTGGGGCTTGTTGTAAGTGGCTGGTTTATAGGCTCTGGACTAAAATCTTTTTCCGACAAAGACAAGGTTGTAACCGTTAAAGGTCTTTCAGAGAAAATTGTTGATGCAGACCACGCAAGCCTTTCTATTGCCTACGAAGTTGGTGGCAACGATATGCAGATGCTTTTGCAAAACATAGAAAAGAACAACAAGATAGTAGTAGATTTTATTAAATCCAAAGGATTGAAAGACAGCGAAATAGTTTTAGGTGTGCCAAAAATTCGCGATAAATCTGTAACTGAATACGGCGACTATGAATTCAAAGGTTCAAGATACTATGCCTCTGTAAGCATTTCTATGTATTCCAACAACGCAAAGGCTGTTCGCGATGTGGAAATGTCGCAGTTTGATTTGTACAAAAGCGGTGTAACAATCAAACAACAAGAGTATTATGAAGGAAGAATACGCAATTACGAGTTTACAAAAATCAACGATTTGAAACCTTCATTGATTAAGGAGTCAACCGAGAACGCAAAGAAAGCTGCTTTGGAACTTGCAGAAAACACAGGTGGCAAACTTGGCAAAATCAAAAATGCTTCTCAAGGACAAATATCTATAGAATCTACGGAAAACCCTTTGAAACTGAAAGTTAGAGTTGTTTCCACTATCTCATACTTCTTGAAATAGAGATTTTCCAACACCAAAAACAAAACGGCGGAACAAAAATTTATTCCGTCGTTTTCTTTTTTTATTCTGGCGTTTTAATTTATTGAGTCTTAAAACTTTATAGTCAGTCCTAATGAAGGCATTATTGGAAGTTGATTGACTCTTGCAGATGTTACCCTATCGTAGTAGAATAGGTTGTTTCTGTTGTAAATATTTGTAACTGAGGCATCTATCTCGAGTATAGAATGTTTGAAGATATTGAAACGCTTCTTTGCAGATATATCCAAACGATGATAGTTAGGCAGTCTTTTTGCATTCAATTCGCCGTAAAGCGTTGTAAAACTGCCATTTGAAGATGTATAATCGCCATCAATTCCCGAAAAGTCCACAGTTTCGCCAAAACCCGAAGTTGCAGTGTAAGGGAAGCCAGAGCCATAATTCCAACGGGCACTAAGTTCGAAACTTCTATCCATACCCATTTGATAAGACACCAAAACATTGATATTGTGTCGTCTGTCGTAGTGAGGAGCATAGGTTTGCGTTTCGTTGGTTCTCTCCACCTTGCCATAAGAATAGATTGCCCAAGCATAGAGTCTGCCATCGGAATACTTGAAACTTATATCGCCACCATAAGCCACACCATTCTCCACTGCAAAATTCTTTGTCTGATATTCTGGATAGGAAGCATGAGATTCGTCGTTATCGAAAATCTTGTCTCTGTTCATAGAAATCATATTGGTCATTGTTTTGTAGTAGGCTTCAAGGTTCATTGTCAGATTGTTAAGTATATCGTATTCGAGACCAAAGATAAAGTGGTTGGATTTTTCGAGATAACTTGTAATTTCCTCACCCTGAAAACTTGACACCATACCTCCGTAAAGGTCGGGCCCTGCAGTAAGGTAGCCAGTAAACAGATTCACCACATCCCTATCGCTTTTTGTGTCTATGAAAGACTGTGAGAACATTCCCGTTGCTGCTTTCAATCGAAAATTCCGACTGATGTTGTACTTCAAAGACAGCCTTGGTTCAAGCACAGACTCTGCCAAAGATGCGTAATAAGAAAATCTCAAACTTGGTTCATAGAGCAGATTGCCCACAATGCCTTTGAACAATGCAAAAACACCTATCTCGGTTGAATAGTCGGTAAGTTCCTCTTTCATAGTTGAGAATAAAGTGCTGGTTTTGTTGCTTATCATCTCCACACCATAACGCAATTGGTTTTTATCGAAAAACTGGGTTGAAGAAAGCACACCGTTGAAAGATGAAATACCGCTATGTTGCTCTCCTTCAGTGGTTGACGCCGACATATTCATATCATATTTTGAGTAAGCCAAAACACCTTCCACCAAAGCAGAGGTATTTGTTGGCAAAAGTATGAAACTTGCACCCACACCCATATTTGTCCAGTTGAAATCGGCGATATTTTTGTAGCCTTTGACATCGTCGGTGAAGTTGAAGCCAAAAACATTCAACTTAGAGCCTTGATTGGTCGCCCAAGTAAGTTTGCCGTAGATATCGAAAAAGTCGTATGGCAATTCACTATCAACATAGGAATACAGACTCTTGGAAGTTGCTGACAGATAGGAGTTTTTGGCGTTTAGAAGATAGGAAAGTGTGTATGGTCTGTTGTCTTTCTCCTTAAGAATAGGGCCTTCAATCAACGCAGAGGCACCAAAAGTCGATAGAGACAGTTTGCCGCTTGTTGTTTTCTTGTTACCGTCTTTGGTTGATATGTCCATAACCGAAGAAATTCTGCCTCCGTAAGATGCATTGAAACCTCCAGTGTAGATATCTGCCGAACGAATGATATCTGTCTCAAACACAGAGAATAAACCTATGGAATGGAAAGGATTATAGACAACCATACCATCCAAAAGCACCTTGTTTTGAATTGCAGAACCACCACGAATATAGAGTTGTCCGCCTTGGTCGCCAGAGAAAACAACACCAGGCATCACCTGTACATATTGTGCAAAATCTGCTTGTCCTCCCACCGATGGCATCTTTTGAATTTCCGATGCAGTTATCTTTTTCACAGACACTTGCGTTTCTATTCTTGCCGATTCTCTCTCTCCTTGAACTTCCACCGCCTCAAGCATTTGTGCCATTGGCTCAAGTTCTATATTCAAAGAAGTTATGTTGGAATTAGCCTGAACTTTGACAGATTTTGTGGCGAAACCTATACTCTGAACTGTGAGTGTGTATTCGCCTTGCTTGACTTTGGAAATAACAAAATAGCCTTTGTCGTCGGTACTTGCACCCATGGTGGTGTTCTCCAAAACTATATTGGCAAACATTATGGGTTCTCCGTTTTTTTGGTTATAAACAAAACCTCTTATCGTGCCATTCTGCCCAAAGGAAACGATGGCAAAAACGCTAAAAAGACAAAATAAAAATACTCTCTTCATATCAAAAATTTTGCATTGCAATTAAACATGTAATATCTTAAATACCAATTCTTTATACAAATCTCCATGAGTGGCAAGCGGAGAGACATCCACACCTTTGGACTTCAAATCGTATTGTTCGAAAAGCCCGATTATAGCAAACAACTGTGGCATGGAATAGTAGTTAGTTGCACTTATGTAGTCCTTGGCAAAATATGGTGAGCCCCCTATTGCAGCAGCAACATTCTGAGGACTTTTGTCTGACAACTGCGACACTGCCAGCACTTTGGCAAAAAACGAAAACAACATAGGTATCACCACTTGCGGAGGGTTGTCTTTGGGATTTTTTGAGAAGTAATCAACAATTTTGTTAGCCAGCAAAACATCTTTTCTCATCAAAGCTTTTTGCAGTTCAAAAACATTATAAGATTTGCTAACACCCACATACTCAAATACATCCTCTTTCTTTATCTGCTTTCTCTCGCCAAGATTGATAAACATTTTTGAAAGTTCGTTGTCTATCTTTTCCAAATCGTTGCCAAGAAAGTCGGCAAGTATGGCTGGTACCTCTATTTCGCAAGTATAGCCTTTGTCTTTTATATAGGCAGATATCCAATCATTGAGTTTGTAATCGCTTATAGGGTCGCTTTTGAACACCACGCCACCATTCTTAACAATAAGGTTTTTGGTTTTGACGTCGAAAGTGCTTTTCTTATTGCAGATTACGAAAATCGTTGAGTCCAAAGGTTTTTCAAGGTAGAGTGCCAAATCTTTCCAATGCTTTTTGTCGAGCATTTGAGCCTCTTTGAGAATAACAAGCCTCTTCTCACTCATCAAAGGGTATTGCCTGCACATGCCAACAAGCATTCCACCTGTTGCGTCCTTGCCATAGACAACATCCATATTGAAAGCCTTATCGTTCTCGTCTAAAATATCTTGTTCGAAAGATTTTGTAAGCAAGTCGATATAGTAAGCCTCCTCTCCAGTGAGAAGATATAGTGGTGCAAGGTCATGCTTTTTGATGCTTTCCAAAATCTGTTTGTAGGTCTGCCCTTCCGTCTTTGCCATCTATTGTGATTTTTATTGCTTTGAAAGAATTGTTTTTTCTTTCGGAATCTTTTTTCCTTCCCTTGTTCCGATTTTCTCTGTAGCCTATAGTCTTGTTTGTTTGTCCTCCACCCTTTCTTGTACCAGTATTCTTATATAATTAAGAAAAATCCTGTGTATTTGTTTGTACAATCACACAGGATTTCATAGTATTTCTCTATGTTTTTAGGTTATTTTCTCATTTCTCTTGAACCCATACGGTCCATAGCACAACGGAATCCAACCCATTCAGTTCTTTGGTCTTGAGGAAGATAGCGTTTTTCGCCTGGTGAAAGGTATAATGCTCTGTCTTTCCATGAGCCACCCTTTACTACTCTAACCTTGTTGCTGACCATTGAAGATGTTCCATAGTCGTACATAGCTGCTGTTTCTGCATCTGTTGCACTCAATTTTGCATTTGTGCCTTCTTCATCGTCGGTTTCTGCAATTTCCTCTGCTTCACCTTCTTCGTCAACTTCATTCTTCCATACGTCTGTTAGTTGTGAAGCCAAATCACCATCCAAATAGTTTACATTGTCGCCTTGGCGGTAGTTTCTTCTATTGATATTGTCTTCAACTGTAACCTCACGATATGTTATTCTGCCCAAAGAGTCTTTCTCTGCAACCATACCGTCTGAGTCCAAAACCTTTGTTACATATATATTACCACGATAAGGGTTGATGTCGCCTGCGTCTAGGGCTGTGCTTGGACGATAAACATCCATTACCCATTCAGCAACGTTGCCTGCCATATTATAAAGACCATAGTCGTTAGGGAAGTAGTAGTTTACAGGAGCTGTATATTCCCAATGGTCGTTCAAAGCACTTGCCACACCCATAGCGTCTCCTCTTGAGCGTTTGAAGTTTGCAAGCATTTCGCCATAGTATTTCTTTTGGTCTGTACGAACAACGTGTCCGTTCCAAGGGTATAATCTTCTTTCAAGAATACGACCTTCTTTTGTGGTGTTGCCCACCAAACCAAGTGCTGCATATTCCCATTCAGCCTCTGTTGGAAGACGGAATTTTGGATAAAGTATGCCGTCTGACATTGTAACTTTTCTAACACCTTCAGAGTTAGGGTTAAGGTCCTTAAGGTCTTTCTTAACATAGCCTTCGTATTGTCCTGCAAGATAAGCGTCGGTTGTGAAGACATTGTCGCCTTGTTGGTCTGGATCTATTTCCAAAATACCAGCATCTATAAGAGCTTTTTCGTTCAAACGGTCTGTTCTCCAATCGCAATAGTTGTTGGCTTGTACCCAACTAACACCCACAACTGGATAGTTTGCCCAACTTGGATAACGGAAGTAGTATTCCACCATTGGCTCGTTGTAGGTTAGCTTGCTTCTCCATACCAATGTATCTGGAAGGTTGCTCTCGTAGTATTCTGGATAGTCTGTATAAACTCTTTGAATCCAATAAAGGTATTCTCTGTAGTTTATGTTTGTTATCTCGCACTCATCCATATAGAATGAAGAAACTGTAACTCTTCTTGGAGTGTTGTCCCATTCGTATTTTACATTGTCTTGGGTTCTTCCCATAACGAAAGCACCACCTTCAATAAATACCATTCCTGGAGGTGTTTGTTGCTCTACATTCTTTGCTGATTCGAAGCCGCCCCATTCAGAGTCGTCGTAATTCCAGCCAGTTCTGTCTGACTTATTCTTGTTTGAACAGCCAGCCAATAAAACTACCACTGCCAAACTAAGTGCTAATTTGCCTATTGTTGCTGATATTTTCATATTTATTAGTGTTTATTTTCTTATACGATAAAATTTCTTTTTGGTTGCATTTTTTTAGAAAGAAGGGCACTTGATGTCTCTAACTTTCTTTTTCTTTTCTGGGCAAGGAAGCTTGCAAGAAAGTGATATTTCGTGAGCACCGCCTGACACATTAGACAATGAAGACACTGAGATATCGTAGCTGTAACCAATTTTGTAGTCGCCCCATTGCAAGCCAAACAACAATACCAATGCATCGGAATTTTCGAAAGATATTGACTGACGGAACCATGTGCCAAAGATGAATGGGCTCCAATCTAAATAAACGCCGTAATTCAATTCGTCGAATTCTCCCTGATGTTGATAGATTATGTTTGGAGAGATGATAGGCTGGCCAAAGAATGAGTTGGTACGCCTTGCGTCTCTTCTAAGATTCAGTCTCATACCTGCGTTGGCTGTGATTTTCATAGGTATTCTGTTGTAGGAAATGAAGCCTTCATCGTGTCTTATAAGGTGAGAGGCTGCCACACCTGCATACCATGTTTCTCCATAAACCAAAGCACCTGCTGCAAAGTCGAGTTTTGTGTGTGAAAGGTCGTCTGGACGGTCTGCCATAGTGGTGTTGTAGATTACACCATAACGAGGGTCTATCATATCGCCAAACACCAATTCGTCCCAATCCAAACTTGAGTTGGTAACATCAACTTGTGCTGCAATGTTCAAAGATACATTTTGAGAAAGTTTCAAATGCAAAGAATACATAAGAGCGGCAGTGTTTCTTCTGTAGTAGTCGCTTTGTGCATCAGACATAATATAAACGCCTATACCGCCAGACAATGCATCGAAGTATTGGTCGTAACTTGCAGTGAAAGTGTTGAATGCACCCAAAGAAGGCCACTGATTTCTATACGATAACGACAATCTTGGACATACCGCAGTACCAGCAAAAGCAGGGTTGGTATATAGCGGAGCAGCATAGAATTGTGAGAAATGTGGGTCTTGGGCTCTAAGGCTTGAAACACACACTGCACAAGTAATCAAAAAATAAAGTATTCTCTTTTTCATATAATGCATTATACTTTTCTTAAAATTTCATTTGGCAATATTACAAAAAAATATCTACATACGAACTATTTTTTTCACAGTTTTTGCAAATTGCATCGCTAAAATGCTGTAACTAAAAGACATCTCTTTCGCATACACTATTGTATTATACTACTTTCAACGGCTAAAAGTTACATTATTTTGCAGATATTTTCTCTCTGCCGCAAATTCTCGGGCCTAAACCTTGCTCAACAAACAAACACTATAAGCCGAAACGCCCTCTTTCCTGCCCTCAAAACCAAGCTTTTCCGTTGTCGTCGCCTTTATAGATATATCTTGTTGGTCTATCTTCATAACCTCTGCCAAAGTCGCCTTCATTTTCTCTATGTAGGTGCTTATTTTAGGGCTCTGCAAAGCTATGGTCGAGTCTATATTCTCTATCTCAAAACCTTTGTTTCTCACTTTTTCGAGAGTGTCTTTCAAAAGTTCTTTACTATCTATTCCCTTGTATTTCATATCATTATCGGGATACTGAAAACCAATATCCCTCAAATTTGCAGCACCAAGCAAAGCGTCTATTATTGCATGAATCAAAACATCAGCGTCGGAATGTCCAACAGCACCCAAAGGAGAATTTTCTATCTCCACGCCACCAAGAACAAACCTTCTGCCCTCCTCTAATTTATGCACATCGTAGCCGAATCCTACCCTGATTTTCATGGTTTTGCAACTATTTCAAATCCATTGACAAAGAAACTCTCAAAGTGTTTTTCAATGGGTTGTTGTTATGCTGTGTTGTTGGCACAAGATAAGAAACATCTATGCCTAATGTATTGTATTTCAATCCCAAACCAAGTGTAAGATATTGTCTTGCACCCTTCTTTTCAGCCTCATGGAAATAACCGGCTCTTGCAACTATAATGTTGTTGTACCAATATTCCACACCCAAAGACCAGATAAACTCTTGCAATTCTTCTTTGAAGCCATCAGGAGCATCATAGAAAGA
>JABUUQ010000002.1:176447-178077 GCA_021443125.1 Bacteroidales bacterium
AACTGGTCTATTGCATAGGTGTATCTGCCTCCAAGTCTGAGATTTGCAGGCAAAAAACTTGACTCCAAATCGTCTGAATAGGAAATTTTGTTACCCAAGTTGGAAATCTGCAGACCTACAGCAAATTGTTGTGGTTTGTCGGCTGCTATATCTTGTTGATAGTAAAGACCTATGTCGGCACTTACGGCAGAAGCTGCATGAGTGCTATTGCCTGCCACACTTTGTCCTTGCGTAAGGTCAGAACGGATGTATCTACCTGTAACAGAGGCTGCAAACCTTTCTGAAAGTTTCATAGAATAAGACAAATCCACAGCCATTTCGTTAGGGTTGAATGTTCCCATGCTCACACCCTCAACATTGAAAAAGTCTATCGCACCCAAAGAAAAATATGTTAGCGATGCACCTATGGCACTAATATCGTTAATTTTGTAGTAACCAGCAAGATATGCCAAATCTATATCTCCTGCCAAATCTCTAAGCCAAGGTGAATAAGTGAAGGCAACGCCGATTTTTTTGTCTGCAAAAGGCAATTTGGCAGCGTTCCAGTGGTTTGAATAGGCGTCTGGAGAGGTTGCAGCACCAATATCGCCTATAGCGCCCGCTCTCGAATCTGGAGAAATCAAAAGCAATGGCACTCCTGTGGAAATCAATCTGGCTCCATTTTCCACCTCCTGTCTAAGAATGGTACCTTGAATATTATCGTTATCTAATTGTGCCTGAGTGTTTAAGCAAGACAACAATCCTGCACACATCACCAAAGTTATTTTGAGTTTTTTCATATTCTTATATGTTTAGAATTAGAAAACGCGAAGAATTTTATTTTATTATTTTTTCCGCAGTTTTATTTTGTTTTTTTCGCCGTTTAATGTTTTGGAACTTTGTTTTGTTTCTGTTTTTCTTTTGTTTTGTTCTATTTTACCACAAGCATTTTGCACACTCTTGTGATTTTGTCGCCCGATGTGGTTGTAAGTTCTACCTTATAATAATATATGCCGTTGCCTATTTTTCCTCCTCCATTGCAATTTCCGTTCCATTCTATAGGGCCTATGCTATAGGTGTTTATGTATGGAGTGGCGTCGATTTCTTTGAGTTTGCCGCCCTGTGAATTGTAGATTGTTATTTTTGCATCCACAATGCTGTATGGCTGGTTGGTCTTCACTATAAGGCTGGTAGTCTCTGAGAATGGATTTGGGTAGTTAAGAGCCTGATATTCTTTTGTATTTGAGTTGCTTACGTTGAAAGTTATGCTTGCTTCCGAAGAGTAGTTGAAAATGTTCCAGACTTTCAGTGTAAGAGTGTGTTCGCCTTCGGAAAGTTTTGAAAATGGGTAGGTTATGTAGCCTTTGTTGATATCGTTTTCATCGGCAACATAAAAATCGTTAAGCACAAAAGTGTTGGCAGCGTTGTCTAATCGTGCAACAATATCGTGTCCTAATCCTGTGCCTACGGTGTTGATTGGTATGGTGTCGTAAATAACTGCAAAAAGACTTGGATTTTCATCTGTCATACCACCATCAACAAAGTTGGAGTCATTGATATACAAAGAGATAAGTGGCCTGTCTTCGTAGAGAACAACATCGGAATTTATACCTCCAAGCACAAAATCCCTTGTGTAGCCAGTGGCGTCTGT
>JABUUQ010000002.1:178149-181757 GCA_021443125.1 Bacteroidales bacterium
GTATGCTCAAATTCTCCATTGACAACATCGGCATAACCTCTGTGAAGTATGTTGTTTTGCTGTTCAAATTCCAGATTCACACCAATTTCCGCATTGTCGAGTGTGTAGTAGTTGCTTTTTTTGTCGTAGAGCGAAATTTTTATTCTGCCGTTGAAGTCTTCCACCTTATTGCCTTGAAAATCAACAATATCTCCCTTTACATACATAGTTGAAAGTGCATGAGAAGTGTCTAAGACTGGGAACATATCGGCAAGGGTGTCGAAAATTGCGTTGTTGATTTGCAAAGTCCTCACATTGTATTTTGGCAAGGTCATTTTCAAGGCTGGATCGCCCAAAAGCGATATGCTTCTTTCGGCAATAGAGAGTGTGGTATTGTTCTTTGCCAACATCTTTATCTCACCAAAAGTGTAGGCACTGCCATCTGCCTTTCTTTCCACAGCAAAACGATGTAAATTCCTGTTAATGCCATCGTTAGAAGATATTTTTCGTGAAGCTGCAATAAGTGCTATGCCGCCGCCAATCTCGGAATTTACTATGTATTCGCCCGCTGCCTGCTTGTCTGCCAAATCGAACCGTGCAAACTCGCAAGTGGATGTAATCATAAGAGGAAGTTTGTTGAAATTGTCCCAACTTGTTATGTCGCTTTTAGTTATGAGTCTTTCGCCTGAAAGGTGGTCGGGTGAGCCGTGGCCAAGGTAGTTGAACAACAAAACACCTTTTTTCATTCTGTCGTTTATGGCCTTTGTGGCGTCGGGATAGGTGGCACCCGAAGAGGATGTATATTCTTTGTAGGCGTCGGAATAAACTTTTTGTATGTTCAGTGTTGGTTGTGTCTCATCTATCTGATAATAAATGTTTTCGGCATTGTTTATGAAGTAGAGTTCGGCAGCCACATCGGCATCGTCGGAAGTTAGCATAACGCAGTTTCGCCATTCGCCGTCCTCACCAGTTCGCAAATCTTCCCTAATCATATAGCGTCGGCACTTTTCAACAATGGAATAAGCCTCTGCAGTGTCGTTGGCGGTTATTCTTCCAACTCCCACAAATAGAGAGTCATAGACGCTGTTGATTGCATCATCGCGAAGGCAAGCCAAAACATCGTCGCTTGTATAGACCTCGCCACCCGTTGAAAATGAGCCTTGTGCTTGGAAAGTAGGGATGTAATTGTTGTTGAATCCCAAAATATTTTTGTTGTCATAGGTGCCGTCGCCAAACAAAAGCACATTTCTAACTTGCTTATTCATAGGCTTGTACTTATTGTAAAGCATACGAACAAACTCTCTCATCGCAAGAAAATCTTTGGTGCCAGACGAAAATTCGTTATAAACTTTTTCCACATCCACCACAGCCACCGAAATTCCGTCTATCTGTCTGTGTAACTGTGCCAAAGAGTCGGCAGGGTTAAGGAATTTTTTGTGAGAAATGATTAGAAAATCCACAGGCTCCATTGCGTGAAGGTTCTGATTTTCCACCATTTGCCCCAAAATAGGTGTTGGGAACGATGAACCAGCCACAACAAGAATAGTTCTCAAAGTGTCGCCCAAAATATTGAAAGACAACTGATTATTCTCCACATTTGAAGGCACCAACCTCACATTCTGCAAATCTGTAGCGTCCCAAACCATAGCGTTATTCACCCTCACATTGCCAACATTGTATTTGATTTTCAGCCCATTAAGGTTTGTGTTATAGAATTTCAAGTAAGAATTATTGAAAACAAGGTTTTTGGTATAGTTCACCACAACACTCTCCAACCAAGCCATATCTGTAGAGGATGAAGCGTTGAAATGTATTGATACAGAGTTGTTTGCATTGTTCAAAAGGCAAGTTCTCTCCAAAGAAACACGCCTTGCATCATAAGGAGACTGACCAAGTGCATTAACATTCACAGTGCCAATAAGTTCGCCAGCCACTCCTATGTCGAAAGTTGTATTTTGAGCAGTTTGTGCCGCCAAATACACCTCTATTGTAGCAGGAATCTCCGTTGCAATGTTTGGAGTGGAAAAAGGGATGTTAAGGTCTGAAGATGTGGGCATTAGAGACTCGCCAATCCACAAATCACCTCTCTCCATAAGGTTGAGAAGTTCTCGTTTGTGAAATACATAATCCTTTGCTGTTGAGCACTCTACATCGTATTCTGCCACCTGTTCGCCCAAACTTATGCGTTTTTTCTCACCAATTGAGGAATCAAAAGTTACAAAATAGGTTGCCACGTCCGAAAATCTGTGCATGGAAAAAGTGAAAAGCGAGTCCAAATTGTTGTATTTTGTTCTCAACGGACTTTTTGCATAAAACAAGGCATAACGTTCTGATTTATTGACGTATATAGCATTTTCCTGCAAGTCGGAACGAGTGTATTGTGCATTGATGTCCGAGATGGGTTCGCCACCATTGCCAAAGATGCTAAGGTTGTCAAAATCAATCTCTTCGGCACTAAAACCCAAGGAAATAAAATCGTTGTAGGTGAGTTTATAAACGCCTTCCGACGCAATTTTTATGCTATACCATTTTCCAGTGGCAAGCACCGAGTTTTCAGGATAGACAACGCTTTGAGATAAAGCACTGTAAGACACTAAGATAAGTGAAAAAATCAGTAGTATTTTATGACTCGTTTTCATTTTGACAATATTTTACCACATATAAAACACCAAAACGCTTTTTTTATTGCAGAGCAAGGCATTTTTTTTGCAATAAAGCCACAAAAAAACAAAAACCACCCCTTTTTTCAAGAGGTGGCAAGAAATAAAAACATGTTGTTGGTTATATACTAAAATTGACCGAGGCCAATCTTTAGCCGTTAATTACTTGACAATAAGTTTTTTAGTCTCTGTTTTTTGGTCGGAAACTATTCTAACAAAATAAGTTCCATGAAGGTCGGCAGTGTTGATTTGTGCATAACCATTCAAAACTTTTTCTGTCAAAATCAATCGTCCTTGCATGTCAAATACTTGAGCTACAGCCTTTTCTGCACTTGTCTGCAAAATTGTGTAGGTTGTTGCAGGGTTAGGATAGATTTTAAGACTGCTTGCCTCGTTGGTTTCTGCAAGGGATGATGTTGGTCGGAATGTTGTATCTGTTTGATATACAAAGTTATCCAAGCAAAAATACGCAGGCACTTCCAAACCCCATGCATTGCTGTAGTTGGATGCCAAAGTGAAGACTATTTCCTTAACTTCACCCAAATCTGCCAAATCCATCCAAGCCCATTCTTTTCTGTTACCTATTTGATTATCAACCCAATCCACAATTCTTTTAGACACTGTATTCAGCAAATTGCCCTCTGCATCGTAGCCTGTTGCCACAACAGAAACGAAGCCATCTGTCTGATTTGCAGCCGTTGCCACATAATTATAAGAGGCAAGACTCTGGCACACATAAACGCCCATAGGGAAGAAAGTTGAATCGTTTTGCAAATATACATTATTGTGTTTCAATTCGTTACCACTCATTCCAGCACTATATTCGTCGTAATAAGCCTGCATATAGGTGTTGCCCTCGCCTTCCAAAGCATAGGCAGCTGCAGCAGTGTAATATGCACCACCATAGCCGTTGCCTGTTGCTGTGCTTGCGTCGGTTATGTTGGAAGGTCCAAAGGCGATAGACATCAT
>JABUUQ010000002.1:182543-188249 GCA_021443125.1 Bacteroidales bacterium
TCTGTAAAAACGTCGCCATCCCATTGTGCCATAGCAAGAAAGCCAGAGAACAAGGCACTTAAAAATAAAAAATTCTTCTTCATTGTAGTATTTGGTATTATTTTATTATTTTTAGTTGAAAACATATTTGTTTTACCCATTATGAAAAAATGATACTATCTTCTGAAGAAGAATTACAACAAAAATATAACAAACAACATGTTCATTATCCTTTCCTCGAAGATAAGTAACAAATCTAAAAAACATGGCAGGTCTTCTGGCTTACTCCTTTTTTGAGCACCTTCCCAAAAATGTGATTTTCAGTGGCATACGCTCAAAAAATATGGAGATTACAGCAGCGGGACTGCACAGGATTCTCACCCGTTTCCCTATTAAAGTCACTGAAGATGCAATTTGGCAATAGGATTAAAATTCACTGCATCTTTCAGCAACTAACCATATTTCAGTTGCAAAAATACAACTATTTTCTAATACAACAAGTTTTTACGGATTTTTTTTATTTCATATCCCTTATTCTCAATTCGCAACTTTCTGACTCAAAAGCTTTTGCAAGCGAATCCATATCGGTGTCTGTGGTGTGATAAGGATAGAAAATTTTTGGTTGCAACAGCCTTACAAAATGCAAAGCTTGTTCTATAGTCATGGTATATGGTTGATTTACAGCCAAGAACAACATATCGCAGTTTTCAAACTCTTGAATGTTTTCAATTGTCTCGGTATCGCCAGAGATGTAAGCCGTATCGTAGTCAAAATGAATAAAATAGCCGTTATCTCTGCCCTTTGGATGAAACTTATCTCTGCCCTCGGTGGTGTTGTACGCCATAGTCGCCTGCACCGAAATATCTTCAAAAGCCCACACATCGCCATAGTTCAGCACCGTTCCATAACCCAAAATATCCTTTACGGCTTGGTTGCAAATAACCCTTGTATCTTCCTTGGTTATGGCGTTAATTGCCTTAGTATCAAGGTGGTCGTAGTGTTCATGAGTTACCAGAATCACATCGGCTTTTGGCAAAGTGCTATAGTCGGCATATTCGCTCACAGGGTCCACATAGATTATTCTGCTTTCATAATCGAACATAAGGCTGCCATGACCTAAAAACATGATAGCCAAATTGTTACCATTCTTCAATTTTATTGTGTCGCACCTATTCATGATTGAGAATTTGTATGGGATTTTGCATTGTGTCGAGCTCTATCATCTTTTTTGCATCCTTAGCATGAGGGTTGTCGGGATAGCGTCGTATGTATTCGTTGAAAGCTTCTATGCTCATAGTGTGATTGTTACACACATCGTTCAGCACCACACCTTTGAAAAAATAGGCAGCACCAACATTTTTTCCATTAGGATACTCTTTGATTATTCTGTCCAAGCAATACAAGGCGGAGTCGCAATTTTTCATAGCCGAATAAACATTGTGCATCTGAAAAAGATAATACTCACACATTGTGTCTTCTGGATAGTCTTTTATGTAGTTGTCATAGAGCGTAATCAACTCATTTGCATTGTCTTGCGAAAGCATTACAGGGTTGGAGTTTATCTGCTCTGCCTTGCTTGTTATAGCCTGCTGACGCTTCAGTTTTGCATTCTCTTGAGTCTGGCAAGAATTCAAAAACGCCACACTCAAAAGCATAAAACTCAACAATTTAACAATTTTTGTCATACCTATATATTATATATATGTGTTATTTTCACTGCATCGTTCAGTAACTTCGTTACTTTATTCGGCTACGCAGTGCATTTTTCACTGCATCGTTCAGTAACTTCGTTACTTTATTCGGCTGCCGCTTTCGGCTGTCGCACTCTATGCTGGCGAACTTTTCCACCCTGCATCGAAAGCGAGTAGAAAAAACTCTCTATTTCAGCATTTTGTAGTCGCCACGAACTTTTGAAGATGCAATATCTGATAGTTTTTTCTTCAAAAATGCCTTGCGAAGATTGGAAATTCTATCCACAAACACTTTGCCTTGCAGATGGTCGAACTCATGCTGGAAAACCCTTGCACAAACGCCCGAAAGTTCCTTCTCCACTGTGTTGAAATTCTCGTCTAAATACCTCACTTTTATTGTCTTAGGACGCACAACATTTTCGTGAATACCTGGCAAAGACAAGCAACCTTCCTCAAAAGTCCATGTTTCATCGCTTTTCTCAAGAATTTCGGGATTGATGACAACACACTTAAAACCCTCTGCCTCAGGGTAGTTCTCCACAAAAGGCGTTGCGTCTATGACTATGAGAGATATCGGCAAATTCACCTGCGGAGCCGCCAAACCCACACCACTTGCACGATACATTGTTTCAAACATATTTGCTATAAGTTCTTGCAAATCAGGATAATTCTTGTCTATCTGCTTTGTTGGCACCCTCAAAACCGAATGCCCATAACCCACTATCGGTAAAATCATCGTTCTATTTTTATAATGTTATCTTGCCCAGCACCTTTTCTCATCTCCATAAAATCTTGCAGAATCAAAACGGCACTTACGCTGTCTATCAATGCTTTATCTTGTCTTTTCTGCTTTTTCAGACCACTTTTTGCAATGCTCTGCGACGCTATCTTCGATGTGTAGCGTTCATCAATCATAAATATCTCAACCTCAGGCAATAACCTTGCAAGATTCTCCACAAAAACCCTCACAGCTTTTGCCGATTGCGAAGGAGTGTTGTCCAACTGCTTTGGATTGCCCACAACAATCATATCAACCTCTTCTTTTTCAAGGTATTGCTCCAAATAATTATAAACTTCGAGAGTGGAAACGGTGGTCAAATTATTGGCAATAATCTGCATAGTGTCGCTCACAGCCAGCCCCACCCTTTTCTCACCATAATCAACAGCCAAAATGCGTCCCATAATCTAAAAAATATTTTGCAAAGTTATAAAAAACTGCAAAAAATTCCAAATTTACCGCAAAAAAGATAGCCGACAACTATAAAATTCGTAATTTTGCCACCCAATACAAACCCATTTTGTGATACTCTAAAAATCAGTTGCTATGATAGAAGACGATATATTAAATTTTTTCGTATTCTACAAGGGTGGAGACGAATGCCCTTATGAAGAATCCGAAAATAATGATTATGATTTGTGGTGGACTGTAGAATACTGTGTATATCTCTGTGCAGAAGAATATTTCGGCAAAGATGGGCGATATAGCCAAGATTTTCAGACAAATCCCGACGAAGCAATAATCAAAGCCGCCTTTGATGAGTATACAAATAATGGTGTTCGTGACAAGCCTAATGTTTATGATGATCCTTATCATTCGTTTGATAGATACATTAATTACTATACAAGTAATCGCAAAAATCTTTCAGCAAGAATTGAACTTATAGCACCATATATTTTCTCCGACAAGCCAAGCGAACTCGTTCCATTCGAGGAAAAATTTCCTATACTACCAGACTCTTGCAAGGCTGCCTTTTACGAAGATATTCAAGGTAAGAACACGATAGATGAGTGCTCAACATGGGTATTACAGGCGTTTATCAAAGGTGAAAAAATGTGGTATATCGAACATATAGTCAAAAAAAGTTTGTGGCTTTCTGGCATAGAAGAAAAGAGTTTTAACCCTATAGATATGGGGCAGGATAAATACAAAAATTTGCTTGAAAAGATTCTTAATGACCGTCGCAAGTTGGGCAAGTACATTACCCTTATGATCAATATAGATAAGGAAAGAGAAGAAAGAGAGGCAAAAGAACGCAAGGAAAGAGAGGAAAAGGCACGCAAGGAAAGAGAAGAAAGAGAGGCAAAGGAACGCAAGGAAAGAGAGGCAAGAGAAAGAGAACAGCAACGGATAATACAACGGAAAAAGAATTGGAAAACATTTTGGAAAACAATAGGAATCATCTTAGGAATAGCTGGTTTTGTTTTCATAATTATGTATGGTGCCGAGATAGCAATAGGTATAGGCATTGCAATAGTAGGAGCAGCAGGAGCAATAAAAAGTGCAGGCAAATAGTTTTCCACACCCCACTGGCAAGCAATACAAAATCTAAAAACAAAAGCACCTCAAAACAAGGTGCTTTGTTAATTTAACCCCCACTGTTTCACAACAGTAGGGGTATGAAATCAAAATGTTTTGTGAAAAAAAAGTTATTATTTTTATTGGTTACACAAAATCTATAACCATTGCAAAAATACAACATTATTCCAATCCCACCAAATTTTTTCATAAAAAAATTCTTTTTTAGTTGTGAATTGCTTAGAAATTCTTATCTTTGCACGGATAAAAACAACAAAAAAAAATCTAAATCAATATGAACAACGAAGAAAACAATGAATTATCTTTATTTCAAGATGAACGAGAATTTGACGAGATTGAAGATATGGAAGAAGAGTCATTTGAAGACGAAGATGTGGATTATGAGCAAATACTGAAAGACATTGCGTTTGAGGTTCTCTTAGAAAATCCTGGAAGCGATCGCGATGACTGGGAACAGAAACTTATACACGAATGTGGCTCCGAGGTAGTTGACTGCTACGGCAATAATCCACACGAGGTGTATTCCGAATTACATGATTTGTGGGAAAGCGAGTACTACGATCATAAAACTGGTCTGTTTATGGACTACCAAGAGTGGGCGTTGGCATTCGCGACAGAACAAGCAACGAGTTTATACCACGAACTTGTGTACCTCAGAGAGAAATTAGATTTGTGAATTGCTTAATTTTTTGTAACTTTGCTCGTTCTTTTACAACCTGTGTAGAAAAAATACTCTACTTTCACATGTTGTGAATTGCTTAATTTTTTGTAACTTTGCTCGTTCTTTTACAACCGACTATATTAACGGGAAAGATGTGGCGATGTTGTGAATTGCTTAATTTTTTGTAACTTTGCTCGTTCTTTTACAACAGATATAAGCAAGCACAATGATGAGCTCAAGTTGTGAATTGCTTAATTTTTTGTAACTTTGCTCGTTCTTTTACAACTGGTGGCAGATGATGGATGTCGCTGGTCATGTTGTGAATTGCTTAATTTTTTGTAACTTTGCTCGTTCTTTTACAACCCTGAGAAAACAAAGCTAAACACTGTTCAAGTTGTGAATTGCTTAATTTTTTGTAACTTTGCTCGTTCTTTTACAACCTGTCAAACAGTTCAAATCCTATGAGATGGTTGTGAATTGCTTAATTTTTTGTAACTTTGCTCGTTCTTTTACAACTCATTATTAGATTTATCATATACTGAACCGGTTGTGAATTGCTTAATTTTTTGTAACTTTGCTCGTTCTTTTACAACATTGATATTATCAACACAATTCAGCCTAATGTTGTGAATTGCTTAATTTTTTGTAACTTTGCTCGTTCTTTTACAACACTCTTAGGACAATAGTTTTTGGCTCTGTGGTTGTGAATTGCTTAATTTTTTGTAACTTTGCTCGTTCTTTTACAACATTTATTAATAAGATAATTCCAAGCATCTTGTTGTGAATTGCTTAATTTTTTGTAACTTTGCTCGTTCTTTTACAACACAACTCATCTTCATATCACTGAAGATTCAGTTGTGAATTGCTTAATTTTTTGTAACTTTGCTCGTTCTTTTACAACATCATCTGCCAATGATAATTGACGTCGTCGGTTGTGAATTGCTTAATTTTTTGTAACTTTGCTCGTTCTTTTACAACCATGTCACCAAGATAATCAAGGGAATTGAAGTTGTGAATTGCTTAATTTTTTGTAACTTTGCTCGTTCTTTTACAACTTT
>JABUUQ010000002.1:191441-194294 GCA_021443125.1 Bacteroidales bacterium
CTTTAGTCTTGGTTTTATGGCTGTGTAGGTTGTGCCGTTTGTGTGGGTGTAGTCCCTATCGTAGTTTGGCAAATCCACAGGCAGAATGTTTTTCTTTATGTTTCTGTTGTAGTAGGAGTCGCAAATGGTTTTGTTTGCAAGAGAATTGTTGAGCACCTTGCTTTGAGGCAAAGTGTGTTCTATGTCGAATTGTGGATTGTCGCCCAACAAGCCTTCAATAGAGATGGTTTTGCCAGTGTACATGCAAGTGAATTTTTGGTCTTTCAGCAATATGAATTTTTCCAACTCTGCACCGAATCTGTTGTCTGCCTCTTTATTGCTGGTTTTCAACTCCATAGATGTGTTGTCTATTGCAATTTTCACCTTTTCCCTAAGCAGTTCGCTATCTATTGGCTGCTTGTATTCTTGCAAAATTTTTATTATCTCTGCATTTTCCTTCTCCTTCTCATCGTTGTAGTGCTTTATTGCCCAACGAAGATTGGCGTCGTTCAACTGCCTTGCCGTCTCTATTACTATTTTGGTGTCGTTGTCTATCTTGCCAGCCTTCAACAAGTCGTTGACAAGTTTCTTCAAGGCAAACAACATTCTCATTGCCATAGGATTGCGGAAAGAATTGGTTCTTGGACTACCCAACAAACAACCTACAAAAACTTTGTCATCAACAATATATTTTTCTGTTTCTGCATGTGAATAGCAACTAACCTCCGAAGGATGATAAAGCAACTCTACATCTTTTTCGTTCAAGAATGCAAAAGTGTCCAAAAGATATCGTTGCAGCTTTTCGCCCTGCTTTGGCGTTTTGCAATAATCTCTAGGATTAGTACTGAAAAATTCTTGGTATTTCTTTGTTACAAAGGCAATTATCTCTTCTCTGTCTTGTTCGGTTTTTTCTGCCCATGTCTTGTTTCCAAAGCATTTTTCGCATGCTTTTCTTATATCTTTGTGGTCGTAGTCGGTAAGAGTGTAGTCCCAATTGTGTTTGGCAGAATGTTCCTCAGACACAAAATATTGTGCAATCAAAGAGTTGGTTATCTTGTTTATCATTTTCTGATAAGCAATATCTTCTTGCTGTTCAAGAAAATCCATTATTATCTGGTCTTTGTATTCGTTCCACTTGTTTTCGCCCATTATGTCGGGAATTTTTGCCAATAGCACCGCATGAGAATAAATGAGGCCCAAGGCAAGAAATCTGTTGATGTTTCTTATCGCCTTCAAACTAAGCATTGCATAGCCTTGTGAGGTGTTTTTCCACATAGTGCAGAGAGTTTGCACCTGCTTTTCATCCAAATTCAAACTGTTGGCAAACTCCAAAACACATTCTGGATCGTCGAAACTGAAACAAATATGCCACAAATCTTCCCAATTATATGTTATTGTGTATTCTTCGCCAGTTGTTTTATTCACTTTTGTTTTTTTGCTTGCTATTGTTTGGTGTCGCCAATCCTCACCCAAAAGTTTTTGAAGATAGTAGGTTATTTTGCTTGCCGAGATGCTTGTGGCGTCGTTGTAATTGAATGCTGCCTTTTCTTCGTTCAAGCCCAAAAACTTAATCATATCTTCTTTGAAATCAGCAAATTTCAAATTGCTTGCCTTTATAGTTTTTTGATATAATTGCTCTTTCAGTTTCAAAGGTATAGGCTCAAACTCCTCTTTGCTGTCATCTTTATTTGTTTTGTATTTGATGTTGTTCAACAAAGACCATGTGCGAAAATACTCAAAATCGGGATGAGTTTGCGAACATCTGTTTTTTTTGGGTTCCAAGGTGCATTTGCCCACATTGCCTTTCTGCGAACGCAAAGGTCTTTGATAGAAAATTGCTTTTGTGGCCTCTTTGTACAAATCGGAATCCACAGACAAAGCATTCTGAAAATCAAACACATAGTTTATTTCTTCAAGATAGGAAGAACGCACGGTTGGATAGTCTTTTCTCACCCTGTAACCCTCCTGAGTTAGAGAATACAAAGCCGAACCTATGGTGTGGAACTCTATGCCTTCCTGCTGTTTTTTCTCCATGTAGTCGTTGAGTTCCTTGCTCTTTTTTATCTCCGACTGCTTCATAGAAATAGCACTCATATCTGCCAAATCTGCATCTTCCTGCGATGCTATCGTCTCGCCCTTGCTGGAACGAAAACCTCTGCGTTGTGCTATGTTGTAGAGCATTCTGCCCAGCATATACCTCTCTTTTTCGTTTTGGAAGGTATATTGTTGAGTTGCAAGCAAATGCCTTATCTCAAAAGGATTCACAAAGTCTGGCTTGCCATCGTTGTCGAAATCGAGCCTTACCCATTGTTCAAACGCTTCGGCGTCGGCAGGATACTCTCTTTTCAAACCTTTCTCCTTGTCGTATTTTCTCCACCTGTCCAAATCTTCCATAGACAGCGGACAAAGATTGTGCTTTATCAACACCTCCAATGTTGCCCAAATTCTGTATTTTCTTGATTGATACAACCTTCTGGCAGAGCGAAAAGATGTTCTTTGTGCTGCAAAAGAATATTCGCCAGTCTTGTCCTTGCCTACTCCTTCATCAAAACGAGTAACGCCAAAAGATGTTATCTGCTCTTGCAATGTGTCTGCTTTGTTGGTATCCCTGACAGCCCAACCAATAGAATTTGTTCCTAAATCCAGTCCTAAAATTGTTGCCATAATAATATTTTTTTTATTTTTTTCTTGTCAATTAAAAATAATGTTGTAATTTTGCACCCAACAAAAGAACAAATTAAGCTTTTCACAATAAGGCTATAAGCCGAAGTTTCAACTAATGCTCTGCGTACTCCGTGGAGCTTTTTTTGTTCCCTGCTGCATAGCAAAGACAGCACAAATCCAACCCTGTTGCCAAGCATTTTATAGAATTTT
>JABUUQ010000002.1:195037-196205 GCA_021443125.1 Bacteroidales bacterium
GAACCATGCCAAACAGTCATCTTCTGCAAATAATTATCCTTTTCTATTGCATTTTCAGCATCTTTTCGTATTTTTGTAGCGTCTTTTATGCTAATGGTGACGGTTTCGGACGTGGCTCCAAGGTTATGTTTTGCATACGCATTGGTGACATTAGACGAAGGCATTTCAGCCCAAATGTTTATGGTTTCCATATCATTTGGGTTTGTTATGTTTTCTTTCTCAACAACAACTACAACACCATTTGATAAAGTCTTAATAAATCTTATACTATCTCGTCCGATATTATCAATAGAACCTTTTTCTATTCTATCAGGTGCTGTCATAATATAAGGAATAAGTTGTGCATCCTCTACACGAATAGGAATACTTGTATCTTTTAATTTCTTTCCATTTACTCCATGATTTTTCAATCCATGGCGTATTCCATCAGAAGTAATTATATGGTTATCTACACTAATACCTATGCGTTTGCGAATAAGGTCTTTTGTTATTTGTGGAAGTTCTAATACAAAAGTTTTGTGGAGACTCTGGTTTTCTAACCAAGACTTAATAATATTTTCAGCATTTTGAAGATTAGAAAGTTTTTTTGCTAACAATATATCTCCATCATTTAGTATTTTCTGCATTTCCTCTTTGTCAGTCCTTACATCAATACCAGCTTTACGAAGCAATCCAACAACTGCATTACCAATCTTTTGTTTTTCTTGCTCTTGTTCTATATCTTCCCCTTCATCCTCAATAGAGTAAAGCACAACATTATCTTCCTTGTCGCTTTTCTTTGCTTTCGCCTTTTCCTCTAACGCAGACTCTAAATTTGTAGCGATATTTTGTTGCATCTGTGCGTTTTTCTCAATGCTTGCCTTCACCAGCTTGTCAAGTCGCTGTATTGTTAGCGAGTATAGAGTTTGCTCCTTTCATAGTGGCGAACAATGCAGTGCGTCAGCCGAGTAAAGCATCAACGATGCCGAACGATGCAGTAATTATCAGAGTAGAAAGGTTTTACACTGCGGTAGCCAAGTAAAGTAACGAAGTTACTGAGCGTTGCAGAGATTTTCAGCAGTTTCGAAAAAGCGTTGGTTGGATGGTGCACTATATAGAATTACCCACCAACGCATCTTAATTGATAGAGGAGTAGTACATAAAACTTGTTTTTTTATGTACGTACTCT
>JABUUQ010000002.1:196461-199626 GCA_021443125.1 Bacteroidales bacterium
TTTGGATTTTATGGCATTTTTGTTGATTTGCTCAAAGGCTATAACCTTGCCAGTGTCGCGAGTGTGGAGTGCGTCAGCCGAAAAGTGCAACGAAGTTGCCGGCAGCCGAGTAAAGCATCAACGATGCCGTGAATGGTGCATTGTTCGCGAATATAGACTGCGGTAGCCGAAAAAAGTAACGAAGTTACCGAAGTTGCCGAAGTTGCCTGTGTAATAAAAAAAATGTTGTATATTTGCAAAAGTTAGAGGTGGAGGAAAAATGAGAATAGGTGTAAATGTAAGGCTATTGTTGCAGGGAAAGTTGGAAGGTATAGGCCATTTTTCCGAGCAGTTGTTGAAAAGAATGGTGCAAAATCATCCCGATGATGAGTTTGTATTCTTTTTCGACAGAAAATATGCCAAGGAGTTCGTATTTGCCAAGAATGTGAAACCTGTGGTGCTTCCTGTGCAGGCAAGGCATCCAGTGTTGTGGCAAATATATTTCGACTGGCTTTTGCCTTTCTATTGCAAAAAATACAAGATAGATGTGTTTTTCTCTCCCGAAAACTATTTGCCGAAATTGTCTTCGGTGCCTATGGTCTGCACCATTCACGACCTTAATTTCATGCATAATACCTCATATATCGGCAACAAAGGGCATCAAAAATATTTTATGAAGTATTTCCCTTTGAATGCAAAAAAGTGTGCCAGAATCGTTACTGTGTCGGAATTTAGCAAGCAGGATATCGCACAATCCATGCAGGTGGAGCAAAGCAAAATAGATGTGGTGTATAATGCTGCCAATGAGTGCTACAAACCTTTGGCAGAGGAAGTTAGAGAACAAATAAAACAGCAATACACCTCTGGCAAAGATTATTTCTATTTTGTTGGAGCATTGCACAAGCGTAAGAATTTGGAGGGAATGTTTCGTGCTTTCGATATTTTCAAGCAAGAGTCAAAGAGTGAGGTCAAATTGCTAATAATAGGCAACAAAAAATGGTGGGACAAAGATATTGAGTTGGCTTTCAATCAAATGCACCACAAAAACGATGTAATTTTCTTGGGCAGGCTGGAAAAAGAAAAGGTTGCTCAAATTGCTGGTGCGTCTTTGGGATTGTTGTTTGTGTCGTTGTTCGAAGGTTTTGGAATTCCTATTGTGGAGGCTTTTCAAAGTGGCACAGCGGTTATAACTTCCAACCTTACATCCATGCCAGAGGTTGCGTCGGATGCGGCTCTTGTGGTCAATCCCTACGACGATAGGCAGGTGGCAGAGGCTATGCTTCTAATCTATTNGCAACTTCGTTGCTTTCTTCGGTTGCCACAGTGCATTGTTCGCGAATATAAACAATTAGGCGAATTTATAGACTCTAAAAAGAGATAATACTCACGAAGAGAGAAAGTTATGCAAATTCCTACACCCATGAACTCTGCACTGCGTTAGCCGAGTAAAGCAACGAAGTTGCCGAACGATGCAGTTTATTTGTTGGTTTATTTTTTTCGGGGGTAAATTTCTATGTCGTTGCCCTCGATTTCGAACCTGCAATTCAAGGCGTCGGAGAGCAAATCAACTACCATTCTTGTGGTGTTGGAGGTGCTGTGGTTGTCGTGCCAAGCCCCTGAATAACATTTGATTGCCTTTTGTGGATTGTCGCCCAGAAGGTTGAAAAAGGCAAGGAATTTTTTCCATTGTATGCCTGTGGTGTATTTGAAACCTGTTTTGTCGGTTTGGTGAAGATACTCGTAGAGCAAGGCGATAAGCACTGATACTGAACGCTTTGTGGTGAAAATCTCGGGGTTAGGCTGATTGTTCACCAAAATTTCTTTCTCATTTAGAACCTCTATCAAATTTGTTGCGCAATGCGTCATTAACTCATTAATACTCATTAAGTTGCTCATATTTCTCTAAATTTTTTTATTCTTAAACGATGCGAAAAAAAACAACGATACATAAAGATGTATTGTCATATTTTCCCAAATCAATTCATAACAGATATTTTACGTCAAAAATATCATCTGCAAAGGTGCAAAATTTTTTGGAAAAAAAGTGCAAAATAACAGCGATTGTTGAAAACTTTTCTTGTAAAATTGTTGGCTATGTGGAGAAAAAGTTGTATCTTTGTATTATGAAAATGAGATAGTTATGACGTCTGACAGTCGAATTTTCAGCCTTAGAAAACAAAAATTTAATTAACAAAAAAAACTTTAAGCATTATGGCAATCGAATACGTAAGAGTAAAACGCCAAATCATGGTGGGTGCAGAACCAGGAATAAAGTATTTGGCAAGATTATTTAGAGAGCAAGACATTGATATTGATGGACTTGCGAAAGAAGTTTCAGAATCAAGCACAGTTTCTTATCCAGATGTTTTGGCTTGTTTGAAGGCTTTCGAGATAGTTGTTTCTCGTCATATTTTGAACGGTCAAGCGGTGAAACTGCCTTATCTTGGGCACTTTATACCAAAAATTGAGGCGCAAGCGATGAACACTTTGAGTCAGGTTACGCCAGAAACGGTCAAAAGGGTTACTTGCCGATTCTATCCTTCAGTGGCTTTCACACGCAGTTTGAAGACTGTGCCTGTAGTGGAAAAGAACTTGGAAATCACAGGCTTACAGCAATAAAAGGCAAAATTCCGAAAGCAAATTGAACAAAAGGCAGGGGAGTAAAAAATCCTCTGCCTTATTGTTTTCTAAATGGTTGAAGGGTGAAAGAGAGTGCATTTTGCTGAGCTGGCACTCGATATTGTGGCAAAGCACCTGCATCCCTATCCCATGTATTCACGCCGCCAAGACCTGCATGTTTGGAGTCGATAATAAGGTTAATGTACTTATCTTCAGCAATTTGCTCTGGGTGTCGCTGTTTTTTGCTATCGCCTTCGTCCAAATCTTCAACGGCATAGTTCAAGCATGAGATTTGAAGACCTTTGGCGTTGTTGTCAAGTATCTCTATACCAGTGTTTTCAGCCGTTTGTTGCCACCAGCGTACATCGGATTTCAAACCGCTTTCCTGTGGGCGTACATAAGGGTGGAATTGTTGGCTAACTGTCTGAGAATAAACGCCAAGGAGTTGAGAATGTTTTCTATCGGCGTAGTTCTCCACAGGGCCGCGACCATAGTATTTTATGTTTTGGAATTTCTTTGGCATTTTCAATCGCATACCAAAACGGAACATATCGCTAACCGATTCAT
>JABUUQ010000002.1:199636-202526 GCA_021443125.1 Bacteroidales bacterium
ACTTGTTTCACATCTATTGAGCCGTCGTTGTGAATGGTGTAGGTTATCTGCAATTTTGCCGATGCAATCTCTTGGATTTTGTAGGTGGCGTTGATGATTATTTTGTCGCAATAGGTTGTTGGAGAGATATTTAGCAGTTCGAAACTTGGGTTTTTCCATTGCTGGTAGCGTCTTTGCAGGCTTGCACCCATATCGTTGTCGGTTACAGCACGCCAAAAATATGGTTGAAGTTGTGTGCCCTTGCCCAGCATTGCATCGTTGTAATAGTCTAATTTAGAGATAAATCCGTTGTCGGCAAACTCAACGCAAAGCATATAGTTGGACACCTTGTATTTCTTGCCGAACTTCTCCAGTTTCAAGTTGCTTGTTCGCTTTGGTGTGGCTTTGCTTGTTTGCGTTGGTGCAAGTATAAACTGCTGATATGCAACGGTATCGCCCTTTTTCAACAAGCCTTCATCGTTTTTCAGCACATAGAAAATATTCAACAGGTTTTCTTGTGCATCGTTGGTTTTGTAGTTCAGAGTGTAGGCGGTTCTTTGTTGAGGAAGAATGGCAAGTTGCTCTATCTCACCTTTTTGCAAAATTTTATGCTCGAAATTCTCGCAATTTTCCACACTCCACAAAAGTTTCACATTGTCGAGATTTTTGAAAAAGTTCTCGTTCTTCACAGTTATCTGTCCTGTTGGCTCGTCGAGAAGTTCTGTCCAAATGCTTTGATACCAATACTTTACCTCATACGCCATTGGATTTGGGCGACGGTCGGCAAAGAAAATTCCGTTGCAGTTGAAATTGTTGTCGGAAGGGTCGTAGGTGTTGTAGTCGCCGCCATAAGTGAAGATTTTCAAGCCGTTAGAGTCGGTGCCGTGAAGGGCTTGGTCGGCAAAATCCCATATAAAACCGCCCTGAAACAAAGGATATTTTCGCACCAAATCCCAATAATCTTTCATGCCGCCGCCAGCGCTATTGCCCATTGCATGAGCGTATTCGCACTGAATCAGAGGCTTTTGCTGCGATTTTTTAGCGTAATTTTCGCATGCCTCGGGCGTCAGGTACATTGGGCAATTGATGTCGGTTGTTTCGCCGCCATAGGCCCTCTCCCACTGCACAGGACGAGCGTCTTGACTGTTAATCAGTTGTTTAGCCTTGGCGAAATTCTTGCTGTCTGCCGTTTCGTTGCCCAAACTCCACACAATTATTGAAGGGTGGTTTCGGTGAGATTGCAGATTGTGAAGATTGCGTTCAAGTATTTGTTTTTCAAATGATTGCTGTGCCGATGGAGCCGTTTTGTCGTAGTAGAAGCCGTGGCTCTCTTGGTTAGCCTCTGCCACCACATAGATGCCATACTCGTCGCAAAGGCTGTAGAAATAAGGGTCGTTGCCATAGTGTGAGGTGCGTACTGCGTTGATATTGAACTTTTTGAGAAGTTTTACATCTTCCAACATCTGCTCTTTGCTCACAAGATAACCACCGTTGGCACTCATCTCGTGACGATTGACACCTTTGATTAAAACTGGCTTGCCATTGATGAGTAAGTTGTTGTCTTTCACTTCACTACGGCAAAATCCAACCTTCTGCATCATCCACTCTTTTTTGGATGTTGAAATCAAAAGTGTGTAGAGATAGGGCTCTTCGGCGTTCCAAAGGTGTGGATTGGCAAGGTCTGCAAAGTCTATTTTGTTGCCAAATGCTTCAACCTTAGCAACTTGCTTGCCTTTTTGGTCTAAAAGAAAACACTGCACTTGGCCCTCGTTGCCTTTGAGTTCAAGGCTTAGGCTGGCAGTGTTGAAATCGTCGCTGAGTTTGGTTGTAAGTATAACATCCTCAACGAATTGCTCTGCTTTTGTGGTGTAGAGATAGCAGTCGCGGGCAAGGCCTGAAAGACGCCAAAAATCTTGGTCTTCGCAATAGGAGCCGTCGCACCAACGCAAAATCTGAAAGGCAAATAAATTCTTGCCCTCGTGAACAAATTTGGTGATGTCGAACTCCGCTGCCGTCTTGCTATCTTCGCTATAACCAACGAATTGGCCATTTACCCAAAGGTAGATGCAAGAGGTGGCAGAGCCAAAATGTGCCACAATTCTCTGCCCTTGCCACTGCGATGGAATCTCTATCTCTTTGCGGTAAGAACCTGAATGATTGTCTTTTACGGGCACTTGTGGAGGATTGTTGTCGAAATGACCACGCCAAGCAAAGCCAACATTCAGATAGACAGGGTCGCCAAAGCCGTTAAGTTCCCAAATACCAGGTACGGACATCTTTGTCCATGTGCTATCTTTCTTATAATCAAGTTTGTAGAACTCAGTATTGCGTTGAGTAAGGTCTGCCACCCATTGAAAATCCCACTTGCCAGCCAAAGAGATATAGTTTTGTGATTTTTCCTTTATATTCTTCAGTGCCAAAGCTTTAGACTCGAAAATAAAAAAATCGTTGTGATTGTCGAGACGATTGATGGCATTGACGCTAAGGTCCTGATACTCATTCTGTGCCATAGCCAAGCAAGAAATAGCAAGGCAGATTGAAAATAGTATTCGCTTCATAATCAATAAGATTTATTTGTTAAGGGGCAAAGATACGAATTTTTTCACAGACAGCGAATTCTGTTGCCAATTTTCATCAAAACCCTGCATCGTTCGCGGGTGTAAAAATTCCGTGATTTGTGAAAAAAATTTCCGTGATTTGTGGCGTGAGTACTGCATCGTTCGCGGTAACTTCGTTACTTTACTCGGCTGCCGCACTCTAAACTTGCGTGAGCACTGCATTGTTCGCGAGGGTTGGAGGTGGGGTATTAGGAGGTGTGGGGGTTAGGTATGGTTGTGGGGGTGGAGTGTTAGGAGTTAGGGGGTGTTGTGGGGGTGGCGAATGGTGCATTGTTCGCGAGGGTTGGAGGTGG
>JABUUQ010000002.1:202830-205070 GCA_021443125.1 Bacteroidales bacterium
AATGCTTCCCTTGCGGTGACATCTCCTCTTAACCTTCCGGCACCGGGCAGGTGTCAGGCCTTATACAGTATCTTTCGATTTAGCAAAGCCATGTGTTTTTGTTAAACAGTCGCCTGGGCCATTTCTCTGCGCCTCCTTTACAGGAGGACCCTTTCTCCCGAAGTTACAGGGTTATTTTGCCTAGTTCCTTAGCCACGGATCACTCGAGCGCCTTTGGATTCTCTCCTCGACCACCTGTGTCGGTTTCCGGTACGGGCGGCGAAGGGCACACCTTAGGAGTTTTTCTTGGGAGTATGATTAGGTCCGCTATCCGTTTGCCCGAAGGCTCCCGGTACTATCGGGTCTCAGAAACACCGGAGGGATTTGCCTCCCCGGCTCTCCTACGCCCTTCAACGCGCATTTCCGTCAGCGCGCGGGACTTCCACTTCTCCGTCACTCCGTCGGACCCCTCGCCGGTGCTGGAATATTAACCAGCTGTCCATCCGCCTCGCCTTTCGGCTTATCGTTAGGACCCGACTAACCCTGAACCGATTATCGTTGTTCAGGAAACCTTGGTCTTTCGGCGGGAGGGTTTCCCACCCTCCTTATCGTTACTTATGCCTACATTTGCTTTTCCAGAGGCTCCAGCCCTTCTCACGAAGAACCTTCACCGCCGCTGGAATGCTCCCCTACCAATACTATGTATTCCCAGGCTTCGGTACTGCGCTTATGCCCGTTCATCATCCATGCAACACCGCTCGACCAGTGAGCTGTTACGCACTCTTTAAATGTATGGCTGCTTCCAAGCCAACATCCTAGCTGTCACTGCAGTGTAACCACGTTTGTTCAACTTAGCGCAAATTCCGGGACCTTAGCCGTGGGTCTGGGTTATTGCCCTCTCGGCAGCGGATATTAGCACCCGCCGCCTCTCTCCGGGGAATCATCTTCGAGCATTCTGAGTTTGTCAGGAATTGGTAGGCGGCGAAGCCCCCGCATCCTATCAGTAGCTTTACCTCTCGAAGACTGTCCCCAGGCTGCCCCTAAAGGCATTTCGGGGAGTACGAGCTATCTCTCAGTTTGATTAGCCTTTCACCCCTACCCTCAGCTCATCCAGAAGCTTTTCAACGCTTATTGGTTCGGCCCTCCAGCGCGTGTTACCGCGCCTTCAGCCTGGCCAAGGGTAGATCACAAAGTTTCGCGTCTGCTCCCACTGACTAAACGCCCTGTTCGGACTCGCTTTCGCTTCGGTTGCGCGACTGCTGTCGCTTAGCCTCGCCAGTGAGAAGCAACTCGTAGGCTCATTATGCAAAAGGCACGCCGTCACAGCATATTGCTGCTCCGACCGCTTGTAAGCGCACGGTTTCAGGTTCTATTGCACTCCCCTGTTCGGGGTTCTTTTCACCTTTCCCTCACGGTACTGGTCCACTATCGGTCTCTCAGGAGTATTTAGCCTTGGCGGATGGTGCCGCCGGTTTCAGACAGGGTTTCTCCGGCCCCGCCCTACTCAGGATACCACTACGCCTTGAATCTCTTTCGGGTACCGGGCTGTCACCGTCTGCGGCCGCCCTTTCCAGAGCGTTCCCCTAAAGATCCAATGTGCGATGGCGTGGTCCTACAACCCCGACGGTGCCGTAACACCGTCGGTTTGGGCTGTTCCGCGTTCGCTCGCCACTACTTGCGGAATCACTGTTGTTTTCTCTTCCTGCAGGTACTTAGATGTTTCAGTTCCCTGCGTTAGCTCCTTTATAAGGTGTCATCTCTTCCAGATGACGGGTTGCCCCATTCGGAAATCCGCGGATCTCGGGATATTTGCTCCTCCCCGCGGCTTATCGCAGCTTGTCACGTCCTTCTTCGCCTCTGAGAGCCTAGGCATCCCCCGTACGCTCTTACTTAACTTTCTCGTCTCGAGTTGAATTGTAAAAGTTTTGATTATTTTCTATAATCACTACGTTTGAATTCTAAGCTGTAATCTTTCGATTACTTCTCTTGTATCTCTTATATGTCTCTTTTTCCAATATGTCAAAGTTCTCTGCGCAGGTACAGCCTTCCGGGGTGGAGTCCCCTACTCGGTTTCCCTTTTCTTCAGCGCTCCGGAGGATTTGGGGAAATCTCTTTCGCCCAATCCCTATCTGAAGGGATGTTGAGAGATAGCGGAATGAATGCCTTTCAGTCCGAAGTCCTTTTTGTCAATGCCTCTTGGGCATCTCTAGAAAGGAGGTATTCCAGCCACACCTTCCGGTACGGCTACCTTGTTACGACTT
>JABUUQ010000002.1:206735-214472 GCA_021443125.1 Bacteroidales bacterium
AAATTACAACCTTTTATCTTCCCCACCAAACTTTTTCTCAATTTATTTGTAAATTATTTGCTAAACTGTTGATTTACAAACTAATTATTTTTTGACTTTGTGGCAGATTTTTGCATTTCAGGGCGGTATTTTGGGCTTTTGGAGGCCTTGGAAGCAAGTTTTGAGAAAAGAAAAAGAATTTTTGGAAAAAGAAAACTTTGTTTGACGCAAGTGCCTGAAAATCGCCATATATTTATATTAAGGAGAGAAAAGATTGAAAAATATTTGCACGTTTGAAGATAAATTGATATCTTTGCAACTCGAATTTATTGAGAAAAATAACGACAATAAGAAATAAAAACAGTTATCTAATGAGACCAGATTTTACAAATGTGGACTTCAAAGGCGTTGAAAATCACATAGATTTTCGCAAATGGGAACAAGAAGTTCGCAACGAAAAAAATTGGATGACACCCGAACAAATTCCTGTAAAACCTGTCTATGGCCCAGACGACCTTGCAGGTATGGAACACTTGAACTATGCAGCAGGTGTTGCTCCTTTCCTTAGAGGACCTTATAGCACAATGTATGTTATGCGTCCTTGGACTATCCGCCAGTATGCAGGATTTTCAACTGCAGAAGAAAGTAACGCATTCTATAGAAGAAACATAGCAGCAGGCCAAAAAGGTTTGTCTGTTGCATTCGACCTTCCAACTCACAGAGGTTATGACTCTGACCACCCAAGAGTAGTGGGCGATGTGGGCAAGGCTGGTGTGGCTGTTGATAGCGTATTGGATATGAAGATTTTGTTCGACCAGATTGCTTTGGACAAAATGTCTGTTTCAATGACTATGAATGGTGCCGTTCTTCCTATACTTTCTTTCTATATCATTGCAGCTGAAGAACAAGGCGTTAAGCAAGAACAATTGGCAGGTACTATACAAAACGATATCTTGAAGGAATTCATGGTTAGAAACACTTATATCTACCCTCCTAAACCTTCAATGAAGATTATTGCAGATATCTTTGAATATACCTCTAAGAACATGCCTAAGTTCAACTCAATATCTATCTCTGGCTACCATATGCAAGAAGCAGGTGCTACAGCAGATATCGAAATGGCTTACACTTTGGCAGACGGTCTTGAATATTTGAGAGCAGGCGTTAATGCAGGCATGTCTGTTGACCAATTTGCTCCAAGACTTTCTTTCTTCTGGGCTATAGGTATGAATCACTTTATGGAGATTGCAAAGATGAGAGCAGCAAGAATGCTTTGGGCAAAACTTGTCAGCCAATTCAACCCTCAAAATCCTAAATCTCTTGCACTTAGAACTCACTCACAAACTTCTGGATGGTCTCTTACAGAACAAGACCCATTCAACAACGTGGGCAGAACTTGTATAGAGGCTTTGGGTGCTGCATTGGGACACACACAATCTCTTCACACCAACGCTTTGGACGAAGCTATTGCATTGCCTACAGATTTCTCTGCACGTATTGCAAGAAACACACAAATATATATTCAGGAAGAAACCAACGTATGCCGTTCTCTTGACCCATGGGCTGGAAGCTACTATGTGGAAAGTCTTACTCACGAGATTGCACACAGAGCTTGGGGACATATTCAAGAAGTTGAAAAACTTGGCGGTATGGCTGCAGCTATCGAAAGCGGTATTCCTAAGATGAGAATCGAAGAGGCTTCAGCAAGAAAACAAGCAAGAATAGACGCTGGCATAGACACTATCCTTGGCGTTAATAAGTATAGATTGGATCACGAAGCTTCTATAGACACATTGGAAATAGACAACACAGCAGTTAGAGAATCTCAGATAAAGAGATTGGCAGAATTGCGTGCTACAAGAAACGAAGACGAGGTTCAAAGTGCTTTGAGAGCATTGTCTAACGTTGCAGAATCAGGCAAGGGCAACCTATTGGAAATGAGTATTGATTGTGCAAGAAAACATGCTTCTTTGGGTGAAATTTCCGATGCTTGTGAAAAACATTTTGGAAGATATAAAGCAAAAATAAATTTGATTTCAGGCGTGTATAGTCAGGCAACAAAAGACAACGATAAGTTCAAGAAAGCTCAAGAACTTGTCAAGGAATTCGAGGCTTTGGAAGGCAGAAGACCAAGAGTAATGATTGCAAAAATGGGACAAGACGGCCACGACCGTGGAGCAAAAGTTGTGGCAACAGGCTATGCAGACATAGGTTTCGATGTTGATATGGGCCCATTGTTCCAAACTCCAGAGGAAAGTGCAAAACAAGCTGTTGAAAACGACGTTCATATCCTTGGCGTAAGCTCTTTGGCAGCAGGACACAAAACACTTATCCCTCAAGTTATTGCAGAATTGAAGAAACTTGGCAGAGAGGATATTATGGTTACTGCTGGCGGTGTTATACCTCCACAAGACTATCAATTCCTTTACGATGCAGGCGTTGCAGCCGTATTCGGACCTGGCACAGTTATCTCTGACAGTGCAATAAAAATGCTTGAAATTCTTATTGCAGAAAGAAAAGGTTAATAAGTTATAGCTGCGCAAGTGGCAAAAAGAGTTCTCAGCAATGAGGACTCTTTTTTTGTGTGCCTGTGTGGAGAGTATTGCATAAGCGGGGATTATATAATAAGTTTTGTTGGTTTTGATTTTGCAATTAGGTGATTTATTCGTAACTTTGCCACTTAAACTGCATTATATATAAATAGGAATGAAAAAGTTTGTTGTTTGTGTTCTTTTGATACTTGCGGGTACTTCGCTATTGGCACAAGAAAAGAAAACCATGGGGCTTGTGCTGAGTGGTGGCGGTGCTAAAGGCTTGGCACACATAGGAGTACTGAAAGCGTTGGAAGAAGAAGGCATAGGGATAGACTACATAAGCGGCACAAGTATGGGTGCTATTGTGGGAGGTCTTTATGCTTCGGGTTATTCTCCACAACAGATTGAAGATTTGTTCTTTGCCAAAGATTTCGATTCGTGGCTTTCGGGCAATATAGACAAACGACTTCTACCCTACTACACCATACGCAAGAAAGACGCCTCAATACTGAAAGTGGGTTTCAATATAGACAAAAAATTCAAAGCAGAATTGCCGTTGAGTCTTGTGGACCCTGTGCAGATGGATTTTGCATTTTTGGATATCTTTGCAGGAGCCAATAAGGTGTGCAATTCAAAGTTCGACAGCCTTATGATTCCTTATTTCTGCGTAGCCACAAACATCAATGACAACAACTCAACTACCTATCGCAAAGGCGATTTGGGGCATTCCATAAGAGCGTCAATGTCGTTTCCGTTCTTCTTCACACCTATTCAAATTGATGGCAAACTAATGTGCGACGGAGGAATTTACAACAATTTTCCAGCCAAAGAGATGATAGATTTCTACAATCCCGATATGGTTTTGGGTGTAAAGGTTGCCAACAATTTTGATGCACCTCAGGAGGACGACCTTATATTATATATAGAAAATATGGTGTCTTCCGATTCTGATTACAAGATAGATGCAGAGAATAGTTTGTTGCTCGAACCCGATATGAGCGACATAGGCATTATGAATTTCGGCAATAAGGAAGAATGCATACAACGAGGTTACGATATAACAAAACGAAACATCGAGAAAATAAAACAAAGATTGCAAGATACTGTTTCTCAAGAATATATAAATAGCAGACGAGAAGATTTTGCAAAAAAGAAAGGCTCGGTAATGCTCAGTCGTATTTATATTTCGGGAGTGGAAAAAGACAAGAAACAATACTTTATACACCTTTTGGAGAGGAATTTGCCAGAAGACGATGCGATTCCTATGGAGAAGATAAAAGACAACTATCTTTCACTTTGTTCCGACCCTAATGTAAAGAAGGTGGAGCCATATCTTTTCTACGACGAAGACAATGACAACTACATACTTAGGCTCGATATAACTATGAAAAGGACTTTGGATTTCAAGATAGGCGGTATATTGTCTTCCGACCCTATAAGCAACCTTTTCGTTGGTGCCGATTTCAATTCGATTTCCTATGTGGCATGGCGTCATAAAACAAATTTCTATTTAGGTCGTTACTATTCTTCGTTCATGTATAATCTTAGAATGGATGTTCCTAATCGTGCCCTGCCTTTCTATCTGGAAACAGAGATAAACTACAATCGTTGGAATTATTTCAGAAACAGAAGTGCTTTGTTTGAGTACTCTGCAACCAACTATATAGTTCAAAGAGAGAATAATGTGTTGTTGAAGTGTGGTATTGCATCTTCGCGTCGTGGGCGTTTGGTGGCAAAGGTGGGCTATGGATTTGTGGATGACGAATTTTTCATGAACGATGTCATTCTCAACACCGATACCAACGACCATACCACTTTTCCTCACTACACTGTGGCACTTTTGGGCGAGCATAACACTTTGGATAACAGTCTTTTCCCAATGGAAGGCAGCCAAACGATGTTCAGAATACACTATGTGCAAGGTCATGAAAAGTTCTATGCAGGCAATTTCAGCACCACAAAATCGCAATATGCACAAAATCACTATTGGATACAAGGCAAATTGGAAGGCAAGTTCTATAAAAAATTCACAGACAGATTTTCTTTGGGTTCTGCCACAGAATTGTTCATTTCCACACAAGATTTGTTCTATACAAGAAAGGCAAGTTTGCTAAATGCTGGCATATATACTCCTACAATAGAGACACTTACAGGTTTTTATCCAGAATACAGGGCTAATCAATACTTGGCAGAAGGGTTGGAAGGTGTTTATAGTTTTGGAAGCAACTTTTTGGGAGATATTTCTGTAAGATTGGGTGCCTACGCCTTTTTGCCAGTAAGGAGAATTATTGCAGACAACAAAAATTTGGCAGTGTATAGCGACTGGTTTGATAAAATCTATGGAATTCTTTCGGCTAAACTTGTGATTTCCACTCCTTTGGGCGTTCTTTCCACAGGTGTATCCTATCATCAACGCGAAAACAACGCTTCCCCTTGGAATTTCAATATAAGTTTCGGTACTTTGATATTTAACAGCAAAAACATAGACAGATGATAAAACTGAATCATATTTCCAAATCTTTCGACTCGTTGCAGGTTTTGAAAGATATAAGTTTTGAGATAAAAGACTCTGAGATTGTGAGCATTACGGGTGCTTCGGGTGCTGGAAAAACAACGCTTTTGAACATAATGGGCACTTTGGACAAGGCTGACGAAGGCGAACTTTTGATAAATGGCAGAGATGTTACAAAGTTGAATGACAAAGACTTATCAAGATTCAGAAACGAAGAGATAGGTTTTGTTTTTCAGTTCCACTATCTTTTGGCAGAGTTCAACGCTTTGGAAAATGCAATTATGCCTGCACTCATCTATGGCAAAGACAAAAAAGAGGCAGAGGCAAAAGCAAGGGAACTATTTGAAACTCTGGGAATTGCCGACAAAGAAAAGAATTTTCCCAACGAACTTTCGGGTGGAGAACAGCAGAGAGTGGCTATTGCAAGGGCTTTAATAAATTCTCCTGCACTTATTTTGGCTGACGAACCAACGGGAAATCTGGACTCAAAGAATGCAAAAGCATTGTTTGACTTGTTTTTTGTGTTGAGAGAGAAGTTTCACCAAACTTTTGTCATTGTAACACATGCCAACAACCTTTCTGCATTGTGCGACAGACAGTTAGTAATTAGTGATGGTAAAATAATAGAATAATTTTATGGCAAGAGAAAATATAATTTACGGAGTTCATCCTATCATTGAGGCTTTGAAAAGTGGCAAGACAATAGAAAAAATCTTGCTGCAGACAAATATATCCAACGATGCGATAAGAAGTGTCAAAGAAGAGTTGAGAACAAGCGGACAATATGCTAAAATTCAGTATGTTCCTATTGAAAAACTAAATTCTTTGGCTCGTGGCGGCAATCATCAAGGTGTTGTGGCTATTGCGTCTTTGGTGGAATACAAAGAATTGGAAGAAGTGGTGGAACAAAGCATGGAAAAGGGTGAAAATCCTTTCATAGTAATGCTCGACCACGTTACCGATGTGAGAAATCTCGGTGCCATAGCAAGAACTTGCGAATGTGCCGGAGTAACCTGTCTTATTGTTCCCGAAGAAGGCTCGGCAGGCATAAACGAAGACGCTGTAAAAACCTCTGCAGGTGCTCTTCTACGCCTTCCTATTTGCAAGATAAAGAATGTAAAGACTGCACTGAACTATCTGAAGCAGTGTGGGTTAAAAATTTTTGCAGCATCGGAGAAAGCAAACTATGTTTATTCCGACCAAAACTTTACAGAACCTTCGCTAATCATTATGGGAGCAGAAGACAAAGGCATAAGCAAGGAGGCTTTGAAGATGAGCGACGAACTTATCAAGATTCCAATCATTGGCAATATAGAGTCGTTGAATGTAAGCGTTGCTGCCGGAGTTATTATCTATGAGGTTGTAAGACAGAGAAATATAAAATAAGAATACAAGACTATGAAAAAGATATTTTTGGTTTTTGTTGCAGTTTTCAGTGGTGTTTTGGGCTGTGCTCAAGGCGATTCGTTCAATTTTATCGTGCATAACAAAACCCATCTCGAGACAAAACAAGAGTATTCCATAAAAACACTCTTCCCTATCAAAGACAAGGCTATTCACGATATTCGTATGGATTTGCACCTTGGCTGTCCCGATGGAAAATGTTCCGATTGGGATTATTCTATCAATGTTGTGATGCGAAAAGTTGTTGATGGCGACACTTTGAATTTTCAGTTGGGCAGAATGATTACGCCTTATAGTGGCTGGTACAATAGAGGTGAAAATGCAAAAACTTGGGACAAAATATGGAGTTGGAACATTACAGAATACCTTCCTTTGATGCATGACAGCGTTGAGATAATTGTTTCCTACGAAGGTTATCAAGATGGTTTTCTTGCCACTACCGACTTTGTTTTCAACGACTTAAAGCATAAGAAAGCACCACAATTCATAGATACAAAGAATGTATATTTTGGTTATTTCCCTTTTGGCAGGGAGGACTCAACAATTGATGAGTTTTTGCCTGAAAAAGAATTGATTATACCAAAAGGCACACAGCGTATTTTGGCAAGAATGACAGTTTCTGGCCATGGTGGAGACAAGAACAACGCCGCTGCAGAATTTTTGGAAAAGGCTTATTATTATTATGTTAATGAAAAGTTGGTGGCATCTCAATCTGTGTGGAAGGACGACTGCGGTTGCAACCCTATACAGCCACAAGGAGGCACATGGATTTACAATCGTGCTGCATGGTGCCCAGGAACTAAGGTTGATGAGCATTATTACGATTTGACGCCTTTTGTAAAGGATGGCAAATTGAAGATACGCATGAATTTTGACTACTACAACGGCCATAACTCAGGCGATGCAGGTTATCAGATAGCCAACGATATTTTCTTCATCAAAGACAAGGATTACGAACATAACTACATTGAAGATGAAGACTTTAACCTAAAAAGAGAGACTTTGATTCTGCCAAAAGATTTCGTACTTGCATTCAAAACCAACGAAGATGCACGGGACAGATACAAGATTGCAGAACAGGGTGACAAAGGAAGAATAGTGTATGAAAGGAGTCAGTTTTCCAATAATGAGGAATATCTGCAAGCGATACACTTGGAAGACAACAAAAACTACAATCTTATTGTTTTGGATGAGGGTTGCGACGGACTTTCTTGGTGGGCAAATCCTCAGCAAGGCGACGGCTATGTGCTAATCTACGACAAGGATACCAACGAAGTAATAGAGGCTTTCGACCCTGACTTTGGCTGC
>JABUUQ010000002.1:215106-219278 GCA_021443125.1 Bacteroidales bacterium
TGGGTGCTGTGGAACAAGGAATAATAACTCTTATTGGTGCCACAACCGAGAACCCTTCTTTTGAGGTTATTTCGCCATTACTTTCTCGTTGTCAGGTGTTTATACTTCAAGAATTGGAGAAAGACGATTTGATTGCCTTGCTTGAAAAAGCCAAAGACTACATAGAGCAAACCGAAAACCGAAAAATCAATCTCAAACAGACGGAAGCATTGTTGAGAATAAGTGGTGGTGATGCTCGTAAGTTGTTGAATGCCTTTGAAATAGTGTGCAATCAAAACAAAGGCGACTTTGAGGTGAGCAATGAGAATGTCAGCATGATTATTCAGCAAAACCTTTCAACCTACGACAAGAAAGGCGAAAATCATTACAACATAATATCGGCTTTTATCAAGAGTTTGCGAGGTTCCGACCCTAACGGTGCTGTCTATTGGCTTGCCCGAATGATTGCCTCTGGCGAAGACCCTTTGTTCATTGCCAGAAGAATGGTTATTCTTGCCAGTGAAGATATAGGCAACGCCAACCCAAACGCCTTGCTTTTGGCTAATGCGTGCTTTGAGGCTTGCAACAAAATAGGCTATCCAGAATGCAGGATAACTCTCTCTCAAACAGCAATATACTTGGCTACTTGCAAAAAATCAAACGCCTCATATCTTGCCATTGACGAGGCTTTGGCAGAGGTGAGACGCAGTGGCGATTTGCCCGTGCCTATTCATTTGAGGAACGCTCCAACAAAACTCATGAAGCAGATAGGTTACGGCGAGGACTACAAGTATGCTCATATGTATGAAGGCAATTTTGTTCAACAACAGTTTCTTCCCGACCAGTTGCAAGGCAGAAAATTCTACGAACCATGCAACAACCCTAAAGAGAATCAGTTACGCGAAGAATTGAAACAACATTGGCAGGGAGTGTACGATTACGACAAAAAGCAATAGCCCTCGAAAATTAAATAGCAAAGGCAATACGAAAAATTAAAACAAAGATATAAACAATCAGAATGCCATAAGAAAAAATTATTATGGCGTTTTGTTTTTCAAGGCTATTTTCGTCCAAAATCAGCAGGAATTTCGCCCCAATTGTCTGTGTCCCACTTGATTATTTCGGTTGTATAGGTATTGTTTCTCAACCAATTCTCTGCCCTGCGAATATAATCAAACAAGTCTTTTGTTGCCTCATTTTCAGGCAGTTTAGTCTTGCATTGCTTTTGTTCCACCCATTTTATTGCATTAACGCTATCGGTATAGAGTGGTTGTGGCAAATTGTGTTTTTTCAGGAAAGCCAACCCGTGAACTATACCGAGAAATTCGCCTATGTTGTTGGTCCCCAGAGCAGATTTGTAGTGAAACAAACGCTTGCCGGTCTTTATATAAACGCCTTGATATTCCATAACGCCAGGGTTGCCACTGCAGGCTGCATCGGTTGCTATAGCATCGATTATCGGCAAACGAGAACCTATGCAGTCTCTGTTGGCAGGAAGAGTAAAGCGTTGTGTAGCAGTGTTTTGAGTTTTGGATTGAGTGGTAGTGTGTGCTATTTTGTTGTAGTCGTAACCAGGTGTTTTATATGCATATTCAGCTTCGGCAAAGGTATTGAAAGATTTGTATTTTGCTCTTTCGAAACCATCTATACTTGCCTTGCAATCGGGCCAATTGTCGAAAATTCCAACCTTTCTGCCCACCCAGACAACATAGTATTTTCTATTTGATTTCATCCTTCTATCGTATTAAAGTAATGTCGCCTCCAGAAAGATAAACCTTTCCACCATAGCAATTTACCTCTAATCTATAGTAATAGACGCCTGCCTGGCAAGGAGAGTTTCTGAAGTTTCCGTCCCAAGATTCCGCAAGGTCGGTTGTATGAAAGACTTTTTCGCCCCAGCGGTCGTAAATTGCAAAATCTATGCTTTGTATGTATTCGCCACTAACTCTTATCAAGTCGTTTTTTCCGTCGCTGTTAGGAGTAAAGACATTTGGCACAAAGATATTTGGAGGCTCGCATTGAACATATTCGGCATATACGGTAACGGAATCCTCTTTTGAGCAGCCCTTGTTGTCGGTGAGATAAACGACATAGGTTGTTGTTTGATAGACAGTTGCAGTGGTTATGTAGGAATGAGGATTTGAAAGATTTTCGCTTGGCGTCCATGAATAGTCAAAGCCACTGATGTTAGAAGCTTCAAGGGTTACTTTGTTGCCATCATAAACCTCTGTGGCAGAAGCATTAACAACAAAATTAGCAAAGGCATCTATGTTGATTATTTCCGTTTCTGCATTGGCAGTGCAACCTTTATCGTCGGTAACCAAAAGAGAATAATGGCCGTTGCAAAGGTCGTAAATCGCAGGTGTGGCTTCGCCGTTGCTCCATTCGTATGTGTATGGAAGGCTTCCGCCATTTACAAGGCTGTTTATTGTTGCCGAACATCCCAAATCACAGTTATTGTCTGTGTGTGAAAGACTTATCTGCACAGAATCCAAAGGCTGAATATGCACTTGCCCAAGAATTTCACAGCCAGAGGCATCGCTTACGGAGTAAGAATAGACACCTTCGGCAAGGTTGGTAATAAGGCTGTCGGTAGCAAGATTTGACCAAGAATAAGTGTAGGGGAAATTGCCTCCGCTGACTATCAGAGTTATTTGTCCGTCGCTAAGGTTTGGGCAAGAATTGTTTTGTTGCAAGACCTCTACGCTAAGGTTGGATGCAGTGCCGATTTCAAAAGTTTTTTGAGTGGAACAGCCGTTTTCGTCGCTAAGAGTAACGGTGTAGGTGCCTGCCTGCAAATTCTCAACCGAAGACACATCCTGATTGGAACAAGACCAAGTGTAATGAACATTGGTTTCAAAACTATGCGACACCACCTCTGCCCTTCCGTTATTGCTCATAGAACAGCCAACATCGTAGGTCTGCAAAACAAAGTCGTAACCCTTGAATCTCAACCAAACACTATCGATATTTATGCAAGAGCCCTGAGTGAATTTTATGTAGAGAAATTTGTTGGTATCGGTAATAATAACTTCATTATCTGCATATTGCACTGGCAAAAGAGTATCGAAATCCCTTGACCAAGAAGCAATAACATTTACTCCGTTGTTTGCTGGTATGGAATAGGTGTATGGCAGAGAGCAAAACTCGATTGTGTCGGGCAGATTGCTGTTCAGATTTATCAAATCGACGTATTGATGCAATGTATCACTGCAAACGCCATTGTCTATTATCAAAGTAAATTCGGTTGGCGAAGAAATAGTGGCATAAGGGTTTGATATTGAGGAGTCTGACACCAAATTCTGCGGATACCAGTGGAAAACAAGGTTGTTGTTGACTTGAGTGTTGAAATAGTTCATACCTATCTGCAAAGGAACTGAAGCACAGGTGTATAGGGTGTCTAATCTATAGGTTGTATCAGAGAGAATAAGCACATTTTTCGTTATCGTGTCGCGTTCTCTGCAAGCATCGTTGAGCATAGCCACCAGTTTCACCTCATACAAGCCACTTTCGGTGTAGGTATGCGTTGGATTTGTTGCCGTAGATGTGGTATTGTCGCCAAAAAACCATTGATAACTCGTTGCCCTTGAGCGATTTTCGAAACTTACCGCCACATCCTTGCATGCAACTTCGGGAACAATGAAATCTGCCACAGCAAAATCGTTGGCAATACTGAATTTCAATGAAGCCATATTGCAGTTTGTTGAAGGATTTTGTGAACTCCAGGCGCTGTCTGTTGTAGGGAAATTCTGCGAACCTCCACATGAGGCACAAATTGTTTGGTAGAGGTTGCCGTATCTGTCGAATCGCGAAGTGCCTCCGTCTACATGGTCTGCACCTTGGTTGGCTGACGAGCTGTTTTCGCCAAAGAATGAAGCATATTTGAGACTTGTGGCGTTGGGTTCAAGGGCCATAACATAGAAATCCTGCCCGTCGGTAGTGGTCATATAAGCGTCGGGAGTGGTCTGCATATTTGTTGTTCCCAAAGAAAGATAGCCCAAACTGCTTGCCATATATTTGAAAACTCTTCCCCATCCCGAACAATAGATTCTGCCACAAATATCAACATTAAAGCCTGAAGGAGAGATATTTATAAAGCCGTTGCCAGTGCCAAAGACAGTGCTCCAGACAAGAGTGTCGAGCAATGGAGAGAACTTTGCAACAAACTGCCCGCTATTTGGAATTGCATAGCC
>JABUUQ010000002.1:219315-220379 GCA_021443125.1 Bacteroidales bacterium
TGTCCGAAAATGTGAGGGCAATTGTCTTTATCCACCTTTATGAAATAGGATTGGTCGTAAGCATTTGAGCCATAGAAGGTTGAAGCGATAAGACTGGTGCCATCATTGGAAAAAATGGAGATAAACGCGTCGGTACTGCCACCATTGAAAGTGGTATTGTAGGCCAAAGGAGTGGTAGGGAAGTTTGCCGATGTTGTACCGCCACAAACATATATTTTGCCTTGATTATCAATGTCTAAGGAATAGGAAGCATCGTTGTTGTTGCCACCCAAATAGGTTGAAAACAGCAAAGAGGAAAGCGAATGGTCGAATTTGAAAATTACTGCCTCTTGCCCGCCATTGTTTTGTTGCTGAAAAGCGCCGTTTGTGATAGGAAAATCGGTTGAAAACGTGCAACTTGCAACATAAACATTGTTTGCAGAGTCGGTTATTATCTCTCCCCTTGCAATATCGCCGTAATTATAGTATAATGAGTCGTTTCCGTCATACAAAACCCTCATTGAAAAGTCTGGTCTGTAGTTTAGGCCGTCGTTTGCAGAGCCTCCGATAAGTGTTGAAGCCACCAAATCGTTGCCATTGGAATTCAAACAAGCCACAAATATATCTGAGCCAAGGTTGTAACTTATTGAACCTTCGTAGATAAGGTTTTCGCCATTGTGCATCTGGGTTTGGAAAGCATTGTCGGAGGTTGGAAAATTCGTGCTGCCTGTTGTGCCAAAAACAAGTATTTCATCGTTTTGGTTACATATCATACTGTGAGGCATTTCGCCCTTATTGCCACCGAGAAAAGTGGAAAAAACAAGGTTGTGCCCCAAAGTGTCGTATTTTGTTACCACACAATCCCAATCACCATTGTATAGAGTATCGTAACTGCCTTCCGTATAAGGATATTCTGCACCATGAACAATTCCTCCGCTAATCATCATACCATAATTGTCGTAGCAGGAAGTCATACCCCAAGAATCAGAATGCGAACCTATGTAGGTGGAGAAAACTAAACCTGGGTCTATGTATAAAGTCTTGCTTCTATCGTAATCGGGTATTGAATAGGAAACAACATTGCC
>JABUUQ010000002.1:222468-228111 GCA_021443125.1 Bacteroidales bacterium
CAACTAATTTTTCGTAATTATACATTATTGTATATCACATTGTTGAGAGTGGTGTGTTGAGAAACATTCCACTCTATTTTTGCCTATACCAATTGGGAAGATCCAAGATGATTTAATAATAAAAGAAAAGACCATATCGGTGAAGATATGGTCTTTTGCTTTGGTGTGTGTTCAAAATTATTTCTTTGCTGATTCTGGAAGTAACACTAATTTAACAAATTCAGAGTGTTTAAGATATTTGCCTGCCATTGCTTTTATATCGTCAACGGTAACTGCATTTATTTCGTTTGTGTACTCTTCCATTGTTTTCATATCATAATCCAATACAGCGTTGTTTAGCATCATACTTGCCCAGAAATCATTGCTGTTTGAATAAGATGTTGTTCTTCTGTTGATAAGTTGTTCTTTTGCTTTTGTTAGGTTTTCTTCCAAAACATTGCCATTGATGAATTCGTCAAGGATAGTTTCTGTTGCTTCAACAACTTTATCTACATTTTCCATAGAGCAGCCGTAGTAGCCCATCCATGTTGCTTTTGGTTTAGGGTCTCTGTCGAAATCAACCATAGCATAAGGAGAATAAGCAGCACCCATTTCTTCACGGATGTATTGAGTAACACGAATTTGAAGTATTTCGTTGATTACTCTCATTGTGCGGTTGTTCTTTGTGTTGTATTCGTATGGAGTTTCGCAAACAACAACAACTGTTGCTTTTTCTGCTGAACCTTTATAAACATTCTTTTCTACCTTGCCTTTTGCAAATGGTGTTGAACGGTCTATTGATTGTTCAGCCTTGTTGTCTCCTGGTATGCCACCTATGTATTTTGCTACAAGAGGTTTGATATCTTCTATTTTGAAATCACCAACAAATTCGAAAGTAAAGTCGTTAGCACCTGCAAATCTTTCTTTGAAAATCTTGTACATCTTTTCCATGTTCATAGCTTTCAAATCTTTTTCTGTAGGTATTGTGATTGTACGTTTGTCCTGAGGGTACATTGTTTTTTGCATTTCTATCTGGAATGCAGCCTCTGGCATATTTTGGATAGAAGCAAGTTGTGTTCTTAGTTTATCTACTTGTACATCAAGAACTTCTTGGTCTTTTCTTGGAGAAGTGTAGAACATATAAGTGTATTGAAGCAATGTTTCCAAATCTTTGGTAGAGCAAGAACCAGTGAAGCCTTCTGTTTCATCTGAAACGTAAGGAGAAACGCCTAATGTTTTGTTTGACAAGAATTTTTGAAGTTGTGTCATATCCATATTACCGATACCGCAAGCATCAACAATACCTGGAGCAAACTGAGCATTTATCATTTCGTTGTCTGCATAAAGTGAAGAACCACCCTTACTCATTGCCTTGAATATGATTTCATTATCTTTGAATGAAGTAGGTTTTAGAATTACTGTAGCACCATTTGAAAGTTTCAAAGTAGTGAAATCGAATTTTTCGTTCTTTGTTTCTGAAACTATTTTGCCAGCTTTTGGTTCAGACACTAGGAAAGGAACTTCTTTGTAGGTATCAACATAAGCTGTTGTTTTGATGTTTTTGAAACCTTTAAGTATTTTTGTTATTTGGTCTGCTGAAGGAATTTTCAAACCTTTATCCTCTGGCATTGTAACCCAAGCGATAAGGTTCTTTTCTGTCATCCATTCTTTTGCCAAAGCGTTGACTTCGTCAAGAGTTATGCCTTCAATCAAAGATTTTGCTGTTCTATATTCCCATCTTGCACCAGGAGCAGGTGTTCCTTCAAGGAAGTGTTGTACATATTGGTCTGCAAAATCGCTAGAGTTTGTTTTGTTGGCACGTTTTGAAGCATTCTCATATTTATCCATCAAAGCATCTTTTGCTCTGTCAAGTTCTGATTGAAGGAAACCATGGTCTAAAACTTGTTTGTTAAGTCTTAGCATTTCGTTGATAGCAGGAATAACTTTGCCATTCTTTGCAGTACCGCCGATATAGTAACCTGCAACATCCTTACCTATGAATGAAGACATATAACCAGCCTGACCTCTTACGAAAGGACATGCTTTTTTCTTTGTAACTTCGTTGTAACGTTCGCTAAGCATGATTTCATAAAGATTGTAAACCATATCTTGTTCGCGGAAGTCAGCAACAGTTTTCTTTGGTTTTGCCTTAAGTTTGAAAATAATTGTAATATCTTGAGATGTAGCCTCTTTGTCTGTTGCAACTGCCACAAGAGGTTCGTCATTGTCTGGAAGATAGAAATAAGGTCTGTTCAATGGAGTTGAAGGTTTTTCCATAAGTGAAAAATAGTCCTTAACCATTTGTTCCATTTCGTCTGCATCGAAATCTCCAACGATTACCAAAGCCTGATTGTCTGGACGATACCATTTTTTGTAGAAACCACGAATTGTTTCGTATTTGAAGTTTTCAAGGTTTTCCAATGTACCGATAGGAAGACGGTCTACATATTTTGCACCTTTAAGAACTATAGGCCAAGTCTTGCGACGGATTCTATCGTCTGCGCCTTGTCCCAAACGCCATTCTTCTATGATAACGCCTCTTTCGTCATCTATTTGTTTGTCTGTAAGAAGCAAGCCATTTGCCCAGCCACCCAAAACCTTAAGGCCTGTTGCAAGCATGTTAGGTCTGTCTGTTGGAACTGTAACCATATAAACTGTTTGGTCGAAACCTGTATAGGCATTGATATCACGACCAAAAGTTATACCTTCTTTTTGCAACTCATCTATAAGGCTGTTTCCTGGAAATTGAAGAGTACCATTGAAGGCCATATGTTCGGTGAAGTGTGCCAAACCTACCTCTTCATCTGTTTCAAGAATTGAACCTGAATTAGTTACAATTTGAAATTCCGCTTTCTTTTCAGGAGTTTTGTTTGCCTTAATGTAGTAAGTCATACCATTGGCAAGCTTTCCATAGCGTACTGTGCTTTCAAGCTTAATCTCTTTGCTCAAATCAACCTTGTCGGCTTTCTTTGATTCCTGAGCAAAAACGCCCAAACCCATCAAAAGGCAAAGGCCCAGTGTAAATAAACTTTTTTGTCTCATTGTATTAGTGTTTTATATTATTTATCTATGATTATCGAACTGCAAAATTAGAAAAATTATTGCATTTATCCTAATTTTTCTGCATTATTCCAAATAAATATCTATCAATCCCTCGGGTGCTTCGATTTTTATCAGCTTTTCTTCCCTACAAACCTCTTTTATTACTTCGTCTATAATGGGAATGAGAATTTCTTTTCCATCGTGGTCTATTGCCATAAGAGGCTGAGTCATATTATCGAATATTTCGCGAATTGTTCCTAAGTTTCCTTTTTTTGAATCCTCGATTGAAAATCCTATAACCTCGTGATAATAAAACTTATTGCCGTCTAATTTTGGCAGAAACTCCAAAGGCAGATACATTTCCTTGCCAACCAATCCTGCAGCCTCATCTTCGGTAAGTTCCACAAAGCGTGCCACCATTTTGTTTTGGTGAGGACGCATTGTTTCTATATCATATTTGACCAATCGTTTGTTTATTTCCAGATAAACATAAGCCAAATCTACATATTCCATTGGTTCATCAACATCAAAGAAAAGCACCAAATCTCCTTTGTAGGAAAAAGGTTTCACTATCTTGCCCAAATAAAAACAATCTTCTTTCTTCATTATTTCTTTGCCTCTATATTATTATTAAAACAAAGGTCTTGCAAAAAAGTTGCAAAAACACTCGAAAATTTTCTTCATAACAATAAAAAAAGGTTTTGTATCTCATTGATGAAATACGAAACCTTTGTTTTCGCTTTTGATAATAAAATAATTTGTTATTCTATTATTCTTCTGCTGGTGCTTCTTCTGTTGCTGGAGCCTCAGCTGCTTCAGTAGTTTCCTCTACAGGTTTTGCAGCTGCCTCTTCTCTTTTCTTTGCAATAGCTTCTGCTCTTTTTGCATTTACATCTGCTTCAGCTTTCAAAGCCTCTTTCTTTGCAGAAAGTTTAGCATCTTTATCTTTTGCTATCTTAGCAGCGATTTTTTGTTCTTTTTCTTTCATCCAATCAGCCAATCTCTTGTCTGCAACTTCTTGAGTGAAAGCGCCTTTTTCAACACCTCTTTGCAGGTGATACTTAAGCATAATTCCTTTGTAAGAGAATAATGAACGAACTGTGTCTGTAGGTTGTGCACCATTCTTCATCCAAGTACATGCTTTGTCTGCATCAACAACAACTGTTGCTGGAGATGTCAAAGGGTTGTATGTACCGATTTTTTCGATAAATCTACCATCACGTGCTGCACGAGCATCCGCAATTACAATGTGATAAAAAGGTTGGTTCTTCTTACCATGTCTTTGTAATCTAATTCTTACTGCCATTTTTCTTTAATTTTTTGTTATTTATAAATTTTGGATTTGCAAAAGTACAATAATTATTTTTTATGGCAAAACTTATTGCAAAGAAATTTGCCATTCTTCTTCAAACTCCCAGCCTTTTCTTATGCCTATACGCTTGTTGAAGTATAGTATCTGCTCTGCCTGACGCGAAGAAAAGAAATCGTTGCCGTCCCACTTGTTATTGGAGTTTTCATCGACAATAGCACGCAATTTATAAGTGCCTTCCTTAAGGTTTTTGAAAATAAGTTTGTCTCCATTAGTCTTTGCAATTATGTCTGTACCAATTTGTTTGCCTTGAATATCAAAAAGCGAAAGTATCAGTTGCATTGCCTGTTCGGACTGTAAGGAAAGAATAAATGTTCCGTAATCATCTCGGCTGTCGGTCTTGAAAATGTATCTTATGCTGTCGTTTGCATCGCCGTTATAGTCCTTAACTGCCGCTGTATCAATAAAAAGAGTGTATTTCTTATCTTCTTTCAGTGGGTAATCGCCTATAAGTTTTTTGGCATTATTGGCATCACGATAGAAAAGCACGATAGTGGTATCCTCCCCTTCAATAAGTTGGGTTTTCAATGGCAAAAATGCATCGTCTATAGGGCAAGGACTTGTTAGAGCAATAGTATCGAAAAATGCAAGTTCGTTTGCTGTGGCAGAAAACTTGAAACGACGTTTTTCATCCTTGTTAGCACGCCTGCGTTTTTGCTCCAATTCTATTTTTTCATTAAAGCCATTTGCCTCTCTTGCAATAAGTTGCACTGTATCAAAAATTTGTTTGCCTGTTGCAAAGATTGTAACAAAGGAAACGCTGTCGGTGATAGTTTTTTCCACGATATACTCGTTTGCAGACAACATAGGACGCTGGAATTCCAAAGAAAAACTATCAGTAAGCGAAGAAGAAAATTTCAGACTTAACTCTCTGTCGTTCAAAATCTTTGAAGATTCCAACCTCATCACCGTATCTTTTGCCAAAGTAAAGAAAACGCTATCGTCTTTCAAGGTTGAATCACTTTCGTTTCTTGCTTCGATTCTTTGAGTCAAAAAGCCCACACTTTCTGTTGGCAAATCATAGATAAGATTCTGGTTATTATCATCATAGGCCAAAAGAGAATAGTCGCCAGCCTTTATATTGGAGAAAACAAACCTTCCTAAACTGTCGCTGCGAGTAATATAGTCGGGAATGTTCTTGCTTTGATAGTCTTTATCTGCTGATTTATAAAGTGCTACATATTTGCCTGCCTCTGCTTTTTGGGTGTAGGCATTGAGTAGAACGCCTTTGCAGGTCATGGAATCTATCTCTG
>JABUUQ010000002.1:228127-229171 GCA_021443125.1 Bacteroidales bacterium
AAAGAAAAATGAGGAAGGTGGTTGCCTTCGGTGAAATCGGTGATAGCATCGCCAAAATCAAAGATATAGGTGGTGTTTTCTTGCAAAGAATCCAAACCTTTTATGTATAAAGTTTTAAGTTTTGAGCTTACTTCCGGTTTTTTCTTCAAAGGTGGAGAAACTATCAGTTTTGAGTTTGCATCGTCTAGAACAATGTATTCGTTGAACTCAATCTTAATCTCTTTATCCTTGAAATTCAAAGCATTAGTCTTTGGATTGGATTTTTTGAATACAGGTGGATTTGTATCGCGTTCGCCACCCTTTGGAGCAACAATACGGGCACAGGATGCAAAGCAAAATACTATAATTATTAACGTTATAAGTCTAAATTTCATAGTGCAAAGATAAGAACTATTTTTCATTTTCCAACAAAAATACCATAGAGAACGCAAAGGCAAGGGCAATCGGAAAAATTAAAACGGCGTTTCAATAAATTATTCCTTGCTTTTAATTTTTTATTCCTTGCTTCTATTTCAGTGGAGAAAAAAAAGAAGCCCTCTTTGTGTTGAGAGCCTCTTTTGTGTTGTTATTGTGAATTATTCTTTCTTAGAACAATAGTGTCTGCATAAGAATGTATGTGCCTGCACCTGCAAGATAGCCAAGCAAAGCCCATAGAGAGATGTGTTTAAGGTACCATACGAAATCTATTTTTTCCATACCCATAACAGCAACACCTGCTGCAGAACCTATGATAAGCAAACTGCCACCTGTTCCAGCACAATAAGCAAGGAATTCCCAGAAAGGACCATCAACCATGAAAGGTCCTGCTGGTGCTATTTCATACATACCCATTGCAGCTGCAACCAAAGGAACATTATCAACTATTGAAGATATTGCACCGATGAAAATGTCTGTTAGGTAGAAACTTCCCATTTTGTCAAGTGTTTCTGCCAAAAGTGTAAGATGACCTGCAACCTGCAAACAAGCAACAGCCATAAGGATACCAAGGAAGAACAATACTGAAGGAGTATCAACTCTTGTGATTATGCTGCCTATGTTCATTTT
>JABUUQ010000002.1:229245-231355 GCA_021443125.1 Bacteroidales bacterium
AGGTATGGAGGAAGGTGTGTGATTGTTTTGAATACAGGTGTGAACAATAGGAAGCCTACGCCTATGAACAAAATTATCTTGCTTTGTCTTCTAGATACGGCTGAAACTTCTTTCTTGTTGGTGTCTTCTGGTTTTTCTATCTCGCCCTTAAGCATCATTGAGATGAAAATCAAAGGAACTATCAAACATACCAATGAAGGTACAAGAGTTTGAAGGATAACACCACCTGCAGTTATATTGCCTTTGATCCAAAGCATGATTGTTGTAACATCGCCGATTGGAGACCATGCACCACCAGCATTTGCAGCCAAAATAACCACGCCACCAAAGAACCAACGGTCGTGTTTGTCGGTAATAAGTTTTCTTAGCAAAGCCACCATAACGATAGCAGTTGTAAGATTGTCGAGAACGGCAGACATAAAGAATGTCAAGAAACCTATAACCCATAGAAGTTTCTTTTTGCTCTTTGTTGTAATGCGGTCTGTGATTATAGAGAAACCACCATGATGGTCTATAGTTTCAACTATCGTCATAGCACCCAAAAGGAAGAACAAAATTTCAGAAGTATCTCCAAGATGTTCTATCAATACTTCGTGTCCTTCACCGCCTGCGTGGAAACCTCCTATTGCAACATAAAGAGTCCACATTGCAACAGCCAACAATAAGGCTGAAGCTGATTTGTTGATTTTGAAAGAATGCTCCATTGCAATAAAGAAGTATCCTATCACAAATACAACAACCATTATTAACATAGCACTGCTCATAATTTGTATTTTTAGTTAGTAATAAATTTATTTGTCGTCTATCTTTTTCTTTGTTGTTTTGCTCTCTCCTCCATAATCTGACGATTCTTCTTTTCAAGGTCTTCCATACGCTTTTGCCATTTTGTTTTCACCTGTGGTTTAGAAGAATTTTGTTTAAGACGTTCAAGGATTTTGTCTGCATTAGTTGTTTTTCTTATGATTAACATTTGTATTATTGTAATCAACAAAGAAATCAAGTAGTAGTAATTCAATGCTGCTGAAAGATTGTTAAGGATGAACAGCATAAAAATTGGCATACCATACATCATAAGTTTCATTCCAGGCATAGCGTTGTTTTGACTTTGTTGTGCCATAGTCATCTTGGTGTAGATAAGTTGTACTATGGTCATCAAAAGACAGAACAAAGAAACATGGTTTCCGTAAAGTGGGATATTGAATGAGAAATCAAGTATTGAATCGTAGGTTGAAAGGTCTTCTGCCCATAGGAAAGGCTGCTGACGCAATTCTATTGAAGAAGGGAAGAAACGGAACATAGCAACAAGAATAGGAAACTGCAATAACAAAGGCAAACAACCAGACATAGGATTGATTCCCGCTTTTTTGTACAATTGCATAGTAGCCTGTTGTTTTTGCATTGCCTGATCCTGCTTTGGATACTTCTCATTTATCTTTTGAACCTCTGGCTGAATAACTTTCATCTTTGCAGAAGAAGAATAAGACTTGTATGCCAATGGGAACAACACTATCTTTACTATCAAAGTAAGGATAAGAATTATCAAGCCCATATTCAAATCAAATTTTTGCAAAAAGTCGAACACAGGAATGATAACAAAACGGTTCACCCATTGCAAAAGGAAGAATCCCCAACCCAAAGGTATAGTTTTTTCAAGGTCTATCTTATAGTTTTTGAATACTCTGTATTTGTTTGGACCAAAGAAAAAGTCGTAGTTGTACTCTTTGTTTGAGCCGTCGTAATTGATATCCATCACAGTGTGCATATTCCTAACGCACAAGCCTGAAGTGTCGGTGTGTGTTACCATTGTTGCAGCGTTAAGGTTGGAAGCCTCATCTTTTGCAATAAGTATAGTTGAGAAGAATTGCTGTTTGTAGGAAATCCATTTGATAGGAATACTGCTTGCCTCTGAAACACTGTCATCCTTTCCCTGTTCCTTTAGGTTTTCCACCTCATCAGACAACATATAGTATATAGAAGAATTTTGCACCTCTATCTTTTTGTCTTTTTCTTTCAAACGAAGTTGTGAATCCCATTGCATTTCAAGATTGCCATTGTCTTTCAGAATTTCTTCCATATTGTTGAAGGCAAGCTTGTAGCCCAAACGATAGTC
>JABUUQ010000002.1:231401-232996 GCA_021443125.1 Bacteroidales bacterium
CTGTCTGATGCATCGGCATACAAACGCATAGATACCTGAACAGAATCTTTGCCGGAAACTTTTATGCTTTGATTTGATTCGTAGGGTTTGTTATTGACAAAAACTTTGAAGTACAAATCTTCTGTATTGATTATATTTTTGCCAACAGAAAGATGCAAGCCATAGTTATTGCCGTCTTTGGTGAAGAAACTAACTTTTTCTTTTCCTCCATAAATATCCCAATCCTTAAGCGTAACTTGTTTTACCATACCGCCTTTATTGGAAAGTTCAACGACAAAAACATCATTTTCAAGCAAGATTTTTTTGTCTTCCTCCATAGCTGAAGATGAGAAGACAGCATATTTGTCTTTTATTACATTGTTCAAGACGTTTCTAACTGAGTCATTAGACTCTGCCTGCTCTTTCAATGCTTGCAACTCTTCATCTTCTGCGTCTATTGTCGCTTCATTCTTTTTGGCCGCTTCTTTTTGTTGGGCCACCTTAGCCAATGAGTCTTGGTAGTGCTTTTGTTGTGCTATTTGTTCTTTTGAAGGCTTGTTCAACATTGCAAATACAACGAAGACAAGGCATATCAAAACCAAACCTATAATCGATTTTTTATCCATTTCGTTTATTTTATTTTTTTGAATGAGTTTGCAAAGATAATAATTATTTTTTGAATACAAAAATATAGGCAACTACATACGAACAACCGACTCTATACCATCTATCTTCTTGATGTTCTCCATCAAATGTTTCAAACTATCGGCATTTGAGATATAAACCATCATTGTTCCTTCAAAAACGCCCTCACTGCTCTCCATCGCCAAACTTCTCATATTCAAATTCCAAATTTCAGATATAACCCTTGCCAATTCTTGCAAAAGTCCCTTTCTGTCTATGCCACGAATTCTTATACCAGCAAGGAAAGAGATGTTTTCGTTCTCCCTCCACTTTGCTTTTATAATGTGATGACCATATTTTGACATTTCATCAACGGCTTTTTTGCAAGAAGTCCTGTGCACCTCTATGCTTCCCTCTCTTATAAGGCCGACAATATCATCCCCAGGCAAAGGATTACAGCATTTGGCGGTAACATAAGGCAAAGATTCTATATCCTGGTTCATCAGAAGCTTTTCAGGATTTTCCTGTATCTGCTCTCTAATTTGTTCGCTAAGTGTAAGATTTTTAGCATCTTTGCTTGCTTTGAACGGATTCCTTAAGAAAATCCAAGAAGACGCCTTTTCGTTGTTATAAAAGCAAGAAATAATTTTTTCTTTCTTTGTTTCGTTGTTGTAGATCTTGAAGAAAAATTCCACATTATCCTCTATATCGAGGTACTTTTTCAGTTTTTGTATGTTTTCTTTTGTGTATTCTATTTTTTCCTGCTCAAAAATCTCTTTAAGTTTAGCCTCACCTTGTGCAACATAGCCAGTTTTGTATTCTTTTATGGCTTTGCGAATTTCTTTTATAGCTTTTGATGTTCTCACATGTTTCAACCACTCTTCTTCTGGGTGGGCAATTGAAGAGGTTATTATTTCTATTTGGTCGGCATTGTGAAGTTTGTAGTCTATCGGCACAACCTTGTAATTCACCTTTGCTCCTATGCAAGTAAG
>JABUUQ010000002.1:233083-236049 GCA_021443125.1 Bacteroidales bacterium
GTTATCTCATCGGTGATTATGTTTGATTTGAAGTCATTGACAAAATCTATTGCAGAATTTGAAGGATTGTCCAAAAGATCTCTTATTTTCGATAGCCAAGAATCAAGGGTATCATCGAGTTTTCCTTCTTCCACTTCCTTGTATTTGTAGTGTGCAGCCAAACCTTTTTCTGCTATTTCATCCATACGGGCAGACCTAATCTGTATTTCAACCCATTTGCCCTGATTAGACATAACTGTGGTGTGCAAAGCCTCGTATCCATTGCCTTTTGGCTTTGTCAACCAGTCTCTGAAGCGGTCTTTTCTTTGCTCATACATTTGAGAAATCATAGAATAGACAGCATAGCAAGATTCTTTCTCGATTTCTATTGGTGCATTCACGATAATGCGAATGGCAAAGATATCATAGATTTCCTCAAACCTAACTCCTTTCTTTTCTATCTTGCCAAGGATGGATGTAACGCTCTTTACCCTATGGGACATTGAGTAGTCAAAACCTCTTTCTTTGAGTTTTGCTTCTATAGGCTTGCAGAAATTTGCGATAAAAGTCTTTCTGTCTTCTTCGGTGTCTTTCAGTTTGGATATTATTGAGTTGTAGGCTTTTGGATTTATGTATTTTGTTGCAAGGTCCTCCAGTTCGCTTTTGAATTTGTACAAACCCAGCCTGTGAGCCAAAGGAACATAAAGAAATTGTGTCTCTGCCGCTATTTTCAACTGCTTTTTGGGTGGCATGGCGTCCATTGTACGCATATTATGCAGCCTGTCGCAAAGTTTTATCAGTATAACCCTGACATCATCGCCCAAAGTTATTATCAGTTTCTTGAAATTCTCACTTTGTATGCTTTGGGTGTCGTAGTCAAACACATCTTGGATTTTCGTAAGGCCGTCAACAATCTGTGCAACTTTCTTATTGAAGATATTTTCTATGTCTTCAAGGGTGTATTCCGTATCTTCCACCACATCGTGCAAAAGAGCACACACCACAGACACTGCACCCAAACCAAGATCCGCACTTGCCAGTTGTGCAACCTCCAAAGGATGATAGATATATGGCTCTCCTGTTTTTCTTCTTGCCGAAGAGTGTGCGTTTCTTGCCACAACAAAAGCTTTCCTTATCATTAGAATTTCTTCTTTTGTTGCTCTGCCATAAATGGTTGATAATAATTTTTTGTACCTTGACAAAATTTCTCTGCGTTCAGCTTGTTCGTCAACAATATACATAGACCTATCTTTTGTTTTTGAAAAAATCCTTCATTAGTTTGGAGCATTCTTCTTGCAATATCCCACCTTGCACTTTTGCACTTGGATGATAGAGGTTTCCATAGTTGGATGCGCCTCGTTTTTCGTCTCTTGCACCATACACTATTCTTGAAATCTGCGTCCAATATATTGCACCGGCACACATAACACAAGGTTCCACTGTTACATACAAAGTGCAATCTTTCAAATACTTGCTTTGCAAAAATTCTTCTGCCGATGTAATTGCCAAAATCTCGGCATGGGAGGTTGAATCCTTCAAAAGCTCCGTCATATTATGCCCTCTTGCAATTATTTTATCGTTACACACAATAACGCAACCCACAGGAATCTCACCTTCTTCAAAAGCTGTTTTTGCCTCTTCCAAAGCTTTTTGCATAAAGTACTCATCTGTGTATTCTATTACAGGCATAGTTCGCTTACAATTAAAATTTAGCAAAGATAACAATTATCTTTTAATAATAATGTGTAATTTTGCAAAAAAATAGTAGAGAAATGAACAAATACGATTTTAATACGACAGACTTCAAGCACAAAGAACACATACAAATGCGTTTTTCCGATTTGGATGCCATGAATCACGTGAACAACGGCTATCAAATGCACTACTACGATGTTGGCCGCATAAACTATTGCGAGACTGTACTGGGCAGAAGAATGGATTGGACGAAAGATTTTATGGTTATCGTTCATCTCGAATTGGATTTCATTGCTTCAATCGAAATGGGAATGGATGTTGTCGTTGAAACAAAGACTGTTGGCTTCGGTTCAAAAAGCATGAAGATGTTTCAGAGAATAATAGACAACAACACCGGCGATGTGAAATCTACTTGCTTCACTATTCTTTCCGGAATAGACAGAGTAAATCATTGTTCACAAGCTTTTCCTGAGGAATTCAAACAAACTTTTTTGGATTTCGAGGCACGATAGCAAGGCAAAAAATCTATGAACGAACTAAAAATCAGATATATACAAGATGCTTTTTCCATGAATCAAGCACGATTGATTCGCAAGGAGGTTTTCTGCGATGAACAAAAAGTTTCCGAAGAAGGCGATTGGGACAACAGAGAGAGTTTCAACTATCTGGCAATTCTCAATGGCAAACCCGTGGGTACAATACGCTGGAGAATTGTAGGCAAGGCGGTTAAGATTGAAAGACTTTGTGTTCTTAAAGACTACCGCAACAAAAAAATTGCAAGAACTCTTATGGAAGAAATTCTAAAGCAAATTACATTTTTCTTAAACGAGGAAAGAAAAAAAGAAAAGCAAGGATTAATTTCTTCAAAGCAAGGAAGAATAAACAAAATTTTGCTTCACGCCCAACTGCCTGTCATTCAGTTTTATGAGAGTTTGGGATTTGAGAAAAAACACTCTATGTTTGAGGAAGAAGGCATAAAACATTTTACCATGATAAAGACTTTGGAATAATAATTGCAAGGAAATTTGATTAAAAAAGAATAAATACGTAATTTTGCAAAACAAATAACAAATTAAAACGATGAAAAGAAGATTAGTAGTACTTATGGCGTGCGTTATGCTTTCAGTTGTAGCTTTCGCACAAAAGGCAGAAAAATGCCCTGTTGGCAACAAAGTTAATTGCACTGGTGATTGCAAGAATTTTACTGACGCAAACAAAGATGGTTTCTGCGATTTCTCTAAGGTAGACGCAACAAAAAAATGCGATAAGAAAGATTGCAAGAAAGAAATGAA
>JABUUQ010000002.1:237221-244675 GCA_021443125.1 Bacteroidales bacterium
GGTTTCTTGCGTATGGGAACAAGTGGTTTTACTGCTCAGGCTTATGGTGCAAAAGACAAAAACGAACAAATAGACATTCTTGTTCGCAGTTGTTCCATTGCTCTTGGTGCTGCATTGCTTTTGATTGCCCTTCAGTTTCCTATTGCCCAACTCTGCTCCTATCTTATCGAGGACAACAACAACATAATCACCTATGCACTCGAATACTTCTACATAAGAATTTGGGCAGCCCCTGCAACATTGGGTATGTATGCACTAAAAGGCTGGTTTATAGGCATGCAAGACTCCAAAACGCCTATGTGGATTGCCATAATGATAAATGTTGTGAACATAGTCTTTGACTTGTATTTTGTTATCGGGCTTGGAATGACTATAGACGGCGTTGCCTATGCCACAGTCATTGCCCAATACTCCGGACTCCTTACAACATTGCTGATTTTCTTTATCAAATACAACAAAAACTTCAAAGTATCCATTCAAAGAGCTATAAGGTTGGAGAAAATGAAGGTATTTTTCAAAGTTAATGGCGATATCTTCCTTAGAACCGTATGTATCATTGCCGTAACTACCTTTTTCACCTTTGCTTCCACTAAAATGGAATATCCTCTTTTGGCTGTGAATACTCTTATTATGCAATTGTTTTCTCTATTCTCCTATTTTATGGATGGATTTGCCTATGCAGCCGAATCTCTTTGCGGAAAATATGCCGGAGCCCACGACAGAAGAAACTTGAAAAGGACAGTGAAATTCATAATGCTTTGGGGAGTTGTTCTTGCTGTGCTTTGCATGCTTGTCTATGGCTTTTTCTCAGAACATATCCTTGCCATACTTACCAATCACGAGGAAGTACTGGAAGCATCTAAGCAATATCTTTTCTGGACTATCATTATACCAATTGCAGGCTTTGCCGCCTTTCTTTACGACGGTATTCTTGTGGGAATGATTCAGTCTTCCATAATGCGTAATGCCATATTCGTTGCCACAGCTTCCTTTTTCTTGATTTTCTATGGGCTCGGCCAAACTAACAATGCCCTTTGGCTCGGATTTATATCCTATCTTGTTTTCAGAAGTCTTTTAATGGCTGTATTATCATGGAAAAAAATCTTTGGCAAAGAAGAATACAACGCTTTATAAAACGCTTGAGGCTGAAGTTTTTGCCACAATTATGCGTTAATTGCAAGGATATTTTCACTGAAGACAACACTTGTTTTTGCAAATCTTGCAACGAAGTTTTGCTTTTCAACAACAGCATGAACAAAGACACGTTTCCAGATGTTTTTCTCTATGCTGAAGAACTTTTTATCTATGCAAAATACGATATCTGTGAGAAAATCATCACGCAATACAAGTTCAACGGTCTTTCTCACCCTTTCATAGTTTTTACAACAGCGTTTGCAAAGGCTTTGGCGAAAGAGCCTTGGAGCAAAAAGATTGATTATATCGTACCTGTGCCTTTGTATAGGACAGTTTTGAGAAAAAGACATTTTAATCAGTCGGATATTGTTGCCGATATTCTTGCAAAACATTTGCATTCAAAGACTTCCAAACGCAATTTGCAAAGAAAATTCTATACAACCCCACAACACAACCTAACATTCAAAGAAAGAATTCATGCACTCAAAGATGTGTTTTATTTGAAAAAGCATGGAGAGTTTGACAACTGCAATATCTTGCTTATAGACGATGTTTTAACCTCGGGAACAACAACAATAGAATGTTGCAAAGCCATAAAGCAGGCATGCAAGCACACAAAAATATACATAGCCACCCTTTCCTCTCCTGCGAAAATAATATGAAAAAAATAAAAGCAAGGAATAATTTTCTAAAACGCCGTTTTATTTTTTTATTCCTTGCTTTTAATTTTATGATTCAAGGCATTTTGAATATCAACCTTTTATCACAGCTATCGGAAGCAATTTTGTTTTCACTTTTACCAAATCGGACTGATTGGCAATGACAGTGTCTATATCTTTATAAGCTCCTGAAGCTTCCTGCATATCGTTTTGATTGCGAATTGCATGGACTATACCTTTGGCATCAAGGTCTGCTATCTCTTTTTGCAAATCCAGAGTTCTTATTGCCTCTGAACGAGAAAGCGTACGGCCAGCCCCATGAGAGCAAGAGCAGAAAGATTCGGGATTACCAAGGCCTTCAACAATGTAAGAGGCAGTTCCTTGTGAGCCTGGTATGATTCCAATGACACCTTTCTCGGCAAGTGTTGCCCCTTTGCGATGAACAATAACATCGTTGCCAAAATGGTGTTCCACAGCAGCATAATTGTGTGCGATATTTATCATAGGTTCGAATTCAATGCCTGGTAGAGCATCGGAAAGCACCTCTTGAACCCTTTCCATCATAAGTTTTCTGTTGCAAAGTGCAAAATCAACGCAGTATTTCATTTCATGCCAATACATTTCGAACTCTTTTGTGTCACGTTTAAGGAAGGCAAGACGCAATTCAGGCGCTACAACTGAGTGATAGTGCTTATTGAGAATTGCAGCATAGTTATCGTAGTATTCTCCCACTAATTTGCCAAGGTTTCTTGAGCCAGAATGTATCATAATCCACAAATTATCTTCCTCATCTTTTTGAAGTTCAATGAAATGGTTGCCTCCTCCAAGCGTTCCTACCTCGTGCAAAATTGCTTTCTGTCTTCTTTTCACTATTTCTGTTTTTTCAATATCGTGATTTGTTGGAAGATATTTTTCATCCTGTGCTTGTTTGTGATGATTCTTGCCCAAAGGAATTCTTGATCGTATCCCCTTCATTATATTCTTTCTTAAAACTTCGCTTGGCAGGTTGGCAACTTTCCAATTCGTCTTTACAGCACACATACCACAGCCAATATCCACTCCAACTGCGTTAGGTATCACCGCATCCACGCAAGCCAACACTCCACCTATAGGCATTCCCATTCCAGTGTGCACATCTGGCATAAGAGCAAGGTGATGATAAAGGAAAGGCAGGGTTGTCAAATTCTCAATCTGACGCATTGCAGACTCTTCCACTTGATTCGTCCATATCTTTACCGGACGGTTATTGATAATCTTTACTTCCATTTTTTTAGTTCTTTGTTAATAAATAATAAATCTTGCTTTAGCTCAGTTGGTCTATACGCATTTCTTGGGAAATCGCAGTGCAAAATTACAGATACGCTACGCAATCTTTTTGCGTAACTGAAAAAATCTGCTAAAAAACAGATAAAAATTTTTATTTTCCCATATCTACGCAAAAAGATTGCGTAAAAATTCACTACTTTTGCAAACAAAACAAAAAGTTTATTTGTTCAATCTGTTGATTATAAGAAATTATGCCAGCAAACAAGAATGCATTGATAAGATACAAGACCATAGACAATTGTCTTCGCAATCGCTTTCGCCGTTGGACGCTTGAAAATTTGGTAGAAGCTTGTTCCGAAGCTCTATTCGAAATGGAAGGAATACGAAAAGGCGTTTCGGTTCGCACAATTCAAAGCGATATTCAAATAATGAGGTCGGATAAACTTGGCTATAATGCTCCTATTGAGGTATATGAGCACAAGTATTACAGATATGCCGACAAAAATTATTCAATAATGAATATGCCTTTGTCGCAAAACGATTATGATGTAATGCAAGAGGCAATTGATATGCTGAGACAATTGGAGGATTTCGATCAATTCTCGGAAATCAGCGATATTGTCAGCAAACTTCAAGACAAACTCTCTATTACAAAAAACAATAGGAAGCCTATTATTCATTTCGACAAAGTTCCCGACCTGAAAGGCTTGAAACTTCTCAATCCTCTTTATAATCACATAGCTCACAAGCAGACTCTTCGCATTATGTATCAACCTTTTTCTGCTGACAGCCCAACAGAATTTATTTTGTTTCCGTATCTTCTCAAGGAATTCAGAAACAGATGGTTCTTATTTGGAAGCCGTGCTGAAAATCTTTTGTTGTTCAACCTTGCATTAGACAGAATTGTAAGCGTTGAGCCTATCGATGTGCCGTTTAGAGAGAATCCGGACTTTGATTCGGAACATTTTTTCGACGATGTTATAGGTGTAACAAAAAATATAAGAAACAAACCACGAAAAATTCTCTTCTGGGCAACAAAAGAGCAGAGTAAATACATAAAAACCAAACCTTTGCACCCTTCACAAAAGTTAAAAAGTGAGAATGCTGAGGATGGCAGCTGTATTTTTCAGATTAAAGTGGTGATAAACTTTGAAATGTATTCTGTTTTTATGAGTTATGGTTCTGGGATAAAGGTTATCTATCCTCAAAAGGCAATGGATTTTATGAAAAACAAGCTACAAGAAACCGCAAGCCTTTACGACACTTTTGTTGGCAAGACAGTAGACAAAGAAGCAACAAAAAACGAATGCAAAACAAAGAAATAGAAAAATAAAACGGCGTTTGAGAAAATTATTCCTTGCTTTTAATTTTTTCTTTCGCCGTTTTATTTTTGTGAAACAAGTTATTGTTTTATTATCTGTTTTGTTGTGTATCCTTGATTAGTATTTATTTTTATCAAATATACGCCCTGTTTGTATGATGCTATATTTATGTTGGTTTCTCGGGCATTTATAGCTTTGTTTTCCACCTTTATTCCTTGCAGATTGAAAATTTCAACACTGTTTATTGTCGTTCCACAAGCAATTCTCACTACATCTTTAGCTGGATTAGGCAATACTGAAACTCTCGATTTATTGCTAATATCTTCATTAAATGACTCGCCCCTTACTCTTAGTCTGTCAATACTATCAACTGCATATTCGGGAATTACAAACAATGCCAAATCTGTTGTATGAGGCACATTGCCACGGGATGAAGTAAGGTCTGTATAAATAGTGCCTACAATTTCAAAACCTATTGGACTATAAATTTCACATTCAGTTAATCCATAAAGTTCTGCATAGTCCTTGAATTTATTCCAACCATATTCGTAATTGTAACAATATATTTGTCTTTGATAGTTTTTGTTAGTAAAATTTCTTAGCTTGTCATACCAATCCGTATGAAAGTAATGCCAGAATTCATCAGAGGTTGAATCTATACCATCAATGCTACTAGCAGTAATATAAACACTTAAAGGCATATTATAATGAAAATCCATAGTGCCATCAATTCTCTGATCTACTTGAATAATATTTGTAGGATGAAACTTAAAAGCTATTAAATAATCACCTTGCACCGTTACTGCAGAATCAAGGATTATATTATAAATTCCATTTACTGGATAATTTTCATCATAAAAAATTGTATCATTTAATACTTTTTCATAAACAACAGACCAATCAGAAGAATTAGCATCTATTATTTGTAGAGTATCTCCAACGTTTGAAACAACTTTATTGGCATTGTTGAATCTTAGAAAATCAAGTAGCAACATCACGCCACCTATTTGCAAACTTGTATCCGAATACATTGTTTGAGCATAACCTCTAGACAACACTCTTTCTGTTGTAAAAATCTGTTTTATTGTTCTATGTTGTAGTGCTATTGGGTATTCCGACCAATAATGTGCGATATTTGACACTGAAAAAGATGTATTCAAAAACGGTTCGCTTCCTCCTGTTATAAACAATATGGAATCGGGATGAATACCTAAAGAATCTATTAAAGCAGTAGGAATAACATCATGAATATACTTTATCGAGTCTTGCCCCAAACTCACTTGTGTTTTATTTATTGTTTGAGAAAAAACATTTAATGTTAGTAGAATACTCAAAACTAATGAAAATATCTTTTTCATAATAATTATTTATTACTTTGTTGTTAATATAATTTTTAATTTAATTACTACATTCAAGTAAAAAGTCTCCTACACTATGATTATTAAATAAATCAAAGTAAGGATTTATATAAGGATCTGTATTAAAAATAAAATTATCGGTATTATATTGTATAGGGATTGTATTTATTACAGAATGAAAGAAATTTTCAAAACAATTTGTAAGAGTATCTATTTTTTGAACTGCTATACAACTCAATCCTTTACCATTGTTTGTTGCACCAAAAGTAATATACTTATTATGATAACCCAATAAATCAATAGAATTAAATACAGATGATAGTGTCGTGGTGTATCTAAACTCATACGTTGATAAATTACTATAAGGTTTTGCATGTATTACATAATTTCTTTTATCATTGTCAATAACACCACCTTCAGCCAATATCAATAAGACGGAATCTTGATTATTATAAATAGCATCTTTAATTAACAAGTCTTTTTCTTCAAGTGATATTTTCTTTGAAAGATATATGTCTGTAAATGTATTCATATCAATACAATCAATTACAAGACGATGCATATAATTTGAAGAAGATGTATCAAAACCATTAGCTAAAATAACAATTTCATCATCATAAGTATGTCTAATCAACACACTAGTGTCATAAGTAATAGGCAATAATGATAAAATATTAGAAGAATGATCAAATATTTTATATGTAAAATTATTTACACTATTTTTTGAACTTCTAAACAATATAATATTATTCGATGGAATATTCCCATTATTCACTCCTACAATAGACACATAATTATCTGTAATAGCAATATCATATAGTTTGATATTAACAAAGTTTCTAGGTTGGCAAACCCATCCAACCATATAAACTCCAGGAGAATTAATGGAAAAATTCGGATAAAATCCTGTTGAAATAAAAAAATGAAAAAAATAATCATCATTATATTGATTTGTTCCTATTCCAACAACATGCCTACCTCCTAAACCATCAAAAAATGATTCAATCTTCTTAATCTTATAATCTATATAACTCAATATATAGGATCCTAAAGTCCCTGTATTTGCAAATGAAATACCAACAATCTCAGATATTGAAATAATTCCTAGAACACCTTTATTCGCTGATATACTCCAACCTGAAAAGAAAATAGAATCATTTAATATTGTAAAATCATACACCGTATCCACATCATTTATATAAATTCTTTTCAAACCACTAACAACCAAAGGATCTAAAGAATTATTCTGCCACATAATATGAGGTAAAATAAATGCTGAAAAATAACAACCATCATCATTTTTATAGGAACATATCAATGTATCATCACTATAAACTTTTATAATTGACTGATTAGCTTCAGATTCTTCAGCATTAGAAGTAGCCAAATAACTAGAATAAACTCTCCAACCCATACTAGTAATATTAAATGGAGGCATCTGTGCAAACAAACAACATGTTATAAAATTTAATGCAAGAAATAACTTTAACTTTTTCATAATAATATCACTCTTCTATGATGCAAAGATATAAAAAATAAATCTAATAATACAACAAATTATCAAGAAAAAAATACAAAAAGACATAACCACATCAAAATCAGTTATATAAAACACACCCTAAAAATCTACTACTCTATAAACCTATACTCGCGAATGATGCATAATTCTACTGCTCCAAAATCATATTCTACTGCTCCAAAATTATGCAACACTC
>JABUUQ010000002.1:246281-248521 GCA_021443125.1 Bacteroidales bacterium
AATGCTTCCCTTGCGGTGACATCTCCTCTTAACCTTCCGGCACCGGGCAGGTGTCAGGCCTTATACAGTATCTTTCGATTTAGCAAAGCCATGTGTTTTTGTTAAACAGTCGCCTGGGCCATTTCTCTGCGCCTCCTTTACAGGAGGACCCTTTCTCCCGAAGTTACAGGGTTATTTTGCCTAGTTCCTTAGCCACGGATCACTCGAGCGCCTTTGGATTCTCTCCTCGACCACCTGTGTCGGTTTCCGGTACGGGCGGCGAAGGGCACACCTTAGGAGTTTTTCTTGGGAGTATGATTAGGTCCGCTATCCGTTTGCCCGAAGGCTCCCGGTACTATCGGGTCTCAGAAACACCGGAGGGATTTGCCTCCCCGGCTCTCCTACGCCCTTCAACGCGCATTTCCGTCAGCGCGCGGGACTTCCACTTCTCCGTCACTCCGTCGGACCCCTCGCCGGTGCTGGAATATTAACCAGCTGTCCATCCGCCTCGCCTTTCGGCTTATCGTTAGGACCCGACTAACCCTGAACCGATTATCGTTGTTCAGGAAACCTTGGTCTTTCGGCGGGAGGGTTTCCCACCCTCCTTATCGTTACTTATGCCTACATTTGCTTTTCCAGAGGCTCCAGCCCTTCTCACGAAGAACCTTCACCGCCGCTGGAATGCTCCCCTACCAATACTATGTATTCCCAGGCTTCGGTACTGCGCTTATGCCCGTTCATCATCCATGCAACACCGCTCGACCAGTGAGCTGTTACGCACTCTTTAAATGTATGGCTGCTTCCAAGCCAACATCCTAGCTGTCACTGCAGTGTAACCACGTTTGTTCAACTTAGCGCAAATTCCGGGACCTTAGCCGTGGGTCTGGGTTATTGCCCTCTCGGCAGCGGATATTAGCACCCGCCGCCTCTCTCCGGGGAATCATCTTCGAGCATTCTGAGTTTGTCAGGAATTGGTAGGCGGCGAAGCCCCCGCATCCTATCAGTAGCTTTACCTCTCGAAGACTGTCCCCAGGCTGCCCCTAAAGGCATTTCGGGGAGTACGAGCTATCTCTCAGTTTGATTAGCCTTTCACCCCTACCCTCAGCTCATCCAGAAGCTTTTCAACGCTTATTGGTTCGGCCCTCCAGCGCGTGTTACCGCGCCTTCAGCCTGGCCAAGGGTAGATCACAAAGTTTCGCGTCTGCTCCCACTGACTAAACGCCCTGTTCGGACTCGCTTTCGCTTCGGTTGCGCGACTGCTGTCGCTTAGCCTCGCCAGTGAGAAGCAACTCGTAGGCTCATTATGCAAAAGGCACGCCGTCACAGCATATTGCTGCTCCGACCGCTTGTAAGCGCACGGTTTCAGGTTCTATTGCACTCCCCTGTTCGGGGTTCTTTTCACCTTTCCCTCACGGTACTGGTCCACTATCGGTCTCTCAGGAGTATTTAGCCTTGGCGGATGGTGCCGCCGGTTTCAGACAGGGTTTCTCCGGCCCCGCCCTACTCAGGATACCACTACGCCTTGAATCTCTTTCGGGTACCGGGCTGTCACCGTCTGCGGCCGCCCTTTCCAGAGCGTTCCCCTAAAGATCCAATGTGCGATGGCGTGGTCCTACAACCCCGACGGTGCCGTAACACCGTCGGTTTGGGCTGTTCCGCGTTCGCTCGCCACTACTTGCGGAATCACTGTTGTTTTCTCTTCCTGCAGGTACTTAGATGTTTCAGTTCCCTGCGTTAGCTCCTTTATAAGGTGTCATCTCTTCCAGATGACGGGTTGCCCCATTCGGAAATCCGCGGATCTCGGGATATTTGCTCCTCCCCGCGGCTTATCGCAGCTTGTCACGTCCTTCTTCGCCTCTGAGAGCCTAGGCATCCCCCGTACGCTCTTACTTAACTTTCTCGTCTCGAGTTGAATTGTAAAAGTTTTGATTATTTTCTATAATCACTACGTTTGAATTCTAAGCTGTAATCTTTCGATTACTTCTCTTGTATCTCTTATATGTCTCTTTTTCCAATATGTCAAAGTTCTCTGCGCAGGTACAGCCTTCCGGGGTGGAGTCCCCTACTCGGTTTCCCTTTTCTTCAGCGCTCCGGAGGATTTGGGGAAATCTCTTTCGCCCAATCCCTATCTGAAGGGATGTTGAGAGATAGCGGAATGAATGCCTTTCAGTCCGAAGTCCTTTTTGTCAATGCCTCTTGGGCATCTCTAGAAAGGAGGTATTCCAGCCACACCTTCCGGTACGGCTACCTTGTTACGACTT
>JABUUQ010000002.1:250430-253770 GCA_021443125.1 Bacteroidales bacterium
TTACCCTATCCCAAACTATTAAAACAAGCTTCTATTTTTTTATTCCTTGCTTTTATTTTTTTGAAACAAGGTTTGAATTATGTCTTTCTTTGTAACAAAAAAGAGTGATTTGCTCAAATTACAAAATCACTCCTTATATATTATATGGTAGAATAAATTTAGAATTGCGATTAAAGAAAAAGCGAAAGAATTATTCTTCCGCTTCGTGTTCTTCTTGCTCTGGCATCGTAAAAAAGGTAAAATTTACTTTGCCGTAGTTTCTATGTTCTGAAAAATAAGGATTATCTTCGTAGGAATGTTCCCTTGAATGTTCCAAAATAAACAAGCCGCCTGGTTTTACAAATGATTTCAGCACCAATTCTGGAACAAGGTCAAAATTTTGCATATCATAGGGAGGGTCTGCAAAGACAACATCGAATTGCATCTTGCTTCGACCCAAATAAACAAAGGCATCCTGTCGCAAGGCAAAAAGATTATCAACTTTGAATTGCTCTTTGGTTTTGTTGATAAAGGCTATACATTTTGGATTTATGTCTATGGATGTTATCTGCCTTATTCCACGGCTCACAAACTCAAAACTGATTCCTCCTGTGCCACAAAACAAATCCAAGGCAGTGCATTCGGGAAATTCTATCTTGTTTCGCAAAATGTTAAACAAACTTTCCTTTGCAAAATCAGTCGTCGGCCTCACCTCTATATTTGAAGGAGGCATCAATCTTCTGCCCTTCAAGTCACCTGCAACTATTCTCATTTATGCAAGTACCATAAAGTATTTTTGAATGTCTATTGATTTGAATTCTTCGCTCAAAACAATATTTTCTCCACAATTTGCATAGGAAACTTCTCTTACGAATTTCTTCAACAAACGCTGTTCTTCTTCGGTGTATTCGCAACCTGTAAGCAATAGACAAACATCACCACTATTGATTCCCGTTTGCTGCATAGTGTAAAGAACAAAGTAGATTAAATCTTCAGGAGTTTTGTATGTGAAAGTGTTGCTTAATGTGAATTGTCCGTTTTTGAATAGGGCAAAGTCGCAAGCACCATTGCGTTTGCATATTATAAATGTATCGTTTCTCAATGAAGCCACATCGAAAGCATATTCTGCCAAAACTTGTGAAGGACATACGTAATGTGCTTTTGGCATAAGAATTTTCAAACCATTATAAACTTGCAAAGGATAGGCGAATACAGAGACAGCATCAAGTTTTTCAACCACATTTGCTATAATTGTATCGCTGCTATATACGGCATTGGTTGTTGAAACATAGTCTTTGTTCTTTGCAACGTCATACAAACGATATGGAACCCAAGTATTTCTTTCTGAAGGGAAGACAACACGAATATCTCTAAAGTTGAAAATATGTATTCCGATTGAAGAGAAACATGCTTTCATATTCATCATTATCTGAGTAAGGCCTCCTGAAAGGTCGACAGTGAATTCGCCAAGACATTTCAAACGAAACTTATTGTCAATCAAAGAAAAATAAAATCCATTCGCCGTTAAGCAAATGGATAATTTTGTTTCATTTGTTACAATATTCTCGTCTAATTTTATAAGATTTTCTAACTTATATGTATTCATACGATTATTCCCAGTTACCATCTGTTACTGCATTGTCCATAGAACCTACTTTGAAGCCAGCATAATTCTTCACTGTGTTTTGTTCTATCTCAGCTTTTTTGTTCAAAACAATTTGTTCATCCATACCTTTTGTATAGGTTTCAATAGCTGCTTTTGCTTCAAAAACTGCCACATCAATACCACTCTTGTTTACTGAACCAGAATTCATTATAAATTCTTCTTTTTCTGAGAAAGGTATGTATTTAAGTTCTTTGATTTTCTCTCTTGGAGTGATAAGTTTGTTTTCTGCGTAAAGTTTTTCCAAAGGATTTACTTCTGTTGTATCCCTACGCAAAGCGCCTGTTTTCAAAGCTTCTGTTTCTGTCATACCATCGGGAATAGTACCTGTCTTTTTAATCAAAAGAGCCTTACCTGTTTCTGCAAACTCAACAAGAGAATCTATTGAAGAACAAAAACGTCCATTGGTATTTTTGTACTGCTCTTGCAAAGTACGAATATCTTTAAGTTTGTTGATAACTTCTACTGAACGTGCATCATATTCGTCGTTGAATCTAACAGGAGTCATAATGCTTTCATACAACACCCATGCAAGTCCTAGGATAACAACAGCCAATACTGGTACAAGGGTAACTCTAACTTTCTTATTCATTGTTTTATCTATTTTTTTATTATTACACTTCTATTATTTTAGTTTGCAAATTTAGTCTTTTTTTAATAAAAACTGGCAAATTATTTCAAAAAAAATTACATATTTTGTTCTATATGGTTGATAATGACATTCAAATCAGTGTTTTGAGACAAGGATTTTGCAAGATATTCCGCCGAATACACGCTTCTGTGCTGTCCTCCCGTGCAACCAAAATAGACTGACAGATTTGTAAAGCCTCTTTGAAGGTAATTATCTATGCTCTGCCTTACAATTTTCTCGACATTTTCAAGGAAAAATACAACTTGTTCATCGTTCTTCAAATAATCTTGCACTGGTTTGTCCATACCTGTCAAAGATTTGAACTCCTGCAATCTTCCCGGGTTGGGTAAAGCTCTGCAATCGAAAACAAAACCTCCTCCATTGCCAGAAACATCATGAGGATAGCCTTTTTTGTATGAAAAACTCTTTATTGTAACTGTCAGTTTCTTTTGCTCATTGTTCAAAGCCAAAAGTTTTGTGGAATGTATAAGTTGTTTGAAAACCTTATGCAACGTTGGCAACTCTATAGGCAAAGACACGTTATTTTCAAGGTATTCCAAATTTCTCAAAGCAAAAGGAATGCTTTTTAGAAAGTGTACTTTCTTTTCAAAATAGCCTCTATAGCCGTAACTTCCCATTGCCTGCATTATTCTTATGTAGATGTATGCATGAAAATGGTCGGTAAAATCCTGTTCATCAAAAGGAATATGTTTTCTCAGTTCATTAAGATAAAAATCGTAAAGGTTTTGTCGCGTTTCAGGTGTGATATTTGCTTTTGCATCGTAGAGCAAAGATGCGATATCATATTGCAAAGCACCTTTTCTGCCACCCTGAAAATCTATAAAATAGACTTCATCGTCGGAAAGCATAATATTTCTTGACTGAAAGTCTCTATAAAGAAAATAATCGGTATCACAACTCAAAAGGTAGTTCTGCAACACCGCAAAATCGTTCTCCAAAGCTTCTTCGTCGAAACTTATGCCTGCAAGTTTTAGAAAATAATACTTGAAATAGTTCAAATCCCATTGAATACTCTGCATATCAAACGCTTGTCTTGGATAGGCTTT
>JABUUQ010000002.1:253779-255223 GCA_021443125.1 Bacteroidales bacterium
AAATTCTCTATCGTTTGAATCTTGGTCAGAGATTTTATAACCTGCTTGTATTTTTCCAAAACTTCGTTTGCGTTATGTGTTTGAAGGTAGGAAAACAATGTTGTATCGCCCAAATCTTGTTGAAGATAGACTCCATTGTCCAAATCCTCAGCATAAATGTCCGGAACCTTTATTCCTTTTTCTCTCAGTTGCTTTGCATAGGACAAAAAGGCTTCATTTTCTTTTCTATCCTCGTTATACACTCCCATACAAGCATGACTATTTGAGAAACAGCGATAGTATTGGCGATTGCTGCCGTCTGCAGATATTTTTTCTATCTTTTGAGGAGCAACATTGTAGGTTCGCAAAAATAAATCAAAAATTCTATCTTTCATAACAAAGTTTTGCAATTTCCATATCCAAAGGTGTGGTGATTTTTATGTTTTTTCTGTCGCCTTCACATATATTTATTTTCTCTCCTATGCTTTCAACAACAGAGGCATCGTCGGTAAAAGCGGTCTTATACTCTTGCTGATAGGCTTTTTTCAAAGATGATAGTTTGAAACATTGTGGTGTCTGCACCATATAAACAAAATTTCTGTCTATTGCCTTGGAACAATCATTCTCAACCAACCTTACGGAGTCTATACTCTTGACTGCACAAACTGCATTGCCTTTTTCTTCCGCAAGTTTGAAGCAAGGTAAAAAAACATCCTTGCAAAAAGGTCTTACACCATCGTGAACTGCAACCAAAACAGCATCTTCGCACTCATCTTCTATTGATTCTATGGCATTTTTCACAGAATAAAATCTCTCACTGCCGCCACAAACGACTCTATGCTTTATTTCTATTTTGTATTGCTCAACAATTTTTTGCCAATAACTTATATAATCTTTATTAAGCACCAAAACGATTTCACAATCCTTGTCTGCATTGTGCACAGCCTCAATAGTATGCAAAAGAATAGGTTTGTCTTCCAACAGCAAAAACTGTTTAGGAAGTTCCAAACCCATTCTTTTTCCCGAACCCGAAGCAACAATAACTGCGTATCTTTTATATGATAAGCATTGCGTCTCCATAAGTAAGGAATCTGTATTTCTCGCCTTTTGGCCCTTTCCAATTCAAAGCTTCTTCATAGGCTTTCATGATTAAATCAAAACCTCCAAAAGCACACGCCATAATAAGCATGCTTGACAAAGGCTTATGAAAATTGGTAATCATTGCATCTGCCACCTGAAAGTCGTAATTTGGGAAAATAAACTTGTTGGTCCAACCTGCGTATGGCTTAACTTTTCCACCTATAGTTGCCGCTGTTTCTATAGCTTTCATTGTTGTTGTTCCAACCACGCAAACTTTCTTGTCGGCAAGCTTTGTATTGTTTATAAAAGTAGCATTCTTTTCTGTAAGCTCCATTTGTTCAGAATCCATTTTGTGTTTTGTAAGGTCTTCCACCTCTATGGCTCT
>JABUUQ010000002.1:256204-263878 GCA_021443125.1 Bacteroidales bacterium
TTTTATTTCTTGCGACGAAGATGAAGATAGAGAAAGACCAAGTACAGACACTGGCACAACAACCGATACTGATACAACTGCAACTGGAGGAGAGGATACAGTTATTGTTGATCCAGGAGTACACACAGCAGATATTTGCATTGAATGTGGAGAAAATTATGTGCAAAATAGTGGAATGATGGTAGAAGCAGACAATGCTATTGGAGAAATAATCAATGACACATTGGATGTTGTTTGTCAATTATATAGATTTGGGAATTACTATCTTTTGAATTTCTTGCTACACGCAAGTGGAGTAGGAAAAACTGGAGTATATATCGTAGGAATGATATGCAATCAAAATAGTATAAAAGACAAGTTAGACTATATATGGAATAATTATAGTTCAGATGGTAGAGACCATTGGGGTACTGCGCTAAAACCAACAATTAAACGAGTTAGAGTAAAAGGTATTTGGTCTTTCCATATTACAAATAAATCAGATTATGAAGGTCCATGGATGATAGATCCAAGTGAAGACTATGATCCTTACTGCTATGATAAGACTTATAGTAGAGTATTTTATTATATAGGCGTAAAAATTCTTGACATTGAGAAAACAGATGAGGAATTTGAATGGATGCAAAATGGAATAAACCTTGAATGGTATTACGACCAAGCAATAAGGTATGCCTATTATGGTGAGAATCCAGACGAATGGCTATGTAAATAAAAATTAGAAAAAACAGGCATGCGTAAAAACATGTCTGTTTTTTTTATCAAACAATGTTTTAGTTAAAGGATTCCTTTGCCATTCTCTCAAAAATATCGTTATAAGTGGGATTTTCTTATTTTAATTTGTTACTTTTGTAAAATAAATTCAAATTGTTTTTGAAAATGGAAAACATCTTTGTGGAAAAATTTGGCGGAGCTTCTGTAAATAGTGCCGAAGCTGTAAGGAATGTCTTCAAAATATTGTCTATGGAGCAGAAAAAAAGAGTTATAGTTGTTTCTGCTATGGGTAAAACCACCAATAAGTTGGAAGATATTGTGAATAAGTGGTTCAACTCAAACATTTTCTATGATGAACAATATGAAAACCTTATTGAATACCATAATAATATAATAGAGAATTTGTTTTCCACAAAAGAGCAAGAAGGAACAAAGGCAAAAATCTCTCTTTTGTTTCAAGAACTGAAAAGCAAGCTTATAAGACTGCCACGAAACGATTATAATTTCATTTACGATAGCATAGTATCTTTTGGAGAAAGGATTTCAACGACCATTGTTTCTGATTTCCTTAACGCAAACAAGCTTACAAACAAACTTGTCTATGCAATAGATTTGATAAAAACCGATAACAATTACAGAGATGCCAATGTGGATTGGGCAAACACTCAAAAAGCAGTAGAGGAAACCATTGTGCCTATTTTGGAACACTATGACACTGTAATAACTCAGGGATTTATCGGCGGAACAAAAGAAAATCTTGCCACCACTCTCGGCAGAGAAGGTTCCGATTACAGTGCTGCGATTTTGGCACACTGCCTTAGAAGCAACAGTATGACGATTTGGAAAGATGTGCCAGGGCTTTTGAATGCTGACCCAAAGAGAGTGGAAAACACAACAAAACTTGTGTCTATTCCTTTCAAAGAAGCAATAGAACTTTCTTTCTATGGTGCATCTATAATACACCCTAAAACCATAAAACCTTTGGAAAACCTTTCCATACCTTTATATATAAAATCTTTTGTAAAGCCAGAGGATGAAGGTTCGGTAATATGTGCTAATCCAGAGCTTAATCCAATTGTTCCAAACTATATTTTCAAAGACAATCAGTTGCTTTTGTCTATATCTCCAAAGGATTTCTCTTTCATAGACGAAAAAAATAGTGCTTCCATTTTTGAGATTTTTGCACGAAACAAAGTAAAAGTGAATTTGATGCAGAATTCTGCAATTTCTTTCAGTGTTTCAGTGGATGAAAACAGAAACATACTGCCACAACTTCTTGAAGATTTGCAAAAGGACTACAAAGTAAGATACAATACCAATCTTCAATTGATAACCATACGCCACTACAATCAGCAGGCAATAGACTCTGTCTTGCAGAATAGAGAAAAAATAATAGAGCAAAAAAGCCGTACTACAGCACAATTTCTTGTTAATATGCAATAACAATATGACAATATAGTAAAGTCGAAACTGACACTTTGTCATATTGCCCCATTTGGCACATAGTTTGAAAATTAGTTTTGTGTTCTTGCGAGTGCAAGATGATACTAAAACAAAAATGATTTGTTTAATCGCATAATTAATTTATTAAAACTTATACAAAAATGGGAAAGATAATAGGAATTGACCTTGGAACAACAAACAGCTGCGTTGCTGTAATGGAAGGTAACGAAACAGTAGTAATACAAAACAGCGAAGGCGGAAGAACAACTCCTTCTATCGTTGGATTTGCAAAAGATGGTGAAAGAAAAGTCGGAAACCCTGCAAAACGTCAGGCTATCACCAATCCACAAAACACAGTCTTCTCTATCAAAAGATTTATGGGCGTTAATTTCGATTCAAAAGATTGTCAGAACGAATTGCCTCACATTCCTTACAAAGTATCAAGAGGAGACAACAACACACCAAGAGTAGATATTGACGGAAGACTTTATACTCCTCAAGAAATCTCTGCTATCATTCTTCAAAAAATGAAAAAGACTGCAGAAGACTACCTTGGCCAGACAGTAACAGAGGCTGTAATCACAGTGCCTGCTTATTTCAACGACTCACAACGCCAAGCAACAAAAGAGGCAGGAGAAATTGCTGGTTTGAAAGTAAGACGTATTATCAACGAACCTACTGCTGCAGCTTTGGCTTATGGTTTGGACAAAAAGAACGAGGATTCTCACATTGCAGTATTTGACCTTGGTGGTGGTACTTTTGATATCTCTATCCTTGAACTTGGCGACGGCGTTTTCGAAGTTAAATCTACAAATGGCGACACTCACCTTGGTGGCGACGATTTCGATAGAAAAATCATCAACTGGCTTGCTGAAGAATTCATGAAAGACAATGCCAATGTAGACCTTAGAAAAGACCCTATGGCTCTTCAACGTCTTAAGGAAGCAGCAGAAAAAGCAAAAATAGAACTTTCTTCTTCAACACAAACAGAAATAAATCTTCCATACATTACTGTAGTTGACAACATACCTCAGCACCTTAACTACACACTTACAAGAAGCAAATTTGAACAACTTTGCGACGACCTTATCAAACGTTGTCTTGCTCCTTGCGAACAAGCTTTGAGAGATGCAGGTTACGACAAAAACAAAATAGATGAGGTAATCCTTGTTGGTGGTTCTTCTCGTATTCCAGCAATTCAAAACATCGTTAAGGAATTCTTTGGAAAAGAACCTAACAAATCTGTAAATCCAGACGAGGTTGTGGCAATAGGTGCAGCAATTCAAGGCGGTGTGCTGACTGGTGAGGTAAAAGATGTATTGCTTCTTGATGTTACTCCATTGTCTTTGGGTATTGAAACTTTGGGTGGCGTAATGACAAAACTTATAGACGCCAACACAACAATTCCAACAAAGAAATCTCAAGTGTTCTCAACAGCACAAGACAACCAGCCAAGCGTTGAAATCAATGTTCTTCAAGGTGAAAGAACAAGAGCGGCAGACAACAAGAGTTTGGGTAGATTTATCCTTAGTGATATACCACCTGCAAGAAGAGGCATCCCTCAAATTGAAGTTACTTTCGACATCGACGCAAATGGTATCCTTAATGTAAGTGCTTTGGACAAGGCTACAGGCAAACAACAGTCAATAAAGATTGAGGCTTCAAGCGGTTTGTCTGACGAAGAAATACAAAGAATGAAAGCAGATGCAGAAGCACATGCTGAAGAAGACAAGAGAATGAAAGAAGAGTCTGACAAAATCAATGCTGCCGACAGTATGATTTTCCAAACAGAAAACTTCTTGAAAGACAATGCAGACAAAGTTCCTGCAGACAAGAAATCAGAGGTTGAAAACGCTCTTAAGGATTTGAAAGACGCTCATGCAAAACGCGACCTTGCCGGCATAGACAGAGCAACAGAAACTTTGAACAATGTTCTTCAAAGCGTGAGCCAAAATATGTATCAAGGAGCAAATCCAAACGAAGGACAGCCAAATCCTGATATGTCTCAACAACAAAACAACAACCAATCAAACAAAAACGATGGCGATGTAACCGACGCCGATTTTGAGGAAGTGAAATAGTTAGTTAATAAATTATGTCAATTGTTTGAGGGGTACAACCAAGATGTTGTACCCCTTTTCGTTTGTGGAAAGTGGGCAAAATAAAACCTTGTTTTGTTGTATTGAAACGGCGTTTTAATTTTTTATTCCTTGCTTTTAATTTGCTGAAACAAGGAAAGGATTTTGGCACAGCACAGTGCAAAAAAATGAGCCAAATAGTGCATCTTTCTTTCTTTTTTGCAACAAAACCTATATTTCTTTGTCTTTATTTCATAAAAAAAGCTTAAATTTGCAACTTGTACTATAATATATGTAAGAAAAACAAATAAGTATGAAAAAGATATTTTTTGTTGCTTTAGCAATACTATTATTCACTAATGTTGGCGTCAGAGCTCAAGGTTGTGCGGCCGACACTGTCTATCGTTGGATAAACAACCAGAAAGTAACTTTGACAAATAGCGAAAGGCAAAACGGAATACAACTTTCTTGCGATGAGCCTTCTGCCACTTTTATTCCAAGTGTTTTCTGTCCTGGAGACCCTGCTGGTGGCTATACCTACGAAAGCATTCCTTACAATCCGCCTTTTGCGTTCAACTCTGGTTATGAGGTTGTTTTGCCTAAAGACGATTGTTGGTCAAAACAATTCTCTTTGTCTTACAACAACCCTACCCCTCCTGGAGTCCCTCCTTTTTCATTCTATTTCTACGACAGAGATTATACAGGAGTTTCCGTTAGTTCCAATTGCAATTTGCATTTTATTAGAGGGGCTGCCGATATAACCAACTATGTAACACCAGAGACTGCAACAAGTGCTGGTGATTACAAATATTGTCCTTATTCGTATAGTGCTGCCTTCCCTGATTCAAGAACAATGATGAGTAGTTATGCCAACCCAACACTTAATGGTGTAAGTGGTCCGTTCCATGATATTTATTTTGGTGGCAATTCTCAATATCCAGGTCATATGTATTTTCAAGTGGTCGGCGAATATCCTTGCAGAAAAATAGTTTTAAGTTACTATCAAGTACCTTTGTATGGTAACACAAGTTTACTTGCCACTCACATGATGGTATTGTATGAAACAACAAATGTTATTGAGTTTTATTTGAAAGACAAACCTAAGGAAACAAGTACAAATGACGGTAAAGCAGTTTTAGGCATTCAAAACCACGATGGAACCCAAGCTTGTGCAATCACAAACAATGGTAATGGTGTTTCATACAACAACACAGTATGGGAAGCTTACAATGAGGCTTGGCGTATAAAACCTACGGGACAATTGGCTTTTGACCTTAACTGGTACAAACGCACCACGCAAGGCCCTCAGCAAGGTCAGATGCAAGGTCCTTTGCCTACCGATGCTGATTTCAAGGTTGTGGCACAGCCAACATTTGATGAAGGCCCAACATGGTATATAGCCAAAGCAACAATCTATCGTATGGACGGAGAAGAGTTTGAGGTTTATGATTCTGTTCTTGTGAAACCTTATGATATCCGCCCAACAAAAGTATTTCATAAGTCTGCTGTAAATCCTAATGCAGTAGCAAATGCAAATTACATAGATACAGTGTGCAAAGGTGAGCTTGTACAGTTTAATTTGGAAGGAGCAGACGCATACTATATTGAAGAACCAGCAATATATGCAAACAATCAGATTGTGGATAGTGCGGTTACTTTGACCAATATAGCCAATCAAGACGAAGTTTTCTATAAATTCAGATTTGAAAACTATGAAAACGGTCAGCTTATCTGCACAAGATACGATTCTTGTTTGATTCGCAACTATTCTTTCGAGATTGATTTGGGTGCAGACACAACAATATGCCAAGGAGAAAGCGTTGTTTATAGTGATTTATTGTTGCAGGATAGCGGTTCTTATGCTTGGAGTACTGGAGCAACGACTGCACAATTGAATTATCAGCCTCAACAAACAGAACAGATAACTTTGACGGTTACAAACCCAATTGGATGTACTGCAACCGACAATGCAACGGCTGTTGTAAACCAAGCACCAAATGTTAATATAGTTGGCAATTTCCAAATATGCAACGGAACAACTACAACTTTGACTGCACAATCAAATCTTGGCAATTGCGTATATGAATGGAACACTGGAGAGACTACTCCTACAATAACGGTGTCTCCAACCCAGACAACAAAATACACAGTCAGCGTAAAATTCCCTCCTGCTATGTGTGAAACTATTGTAGATCAAATTGTGGAGGTTAAAAATGCGCCTTTAATCAATTGCAATCAAGACCAGAATATTTGCTACGGGGAAACAGCTCAAGTGATGGTAGTTTCCAATGACACTGAACCTTTACGCTATGAATGGCAATCAGTGGATGCTTCGGTGAATGGTTCGAATGCAACAAACTTTATAGTGTCTCCTTCTGGCACAACCCACTATATTGTTACTGCATACAACGATTTCAATTGCAACAGCACAGATGAAGTTGTTATCTTTGTTGAACAAAAGCCTGTGCCAGTGATTACATTCTCTCCAAAGGCTATCGACGCCCTTACTCCTATTGTTGTATTCACAGACAGTACACAAGGCAATGTTTCTACCCTTTGGGAAATAAGCGATGGTTCTTCTTCTACCGACAGGGTATTTGTTCATACATTTGATGTGCAAGATGGTGTTGTTTCTTATGATGTAACGCTTACTGCAGAAACAGAATTCGGTTGTATTGATTCAGTTACAAATATCATAAGGGTAAAACGCGAACATCATCTTTATGCTCCAACAGGCGTTTATATTCATGACAACAATGTATCTAATCGTACATTCCGTTTGCATATTGACAATTTGATAGAATACAACCTTAAAATTTTCAATCGTTGGGGTACGCTGATGTTTGAAACCAACGACATAGAAGAAACATGGGATTGCACTTACGAAGGCAAGAATGTGGAGCAAGGTGTTTATGTATGGAAAGCAGTTTACAGGCACAACGACTCTCCAAACCGCGAACAAGTGGAATCTGGCAACTTTATGATTTACAACTAAGAAATTCTGCCGACTGCAATGGAAAAAGAAGAAAAATATCAAACCATTAGAACTCTTCTCGACAAAGAAGAATACGACAAAGCACTTGCAACGGTGGATGCTTTCATAGAGGAGGCAAAGGATGATGATATGCTATGGTATTTGCGTGGCAATGTGTTCAAAAAACAAGAACGCTGGAAAGAAGCGATAGATAGTTACACAGAGGCGATAGGCATAAACCCTAAAAATCCTGCCACAACGATGCGAAGAATATGCATAGACATTCTCAATTTCTACGACAAAACACTTTATAATGTATAAAGAAAACAAAATAAAGAAGCTCAAAGACAAGGGCTTCTTTTTTCTTGCTATTCTTTCGCCGTTTCGATTTATTAAAACAAAGGAATAATTTTATTGCTGTCCGGTAAAACTTTTTTGATTGCATAAATTTAGGGCTGACACTTCTGA
>JABUUQ010000002.1:264091-272990 GCA_021443125.1 Bacteroidales bacterium
TCAGAAGTGTCAGCCCTAAATTTATGCAATCAAAAAAGTTTTACCGGACAGCAATAGAATAATTTATTGAAACGCCGTTTTAATTTTTTCTTCCTTGCTTTTATTTTGACAAATAAAAAAGGAGGCTTTTCAACCTCCTTTCACAAAATCTGCAAATAGTAGTTTATGCTAATTCTCCGTATAAATCGAAATCCACAGCAGAGTTTATTTTTATGTTGTAGAACTCCCCTATTCTAATTTTCTTGTTGTCTTTTATTGAAATAAGCACTTCGTTATCCACTTCGGGCGAATCGTACTGCGTTCTGCCTACAAAGTATTCCCCTTCGGTTCTATCTATAAGCACTTCAAAGATTTTGCCAACCTTGTTTTGATTCAGTTGCAATGAAATCTCCTGCTGAATTGTCGCAAGTTCCTCCAAACGCCTTTGTTTTTCTTTCATAGGTACGGAATCTCTCATAGTGCCTGCCTTCGTGCCATCTTCTTTGGAATAGGTGAAAGCACCCATACGATCAAACCTTGTTTTGCTCACAAAACCTCGCAGTTCTTCGTATTCGCTTTTCTTTTCGGATGGATAACCCACAATAAGCGTTGTTCTGAAAGCAATATCTGGCACTTTCTTCCTTATTCTGTCTATCAAAGTGCTTATCTCCTCGCCTGTAATATTGCGATTCATACTCTCGAGAATACGATTATTGAAGTGTTGCAAAGGCATATCAAGATAGTGGCAAATCTTTTTCTCTTTGAGCATAAGGTCGAGAATTTCCTCTGGGAACTGGTTAGGGTAAGAATACTGTAATCTTATCCAATGCACGTCTGTTTTGCAAAGTTCTTGAAGAAGTGTATAGAGTTTTCGTTCTTTGTAGAGGTCCAAACCGTAATATGATGTATCCTGAGCAATGAGTATTATTTCCTTTACACCTTGTTGTGCCAGTTGTCTTGCTTCCTCAACTATATCTTCTATAGGGCGTGAGATGTGTTCGCCTTTGATTAGAGGTATAGCACAGAAAGAACAACGACGATTGCAACCTTCGGAAATTTTTATATAGGCATAGTGTTTTGGAGTGGCAAGCTGACGAGTGGAAACTTTGTTTGAGACAGATTTTTTGAGAATATATTCCAAAATTTCCTTCTCTTGCATTATTCCAAAAATCTTGTCAATCTCTGGAATCTCCTTTTCGAGTTCCGATTTGTATCTCTGAGCCAAGCAACCAAAGACAATAATATGGAATTGCTTGCCTTCGTTTTTGCGAAAAGATACATAATTGAGTATGGTGTTGATAGACTCCTCTTTGGCCTTGTCTATAAATCCACAAGTGTTTATAAGTACAAAATCAAAGTCAGGATTTGTGGCATCAAACTCAACCACAAATCCTGCCTTGCTTAGTTCACCTGCAATACCTTCGCTGTCTACCGTATTTTTTGAACAGCCAAGGCTTATTAGATTAACTTTCATTCTTTTTATAGTTTGATCTTAACGCCCAAAGATATGTTAAGACGAGAGATGTCTTCAGAATCTTGCAATTCAAACTCCATATCTGCAGAGTTTTTCACTTTGCTGATACTTCCTCCAAGATAAGAAACTTGTCCTATAATAGAAAAGTATTGATTTACAAGGTAATCGCATCCTGCTTCTATACCATAACCCAATGTTCCCATTTTATAAGTTGCGTTTGTTGCAGCTCTCATGGCGTTTCTGAAGTTAAGGTAACCTATTGTTGCTCTTCCGTAGATTGTCCACTTGTCTCCCAATAAGTTTGTTTGAGCAAGGAATGATGGACCTACATAGAAAATATATTTATCGTCGGAATTTGTGTTGCCAAGAGTGTCATTGCTTGGGTACCAAGAGTCAAAACTGTTGTACATAGAGAATACAGCACCACAAGCAAAGTTTTTATGAAACTGATATTCGTAATCCAATTCTATATTGTAGCCATAATGCATGCGTCTTTGGTGATCTTCGTTTTTGTAGTTGATAAAGATGTTTGTATCTGCCATGTCGCTAAGCATATGTCCGTAACCGATAGACATTGTAAAGTGATGAGGATTTGTGTTTAGTGTGCAATTTTCTTTTTCTTGAGTGTTTTGAGCCCAAATGCTTATTGTTGCAATGCAAAGTGCAACCAATGCAAAAACTTTTTTCATTTTCTTAGTGTATTTATTTGTTATTTTCTTCTTTGTGTTCGAATAATGTTTCAACAAAAGCTTCACGATTGAATATCTGCAAATCTTCTGCTTTTTCTCCAAGACCAATATATTTTACAGGTATCTTAAACATATCTGATATGCCAATAACCACTCCACCTTTGGCTGTTCCATCGAGTTTTGTGAGAGCCAAAGCATTCACTTCGGTTGCTGCAGTAAATTGTTTGGCTTGTTCTATGGCATTTTGCCCTGTTGAAGCGTCTAGAACAAGCAATACTTCTTGAGGAGCCTCAGGCAAAAGTTTTTGCATAACCTTTCGAATTTTGCCAAGTTCGTTCATCAAACCTATTTTGTTATGCAAACGCCCTGCAGTGTCGATTATGACTACATCAGCATTCTTTGCTATGGCAGATTTCAAAGTATCGAAAGCCACAGAGGCAGGGTCTGAACCCATCTCCTGACAAACGATTTCTGTCTGCGTTCTTTCCGCCCATATTTTCAACTGGTCTATTGCTGCAGCCCTGAATGTATCCGCTGCACCAAGGACAACTTTTTTGCCAGCCTTTTTGAAATTATATGCAAGTTTGCCTATTGTTGTTGTTTTGCCAACACCATTCACTCCAACAACAAGAATAACATGAGGAATATCACCTTTTGGAAAATCAAAGCCGACAGATTCCGCACCATTCTCGTTTTCTTTAAGCAAAGAGGCAATTTCTTCTTTCAATAGTCGGTTCAATTCAGCTGTTCCCAAATATTTGTCTTTGGAAACTCTTTCCTGAATCCTGTCTATTATCTTCAAAGTGGTATCTACACCAACATCCCCTTCAACAAGTATTTGTTCAAGATTGTCCAGCACGTCATCATCAATTGTTGACTTGCCTGCAATGGCTCTTGTTAGTTTGCTAAAAACACTTTCTTTGGTCTTTTGCAAACCTTTGTCGAGTGTTTCCTTGTCTTGCTTTTTGAAAATTGAAAAGATACCCATACTTTTTTGCTTTTTATAATAAAAAAGGCAGCTAATTCTCTCTATTAGAGAAAGAATCCAACCACCAATTATACTTTCAAAGAATTGTTATAAAACAATCTTTATTTAGTTCTTCTTTGCTATAGTTTCTTTAACTTTGTCTGCAGGAACTAATTCTTCAGTGAAAACATAAGCACCAGTTTTCTTAGAACGAACTGTTCTAATAACTTTTGCATAACTTGCACCTTCAGAAGTTTTCAATGTTGCAACTACTTTCTTTGCCATTTCTTATTCCTCCTATTTATTTGATTTCTTTGTGAACAGTTACTCTCTTAAGATATGGGTTGTATTTCTTAAGTTCCAATCTTTCTGGAGTGTTCTTTTTAGATTTTGTTGTAATGTATCTTGATATACCAGGAACACCTGATGCCTTCTGCTCTGTACATTCCAAAATAACCTGTACTCTTACGTCTTTAACTTTCTTTGCCATAGTTTATCTAAATTTTTGAGTTTGCAAAATTACACACTTTTTTTTAATCTGCAATAAAAATTTTCGTTTTTTTTAGAATGAATATTGTTTTATAGTCAAAACACCAAATTAAAACTTGCTTTCAGCAAATTATTCCTTACTTCTAAAAAATTATTCCTTTGTTTTATTTTGCCCTTGCTTTATTCCTTTTTTGCCTTTGCAACACTTTCCTCAACATGTTTTATGCAAGAATTCTCATCGCTTAGGTTGCCGATATAGAAAGCAACTTTGTTGGGTTCTTTGGTATAATCTCTAATGAAACCATAGTAGGTTGTATCGCCAGGTTCAAAAGAATGTGAGATGTCGCCTTTGAAACCATCCCTGCAATCCACTGCCATAGAAAGAAAATAAATATCGCCGTCCTTGCCTCTTATAACATCGAAATTTGTAAAGCGTATAGAGGTGTATTTAAGGATATCTTTTCTGATTTTTAGGAGTTCTTCATCTGTTGTTTTTGCACAGATTCCAACAACAGCATAATCTTTGCTGAACATATAAGGATAGCATATTCCAGAACTTTCTGTCGAACTTTGGGCTTTAAGGCCTAAACAAGCGATAATGCCAACGAATAATAAAAATAGTTTCTTCATTGTTTTATGTATTAGGTTGCAAAAATAGTGATTTATTTCGACTTAGGGACAATAAACGTGCCACTTTTTTTCTTTTTTCTTGTCGTTGTAGAAAAAATGTAGTACTTTTGCAATTTATTATGACAAAGCAGAAGACTATTATAAAAGAGGTAAGTATTGAAGGTGTGGGCTTGCATAGTGGCAAAAAGTCTCGCGTTACTCTTAGGCCGGCAGAGGCAAACAAGGGTATATTTTTCAAACGCATAGACTTGGCAGAGCAAACCATAATACCTGCAGATGCTTCCCTCGTTGGAGATACTGCAAGGGGCACTTCTTTGGAAAAGGACGGTGCAAAAATTTCCACTATCGAGCATCTTATGGCAAGTTTGCGTGCAAATGAGATAGATAATGTGGAGATAGATGTTGATTGTGAGGAAGTTCCTATTCTTGATGGCAGTGCAAAGTATTGGGTTGAACTAATAAAAAATGCAGGCATTGAAGAGCAGACAGAGGACAAGAAATTCTTTGAAATTAAAGAGCCTATACATTTTTTGAGTGAAGACGGCAATACAGAATACTGGGCTTTGCCTTCTGATGATTTCTCTGTAAGTTGCACAATCGACTTTTCTTCTAAACTTATAGGCACACAACTGGCAGAATGCAAGTCTTTAGCATCTTATAATGAAGAAATTGCACCATGTCGCACCTTTGTATTTTTGTCAGAGATAATGATGCTTGCACAACTCAACCTTATAAAAGGTGGAGATTTAGACAATGCAATAATTTTCGTTGACAAAATTCTAAATGATGAAGAAAAAGAAAAAATAGCTAAGTTTTTCAACAAAGATATCAACGATATAAAGGTTGAACAAGGCGTTTTGAATAATATAGAACTTAGGTTTTATAACGAACCTGCAAGACATAAACTATTGGATTTTATAGGTGATTTGTCTTTGGCGGGAACAAACATCAAAGGACACTTTATTATCAAGCGTCCTGGACATACAACTAACACATTATTTGCAAAAAAAATTCAAAAAATTATGGAAGAAAATAACAATATACCAGTTTATGATCCAAACAAAGAGCCTGTATTTGATATAATGGGAATCAGAAAAAGGCTTCCTCATCGTTTTCCTATGCTTTTAATTGATAAAATCATAGAAGTGGGAAAAGATTATGTGGTTGGTTTGAAAAACGTAACAGGTAATGAGGATTTCTTCAACGGACACTTTCCTGAAGAACCTGTAATGCCAGGTGTGCTTATTGTTGAGGCTCTTGGACAAACAGGAGGTATGCTTGTATTGAAAGATGTGCCTGAAGGCGAAAAATACAACACTTATTTTATGAAATTTGAGGATGTAAAATTCCGTAATAAAGTTGTTCCAGGAGACACTTTGATACTAAAACTTGTTCAACTTGGACCTATTCGCAGAGGTATTGTTACAATGAAAGGTACAGCCTATGTGGGCAATAGAGTTTGCGTTGAAGCAACTTTGATGGCAATGGTTACAAAAGCAGAATAACACTTAGGAATCAAATATAGCATGAACGAACTTTATTATTTGCATCCCGACGCAAAGCTCGGCAGCAATGTTAAGATAGAACCCTTTGCTGTTATTCACGAAGATGTAATTATAGGCGACAATTGTACGATTGGCTCTGGTGCAGTCTTGTTTCCAGGAGCGAGAATCGGCGATAACTGCAAAATATTTCCAGGTGCAAGCATAGCAGCCATTCCACAAGATTTGAAATTCGAAGGAGAATACACCACGGTTGAGATAGGCAACAACAATGTCATTCGTGAGTATGCCACAATCAACAGAGGAACGGCAGCAAGTGGCAAAACAGTTATTGGCGACAACAATTTGATAATGGCTTACTCTCATGTAGCTCACGATTGCGTTATAGGCAACAATTGTGTCCTTGCAAACAATACAACTTTGGCGGGACACATAGAAATTGGCGACTTTGTAATCACAGGAGGTATGAGTGCAATACATCAATTTGTGCATATAGGTCAGCATGCCATACTTGCAGGAGGCACCCTTCTCGATAAGGATGTTCCACCTTATGTAAAAGTTGGCAAAATGCCTGCCTCTTATTGTGGAATCAACTCTGTAGGGCTTCATCGCAGGGGTTTCTCTCAAGAAGACATAAATGAAATTCAAGATATCTATCGTACAATTTTCCAAAAAGGCTTGTTGTATTCTGTAGCATTGGAAGAGGTCAAAGCACGCAAGCAGAATATCTATACAAACATCATTGCCACTTTTATGGAAAGAGCAGACAGAGGCTTGATAAAAGGATATCACTGATAAAAACAATAACACAATACACAAGATTACATTTGGCATAATAGTTATGTTGGATGTAATCTTTTTTCTTTGCCTATGGATTCAAAAATACATATTCAAAACTTTCTTTCTCCTTGTGGCGAATTGCTGTTAGGGTCTTTTGAGAATCATTTATGCCTTTGTGATTGGTGCAAGTCCGACAAACATCAGAAAAATCTCTATCGTTTGCAAAAAAGTCTTAATAGAGAATTTATAGAACAAAATTCTCCTACGATAGAAATGGCAAAACAACAACTGAATGAGTATTTTCTTTGCAAAAGAACAAGTTTCGATATTCCTATACTTTACATAGGTACGGAATTTCAAAAACATATTTTTAGCAACCTGCAAAAAATCCCCTACGGTCAGCAAATCTCCTACCTGCAACTTGCAACAATTTCCGGCAATGCTAAAACGGTGAGAGCAGTGGCAAATGCTGTGGCAAACAATATGCTTTCAATTTTTCTGCCTTGCCATAGAATAATCGGCAATAACAACAAACTCGTAGGTTATGCTGGAGGCTTGGAAGCAAAACAATTTTTGATAAATCTCGAACAGAAAACTACAACCTTACACCAAAACCAACTTTAAGCAAAGCGTCCATTCCTATATTCAATTCGGAATTGAAAAAGAATTTTTGACCATAATTGACACCAAAAACAGTAAGGTTGAAAGCAGGTATTATATTATTATTCACATAATCTTCCTTTATGACATCTGCATACTTATCAACAGAATGATACAAAGCCACTCCTAAATCCAAACCCGAATACAACTGCAAATAGTCAGTATTTTTATACAATAATCTTGCACTTGGCATCAAAGAATAGAAAAAATCATAGTTTTCGGAGTGCAAAATATGATACTCATCCTTGGAATACAATTTTTCCCTATTGCCTTGCACAATAACTTTAGCACCTATGGCGAAGCATTTTGAGATTGTGTAATGGTAGTTCAAAGAATAGTTTCCAAATTCTATATTTGCCTCGGAAGTATAGCCATTTATGCTATTGCCGACCGCCTCTGCAATCTCAACGAACAAGGTTATAACAGGTGTTGATGAAATATGACCGCCAGCAATCGAAATATAGTGTTTTGGCAAAGGTGTTTCCTTTGTATATTGGCAAAATGCAGAGCAAGCAACACAAATAAACACAACAAAAGCAATTATTTTTTTCATAGTTTGTCCTATTTACAATTTTGCAAATTTACTCACTCTTTTTTGTTAATGCAAATAAAAATACCACTACCTTGTTTCAATTTATTGAAACGGCGTTTTAATAAATTATTCCTTTGTTTTATTTTATTAAAACAAGGTTTTATTTTCTAAGAAAAAGACTATGTTATTTTTGTTGCCAGCCGAAGTTGTAGGAAAGTGTTATATAGTTTGGCGAACCATAGTTGTGATATTCGTTTCTTGCGTATGCAAGAGAGAATTGTTTGTAGTGAAGATTCAAACCATAGGAAAAGCCCGCCAAAGAAAAGGCGTCGCCCACTGCCATTTCTTGATGCTGTCGCCAAGAATAGCCCAAAGACAAGTCAACAAACTTGTTTGCTCTTATGTCTATGGCAAATTTCAAGTGTCTAAAACCCTTGTCAAGAAAAGCAGTAAAACTGTTTTCTTTGTTGATTGTGCCATCAATTTCCACTTGATAATGAGGGTTTAATGGGTCGTCTTCCCTAATGTTCCACTTTGTAAGGTTATCGGCAACAACATAGAGAATAAGCGGTGCGTGAGAAAATTGTTTGCTGAGACCTATCTGCATATCAAAAGGCAGTGTATCTCGTTGTGAAGCAAAGGATTTAACTTGTCTTCCTATATTTTTCAGCACCAAACCAGCCTGCCAAAGTTTTGAGTTGCTCGTCCACATTGCCGAAACATCGAAGGCAAGCGATGCAGAGGAATAACTTTCGTAGGTGGAGAACAAAGGTTTGAAACTAACGCCAAGATAAACATTTTTTTCTATCTGTCTGCCCCATGCGATGTTCAACATAAAGTCGTTGCACGAGAAACTACCTTCATTGTCTCCATTGGCAGAAGTGCGTTGGAAAGTACCATAGTTTATGTATTGGATACCAAATCCAAAAGTTCCTATCTTGTTGAAAGAATGTGCGTAGTGCAAAGCTCCTTGATAGGCTCCTGCAAAAATATCTGTATAGGTTAAGGATGCAATGCCCGAAACAGTGGAATCAAGCGTTGCAGGGTTTGCAATAGAGCTTGAAGTTTCTTTGACAAAACGAGGTATGAAGTTCAAGCCTCTTTGAGTCATTTGTGCAGAATTGAAAAGATTTAAGACAGCAAAGCCTTCCTGTCCTGCCTGCGATTGAGATAATCCCACGACAGTCCATAACATCG
>JABUUQ010000002.1:273474-283313 GCA_021443125.1 Bacteroidales bacterium
ACCTTTGCCATAAGTTGCAGCATAGATAACACCTGCATTGTGTGTTGCTTCAAATCTTGTTTGCTCTGTAGAAGTTGAAGTGTAGGTTGTATTGTTAAATACAGGAAGGTTCTTTGTTTGTTGCCATATATCGTAAACAGGTATTGAAGGAACATTTTCTTCTTTTGTCCAAGTAGCATTGCCAGAAGCATAGTTTGTTGATTTGTAGATACCATTATCTGTACCAACATAAAGAGCTGTGCCTTCGAAAGCTTCAAACAAACCTGTGAATACAGGAGCAAATGAACCATCAATAGGGTCTGGAGCGTTTACTGCAGAGAATGTAACGTTAGCATCCATAGCATTTTCTGAATAAACAAGATTATCACCATTTGAATAGTTATCGAAAGTAAGGACAACCTTATTTGCATCGTTAGGATTGATAACTATTGAAGAAACAGGACGATTGAATGTTGCAATTGTAGTAGCTGTAAAGTTTTCTACCTCTGTTGCTGAACCAGAGAAACCAGCTGAAGAACCATCGCTGATATCTACATCGTCCAAACCATCAACTCTTACTATGAATGTTGAATCGTAACGATTGTAATCGCCGAAACAATCTACAGAAATAAATGCACTTGCACCATCTTGAGAGAATGCAACATTACGTATTCTTCTCTTGAAGTTTGTAGCATAGTTCTTTATGTTGTAGATACGAGCCCATGTAAGATTATTCTTTACGTTGTTACCACTTGTATAAGTTCTAGAAAAGTCTAACATCTTTCCACAAACGAATACACCTGATTCTGTTGCAAGTAATGTCTTTGATTGGATTTGTTGAGGAACTGTGATAATTGTATCTTCTGCTTCGTTCCATCTCATAAATAGAGCATCGCCTGTTGGGAAGTTTTCAACATCTCTGTCTGCTTCTGTGAATTCATAGAAGAAAGGATAAGAAAGGTTGTCGCTTTCAACAACAAGAGTATCGCCCAATTTTATTTCTTGTCCTGCAATAGTTTTAACTTCATGTCCATTGCGAACAACATATGTGTAGTCGTTAAGTTTTACTTTTACGCTGTCTAATGTATTTGTGCTTGCGTTGAATGTTTCCCAAAAATCAATAGGAGTGATAAATTGAGAATATCCACGGCTTTCAAGAGTGTAAGCGCTCAACAAAGCTTGGCTACCACTACCATAAGTCCAAGTTTGGTCGTCTATTGATTCAAAATCACCATTGTTACCATAAGTTCTAGCAAGGTTAGTGAAAGGTCTTGCAACGATAACTGGTCTTCTTATTTTATTTGTAGGCAATGTTCTGTAAATAGCTGAAGCTTCAACTGCACTACCTGTTGATGAGGTTGGATAATAGTCATATTCTGAAGTTACAGCATAGCCTGGGTTATTTACTGACCACATTTTCATACCACCTTTAAGTTCTGTTGCAGAAGTTGAAGGCATAAGAACGATTGCATTGCTTTGAGAAGCTGCCAATACTGCACCATTAGGAGTTGCAGCTACTTTGTAAGCTTGCAATGTGTTCATACCTTTTGAAGGGAACCATATAGCAGTTCTGATAATTGTGTCATATTTGTAAGAGAATACACCAGCATCTGTTGTTGCCAACATAAAGATAGAATCATACATATCATTAGCGTTTGGCATAAACAACAAATTGTGGATATTTGCAGGAACAAACATACCTGATGTGTCTGTAGCATATTGAGAAGTTAATGCAGACCATGAGAATACGTCTGTACCATTAACGTCCTGTCCTGAATAAACAGCATCTGCAAAAGCATAAACTATTTCATTGCTATCTGCGTCATTAACTGTAATACCCATAGCGTAACCCAATTGATTGCCAGTAGAGAATGTTCCTGGAGTAATTTTGTTCCAGCTTACATCTGAAAGACTCTTTGTACGATAGATACCCATTGCGTATCCGTTGATATCATATTGTGTGTATTCAGATGCAGAAACAAAACTTTGTGAAGGAGTTGCAACAAAAGCATAAAGATAGTCTGGATTGTTCTGTCCAAATGTTACTTTCACTCTGCCAAGATAAGCATCGTCTTGATTGATTGCTGTAGTTACATCGCTGTTGAATACTTTTGCAAATGTAGTTGGGTTTTCCACAGTGTTAACTGCTACTGCTCCACCTGCATTATCGTAAGCCACTGCAACAACTCCGTTAGGGTTAACTGCTATATCGTGAATTGCCAAAGCTGAATTGCCTTCAAGTTGTACGCTTGTGAAACTATCTTGTCCGTTTTGAGAAACCTTCAAACCTGCATTCTGTGTACCTACATAAAGATAGCCGTTTGCATAAGCCATAGCATTGATATAAGCCCATTCGTCAAAAGAATCATAACGACTTTGTACAGTTGTAGATGTCATATGCTCAAAAGTGATATTTTCTTTAGCCCAAGCATATTTTTCTTCGTCTGTTGCAAAGTTTGCAGCCCATTCTCTTGTGTAGTTTGCGTTTGCCAATTTATAAACGCCAGTACCTACTCTGCCTGAAACAGCATCGCTTTTGCCCAAAGCGTCAAGATTGTGTAATCCTACTCTGTAGAAACCTTCGCCAGTGCCTACATAAACAATACCATTTTCGTCTTGAGTCAAAGCTGTAACATTTTGTACCTCAGAACCCAAGTTCAATTCTTCCCAATTCTTACCATTATTTACACTTATGTACAATCCACCAACTGTACCAGCATAAACAACACCATAATTGTACTTGTCAAACATAGCTGCACGCACACGACCTGATATATTGTTAGGGCCCACTGTTGTCCAGCCTGTTGTTGTTCCTTCTTCTTCAATAGAGATAGAAGATTTAGCCATTGTCATATCTGCCATCATTCCCATAACGGCAAAAAACAATAAACCTAAAAGTAACTTCTTGTTTTTCATAATTTAAGTATTTATTCTATTTGTTTATTATTATCTTTTGTTTGGTGTGAAAAAAGCACACAATACTTTTAAGGTGGCAAAAATACATAAAAATAATGACATACAAAGTATTTACCTCAAAAAAAATTATCACAAAACTTTTTTCAAGCACTGACAATTTGTCTAACCCTATTGAGTTATAGAGATTTAGAAGGTATAAAACGATTAAAGATAACAGAACCTTATTTCAGTTTATCCAAACGGCGTTTCAGAAAATTAAAACAAAGGAATAAAAAATTAAAACGGCGTTTTATTTTTGCGGATTCAAGACATATTTATTTTATTATACAATAAAAGCGATTTATATTCGTTTTAATGGTTTATTGTTTAATACTAATCGTACGGAAAATGGATATTACAGAACTAAACAAACAGATTGAAAAAGAGAGTGCTTTTGTTCAAGCAATAACCGACGAAATTGGCAAAACCATAGTAGGACAAAAGCAAATGGTTGAAAGACTGCTTATTGGATTGCTGTCTAATGGTCATATTTTGTTGGAAGGCGTGCCTGGTTTGGCAAAGACACTTGCTATTTCTGCCTTGGCAAAAAGCATAGACGCAGACTTTTCAAGAATACAATTTACTCCTGACCTATTACCTGCCGATGTTATAGGTACAATGATTTACAAGCCTCAAGATTCAAGCTTTATTGTCAAAAAAGGACCTATTTTTTCTAATTTTGTTCTTGCAGACGAAATCAACAGAGCACCTGCCAAAGTTCAGTCTGCCTTACTTGAAGCCATGCAAGAAAAGCAGGTTACCATTGGAGAAAACACCTACAAAATGGAAAATCCTTTTCTTGTGCTTGCAACCCAAAACCCTATAGAACAAGAAGGAACCTATCCTTTGCCAGAGGCACAGCTCGACCGTTTTATGCTGAAAGTTGTGGTTACCTACCCTTCTATAGAAGAAGAAAGGGCAATTCTTCGCCAGCATCTTGCCTCAACACAGCCAGAAACAAGAAAAGTTGTGTCAAAACAAGATATTATTCAGGCAAGAGAGATAGTTAAGCAAGTGTATATTGACCCTAAGATAGAGAATTATATTACTGATTTGGTTTTTGCCTCTCGTTTCCCTGAACAATACAAACTTGAGAAAATCAAACCTTTTATAGCTTACGGTGGTTCGCCTCGTGCAAGCATCTGTCTTGCTTTGGCAGCAAGAGCTTACGCTTTCATACATCGCAGAGGCTATGTTATTCCAGAGGATGTTATTGCTATCGCTCCAGATGTTCTTCGCCACAGAATAGGTCTTACTTATGAGGCAGAGGCAGAGAATATGACAAGCATAGATATTGTTAATGAAATCATAAATCGTGTTGATGTTCCTTAATAGATAGAAGCGATGGATTCCGATTTATTAAAGAAGGTTCATAAAATAGAAATAAGGGCAAAAGGTTTGTCGCGTGATGTGTTTTCTGGGCAATACCGCAGTGCTTTCAAGGGAAGAGGAATGACTTTTTCCGAGGTTAGAGAATACACTTATGGAGATGAGATAAGAAGTATTGACTGGAATGTTTCTGCACGCTTCAATCATCCTTTCGTAAAGATATTTGAAGAGGAAAGAGAACTGACTCTTATGCTTATGATAGATGTTAGCGGTTCCACAGCCTTTGGCAGCAAAAACGAATTGAAGAAAGAAATCATTACAGAGATAGCTGCAACAATTGCATTCTCTGCTTCTTCAAATAACGACAAGGTTGGAGCCATTCTTTTCTCAGACAAGGTGGATATGTTCATACCTCCAAAGAAAGGAAGCGCACATTGTTTGAGAATAATAAGAGAGTTGTTGTCGTTTCGCAAGCAGGAAGGCACAACATCTTTCCATGAACCTTTTGAATATATAAATAATGTAATCAAAAAGAGGTGTACATGCTTTCTTATCACGGATGGTTTTGGAGAATTCGACAAAGGCCTTACCATTTTTGCAAGAAAGCACGATGTTTGCTCTATTATAGTCAACGATGTAATGGAAACAGAACTACCAGACCTTGGTTTAGTGCTTGTGAACGACGCCGAAAGCAAAAATAGTGTATGGTTGGACACCTCAAGCAAGAAAATAAGGGAAGATTTTCGCAAATACAGATTGGAACAAAAAGAAAAACTTGAGCAAATCTTCAAAAAGCATGGTATAGACTACATTTCCTTGCTTACAACCGACGATTACACAAAAGAACTGATAAAACTATTTGCAAAACGAGAGAGATTGTAATGAAAAAACTTCTTTGTCTTATATTGTCATTTAATATCGTTGTTTTGTCTTTTGCACAGCAAACTCTTAACGGCAAATCCGACAAGACAGAGTATATGATTGGCGACAGAATAGAGTATTCCTTTTCAATACCTTTGCCAAAAGAAAATGTAGTTGTATCAACTGAATACAAATTTTCCGACACAATAAATCTTATATCCCAAAAATCCGATACGAACAACGGAAAAATCAACTACCATTTTACTTTTGCATCATTTGTTGAAGGAAACATAAATTTGCCTCAATATACTATTTACAAGCATAGCGGTGCTGTGCCGTTATATGTGGTAAATGCAGGGTTAATTAGAATAAAGACTCCGGCAATAGACACTATCAACATAGAGGTTAAGCCATTGAAAGATATAATAAAGACTCCTATAACTTTCAAAGAAACTCTTCCTTTTGGCATAGGGGTTATTGTTGTGGCATTGCTTGTTTTTGCAATAATATACTACCTAAAGCACAGAAAAACCAAGGAAACCAAAATCGAGAAACGCGAAAAGCACCCACCTATTGCCGAAGATATAGAGGCATTGAATGCTTTGAACGCACTGAGAGCAGAACACTACATAGAGAAAAACCAAACAAAACTGCATTATATCTCACTTACAGACATTCTTTGGAAGTATATTTTCAGAAGATTCAACATCAACGCTTTCGAAATGACATCTGGCGAAATTATTACGGCGTTACAAAAAACTGAAACAAAGGAAGAAAATATTAAAACCTTGAAAGAAATTTTTGAAACGGCGGATTATGTAAAGTTTGCAAAGCATATTCCTTCCGATGTTGAAAATTTGAGAATCATGGAAAGCAGTGTATCTTTCATAAACGCCACAAAACGCCAAACAATTGAAGATTCACAAAACAATAAGGAGGAAAAAATATGAGCGGACTTTCTTTTTCTTATCCTTATCTGCTTTTGATTCTGATAGTAGTGCCTTTTCTTGTTGTCTATACGATAATGAAAGACAAGAAAAAGTATGCACACATAAAATATTCTGACTTCAATCAAATAAAAAATGCTCCTAAAACATGGAGAGTAAGGTTTAGACTTTTGCCAGACTGGTTAAGAATAATTGCAATAACGATTTTGATTGTTGCAATAGCAAGACCTCATTTTTCTTTCTCAAAACACAACAAGGATGTTATGGGAATAGATCTTGTGTTGGCGTTGGATGTTTCTCCTTCAATGCTTGCAGAAGACTTTTCACCAAACCGACTTGAATGTGCAAAGAAAGTGGCGAAAGATTTCATACTAAACAGAAAAAATGACCAAATAGGATTGGTTGTTTTCTCTGGAGAGGCCTATACACAATGTCCTCCGACAGTAGATTATGGTGTTTTGATTGATTTGTTGTCCAAGACAAACTGTGGCGACCTTGAAGCTGGCACTGCAATAGGCGATGGGTTGGCTGTGGCCGTTAATAGAATAAAAGACAGCAAGGCAAAAAGCAAAGTAATCGTGCTTTTGACCGACGGAGTCAATAATAGCGGTCAGGTGGATCCTCTTTCCTCTGCCTCATTTGCCAAACAATTCGGAATAAGAGTTTATACGATTGGAGTGGGTTCAAAAGGCAAGGCAATGTATCCTTACAGAACACCTTTCGGAATACAAAGACAGCAAATGGATGTGGAGATAGACGAAGTTTTATTGAAGAATATAGCTGCAGAAACCAATGGAAAGTATTTCAGAAGCACAAAAAATTCTTCGCTTGAGGAGATTTTCAAAGAGATTGACACAATGGAAAAATCAATTATCAATGTTTCTTCATACCAACAGAACAACGATATTGGCGACAAGCTATGTTTGATAGCCTTATTGGTGATTTTGGCAGAGTGTCTTTTGAAATATGGAATTTTAAGAACCAAATACTAAAATAAGATATGTTCAAATTCGAATATCCAAGCATATTATTACTTCTTTTGCTTATTCCTATTGGTGCGATTGTGTTTGCAATCAGTCAAATCAAGAAACGCAAAAAACTAAACAACACAATAGACTACAAATTGCAGACAGAAGTTTTGCCATTGCTTTCTTTTGGCAAACAAAGACTTAAATTCATTCTAACCTGCATTGCTTTCGCTTTACTTGTTCTCGCTGCTGCAAATCCAAAAGTCGCTTCTGGTATAGACAAACAAGAAAAAAGAGGTTGCGATGTTGTTATTTGTCTCGATATTTCCAATTCCATGCTTGCACAAGACCTTACACCAAACAGATTGGAAAGAGCAAAACTTGCAATATCCCAACTTATTTCGCAAATGCAGGATGACAGAATAGGAATTGTGCTTTTTGCTGGCAGTAGCTACACTTTCCTTCCTTTGACTGCCGATTACGCCACTGCAAAAATGTTCAACGATGTGATAGACACCAAACTTATAGACTATCAAGGCACGAATATACAGCAAGCATTGGAGACTGCAGGCAAGAGTTTTGGAAGCGAAGAAAACAAACGTTCAAAAGCAGTTATTCTCATTTCGGATGGAGAGGATAATCAGCCAGAGGCGGAAAACATAGCAAAGAAACTTGCCAAAGAAGGCATAATTATAAATTGTATAGGCATAGGAAGTCAGCAGGGAACGACAATTCCTATGAAAGACAATAGCGGAAACGAGACTTTGAAGAAAGACAAAGACGGCAATATAGTTGTTACAAAACTTAATGAGCAGACTTTGAAGAAAATTGCTGGCGAAGGTTCTGGCGTTTATGTGCATGCAGGCAACGAATCCTTGGGGTTGAGAAGTGTAATGCAATCCATAGACAAAATGGATAAAAAAGAATACACTGCCATGGCCTATCGCGATTTCAACACTGTTTTCTACTTGTTTGCAATAGGTGCTTTGGTATTTCTGCTTATAGACTTTATCATCTATAATGCCAAAAACAAAGTCATAAACCGCAAATTCTTCTTTGGCAAAGAATAGGCAAAAAATTAAAACGGGCTTTTGAGAAATTAAAACAAAGGAAGAATTTTTTAGAAGCAAGGAAGAAAAAATTAAAACAAAGAAAGAAAATGAAGATACTTCAACATAGATATAGCAAAGTTGTTTTAGTGGCATTGTGTCTTAGTTGTGTGCTTTCATCCTGCGACAAAAAGCGACAATACACACGCAGTGGCAATTCTGATTACAAAGATAAAGCTTTTGCAAAGGCCAATGAAAATTACGAAAAGGCTTTGAAAGAAGACTCTACCTTCTCTCCTGCCTTGTTCAACAGGGGCAATTCATTTTACATGGCTTCCGACAGCAATTATTCGGCAGCAATAGACTCCTATAGCAAGTTTTTGTCAAAACCTATGGGCAAAACAAAAAAAGATTCTTTACAATATGCCGATGCATTCTATAATAGAGGCAATTCTTTGTTCTCTCTATCGCAGGCAAACCCACAAGATAGTGCTTCAAACAAGTATTTGAAACAAGCAGCTCTGGATTATCAGAATTCTTTGCTATTGAACCCTCAGGATAGCAATGCAAAATATAATCTTGCTTTGTGTTTATGGCTTATGAAGAACGATAACCAACAGCAAAACAACCAAAATCAACAACAAAACCAGCAAATGTTGGAGGCAATAAAGGTTAATGAGAAAAAGATTCTTGAAAAGACAAAGAAAAAGCCACAAGAAACACAAAAACCTCAAAATGAAAAAGATTGGTAAAAGAATATGATTAGAAGATTCCTTAAATATATTGTTGTTTTTGTTCTCTTTGTTGTTGCAACACTGAATTTGTCGGCACAAAGCGGGCTGAATGTCAAAGCACCAAGCAGTGCCTATATCAATGAAGGCTTTACTGTGAGCTATACCATACAATGCAGTGGCAGACCTTCCAATTTCGACAAACCTACAGTAAGTGGTGGCAGAATTATTTCAGGACCTTATCAGTCGCAACAACATTCTACAACCATAATCAACGGACAAGTTTCTTCTTCTTCGTCTTACACTTTTTCAATTATGATTTTGGCAACACAGGAAGGCACTGTAAAACTTTCTCCCGCCCAAGTCAAAGCCGATGGAAAGGTTTATACCTCGCAAGCAGTAAGCATAAGGGTATCAAATAGCCATTCGGCACATTCAAATCAAAGACAACAATATCAAAATCAGCATAATCAAAGACAACAATCCTATTATAACCAATATCAACAGCAACAACCTTCATCGTCTTCTCAATCAAACGAAATAAATATAGACAATTCCGCCTTATTTATTCGTGCCATACCAAACAAATCGCAAGTTGTAAGAGGAGAAGAGATAGTTATTTCCTACAAGCTTTACACTCTTGTGCCGGTTTCGGAATATAGCATTCAGACAATACCATCTACTAACGGTTTTTGGGTGGAAGAATTGGACCAACAAGCAAATCCAACACTTAGTATAGAGGAGGTAAACGGCCAACGCTACCAAGTGGCAACGCTTAGAAAGGTTATTGTCTATCCTCAAAGAACAGGCCGCCTTACAATACCAGGTTTGAATGTCAATATACTGGCCCATATCGCCACACACTCAAGACAAAGTTTCACAACAGGCGATCCATTCTTCGACAGGTTTCTTTCCGACCCTATGTTTTCAAGACTGGCGACGAGTTACCAGAAAGTGCAAAAGGATTTGAAGACAAACGCAATCACTATTCAAGTCAATGAACTTCCTCAACCACAACCT
>JABUUQ010000002.1:283802-293636 GCA_021443125.1 Bacteroidales bacterium
CTTATTTTCATAATCACAGCCGTAGTAATTGCGATAAGAACACGTCATAGCGATAGCGAATATATACTTTCAACAACTATTTCCCGTGCTCAAAAAGTGGCAGTAAAGCGTTTGAGAAAGGCCAAAAGGCTTCTCAACAAACAAGACTACGAAGCTTTTGAAGATGAGATTGCTTACAGTCTTTGGGTTTATCTTTTGGACAGATTCCAAATAAAGAAAAAAGATTTCAGCATTGAATCGCTCAAAACAAAACTTGTCGGCGAACAAATTTCCACCGAAACCGTTGAACAACTGGCAAATGTTTTTGAACGTTGCGACTATCTTCGTTTCTCTCAAGACGATAAAGCCATAGCAAACGAAAGTCTTTACAACGACACAGTAAATGTTATCACAGCAATGGAAAAAGAAATGAAAGAAATTCAAAAATCCAATAAATCATCCAAGGCAAAAATCCTTTCTTTGCTTCTAATTCTACTTCTGCCTCTTTGTTCCACATCTGCCCAAACACTGCAAGAGGCTGAAAAACAATACAATCAAAAGAATTACACTGAGTCTTTGGCTATGTATCAGAAAATAGCAAAGCAGGAACCTTCAACAAATGCATATTGTGGCGTAGCTGCTTCATATTTTCGTTTGTCTGACTATGCAAATGCTATGCTTTACTACGAGAAAGCACTGAAACTTGCCCCACAAGACAAGAATATACAACTGAATATCAACATTGTGCGTTCTCGTCTAATGGGTGATTGCTATATTATGCCGGAATTTCTTCCTATAAAGATAGCCAAATACATTGCAGGGCAATTTTCAATATATATTTGGGCAATTCTTTTCATAGTTTTGATAGTTGTGGCTTGCGTTGCCTTCTTTTTCTATAGATTTACTGAAAGAAAAGTCCTTTATTTCTATGTATCGCTTTGTGCCTTAATACTTTCTCTTTGTTCTATGGGCTTTGGAATATGCAGACAAAACATTCAAAACGATACAGACAACGCAATAATAATGAGTGCAGGCATAAAATTGAAACCTTCACGCTCTGCAACTGGCAAAGACATTATGCAACTATATAAAGGTCAAAAAATTAGAATCATTGAAGACGATGGAACAAGATGGATAAAAGTTCGCACCGAAGATCATAGAGAAGGATTTATTGAAAACAAAAATTACGCACGCATATAAAAGATTATGAAAGCACAAAAGAAAGAAGACTGCAATAGCAGTGAAGCAATAATAAAGAAAATAGAAGGAGAAAAAATCACTGTGCAAGTTTTGAAAAGTGATAATTGTGATGGGTGTTCGGCAGCACTTATTTGCGAATCTTCAAGCAGAGGAAAAACTATAGAAGTCTCACAATCAAATGCTAACATCTTCGAAGTGGGCGAAAGAGTTATGCTAAACGTGCCTCAAAGCAAGACTTTCAAAGCTCTTGGCTTGGCTTTCCTCTACCCTTTGCTACTAATACTTGCCTGCTGCCTTTTATGCCATTATGTTTTCGGCCTCAGCGATGCTTTTCTTGCCTTGTTGTCGCTTGTAATTCTTGCCATCTACTATTTTGCACTTTACAAACTCCGCAACAAACCTTTCTTCAATTTTTCTCTCTCTGTTTCGAAAAAATAAAACAAGGTTTCAATAAAATAAAACGCCGTTCTAAAAAATTAAAACGGCGTTTTATTTTTTTCTTTCTTCGTTTCAGTTTTACTGGTCAAGATTTGCAGCAATAATCTTGTTGCCAACGACTATCGGAACACTGTTGCAAGAATCCATCTCGAAAGCATAGTCAAAAGATTCTTCCATTTGCATTCCTACAAGCAGTTTCAAGTGCGTTGCTTTTTGAACATAGTCCATTAAATTGCCTTTTGCTTTGTCCCAAAGGTCGAGTGCGGCAAATGTAGAGTCGTCATCGCAGTCGAAACCCTTATTGCAAAGTCTTTCAGCCAAAGCACCACAAAAAATTGTGTCTTCTATGCAAAATTGTCCACGCCATCCAGAGCATAAAAGCATAACATTCTTATTTTGTTTGAGAAGATAATCGGTTATTGCAGAGATATTTACAAACGAAGCTACAATTATTTGCTCTGGATTATTCTCCTGCATTTTCGCAATAGCTTTCACGCCATTTACAGAATAGAGATAGATTGATTTCCCTTTAACATCAGCATTTTTTATCCTTTGTCCAGAGTTTCCAAAGTCGGTAAATTCCATGTTTCCTTTGGGCCCATCGCCTGCAATAAGGTGTCCTTTCTGCTTTGCCTCAAAAGCCTCTTCTACAGTTTGCACAGGCCACACAGTTGCACCACAATCAATTGCAGAACAAATAGTTGTGGTGGAGCGAAGTATATCTACAACAACTACTATAGTGTTTTCTTTCTGCCTTACAAAAGGAACAAGCACTGGAGAAAGAATGGTATCAACAAATGGCATAGTTCGGATTTTTTTATTGGTTGATAAAAAAAGGCGAAGAAGCAATTATTCCTTCGCCTTAAAATTATGGTTTTTGGTTATTTTAGAATTCCAATTCGTAGTTAGCGATAAAGTCTATACTCTTTTGTATCAAAGTGTACATTACCTCATCGTTTTCTATAAAATGAACATGTTTGCGATATTCTGCAACGAATTTTTCAATCATTGGAGAAGATTTCAAACCTGTTTCTTTCTTGCGGAAGTCCAAAGCCTGTGCTGCGTTGAACAACTCTATTGCAAGCACTCTCTCTGTATTGTTTACAACACGGAAACACTTTGTTGCTGCGTTAGAACCAAATGATACATGGTCTTCTTGACCTTGTGAAGAGTCGATAGTATCAACAGAATTTGGCATACAAAGCATCTTGTTTTGATTTACTATTGATGCTGCAGCATATTGAGGAATCATGAAACCGCTATTAACACCTGGTTTTGCAACAAGGAATGATGGAAGATTTCTCTTTGCTCCTATTAGTTGATAAGTTCTTCTTTCTGATACAGAAGAAAGTTCGCTTACTGCAATTGCCAAAAAGTCAAGATTCAAAGCCAAAGGTTCGCCATGGAAATTACCTGCTGAGATAACCATATCTTCATCTGGGAAAACTGTAGGGTTGTCTGTTGCAGCGTTTATTTCTGTTGTAATGATATCTGCCACATGATTTATAGCATCTTTGCAAGCGCCGTGAATTTGAGGAACACAACGGAAAGAATAAGGGTCTTGTACATGTTCTTTATGGCGTTTGATAATCTCGCTACCTTCAAGCAAAGAACGTATTCTGCGTGCTGTGGTAAGTTGTCCTTCGTGTGCTCTCACCAAATGTACATTATCGTAGAATGGTTCTATTCTTCCGTCGAATGCTTCCAAAGAAACAGTCATGATAAGGTCGGCAAGTTTTGACAAACGCTTAGCTTTAAGGATAGAATACATTGCAAAAGCACCCATAAACTGAGTTCCATTCAATAGAGCCAAGCCTTCTTTGCTTTGAAGTTCTATTGGTTGCCATCCCATTAGTTTGTTAAGTTCTTCACCGCTTATTCTTTTGCCTTGATAGTCCACTTCACCCAAACCTAACAAAGGCAGACACATATTTGCCAAAGGAGCCAAATCGCCACTTGCGCCTAATGAGCCAAGTTGATAAACAACTGGATAGATATCGTTATTGAAGAAATCAACCAAACGCTGTACTGTTATAAGCTGACAGCCTGAATGACCATAAGAAAGAGATTGTATCTTATTCAAAAGCATAAGTTTTACAACCTGATGAGGAACTTCTTCGCCACAACCACAAGCGTGAGACATAACAAGGTTCTTCTGCAATTGAGAAAGTTGTTCTTTACTGATAGATATATTACATAGAGAACCAAAACCGGTAGTTACACCATAGATAGGTTCTTTCTGATTTTCCATCTTTTTGTCAAGATATTCCCTGCACTTTTGTATTCTGTTTTTGCTTTCTTCTGAAAGTTCCAAGTGCATACCTTTTTCCATAATCTCGCTTACTCTTGCCAAGGTAAGCAATTCAGGACTGATATTATGTTTTTCCATTATGTTAAGTTTTTATATTGTTATTTCTTTTTCAATATCGAACTGCAAATTTACAATAATTTATTGTATTTGACAAACAAAACAACAACTCTGCCCAAAGACTAATCAACAAATTCCTGCTTGCATGGTTTTGCCACTCCGAAAAATTCCAGATGTATGGGCTTTTGGCAATTCAAAACAAGGTTGGCTCACCAAGAAGATTGAAAGACTTGCGATGCAAAGGCGTTATGCCATAATCTTTTATTGCTTGTCGGTGGTCTTTAGTGGGATAGGCTTTGTTTTTCTTCCAATTGTATTGTGGATATTGCCTGTCGAATTCTATCATGGCGTCATCCCTATAGGTTTTTGCCAAAATACTTGCAGCAGCAATAGACATTAGTTGTGCATCACCTTTTACTATTGTTTTGAAACGAATATCAAGCGAAGTTCTAAAGCGATTGCCATCCACCAAAAGCAGTTCCGGCTTTATTTTCAGTTTCTCCACCGCCCTATTCATTGCCAAAAAACTTGCATTAAGTATGTTTATTTTGTCTATTTCCTTGTTTGTAACCTCAGCCACTGCAAAAGCCAAAGCGTTCTCCTCGATTATTGGTCGAAGAAAACGCCTTTGTTTGTCGGTAAGCTTTTTGCTATCGTTCAAAAGTTCATTTGAGAAATCGCTTGGCAAGATTACAGCCGCAGCAAACACACTTCCTGCAAGGCATCCCCTTCCTGCTTCATCCAAACCACACTCTATGGTTTCTGAACTTTCGTAAAAAGATTTAAGCAACTTATTTTACAAAATTTCTTATTATGCTGTCGAATAGTGCTTTGCCATCGGTATTGCCCAACTCAATATCTGAGCATCTTTCTGGGTGAGGCATCATACCGAAAACGTTCTTGCCTTTGTTTGTAACGCCAGCAATGTTAGAGATACTGCCGTTAGGATTGAACTCGTCCTTGATTTCACCCTTTTCATTGCAATAGCGGAAAAGTATCTGTTCGTTATCTTCCATTTTCTTCAGCACATCGTCATAGGCAAAGTATCTTCCTTCTCCGTGAGCAATAGGAACTTCCAAAGCCTGACCTATCTTAACATCCTTTGTAAAGATTGTGCTGTTGGTTTGAGGGGTTATATATTGATTTTTGCAGATAAATTTCTGATTGTTGTTGTGAAGCAAAGTTCCTTCAAGCAAACCGCTTTCGCAAAGTATTTGAAAACCATTGCAAACGCCAAGAAGATAACCTCCTTTTTCTGCAAACTTCTTTATTTCTGCCATAATTGGAGAAAGAGAGGCGATAGCACCACTGCGAAGGTAGTCTCCATAAGAAAAACCACCAGGCAAAACTATCATATCACAACCTTGCAAATCTCTTTCCTTATGCCACAAAGGCACTACCTCTTGTTCTTCTATGTTACGAAGAACATATATCATATCATGGTCGCAATTTGAACCAGGAAATACTACAACTCCGAATTTCATATTCTATTTTCTTTCTTTGAAATACCTTGCAAAGATACAAAAACTATCGCAAATTTCAACAAAAACAAAAACAATTTTTCTAAAATTTGCTTTAGTAAAATTAAAAGCAAGTTCTAATTTACTGAAACGCCGTTTTAATTTTTTATTCCTTGCTTTTAATTTATTGAAACGGCGTTTGGATAAAACCAAAGAAGTTCCCCGCTTTTGCAAGGAACCTCTTGGATTTTTTATGTCTAACAAAAAATATTTCTACCAAAGTTTTACACGATTCTCTGGGGCAACATAAAGTTTGTCTCCAGGTTTTACGTTGAAAGCTTCGTACCACATATCAATATGAGGCAAAGATGCATTAACTCTCAAACGACCCAATGAGTGAGGATCTGATTTTGTCTGAACTCTTATTTGTTGTTCTGTAATGTTTGAAGCCCATACTCCTGCATAAGCCAAGAAAAATCTTTGGTCTGCTGTCAAACCATTGATAGTTGGCAATGTTTTTCCTTTGGTTGCGTTTTTGTATGCAGTCCAAGCAACTTGCAAACCACCATGGTCAGCCAAATTTTCACCCAAAGTCAGTTCTCCGTTAGCGAACAGGTCTGGAAGTATCTCTATTTTTGAGAAGAAATCAACGCAAACTTGTGCTCTTGATTTGAAATTATCAACATCTGAATCAACCCACCAGTCTGTCATATTGCCATCCTTATCGTAGTGAGAGCCTTGGTCGTCGAATCCGTGAGTCATTTCGTGTCCTATAACAACTCCTATTGCTCCATAATTGAAAGCATCGTCTGCCTCAGCATCAAAGAAAGGATATTGAAGAATTCCGGCAGGGAAACAAATCTCGTTGGTTGTTGGGTTGTAGTAAGCATTGACTGTTTGTGGATACATGAACCATTCTTCTATATCTACAGGCTGTCCGGCTTTTCTGTCAAGGTCATCTTTGGTGTGAAAGCGATGACACTCCATTATGTTCTCGTAATATGATTTGCTTGGGTCGATTGTAAGTGCTGAATAGTCTTTCCATGTGTCTGGATAGCCGATTTTAACATAGAAAGTAAGAAGTTTTTCCAATGCAGCAAGCTTTGTTTCAGGTGTCATCCAATCTTGAGCTTTTATTCTTTCAGCCAAAGCTATCTGAAGGTTCTTTACAAGTTTTTCCATTCTTGTTTTAGATGATTCAGGGAAGTATTTTTCAGCATAAATCTTACCTAAAGCTTCGCCCATCTGACTTTCAACCTGAGAAGTGCAACGACGCCATCTTGGTTGCATTTCTTTGCTGCCTGAAAGTGTTCTGCCAAAGAAATCAAAGTTAGCTTCTGCTATCTCATCTGAAAGATAAGATACTGAAGATGTGATAACATCCCATTCAAGATAAGCTTTATAGTCGGCAGTTTTCATATTGGCGATTATTTCGTCGGTTCCCTTAACAAAAGAAGGCTGTCCGACAACCATCATCTGATATGTTGAAGAAGGAACACCCATTGCCTGCATTATTTTTGACAATTGAACATGTGGATAGTTCTTTTCAAAGTCTGCCAAAGACATTTTGTTGTAATTCTTCTCTACATCTCTAAGTTCTGTCTGAGATAGTGAAACTTTTGCCAAAGCAGTCTCTACTCTCATTATGCTTTCCATTTTCTTTGTTGCCTCTTTCTTTGAGAAACCAAAGTATTGGAACATGCGAACTATGTGATTTTTGTAGGCATTACGAATTTTCACTGTCTCTGCATCATTATCAAGATAGTATTCTCTTTGTCCAAGAGTTGTTCCTCCTTGATAGATGTTAAGAATATTGTTCTTTGAATCTTTTTCATCGGCATTGAAACCCATATACATAAACTCTTGCACACCATTCTTTGCTTGTTTAAGTTGCCAAGCAAAAAGGTCCGCATTTGTTTTGCAAGCCTCCAATTCTTTTATTGTTGGCATCACAGGAGCAGAGCCTTCGTTGTTGCGGCGTGTTGAATCCATAGCCATTTTGTAAAGGTCTGAAAGTTTTCTCTCTGTTGTTCCTTTGGCGTATTCTTTATTCATCAATTCGTTAAGGATATTGTTTATTCTTTCTGAGTTATCCTTTGCCAATTGGTCAAAAGAGCCGAAACGAGAATAAGCAGCAGGCAATGGATTATTCTTCATCCAGCCACCACAAGCATATTCATAGAAATCCTCTGCAGGTTTTACATTCTGGTCTAAGTTTTCCATTCTTATTCCAGCAGCATTCTGTGCTGTAGCAGTAAGACCAGCAACTGCAAATAACATAACAGGAATTAGTTTTTTCATTTTCATCGTCAATTATTTTATTTTTTGATTTGGTTATCTAAAAAAGAATTGCAAATTTACAAATTGTTTAACAATTAACCAAAATCTTTACAACTGTAAGTATAATCAAAACTATTATAAAGGTATCTGCATATAGTGCTCTCTTGATATTAAGGAACAATACTGCAAGCATATAAGCCAAAGGCATTGCAAAAACCAATGTCATGGAAGGCATGGTCAAATTATAGACAAAAGGAAAGATTGCTATTGCAAAATATAGTGTTATTGTTGAGATTCTTTTTCTCACAGAAAGTTTTTGTTCAAAACGAATCGACATTGTTTTCAACAAAGCAGGTATTCCCAAAAATGCTATCAAATAAACCATATATACAATCTGTATTGGCTGGTTCAGAATGTTGAAATCTGGCAATATAGCATAATGATCATAAAGGAAATTAAGAATAAGAGTTGTGTTATCGCTCAAATAGTAATATACCATAAGGATGATGAATGGTGTTAGAAAGCCAAAAATGCTTACAAAGAAAGAACGCCATTTATATATTTTGAAATTGAACAAACCTATCCATATCCAAAGCATCAAAAGTATTGAAGGAGTATATATCAATGAAGCTATGGCAAGGAAAAACGTTGTAAGAAAAATCTCATCCAAACCTTCTTTTTTGTTATAGCATTGAAGAAAAGTATACAAGCCAAGTATCAAGAAAGTATTTGCCAGCAAAAGACTGCTAAGTGTCATAGTTCTATAATCGTTACTCATCAGCAACATATAGATAAAAGCCGTAAGATAGGAATTTTTTCTTGCCAAAGTGTAGTGGGTAACAATAAAATTAAGCATCACACCCTGCAACAACACCAATACAAATGCAATCAAGACAGCCCAAAAACTATTCCCGCAAAATCCCGAAATGATGAAATCGTATAGCGGCATATCCATCCTTTTACTCACAACGATTTCAGGAGGATTTATAAATGCTGGCAACCACAATAGTATAGGAGTAATTGCCAATAAAACAAATTGCAAGAAATAGTTTTTCTTAAATACTGATATTATCATCTTTGCAAAAATTTATATTAAAATACTTATTCTCATACGAAAAAAAGAAAAAAAAGATACATTTTTTTAAGTCAAACAAAAAAGACGCCTTCGGAAAAGCGTCTGTAATTATCAAATTGTTATAGTAAGAAACTATTCTTGCATAACCTTTTTCATTAAAGTTGAGGACCTGCAGCAACTAATGCTTTGCCTGCTTCGTTTGTTTCATATTTTTTGAAATTCTTAACAAATCTATCTGCCAAATCCTTAGCCTTAACCTCCCATTCAGAAGAATTTGCATAGGTGTCGCGAGGATCAAGGATGTTGGTATCTACGCCTTCAAGTTTTGTTGGAACAGTAAAATTGAAATAAGGTATCTGTTTTGTTGGAGCCTTGTCTATAGAGCCGTTAAGTATAGCGTCTATAATGCCTCTTGTATCTTTTATTGAGATACGCTTGCCTGTTCCGTTCCATCCGGTATTCACCAAATAAGCTTTTGCGCCTGATTGTTTCATTCTCTTGACAAGTTCTTCAGCATACTTTGTTGGATGAAGTTCCAAGAAAGCTTGACCGAAGCAAGCAGAGAATGTAGGCACTGGCTCTTTGATTCCTATTTCTGTACCTGCAAGTTTTGCTGTGAAACCGCTTAGGAAATAGTATTTTGTTTGCTCTTCGCTAAGAATACTTACAGGAGGCAGTACTCCAAAAGCATCTGCAGACAAGAAAATGACTTGTTTTGCAGCAGGCGCAGTGGAAACAGGTCTGACAATATTCTTTATGTGATAGATTGGATAGGAAACACGTGTATTTTCAGTAACTGATTTGTCTGCAAAGTCTATATTGCCATCCTTGTCAACAGTTACATTTTCAAGAAGTGCATCTCTGCGAATTGCTCCATAGATGTCTGGTTCTGCTTCCTTGTCGAGATTGATTACTTTGGCATAGCATCCACCTTCGAAGTTAAACACGCCATTGTCATCCCAACCATGTTCGTCGTCGCCTATAAGTTTGCGCTTTGGATCGGTTGAAAGTGTTGTTTTACCTGTACCAGAAAG
>JABUUQ010000002.1:293652-295025 GCA_021443125.1 Bacteroidales bacterium
GTGTTTTCTCCGTTCATATCTGTATTTGCTGAACAGTGCATTGAAGCGATACCTTTCAAAGGAAGATAGTAGTTCATCATTGAGAACAAACCTTTTTTCATCTCCCCACCATACCAAGTGTTCAAAATAACCTGCTCTTTGCTTGTTACATTGAACATAACCGCCGTTTCGCTACGAAGGCCAAGTTCTGCAAAGTTTTCAACTTTTGCTTTTGATGCAGTATATACAATAAAATCTGGTTCTTGTTCAAATTCCGCCTGATTTTGTGGACGAATAAACATATTTGTTACAAAGTGTGCCTGCCATGCAACCTCCATAATGAAACGGATTTTCATTCTTGTGTCTTTGTTCGCTCCACAAAAACCATCAACAACAAACAATCTCTTGTTTGAAAGCTGATCTGTTGCCAATTTCTTGCAAGCCACCCATGCCTCTTGGGATGCTCTGTGATTATCATTAGGATAACCTTCTGTTGTCCACCATATATTCTTTTCGGAATTTTCGTCTACAACAATATATTTGTCCTTAGGAGAACGACCAGTATAAACTCCAGTCATTACATTCACAGCTCCCAATTCTGTTACTTGACCTTTATCGTAACCTGTAAGGTCTTCTCTTGTTTCTTCGTTGAATAACACCTCATAAGAAGGGTTATATAGAATTTCTGTAGTACCTGTAATGCCGTACTTTGATAAATTGATATTTTCCATCATATTTTATGTTTTAGTTGTTTTGTTTTTCAATTTCACAAAGTTAATACATTTTTCTGAAAGCAAGGAATAATTTTTTCTAATTTGCTTTTATTTCTTCAGAACTTTGTTTTATTATAAAGATATCCTCGTTTTCTTTTTTCATAAGATATTTTTCTCTGCCGAATTTCTCCATAGCGTGAATATCTTTCTGAAGTTTATAGGTGTTTATACTGTCTTGCTTTATTTCTTCTTCATACATGGCTTTGCGTTGTTCCAATTCAGTGCGTTGTTTCTTCAATTTGCGATATTGGAATATGTTGTAATCTTTCAAAGACAAGATAAGAACAAAGAAAATCACAATGGCAACAACATATTTGAACCAAGGCTTTTTTATGATAGAGGTAATGTTTTCTGCAATTTTTTTTCTATCCATTTTATATTACTCCTTCTTGTTTTAAGTTAAGCAATGTTTTGTCTTTTGGCAGTAATCGTGCATGCAAACCCGCTTTTATTGCACCTTGAATATTCAAATCTGTATCGTCTATAAACAAAGATTCTGTCTTGTCTATGCCTGCATCATTAGCAACAAAGTTGAAAGCAGACACATTAGGCTTTCTCTCGTGTATTTCATTGGATAAATAAACCTTATCGAACATTTCATTCAATACATCAAAGCCCATA
>JABUUQ010000002.1:295071-296268 GCA_021443125.1 Bacteroidales bacterium
TTTGAGAAAAGATATATTTTTTCATACTTGTTTCTGAGTTCCTTTATCAGCAAAATATCATCTTTTCTCACGCCTAAAACCATAGAATTCCAAACAAAATCTATGTCTTTGTCGGATATATTTGTTTTTGTCAAATCCCTAACGCCCTGTCTGAACTCATTTGGGGTTATTTTGCCCACTTCGAAATCATCAACCAAAGGAAGTTGCGTTTGTTGTGTGAAAAAAGTTTCCAGATTCTTTATTCCCAAACTGGCAAAGCCCTTAAAAATCATGTTGTAATCTACATCGAGAATCACACCACCCATATCCAAAATAAGATTCTTTATCATAGTTCTAATTTTTATAGTGGTCAAATCCTTGTGCTTTCAAATCCATTGTGGTGTTTTGAGGAGTAACAATTTTACACCCCAAACTTTCATCGGCGATATAGCCTATAATGCTTATTCCCTCTGCGTCCTTGACTTTTTCATAGTCTTTTTGGTCTATTGTGAAAAGAAGCTCATAGTCTTCCCCACCATTCAAAGCCCCTGTTTCGGGAAGGATGTTGAATTCTTCTAATGTTCGTGCTGTTTGATAGTCTATAGGAAGTTTTTCCAAGTACAATTCGCATCCTCTATGACTTTCCTTACAGATATGCAATACTTCGGATGCCAAACCATCGGATATATCTATCATTGCAGTAGGTAGAATGTTTTTTTCTTTGAGAAAATCTATTGTTTTCCTGCCTGCCTCTGGTCTAAGCTGTCGTTGTATAACATAATCGTAATTATCTAAATCGGGTTGTGCATTAGGATTGCCAAGAAAGGTGGCTTTTTCTCTTTGAAGCACCAACAAACCAGCATAGGCTGCACCCAAATCTCCCGTTACGCAAATAAGGTCGTTAGGTTTGGCTCCTGAACGCTTTACTATCTTGTCTTTTTCGCCTTCTCCTATAACTGTTATGGACAAAAACATACCACTTTTTGAACTTGTAGTGTCTCCGCCAACAATATCAACGCCATATTTCTCACAAGCTATTCTTATGCCTGCGTAAAGTTCCTCCAAAGCTTCCAAAGAATACTTACTGCTGACAGAAAGAGAGATAACAATTTGTTTTGGCGTGCCATTCATTGCGTATATATCGGAAAAATTGGTAACACATGCCTTATATCCCAAATGTTTCAAAGGTGTATAAACCATATCAAAGTGAACGCCTTC
>JABUUQ010000002.1:297280-301924 GCA_021443125.1 Bacteroidales bacterium
CTCTTTCTGGTGATTATCAGCTGAAAAATATACTTGGAGTATTGTGTGTGATAGAGGTTTTGAACAAAAGCAACAAGTATTCCATTTCAAAAGACGACATAAAACGAGGCATAAGGAACGTTATGGAAAATTTCACCCTTAGAGGCCGTTGGCAAATCCTTTCAGAGAATCCTCGAACACTTTGTGATACAGGTCATAACGAAGATGGATTAAAATTTGTGCTTAATCAGTTGAAAAGAGAGCAATACGACACTTTGCGATTTGTTTTTGGTGTGGTCAATGACAAGGATGTTGATGCCGAAATAGCCATGATGCCGAAAGATGCCTTGTATTACTTATGCAAAGCCGATATTCCACGAGGACTTGATGTTGAAATACTGGCAGAAAAGATGAAAAAGGCAGATATGAAGTTCAAAGTGTATTCTTCTGTCAAAAAAGCGTTGAAGGCGGCACAAAACGACGCAATAAAAAGCAAAGGCAATGACCTTGTTTTTGTTGGCGGCTCCACTTATACCGTTGCAGAAATAGTTTAGTTGCCCAAAGCCAGACAAATAAAAAAGGAAGCAATCAAATGGTTGCCTCCTTTTTTTATTCCAAAAGAAATTTATAAATCTTATCTTAGGGGTTTTCAGTTTTTAGTCCCATATTGCTGACGGCATAATAAAAAAGGTGTTAAAACAAAAGGGATACGCCATCAACATTAGTTGTAAAACAAAAAGAATCTATAAAACTGCCCTAATTTATATCAACAAAACATTGAGCTGTTGCAAGGTTTTGCAGGTGATAAGATTGTTTTTCTTGTTTTGAATATAAGACAGAAGTACCATTGTGGCATTCTGCGAATATTGTTCGTTTTCTATGCAGTTGTTGTCGTTATCGTTGCCCAATGTCAAGACTTTGTTTTCATTTATTGCAAGCTCCGATTCTTTTCTGTCTTCCTTTTCCTGATTGTCTGTTATCGTTGCAGCAGAACAAGTGTGAGAAAAATGAGAAACAACAACTTTTGTATTAAGTTTCAAAGATGTTTGCAGAGGATTTTCCACCTTTGTTTCCTGACAATACAGCAAACAAACCAACAACAAAGACAACATAATGCATGGTGTCTTTATTTTTTGTAATCCTTTGCTTATTTGGCCGTTCTTAAACATCTAAAAATACTTATTGACTTGCAAAATTACAAAGTTATACACTAAAAAACAAATTTTCAACTAAAAAATTTTTTGTGCCTTGCCTGATACACAAAATTATTCCGCCGTTTCAATAAATTAAAACAAGGTTTCAGCAAAAGATTCGCCCGTTTTATTTTTACAATAAAAACAAAGGTATTTGCGTTATGCTGTTATGGAAGTTAGAATTGAAAAAAGTTGGCAGGAAATCTTGCAGGAAGAATTTGATAAGGAGTATTTTTTCAACCTTACCGAGTTTGTGCGTAATGCATACAAGACAACAACTGTTTATCCAAAGGCAGGAAAGATTTTCAATGCATTCAACCTTTGCCCGTTCAGCAAAACAAAGGTTGTAATCTTAGGTCAGGACCCTTATCACGAAGAAGGACAAGCTCAAGGGTTGTGTTTTTCTGTGCCAAACGATATAAAAATTCCTCCATCACTTGTAAATATCTATAAAGAAATCAACTCCGACCTTGGTATTCCCGTTTCTCAAAGTGGAGATTTGACTCGTTGGGCCACACAAGGCATTTTGTTGCTTAATGCTACCCTTACAGTTGAGGCACACAAAGCAGGTTCGCATCAAAACAAAGGTTGGGAAGTTTTCACCGATGCAGTAATAAAACTATTGAACGAAAGGAAAGAACACCTTGTATTCTTGCTTTGGGGAGCCTATGCAATAAAAAAGTCTGCCTTTATTGACAAAAGCAAACACCTTGTTCTCACATCCGTTCACCCCTCTCCTCTTTCGGCACATAGGGGATTTTTCGGCAATCATCACTTTTCGCAAGCCAACAACTACCTTTCATCTTTTGGTATCGCTCCTATAGAATGGTAGAAACGGGTTTTAGTTTCTGCGGAACTCAGAAAGGATTATTGCAGCAGCTATTGAGGCGTTCAAAGACTCAACCTCTTTGTTTTCTGCAAAGGATGGAATAGTCAGAGGTCTATTTACTTTTTGTTTTACCTGATTGGAAATGCCACGGGACTCGTTTCCTATGATTATGAGTCCTTCCTTGGTAAGTTTTTCCTTATAAATATTTTTTCCACCCTCTAAAACAGTGCTGTAGATAGGGAAAGATTTATCTATAGTATTCAAAAATTTTGCAATATCGGTGTAGAAAATGTTTGTATGAAAGATTGCACCCATTGTTGCTTGCACAACTTTAGGGTTGAAGCACTCAACAGTATCGTTACTGCAGACTATATTTTTTATTCCGAACCAAGTGGCCAATCTTATGATAGTTCCAAGGTTGCCAGGGTTGCTTATATCATCAAGAACAAGGGTTAGAAGGTCTTGAACATTTGGTTTGAGAAATGTTTTCTGCTTTGCAACTGCAAGAACTTTGTCTGGTGTGCTAAGGTTGGACATTCTCTCCAATTCTTTCTCACTTACGGCAAAAACATTATCGTTTGCAAGTTTGTTTTCTTTTATCCACGATTCCAAAGCAAAAATGCTAACAATTTCAAAATCAGAATTCAATAATTCTCTAACACATTTGTTCCCTTCCACTACAAAAACATTATCTTGGTCTCTGAATTTCTTTTGTTTATAGGAAGAAACTTGTTTCAATAGATTTTTACTAATCATTTTGTTCTTTATTTTGATAAAATAAAACGAAGAAAGAAAAAATTATTCCGCCGTTTCAGTAAATTATTCCGCCGTTTTAATATTTGCTTTTAAGATTTTGGAAGAAAGAATGCAAATAAAAAAGATTGAAAGCTGTAGTTACATTCGCAACCTCAACTTTCAATCCGATATTGTGCTAATTGTGATTATTCAGCTACAACTTCAAAAGTGATTTCTGCTTTAATGTCTTTGTAAACAGAAACTGTTGCTTCGTATGAACCAAGTTCTTTGATAGCTTCACCTTTGATTGAGATTTTCTTTCTGTCAACGTCCATATCAAATTGAGCTTTGATAGCTTCAGACAATTGGATAGCATTTACAGAACCATAAATCTTGCCACTTTCACCAGCTTTTGTTACAACTTTCAAGCCAGACAATGCAGAGATTTTTTCTGCTGTTGCAGTAGCTTCTTCTCTCAATTTTTCTTCTTTTCTTGCTCTTTGTTTGATGTTTTCTGCCAACATTTTTTTAGCTGAAGCAGTTGCAACGATTGCTAAACCTTGTGGAATAAGGAAGTTGTTTGCATAACCATCTTTAACAGTAACTATTTCGTCTTTATAACCAACGTGGTTGATATCCTGTTTTAATATAATTTCCATACTTTTCCTCCTTATTAAATGTTATTTAAGCAAATCAGCTACGTATGGCATAAGTGCAAGATGTCTTGCTCTCTTAACAGCCTGAGCAACTTTCTTTTGATATTTGTTAGATGTTCCTGTGATTCTTGCAGGAAGTATCTTACCTTGTTCGTTAACGAATTTTAGAAGGAAATCTGCGTCCTTGTAATCTATATATTTGATACCACTTTTTTTGAAACGACAATATTTTTTTCTTTGTGTTTCAAGTTTTATAGGGGTCAAAAACTTTATTTCTGTATCGTTTGCCATGATATTATTCTTCTGTTTTAGTTTCTTCTACTTTTTCTTCTTTTTGAGCAACTTTTTGTTGGCTCTTTAGGCCACCATTTCTTTTCTTTTCATTGTATGCTACTGCATATTTGTCTAATGAAACTGTCAAGAAACGAAGCAATCTTTCATCTCTCTTGTAAGCTGTTTCAAGTTTGGCAATTAGAGAGCCTTCAGCTTTGAATTCTATTAGATAATAGTAACCAGAAGTTTTTTTCTGAATAGGGTAAGCAAGTTTTTTCATACCCCAGTTGTTTTCATCAACTATAGTAGCACCGCCTTCTTTTAGAAGGTTTTGATACTTAGCTACCGTTTCCTTTATCTGCTCATCAGATAAAACGGGAGTCATAATGAAAACGGTTTCATACTGTCTTTCCATTGTTTTCTAATGTTTTTTGTTTAACAATTACTTTATTTTAATAATTTGTACTAAGTCCATTTTTTTTGGGAGTGCAAAATTACAAATTATTTTTTACTCTGCAAAATTTATTTATAAAAAAGGTGTAATCAGTTGCAAAAACCAATTACACCAAACGCCGTTTTATTTTATTATTCCGCCAGAATAATTTTTTATTCCGCCGTTTTATTTTCGGCTATCTTCGCTACTATTTCACCTCCCAAGTTTCGCCAGAATTCAATAGCTCATCTACGTTTCTAATAGGACCATGAGCCATCTGTTCTTCTTGTTGTTCAAAGAACATTTGGTTATAGGTTGGCTTCTTTACGGCACGAATAACACCAAATACCATAGGATACTCAGGCGGACGCATTTGTGCAAGCATAGTATGTATGCCTGTATCTTCTGTTGTTTCATCGTGAACAAGCACATCGGCTTCTGTTATACCTTCTCCAAGTTTTACAACTTTCAGACTGCGACCGATAAGAACAATGCCCTTATCTCTATTCTTGCCAAATATCATTGGTTTGCCATGTTCAACCCATA
>JABUUQ010000002.1:302210-308221 GCA_021443125.1 Bacteroidales bacterium
CCATAAATTCTGTTGTTGAACATAATAAAATTGACATCCATATTTCTGCGAATAATATGCATAAAGTGATTGCCACCGATAGCTGTAGAGTCGCCATCACCTGCTGTTATCCATACAGAAAGATTAGGATTTGCCAATTTTACACCCGTTGCTATTGCTGCAGGACGGCCATGAATACCATGAAATCCATAAGTATTCACATAGTATGGGAAACGAGAAGAACAGCCTATACCTGAAACAATACAGAAGTTTTCTTTCTTATAGTTTATCTTTGGGAAAACATTATGAACGGCTGCCAAAATGCTATGGTCTCCGCATCCTGGACACCATTTCACCATTTGATTGGAAGCAAAATCTGCTTTAGTCAATGCTACTTTTGAATGCTCTATCATATCTTATTCTCCCATTATTTTATTAAACTCTTGTTTCAATTCGCTAACTTCAAATGGTAAGCCCTGAATCTTGTTGTATTGATGGAACATAATACCTTGGAAATTCATTCTAAGATAATTTACAAATTGTCCCATATTAAGTTCGCATACAACTATCTTCTTGTATTTCTTAAGTATATCGCCAGTATTTTTTGGCAAAGGGCAAATGTAGTTAAAGTGTGTGTATGCTATTTTCTTGCCTTCCTGTCTAAGTTCATCAACAGCACCTTTCAAAGCTCCTGCAGTGCCACCCCAGCCAATAACCAATAGTTCTGCATCTTGGTCGCCTTGAACTTCTTGCAAAGGTAGGCGTTCTGCAAGTCTTTCAACCTTTTCTTTTCTGTATTGAACCATTTTTGCATGATTAAGGTTGTCTGTTGAAACTTCACCCTTGCCATCTGATTTTTCCAAACCGCCTATTCTGTGTCTCAAACCTTCCATTCCCGGAATTGCCCATTGACGCACCAAAGTTTTGGCATCTCTGCGATAAGGCTGATAGTCTGGATCGTTAGGCTTTGCAAAAGGTGGATGAATCTCAGGAAAGTCAGACATTTTTGGTATTCTAAACAACTGAGAGCCATTGCCCAAATATGCATCTGAAAGGAAGATTACAGGAGTCATTGTTTCCAATGATAGTTTTGCTGCTTCAAACGCCCAGTTAAAGCAATTGGCTGAAGAAGATGGAGCAACAACTATGCAAGGAGCCTCACCATTTCTGCCAAACAATGCTTGATTTAGGTCGGATTGTTCTGTTTTTGTTGGCAAACCAGTAGAAGGACCGCCACGTTGAACGTCTATTACAACCAAAGGCAACTCTGTCATAACTGCAAGACCCAAAGCTTCACTCTTAAGAGAAAGACCAGGGCCAGAAGTTGAGGTACAAGCCATATTTCCTGCAAAAGAAGCACCTATTGCAGAGCATATTCCTGCTATTTCATCCTCTGCCTGAAAAACTTTTGCTCCAAGGGATTTTCTTTTTGCCAATTCCACCATTATATCTGTTGCTGGTGTGATAGGATAAGAGCCCAAGAACAAAGGCAGGTGTGCTTTTTCAGCAGCTGCAAGCAAACCCCAAGCTGTTGCAATATTACCTGTTATATTACGATACTTTCCTTTTGGCATTTCTGCTGTGGCTACATCAACTCTAGGCAAGGTTGTTTCTTGAACATCCACATTTTCGCAATAGTTGAAGCCTGCACGAATAACCTTTTTGTTTGCTTCAATAAGGTCTTCCTTGTTTTTGAATTTTGTTTGCAGATATTCGTCAGCATGGTTCATTGATTTGCCAAAGATAAAGAATATCATACCCAACGCAAACATATTTCTGCATCGCAAAGCACTCTTTCTATCTGTGAAAACATCTTTCACAGTTTCCATTGTCAAGCTTGTGATTGGAGCTTTAACAACATTGTAGTTTGCCAAGCTTTCATCTTCAAACGGGTTGCCTTCATAACCTGCTTTTGCCAAAGTTTCGCTTGTGAAGGTGTCAAGGTCAACGATTATTGTTGCACCAATTTTCGCCCATTTCAAGTTAGACTTCAAGGAAGCAGGGTTCATACAAACAAGAACATCTGCTTTGTCGCCCGAAGAATAGATTTGTTTGCCTATATGCACCTGAAAACCAGATACACCTGCGATAGTATTGTGAGGAGCACGAATTTCTGCTGGATAATCTGGGAAGGTGGCAATATCGTTGCCGTCCAAAGCAGATGTATCAGAGAACAATGTGCCTGTAAGCTGCATTCCGTCGCCGCTGTCGCCTGCAAACCTTACCACCGCATCTTCTTTTCTTACAACATCTTTTGCTGTCATAATTATTTTATATTTTTTACTTATTCGTTAAATAGTTCTTTTCACTATAATTTGGCAAAGATACTACATAAAAACTACATACAAGCAATTTTTCCGATATATTATTAAAAAACTATTTGGATTGCATATTTTCTGTTGGAGTTTTGTATTTTTGCAATCAAAGAAAATGTAACAACAACAGCCTTATTTGCGTATAAGGCAGACACATATATATGTAGAAGCAATGAATTATCTTATAGTAGTAGCACATCCCGACGACGAGGTATTAGGTGCGGGTGCAACAATATACAAACTTACCCAACAAGGTCATAATGTTGATATATGCTTTATGTGTTCCAAGGCAGAGGCACGAAGCGTGAGTGTGGGAGAAAAAGAATTGGAACAGGAGATAAACAACATTTCCCAACTTCTTGCCATACGCAAAAGATATGAGGGAAGTTTCCCAAACATCAAAATGAATACTTGTTCGCATCTGTCTTTGGTGCAATTCATAGAAAAAGCCATTGTGGATTCAGAGTGTGATGTCATCATAACCCATCATCCTGCCGACCCAAACAACGACCACATGCACACATCTCTTGCTTGTCAGGCAGCCATGCGTTTGTTCCAAAGACGCAACGGCGTAAAACCTTTGCAGGAGTTTTTGTATATGGAGGTGCTTTCCTCTACCGAATGGTCGGTAAATACTTCCATGAGAAATTTCACTCCAAACACTTTCATAGAAGCCAACGAAGAGTCTTTGTCTATCAAAATTCAGGCGTTGAAATCCTATCACGGCGTTGCAAAACCTTTGCCACATCCCAGAAGTGCCGAAGCCATAAAAGCCCTTGCAATATACAGAGGCATACAAGCAGGTTATCATTTTGCAGAAGCTTTTGAATTGGTTCTAAGACGATTGTAGCACTATGTACAAAGTCCTTAAGCGAACATTTTGCATCATTTTCAGTAGCATTGCCATCGTTGTGCTATCGCCTTTGTTCGTTTTTGCAATAGTGGGCATTTTTTTCTCCGACCGCACACCTATTCTCTACAAAGCCAAGCGTTTGGGCAAGGACAACAAAGAGTTTTCCATGCTTAAATTCCGCACTATGAGAACGCAGAGACAAAGCCAAAACATGAGATTTACGGCAGATGAGAGCAGAATTTTTCGTTTTGGCAAACTGTTGAGAAAAACAAAAATCGACGAACTGCCACAACTTTTCAACTGCCTTAAAGGTGATATGGCTTTTGTTGGTCCTCGCCCTGTGGATGTTCAACAAGCAAGCATAATGCACGAGGGCAAATATGCAGAATGTGCAAAATTCGCCCATGGTCTCACATCCCCTGCCGCACTATACGACTATATCTATGGCGACAGTATAAGCAACGAAGAAGAATATCAGCAAAAAGTCCTGCCCACAAGAAAAGAGTTGGAATATCTCTACACCCAAAAAGCCTCATTGTGTTTCGACTGCAAAATTCTTGCTTATACTTTTTTGGCAGTATGTCATATTGTGCCAAAAGAAAGAATGCTTAAGATGATTCTATCGTTATAAAAAATTATTCCTTTGTTCTAAAAAATTAAAACGGCGTTTTATTTTCTTGAAACGGCGTTTTATTTTTTGCTTTTTTCAGGCAAAAGCGTGATAATTAAAATAAAATTTGTACCTTTGCAATCACCTGACAATAGTGTCAGGCATTACTATGTAGCATTTTGCTATTGTTGTGAATTTGTTAAAATCGCCAATTTTATACCTCTCACAACGCATGCGAAAAGCACACTGTTTTCAGTGGGCTTGACTTATTGTGAGAGGGGGTGTTTGGCGATACCTAACAAATTCGTAAGTTGGTCCACTTCTTTATTACTATTCTTTTTCGGACAAACTTTCTTCAATAACAGGTGCTGCCAAACACAAAAAAAATATGGCAGGAAGTAGAGGCCTAACTAATGCGAGAAAAGCAAAAAAAGATGAGTTTTACACTCAAAGGAGTGTTATTGAAGATGAATTATTCTACTATAAAAAGCACTTCAAAGACAAGGTTGTTTTATGCAACTGCGACGACCCAACAATAAGCGAATTTTCCAAATTTTTCAAAGAAAATTTTGAGGAATATGGCTTAAAAAAACTTATTACCACATGTTATAAAAATGCTAATGTAAATTTATTTAGCGAACATACCAATTCGAAAGGGTGTTCTTGGGTTTATTATGGAAATGGCAAAAAAGACACTAACAAGTTAAAAGGCGATGGAGATTTTAGAAGCAAGGAATGTAAAGAATTGTTAGAAGAAGCCGATATAGTTGTAACAAACCCTCCATTTTCCCTATTTAGAGAATATATTGCCCAACTTATAGACTACAATAAAAAGTTTTTAATCATTGGAAATCTAAATGCTGTAACCTATAAAGAGGTTTTCCCTCTAATAAAAGATAAAAAGATATGGTTTGGTCCAAGTATATCAAGTGGAGACAGGAAATTCTATGTTCCAGACGATTATCCACTAAATGCAGCAGGTTGTGGCGAAGAGGAAGACGGCAAGCACTTTATTAGAGTTAAAGGTGTAAGGTGGTTTACCAACCTTGACCATAAGAAAAGACACGAAGAACTAATTTTATATAAGAAATACAGTCCTGAAGAATACCCTAAATATGATAATTACGATGCTATAGAAGTTGGACTGACAGCAGAAATCCCAAGAGATTATGACGGAGTTATGGGTGTCCCTATCACTTTTTTAGACAAGTATAATCCAGAGCAATTTGAAATAATAGATTTAACAACACCAAGGGGAATAATAAATGGTAAAACTAAATACGCAAGAATTTTAATAAGAAAAAAATAATATCATTAATTAAAAAATCAATACTATGCAAATAAAATTAAAGAAACTAAAAATCAGAGATTTAGTTGTAGGATACCACGACGACGGAGACGGTGGTGTCATTGGCTATGGTGGCAAATTAGACATAAGACCACCTTATCAAAGAGAGTTTGTTTATAAAGACGCTGCAAGAAATGCTGTAATAGATACAGTGATTAAAGGTTTTCCTTTGAATGTTATGTATTGGGCAGAAAGGGAAAACAACCCAGAGGTTCCTTATGAAATAATAGACGGACAACAAAGAACAATAAGTATTTGTCAGTATGTTGCAGAAACAAGATTCTCTGTTCATGACAAGTTTTATCACAGCCTTTTGCAAGAAGAAAAAGATGCCATACTTGATTATGAGTTGCATGTTTATATTTGCAAAGGTACCGATAAGGAAAAACTTGAATGGTTTGAAACTATCAATATTGCAGGTGAAAAACTTACAAAACAAGAATTAAGAAACGCAGTTTATGCTGGTTCTTGGGTTTCAGACGCAAAGAGATACTTTTCTCGAACTGGTTGCGCTGCATATAAACTTGGCCACAAATATGTAAGTGGAACACCTAATAGACAAGAGTATTTGGAAACTGCAATAAATTGGATTCGCTACAGAGATAAAGAACCTTCTATTGAGGAGTATATGTCAAAGCATCAGCACGATGCAAACGCAAACGACCTTTGGGAGTATTTTCAAGAAGTGATTGAATGGGTGGAAGGAACTTTCTTGAACACTTACGGTGTGATATGTGATTGGGGTTTGCTATACAATACCCACAAAGCAAAAATAGTCAATCCGATAAAGATACAAAAAGAAATAGACAAACTGATGGAAGATAGCGACGTGGAAAAGAAGGACGGTATTTTCCCTTATGTTTTGGACGGCAACGAAAAACATTTGACCATCAGGCAGTTTGATAA
>JABUUQ010000002.1:308276-328620 GCA_021443125.1 Bacteroidales bacterium
CATTTTACTTTTGAGGAAATGGAAGGCGACCATATTGTTCCTTGGAGCAAAGGTGGAAGAACAACCGAAGACAACTGCCAAATGCTTTGCGTAAAATGCAATAGAATGAAAGGTGCAGGAACTTTATCACCCAAAGCAAAGACAACAACTCCGTAAAGAGCAAACAAAAGTAAGGGCTTGTGAATTGCCAGAAAAAAGGTGTGCCGAAATCCACTTGGCACACTTTTTTTGTATTGGTTGATTTAATAAGTAAAGAGGATGCATCAGTTTGACACATCCTCTTTTGCTTATTATATGTTATGAGGTTGCAAAGATTACTCTGCTTTTTCTTCTGTTGTTTCTTCTGCAACTGGTGCTTCTTCAGCAGCAGTAGTTTGTTCAACTGCAAGTTCAGCAGCTTTTTTGCTACGACCTCTACGAGTTGTTTTAGCTTTCTTTGCAGATGAGTCTTTCAACATATTTTCATTGTAATCTACAAGTTCCATCATAGCCATTTCTGCACCGTCACCCAAACGACGACCAAGTTTAAGGATACGAGTGTAACCTCCATTACGATTTGCTATCTTTTGAGATACTTCTCTGAACAATTCTGTTACAGCTTCTTTATCTCTAAGTTCAGCAAAAACCAAACGTCTTTGGTGTGTTGAATCTTCTTTAGATTTTGTGATTAATGGCTCAACATATTTTCTCAAAGCTTTAGCCTTAGCCAAAGTTGTTTCTATTCTTTTGTGCTTTATCAAAGAAGAGGCCATATTTGAAAGCATGGCGTCTCTATGTGCTGACTTTCTTGATAAGTGATTTACTTTACAACCGTGTCTCATTTTCTTTACTCTTTTTCTTCTAATTTATACTTTGAAATATCCATTCCGAACTCAAGATTCTTTGATTTAACAAGGTTCTCAAGTTCTGTCAGAGACTTTCTTCCGAAATTTCTGAACTTCAACAAATCTGCCTTTGAAATTTGAACAAGTTCGCCTAATGTTTCTACCTCTGCAGACTTTAAGCAGTTTAGAGCTCTGACTGACAAATCCATATCTACAAGTTTTGTCTTTAACAATTGGCGGATATGTAGAGTTTCTTCATCAAACTCATTTGTTTGATTCTTAACCTCTGTTTGAATGTCTATCTTTTCGTCTGAGAATAGCACCAAATGTTGAATAAGTATAAGTGCTGCTTCTTTTAGAGCGTTCTTAGGTGTTATTGAACCATCTGTCTCGATTTCAAAAACAAGTTTTTCATAGTCTGTTCTCTGCTCCACACGATAGTTTTCAACGGAATACTTAACATTCTTTATTGGAGTAAAGATAGAATCTATTGCTATTGTTCCTATCGGATCATTAGTTTTTACATTCTCTTCTGAAGGCACATATCCTCTTCCTTTTTCTATACGCATTGTTATATCCAAAGAAGTGTCAGGTTCCATATGACATATTTCAATATCCTTATTCAAAACTTGGAAGCCGTTAAGGAATTTATTGATATCTTCAGCTTTGAATACATTCTTGCCTTCTATCTTAAATGTTACCTCTTCGCTTTCTTCAGTCTCAATCTGACGTTTGAAAGCCAAACGTTTCAAATTTAAGATGATTTCTGTCATATCTTCAACTACACCTTTGATAGTGTCGAACTCGTGGTCAACGCCATTGATGCGTATAGATGTGATTGCAAAGCCCTCTAAAGATGACAACAAAACTCTGCGTAAAGCATTTCCTATTGTCATACCATAGCCAGGCTCAAGTGGACGAAACTCAAACTTGCCTTTGTAATCGTCCGACTCTAACATTATAACCTTGTCTGGTTGTTGAAAAGCTAATATGGCCATATATTTAATTTCCTTTATTTTATTACTTAGAATATAATTCGACGATAGCCTGTTCGTTAATATTTTCAGGAATGTCTGCTCTTTGTGGGTAGTTCATGAACTTACCTTCCATCTTAGCACCATCCCATTCTAACCATGAGTAAGAAGCTCTTGAAGCCAAAGAATCTGTAACTATTTCCAATGATTTTGAGCGTTCTCTTACAGCAACGCAGTCCCCTTCTTTCAATAGGTAAGAAGGAATATTAACAACTGAACCATTTACTGTTATATGTTTGTGAGAAACCAATTGACGAGCTTGATTACGAGTCTTAGCTATACCAAGACGATATACTACGTTGTCAAGTCTTGACTCAATGATTTGCAAAAGAACTTCACCTGTGATACCACCTTTACGAGAAGCCATATCAAACAATTTACGGAATTGTCTTTCCAAAATACCATAAGTGTATTTTGCTTTTTGTTTTTCCATCAACTGAGCACCATACTCAGATTGTTTGCCTCTTCTCTTGTTACCATGTTGACCAGGTGCATAAGGTCTTTTATCGTAAGACTTGTCTGCTCCATATATAGGCTCTCTGAATTTTCTTGCTATTTTAGTTTTTGGTCCTGTATATCTTGCCATTTTTCTTTTTCCTCTTTAATTTATTCTACTAATTCAATTAAAATTATACACGTCTTCTCTTAGGTGGACGGCAACCATTATGTGGCAATGGTGTAACATCAGTGATTTCCATTACTTCTATACCACATGTGTTGATAGCTCTAATAGCTGCTTCACGACCTGCTCCAGGACCCTTTACATACACTTTAACTTTTCTCAAACCATAGTCATAAGCTGCTTTTGAAGCATCTTCTGCTGCCATTTGTGAAGCATAAGGTGTATTCTTTTTTGAACCCTTGAAACCCATCTTTCCTGCTGAAGACCATGAAATTGCTTGTCCTGCATTATTGGCCAAGGTAATAATGCAATTGTTGAAAGATGCAAAGATAAATGCTTTGCCTTGTGGTTCAACTTTTACTACTCTTTTTCTTGTTGGTTTTGAATTTTTTGCCATTTTTAATCGTAGTTTTTCCGAAATGCTCCGTATTTATTGTTCTATTTGTAGGTAATCCGCACTCGGTGTTAAAATTTCTTTTTGTTTAATTTGTTAATTTAATTACTTAGTTGCTTTCTTCTTGTTTGCAACAGTTTTCTTTCTACCCTTACGTGTACGAGCATTGTTCTTAGTGCTTTGACCACGTACTGGTAATCCTGAACGGTGGCGTATTCCTCTATAGCATCCAACATCCATCAATCTCTTGATGTTCATCTGTACCTCTGAACGAAGATCTCCTTCTACTTTGTACTTTTCGCTGATGATGTTACGGATTGCATTTTGCTCGTCATCGTTCCATTCACTTACCTTCTTTTGTTCATCTATTCCTGCTTCTGCAAGGATTTTTGAAGCTGTGCTTCTACCTATACCATATATATAAGTAAGGCCGATAACACCACTTTTTGTTCTTGGTAAGTCTATACCTGCAATTCTTGCCATAAACTTTTACTTTGTTTTTTTTTGTTTTTGTTTTTTGATTAGACTTTGTTAAACAAAGAATCATCCTTGTCTTTGTTTAAATTTAGGATTTTTCTTGTTAATAACATAAACAACTCCTTTTCTACGCACTACTATGCAATCAGGAGTTCTTTTTTTCACTGATGTTCTAACTTTCATTATTGTATGATATTTAATGTGGTTAATCCTACTTATTTATGTCTGTAAGTTATCCTTCCCTTTGTTAAATCGTATGGAGACATTTCCACTTGAACTTTGTCGCCAGGTAAGATTCTAATATAATGCATTCTCATTTTTCCAGAAATAGAGGCAGTGATTACATGACCACTCTCTAATTCAACTCTAAACATTGCATTACCTAATGACTCTGTTACGATTCCATCTAATTGGATAGGTTCTTGTTTTGACATACGCTTTATTAAATTAATTCCAAATTTTCGTTTGTTTTTATTGCTTCTTCTATAGCTTGATAACTTGATAAAATAACTGGGCCGTCTTTAGTAATGGCAACATCGTGTTCAAAATGTGCCGCCGTAGAATTATCTATTGTTGTTACAGTCCAACCATCATTATGAAACACTATTTCCTTATTACCCAAAGTTATCATAGGTTCTATTGCTATAACCATACCTTCGCGAAACTTTGCTCCACTTCCCTTACGGCCATAGTTCAAGACATTTGGTTCCTCGTGCATCACATGACCTAAGCCGTGACCACACAACTCTCTGACCACTCCGTAGCCAAAAGACTCACAATATGATTGTATTGCATAGCCTAAATCCCCAAGTCTTCTGCCTATAACACACTGCTCTATACCCAAATAAAGAGATTCCTTTGTTACTTTCAACAACTGTCTATCCTCTTCCTTAACTCCCTTTACTGCAAAAGTGTAGGCAGAATCACCCACCCAATTGTTAAAGGTACATCCGCAATCTATAGAAATAACATCACCTTCTTTTATCTCTCTATTGCTTGGAAAACCATGAACAACAGCCTCATTTATAGAGATACAAAGCGATGATGGAAATCCTCCATATCCTTTGAATGTTGGAACAGCTCCTTTAGAACGAATAAATTCCTCTGCTATTGTGTCTAACTCCAAAGTTTTTACACCAGGTTTGATATGTTTGGCTACTTCTGCAAGTGTTTCGCCAACCATAAGTGCCGCAGGTTTAATTTGTTCTATCTCTTCAGGAGTCTTTATTTTAATCATTGTTTTATTTAATCAAAATCAAGGAAGACAGTATTGGAACCTTGTTTTATTCCAATACTGCTTTGTTTTCTATTAATAGTTGCCACCTCTACCTTTTATACGACCTGTTTTTGTCAAACCATCGTAGTGTCTCATCAACAAATGACTCTCTATTTGTTGCAAAGTATCCAAAACAACACCAACAAGAATCAATAGAGATGTACCACCGTAGAATTGTGCAAATTGAGAGTTAACTCCAAACAATCTAATGATGGCAGGTAATATGGCTATGATAGCTAAGAAAATAGAACCAGGAAGAGTTACTTTTGATAGAATATTATCGAAGAATTCTTCTGTTTTCTTTCCTGGTTTAACACCTGGAATGAAACCACCATTCTTTTTCATATCATCTGACATTTGCTTTGGATTAACAGCTACTGCAGTGTAGAAGTATGTAAATACTATTACCATCAAACCAAAGATTAGATTGTACCACAAGCCATCAAAATTAGTAAGTGCTTGAGCAAATTTACTTGAAGCATTACCACTGAAGCCCATAATAGTTACCGGTATGAACATTATTGCTTGAGCAAAGATAATTGGCATTACACCTGCAGCATTAATCTTGATAGGAATATACTGACGTGCACCACCATATTGTTTGTTGCCTACTATACGTTTTGCATACTGAACAGGAACTCTTCTTGTGCCTTGTACAAGCAAAATACATAGCATAATGACAACAAGCCATACTATCAATTCAACAAACAACATTACCAATTGTCCACCCTGGTCTTCCATTCTTGAAGCGAATTCAGCAAATAAAGCAAATGGCAAACGAGCTATAATACCTATCATGATTATGATAGAGATACCATTTCCTATACCTTTATCTGTGATTCTCTCTCCAAGCCACATAACGAACATAGTTCCACATGTCAACAAAATTGAAATAGGCAATACCCAATTCATAAATGTGATATCGCTACCACCAAAAATATTGAAAACATGCGCACCTTGAAGCGTATTTCTAAGATTTGCCAAGTAAGCGAAAGATTGGAGAATTGTAACTATTACAGTAAGCCAACGAGTTATCTGGTTTATTTTGTTTCTACCACTCTCGCCCTCTCTCTGCATCTTCATGAAATAAGGCACAACCATTGTCAGCAATTGAACAACAATAGATGCTGTGATATATGGCATAATACCTAATGCAAAAATAGATGCATTCGAAAAAGCTCCACCTGAGAACATATTCAAAAGACCAAGCACACCATCTTGAGTTTGGCTTTGCAATGCTCCAAGGTCTGCAGAGTTTATACCTGGAATAATGATGTAAGAACCTATTCTATACACAAGAATCAAACCAAGTGTAAATAAAATTCTGTCTCTTAAATCCTTTATACCCCAGATATTTTTAATTGTATTGATAAATCGTTTCATTATGTAATAATTAGATTAATGTTACAACACCACCTTTAGCTTCAATAGCACTCTTTGCACTTTCTGAAACTGCATTTACAGTAACATTGATTGCACTTGACAATTCGCCTCTACCAAGAACTTTAACTTTTTCATTCTTTGATACTATGCGATTTTCTTGTAACAATGCAAGAGTTATATCTCTAGTGTTTAATTTTTCAGCTATTTGTTCTAATGTATCTAGATTTATTCCTGTATATTCTACACGGTTGATGTTCTTGAAACCAAATTTAGGTAACAATCTATACAAAGGCATTTGACCACCTTCGAAACCAACTTTACGGCTATAACCTGAACGTGATTTTGCACCCTTGTGACCTCTTGTAGATGTACCACCATAACCAGAACCTTGTCCTCTACCTATTCTTTTACGGCTTTTTGTTGAGCCCGCTGCTGGTTTTAAACTACTTAAATCCATGGTAAATATAAAATTTTAATGGTTAATTAATTTCTTCAACTTTAACTAAATGGCTGACTTTGTTAATCATGCCTTGTATCTGTGGATTAAGTTCATGCTCCACTGTTTGGTGCATTCTTCTTATACCCAATGATTTCAAAGTTTGTTTTTGACGTAGTGGATATCCTATTCCACTCTTTATCTGTGTTACTCTTACTTTCATCTTTCTATGATTTTATCCGTTAAAGACTCTATCCATTTCGATGCCTCTAAGCTTAGCAACTGTGTATGGATCTTTCATTTTCAATAAAGCTGCTATTGTAGCTTTTACAACACTGTGTGGATTTGATGAACCTTTTGATTTTGCAAGCACATCCTTAACACCAACACTTTCTAATACAGCACGCATTGCACCACCAGCAATAACACCTGTACCAGGAGCAGCAGGTTTTAAGAAGACCTTAGCACCACTATATTTACCAGTTTGTTCGTGAGGAATAGTTCCCTTTAGGATAGGAACTTTAATAAGGTTTTTCTTTGCATCTTCTGAACCTTTTGTGATTGCAGCTGCAACTTCTTTAGCCTTTCCAAGTCCGTAACCAACTATGCCATTACCATTTCCAACAACAACTATGGCAGAAAAACTAAATGTTCTACCTCCCTTTGTTACCTTAGTAACTCTGTTGATGCTAACAAGCTTATCTTGAAATTCAATTTCGCCTGATTTTACTCTTTTTATATTTAGTTCTGCCATCTTATTAGAATTTTAATCCATTTTCTCTAGCAGCATCTGCTAAAGCTTTTACTCTACCATGATACAAATATCCGTTTCTATCAAAAACTACAGTTTCAAAACCTGCTTGTTTAGATCTTTCTGCTATAAGTTTACCAACAGAAACTGCCACATCTGATTTGGTTCCTTGTTTTTGGAAACCTTTTTCCATTGATGAAGCTGCTGCTAATGTTTTACCATTAACATCGTCTATAAGTTGACAATAGATTTCTTTATTACTTCTAAATACTGTAAGACGAGGTTTTTCCATAGTTCCATTAACTTTTTTACGGATTCTCATCTTAATCTTTATTCTTCTGATATCTTTCTTCGTTGCCATCGTATTTATCCTCAGATTTTATTTATTTTTCCCTAAATTACTTAGCAGCTGCTTTACCAGCTTTCTTGCGGACAACTTCACCTGCGAAACGAATACCCTTACCTTTATATGGTTCAGGTTTACGCAATGAACGAATCTTTGAAGCAACTTGACCTATAAGTTGTTTATCACAACAGGTCATCTTGATCAAAGGATTCTTACCTTTTTCTGTGATAGTTTCCACTTTAATTTCATCAGGCAATACCATGAAAATGCTATGAGAATAACCCAAAGCAAGTTCAAGAACTTGACCTTGTGCTTGAGCTTTGTAACCAACACCTATTACTTCTTGTGTTGTATGGAAACCTTCTGAAACACCGATTACCATATTATTTACTAATGCTCTATACAAACCATGAAGAGATCTTTCTTTTTTGCTTTCACCTGCTCTTTCAAGGTGCAAAACACCATCTTCCATGTTTACCTTTATACAAGGATCTACTGCCTGCTGCAAAGTCCCAAGTTTTCCTTTTACAGTAACAACATTATTGTTATCTACCTTTATTTCGACTCCCTCAGGAATGCTTATCGGTAATTTACCTATTCTTGACATCTTAAATTTTCTCCGTTTTAGCTAATGTAACAAATTACTTCTCCACCAATATTCAAAGCTCTAGCTTCTTTATCTGTCATCAAACCTCTTGATGTTGATATTATAGCTATACCCAATCCATTCAATACTCTTGGTAATTCTTTTGCACCAACGTATTTTCTTAAACCTGGACTACTAATACGAGTTAGGTTAGATATAGCAGCCTCTTTTGTTTGAGGATGATACTTCAAAGCTATCTTTATAGTTTTTGGGAATACATCTTCTTCGAATTTGAAATTAAGGATATAACCCTTATCAAACAAAATCTTAGTAATTTCTTTTTTCATTTTTGAAGAAGGTATTTCTACCATTCTGTGCTTAGCCATTGAAGCATTTCTAATGCGTGTCAAATAATCTGCAATTGGATCTGTTAACATTTCTTTTTCTTGTTTTTAATCTTTTTCTACTCTAATTTTTACTGGTGGTATTCTACCATGAAGCTTTTTTAACTCCAGGGATCAAACCTGCCAATGCCATTTCTCTGAAATTGATTCTTGAAATGCCAAATTGTCTCATATATCCTTTAGGACGACCTGTTAATTTGCAACGATTGTGAAGTCTTACAGGTGATGCATTTTTAGGAAGTTTTTGTAGACCTTCGTAGTCACCTGCTTCCAAAAGAGCGGTACGTTTAGCAGCATATTTTGCTACTAAGCGTTCTCTTTTTCTTTCACGAGCTTTTATTGATTCTTTTGCCATTGTTTTATCTCTTATTATTTATTTTCTTCATTTTTGAAAGGGAATCCGAAAGCTTTTAATAATGAAAGAGCTTCCTTATCTGTATTGGCAGAAGTAACAAATGTTATGTCCATACCATTGATATGATCTACTTTGTCTATATCTATTTCAGGGAACATAATTTGTTCTTGAATACCAAATGTGTAGTTTCCTTTTCCGTCAAAACCTTTAACATCAATACCTCTAAAGTCTCTAATACGTGGTATAGAAGTAGAGATAAGTCTATCAAGGAATTCGTACATTCTGTCTCCTCTAAGTGTTACTCTGACACCTACAGGCATTCCTTTTCTTAATTTGAAATTAGAGATATCCTTTTTAGATTTTGTAGCAACAGCTTTTTGTCCAGCTATAAGAGTCATTTCATCAACACCCTTATCTATAACTTTTTTGTCTGCCAAAGCCAATTTACCCAAACCTTGGTTAAGAGATATTTTCAAAAGACGAGGAACCTGCATAATTGTGCTATAATTGTACTCTTTCATAAGAGATGCAATTATTTCGTCTTTATACTTGTTTTTTAATCTAGGACTGTATTCCATTATTTTATAACCTCCCCTGTCTTTTTAGAATAACGAACTAATTTATTTGTCTTTTCGTCAAGGCGTCTTCCTATTCTTGTAGCATTGCCCTTGCCGTCAACAACCATAAGGTTAGAAATGTGAATAGGTGCTTCTTTTTCTATGATACCACCTTGGGTATTTTTTGGGTTTGGTTTAGTGTGCTTTTTGATTTTGTTGACACCTTCAACAATAGCACGATTATCTTTTGGATAAACAACTAAAACCTTTCCTGTACTACCTTTTGAATTACCTGCAATAACTTTTACAGTATCTCCTTTTTTTATGTGCAATTTCATATCTATAATATTTTTTTGCTTTTTTAGTACTATAGTACTTCAGGAGCCAATGAAACGATTTTCATAAATTGTTTCTCACGTAGCTCTCTTGCTACTGGTCCAAAAATACGTGTTCCTCTCAATTCGTCAGTGGCTGTTAATAACACACAAGCATTGTCGTCAAAACGAATGTAAGAACCATCTTGTCTTCTTACTTCTTTCTTTGTACGAACAACAACTGCTTTTGATACAGAACCTTTCTTTACATTTCCTGATGGTAAAGCGTCCTTTACAGCTATAACGATTTTGTCTCCAACGGATGCATATCTTGCTTTTGTACCTCCAAGAACTCTGATACACAAAGCACTTTTCGCTCCACTATTATCTGCGACAACTAGTCTTGATTCCTGTTGTATCATCTTTTATTTAGCTTTTTCTATTATTTCTACTAATCTCCAACGTTTGTTCTTGCTCAATGGTCTAGTTTCCATTATGCGAACAGTATCTCCCATACCGGCTTCGCCTTTTTCGTCGTGTGCCATAAACTTATTACTTTTTTTCAAAAACTTACCATATTTTGGGTGTTTTACCTTTCTTTCAACCAAAATAGTGATAGTTTTATCCATCTTGTTGCTTACAACTACACCTACTTTTTCTTTTCTTAAATTTCTTTCCATCTTTTATGCAGATTTCATTTTAGTTTTCACTTGAATCTTTTACAGTGGCTTTCTTGCGAAGAGTGATTTCTGTATTGATTCTTGCTATATTTTTGCGAGTGATTCCTAAAAGGTTAGGATTCTCCAATGGAGATACTGCATGGTTGATTCTCATTTTAACCAACTGCATTTGCTCAGCTTCAAGTCTTTCCTGCAATTCCTTGTCTGAAAGGTCTTTTAATCCTAAGTTATTCTTCATTACTCTATCTCCTTATTTTTATTCTTCAACATAGTCTCTACGAACTACGAACTTTGTGATTACAGGTAACTTTTGTGCACCCAAACGCATAGCTTCTTTAGCGATTGCTTCTGGAACACCTTCTGCCTCAAATAAAATTGTACCAGGTTTTACTCTAGCCACAAAATATTCTGGAGCACCTTTACCTTTACCCATACGCACTTCGTTAGGTTTCTTTGTGATAGGTTTGTCAGGGAATATTCTAATCCATAGTTGACCTTCACGTTTCATATAACGAGTAATAGCCTGACGAGCAGCCTCTATCTGACGGCCTGTAATAAAAGATGTATTCAAAGACTTGATACCAAATGTTCCAAAAGCCAATTCGTGACCTCTGAAAGCAAGTCCCTTCATCTTACCTTTTTGTTGTTTTCTATATTTTGTCTTATTTGGCTGTAACATATCACTTTAATTATTTAAAATCTCTACTATTGTTTCTACGGCGAGAACGAGGTCCCATATTAGAGCGTTGTCCACCTCTATTGCCCTCTTTATTTCCGCCACCTACTGTTGAAGGTACTAATTCTACCTTGTTATAAACTATACCTCTACAGATCCAAACTTTAACACCTATTCTACCATAAGTAGTATGAGCTTCTGCTTGTGCATAATCTATATCAGCACGCAATGTGTGCAATGGAGTACGTCCTTCTTTGTAGTGTTCTGTTCTAGCCATTTCAGCACCACCAATACGACCTGAGATTGAAACTTTTATACCTTCTGCTCCAACTCTCATTGTAGAAGTAATAGCCATTTTAATAGCTTTTCTATAAGAAACTCTACCTTCAATTTGACGAGCAATGCTTTCTGAAACTAATCTTGCGTCCATTTCTGGTCTTTTAACTTCAGAAATATTGATTTGTACTTCTTTTTCAGTAAGTTTTTTTAATTCTTCTTTTATCTTATCAACTTCTTGTCCACCTTTTCCAATTATGAAACCAGGTTTTGCTGTGTTGATTGTAACAGTGATACGCTTTAATGTACGTTCGATATATATTTTTGATATTTCTGCTTTACTTAAACGAACATTAAGATACTTTCTTATTTTATCATCTTCAACTAATTTTGATTCAAAATTTCTGCCTCCATACCAATTTGAATCCCAACCTCTGATGATACCTAGTCTGTTACCTATTGGATTTGTTTTTTGTCCCATCCTAATTATTCTATTTAATTTACAAACTATTTATTTTCTACATCATTTGATGCTGTCATGGCAGCGTTTTCCTCTACTCTACTGCCTAATTCAAGTATAATATGGTTAGAACGTTTTCTGATTCTGTAACCACGACCTTGAGGTGCAGTACGAAGACGTTTTAATTGTCTTCCGCCATTAACACAGATCTGCTTGATATACAAACCACTTTCTTCCATAACTTTATCTGCATTCTTAACTTGCCAGTTAGCCATAGCAGAAAGTAATAGTTTTCTTAATTTAGGTGCAGACTCTCTATGAGAATATTGTAGGATACCTAATGCCTTATCAACGTCAAGACCTCTTACTGCGTTTGCCATAAGACGTGTCTTTCTTGGAGATGTAGGATTGTTGTTCAATCTTGCAACATATCTACTCTTTCTTGCCTCTTTATATGCTTCTGCACATTTATGTTTTCTTGATCCCATCTTCTATCTCGTTTTATTTCTTACCTTTATCTTTTTGACCTGCGTGTCCTCTAAATATTCTAGTTGGAGCAAACTCGCCTAACTTGTGTCCTACCATATTTTCTGTTACATAAACAGGTATGAATTTATTACCATTATGGACTGCTATTGTCAAACCAACAAAATCAGGAGAGATCATTGAAGCTCTTGACCAAGTCTTAATTGTGCTCTTGCTATTTTTGGCTTGTGCATCCAAAACTTTCTTTTCTAGCTTATAATAAATATAAGGTCCTTTTTTTAATGAACGACTCATAATCTTACTCTGATTTTATTATTTCTTACGTCTTTCTATTATGTACATACTTGTAGTCTTCTTAGGAGCTCTTGTCTTGTAACCCTTAGCTGGCATACCCTTACGTGAACGTGGGTGTCCTCCTGAAGCTCTACCTTCACCACCACCCATTGGGTGATCAACAGGGTTCATAACAACGCCTCTAACTCTAGGTCTTCTACCCAACCAACGAGAACGACCAGCCTTACCTGAAACTTCTAGGTTGTGTTCTGTATTTGAAACAACACCTACTGTAGCACGGCAAGTTTGAAGTATCATACGTGTTTCACCTGAAGGCATCTTAACGATAGCATACTTGCCATCTCTTGACATAAGTTGTGCATAAGAACCAGCACTTCTTACCAATTTAGCACCTTCACCTGGGCGTAATTCAATGTTGTGAATCATTGTACCAAAAGGTATTTCGCTTAGGAACAATGTATTGCCTATTTCAGGGGCAACTCCTTTACCTGACATAATTGTCTGACCGACTTTTAATCCATTAGGAGAAACAATGTAGCGCTTTTCACCGTCAGCATAACAAACTAATGCAATACGAGCTGTTCTGTTAGGGTCGTATTCTATAGTTTTAACTACTGCAGGAATACCATCTTTGCTTCTAAGGAAGTCAATGTAACGATATAACTTTTTATGACCACCACCTATGTATCTCATGGTCATCTTACCTTGATTGTTTCTACCACCACTCTTGCGGACACCATAGACCAAACTCTTCTCAGGTTTAGTAGCTGTAATCTCTTCAAAAGAAGAAGCTATTTTATGTCTTTGTCCTGGTGTTGTCGGTTTTAATTTCTTTAAAGCCATCTCTTTATCTAAATATTGCTAAAAAAGTCTATTGTATCACCTTTGGCTAATGTAATCATTGCCTTTTTGAAAGCATTTGTTCTGCCTTGTATATAACCAGCTTTTGTATATCTGGCTTTTCTCTTGCCGCTATAGTTGATTGTGTTTACACTTTCAACTTTTACGCTATACAAGTCTTCTATAGCTTTCTTTATTTCTATTTTGTTTGCCCTTCTATCAACGATGAAAGCACAACGAGCATTATCTTTCTCGTTGATCTTTGTCATCTTTTCTGTAATAATCGGCTTTACTATGATATTCATTTTTTTCTCAATTTTTCGTTTTTATATCTGAATATTAAGCATTGGCGTGCATTGCATCCAATTCTTTTAAAGCTGATTCACTGAATACAAGCATATTAGCATGTAATATCTCATAAGTATTCAATGTTTGAGCACTCATTATCTTAACATTCTTGATGTTTCGAGCTGACAAAGTTACAAAATTTTCTGCACTTGGCTGCAAAATAAACAAAGATTTTTTGTCATTTAATTGTAAAGCATTCAAAACTTTTACCATTTCTTTTGTCTTTGGAGCCTCGAATGTAAAATCTTCAACAACCTTAATTTGTTCATCCTTAGCTTTGTATGACAATGCTGAAAGTCTTGCTAAAACTTTAACTTTTTTGTTTAACTTAAATCTATAGTCTCTTGGTCTTGGACCGAAAGCACGGCCACCACCTACCATTACAGGGCTATTGATATCACCAGATCTAGCGCCACCAGTACCTTTTTGTCTCTTAAGTTTTCTTGTTGAGCCAGAAACTTCAGAACGCTCTTTTGACTTGTGAGTTCCTTGTCTTTGATCAGCCAAAAACTGCTTAACACTTAACCAAATAACATGATCATTAGGTTCTGTTTGGAACAATGAATCATTTACGACAACAGTCTTACCTGTGTCTTCTCCTTTAATGTTATATATTTTTAGCTCCATCTCTCAAGTTTTAAAATTGAACCCTTTGGACCTGGAACAGATCCTTTAACTAATATCAAATTCTTTTCTTCAAAAATCTTAAGTATCTTAAGATTTTGAACCTTAACTCTGTGGTTACCCATTTGGCCTGCCATTCTCATTCCTTTGAATACTCTTGAAGGATATGAAGATGCACCTACAGAACCAGGAGCTCTTAATCTGTCATCTTGACCGTGTGTCTTATCACCAACACCACCAAAGCCATGACGACGAACAACACCTTGGAAACCTTTACCTTTTGAAATACCAACTACATCTACAAATTCTCCTTCAGAGAAAACGTTGCATGTTAGAACTTCGCCGAAAGTTTTTTGTTCACCTTCTTCAAATCTTGTAAATTCAGCAAGGTGTCTTTTTGGAGTAGTTTGAGCCTTTGCAAAATGGCCTTTCATTGGTTTTGTAGCCTTAGACTCCTTCATCTCCTCAAATGCTAATTGTATAGCACTGTAACCATCTTTTTCAGGTGTTTTGATTTGTGTTACCACACATGGACCAGCCTCTATAACTGTGCATGGCTGTTGTTTGCCAGAGGCATCAAAGATGCTAGTCATTCCAATCTTTTTTCCTAGTAATCCTGACATTTTTAATTTGTTTTTACATTTTCTCCAGCTTGAGGCCATCACGACTTTTCAGAGGCTGGACTAATTACTTAATTCCTTAATTCAAATTTTTAATCCTACGATTGAATTTATCAAACCTTGATTTCAACTTCAACTCCAGAAGGCAATTCCAACTTCATTAAAGCGTCTATTGTTTGAGCAGATGTGCTATCTATATCCAATAAACGTTTGTAAGAGTTCAATTCAAATTGCTCTCTTGATTTCTTGTTAACGAAAGTCGAACGGTTAACTGTAAAGATTTTCTTGTTTGTTGGCAAAGGAATAGGTCCTTGTACATGTGCACCTGTCATCTTTACAGTCTTTACAATCTTCTCAGCTGATTTATCAACCAAGTTGTGATCGTATGACTTCAATTTGATTCTAATTTTTTGTTTTTCTTGGCTCACAATTTTAAGAATTTAATTTGTTTAACCTTTTTTAATTATTGTCTTTTAATACTTCTTCTGTAACATCTTTTGGAGCTTGTGAATAGTGAGAAAACTCCATAGTTGAGTTGGCTCTACCAGATGTGATTGTTCTAAGAGCTGTAACATAGCCAAACATTTGGCTTAGAGGAACTTTTGCTTTTACAGCTTGAACACCAACTTTTGCATTGATGCTTTCCAAAATAGCTCTTCTTCTATTCAAGTCTCCTGTAACATCGCCCAAATATGTGTCTGGAGTATTTACTTCCACTGACATAATAGGCTCCATAAGTACCGGACTTGCTTTTCTTGCTGCAGCTTTGAAACCTATCTTAGCACATAATTCAAATGAAAGAGCATCTGAATCCACAGGATGATAAGAACCATCTATAACTGTAACCTTCATGCTTTCCATTGAAAAACCTGCCAAGACACCATTAAGCATTGCATCTTTGAAACCTTTTTCAATAGCAGGAATATATTCTTTTGGAATATTTCCTCCTTTAACTTCATTGACAAACTGCAATCCTTTGAAGCCTTCGTCTGCTGGTTCCAACTTGAAAATGATATCGGCGAACTTACCTCTACCACCTGTCTGTTTCTTATAGACTTCTCTATGTTCAACAGAACCTGTAATTGCTTCTTTGTATGCAACTTGAGGTTTGCCTTCATTGCATTCAACACCGAACTCACGCTTTATTCTTTCGATTATGATATCCAAATGAAGCTCTCCCATACCTTTAAGTATAGTTTGACCTGATGCTTCATCTGTTACAACTTGCAATGTAGGGTCTTCCTCTGTCAATTTTGTCAAAGCATTATTGAACTTATCTACATCTGATTGTTGTTTTGGTTCTATAGCAATAGAAATCACAGGTTCAGGGAAAGTCATTGACTCAAGAACTATTGGATGAGCTTCATCGCACAAAGTATTACCTGTTTTGATATCTTTGAAACCTACAGCTGCACCAATATCACCAGCCTCTATTCTTTCAAGTGGGTTTTGGTGATTTGCATGCATTTGCATAATTCTTGAGATTCTTTCTTTCTTGCCCGTACTTGCATTATATACATAAGAACCTGACTCCAATGCACCTGAATAAACACGGAAGAAACAAATTCTACCTACATAAGGGTCTGTTGCAATTTTGAAAGCCAAAGCGCTAAAAGGTTCTTTAGCACTAACTTTTCTAACTACATCTTCATCTGTCTTAGGATTCTTACCAACTATTTCTGGTATATCTATAGGACTTGGAAGATATTCGCAAACTGCATCTATAAGATTTTGCACACCCTTGTTTTTGAAAGCAGAACCACACAATACAGGAACTATTCTTTGTTCGCAAGTTGCCTTTCTAACATACTTGATAACTTCAGCTTCTGTAATGCTGTTTTCGTCTTCCATATATCGTTCCAACAAAGCGTCGTCTTCTTCAGCAACGCCTTCTATTAGCTGTTTACGATATTTTGCCGCTATTTCCTTAAGGTCTTCTGGCATTGGAACTTCATATGTTTTTGTTCCATTTGATTCTTCATCATACATCAACGCCTTATTCCTTACAAGGTCTATGACTCCTTTGAACATATCTTCTTGTCCGATAGGTAGTGTCAAAGGAATAGGATTAGCACCAAGTTTTTCTTTAATGTCATTTACTACATTAAAGAAATCTGCACCAGCTCTGTCCATTTTATTAACAAAAGCTATGCGAGGTACATTGTATTTATCTGCTTGTCTCCATACTGTCTCACTTTGAGGTTCAACACCTCCCACAGCACAGAACAAAGCTATAGCACCATCCAAAACACGTAATGAACGTTCTACCTCTACAGTAAAGTCAACGTGTCCCGGAGTGTCTATAATGTTGATTTTATAATCTTTGTTTTGATATTTCCAGAATACTGTTGTAGCAGCAGAAGTGATAGTAATGCCTCTTTCCTGTTCTTCTTCCATCCAGTCCATTGTTGCAGTACCATCGTGAGTTTCTCCTAGTTTGTGATTTTTACCAGTATAGAATAATATACGCTCAGTAGTCGTAGTTTTACCTGCGTCTATATGAGCCATAATTCCTATATTTCTTGTATAATTTAAGTCTGCCATCTATAATTTATTCTTTCTTTATCAGTTGTATTTTAGAGGATTATGCTCTAAAGTGAGAGAATGCCTTGTTAGCCTCTGCCATTCTGTGAATGTCTTCTTTTCTCTTGAATGCTGCACCTTCTTCCTTAGATGCTGCGATTATTTCAGCTGCAAGACGCATAGCCATTGTTTTTTCTGAACGTTTTCTTGCAAATCCTATCAAGTTCTTCATACCCATAGACATTTTTCTGTCTGGACGAATTTCTGTAGGGATTTGAAAAGTAGCACCACCGATACGACGGCTTCTTACCTCAACGTTAGGAGTAACATTTGCAAGTCCTTTTTTCCATACGTCAAGACCATTTTCTTTAGTCTTTTCGCTAATGATATCTATTGCATCATAAAAGATCTTGTATGCTATAGTCTTTTTTCCTTTCAACATAATGTTGTTAACGAACTTTGTTACAAGTACTTCGTTAAACTTTGGATCAGGAAGTATAATTCTTTTTCTTGGTCTCGCTTTTCTCATTTTATTTTATCTGCCTTAATGTTAAACCTTAAATTACTTTGCATCTTTAGGTCTCTTTGCGCCGTACTTAGAACGTCTTTGTTTTCTTCCATCAACGCCTGCTGTATCCAAAGCACCTCTAATAATGTGATATCTTACACCTGGTAAGTCTTTTACTCTACCACCTCTAATCATAACGATTGAGTGTTCTTGTAGGTTGTGGCCTTCTCCTGGAATGTAAGCATTAACTTCCTTACCATTAGTCAATTTAACTCTGGCAACCTTTCTCATTGCTGAGTTGGGTTTCTTAGGTGTTGTTGTGTAAACTCTTGTACAAACACCTCTACGTTGTGGACATGAATCCAATGCAGGAGATTTACTCTTGTACTCTGCTGTTTGACGTCCTTTACGAACTAACTGTTGAATTGTTGGCATATCTAAAATATGTTCCTTTTTAGTTTTTATTTACTTTTTGTTTTTCAAACTAACCTTTTTAGCGGGAACAACTCGGGCTGCAAAGGTTTTAATTACAATAATTTCAAAACATTATCGAAATTCCTTGCTTTTTCATGCAAAAAATCATCTAAATGTTTCATAATTAAAACTCTGAAATTGCATTTTACGTCAATCCAGCTGCAGCCAACAACTATGATTGATAAAATCCCCTCTAAGTATACAACCCTCACAGGCTCAATTCCTTACCCGTATATTCATACTCTTTCTAGGGACGAAAATACACTTTCAATTTGCAAAATTACAATTATTTACGCTATCTGCCAAATATTTTCTTAAAAAAATACTTTCAGCATCAAAAAGTTACGCATAATTACTCTGCAAATTTTTCCTTCAATTTTTCTTTTATTCCATCCTCACTTGCTGTGAAAACTTGATTGAAAAGTCCAACGGAAACGGTTTTGTCTTCTCCGTCGATTTTCATCTTACCCAGACTGAAGATATAGTAATTTTTCACTTCCAACTGGGCATCTACATAGGAATTAATGAATTTTGAGGCCATCATTGAACCTATCATTTGCATTCCTTGCTCAAATCCATTTTTTGCCTCGCCCATTTCATTGGTAGCCACATTGGTCAGCGTATGGCTAAGCTTTTCTTGATGAGCCTCTTTGTTGGGACAAGTCAGTGCCATAACGACAAGAATTGCCAAAATAATAATCCATGTAATTTTTCTCTTCATTTTATTGTGTATTTTGTTTATTGTCAAAAAAATATCAGCGTGCAAAGATAATAAAAAATGCATTGCTGCAAAGCAAACGGCAAAAGAAAAAATTAAAACGCCGTTTCAAAAAATTATTCCTTGCTTTCAATTTTTTATTCCTTTGTTTTATTTTTCTGCAAGAATGATTGGACAAAAAGACATTAAAAACTCACAGATAAAATCTCAAAAACAAATAAAAGTAATGGCAGAAAATCATAAAAAATACCGACAAACAAATTTACATATTAGGAAAAATCTGTCTGTCGATATAGATTGATTTAATGTTTCTTGCTATTCGGCAATGATTATGTAGTAGTTTTTCTTTCCTTTTTGAACAAGAATGTATTTTCCGTTAAGCAGACTATCGGAATTGGTAATGTAAGCGTCATTTACCTTCTCTTTATTGATTGAAAGTGAGTTCTCTTTCAAAGCTCTGCGCACCTCTCCTTTTGAAGCCAAAACCTGTGTTTTCTCTGCCAAAAGGTCTATGATTGCAATGCCGTTTTCAACTTCTGATTTTGACACTTTGAATTGTGGAACACCTTCAAATACAGACAAAAAAGTTTGTTCATCCAAATGTTTAAGACTTTCTGTTGTTCCCTTGCCGAACAAAATTTCTGAAGCTTCAAGAGCAGAATTGTAATCTTCCTCTGAATGAACTTTTATTGTAATATCTTTTGCCAATGCCTTTTGAAGAACCCTTGCTGCTGGATTTTCTGCATGTTGTTTTTCAAGTTCAAGAATTTCATCTTGTGTTTTCAAAGTGAAAATCCTGATAAATCTTGCAGCATCTTCGTCGGAAAGATTCAACCAGAACTGATAGAATGTATAAGGTGAAGTTTTCTCCCTATCCAACCATACATTACCTTTTTCTGTTTTGCCAAATTTCTTTCCATCTGCCTTTGTTATCAAAGGACAAGTAATAGCGAATGCCTCCTTATCAAGTTTTCTTCTGATAAGTTCGGAACCTGTGGTAATGTTTCCCCATTGGTCTGAACCGCCCATTTGAAGATGACAGCCGTAATTCTCATATA
>JABUUQ010000002.1:329021-336378 GCA_021443125.1 Bacteroidales bacterium
GAATCTGCAGTAGGGTCTATGCCAACATAGGCTGTCGCCATACCTTTTTTCAATTCTTCTTCAGTACCAGGCATTATGGTATGAATCATATTTCTCCACTTTAATTCTTCTATAAAATCTTTCATAATGATATGGTGTTATTTCTTATTTTCGTGGTGCAAAGATACAAATTTTTGAAAATATCGTATCTTTGTGCATTCAATAAGTTTGATTTATGGCAATAATAAAAGAAGTTTTGGGTAAAACACCTCAGTTTGGCAAAGATTGCTATTTGGCTGAGAATTCGGCAATTATAGGAGATGTCGTTATGGGAGATGGATGCTCTGTATGGTTTTCAGCAGTTATCCGTGGCGATGTTAACACTATAAGAATAGGAAACAATACCAACATACAAGATTGCTCTTGCGTTCATGCAACATACAAAACTGGTCCAACAAATATAGGAAACAATGTAACGATAGGACACAATGTAACCGTTCATGCCTGCACTATTCACGATGGGGCTTTGATTGGTATGGGTTCCACCTTATTGGATGGTTGTGAAATAGGCGAAGGTGCTGTTGTTGCAGCAGGTGCTTTGGTTTTGAAAGGAACAAAAATAGGCGAACATGAGGTTTGGGGTGGCGTTCCTGCAAAATTCATAAAGAAAGCCTCAGCAGGACAGGCAGAAAGTTTTGCAGAACATTATAAAATGTATGCCACTTGGTATAAATAGACTGAACAAGCTCAGCAATCAAAGTCTTGGGAAGATGAAATTTCCTTTATTCTGTCTCTAAGTTTTGATGCTGTGATATAATCTTCTTTGGCTATAGCATCTTTAAGGAGGTCGGTCAGCATATTAACTCCGAAAGATTCTATGGCCATATTTTCTATATCTAAGATTTCCTCATCAAAAGAAAATTCCTGCGTTACTATATCGCGATAAGTGTCATAACTGAATCCAACATCGTTCAAAACCGACAAAGAGGCGTAAATTGGAACTTGAGCCTTGAGTGCAAGATTTATTGCATCGGAAGTTCGCATTTCTTGTGTTTTTATCTCGCCTGCTTCCGTTGCAAAAACTGCAAAAGAATAGTAAATACCATCAAAAAAGCGGGATATTGTTACTTCAAGCAAGCGAATATTGAACATTGTCAGAGTTTCNNATAGGAATCATAGGTAAGAGGACGGCTGGATTCTGTATTATCCATAGACATTGCCATATTCTGTGCTTCATACTCCGAAACAGGAATTGTCAATGCCCTTTCCCCTCCGTTTTCCACAAGCAACACATCATAAAATATCTCTATTCTAGAGGGGCTTATGTCTTTCACTTGCATTTCTATCTTTTCCATAACAACAAACTTTGTAGTTTTAACGAATTTTGTACAAAAAAGTTTCTTTTTAGGGCGACAAAAAATATCTTTGTTTGTTTTTACAGAAAAAATTTGTGATTTATCAAAAATAAATATAACTTTGCAGTCATCTTTCCGTATAAGAAAGGACACTGAACCGAATAGAATTAAATAAAATTATAAACATGAAAAGATTATTAAGTTTTTCAACAGCTTTATTGGCCGCCACAACTATGTTTGGCAGCGAAGCAGATTTGGTAATCCCCGACGCAGTACACGAATGGAGTTTCTTGCATTGGGGATTTTTGATTACTATACTTGGTTTCCTATTTGGTATGTATCACTTTATGAAAGTAAAGAAACTGCCTGTACATAAAAGCATGTTGGAAATAGGAGAAGTGATTTTCAAGACTTGTTCAACCTATCTTAAACAACAAGGAAGATTTTTGGCTATACTATTTATCTTTATAGGTATTGTTGTTGCATGTTATTTTGGCTTTATGACAGAAAAGAGTGCAGGTTTTGGAGGTGTATTGCTTATTTTGTTATCTACAGTCATTGGTATGCTGGGCTCTTATGGAGTTGCAGCCTATGGAATAAGGATGAACACATTGGCAAATGCACGTATGGCTTTTGCTTCTTTAAGAAAACAACCTTTGAAACTTTTGAACATACCTTTGAATGCTGGAATGAGTATAGGAGTTATGCTTGTATGCGTTGAATTGTTCCTTATGCTTGTAATTTTGTTGTTTGTTCCAACTCATTTGGCTGGAAGCTGCTTCATAGGCTTTGCTATTGGTGAAAGTTTAGGTGCAAGTGCTTTGAGAATTGCAGGAGGTATTTTCACGAAGATAGCAGATATAGGTTCAGACCTTATGAAAGTTGTCTTCAAGATAGGAGAAGATGACCCAAGAAACCCTGGCGTTATTGCAGACTGCACTGGCGACAATGCAGGAGACAGTGTCGGCCCAACAGCTGACGGTTTCGAAACCTACGGAGTAACTGGTGTTGCTTTGGTATCCTTTATTCTTCTTGCAGTAGGTGATTCTGCTTTGCAAACACAGCTTCTTATTTGGATTTTCTCTATGCGTATACTTATGGTTGTTACTTCCGTATTGGCATATTGGATTAATAATGCATATTGTCGAATGAAGTATGGCAAGGATGAAAATCTCGACTTTGAAAAACCTTTGACTTCTTTGATTTGGATTGCTTCTATTTTGAGTATTGCAATAACTTATATTGTATCTTACCTTCAACTGAATAATTTGGACGGAAACATTTGGTGGCAACTTGCTACTATCATTTCTTTTGGTACTTTGGGAGCAGCAGTTATTCCAGAAATTACAAAAATATTTACTTCTCCAAAAAGCGGTCATGTTCAAGAAGTGGTAAAATCTTCTCATCAAGGTGGAGCTTCTTTGAATATACTTTCAGGATTTGTTTCTGGTAACTTCTCTGCTTTCTGGACAGGATTGGCATTTGTTCTGCTTATGTTCTTTGCCTACACTCAAAGCATGGGATTGGGAGATATCATGGCCTACCCTTCTATCTTTGCCTTTGGTCTTGTTGCTTTCGGAATGTTAGGCATGGGTCCTGTTACAATTGCCGTTGATTCCTATGGCCCTGTTACAGACAACGCACAAAGTGTCTATGAACTTTCTTTGATAGAGGACATTGACAATGTGGATAAAGAAATAGAAAATGATTTCGGCTTCAAACCAGATTGGGAAAAGAGCAAATACTATTTGGAACAAAACGACGGAGCCGGAAATACCTTCAAAGCAACCGCAAAACCAGTACTTATAGGCACTGCTGTGGTGGGTGCAACAACTATGATATTCTCTATTATATTAGTAATAAAGAATGTGCTTGGCATTAACCCTGCTACAGTATTGAATCTTTTGAACCCTTACACTATTCTTGGATTTATACTTGGTGGTTGTGTAATCTATTGGTTTACTGGTGCAAGTACTCAAGCCGTTACCGTTGGAGCCAATCGTGCAGTTGCATACATAAAAGACCATATAAAACTTGATCCTAACGCACCAAAGAAAGCAGATACAAAAAGCAGTGTTGAAGTCGTAAGAATTTGCACACAATATGCTCAAAAAGGTATGTTTAATATCTTCATAGCTATATTCTTCTTTGCTTTGGGTATTGCCTGTCTTTCTTCTCCTGCTGGTTTTGGTGCAGAGAATGCTGTATCGTTGTTTGTTTCCTATTTGATTTCCATTGCCTTGTTCGGCTTGTTCCAAGCTGTATTTATGGCAAATGCAGGTGGCAGTTGGGACAATGCAAAGAAAGTTGTGGAAGTTGATCTTGCACTCAAAGGCACCGAACTTCACGATGCATCAGTTGTTGGCGACACAGTAGGCGACCCATTCAAAGACACATCTTCAGTTTCTTTGAACCCTATAATCAAATTCACCACTCTGTTCGGTTTGTTGGCTATGGAAATGGCAATAAGCGAAAGTTTCAGAAAAATGGCTCCATACTTTGGACTACTATTTATTATTGTGGCAATAGTTTTCGTTTGGCGTTCATTCTACAAAATGAGAATAGACGGCAAAATGGAAGATATAGTAAAGCAAGAGGTTAAGAGATAATATACAATCTTTTGCTCCTTTCAACGAAACGAAGAAAGAAAAAATTAAAAGCAAGGAATAATTTTTTCTTTCTTCGTTTTATTTTTGCGAAACAAGGAAACAATAAATCATTAAACGCATTTTCACTACGAAAACAATAAAAAAGAACTCTATTTTTCAATTGCTTTCAATCAATATCTTTCAACGATATTTCAGCACTTATCAAACATTTTCTTAAAATTTATTCTTTTTTATTTTGCGTTTGGATTTATGTTTTGTATCTTTGCAACCAAATATAAACATTAAATAAAAACATAAAAAATTACAAATATGGCAAAAATAGCAATTAACGGATTTGGTCGTATAGGCCGTATCTCATTTAGAAATATGCAAAAGAAACAAGGTCTTGAAGTTGTGGCTATCAATGACTTGACAGATGCAGCAACTCTTGCACACTTGTTGAAATATGACTCTGTTCATGGCAGATTCAATGGAGAAGTTTCTTCAGAAGGCGAATACCTTGTAGTTAATGGCAAGAAAATCAGAGTTTATGCAGAAAGAGACCCTCAAAATCTTCCTTGGAAAGAATTGGGAGTTGACATAGTTATAGAATCAACTGGCTTGTTCAAAACAAGAGAACTTATGGGCAAACACATTAAGGCTGGTGCAAAGAAAGTTATCCTTACTGTTCCTGCTGCAAAGGCTGACGATGTTGATGCAACTGTTGTTCTTGGCGTTAATGACAAAGTTCTTACAAAAGACATCACTTGTGTTTCAAACGCATCTTGCACAACAAACTGCTTGGCTCCTGTAGCAAAAGTTTTGAACGACAAATTCGGTATCAAGAGAGGTCAAATGAATACTATTCACTCTTATACAAATGACCAAAGGATCCTTGACCTTCCTCACTCTGACCTTCGCAGAGCAAGAGCTGCCGCTTGCAGTATAATACCTACTTCTACTGGTGCTGCAAAAGCTGTTGGTTTGGTAATTCCTGAACTTGCTGGCAAACTTGATGGTATATCAATGCGTGTTCCTACTCCTGACGGTTCAGTTGTTGACCTTACTGCAGAACTTAACTGCAATGTAACAAAAGAACAAGTTAATGCTGCTATCAAAGAAGCTGCTGAAGGTTCAATGAAAGGCATTCTTGAATATAGCGAAGAAGACCTTGTATCTATAGACATAGTTGACAATCCACATTCTTCTATTTTCGATTCAAAACTTACTATGGTTATGGACGGAAATATGGTTAAGGTTGTTTCTTGGTACGATAACGAAAACGGATATTCAAACAGAGTTTGTGATCTTGCAGAAAAACTTGCTGCATTGCTATAATTCACAACCTTAAAATAAGAAATGTTTAATGTTAAATGCAGTGCGGTTGCTTCTACATTTAGCATTAAACATTTTCTTTTGCATTTATTTTAATTGTTTTTTGGAAGTTTCAGTATGGAAACAAGAAGAATGGAGAAAATCAACAGACTTATCCAAAAAGATTTGTCTGAACTATTGAGAGAAAAGAGCAAGGATGAGTTTTTTTCTTGTATGATTACGGTTACTCGTGTTGATGTAACGAGTGATTTGTCTTATGCAAGAGTATATGTAAGTATCTTTGAGTTAAAGTATAAGAAAGAAGATATCTTACAAGTTTTGAAAGAGAAAAAAGATTTAATCCGTATGTGGTTGGCACAAAGAGAAAGACACCAATTGAGAATTATTCCCGACATTGCTTTCTTTATCGACGACACTTTGGATTACGCACAACGGATAGAAGAATTGCTGAAAAAATAATAAGGCATGGATAGCAAAAACCTCCTTTTTATAGTCAGAAGGCTTAATTTTTCAAGAAAGAATAAAGGAATTGTACGCATCATTTCCCTTATCTCTCTTGTTGGTATTGCTGTAGTCAGTTTGGCTTTGGTGGTTATACTCAGTGTTTTCAATGGTTTCACATCTGTTGCAGAAAAAATGTTGGAGAAAGAAAACCCTCCTATTCTTATCTCTGCCAACGAAGGCAAAACTTTTGACATTTCTGTTGAGAAAAAGTTAAAATCCATTGCAGACATAGGAACAATAATTCCTGTTGTGAGACAAACGGTAATGATTAGCGTTGGCGAGTATCAGAGTATAGTGGAAATGGTTGGCACCAATAATAATTATTTTAAGTTCAACCCTTTGGACACTTCTATAGTCAATGGCAAAAGCAATTTTTATGGTTTGGAAGATGATGAAAGTTTGTTGGGAGTGAATCTTGCAATGGATATGGGACTGAATAAGGGTGCTGAAAAAATGAACATACCTATAAAAATCACAGTTCCACAAAACAACGACGAGGCTGTAATACCAGAAGATTTGTTAAAGACAGAAATTGTAAGGTATTCTGCTTGCTATGCCACCCACTCTGCTTTGGATAACGATTATATCTTTGTGCCTATCAGCAAAGCAAGAGATATTTTGGATTACAAGGAAACAAAGGTTACGAATCTTTATGTTGTACCTAAAAAAGTTTCGCAAACAAAACAGATAATAAAAGATATAAAGAAAGAATTAGGCAATAAATTTTCTGTAAAAAGTCTTTTGGAGCAGCAAGCTATCTATTTCAGAATAGCAAAGAGCGAAAAAATTGCAGTTTATATCATTCTTTCTTTGATTATCTTTATCGCCACAATAAATATAATAAGTACGCTTATCATTCTCTACATACAAAAAAACAAAATGAATTATATCTTTCGTGCTATAGGCATGACAAAAAAAGATATCAGGAAAATATACTTCAACTATGGCATGATGCTGAACATTGTAGGCTGTTGCATCGGTGTTGTGTTGGGTGTTGTTTTTTGTATCCTTCAAGAGCAGTTCGGTTTGATAAAACTGGCAGAAGGGGACTTTGTTGTGGATGCTTTTCCTATAAAAATTATGCTTTGGGATATAATAAGAGTAGTGCTTATTGTGTTAATAATAGGAATGTTGAGTGTAAAATTAGTTAGTTCACGAATAAAAATAGATTGATATAATGATTACAAAAGAAAATCTTCAAGTTTATAATACTCTAACGGGGAATAAAGAAATTTTTCGCCCGTTACGAGAAGACAGAATAGGGATGTATGTTTGTGGTCCTACTGTTTATGGCGAAGGTCATTTGGGACACGCAAGAAGTGCAATAACTTTCGATATTGTTTATAGGGTTCTAAAATATATAGGCTATAATGTTCGCTATGTGAGAAACTTTACCGATGTAGGTCATTTGGTTCATGATGCAGATGACGGGGATGACAAAGTTGAAAAGAAAGCTGCGGCAGAAAACAAGGAACCTCAAGAAGTTGCTCAATACTATGAAGCAAAATATCTTTGGGCTATGGATTTGATGAACTGCCTTCGTCCAAACCTTATGCCTATTGCTTCTGGTCATATCATAGAACAAATTGATTTGGT
>JABUUQ010000002.1:336420-340674 GCA_021443125.1 Bacteroidales bacterium
AGTGTTTATTTTGATGTTGCAAAGTATAACGAACAAATAAAGCCATACGGCATTCTTTCTCATCGCACTTTGGAAGATACAAAAGACAATTCCCGCGAACTTTCAGGACAAAGCGAAAAGAGAAATCCTTTTGATTTTGCTCTATGGAAGAAAGCACCAAAAGAACACATAATGAAATGGGAAAGTCCTTGGTCTTTGGGATTCCCAGGCTGGCATTTGGAATGTACTGCAATGGGAAGAAAATATCTTGGCGAAGAATTTGATATTCATGGTGGAGGTATGGATTTGGTTTTCCCTCATCACGATTGCGAGATTGCACAAAGTGTCGGTGCTTATGGCAAAATGCCTGCTAAATACTGGTTGCACAACAATATGATTACCATAGAAGGCAGAAAAATGGGCAAATCATACAACAATTTCATAACTCTGACCGAGATGTTCTCTGGCACACATCATCTTTTGCAAAAGGCCTACTCTCCTATGACTATTCGCTTCTTCATGCTTATGGCTCACTATCGTAGCACATTGGATTTCTCTAACGATGCTTTGATTGCTGCAGAAAAAGGCTTTAACAGACTTATGGAGGCCAAAAACAAAATTGCTTCTCTTCCTGAATCAAAAGAGTCAAGTTTTGATGTAAAGAAAATGATTGAGGATGCTTTGCTTGCAGTTGTTGATGATTTCAATACACCTATTGCTATAGCAAACTTATTTGAGATAACAAAACATATCAACAGTGTATCCGACAAAAAGGAAACAATAACAAAAGAAGACAAAGCCTATTTGCTTGAACATTTCACTGCTATCTGCGAAGATATTCTAGGATTAAAAGACCAAGAAGGTGGCAACAACGAAGAAGTCATAAAAGGATTGATGTCTTTAGTGCTTGATATGAGAAAAAGTGCAAGAGAACAGAAAGATTACGCCACAAGCGACAAAATTCGTGATGCTCTGAAAGAATTGGGTATAGAAATAAAGGACTCAAAAGACGGTGTTGAGTGGAGATTGAACAAATAAAAACAATGAAAACAAAACTTTTTCTTATTTTTCTATTATCACTTGTTCTTGTTTCTTGCTCCAAAAAGCAAGCAACAGAGCAAGCGAGTGCCACAAACTACAAAGATGTAAAAACTCCTGAGTTCAACGCTGATTCTGCTTACAATTATGTAAAGGTTCAGTGTGATTTTGGGGCAAGAACACCAGAATCTGTTGCAGCAAAGCAATGTGGAGATTATCTTATCGCATTTTTAAACAATTTTGCCGACACTGTATATGTTCAGGAGTTCACTGCAAAACTTTATGACGGCAAAGAGGTTAAAGGTCGCAACATTATCGCATCTTTCAACAACGAAGCAACCGACAGAGTGGTGCTTGCATCTCATTGGGATTCTCGTTTGTGGGCAGATAAGGATGAAGATGCAAAAAATCATAGGACTCCAGTAATTGCAGCCAATGATGGAGCAAGTGGGGTTGGCGTTCTTATGGAATTGGCACGAGTAATCAAACAACAAAAGTTCAATCAAGGGTTGGATATAGTGCTTTTCGACCTTGAAGACCAAGGAGCACCAGATTGGGCAGACACAATAATAGAAGACCAAAGGGATTGGTGTTTGGGTTCTCAGTATTGGGCACAAAATCTTCATAAACCATATTATTCAGCCAAGTATGGAATTTTGCTGGATATGGTTGGCTACAAAGATTTGCGCTTTACCAAAGAACAACAAAGCATGACCTATGCCCCATCCATTATGAACAATATCTGGAATATAGCAAACGATTTGGGTTATTCCGAAACGTTCATAAACAATTTGGAAAGCAGCGTTATGGATGACCATATATGGGTTAATCACTACGCAAAAATTCCTATGATAGATATTGTAGCACACAGTCATCAAGGTGGATTCTTCCCTTATTGGCATACAACAAAAGACAATATGGATTGCATAAGCAAAGAATCATTGTACAAAGTTGGAAAGGTTCTTTTGGTTGCATTTTTCTCTGCAGAATAAGATGAAAAAGAGTTTTGCCTTCATATTTGTATGCTTTTTGTGTGTCTTGGGTTTGTCTTCTTGTGATGACAGCTTTGACGAATGGGGTTATGTCAATTTCTACATAGACCCAAACTCAACAGAATACTACAATCTCAATATTGGCAACAAAGGATGGGAGTATTTTTATGGTGGCAATAGAGGTGTAATAATTTTTCGCTTGAGTTATTATGAATTTATGGCATTTGAGCGTTCTTGTGTGGTAAAAGACTGCAAAGGTACAGTGGAAGTCGATACCACAACCAACCTTACAATGTTTTGTCCAAAGTGTGGAGCACAATATCTTTGCGTTGATGGTTCGCCAATAGCAATAGAAGGCAACAGAGCCAAACGAGCTTTATTTTCATACTGCAATCATTATGATGGCATAGCGCTTTATGTTTATAATTGTGGATAACAATGTACGGACTCATCACAGAAATACGCAACTATCTTTTTGACAAACAAATTATTGCATCAAAAAAGCACAAAAATATCTATGTGCTTTGTGTGGGCAACCTTCGCGTTGGCGGAACTGGGAAAACGCCTATGGTGGAGTATCTTATCAAGAATTTGAAAGAGGATTTCAATGTTGCTGTTGTGAGCCTTGGTTACAAACGACAATCAAAAGGTTTGAGGGAAATAAGCCAAGACGATACTTTTCTTTCGGTTGGCGATGAACCAAAGCAAATGAGTGTAAAATTTCCTGATGTAAAATTTGTTGTCAACAAGGATAGAAACCAAGCAATAGAATATATAAAGAACAAATACCCTGATACGCAAGTCATTATACTCGATGACGCCTATCAATACCGCAAAACAATTCCAACAAAAACCATTCTTCTCACCGAATACTCCCGACCATTCTACGAAGACAAAGTTATTCCCTATGGTCGTTTGAGAGAAAGCGACAAGAACAAAAAACGAGCAGATTACATCGTTGTTACAAAAACTCCAAACGGCGTTTCAGAAAATCAAAAGCAAGGAATAATTTCTCGAATCAAGGTTTCAGCAAATCAAACTGTATTCTTTTCCCAAATAAACTATGCTCCACTACCTCAAAACCTTATTGGTCAAGATATTATCCTTATTGCTGGCATAGACAACCCCACTCCTTTGCAAAAATATCTGGAAACACAATGCAAGGTTAGGAAACTGATGAAATTTCCCGACCATTACGCTTTTCAAGACAAGGATATAAAACAAATAAAACAAGAAGCAGAGAGATTGAATTGTCAAATAGTAACAACGGAGAAGGATTATGCAAGATTGAAGCGATATAACCTAAATATGTTCGTGCAAACTATTGAAATAAAAGTTGATAATAATTTTATAAACATAATAAAAGATGACATACGAAAGTATTTTAGAAGCTAAAAACTTCATAGCAGGCAAATTAAATGCCATTCCCGACACTGCAATCATACTTGGCAGTGGTTTGTCTCCTTTGGCAGAAAAAATTGAAAAGCCTGTTGTAATTCCTTATAAAGATATACCTCATTTTCCCGTATCAACCGTAAAAGGACACAAAGGAAACCTTGTTGCAGGCTTGCTTAAAAACAAAATGGTACTTTGTATGCAGGGTCGTTTCCACTACTACGAGGGATACACCATGCAAGAAGTTACTTTTCCTATCAGAGTTATGCAGTTGTTAGGGGTTAAAAATCTTATAGTTACAAATGCTGCTGGTGGAGTTAACAAATCTTTCGTTGCAGGCGATATCATGCTTATCACAGACCATATTTCCCGCATGCCAAACCCTCTTGTTGGAGCAAATGACGATAGACTTGGCGAACGTTTCCCTTCTATGAGCAGTGTGTATGACAAAAATCTTATACAAAAAGCAAAAACGATAGCAGAGAACAATGGTATTATTGTCAAAGAAGGCGTTTATGTAGGAAACACTGGCCCAAGTTTCGAAACAAATGCAGAATACATTATGTTTCGTCAGTTAGGAATTTCTGCTGTTGGTATGAGTACCGTTCCAGAAGTTATTGTTGCAGCTCACGCACGAATGAAAGTTTTGGGTATCTCTGTCATTTCCAATGTATTCAATGAAGATATAGAACAAGAACCAACACATCAGGAAGTTTTGGACAATGTTGATATGGCAAACAAAAATGTCATAAAAATAATTGAAGGAATACTCGAATAATTGCTTTGAAACACAGATTGGCAAGGTTGTATTGACTTGTGAACACAGCTATTTGTAAAAAGTTGTTGCTTT
>JABUUQ010000002.1:341175-345982 GCA_021443125.1 Bacteroidales bacterium
GTTTTCATAGGTCTTGCTTTCAGAAAATTAAAAGCAAGGAATAATTTATTGAAACGGCGTTTTATTTCAACGAAACAAAGAAAGAAGAGAGACGATTTTTCTATCATCTCTCTTCTTTATCGTTTTTGTTCGTTTGGTCTTAGATTTTTTTGAAATCACCTTTACCAACTCCGCACAAAGGGCAAACCCAATCTTCTGGTATGTCTTCCCATTTTGTTCCTGGTGCTATTCCACTGTCTGGATCACCAACTGCTGGATTGTAAATGTATCCGCAGATTTCGCATTCGTAAGATTCCATAATTATTATTTTTTAAGTTAACATTTGATTTATTTTGCAAAGTTATGAAATTTTTCTTTTGTTTTTAGTTTTTTTTGCAATAGTTTTTGTATTTTTGCGAACTAAATTATTTGAATTTATTTACAAAAAACAAATTATACAATGGAAAGAGATACACAAATCTTTGACTTGATAAATCAAGAAAGAGCAAGACAAACAAAGGGTATTGAGCTTATCGCTTCTGAAAACTTTGTTTCTGACCAAGTAATGGAAGCTATGGGTAGCGTAATGACTAACAAATATGCAGAAGGTTATCCTGGCAAAAGATATTATGGTGGTTGCCAAATAGTAGACCAAAGCGAGACAATAGCAATAGAAAGAGCTAAACAATTGTTTGGTGCTTGCTGGGCAAATGTTCAACCTCATAGTGGTGCTCAAGCCAACCTTGCAGTTTTCTTTGCTTGTTTGAATCCTGGTGATACTTTCATGGGATTGGACCTAAATCACGGCGGACACCTTTCTCATGGTTCTCCTGTAAACATCTCTGGAACTTACTATCGTCAAGTTGCTTATGGTGTTAAGGAAGAAACTGGTATGGTTGACTATGATATGATGGAAGAGGTTGCAAGAAAAGAACAACCAAAACTTATCATAGGCGGTGCTTCTGCTTATTCAAGAGAATGGGACTGGGCAAGAATGCGTAAGATAGCTGACGAAATAGGTGCTATACTTTTGGCTGATATTTCTCACCCTGCAGGTCTTATTGCTACTGGCGAATTGAACAATGCAGTAAAATTCTGTCATATAGTTACTACAACTACTCACAAAACCCTTCGTGGACCTCGTGGTGGTATGATTATGATGGGAGAAGACTTTGAAAACCCATGGGGAAAAACAACTCCAAAGGGACAAGTTAAGATGATGTCTGCTTTGTTGGACTCTGCTGTTTTCCCAGGTATTCAAGGCGGTCCATTGGAGCATGTAATTGCTGCTAAAGCTGTTGCTTTTGGCGAAGCTCTTACTCCTGCATACAAAGAATACATAAAACAAGTTAGAAAAAATGCCGCTACTATGGCTGCAGAATTCGTTAAAAGAGGTTACAAGGTTATTTCAGATGGTACAGACAACCACTTGATGCTTATAGACCTTAGACCAAAATTCCCTGAACTAACAGGTAAGGTTGCAGAAAACACATTGGTTCGTGCAGACATTACTATAAACAAGAATATGGTGCCTTTCGATTCTCGTTCTCCATTCCAAACTTCAGGTATCAGAGTAGGTACTCCTGCCATTACAACTCGTGGTTTGAAAGAAAACGAAATGCCAGAAATAGTTGGTATGATTGACGCTATACTTTCAGATGTTGAAAACGAAACTCTTATAAACGCTACAAGAGAAAAAGTAAACGAAATGATGCAAAACCGTCCTTTGTTTGCTTGGTAGCAGATAGTTTATTTGGATTGAAAGAGATTGGCTTTTTGTCAATCTCTTTTTTTATTGTTGATAGCTTTTGAAAATTTCTTGCTATTATTTGAAAAAAAATTCTTATCTTTGCACTCTAATTTTGGGCAAGGGCTCAATTTTGATGTCGAAAATTTATATATTTATTTAATAATTTACATTTTTATATTATGGCGAAAAAATATGTTTACACCTTTGGAAATATGACAGCTGAGGGTGATGCTGCCATGAAGAATCTTCTTGGTGGCAAAGGAGCAAATTTAGCACAAATGTCTTTGTTGAAACTCCCTGTACCTGCTGGTCTTACAATTACTACTGAATGTTGTAGCGACTACTACAATAGAGGTTGCGAACTTCCAAAGGAATTGATGGAACAAGTTTGGAATGGAATGGCAAACATAGAAAACATTATGGGTGCCAAATATGGTGATAGCGAGAATCCTCTTTTAGTTTCTTGTCGTTCTGGTGCAAGAATTTCTATGCCTGGTATGATGGACACAGTTCTAAACATTGGTCTTTGCTCTGCAACCATACCTGGTTTGATTAAGCAAACAAACAACGAACGTTTTGTTTATGACTCTTATCGTCGTTTGATAATGATGTATGCTGACGTTGTTATGGAAAAAGCAGAAGGTTTGGAACCTGCAGAAGGCGTTGGTATCAGAAAATTACTTGACAACAAACTTGACGAATACAAGAAAGAAAAAGGCTACAAATCAGACACAGACCTTAATACAGAAGATTTGAAAGTTTTGGCAGAAGAATTCAAAAAAATCATCGCTGCAAAACTTGAGACTTCTTTCCCTGACGATGCAAAAGAACAACTTATAGGAAGTATCAAAGCCGTTTTCAAATCATGGATGGGAGACAAAGCTGTTTCTTATCGTAGAATCGAAAAGATTCCTGAAGATTGGGGCACTGCAGTAAATGTTCAGGCTATGGTATTTGGTAATATGGGTGAAGATTCTGCTACTGGTGTTGCTTTCACTCGTAACCCTGCAAACGGTGATAACAAATTCTATGGTGAATGGTTGATAAATGCACAAGGAGAAGATGTTGTTGCTGGTATTCGTACTCCTAACCCATTGAACGACGACACAAAGAACAAACACAACGAACATATGCAATCTTTGGAAGAAGCTATGCCAAAGGTTTATGGAGAGTTGTGCAATGTAAGAGATACTTTGGAGCATTGGTATCATGACATGCTTGATATAGAGTTTACTATTCAGCACAAAAAACTTTATATGCTTCAATGCCGTGTTGGTAAGAGAACAGGTAATGCTGCTGTAAAAATGGCTATGGACATGCTTCACGAAGGATTGATTGATGAAAAGACAGTTATCCTTAGAGTATCTCCTTCTCAACTTGACGAATTGCTTCACCCTATCTTCGACGCAAAAGATGAGGCAAGTTTCAAAGTTATAGGCAATGGTCTTCCTGCAGGTCCTGGTGCTGCTTATGGTGCAATAGCTCTTTCAAGCAAACAAGCTATGGCTTTCAACGCAAAAGGCACTAAATGTATTCTTGTTCGTGAAGAAACAAATCCAGAAGATGTTGAAGGTATGAGAGCTGCTGATGGTATCTTTACAGCACGAGGCGGTATGACTTCTCACGCTGCTTTAGTAGCAAGAGGTTGGGGCAAATGCTGTATAGTAGGTAGTGAAGACCTTACAATAGACATGAACTCAAAAGAAGTTCATATTGGCGACAAAACATTCAAAGAAGGTGATGTTATCAGTTTGAATGGCACAAAGGGTTATGTTTATGAAGGAGCTATCAAGATGGTTTCTCCAACCGACAACCCTGTATTCACAGAATTTATGGAGCTTGTCAGCAAATATCCAACTATCAATGTTGAAACAAATGCCGACAATCCAGAAGATACAAAGCAAGCTCTTGATTTTGGTGCAAAAGGCACAGGCTTGTTCCGTATAGAGCACATGTTCTATGGCAAGAATTCAGAAGTTCCTCTTGCTTTAATGCGTAAGATGATACTTTCTGAAAACAGTTGCGAAAGAAAACATTTCCTTGACGAGTTGCTTCCTTATATGAAAGCTTCTGTAAAGAGCACTCTTAAGATAATGAGCGGTCATCCTGTTACTATCCGTTTGATGGACCCTCCTCTTCACGAATTTGCTCCTCACGATGAAAAACAACAACAAGCTCTTGCAAAAGAAATGGGTATAAATCTTGAACAAATAAAAGAAAGAATAGATTCATTGCAAGAAGTTAACCCAATGATGGGTATTCGTGGCGTAAGACTTGGTATTCTTTATCCAGAAATTTCAGAGATTCAGTTCAGAGCATTGTTTGAAGCAGAGGCAGAGGCAAGAGCAGAAGGCTTTGACCCTCACCTTGAAATAATGATACCTTTGACAGTATCTGTTCGTGAGCTTACCCACCAAAGAGCAATCTGCGACAGAGTTCACGACGAAGTTGAAAAAGCAACTAAATCTAAGATAAACTTCAGATTTGGCACCATGATAGAAATACCTCGTGCTACTATGATTGCAGGACAAATAGCAAAAGCCGTTGATTTCTTCTCATTTGGAACAAACGACCTTACTCAAATGACATTCGGTTTCTCAAGAGACGATGTTAATGCAATCTTGGCTGAATACACTTCTCAAAAGATACTTCGCTACGACCCATTCCAATCAATAGACCTTTCTGGTGTTGGCGCTTTGATTAAGTTTGCTGTTAACAACGGTAGACAAGCAAATCCAGACCTTAGAATAGGTGTTTGTGGAGAGCATGGTGGCGATGCACAAAGTGTTAAATTCTTCTACGAATGCGGTATAGACTATGTTTCTTGCTCACCTTTCCGTGTACCTCTTGCACGTTTGGCAGCCGCCCAAGCAGCTATCCAAAAATGGTGGTAGGATAAATACTCAATAAACAACAAAAGGCGACTCCTTATGGAATCGCCTTTTTTATTTGCCCATAAGAAAAAATTATTCCTTGCTTTTAATTTACTGAAACGCCGTTTTAATTTTCTGAAAGCAAGTTTTGTTTTTTAAGAAATTATTTATATCTTTGCGATTTGAAACTAAAAATAGTTATAAT
>JABUUQ010000002.1:346295-348627 GCA_021443125.1 Bacteroidales bacterium
GCCAATGCACAAAATCCAAGTTGGAATAGTTCGGTAAGCACAGTTTTGACCGACAATATCCAATCGGAAAAATTCCAACAAAAAATCAAAGTTTATAACGAGAATACAGCTTTTGCTCTCACAAAAAAGTGTAATAGCAAGTATTACATAGAGGAACTCGTTGATACTCAAGTACCAAGCAATAAGATTGCAATTGGTGTAGATTCCATTTTTGATATGGCAATATTGAATGACCATATTTATTTTGTAGGAAAAAATAATAATGATGGGTTTATAGGCAAGGTTCGTATTTCAGCCTTGCAGAGTGGTAGTGGATATTATGAACTAACACCTACACCATTATATACAATCCGTACAATAAAAGCATATAACGATTCAAATGGCAAACAGCATGTAGTTGGTATTGGTAGAGATACATTAAGTACTAGTCAAAATTTTTATTTTTTTGATTTTAACGATGCAAATACTCCAAATTTTGAATTAAAACCTATACAAATTTTACGTCAAGTTTTGTGCGATTTAGATATTACAGATAAATATATTGCAGTTGTAGGGTATACGTATGGGGTTAATTATCACATCGAACAATCTTTAATAAGGATAGATAAAAGTAATACATCTAGTATTCAAGGATATGCCTTTGATCATACACCTAATGCTTTTTGCCTTTTACCTGATTCCTGTCATGAAAAAATGCTTGTGCGACATACAATCAACAATGAAGTTGTTATAATGATGAATGCATATGATACATTTATTAACTTTTCTACGTTTCTAAATTGTGTTAATTTAAACAATCTTAACTACATTTATAGTGTTCAATCTATTCTACACGAGGAAAAGGATATGAAAATTAGAGATGCAGTCTATCATATACCGACAACCCAAATGTTTATCGTTGAAGATTGTACAATAAAAAGTATTGGCATGCCACAAAATATAAGTTATATTATGCATTCACAACCTTATTTGCAAACGAGTTATATGCTTGATTGTTTTTTTGATTTTAATAATTTTACATATTTTAATTGTATAGATAAATTGCATAGTACTAGATATATAGTTGCTGGAGTAGCAGAAAATTGTGTGGATAGCTATATTGCGGTGAAAGATATTACACAAAATATAGGCAATTGTTTTAGAAAATTTTCTTACAAAGTTGTTCCATTGACTCCTATCACTGCCAACTCTATGGTCAGTACCATAGTGTTACAAGCACTAAATCCAAGTTGGAATCTATATCAATCACCAATTCAAAATAAAATAAAAGTGAAATGTTATTAAAAAATAAAATTATGAAGAAATCAATTTTACTTATTTTGGTTCTGTTGTTCTCTTTTGGAGTATTTGCCCAAACAGAAAATAATTGTAATAGCAAGTTTCTAATCTCTGAATATCCAGAATTATATTATAGTTATATTCCTACAAATCTATTAAAAATTTGTGGATTCCCTAGGGATTCCATAATGTATGATACTGGAATAGCCCATGTACCTCAAAGAGCTTGTTATTTTGGTATTTACCAATTAATGGCAGGCAGTGCAAATCATGAATATTATGACACAATTCAAGCTCCATATGGATTTGCTCAAATAATGCATAATGATAGTTTGCTTAATATAGGTGGCGTGTCTCTTATTGTTAGGGTTGATTCCACGGAACGCTTTCCTATAACGCAGAATGTTGGCGACACAATACTTATATTAGATGCAACAACGATGGATGTTTTATATGAGCAAGTTCTAAATGATTCCATATTTATTGAATCTTTCCCATGGCAAGCTCCAATAGAAGCTGTAATGTATGAGATTATTTTTGATTCAGCTATTCAAGTACAAGGAGATTATTTTATTGCGTACAAATATAATCCAGCAAATACATACATTCTTTCTGCTGGTAGAACCGAATATGCTATGCATCTTTATTGTTATAATTTAATGTCTACAAATTCTAGCGATACAAGAATCTTAAACGACAATAACAGCAGTGCAGACCAAGTTTATTATTATAGACCAAATTTAGGATGGAAGTCATGTCTTGATTATAGAGATTATTTTTCATATCCAACTACGAGTCATAACGAACTTTATTACACGATTACTATGATTGAAAAGAGTGCCTATTTTACAGACTTATATCCAACTGATAGGACAATCATGCCTCATACTACAGAACTTTGTGTTTTTACAATACCTGAATATGCAATAAACAGACAAGCAGACTCAAGCGAAGTTAGCAGTATCACTGAAATTAACGAAAATGCAATTTCAATTACACCAAACCCAACAAATGATATAGTAAATGTTTATTGCGATTATATGATGTATTTTGC
>JABUUQ010000002.1:348730-350159 GCA_021443125.1 Bacteroidales bacterium
AACACCGACAAAGGTTTCATCACCAAACGAATAATAAAACAATAAAGAAAAAAGCTCTTCATTACGAAGAGCTTTTATTTTATAGTTGGAATTTTATACCTGCTGTTATCCAACGATTTGGCTGAGGTATATTGCCAATATCGTAGTAATCCACATCAAATAGGTTGCTTGCTGAAACAAAGAACGTGAATTTGTTCTTGAATTCGTATTGCAAATTTGCATCCATAGTAAAGAAAGGTTTGTAATTCTTTTCTTCTCCTGCTGTATTATGTTGATACTCAATAAAAGAGCCTTCTCTCACGCAGTATTGCCCACTAAGATTGAGAGTAAGTTGCTTTATGATTGGTAAAGCAAGTTGTAAATTGAATTTGTGCCTTAAATAATTGAACGCATATTGGGAAATGTAGTTGTTATTGTTTTTTTCGGCATTCATCCATGAATATGAAAGATTAAACCTAATGTTTTTTGAAAGGTTTTCGAACAATTCTGCAAACAAAATGCTGGCGGAAACATCGATTCCGTATTTGTTTAATTCGTTTATATTCTTGCATAGCCATTGAGTGTCGTCAGCACAATTCTTCATCCAATCTATCATGTTTTTACCTTCGGTGTAAAAAACTAAAAGACTAGCATTTATAAACTTGTTTTTGTATGTTATACCCGTTTCGTAGGATATGCTTTTTTCCTGCTTCAAATTGGGATTTGCTTCGTGTACTGCATCTTTGTAGTATAATTCTGTAAATGATGGCAAGCGGGATGCAGTGTTGAAAGATGCAAATACATTCCATTGTTTATTGAATCTATATGACAGATTTACAGATGGATAGATATTTGATAAATTTTGTTTTATGGCAGTATTCTGAAAAGAAAGCAAACCACAGGTAGCCATAAATCTTCCTAAGGAATAATTTCCTTGAACGAAGAAAGAAAAATTTATTCTGGCGTTTTGATGATTGTAAAGCCCAGAATAATTTTCTATTGTTTCTTCGCCAAGCACCGAACTGAGAATTTCTTCGAAACGAATGTCAGTGCCAAAATTCAAAGAAAAGTTTTTGTAATAGTATTTGAAAGTCAGATTGCTTCCTGCCACATTGCTTTTGTGGTAATTTGCAGAGCCACTGTTTTTTATCAATTCAAACTCATCGGTATGCAAGTTGTAGTATGCAGAAGGAAGAAATTGAAAATCAGAGCCTAAATTAAACAAACCTTTTATCGAGGCAAGTAGGGAAGAGGTTTTGTCGTGTTGATTTGGAAACTTGGCAGAATAAAAGGTGTTGGCATCATAATCCTTGAAATTGTAGCCAATATTCATGCTTAAAGTGTTGTTTTTTAGATATATATTGTTTCTATACAATATATTGAACACATCGTATGCAGAGTTCTCAATATAGCCGTTAGAAGTTTTGTATCCAACCGACAGACTATTCTC
>JABUUQ010000002.1:350217-354978 GCA_021443125.1 Bacteroidales bacterium
CTTCGGCACAAAGTGAAATGTTGTTGTTTTGCTTTTTTTTCGTGATAATGTTTATTCCTCCCGAGAATGCAGAGGCTCCATAAATAATTGCGGAAGGTCCTTTGATAATTTCTATTCTTTCAATATCTTGCATTGAAATCGGAATGTCCATGGAGTAATGACCAGTGTGTGGATTAGAGATGTTTATGCCGTCAAGAAGAATGGCTGTTTGGTCGAAATTTCCTCCGCGAAGAGAGACATCCGTTTGAATTCCATGGGCGCCTCTTGTTTGAATATCTACAGAAGATATTGTTTCAAGAAGTTCTGCCACACTTTGCACATGGAGGTCTTCAATCTCTTGTGAGGTAATGATCGTAACAACTTTGCCCATTTGGTTTGGCAGAGCATCTTCAACGAGAGTGAATTCGTCGAGAGTTTTCTCTGAAGTGTAACCCTCGCTACTGCTTATCACTTGGGCATTAACTGTTTTTGTGTTGGCAAAAGTCAGCGTCATAATAGACACCACGCCAATTGTTACAGCTTTGTGCATACTATTGTAGGCACTGTAGGATTTTCTTTCAAATCTTCTGAATCTGAAAGATTTCCTTTTTAGGAACTGTTTTTTGTTCATTGTTTTTTTGTTTTTGGTTAATAAATATGAATAATAAAGGCAAGCCATAAGACTTGCCCTTAGTTTTTATTTTCTTAGAAACTGTTATTCATAGATTTGTAGGTCTAATTCTTTGTGCAGATACATTGTTGCATTCATTGCCAAAGCACCCATTTCATCTTCACCAGGGTAAACAAATACTGGAGCCAAGAAGTCTATTCTTTCTGTAAGCTCTTTGATGAATGGTTTGCCGTAAGCTATACCACCAGTAAGCAAAATAGCATCAACCTTTTCTACATCTGGTTTGCCATGAAGAACTGTTGCTTGAGCACCAACCTCTTTAGCTACTTGATAAGCCATTGCTGACTGAATGAAAGCTGCTTTTTCATCGCCTGCTTTTGCTGCATTTTCAACAGTAAGAGCATCGTTTGTTCCAAGATAAGCAACAAATCCGCCTTCACCAACAATCATTTTTCTTATTTGAGCTTCAGTGTATTCTCCTGAGAAACATAGAGAGATAAGTTTAGTCATTGGAACGCTGCCACTTCTTTCTGGAGAGAAAGGACCATCGCCATCCAAAGCCTGATTAACATCTATAACTTTGCCTTTGTAGTGAGCACCGATAGAAATACCACCACCAAGGTGAACAACTATAAGATTCATATCTTCATACTTCTTTCCAGGACAGTGTTCTCTTGTATATCTTCTTGCAATGGCTTTTTGGTTCAAGCAATGGAAGATAGAGTTTCTTGGCATAAGAGGATGACCACTTACTTTTGCTATTTCTTCTCTTTCATCGGTAATTCCCGGGTCTGCAATAACAGCTTCAACACCTATTTCCTGAGCGATTTCGTGTGCAATCAAACCTCCAAGGTTGCAAGCGTGCTGTCCTTGAACACCAATGCGAAGATCGTTCATCATTGCTTCATTTACAGCCCAAATACCACCTTGAGTCGCCTTTGTCAAACCACCCCTGCCGATTACGATTTTGAACTCGTTGATGTTAAAGCCAGCATTTTTGACTTCGTCAAGAATAAGTTCTTTTCTAAAAGCGTATTGATCAGCGATGTGTGCAAACTTTTTCAAGTCTTCGGCTTGATGCTTGATGTTCTTGTCAAATAATTTCTCTTCACCATTGTATACTGCCATCTTTGTAGAAGTACTACCTGGGTTCAATGCTAGAATCAATTCGTTGTACATAATTCTTTATATTTGTTTTATTAATAATTATCTTTATTTGATTGCAAAGATATGAAAAAAAGTTGGTAATATGAAAAAAATGTTAAAAAATATTCTTACTTTTGCAATTCAAACAAATTATTAAATCAAAATTATTATGGCTAGACAAATTACAGACGAAAATTTCGAAGCTTTGATTGCTGACGAAAAAAAGCTTATAGTATTGGATTGTGGTGCTTCATGGTGTGGCCCTTGCCAGCACATAGCTCCTATTATTGACGAACTTGCAACAGAATACGAAGGCAAGGCAGAGATATGCAAAGCCGATGTAGATGAATGTTCTGCAGCAACAAGTCGCTTTATGATTAGAAACGTTCCTACAGTTTTGTTCATCAAAGAAGGTAAAGTGCTTGACAAACTTGTTGGAGCAAATCCAAAAGCCACATACGTGGAATACATAGAAAAATACCTATAATTCTGGACTCAATAGAAAAAATCCAGACTCGATATTCCAATATTGAGTTGAGAGTTAATAAAAAAGTGGAAGGGTTTCTTACTGGTTTGCATAAGAGTCCCTTCCGTGGTTTTTCTGTGGAATTTGCCGACTATCGTGCCTATAATTCCGGAGAAAGCACCAAGCATGTTGATTGGAAACTTTTTGCAAGAACCGACAGACTTTTTATAAAAAACTACGAGCAGGAAACAAATCTTCGTTGCCTTTTGGTGATAGATAACTCTGCTTCAATGAATTTTCCTTTCGATAAAAAAAATATTTCTTTCGACAACCCCAACAAACTTGTTTTTTCCGTAGAGGCAGCCTCTGCTCTAACGGCTATGCTCTACAAACAACGTGATGCTTTTGGGCTTGCCTTGCTTTCCAACAAGATAGATTTCATCACAGATATAAAGTCTAATTTTGCCCATAAAAAATACATCTTTACTCTTTTGCAACAACTTTGTGAGAGAGACAAAAACGATAGTCCTGCAAATACAAAACTTTCTCCATTGCTTCATCAGTTATCGGAACAGGTGCATAGACGCTCACTTGTTATTATATTTTCTGACCTTTTGGGTTCAGAGGACGATGAACAGGAACTAATCAAAAGCCTTCAACATCTTCGCTACAATCAGCACGAAGTCATTTTGTTCCACACGATAGATAAAAAGTTGGAACAAGAATTTCTCTATTCCAACCGTCCTTACAAATTCAAAGATGCTGAAACTGGCGAAGAGTACAAACTGAATCCTTTGGAGATAAGGAAGGAATATCAAAACAGAATGAGGGAAAAATTTTCTAAAATAAGGAAAGCGTGCAACAACATAAGGATAGATTATGTGGAATGCGATATAAATAAAACGCTTGACCAAGTTCTTATGCCTTATTTTCTCAAAAGAATAAAACTTAAATAACTTATTTTCTTTAAGAAAAACACTTCAATTATTTATATTGTTGTTTTTTTTTATTATTTTTGCAGATTGTTTTAGGACAATAGCGTAAAAGGATAATAATAAACTAAATAAATTTTTGCAAAAATGAAAAAACTTATCAAGAGTGTGTTTGTGCTTACGCTTGTGTTGGCTGTGGCAGGTTGTTCTTCACTAAAGACAATGCAAAAGAAACACGACACTGTTCGTTATCAATCTTCTCCAAATCCAATGGAGACTACAGGTAACAAAGTTATCGTTACAATCAATGGAAACATACCTCAAAACTATTTCCAAAAGGATGCTGTGGTTTATCTTCAGCCAGTATTGACGTGGGAAACAGGTGAGGTAATTCTTTCTCCAATGAACCTTAAAGGACAAAAGGTTGACGGCAACGGAAAGACAATAGAAAAGAAATCAGGTGGCAGATTTATGTATCGCGATACTGTTGCATACAGAAAAGGTATGGAAAGTGCTGTGCTTACTCTTAACCCTGTTGCCTACAAATCAAAATCTGTCAATGAAGCTAACGCAACAAGAAGCGAGGCTTTGGAAAATGATGGTGCAATAGAGTTGGGTAACATAAAAATAGCTCAAGGTATCAACTCGACTTCAAACAGAGTGGATATAAAAGGCGATATGACCATGGCATCTTCAAATTATCAAGTTTCTACAGACGAGCTTATGTCTGCTGATATCTATTTTACAGTAAATATGTCTAACTTGAATTGGGATAATGCTTTGAACAAGAAGATGGAAGCAAAGCGTTCATTGAACAATATGAAGTCTTATATTGTTAATAATCAGGTTCCAAGACAAATTTATGTTAACGCATGGGCTTCTCCTGAAGGTGAAGAAACCTACAATATCGGTCTATCAAAGAAAAGAGCAGAAACAACACAAAAAGTTGTTGATGATATGTTGAATGAGGCACTTACAGAAAGAGCAAAGGCAGAAAACATCAAATCTTCAGACATCAGCAAATATGTTGCCGATGCAAAGAAAGACATTATAATCACTACAAATGCTAAAGGTGAGGACTGGGATAACTTTATCAAACTTGTGGAAGGTTCTTCTTTGAATGAAAAGAATACGGTTATCAATGTTGTTAAATCTCAACCAGACAAGGTTAGAAGAGAACAAGAAATAAGAAATATGTCTGTTGTTTTCCGTCAAATAGAAGAGGATATTCTTCCTACACTTCGTAGAGGTGAGATAGCTTTCAACTTCTCTGGCGTTCAAAAGACCGATCAAGAACTTGCAAAAATGGCTTTGTCTAATCCAGACAACCTTACTTACGACGAACTTATGTATGCTGCCCAACTTTCACACAATTATGCTGTAAAACTTCAAATATATGAGGCTGTAACAGAGCGTTTCCCTTCACAATGGGAAGGTTGGAATAATGCAGGAGCAACAGCTTTATACCTAAACCAGCTTGACGATGCAAAGAAATACCTTGAAACTGCAGAAAAACTTTCAGCCAACAATGGAACAGTAGAAAACAACCTTGCATTGCTTTATTTGGCTTTGAATGATGACGAAACTGCTGCTGAATACATAAACAA
>JABUUQ010000002.1:356215-357232 GCA_021443125.1 Bacteroidales bacterium
TCTTCGGTGCCTTCAATCACAGCCTTGATAACTTCCCCTGGTATGAGGTTTTTGTTTCTTCCTATGGTAGAAGAAAGAAGTATGTTGTCTGTAATGCCGATGCAAAGCAAGTCATCGGTATTCATTACCACTGCATCCTGTGCTATTCCTTTCCATACACTTATGTCGCCAGTTTCTTTCCAATACATATAAGCCAAAGAACTTTTGGTTCCTGCTCCATCGGCGTGCATAATCATACAATAATCTTTGTCATGACTTAAAGAATCTGGCACAACTTTGCAAAACGCTTTTGGAAACAACCCCTTGTCTATATTTTTTATGGCGTTGTGTACATCTTCTTTCTTTGCTGAAACACCTCTTCTGTTATACTTTTCCTGTGTCATAGTTTTATATATTTGAATCTTATTATATTTATTTCAGATTTTCTTCTGGCAGTTCTTCTTCATAGACCTTTGCAAAATCTCTTATTCGGCCAATCATTTCATCCATAGCCTCTATCTCTTGAGCATAAAAGTCTTCATTTTGCAGTATCATCATTTTCTTTTGTCTGTAAGTGATTTCAAGATAAGGCTTTATGACTGAAAAGAAACTTTCTGCCAGTTCAACTCTCAGCCTTTCCTCGCCCCAATCTTCAGACAATAGGCAAAGGTCCAAGTAGTAACTTATCTTGTTTGCTGCCTCTATTCTTTGTTCACTTTGAAATCTTATGGTACCTTTGCAGTACTCATCCATAAAAGTTTCAAAATCGTTAAGACTTTCCCTAAGCAATCTCACACCTTCCTCCTCTTCACCACAAACAGAGTAGATTATGGCCATATCTGCCAAGTGCAAAGGATAGGAATGTATATTGGTAGGGAAGGTTTGAAGGCATTTGTTTATCAAAGCCAAAGCCTTGTCTTTTTCTCCTTTTTGCAGAAGTTTGTAAGCCAAAGCCCTTATATTTTGTGTGTAGAGTTGAACAATACTTCTTTCTATCTCGTTGAAATATATATGCTTGTTGAAATTTTTGAAAGAAAA
>JABUUQ010000002.1:357702-359895 GCA_021443125.1 Bacteroidales bacterium
TTGATAAGACTTGTTATAGTGCTTGCATTGTTCAACAATTCTCTATTGACAACCCTTACATCTTGGCGTATATGCTCAACATTTTGACAGTACCATAGAGGATAAGTGTCATTGTCCCCATCAACAATAAGTATGGCATCTTTTTCGCACGAGTTCAAAAGCGATACGGCAAAGTTATATGCAGTATATTGGTGTCTATGATTGTGGTCGTTGAAGTTTTCTATCCCCATCCATATAGGAATAATAAGAAAAACTGGAAGAATATATCGTGGTTTTCTTATTCTTACAATGTTGGCAATGATTTGTGAAATACCAAGCATACCTATTCCTATCCAAATACTTACAGCCATAAACGAAGGCAAGAAAACATAATCTCTTTCCCTTACTTCATACGCAGCACTATTGAGATATACCACCAAACCTATGGAATACATGACAAAGATAGCCATAACAAACAAAAATCTCTTAGGGTCTTTTGCCAAATGATAGAACATACCAATCAGACACAATATCAAAGGTATGGCAAAATACTTGTTGTTGGCTTTGTTATGCAAAGATGCTTTTGTTTCGCCCTCATCAATCTTATATAGCCTGTCGATTAGAAACAATCCAGTCTGTCCTTGACCATTTGTCAAAGAACCGTCGCCTTGAATATCGTTTGTTCTGCCTGCAAAGTTCCAAACAAGATATCTCAAATACATATATCCTACCTGATATCTCAAAAAGAAAGATAGATTTTGCCAATAACTTGGCTTTGGAACATCTTCTCCGTTGATGTTTACAGAGTATTTTGCATCACCAGTCCAAGCAACATAGTTATTTACATAGGAATCCGAAGTGTAGTTCCACATTCTTGGGAAAACAACCATAAGTTCTTTGTCGAATACCGGCTCAAGTTTTTTATTGTCTTTCAATTCAAAACTTTTTGGCGGCCAATCGGTATAGTAAGCACCATAAAATACGGGTGCCTTTGTGAACGCCTCTCGAGATATGTATTCGTTGAGAGTTTTTGCATCGGTTACCCTGCTTTCATTCATTGGCAGATAATCGCAACCACGAATTCCTATCAACAAATAAGTGGAACAACCGACAAGAAAGAAAGCAACGCAAAAAACAAAACTATTAAGCAATGGAATGTGTTTCTTATACGATAGCAATAACAGCCCTGCCAAGACAATAATAAGCAATACGAACAACCACCAAGAAACTTCAATAAGTTGCAACAGCCACGAAAAAGCATTCATAGCCACAAAGATAATTGCCAACGAAACCAAAGAGGCAAGAGTTATTGTTTTGAATGAAATTTTCTTATAGTGGAAATATACAATAAACACTATGGCGGGAATAACCAGCAATGTCAAAGGATGAACACCGAAAGACAAGCCGAAGATAAAGCACAAAAGCACTATCCAACGGCTATCGGGTCTTTCTTCCCAATGTAGAATAGTTCTTATGCAAAGAGTGGTGAAGAGAAAAGACATAGCATAGACTTCTGCCTCTGTTGCCGATGTCCAGAATGAGTCTGTAAGGGCAAAAATTGCTGAAGCCATAAAGGCAGCAACGAAATTGCCTATATATTTTTCGCTATATTTGTTGAAAAGGTAGAGAAAAATATGAAACAACAGCATCACACTTATACCAGCAGATATTGCCGACAAAGAATTGATAAGTATTGCTGCAACTTTCCCGTTCCCAAAAGACAAGACCGATATAATGGCACCCAAAAGTTGATATAATGGAGCTCCAGGTTGGTGTCCCACTTGCAAATAAGCAGAAGAAGAGATAAATTCTCCACAATCCCAAAAAGCAACAGTAGGATACATTGTGCCGAGATAGAGAAAAGTTGAAAGTACAAAAAGAATCCAACCCAATATATTCGTTGTGCGAACATATTTTCGGTTATTGGTCAGTATTCTTCTGTATCTGCCTAATAATTTTCTTTTTCTTCGCCTACCAGTTGACAAATGCTTTATTGAAAATGTCATCTACCAGTTCTTCGTTTATTTCTTTTATCAATTCTTCCTCCACTGCAGAGAGTGATAGGGAAGAATCATACTCTTTGTATCTTTGGAAAGTTGTATCGAAGTTTGATTTGCTGTCTTGTTTGTTCTTGTAGGTAACCTTCACCCTTATCGTCAGCCTGTTTTTTGCCGCTTGGTCTTTGGCAGATATGGCAGAAGGCGTTATACCATA
>JABUUQ010000002.1:359925-363162 GCA_021443125.1 Bacteroidales bacterium
GCGTTGTCTTCAACCTCCATAAGATTCGTCCCGCTTCTTATTTTGTTGATAAGTGCATAGGTCATTTCCGATGCTAAAATAGGTTGCACTATGCTTGCCCTGTTCAAAAACATTTCAACATGAAAAGTCTTTGTTTCGGGATTGATGCTTGCACCTGTAAAGGAATAACCTCCAGAGCAAGAGTTGAATACAACAACACTCAACAATGCCAAAACAAGCTTTGCTTTCAGAAAATTGAATCTTGCTTTCACAAAATTAAATCTTGCTTATGATTTTTTGAAACAAAGTTCTATTTTATTTGATAATAAGCTTAGAATGTCTGTCGCCTACTTTGATGATATAAGAACCTTCTTTCTCAATCTTTATCAATGAGTTAGGAATGTAGTTTTCAACTTTATTTATTGTTCTTCCCAATACATCATACACAACAACATCTTGATTTTCTTCACAGTCTATTCTGAAAGTTTTATCGAAAGAAGGATTAGGATATATTTTCACTTGCTGGTTTTCAATCTCTGAAATGCTGCTTTCTGTTGAGAAACTGATAGAAAGATTATCTAGCTTCAATGCTCCGAAACTTGTTGCCAAAGTGTCCATTGTTGCAGATACAGCAATGAAAATCAATTCGTTGGAATTGTCTGTATTCATAATGTCCAAAGAAAAATCTTGATAATTGTCGTCAGTGGCCAACAATTGAGATAGACCGCCACCAACAATAGTACGAGTCTCGCCTTCAACCTTTACGCATAGAGCCATAACTGCAGCAACCTCTTGGTCGGAAACAAGTTCCAGTTTGTATTTGCCAGAAATAAGTGTTGGAGTACCTGCATCGCTGATATCTAAACCATCAGTAAGCACATAGGCAAATTGTTCCAACATCTCCAAACTTAAATCATCAGATGAAGTGTCTGAAGAGTTCAACAAAGATGATGCATCTTGCAACAATGACAATAGAGTCTCCATATCTACTTTTGCATTGGTGATAAAACCAGGCACTGCAAAAGATGATATACCTATAAGGCTACTTACCAATTCAGGAAGAGGTTTTGCCTTAATCTGCATTGCATATTCGCCAGAGAATGCATCTGTTGTGCGTGATATATCGCATAAGCTGAGATCTGTAAAGCCCATGCTTATTCCCAAAGAGTTCCATGATTGTGCAGAAGTGCTGGAAGTCCATCTTTCAAAGTCTGCATTGTCGAAATTTATTTGTGCTTGTGCTGAAAATAGAGCAAAGCTGATAACCAAAAGTGTAAAAATCTTTTTCATTGTAATTGTTTTTTAATTTCTTTATTATTCTTGTCCGTATTTTGTCTTGAAATATATTCTCATAAGTCTTATTTCCTGCTCTGTATATTCGTCTTCACCAAGTTCTTCCAACACATCTTTTATGTTGTCTGTCTCCATTTCCTTCAAACATTCCATAATTTCTTCTTGATGATACTCATCAACATATTCTTCTATGTAGTAGGAAATGTTCAGTTTGGTGCCAGAGGCTACAATCTTTTCTATATTATCTAAAAGTTCATCAACATCCAAACCTTTGCCTTTTGCAATGTCTTCCAATGGCAGTTTTTTGTCTATGCTTTGGATTATGTATATTTTTAGGCCACTTTTGTTGTTCAGACTCTTGACCACTAGTTTCTGAGGTTTCTCTATCTCGTTTTCTTCAACATATTTGCTAATCACATCACAGAAAGCCTGTCCGAATTTCTTTGCCTTTGCCTCGCCAACACCCACTATATTCTTCATTTCCTCTATGCTTGTAGGGTATTGCACTGTCATATCACTCAAAGACCTATCCTCGAAAATTATATAAGGAGGAAGTTTCTCTTTTGTTGCAATTTCTTTTCTTATACCCTTCAACACAGAGAACAAAGTGTCGTCAACAGCACTAACTTCCTGACCAGAAGAAACAAAATCGAAACTGTCGTGATCTTCATTTGCAAAATCGTGGTCCTCTGGCACTAAAATATCATAGGATTTTTGAAGGAATTTGTAACCGTCTTGCTGTATCTTCAAAATACCATAGGTTTCTATATCTTTGCGAAGAAAACCTTCTATAATACATTGGCGAATAACGGCTTTCCAATGCGTTTCCTTGTCTTGAGCCCCTATGCCGAACAGTTCCAGTTTGTCGTATTTGCAAGTTTTTACGTCTGTAGTCTTCCTTCCCATTATTATGTCCAAAATAGGAGCAGTCTTAAGGGTTTGTTTTGTGGTACTTATAAGTTCTATTACAGATTTTATGTCTTCACGAGCATTAACCTTCTTTTTAGGATGCAGACAATTATCGCAATTGTGGCAGTTGTCTTGTGTGTAGTTCTCACCGAAATACTTCAACAAATTGACTCTTCTGCATACAGCACTTTCCGCATAGGATATTGTGGCTTCCATAAGTTGTGTTGCCACTTCTCTTTCTGGTACTGTCTTATCCACCAAAAAGCGTTCAAGTTTTGAGATATCTCTTTCAGAATAAAAGGCAATACATTTTCCTTCTCCGCCATCTCTTCCCGCACGGCCAGTCTCTTGATAATAACCTTCGAGACTTTTTGGCATATCGTAGTGGATAACATATCTTACATCAGGCTTGTCTATACCCATACCAAAAGCAATAGTGGCAACAATCACATCAATTTCTTCAAGTATGAATTTGTCTTGGTTTTCTGCTCTTGTATTTGCATCCAAACCTGCATGATAAGCCAAAGCCTTTATACCATTAAGGTTAAGCAATTCTGCCACCTCTTCCACTTTCTTACGGCTAAGGCAATATATTATGCCACTCTTGTGTTCGTTTTCCTTTATGAAAAAGATTATTTGTTTCAAAAGTTCTTTCTCATCAGCAGGTTTAGGCCTTATTTCGTAATAAAGGTTTTCTCTGTTGAAAGAAGCTACATAAACATTAGCATCCTGTATTTCAAGGTTTTTCATAATGTCCTGCTTTACTTTTTCTGTTGCTGTGGCAGTAAGTGCAATCAAAGGAACATTATGACCTATATTATTTACAATCTCTCTTATTCTGCGATATTCTGGGCGGAAATCGTGTCCCCATTCAGAAATACAATGAGCCTCGTCTATGGCGTAGAAAGAAACAGGAATAGATGAAAGAAATTCTGCATTTTCTTGTTTATTCAAAGATTCGGGAGCAACATACAAAAGTTTTGTCTTGCCAGACTTTATATCGTTCTTGACAGCATTCATCTCATGCTTGTTCAAAGAAGAATTCATAAAATGAGC
>JABUUQ010000002.1:363981-366397 GCA_021443125.1 Bacteroidales bacterium
TGTTTTGTGGACAAGGAGGCAGACCCAAATAATCTTGCACCTACTTGTTCAACAACTGCACAACTTGTTGTAGGTGATGCTTTGGCGGTAACTCTGTTGAAGATGCGTGGCTTTTCTTCTCAAGACTTTGCAAAATACCATCCTGGTGGCAGTCTTGGCAAAAGACTCTATTTGAGAGTTTCCGACCTTTATCCCAACAACGAAAAACCTCAGGTCTCACCTTCAACCTCACTTTCCGACGCTCTCATAGAGATTTCAAGCAAGCGTTTGGGATGCTGTGCCGTTGTTCAAGAAGACAAAGTGCAAGGAATAATTACCGACGGCGATTTGCGAAGAATGTTGAACAAACAAAGCAATTCTTTGAATATGAACCTAAGGGCACAAGAGATAATGACTCCACACCCTCGCACAATACAACCAGATGCTTTTGCTGTTCAGGCTTTCGAGAAAATGCGAGACAACCAGATAACTCAACTGCTTGTTGTTGACGACAATAAAAACTATCTTGGCGTAATACATATTCACGATTTGATTCAAGAAGGCATAATCTAAAAACACCCATACTATGAAAAAAATACCACACACCTATGTGATAATTTTCATCCTTATCGTTTTGGCTGCATTGGCAACAATCTTTGTTCCTGCAGGAGAGTTCACACGTATAGAACAAACCACACAGTCTGGCAAGATAGTCAATCAGATAGTTCCCAACACCTACCACCAAATAGATTCTTCTCCACAAACATGGCAGATAATGTCGGCATTGTTCAAAGGTTTTCAAAAAGCCCCTGCAATAATCGCCTTCATTCTTATTCTTGGCGGGGCGTTCTGGATTTTGAACGAAACGGGAGCGATAAGCATGGGAGTTCAAACTTTTCTCAACCGTTCCTCTTCGTTGGAAAAATACAAGATTTTCAGGCTTATAGGAGTAAACAACCTTATTATTGCCTCTATAATGATAATGTTTTCTTTGTTCGGAGCAGTCTTTGGAATGAGCGAGGAAACAATAGCCTTTGTTGCCATTTTTGTGCCTTTGGCCATAAGTATGGGATACGATAGTATTACGGGTGTTTGTATGTGTTTTTTGTCTGCAGGGCTGGGTTTTGCAGGTTGCATACTCAACCCTTTCACTCTCGGCATAGCACAAGATATAGCAGGCATAAAAATGTTCTCTGGTATAGAATATCGTTTGTTTATATGGTTTGTAATGACTTTCATAGGTATTGCTTTTGTGCTTTGGTATGCCAACAAAGTCAAGAAAAACCCCAAGGCAAGCATAATGTACAAAGAAGACGAGTATTGGCGTAAATCGCAAAACAAGGCAAAAGTGCTTACTCCAATAAAATCTCAAAAATCAGCATATATAACCTATTTTGTTTTGGCTTTGGTGCAAATAATTTTCTGCGTTGATATTGCTTTGGATGGCATAGAAAACAAAGATATAGTCATATTTGTCTGCACTGCTCTCTATATTCTTTTCGGATATTTTATGCTGAAAAAGAGTATGCAGATGTTTGCATTGAACATCCTTATTTTCACTATTATCTACCTTGTTGCAGGAGTTACAGGTTTTGAATGGGGTTTTACCGAAATTGCCGCACTATTCTTTGCCATGGCTATTTTCAGCGGTATGGCAATGGGTAAAAACGCTTCTGATATCTCCCAACTCTTTATTGCAGGAGCAAGGGATATTCTCTCTGCTGCCATGGTTGTGGGCCTTGCAAGCGGCATAATAATCATCCTTGAAGATGGCAAAATCATAGACACCATACTTTATGGCGTTAGCAATGGTATTTCCAATAGTGGCAAAACAGGAGCACTATCAATAATGTATTGCTTCCAAACTCTTTTGAATGCTCTTATAACCTCTGGCACGGCAAAGGCGGCAATGCTTATGCCTATGTTCAGGGAAATCTCTCAAATGGTGGGTTTGGGACTGCAAAGCACCGTTACAGCTTTCCATATCGGCGATGGTTTGTCTAATCTTCTCACTCCAACTTCTGGCGTACTTATCGCAGTGCTTGGCGTGGCAAGAATACCATATACCAAATGGGTTAAATTCTCTTGGAAATTTATTTTGGCAATGATAGTAATAGGCTGGCTTCTTCTTCTTCCAACCTTGTTCATATCCTTGCCAAATTTCTAATTTTCACTGAATATATACTCTTGCATTTGAAAAGATTAAAACTTTGATATATAAATTTACATCAAAGTTTTAATCTAATAGAACGGCGTTTTATTTTGTCGCCTTCACTGCACTATTCACGCAAGTTGTGTGTTGGTGAACGATGCGAGAGTAACATCATTGAAACTCACTACTGCAAGGTTCGCGAACTATACAATACTTTGCCCTCTAGCTTATTCTACTAGTACAGATAGATTGAACACAAATTTATTCCTTTACAAATTTCTTTGT
>JABUUQ010000002.1:368443-369940 GCA_021443125.1 Bacteroidales bacterium
ACACAACACATACACAAAAGTGTAAATACTATTTTACGTTTCATAATTTATTATTTTTTTGATTACATTGAATTTTCGTCTCTATCGTTCTACATTCTGCTCTACACTCAATTTGTGTAAGGCTGTGATGTCCTCCATCTAGATTATTAGTTATCCCTATAAATGACAATGGTCTTCGTACAATACTTTCTTTGTAAGTCTTGCTACATTTATCATAAAAATTCAAAAGGCTTCTGTCCCAAAGAGAATAAGTATGCCATACTTGGTATATCGGATGGATTGGATTTTCTACAAGAATACCGCCTATAGTATGATAATATTTATCAGCATACACATCTAATGCAGTAAATAACGAATTATCTGGATGTTTATATACTTTTACAGATTCACCAATATTTGCGAGATTTAGATAAAAAATATAAGATTCTATTGTTCCCCAATTTGATAATATACACAAACCATTATTTTTTTCATCTATATTCAATGCTTTGACATCCCATAATAAATTGACATTTACAGAATTTGGTATAATTGTATAGTTTGTAACATTTGTCGGACTTAATGCAAAGTCTATTTGATTCACATCTATTCCTTTCAGTGAGTAATATCCACTATTGGCCATATATGGCATAGAAACAATATATAATTTGTCTTCTGATTCTAACTTTGCCAACATCACTTGATGTTCTGCCTGAAAAGATATTGAAGAAGGTATTTGTATTTTATTAGCAAACGATAGTGGAGTATTTAGTATTGTCTTATCAAATATTTCTACATAATACCCGTGATTATTAACGTTTGATGTATCACTATAACCTTCGGAAACGATTATATAATCTTTGTATATAATCAAATCAGAATATGATGTAATATACTCTTGATTTATAAAATTTATAAAATCATAAGACATATTTGTAATTTTATACAATTTATCAGAAGATAATGCTGCAATACTTTCCCTATTATTATTATCCACATATACTTCAATCTTATTTATTTTATCCGTATTACGTATTGTTGTTAAGGAATATACTCCTATTGCAAAAAAGTCATGTATATTTGCTTTTGCAACAAATCCAAGCATTGAATCACCAGAATTCATACTTCCACAAAAATACAAATCATCTTGATATATTTCTATGTCAGTAATTTGATTTATAGCTTCTAAATTTATTTTTGCTGTGTGTTTAAGTGTAGTTCCTTCTTGTCTGAGATAAAAAGTATGGAAAGAATAATTATTCTCCACAGTTACCATATACGAAATCGATGTGTGAGCATCTACCATACAAACTTTGGCAGTTCTAGGAAATGCTTCTATTGACGATGTCTCTAATATGGATAGAGCTGTCGCTGATATCTGTGCAAATACTACGTTTGCCGTTAAGAATATTGCAAAAATAATTAGTGCTTGTTTCATATTTTTTTATTCCTTTACAAATTTCTTTGTGCTTGTGCCATTAGGGGTGTGGATGGTTACAAAGTAAATGCCTGTAGGAA
>JABUUQ010000002.1:371253-375572 GCA_021443125.1 Bacteroidales bacterium
GTTGGTTCATCTTGTTTTGGAGTTATGGAGTTGAGAGTGTTGATTATCTCTTCTTTTGCATTTTTGATATATACCCATGCTTGATTGGAGATGTAGAGTTGTTGAGAAAGGTTATGCTCGTATTCGTCCCTTATGTTCTTTATCATCACATCTCTCAAAAGGCGGGTGTCCATATTTGGCTGATAGCAGCGCAAAACAAGATTGTCGGGTTTTATTCTCTCCAAAAACATAACAAGGCGTTCGTAAGCTTGCAGTCTCACAGGAGTAACAACTTGTGCAGTCTGCTGTTCGCCGATTTTCTTTATCTCAAGCAGAGTTTTCTTTTGCTCGTTGATAATAAACTCTTTGACAGTAGCAAGAAAATAGTATCCCACTATTGCTATTGCAGCCACAAAAACAACTGCTATTGCTATTATAATAATTTCTTCTCTCATTTTAATTTATTGTTTCTTTGTTTTAATTTTTTGAAATAAGGTTTTATTAGTCAAGTTTCAAAACAGCAAGAAAAGCACTTTGAGGTACTTCCACATTACCCACCTGACGCATACGTTTTTTGCCTTCCTTCTGCTTTTCCAACAATTTGCGCTTACGGGTTATGTCGCCACCATAGCATTTGGCAGTTACATCTTTTCTCACAGCCTTAACTGTTTCTCTTGCAATGATTTTACTGCCTATTGCTGCCTGTATAGCTATATCGTATTGTTGTCTTGGTATAAGTTCTTTGAGTTTTTCGCACATGCGTCTGCCAAAAGGATAGGCATTGTCGGCATAGATTAGCGTTGAAAGTGCATCTACGGCATCGCCATTGAGAAGTATTTCAAGTTTAACGAGTTTTGAATGTTTGTAGTCGAAAGGATGATAGTCAAAAGATGCGTAGCCTTTGGATATGCTTTTAAGTTTGTCGTAGAAATCAAAAACAACTTCACCTAATGGCAACTCAAACACTATCTCTGCTCTGTCCGAAGATATATATGTTTGATTTTTAAGTATTCCACGCTTGTCTATACATAGTTTTAGTATGCCTCCAATGTATTCTGCTTTGGTAATTATTGATGCAAGAATATAAGGTTCTTCTATGTGTTCTATACTGCTTGGGTCTGGCAAGCCAGAAGGGTTATAAACCTCGAGACATTCGCCTTTGGTGGTATATACCTTATAATTTACATTAGGCACCGTGGTTATAACATCTATATTGAATTCTCTTTCCAAACGTTCTTGTATTATTTCCATATGCAACAGTCCGAGAAAGCCGCAACGAAATCCGAAACCAAGAGCAAGAGAACTTTCGGGAACGAATGTTAGAGAGGCATCGTTGAGTTGTAGCTTTTCTATGGATGAACGCAATTCTTCGTAGTCGGCGGCATCCTGAGGATAAACACCTGCATAAACCATAGGTTTAACCTCTTGAAAACCCTGTATAGCTTCTGTGCAAGGATTAGCAACACTTGTTATTGTATCGCCAACCTTTACTTCCGTACTTGTTTTTATGGATGAGATAATATAACCCACATCGCCTACGCTAAGGGTTTTGCATGGTGAAAGGTCATATTTGAGAATACCTATTTCGTCAGCGGTGTATTCTCGTTGAGTGTTCATGAATTTTATTTTGTCGTTGGTCTTTATTGTGCCGTTGAACACTCTGAAATAGGAAATTACGCCACGATAGGCATTGAATACAGAGTCAAAAATCAAAGCTTGTAATGGTGCATTCTCATCGCCTTTGGGTTGAGGTATGTTTTCTACAATTTTCCTTAGAATCTGGTCCACACCTTCGCCTGTCTTTGCAGATGCAAGAACTATATCTTCTTTGTTGCAACCGATAAGGTCTATTATTTGGTCAGACACTTCCTCCACCATGGAGTTTTGAAGGTCTATCTTGTTGAGTACAGGAATGATTTCAAGGTCGTTATCCAATGCTTGATAGAGATTGGATATTGTTTGTGCCTGTATGCCTTGTGTGCTGTCGACAACAAGCAAGGCTCCTTCGCAAGCAGCAATGGAACGGGAAACTTCGTAGGAGAAATCAACATGACCTGGAGTGTCTATAAGGTTGAGATAGTATTTTTCGCCATCGTATTCGTATTCCATTTGTATGGCATGGCTCTTTATGGTTATGCCTCTTTCTCTTTCCAAATCCATATCGTCGAGAACCTGGTTTTCCATTTCTCTTTGTGGTACGCTTTTGGTGAATTCAAGCATTCTATCGGCCAAGGTGCTTTTGCCATGGTCTATATGTGCTATAATACAAAAGTTTCTTATGTTTTTCATGCTTTATTCTTGCTTGCTAATCTTAGAATACAGATACGTTGATGTACTTTTTAGGATTGTTTTTCAAATCCTGAATAAGCAGGTCGAGATTTTTTGCCGCTGAGTTTATGTTTGAGTACAAACCTTCGTCGTTCAAAAGCAACCCTATATTGCCTTGCCCTCTCTCTATCTTGTTGAGCATAAGGTTGAGATTCTGAAGGGAAGAATTTACGCTTGCAAGGGTTTGACCAATGTTGTTTTTCTGTATTGTGTCGGTGATATTGTCGAAACGAGATATGATATTGGTGATAGCTTCATTGTTGTTGGCAATGTTGGCTGTGATGCTTTCAACATTAGAAACAATTTTGTCTAATTTCTGCTTGTCTTGTGCTATCAAACCATCCACATTCTTTGCCATATTGTCCAATCTTTCTGATATGGAGTTTATGTTTGCTAATGTGGATTTTATATTTTGGGAACTTTGCTGGTCTATTGTTCTATTGAGAGTATAGGTAAGGGTGTCTATTCTTGCAAGTATGGAAGAAAGGTTGCCCATCATAGGTTCAACGCTCGACATCAAACCTTGCTCGACTCTGCCAATCAAAGTGTCTTTAGGATTAAGCATTTTTGAACTTTGTCCCGCCTCTATCTTCAAAGCCATACCACTCAAAAGTCCGTCAGAATAGAGTGTAAGTTTGCTATCCACAGGAATTTCTATGTTTTTGTCCACTGAAATTTTCACAAGGAACTTGTCGTTTTTCTTTGACATAGGTGTGATTTTTGCAACATAGCCTACCTTCAATCCATTGCAGTATATATAGTTGCTTTCATGCATTCCTTGCACATTGTCGTATATGGCGTAATAGGTTTGTTGCCCAGAGAATAGCGTCTTGCCCTTGAGAAAACTTACTCCGACTATAAGTATTATTATTGTTGCCAAGCCTATTAATCCAATTTGGTATTCTGTTCTTAGTTTCATTGTGTGAGTTGTTTTATTCTTGATTATTATTTGCAGTTTCCAATCGTTTTGCCTCTACAATAGAGACTCTTTTGCCTTTGTAGAAAGCAACAACAAAGGCATCTTTATATCTGTCTTTTATTTTCTTTTGATAGTCAAGTGCTTCTTTTTGTGATGCAAAAAGGCCTGCAGTGTATTTCCATGAGCCTTTTTCATTGTAGAAGAAAAGGTCTTCCAAATCTTTGAATCTGTTGTCGTTGGAAGAAATTTGTGTAGGAGAGGAAAGAAATTGCACCCTGTAAATCAAATCTTTGCCGTCGTTTTTTTGTTCTTGCTGAAGATTGTTTTCTTGTTCTTGCGCCTTAAGTCTTTCTTCCTCTTGTCTTTTTTGTTCCTCCTGCTGCTTGCGCATCAGTTCCTCGTTTTCTTTTCTTATTCTTTCCTTTTCTATGACTTCTTTAGGGATTAGATTTTCTATTTCGGGTATGGCATCGTTGAGCCCATCGATTTTGTTTCTGTATTCGCAAATGGCTCTGAACAAACACGCTGCAACAACCCATTGCCCGTATTCCGAACCTATGAATTCTTCCTCTTTGGCATTGGAGATAAAACCTATCTCGGTTAGAACGGCAGGCATGCTGGCTTTCCAAAGTACAACGAAATTTGCTTGGTGCACTCCTCTATTCCTCATTGTTGTGTGTCTTGTCAGTTGGCCTTGTATCTTTGATGCAAAGTCGAGACTGTTTTGCAGGTAGGCATTTTGGAACAAAGACAAAAGAATATCGCTTTCAGGAGAGTTCATATCAAAACCCTGATAGTTCTCTATAGAGTTGGATTCTGTAAGGATTTCCGCATTTTCTTTCTTTGCCACATCAAGATTGCTTTCTGTCTTTCCCAAACCCATGGCAAAAGTTTCTGTGCCGTTGGCTTGCTTGTTGGTAGAAGAGTTGCAGTGAATGGAAAGGAAAAGGTCTGCGTTTATTTTGTTGGCAACGGTGCTTCGTTTGTAAAGGTCTATGTCTTGGTCTATAACACGAGTGTAATAAACCTTTACACCTTTGAGATTTTCGTTGATTAGCTTGCCCAATTTTATTGATACAGACAAAGTTATATC
>JABUUQ010000002.1:380192-382657 GCA_021443125.1 Bacteroidales bacterium
AAAGGCATAGAAAAAGAGCAGGATTTTGTTGAAAACATTGTCGCCTTGGTTAAAGAAAGGTGTTCATTTGCCAGAGAGTTGTGGGAAAACAGCGATTACTTCTTTGTAGCTCCACAAGAGTATGCAGAAAAAGCATTGAAGAAGCGTTGGAAAGAAGGAACCTCAAATCGTATGAATGAGATTGTTGCACACCTTGAAACAATAGAGGACAACGCCGATTTTGCACAGACAGCAGAAGATTTCCTTATGAACTACATACAGACAAACGAACTGAATATGGGACAAATCATGAACAGCATCCGTTTGGCAGTGGTAGGAGACACCAAAGGCCCTAATATGCTCGACATTATGAAGGTTTTGGGAAAACAAGAGATAATAAAGAGAATACGAATTGCTTCAGAAAAAATAAATCTCTGACTTGCAGAGTCTCAAAAGACAAAATTTTGATGCAGTCAATAAAGAACATCAGCATAATAGGGCAAGGTAATGTGGCGACGCACTATTTTGACATTATGAAAAAGAAAGGTTTTCAAGTTGAAATGGTTTCTGCACGAGAACCTTTCTTGATTTCTGGTTTTATACCCGATTTGATAATTATTGCTGTGAGAGATGAGGCCATAAAAGAAGTATCCGACAAAATAGGCAGGGTTCCTTGTATAATTGTTCATACTTCTGGAACTATAGAAACCGATTTTCTAAAAAACAATTCCAATTCCTATGGTTCGTTCTACCCTTTGCAGACTTTGAAAAAGGGAGTTGCTGTGGATTTTTCCCAAATACCTTTATGCACTTGGGCAAACAATGAAATGGCAGCCAAACACCTCAAAACTTTGGCTCTAAGCCTAAGTCGCCATCACTATGAACTGACCGACAAACAAAGAAAAACCCTTCACATTGCTGCAGTTTTTGCCAACAACTTCACAAATCATCTTTTCGGAATAGCAAAAAACATACTCGATAAGGAAAACATACCATTCGATATTGTTTTTCCACTCATGGAACAAACTTTGAAAAATGCTGAACAAACAAATCCTTTTTGTGTTCAAACAGGGCCTGCACAAAGAGAGGATTATGCTGTAATGCAAGAGCATCTTCTCAACCTTTCAACAGAGGAACAGGAAATTTATAAGGCGATAAGCAAAAATATAATCAAACACAAGCAATGAAAAAGATAGTTGTATTGACAGGTGCCGGCATAAGTGCCGAAAGTGGCATCAGTACATTCAGAGATAGCGACGGATTGTGGGAAAATCACAGGGTTGAAGATGTGGCAAACTTCGATTCTTGGGAAAAAAATCCCGATTTGGTAAGGCAATTCTATAATGAAAGAAGAAAACAAGTGCTTGAAGTTCAACCAAATGAGGCTCACAAACAACTGACAAGGCTTGAGAATGATTTTGATGTAACAATAATAACACAAAATATAGATAATCTTCACGAGAGGGCAGGAAGCAAGAAAATAATACATCTTCATGGAGAGATAACCAAGGCTTGCTCTGTGTCCGATGCCAACGAAATCTACGACATTCAAGGTTATGAACTTAAAGCAAGCGACATCGACAAAAATGGGCAGGCATTAAGACCATTTATTGTTTTCTTTGGTGAGGCTGTTCCTATGATTGAACCTGCAATAAAGGTGTGCGAACAAGCAGATATTCTTATTATAATCGGCACATCTTTGGTTGTTTATCCTGCATCTGGACTTATGCACTATTGCAAGAAAGGTTGCAAAAAATACCTTGTTGATCCCAAAAGACCTAATGCAGATCTTTCGGGTATAACATTCGTTCAGGAGAAAGCAAGTGTGGGTGTGAAAAAGGTTGTTGAAGAAATTTTGGCAAAAGAATTGGAATAGTAGAACCAAAGCACTATTCCATAAAAATAAAACAAGGAAATAAAAAATTAAAACTTGCTTTTAATTTTTTGAAAGCAAGGAATAATTTATGGATGGAAAAACAGCATTTGCGCTTTTGTAGATTGCTGATTTTATATTGAGTTACGACTATGAAAAATGTACTTATAGAAACCTATGGATGTCAGATGAATCAAGCTGACAGCGGTATTGTCGGAAAAGTTTTGCAAGACAATGGCTATAGACTTACCAATGATGAAAGAGAAGCCGATGTTATTCTTATAAATACTTGTGCCGTAAGAGATAATGCAGAAAAGAGAATACACAACAGAGTAAGGGATTTGAAATCTTTGAAAAAACGCAATCCTTTGCTAAAAATAGGTATTTTGGGTTGTATGGCCGAAAGGTTGCAAGACAGTCTTATAAACGAAGATAAGGTGGATATTGTGGCAGGTCCAGATTCTTATAGAAAAATTCACGAACTTATAGAAAAGGCAGAACCTGTCTTGGATACGGAACTGTCGAAGGACGAAACCTATGAAGATATCATACCATTGGAAATTGACACCGACGGAATAAGTGCTTTTATATCAATAATGAGAGGCTGTGAAAA
>JABUUQ010000002.1:383383-384755 GCA_021443125.1 Bacteroidales bacterium
GTTATTTTTGACAAGGGAGAGAATAAAAAGGGAGAATACATAAAAGTGGTGATAGAAAGTTGCACTTCTGCCACATTGTTTGGAAAAAATATATAAAGATTTGTGTAATACAAATTTTATTCTTAATTTTGCAAGTTCATAAAAATAACAAGAATATGAGAGTTAATAGAATTTGTAAACTTTTGTTTGCTATAGTTTTAGGAAGTATTTGCCTTACATCTTGCACATCGCAAAGAAATCTTATCTATCTTCAAGGCAAGGATATGAAAGAAACAAAAAATGGTGTCCAAACCTACACTTATCGTGAAGGGGAAAGCAATAGTTCTCCTGATTACAAGATACAGGCTGGCGATATGGTGTATGTAAATATCTTTTCAACCATAGACGAAGAGGCTTCAAGATTGTTTGGTAGTAATTCAAGTTCTCCAACAAATAGTTTGCAGTATCAGTCAGACCAAAATATATTCCTTTCAAGTTATGAGGTGGATAAGGCTGGCAATATAACTTTGCCAGTTATAGGTATGCTGCATGTTGGTGATATGACTATAGAAGAAATTCAGAATCTTATAAAAGAGAAAGCAGAAGAGTATTCAAAAGATATTATAGTAGTCTGCAAATTGGTTACTTTCAAAATCAGAGTGGCAGGAGAGGTAAATCGTCCTGGTGTTTATACTTTCTACCAACCTTCAGTGGATATTTTCGATGCTCTTATGACAGCAGGAGATTTGACCTATGATGCAAGCAGAAAGAAAGTTAGAGTGATTAGAAAGACAGACAAGGAAGATATTATCTACACCTTGGATATAAGAAAAGCATCTGTATTAAGAGACAAAAACTACTACCTTCGTCCTGGAGATATAGTATATGTGGAACCAAACAAGCATACAAAAAACCTTACAGCAGTCAATAGACCATTGTCAACTGTATCTTATGCTTTGTCTATAGTATCTGCAGTTTGTTCAGTAGTGGCAATAATAATGGCACTTAAATAATAGTATAAATATTGCAAAGTGATGAAAGAAAATTCTAAAGAAAAATATTACGAAGACCAATACGAAAAAAAAGAGCAACCAATTAACATTGCTGAAATTTGGGTTAAGATGGTCAATCAATGGTATTTCTTTGCCATTGTTTTAGTAGTATGTGCAGTTTTGGCATTCCTTGTCAATAAATACTCCTCTCCAAAATATGAAGCATCAACAACAATGCTCATAAAGACTAACAACGATGTGTTGAGCAATCTTGATTTGGAGGTAGGCATGATGTGGTCTAATGAAAACAAGGATTATCAAAATGCAATCAAGCAGTTGCAATCTTATTCTATTGCAAGAGAAACAGTTAAAGCAATGAACCTTCATTGTTCATACTATCA
>JABUUQ010000002.1:384824-387580 GCA_021443125.1 Bacteroidales bacterium
CCTCAACCAACAGGTGTCAAGTTGAACATAAGACTTATCAATGACAAACAATGCAGAATTTTCTATAATGCACGTCAAAATGTTCCAACCTACGACTATTTGGATGATAAAGTATCAGGCAGAACAGTTAATTTGCAAAATAGAAACGTCATCATAAACTATGGCGACTGGTTCAATATAGATGGCATGCGTTTCAAAGTTGTTCTGAAAAAAGACAAATGGAACACAAATCTTGCAAAGGTAGAGTATTCTTTTATACTTAACAGCTTTGAATCTCTGGCTTATTCTTTCCAAAACATAACCGTAAATCCTTTGGGTGATGGATCTTCCATAGTAAGATTAAGCTTTACTCATCAAAACAATGCTTTGGCAATAGACTATGTAAATAAACTTTGCTCTATGTTTATTGACCAAAGTTTCAATGAGAAAAATGCTTTGAACATTACAACTATTGACTTTGTTAACCAGCAACTTACTTCTATCGGTGATTCTCTTTCACAGGCAGAATCTCGTAAGGAAGCATTCCAAGAAAGCCATAACACTTTGAATCTTACAAATGATGGACAATATCTTTACCAAAAGACCAACGAATTGCAAGAGAAAAGAGCTGAGGCTTTCACAAAGCAACAATACTACGACTATTTGGAAGACTATATCTTGAATGCAGGATTAGACCAAGGTGTAACATCTCCTTCGGTTATGGGTGTGAATGACCCAGTGCTTACAAAACTTGTGGGAGAATTGTCAGATGTAATCATACAACACAAAACTGCACTGACAAAGCGTTCAGACAAAAACCCAAAAAATCAAGAGCTTGAGTTGAAAATTCTTACCATAAGAAAACAAATTTCCGAAAGTTTGAAGAATTTGCAGAAGGTTTCCAGCATAACAAAAAATCAATTGGATAGACAACAAAACCAATTGCAAGTTTCTATAGACCGTTTGCCTTCAACAGAAAGAAATTTGGTAAACATACAGCGTCAATTCAAATTCAACGATGAAATATATTCTTTCCTATATAAGAAAAGAGCTGAGGCAGAGATAGCAAAGAATGCGGCAAATCCAGACCATAAGGTTGTGGACAAATGTATTTCTGCAGTGAAAATCTATCCAAAATCAATAAAGAACTATCTTATTGCGTTGGTAGTAGGTTTGCTTATTCCAGCAGTAATAATTATTTTGAAATATCTATTGAAAGACACTTTGGATTCAAGAGATGACCTTGTGAAATTGTCTCACAATCCAATCATAGGCTATATTCCTCAATTCCCAGAGGATGCAAATCCAATGATAGTATTGTCTAAGCCAAGGTCTTACATAGCTGAATCATACAGAACAATAAGAACAAACATCAAATACATATTAGGTGAGAAAGAAGGAGAATTAGAGCAAGGCAAAGGCAAGATAATTCTTGTAACTTCTTCAATGCCAGGAGAAGGAAAGACAACAACTTCAATGAATTTGGCTTCTGTATTCTCTATCTCTGGAGGAAAAACATTGCTTGTTGAGTTTGACCTTAGAAAACCAAGTTTGCACAAAAAGTTAGGCCTTGACCCAACAAAGAGTATCTCATCTTTCTATGTAGGAAGACATTCTGCGTTGGAAATATGCCAGAGAACAGAATTTGACAACCTTGATGCAGTTTGCGTTGGACAAGTTCCACCAAACCCTTCTGAGATTATAGACTCTGTGAAAATAAAACAAATGGTAGAAGAGTTGAAGAAAAATTACGATTACATAATTTTGGATACTCCTCCTATCAACCTTATTGCCGATGCTCAGTCAGTGGCAAAATTGGCAGACATCTCAATAATTATTGCAAGGGTTGGAGTTACTTCTATCAGCATTTTGAGAACTTCTATTCAAGAAATGGAAGAAAGAACAGGTGTTACAGTAAACTTTATTCTTAATGGTGTTCAATCTGCCCTTCAAAAATATGGCTATGGCAAGGGTTCATATTCAGGCTATGGCAGATATGGCAGACACTATGGCTATGCTTACGGTGGCAGATATTCTGAAAAAACTTATGGTTACGGATACTACGACGAAGGCACCACTGACAAGAAATAAAACCATATTGTAGCAACTAACATTAAGGATAACAGAAGCAAATAACACTTCTTTAGAACTATAAAGGAGAAAATTTTGAGTCATTACAATATCCCTATATTTACGCCTCAGCTTGCGTGCCCTCATTGCTGTATTTTCTGCAATCAAAAGCACATTAGCGGGCAGCTTAAAGCCCCAAAGCCTGAGGATGTAAGAACAACAATAGAACAATACTTATCTACAATCAAAGAAGGCAGCGAAGTTGAGGTTGCCTTCTTTGGTGGTAGTTTCACTTGTTTGGATAGCAGTCTGCAGGAGGCATACCTCAAAGAAGTGCAACCCTATATCAAAGAGGGCAGAGTGCAAGCAATACGCCTTTCTACTCGTCCCGACTACATAGACAGGGAAACACTTGACAGGTTACAGCACTACAATGTTTTGGACATAGAATTGGGGGCACAAAGTCTTGACGATGAGGTCTTGCAATACTCTGAACGCGGGCATAGTGTCGAAGATGTGGAAAAAGCCTCTGAACTTATCAATTTCTATGGCTTTAATCTTGGCTTGCAAATGATGATAGGACTGCCATTAGATACTTTGGATAAAAGCATATACACTGCAAAGAAAATACTGTCTCTTAACGCCAAAAGCACACGCATATATCCCACTTTGGTAATAGAACACACCACCTTGGCAAAGCTTTATCG
>JABUUQ010000002.1:389010-395116 GCA_021443125.1 Bacteroidales bacterium
ATAATAATGTCGGTGCTTTCAATAGGTTCTTCTCTTTTTATGGGCTTTTTGATAGTTTTGTTCACAACATTTTTCTTCCTTAAGGACACTCACATGGTTATGCGTTTTATCGACAATATCACACCAGACAAATATCTTAACGAAATACACCATATAATCACTAATTCTCGCAAACTTATCTCCAGATATTTTGTCGGCGTGTTTTGTGAGATTATCTGCCTTACGCTTTTGCTTACAATAGGTTTCTATATCTGTGGTTTCAATAATGCTTTGCTTATAGCATCAATTTGTGGTGTTATGGTAATTCTGCCATACATAGGTGTTGTTATAGGAGGTGGCGTTGGACTTATGATTCTTCTCACAGACTATCTTGCATACAACCCAAGCGGAGACGTTCTTTCCATTGTGTTGCAGTTTGTTCTTGTTTTCTCTATCGTAAAGCTTATGGACGACTTTCTTTTGCAACCAATAATATATTCAAAAAGCGTTAAAGCACATCCTTTGGAGGTTTTCCTTGTCATTCTTATGGCAGGCAAGGTAGGAGGCATATTAGGAATGATTTTAGCCATACCTGTATATACTTTTATCAGAATTATAGCAAAAGAATTCTTCTCTAAATGGAAATTTATCAAAGCACTTACAAAGGAAATTGATTGATGAATACAGAAAAAGCAATAGAGATTAGCGAGATAATAGACAATATTTCCTCATTGTGTCATTCTGTGGGTGCAAAAGCAATGGCCAAGGAAATATCTTTTCATACCGATTTCGACACAATAGAATATCTTTTGCAACAAGCCTATGAAATGAAATCTTTGCTTTTGGGTATCAAACATTTTCCCGATAGCAACTACATAGATATGACTTCGGTGCTTGCATCTTTGAAAGCCAAAGATTCCTGTATTGCACAAAACGATATGAAAGACTTGTTGCTTTCCTATTCTGCAATAAAAGATATTCTAGTTTTCTTTGCCAATACAGAAGAAAAGGCTTGCCCCGTATTGTTATCAATGTGCGACAGTTTTTATTTTAATGAGGATGTGTTGCATGAGGTGTCAAGAATAATAGATGAGGAAGGCGAGATAAAGGATTCTTGCTCTGCAACCCTTAGACAGATAAGGCAGGAAAAAGCTTCAAAGCTCAAAGAAATGAATCGCCGGATACAGTCTATCATATCCAAGACCAAGCAAGACGGATTTACCAACGCGGAAGATGAAATAACAATACGTAACGACAGACTTGTAATACCGGTAAAAGCGTCTTACAAACGGCAAGTCAAAGGCATACTTCATGATACTTCTCAATCGGGACAAACTTTCTATATTGAGCCCGAAGAGATTGTAGAGATAAATTTCGAACTTAAAGAACTGGTTTTGGAGGAGGAAAGAGAAATTCATCGCATCCTTCTTGAGTTTTCAGATTTTGTAAGGGAGAATCTGCAAGATTTGTTGCAAGCATACAACTTTCTTATCCAAATAGATTTTATCAAAGCCAAGGCATCCTACGCCATAAAACTTAAAGCAGGCAAGCCTGACTTGTTGAATCATGCTTGTTTGAACTGGTACGATGCTCGTCATCCAATTTTGGAATCTGCATTAAAGCAAAGAAACAAGACAATAGTGCCTTTGCGTATTGAACTTTCACAACAAAAGCGTATTCTTATAATATCAGGGCCTAATGCAGGTGGAAAATCAGTTTGTTTGAAGACTGTGGCACTTTTGCAGTACATGTTGCAGTGCGGTTTGCTTATTCCAGTGAAAGAAACTTCGCAAGTAGGCATTTTTGACGAGATTTTCATTTCCATAGGCGATGAACAAAACATAGAGAACGACCTTAGCACCTATTCTTCTCATCTTCTCAATATGAAAAATCTTTGTGAGAGGGCAGACAAAGACTCTTTGTTCCTTATAGATGAGTGTGGCACTGGCACAGACCCTTTGCTTGGTGGTGCAATAGCCGAAAGTATTCTGGAATATCTTGATGATATAAAGGCGTGGGGCGTAGTTACAACACACTATTCCAATCTGAAACATCTTGCCCTTTCTCGAGACACTATTTCCAATGCAGCCATGCTTTTCGATACCGAAAATATGCAGCCACTTTTTGCTTTGTCCATAGGTACTCCTGGAAGCAGTTTTGCTTTTGAAATAGCTGAGAAAACAGGACTGGCAAAGCATATAATCGACAATGCAAAAAGCAAGGTGGGTAAAGATACTATAAGGTTTGAACAGCAATTGCAACAGATTGAAGTCGAGAAACTTTCCTTGAAAAAGGAGAAAAACCGAATGAAAGAGTATGATGATATGCTCTATGAAACATTCCAAAAATATAAATCTTTGGAAGAGAAACTTGCTCAAGAAAAGAAAGAGATTTTGAACTCTGCAAGACAGGAGGCAAAGGAGATTCTATTGTCGGCAAACAAGCAAATAGAGCATGCAATAGAGCAAGTGCATAAGTCGAAAGCGGAGAAAGAAAAAGTGAAACAGCAAAAGCAGGAAATAAAACAAAGTTTGGAGAAAATAGAACTTGCTTTGGAGAAAACAAAACAAGGTTCTAATTTGCCGGAAGCAAAACCATTGAAAAAGACCAACTTGAAAATACTTGCCACTCCTATTGTTGAAGGTGATTTAGTTATTATGGGTGAGGAAGAAACGGTGATGGAAGTGAGAAAAGTCAATAAAAACAAATTGGAACTTATAAACGGCATAATAAGTGTTCGCACCACAACAAACAATGTTAGAAAGATAGACAAACAAAGCTATCTTAAACAACAGAAAACAAATACCAACACATTTACTTCCAATCCTTTGATGGATAAAATAAACACTTTGCGAACTAATTTCAACCCTCAACTCGATTTGCGTGGAGAGAGAACTGATGAGGCAATAAAAAAAGTGGAGCAACTTTTGGACACATCGCGTTTGTTGGGTGAATCGCAGATAAAAATCTTGCATGGCAAAGGCGATGGCATACTCAAGGTAATGATAAGGAACTATCTGAAAACTGTTCCCGAAGTAAAGACATTCTATCCAGAGAAAATCGAGTTTGGAGGTGAGGGTATAACGGTTGTGGAACTGAAATAAGCAAAGAAAATGCTTGTTGTTACGATTTTTTTTGTTATATTTGCAACGCAATTTGAAATGTAGTGTCTTCTACAAAAGATAAAAATAGATAAATAACAAATACAATGAAAAGTATTAAAACGATATTTGCATCATTAGCTTTTGTGCTGATAGGTTCTTTGACTAACGCACAAAATTCCTATTCTGGATATAATTTGGACTTTCATGATGGCTATACAGGTTGGATTGGTCGTTGTGGAACTGGTTCTGTAACTTCATCGGCTAATAATCCTAATTGGAATTTTACCACTGTACTTCCAAATCCCTCTGTTACACCTGGTTATTCTCCTGCTTTGTTCGAAATAAACAGCAATACCACAGCAACAGACTCAAGAACAACTTCGCATCCTATTCGTAAAATTCCAGAAGGTTATACTAATAGTACAAGAATAAACAATGATAATTCTTCTGATGGCTCTATAGCAGAATTGCAATATACTATGGAGATAGACGAAAGCAATAGTTTGCTGACATTCAACTATGCTATTGTTATGGAAGCGCCAGGCCATACAAGATATGAAAACCCTGCCTTTCAAATAGAGGTTATAGAATACAATCAACGCAACAACAACACTCCAGGAGTGGGAAGAATAGACAATTGTGCAAAGTTTGAGCAGGTAGGTAGCAATAATTTGCCAACGCTTTACCCAGGTGTTTGGTTTTCAGGTAATTCTGGTTACGAATCAATAGTATGGTGTGAATGGCAAAAGATAGTTATCAACCTTGTTTCCTATATAGGTGAAAGGGTTACGGTTAGGGTGAGATTGGATGATTGTACTTATAGTGCGCATTTTGCTTATGGTTATTTTGTTGCCTCAGCCTCTGAACCTACAATTGATGTTGCAGGTTGTGCAGGAGAAGGAAATATTATTACTTCAGCAGTGGCACCAGAAGGATTTGCTTCTTATGAATGGTTCAAAATAAATGCAAACTCAACATCTCAGACTGCTATCGCCAATGACTATGCAAGTGCACAGATATTAGGCAACGAACAAGAGTTCTTTATTACCGAAGATATGATGAACGGAACAACAACGCAATATTTTGCAGTTAAGCTTGTTTCTCCAACAACACAAGACTCTATACCACAGTGTGAGGCATTTATTCGTACAAAGGTAGAGGATATGCGTCCAAATCTTGAAGCAGCAACCTATATTCCTGTAAATCCATTGAACGCAAGAGATGAGGTTGGTTTCAAATTTTCTCAGGTTATGCCAAGAACAGAAGCTTTCCCTTTGATATGGCAGGCTGTTGCTTTCGGCGATGGAGATTCTGTGGCGTTTACCAAAAACAATGCTGGCGTTTGGGAGATTGACCCTGCAACACCTTTGACAACAAAGACAAGAATAGTAACTGACAACAACGGTAGCGTGGATACAATATACCATGAATATCTTCCAGGCAATTATGACGCAATACGCTATGCACAATCTTCAACTATAGTTGGGGCAGGAGAGACAGCAACCTATTGCGAAAGAAATAAAACAATACCTGTGTATGTTGCAGAGCGTCCAAGTTTGACAATTGTTGGTGCAGATACAGTTTGTTTTGGAGCAAGAGACACTCTTATTGCATCTTCTCCAAACAATGCGGCGGATGTTGTTGCAAATTACGTATATAATTGGTACAATAGCATAGACGACACAGCTCAAGCACCAGTTTATATTGGCGAACAATACATTATAGACAACATTCAGCAGACAAACACCTATGTATGTAAGGTTGTGGATGCTGTAAACAACTATTTCCGCATTGGATACTTTACTGTAACTATTCAAGCTTTCCCTGATTTGACTCTTACAGGCGACACCATGCTTTGTTTAGGACAAAACGCAGATATTTCTGCTTCTGATGCAACTGGAAACACTGTCGCTTTGCAATGGACTTTCCAAGACCCAGCAGGAAACCTTGTAATCACAAACCCTCAAACCAATCCTGTACTTCAATTTACACCAACAAGGGACACAACAGTCTTTTTGATTGCAAAGACCTCTGCTGGTTGTGTAAATTACGATAGCATACATATTTATGTAACCATTCCAAAAGTAGAATCCAACGTTTCGAAAATATGTCCTGGCGATGCAGTTGTATTAACTGGCTCAGGACAACATATGGTTGACTATTCATTTGTTGCAACCCCTACCGATGCTTCATTAACTGAGAATGTAAGAAGTGCAAACCCTGTAACTGTTTCACCACAAGAAACAACAACCTACACAATGAGTGGTTATGGCGAAAGTGGTTGTCATGCAGATGTTTCAATCGTTGTAACCGTAATTCCATATCCTACGGCAACTATTTCATATTCGCCAAGTTATGTGGATACCGACGAACCTGTTTTGGCAATTACCGACGCTTCTCCTTATGGTGCTTCATCTGTTTGGACTTTCTCTGATGGCGGTACTTCAGATGCAAGAACTCTTAACTACGAATTCCATAATTTGACATCAGACAGCGTAGGTATTCATCTTGTTACTTATAACGAATTGGGATGTCAGGATGAGACAAGCGTAAACGTTCCTATTGAGTTGTTTGCAGTATGGTTACCAACAGGTTTTACTCCAAATGGCGACGGAAATAACGATTATTTCTTCTTCATTACCAACAATAAACTTGAAGATGTTGTATTTGAAGTCTTTGACCGTTGGGGAACAAAAATGTATTCTTTTGAAGAGAAAGACTATGGCACATTGGTTGCTGGCGTTGACCCAATCTCTGCATTCGGATGGGATGGAAAATACAACGGCAACTATGTTCAAAACGGCACTTATGTATGGCGTTTAAGCTATAGAAGAGAAGGCTCTACGCGAGTTTATGACAGACAAGGTGTTATAGCAGTAGTAAAATAAAAATCTCGCTTAAGAAAAATATCTCTTGCTTTCGTTAAATTAAAAGCAAGAGATATTTTTTTATTCCTTTGTTTTAATTTATTGCTGTCCGGTAAAACTTTTTTGATTGCATAAATTTAGGGCTGACACTTCTGA
>JABUUQ010000002.1:395206-396575 GCA_021443125.1 Bacteroidales bacterium
TATTTACTGGGCTTCGGGGCAACAAATTGCGATGTTTTGAGTTTTACCGGACAGCAATAGTTTTAATTTTTGCAAACAAGGAAAGCATATTTAAGACTCAACAAGCAAAAGAATAAAGAGGAAATTCGTATTGTGGAATCTCCTCTTTGTTGCTATAATTATGTAATTCAGTGTTATAGATTAAGTTCTTTTTTGATGTCTTCGATTTTTTGTTCGGACTTTTCAAGCAATGCTTTGAAGTCATCGCCTTTTTTGAATTCACTTCTAACACCAAAGTAGAATTTTATCTTAGGTTCTGTGCCAGAAGGTCTAACAGAAATTTTGCTTCCGTCCTCAAGGAAGAATTGCAAAACATTAGACTGTGGTAAATCAAGTTTATTTGTTGTGTTATTTGTCAAATCTTTTGATATCTGCAACTCATAATCGTTGATTTTCACTATCTTTTGACCTATAAGCGTTGTAGGAGGATTGTTTCTGAACATATCCATCATTGCTTGTATTTCTTCAGCACCTGTCTTGCCTTTTCTTACGACAGAAACCAAACCTTCTTGATAGTAACCGAACTCTGCATAAAGTTCAAGCAAAATATCGTAGATTGTTTTATTGTGCATTTTTGCCCAAGCACACATTTCTGCTATTATACAGCAAGTTGAAACAGAATCTTTGTCTCTTACAAAGTCGCCGATAAGATAGCCGTAGCTTTCTTCGCCACCACCGATATATTGTTCTTTGCCTTCTTTTTCTAAGATTTTGTCGGCAATCCATTTGAATCCTGTAAGAACATCATAGCATTTGACATTGTATTTGTCTGCCAAAACTTTGATAAGTTCAGAAGATACTATTGTTTTGATAATAAACTCTTTCCCTGTTAGTTTTCCAAGTTCCTGCCAACGACAAAGAAGATAGTATGAAATAAGTGTAGCAGTCTGGTTGCCGTTCAAAAGCATTAAATTACCATTATTATCTCTTATTGTAAGGGCTTCTCTGTCTGCATCAGGGTCAGTGGCAAGCAATATGTCTGCATTCTCTTTTTCCATAAGTTTCAAGCCAAGGTCAAGGGCCGCTTTTTCTTCTGGATTAGGTGAAACGGTAGTTGGAAAATTGCCGTCAGGAATGCTTTGTTGTGGTTCAGAGATAACATCTTTGAAACCAAACAAATTCAATGCTTGAGGCACTATTCTGAAACCAGTCCCATGCAATGGAGTATATACAATCTTGATATCTTTGTATTTTTCCAAACCTTCTTCAGCAAGAGACAAGGTTTTGATTTTCTCAAAATAAATATTGTCGAAATCATCAGATAGAATAGTAATTCCATCCATATTCTCCTGCAGTTTTACCTGAGATATGTCCGTGATTTCATTGACTT
>JABUUQ010000002.1:396659-401743 GCA_021443125.1 Bacteroidales bacterium
TGAGAAGCAGTAAGCATTACACCTGCATCGCATTGCAATTCTCTAACTGCAAAACTTAGAAGAGGAGTAGGATGTATGTTTTCGAAAAGATAAACCTTGAAACCATTGGCAGCAAATACCTTGGCAGTTATTGTAGCAAAGTCCTTGCTGTTGTTTCTGCTATCAAAAGAAACGACAACTTTTATCTCCTGTTTGTCTTTGTTTTGTTCCTTTATATAGTTCGCAAAACCCTGTGTTGACATTGAAACAACTATGGTATTCATGCGGTTTGTACCAATACCCATAATGCCTCTAAGACCGCCAGTTCCAAAAGCCATTGTTTTATAGAAAGCATCGTTGAACTCTTCTATGTTGTTTTCTTTCAAAGAGAGTATCTGCTTTTTTATTTCTTCGCTAATACTGCTGTTAAGCCACTTGTCAGCGTTCAGTATTGCATTTTTATCCAATTCAGCCATATTATTTTTTGTTGTATTTTTTAGATTTCTTTGTTGATAGGTAAGCAATAGCTTCTTCATTGTTCAATTCTGCTGCTTTTTCAAAGAAGATATTTGCTTGTTTTGTGTTTTTCTTCAATTTTTCGCCACTCATATATTCTTTGGCAAGGATAAGATATGTTTCTCCTCTGTTTATCTGTTCCAAAGCAAGTATTTCAGTCAAATCTTCTGTCTTTTTGTAGGTGTCTAATGCAATAACTTCTTTTGCAAATATGTTCCCATTGTCCGCAGATAGTTTGTAGTATTCCATAGCCTTGCTTGCTTTTGCGTGTTTTATTTGTCCGCAAGTCAATAACTCAGCATAAACATATTGGGCCATAGGTTCATCCTTCTCCAAAGCAATTTTTGCCAAAGATTCTGCTCTTTTGTAGTCTGGAGCAACTGCTTTGTTCGCATAAAGTATGTATGCAAGATTGCCCATCGCTATTGTATCATTGTTGTTTATTGCTTTCTCATACCAATACATTGCTTCTGTCCAATCCTCATTTACTGATATGCCATTGAAATAGAAATCACCCAATCTTCTTTGAGCATAACTTTCATTTCTTTCTGCACATAGTCTATACCAAACATAAGCCCTTGATTTGCTTTCGCGTGTTCCTATGCCTTCATCAAACATTCGTGCCACTTTCATTTGAGAATTTTCGTGTCCTCGCTCTGCTGCCTTAAGGTAATAGTTGAAGGCGTTTGTCATATTTTCTGTTGTGCCTTTGCCTTCTTCATACATAGATGCAGTCATATAGCAAGATTCCAAATTATTCTTGTCTGCTGCCTGTTTATACCAAATAAATGCCTGTTTATAGTCTTGCAATTTGCCAATACCTTTATAGTAGTGCCCTGCCAACTGATACATAGCACTTACATTGCCGTTCTTTGCTTTCAGTTCCAAACCTTGAGCAAATGATTTTGCAGAAAAAACTCCACCCAAAAGCATTAGGACAGAGCACAAAGTTATTATTGTTCTATTCTTCATATTGCCACAATTGATTTTCTTTCCAGTATTCCAAAGCTGTAGGATAGCCTTCGTTGAAAGCCATTTTTATGTAGTTTATTCCTTGAGCTATATCTTTCTTTATGCCATTGCCTTCATAAAGCATTGTTCCTGCTTTGAACATTGCTTTTGCCAATCCGCCTTTGTCAGCAGATTTTTTGTAATAATCAAAAGCTGTAGGCAGATGTTTTGCCACTCCTACACCTTGAGCATACATTTCGCCCAATGCATAGTCAGCTTCGTAATTGCCGTTTTCTGATGCTTTTTTGTAGTAGGTAAAGGCAAGATGCACATTTTGTTCCACATCCTCACCATAATAATACATATCAGCCAAAGCCATTATTGCTTCCTTATGGCCTTGCTCTGCAGCCTTGTTATACCAATATATCGCCTGCTTTATATTCTTTTGCATTCTGCCATCTTGAGAATACATTTTTCCCAACTTGTATTGTGCATTTGCATCGCCATCTTCAGCAGCACGAACAAAAGTCTGTGCGTTTGCATTGCCACAAAAAGCAATTATAATGGTCAGCAAAAACAATCTCTTAATAAATCCTTTCATATTAGTGTATGTGTATTAAATTACTTGCTTGTTTCTCCTTCATTCAAAATCTATACCATTAACAAGATTGTCAAAATCCTCCACGGCTTTGGCAAGGTTGTCGTTTATAATGATTTTGTCGAACTTTTCTTTATAGGAAATTTCCATTTCAGCACGGTTAAGACGCTTTGCCAAAGAATCTTCGGTTTCTGTACCTCTTGCCACAAGTCTTTCCCTTAGGGTTTCTATTGATGGAGGCATAATAAAAATAGCCAAAGCCTTGTCTTGCAACTGTTGTTTTATTCTTACGCCACCTTTTACATCGACATCGAAAATTGCAATTTTGCCTTCTTTGCTTATTCTCTCAACTTCACTTTTCAAAGTGCCGTAGGAAAGTCCTTCATATACATTTTCATACTCCAAAAACTCATCATTAGCCAAACGCTGTGCAAATTCTTCTTCACTTATGAAATAATAATTTTTGCCATGCACCTCTCCTTCGCGTGCCTTTCTTGTTGTGGCAGAAACAGAGAAAGAAAATCTGTTTGGATACTTTTCAAACAACTTTCCCAATATGGTCGTTTTCCCTGTGCCCGACGGAGCAGAAACTATGATGGAGTTTATCATATCTTTATTCTTCTTCAAATCGTTTTTCAACAAAGTTCAAAAGTTCGTTATAGGCTGATGAATTATGCGGCCATTTCTTTTCAAGTCTTGTTTGTTCGATAATTTGCATAGATTCCTGAAGAGATTGTGCGTCATTCAACTTTTTGATGAATTGAGCATAGTTTTCCGTAACACCTGCGAATAAATCGTTGATGAATTTGAACTTGAAAGTGATTCCTATTGACTGACTCAAAGATTTTCTTGTCTTTGATTCAAACATATCTGCTATTGATTTTGGTTTGTTCTCGGTAGAAAACAACTCTGCTTGAGCTTTAGGCTTTTCAACGACAACAGATTCTGCCACAGGTATTTCTGCTTGTTTTTCTTCTTTAACAGGAGCAGGTTCTGGTTTGATAAGATCCTTAAGGTTAGGAGTCGGCTTTTCTTCAACGGATTGTTCTGTTTTTTCTTTATACACTCTGTTTTTCAAGAAATCAAGCACAGATGGCTCTTCTTGCTTTGGCTCAATTATTTCTTGCTTTTCTTCTGCTAAAACTTGCTTTTCTTTTTCTGAATCCTCGTTTGAGTTTTCACTAACAAACTTCTCTAATTCTGCCTTAAGGTCTTCAATTTCCTTTTCCTCTATGTTTAGAGTTGTTTCTTCAATAATTTCTTGCTTTTCTTCTTCTACAACAACTTGATTGACTTCTTGTTCAGTAGGTTTTATCTCTACAACTTTTTCCACAACCTTTTCTATTACTTGAGGTTCTGGAGCAACCGCTTCTTTCTCCAAGATATTTTTTGCAAGTGAGATAATTTGCTGATTTTGAGCTATTATCTCCTCCGTTCTCTGCATAAGTGCATTGTAGCGTTGCTCTGTAAAAAATTCGTCCTTCTTTTCCTCGGGCATTTGTAAAGAGATAACCAAATCATATATCTCTCTGACTTTTTCTTTAAGTATATTAAGGTTGTCGTTGTTCATTGTTTTAAGATTTATTTACGAAATTATTGTGTAAAATTAACAAAAATTATTCAGTAATACGCCTATTTTCTCCAAAAATTTATTCTTTGTCGTCTTTTTTCTCCTCTGCATCATACAAAGGGTAGTTGAAAGCAGTGAATTGTTTAGGTACTTTGCAGTCTATTTGGGCTTTTCTTCCGTTATCTGTTCTTTGGAAAGATATTGAAGAATAACAGAATTTTAATATGTTCTTGCTCTTTTGTCTGTCAAACCTAAGGTCGCCGATTACAGGGTTCCCCAATTCTTTAAGCAAGGCACGAGTCAAAAAAGGCTTGTACCCTTTTTGTGAAATAAGAATATGATAGAAATTTTCTTCACCTTGGGAAAAATCCTCTATTGTTTTGTATTGCAGAGTTGTTTCTTCAAATCCGTCTTTTGGCGAACGAGAGATTTCCCAACGGTTTTTATTGTTTCTATAATAGAATTTGATTTTGTCATTCTTGTGTTTCAAAGGTCTGCACACCATTGCATCTATCTCAAAACCGAAAGTATGCTTTTCCTTAGTAAGAACATCAAATGCATACTTGTTTTTGGCAAACAGACACAAACCACTTTCATACACATCTGGTGCAAAAATCACATTGATTATCGCTTTATGGTCTTTTTTGTGGACATAGCGTTTTATTTCAGAGAGTAAATCTTCGCTTTTTTTGTTTTTAGGGTCATAGACTGCCACACCTGCAGCCTTGTTCGCCACCAAAACATCCGCATCCTCATAAAGCACCAAAACATCCCTTTTTTCTCTTGCTATATGCTTGCCTCCAGAGTATTTTTGGTAGTCTATGGTATCGCCTTTGTGAAGAATATATTCAAAACTCTTTATACTTGCTCCCGCAATCGAGAAACAATTATACATAATCATTTTTTTTGCCTTTGTTACCGAAACTTCAGGAAAAATACTCTGAACAAAATTCAATAAAGTAGTGGTTTCTTTTACTTGGATTTTCATAGATTTCTTTTCTAAATGATTTGCAAATTTAACAATTTTTCGTAATTTCGCACCTTGAATTGTGCAAAAATAATCAAGATGACAATAGATATAAAGAATTTGACTAAACAATACGGCCAACAAAAAGCCTTGAACGATGTTACTCTTGCAATAAACGAAGGAGAGATTGTTGGACTTCTTGGACCTAACGGAGCAGGCAAAAGCACTATGATGAAAATACTTACTTGCTTTATTCCTGCAACAAGCGGCGAGGCAAAAGTTTGTGGATTCGATGTAAATGAAGTCCCAATGCAGATACGCAGACTCATAGGCTATCTTCCAGAACAAAATCCTCTATACAACGAGCTTTATGTCAAAGAATCTTTGGAATTTATTGCAGGTATTCACGGTTTGAAGGGCAATGAGAGAAAACAAAGGGTGGATTATATGATAGAGAAGGTAGGCCTAACCAAAGAAGTCAGAAAAAAAATAGGCATGCTTTC
>JABUUQ010000002.1:402880-404625 GCA_021443125.1 Bacteroidales bacterium
AATTTTGAGACAAATCTCACTCAACTGATAAATACAATACGTAATACACATAAAGATATTCCTATTCTTCTTGTTACGCCTTCGGAAAACTGGTGGCACAAAAAGAAACCTAACCCTCGAATGAAGGAAACAGAGAATATTATTATTTCTGTGGCAAAGAAAACCGATTGTGCTGTAATGAATATGTATCAAATACTTGGAGGAGCAGGCTCTGCACAAAAAATGAAACAAAAAGGTTTGATGCAAAGCGATTATGTGCACATGACAGCACAAGGCTACAATCTTCAGGGTGATTTGCTCTACAATGCATTGTGGCGAGATATAGAAAACAATCTATCCAAATAAGGTTTCAATAAAATAAAACGCCGTTTTAATCTGCTGAAACGGCGTTTTATTTTTGTGTTTCTTCTTATAAAAAGAATAGTTGTTTAGAATTGAAAATAAATGAAAGGTTGTATTGCTGCAGATTTCATTTGCACCATAAGGAAAACAACTAAAATTGCAATCAAACATTTGAACACCAAACTCTTATTGCAGAAAAATTTTCTGTAAGTTTTTTTGCAATTTTCAGGAAGTAGGTGTATTACCAAGGCAAAAGCAATTATTGAAAGGGGTTTGTAGTATGCTGCAAAAATTGTAGGCAACATTGAAAAATCTGAAGCGAAAATCTTTTGCAGTATTGTTATGGCTATGTTGAAACTGTCTGCCCTGAAAAAAATCCATAAGCATGCCACAAGGTGAAAGGTTATGAAGATAGAGAAAACTCTATAGATTTTGTTGTTTTGCAGTGTGCCGATTATCTTTGACCAGATTTTGTCTATGCACAAAAGCAATCCATGAGCAGCACCCCAAAAGATAAATTTCAAGTTGGCACCATGCCAAAGTCCTCCGATAAGCATGGTTGTCAGAAGGTTGAGATATTGCCTTACTTTGCCTTTTCTATTGCCTCCAAGCGGTATATATATGTAATCTTTCAACCATGAAGAAAGCGAAATATGCCATCTGCGCCAAAAATCAGTGATATTGACTGCTTTGTATGGCGAATTGAAGTTCAAAGGCAGATGAAAACCAAACAAAAGTGATATTGCAATTGCTATATCTGTATAACCGCTGAAATCGCAATAGATTTGAATGGTGTAACCATAGGTTGCAAGCAGATTTTCCACACCAGTAAAGGTGTCTGGCGAAGAAAAGACTCTGTCAACAAAGTTTATTGAAATATAATCTGAGATGCAGACTTTTTTCAATAAGCCGTTGAGGATGAAAAAGAAAGCAAGGTTGAAATCTTCCTTTGAAAGAGAATATGGTTTCTTCAGTTGAGGTAAAAAAGAGTCTGCTCTGACTATAGGACCTGCCACAAGTTGAGGGAAGAAACTTATATAAAAGGCAAAATCCCAAAAACTTGTACTGCTGTCTATGCGATTTTTATAAACATCTACAAGGTAGCTTATGGCTTGAAAAGAGAAGAAGGAAATACCAACGGGAAGAATGATTTTGGAAACGGAAAAATGTGTTCCAAAAGTGTTATTGACAAAAAGAGACAAGTAATCTTGCGCAACAATAGAGGTGTTCCATACATTATTTATAAGGTCTATGAAGAAATATGTGTATTTGAAGTATATAAGGAAGGAAACATCGAAGATAATTCCAAGAGTAAGCAAAGTTTTTCTGCGACTTTTGTTATGGCATTTAGAGATAGCTTTGGCAAAAAAGAAGGTTAGAAGGGTTACTGCAAGCAACAAAAC
>JABUUQ010000002.1:404757-418459 GCA_021443125.1 Bacteroidales bacterium
GGTGAATAGCAATGGTGATCCCGAATTAAAACTCAAAAAATTCATTTGTCAATCAAAATAAAAAAGACCTTGTTGAATTCAATCTACAAGGTCTATCTTTCTTCGTGGGAGTAATAGGAGTCGAACCTATGACCCTCTGCTTGTAAGGCAGATGCTCTAAACCAACTGAGCTATACTCCCTCGTTGTTTTGCGTTTGCAAAGATACAACCTTTTTTGTTACCACCAAACTTTTTTATCAAAAAATTACAAAAAAGTTAATTTTCTTGCAAAATTTCCTTCTGCAAACACACCTTTGTCATACACTTTTTTACCATTTAAGAACGTCATTTCTATAGAGTTAGAAAATTCTTTGCATTCCAATGGGCTCCAAGCGCATTTAGATAAAATATTTTCTTTAGTTACTATTGTTTTTTTGCCTTTTCTGATTAAAACAAGGTCTGCAAAGTAGTTTTTTTCTATAAATCCTCTCTGTTTTATGCCAAAACGCTTTGCAGGATTACCACTCATTTTTTCTGCTATAAGACTTAAATCCCAATTTTCCTGTTCTGCTATTTCCAACATCATTAGTAATGAAAACTGAATGGAAGGCATGCCCGAAGGAGCAGAAAAGTAGTCTTTTGTTTTCTCTTCAAAAAGATGAGGTGCATGGTCGGTTGCCACTATGTCTATATAGCCTTCCTTCAAAGCCTGACGAAGCATTTTCCTATCATCTGCAGTCTTTATGGATGGGTTGCACTTGATAAGGTTGCCTCTTTCCTTGTAATCTTCTTCTGAAAAGAAGAGATGATTTGGCGAAACCTCGGAAGAAATATTTTTATTCGCCAGTTTATCGTTGGAAAGCAAAGAGATTTCTTTACTTGTTGTAAGATGAGCCAAATGAAACTGCGTGCCAAATTTTTTTGCCATTGAAACAGCAAATTCACTGCTCTTATAACAACATTCTTCGTTGCGAATAATGGAATGTATGTTGTATGGCAAAGTGTCAAAGTTATGAGCTTTTTCAAGATTAGCCCTAATGATTTGTTCATCTTCGCAATGAGCCGTAATAATGAAAGGAGAATTTTTGAAAAGTCTTTCTATGCTTTCTTTTCTATCAACAAGCATATTACCAGTTGAAGAACCAAGGAAAAGTTTCAAGCCTGCAACGCTTCCTTTTTCAAGATTTATGGCCTCGTCGGTATTGTCGTTTGTCAAGCCATAGTATAAAGAATAGTTGCAACGCATATTCTTTTCGCACAATGCATATTTGTCGTTGAGTTTTTCCAGTGATGTTATTGCAGGACTATTGTTTGGCATATCAAAAACACTTGTTACGCCACCTGCAAGAGCTGCCATGCTTTCGCTTTGCATATCTGCTTTGTGTTCTGCTCCTGGCTGGCGAAAATGAACATGAGCATCTATAACACCTGGCAGAATTATCATTCCACTGCAATCAATCACCTCACAACCTTCTGGTAGAGAAATATCCCTATCGGAAACTTCTTTTATCAAATCGTTTTCGATAAGGATATTCTTTGGTTGATTGATTACTATGCCTTGTTTAAGGTAAGTAAACATTCTATTTGTTATTATATGTTTTCGTTATCTATTTCTTCTGTTATCGCATCATCAACAAGAATTCTGCCACAATACTCACATACTATGATATGTTTGTGCATTTTTATCTCCATTTTGCGTTGATGTGCTATTTTGTTGAAACATCCACCGCAAGAATCTCTGTCAACTGTAACAACAGCCAAACCATTCTTTGCATTTTTTCTTATACGCTCAAACGCTGTAAGATATCTTTCATCAATCTTTGCTGCTTCCTTTTCTGCACGTTGTTGAAGTTCAGCTTCTTTTTCTGCAGTGTCAGCAATGATTTCTTCAAGCTCGACTTTCTTTACTTCAAGGTCCTTTTTCTTTTCCTCAAGTTCGGCTTCACACTTTTCAATGCTACTATTTAAGTTTTCTATATTCCTGTTGGCTTCTCTAACTCTTTTTTCACAAAGTTGTATCTCTAAATCTTGAAATTCTATTTCCTTTGCAAGAGAGTCGAACTCACGATTATTCTTCACCTTGTCTTGTTGGGCAGTATATTTTGCTATTTGAACTTTGTGTTCTTCTATCTCATGTTTGTAGGAATTCACTGCGTCTTCAAATTCTTGTCTTTGGTCGCTAAGTCTTGACATACGAGTAGAAAGACCTTCTATTGTAGCTTCCAAATCTTCTACTTCCAATGGCAATTCACCTCTAATGATACGTATTTTGTCTATCTCTGACTCTATCTTCTGCAGTCTGTACAATGCTTTCAAACGATTCTCAACGGTAGCATCGGCTTCATCATTGTGAAATACTACTTCTGGTTCTTCTTTTTTAATCTTTTTTGTTGCCATAGCACTATTTATATTATGTATTTTACTCTATTTTTTTCCTGACTTATAAATAAGCGTGCAAAGTTACTAAAATTTTCTGATATTATCTCAATAATTCTTTGTTTAATAAATTGTTCGCTCTCGAAATGCCCAATATCTGCAAGGATTATGCGATTTTCGGTATTATGAAAAATGTGATATTTTATATCTCCCGTAAGATAGCAGTCGCAATTGTTTTTTATAGCATCTTCAAGGAATTCTGCACCAGCACCTCCGCAAATTGCAATTTTTTCAACTGCTTTTTCTTCATCTCCTATGTATCTTATGGCAGGCAAATCCAAGTTCTGTTTGACTCTAAGCAAAAAATCTTTTGCCTTTGTCTGCTTTGGCAAATAACCTATAGCACCAAGTCCAAAATATGCATTGTCTGATTCGTTACTTGGCAGTAATCGGCAAATGTTTTCAAGCCCTAATGCCTTTGCAAGCATGAAAGAAACACCCGTAGCGGCAGAATCCATATTGGTATGTGTGGCATAGATTGCTATATCGTGCTTTATGGCAAGGCTGAGTATTTTTGCAGTCTCACTTTCAAAGTCCAGTTTCTTTATTCCTTTGAAAATGAAAGGATGATGCGAAACAATAAGATTGCAACCTTTCGCTATAGCCTCTTGCACCACCGATTCAAAAACATCAAGGCAAACCATAACACCACAACACTCCATAGTGGGATTGCCAACAATAAGTCCAGAGTTATCATAAGACTCCTGCCAAGATAAAGGAGCCACTTTTTCCAAACAATCTGTAATATCTTTTATTTGTATCATAACACTATATTATTGTACCGCTGCCATAGCATAATTTACTGTCTTTGTCGTAGATTACTCCAAATTGTCCTTGTGCCACACCTTGCAGTTTGTGTTCGAATCTTACGTGATAAGTATCGTTATGTTTGCTTATCCAACCTTTTGTAAAGTCTGGAGTGTGTCTTATCTTCAAACTTATTTCCTTTTCTCCCTCAAAATCTCCAAAAACATCTTCCGTGATAAAATGAAAGTTGCCCAAGTTCATCTCTGTGCCGTATTGAGTTATAGGGTCATAGCCTTGCGATACATAAAGCACATTGTTAGGAATATCTTTTTTGACAACAAACCAAGGGCCTCCACTCAAACCCAATCCTTTCCTTTGTCCCACTGTATGAAACCAGAAACCTTTGTGTTTGCCAAGGATTTTTCCCGTTTCAAGCTCGACAATATGACCTTCTTTCTCGCCAAGATAACGCTTTATGAAGTCATTGTAATTTATCTTGCCAAGAAAACAAATGCCTTGTGAGTCTTTTCTGAATGCAGATGGCATCTTTTCTTTTTCTGCTATCTCTCTGACAACACTTTTATCTAAATGACCAACAGGAAACTCAGTCTTTTTCAGTTGTTCATAGGTTATTTGTGCAAGAAAGTCGGTTTGGTCTTTTACAGGGTCCTTTGCAGTGGAAAGAAACTTTTTACCGTCAATCATTGTTGTTGTGCAATAGTGCCCAGTGGTAATAACATCGAAATCCTTGCCCCATTTGTCATTGAAAGCACCGAACTTGATCATTCTGTTGCACATAACATCAGGATTTGGCGTAAAACCTTTTTCCACAGTGTCTATTGTATATTTCACAACTGTATCAAAGTACTCTTTCTGCAAATTCACAACCTCCATTTTGCAACCATATTTTTTTGCAATATAGGAAGTTATCTCTATATCCTCTTCTTTAGGACATTCACTGTCGTCCATACCTATCATTATATAAAAAATGGTAGGATTTATTCCCATTTCCTTAAGCAGATAGACCATTACAGAACTATCCACGCCACCCGAAACCAATGCTGCGTAATTCATATTTTGCAAAATTACAAAATAATTTTTTGTAAAAAGAAAAAGCTTTTGTAATTTTGCGTTTTATTTGCTATGATAAAAAGAAGGTTGCATATTAGCGTTTGTTTTCTGACATTGTTGTTGATGTCTGGTGCTGTGTATTGTCAAGAGAATCAGAAGAAAGACAATCCTGTGAAATCTTTTCTTCACAACCTGACATCTTCACGCAAAGCAGACAGCAAGAACAAGGCGGAAATCAACCCTACAATATCAATAGACAAAACATTCTTTGATTATGGCGAAGTGCAGCAAGGAGAGCAGAAGGTGGCAGAGTTTTTCGTTACAAATATCGGTAGTGGAGAATTGAGAATTACCGATATCAAAACATCATGCGGCTGCACTGTTGTAGATTATTCCACAGAACCCATAAAAGAAGGCGAAACAAGCACAATAAAAGTTAGTTACAACACCAACATTGTGGGAGAAATAAAAAGAAGCATAGTTGTCAAGAGCAACGATAAGGCAACTCCAAAAATAGTTTTACAACTTATTGGAAATGTTGTTTTGAAAGGTTGAAACGAAANGGCGTTTTAGAAAATTAAAAGCAAGGAATAAAATTTTCTTTCTTTGTTTTAATTTTTTGGAACAGAGTTTGATTTCAAAATAAAGAAAAAAGAATTTATTATTAGATAACACAACAAAAAAACATTAAAACAATGAAAAAATTATTTTTAACACTTTTGCTTTCAGTGCTTACAGTTTTCACAGTTAACGCACAAGACGAAAAGAAAGCAAGCACACAGGCTGAAATTACTTTCACTGAACTTGAGTACGATTATGGTGAAGTTGTAAAAGGTGGCGATGGTATGTGCGAATTCGTTTATAAGAACACAGGCAAAGCACCTCTTATGCTTACAAATGTAAGAAGTTCTTGTGGTTGTACAATACCTTCTTGGTCAAAAGAACCACTTATGCCAGGAAAGACAGCTAAAATCAAAGTAAAATACAACACAAACAATGTTGGAACTATCAACAAGTCAATAACTGTTGAAAGCAACGCATCTAATGGCAGAGTTGTATTGAAGATTAAAGGAAAAGTTATCAACAAATAATTTATAAACAAATAAATAGAAAATGCCACAAATATCAACAATGGGAGCTTCTTTGCAAGCTTCAGCAATTAGAAAACTAGTGCCTTTTGCAGATGCGGCAAAAGAAAGAGGAATAAAAATACACCACCTTAACATAGGACAACCAGACATCAAAACTGCTCCTGAGGCTGTTGATGCTCTTAGAAATGCAAAAATGGACATTGTTGCCTACACAGCATCAAACGGAAACTTGTCTTACAGAAAAAAACTTTGCGAATACTACAAAGGATACAATATCAACCTTGACCCTAACGATATCATAGTAACTTGTGGCGGTAGCGAGGCTCTTCAATTTGCGTTCAATGTTTGTCTTAACCCAGGTGAAGAAGTTCTTGTTTCTGAACCTTACTATGCAAACTACAACTCTTTTGCAAAAATCAGTGGTGCTTCAATAAAAACCATACCTTCAACAATAGATAACGGTTTTGCACTTCCTCCAATGGAAGCTTTTGAAAAGGCAATCACTCCTAAGACTCGTGCTATTATTGTTTGTAACCCTAACAACCCAACAGGTTACCTTTATACCGAACAAGAATTGCGTCAGTTGGCTGAAATAGCAAAGAAACACGACTTATTTATCTTTGCTGATGAGGTTTATAGAGAATTTGTCTATGACGGCAAAAAACATTTCTCTATTATGCAGATTGAAGGCATAGAACAAAACGCCATACTTCTTGACTCAGTTTCTAAACGTTACTCTGCATGCGGTGCAAGAGAGGGTATGATTATCTCAAAGAACAAAGAAGTTATGACAGCTGCTATGAAAATGGCTCAAGCAAGACTTTGCCCTCCTTATTTTGGACAAATCTTTGCAGAAGCTGCCATAGACACTCCAGAAACATACTTCAAAGAAGTTAATGATGAGTATGACAGAAGAAGAAGAGCCTTGGTAAAAGCAATAAACGAGATACCTGGTTGCAAATGTCCTACTCCTACAGGTGCATTCTACACTGTAATAGAAATGCCTATAGATGACTCTGACAAATTCTGCCAATGGTTGCTTACAGACTTCAACCTTAATGGTGAAACAGTTATGCTTGCTCCTGCAACAGGTTTCTATGCTGACCCAGAAAAGGGAAGAAAGCAAGCTCGTATAACTTATTGCCTAAAGATAGAAGACCTTCTTGCTGGTATCAACTGTTTGAAAGAAGCATTGAAGATATATCCAGGAAGAACAATGTAGTTCTACAATACAAGCATTTAAGTGCAAAAAGTAAAAGCAAGGATTATTTTTTTATTCCTTGCTTTTATTTTTTTGAAACGGCGTTTTAATTTTATCTTTCTTAGTCTTTGTTTTTAAGGATATAGAAGCAGGTTGTTGCAAGGAAATTCCTGAAAAACGGAATCTTTGCAAAACATTTTGGAAGCACTCTTGGACGCAATCCGAACTTTGTTTCGTAGTGAGGATTTATCAAGTAAAGTTTCCTATTCACAATATCCAAAAGTTTGTCCCTTGCAATCATCTTTTCGAATCTCTCTATGGTAATTTGTGTGCGTTTGATATCCAAAAGTTCCTCCACACAGTCTTTGTTTTCTTTCTGTTTCAACACCCAACCATACATACTTTTTGGCAGAAGGTGCAACCATGGGAAATGACTCAGCAACTTGTTTGTGCAAATCTGCTGATGACCTCCAAAAGGCATATACCATGCAGGAAAAGCCAAAAAAACAATGCCGTTATTGTTCAAAAGTTTGGAAATATTCATAAGCAATAATTCCTTTTTATCCACATGCTCAATAACATCGTGGCAGAGAATTATATCAAACTTGCCATAACTTTGCTGCAAATTCCTTATATCGTCGATTTCAAAGCGAGAATTTAGACCTTTATCGGCAAAACTCTGCCTTGCTTCGCTTATTCTTTGGGTGTTTACGTCTATTCCCGTAACCTCACAGCCTTTCAATGCAAAAGGAAGGCAATTGCCACCATCTCCACAACCAATTTCAAGAACAGAAAGGCCGTTTTCAACTTTTTTGTAGGTTTCTATGTAAGGGATTATATATTTCTCACTCGTAATTGACAGTTCCTCAAAATACAGTTTCCTGTTTATGTGTCTTTCTTGCATATTCTTTGTGTTTTTATTTGCTTGTTTGTATTGTTTTTATGCTTTTTGCCTCTTGTTTTCAGTCTTTCTTTGCAAGATAGAATAGGGTGTTGTGTTTGTTCTCGAAGAAAGTTTTTTGAGCTATGCAAACAATATCGTTTATGCTTACCTGCTTGTAGTTTTCTTTGTCATTGTTTATATTAGACAGCATATCAAGATGTTCAAAATAAGCAAGATTCATCGCTTTGTCCAATATTTTTAGGTTGGCAAAGGTTGAGGTTGAAAGATTTTTGTTTTTCACCTTCTGAAACTCTTTTTCCGTTGGTGGATTCTCTATAAGTTTCTGCAATTCCTGCCAAATAGCTTTTTCTCCTTGCTTTATATCGGCGTCATCTGCATATTTGCCCATAACAATAAACAAGCCTTTGTCGTCATCTGCACTTACCACAGCATCTATCTCAGTGAAAATCTGCTGATTCAAAACAAGTTCTTTATAGAGTCTGCTGCTTTTGCCCGTGGATAGAATATCGCTGAGCAAATCAAAGGCATAGAATTCTTTTTCCTTGCGTGAAGACATAGGAAAAGTAATGATTATTATATTGCTCGGCACATTGCGATAGACAGTCTTTTCTCTGTTTTCGGTTTGTGGAGGTTCCTGCTGATAGTTTATCGTTTTGGTATGAGTGTTGCCGAAGCTAAAAATCTCTTTTGCCAAACGAAAAACTTCTTCTGCCTCTACATTGCCCGAAATAGCAAGGATTGCATTGTTGGGTTGGTAGTAGGTGTTGTAGAAATTTTGGACAATATCAAGCGATGCACTTTCTATATGTGAAATATCTTTGCCTATTGTTTGCCAACGATAAGGATGCACCTTGAAAGAAAGTTCTCGCATCTCTTTGTAAAGGTCGCCATAAGGCTGATTAAGGTATCTTTGTTTGAACTCTTCGGTAACAACTTTCTTTTGAACATCCAAATGCTGAGAATCTATAATAAGGTTACACATTCTGTCTGCCTCTATCCTCAACACAGTCTCCAGATAGATGGCAGGCACACTTATATAGAAATTTGTGTAGTCGTTATTGGTAAAAGCATTGCTTTCGCCACCGATAGAGTTGATAAGATTGTCGAAATCGGGAAAATTCTTGCTGCCAGAAAACATAAGATGTTCAAACAAGTGTGCAAAACCTGTGTGATTCTCGTCTTCGTTTTTTGCACCAACCTTATACAACAAATTTACAGCAACCAATTCTGTTGTATTGTCCTGATTGACTATCACTCTAAGCGAATTGTCAAGTGTTGTTTCCTTATAGTTAATCATCGTCTTTCTCTTCTACTCCACAAAGTATTTTATAATCGCAATAATCGCACTTCTTTGTAACATCATCGCTTAGCAATACTCCTTCATAGAAATCTCCTGCAGTTTTATCAAATGTCTTTTTTAGATGTTCTTTTAGTTTTTCTTCAAACTTCGTATGGAATTCTCTATTATATACGAGAGGAGCCTTGTTGAACTGTATTGCCATTTCATCTATGTCTGCAAGATATAATAAACAAGGTTGTATGTCTTTTTCTTCGTTTCTATACACCAAATAACAGTAACAGCATATTTCAAATAAATAGTTTGCACCGTCCTTTTTTCTTTCACCATTATCCTTCTTTTCAAACATACTTTCAAGCACTTCGTCTATTGTGAAATCAGTATTATGTTTAGGGTATTTATTAAACTTATGCTCTTTTGCACCGCCTGTTTTGTAGTCAACAATTCTTAAAGTGCCGTCGGGTAGTGTGTCCATTCTATCCAAACGACCTTGCAAATAAACAAATGTGTTGTCATCTATCTTCAATTCGCAAGAGCATTCTTTTTCCAAATCTATTATTGTAACCTTGTCATCTTTGTCTTTCTTTAATAGTTTGCGAAGATAATCTTTTAGTATATCTTGATGAAGCCTTTGTACGCATTCTTGTCTGGCTTTGAGTTCTTCTTCTCGTTTGTTTCTCTTGCCTTCATCAGTTTCTTTGTTTTCTGTTAAAGCTTTTCCCAAAGCGTCTTCAATGGCTTTTTCTTCATCGGATATGGTAGGGTAGCCAGGCATTGAACAAATTATGCTTGCTGCCTCGTGAAAAACATTTCCAAAGATAGCATGTGTTTTGTCATCATTCTCATCTTTTTCCGTAAGCCCTTTTATTTTATACAAGTAGAATTTTAGTTCGCAGTCCAATAGTTTATTCAAAGCAGAAGGAGAGATTGTTCTTGTTTTTTCTGTTATCGTTTGTGGTTCTCTATAAACTATCTTTTGTTTTTCATCTGTCGCCACCACTTTATTATCATTTATAACCTCTTCTTCCTTGAAAGCATATTGACCTTTAACTACTTTGCTGTCTCTTTTATTGGCAGACATGTTTATCTTGTTGTTGTTTCCTCGTAATCTTCTGCGTTTGTCAGTGCTGTCATATCTTTTATTGGCAGACATGTTTATCTCGTTTATTGTTTTAGAACTGTCTTTCAATTCAAACTTTATCTGTCTAAGGAAACGGCTCATTTCTTTTACATTGCCACCAACACTTTCTGTTGTATAGACAAAGTCCAAAGTTTTTGCAGTATGGAAAAGTCTGTAGAAATAATAAGCAAAGATACCCGCCTTTCTTTGCAAGGTCATCATATTGTATGCTTGTTTGAAAGAATTAGGAATAAAGCCGGTGTTTGAAGAAAGTTTTGGCAAATTATCGTCGGAAGTAGAAAGCATAAGAACATGTTGAAAGTCCAAACATCTTGTCTCCAACAATCCCATAACTTGAACGCCCTGACTTTCCTCTGATTCTATATCTATGGAAAGACTGTTCAACTCCTGCTTTACAACATTTTTAATAATACTATTTGGCAAATCCTCTGGTTTTATATCCTTGATAGCATCGGCAAATTCACAAAGAGTTTCATCCACTTTCTTAAGCATATCGAATTCCCAACGAGGTTTATTGTATTTCTCTTTGGCCTTTCCTTTTATTGCCTCGTGTATTTTTTCTCTCGTAAAATCTCCTTCTTTTAATTTATCAACAATTTCAATCACATCATTATACAACCCGCTTTGTTTGAAAGGGTAGCCCATAGTGATATTGAACTGTACCTTTTCTTTCTCTTCCTCTTTCTTTGGCAGAGATCTGCGAACAAGGCTTATAAGACTTTCATCATTAAGAATTATAGCACATTCGTTGAGATTTACACCTTCTATTGCCTTGATTTTCTCGTACCATTTTCTTATATATGACAAAGAAGCGGTTTCGTATGCACAATTTATGATGTTTATTTCTTGTTTATTCTTTTCTATTCTGTCAAAATTGTTTTTAAGGAATTCTTTGTTCATCTTGAATTGTTCTTTGTTATCGCGAATGAAAATTCCTGCTTCCTGAAGGGGATTATCTTGATAATATTTGTCAATATCCCAATAGAATTGTGCAGCATTGTTATCTTTCAAAATGCTGAACAATTTTCTCTCTGCTGCGTCTAAAGTGCTAAAGCCCACAACAAAGAATTTCTTGTCAGGGAATAAATCTTTATCTTTATTCAATGATTCAACGAATCTGCGTTTTAATTTTCCAGAATAGGCAAGGTGTTTTTCATCAAGTTTTTGGTTGAAATCTTTATAAATCTCCAAAAGACAATTCCAAATGTCTGCAAATTTCTTTCTTACCTTGCCATTCTCAAAATCTATCTTAAAAAAGTCTTCTAATGTCTTCCTTTGCTCCTCACTAAGAACATCTTTTGGGATGCTTTCAAGGTCTTTATAGTCTTTGAGATTGCGGAAAATTGTTTCTGCATTAACAAGATTTTTGTCTATCTCGTCAAAATCGTTTAGCAACTTTTCGCCCCATAAATAGAATTCTGCAAAAGGTTCTTTTTCCTCGCCTGCTAGCAAAGGGTGTTTATCGTAAAAGATTTTGCAATAAGATTCATACAAATAATATATCAAAGGCAACTTTTCAGCCTCTTTGGTATCGTTGATAACCTTTGCAATCAAATCGCTTATAGACAAAATCTCTGGCTCAAGAAAGGTGTTTCCTATAACATCTTTCAACGCATCCATAAGCCCACGCGTTGATCTTTTGTTTGGAAGAATTATAATTGTATCTTCAAAATTAGTTCCTTGCTCCTTTATGTTTTTAGCAACTCTGTATAAAAATTTTTCTGTATTGTTTTCCATAATTATTTACTGTTCTTTAACTTCAATTATCTCTGTGTTAATATCTATACCATTATCACTATCTATAATATCTACATACCAAAGATAGCATTCTATATTCTTGTAGCCCATGTTATTAAGAAGTTTTCGGTAATTATTAACTTGTTCTTTATATTTTGCCAAATTGTTGTTGATTGTGGTGAATTTGTAATCAACAACAATAACCTTGTCTTTGCCAATCATAAGACGGTCTATGGTGTAGAAACTATCATCCTTATTTTTCTTGTCTTCGTCTTTAGGGTTGATGTTTCTTTCGTTGATAACCTTGTATTTGCCTTCAAACCATTGCGTTTTTTGTTCTTTGGCATAGGCTAACATCTTTTCAACAACTTCTTTGATGTTTGAGGTGTCTTTTCCTCTGTTTTCCCATGCTTTCAAAACTTTTTCCAAATCCTTTTCAACAATAATCTCTTCCATAAAATTGTGGAAACGCGTGCCTTTTTGATTTGCAGCTTCTTCTTTTTCTTTTTCGTCCTCAAAGAAATAGTTGCGGGCAGCTTTGGAACGAGAGAACACTGGATGATTGTTTGATAAATCTAATTCGTCAACTTCTATAGTTTTTTTCTTTTCTTCTTCATCTTCTTTTTTATCTCCTATCGTGTCTTTCTTGTCTTCTATCGTGCCATACTCATATTCCCACTTGTTTTCTGTCTTGTGCGTGTATGTGTATAATTTTGTGGCAACATTTTCTATATCTTTTCCTTCTTTTGTTTGAAGTTTTGGTTGGTTATTGTCGTCAACCTCAATGTTAGAAAGTACAGAAAGATAATATTTTGGTCGTGTGAAAGCAACATAAAGTGTGTTTATAGCATCTTCCTTTTCCAACGCTCTTTCTTTTTCGGCTTCAGTGTTAAAGTCTGTGTCTGTAAGTTGGTTTTTAGTTGCATAGATTAAAGGCTGAGCAAATCGTCTTGTTGTGTTTTCTACCCAAAACTTGTTGTTTTTGAATTCACTTTCGTATCCCCAATTACAATAAGGAACAATTACTATAGGGTATTGCAAACCTTTACTCTTATGAATAGTTGTTACTCTTATTGCGTCTTTATATGTATTATTTACTGCCTGATTGCAAAGAGTATCGTCCCAATAGGTTAGAAAGTCGCCCCACTTTGTGCTTTCTCTTTTCATATAATTATGTATGTGGTCGTAGAATGCTGGCAGGAAGAAAGTGTCTTCATCGACTTCAAGGAAAGAGGCAAGTGCTATTGCCAATTCTATAGTAGACATCTCTTTATAATTAATCTTCTTTTCACATAATTTCTTTTTGATTTCACATTTGAAGGCTTTTTTGTCTTTTTTGACATCTTCGGTTATATCTCCATAGTCTCCAAAAGCATGCTCCATAGAAACCTCACAGTCTTTATTGTTCAAGAACTTCATGGCAGAAACAATCTTTGTTACAGCATCTGAAGAAGAGAATAAGAAAGCAGTGTCGGAAATAGCCTCAACACCATTGCTTCTCAGATATTTTACCATTTCTGCTATCTGTGCTTTTTTTCGGCAAAGTATGGCAATATCTTTTCCCTCAAAGCCTTTCTCTTTATACATCGCTACCTCTTCCCATACTCTTTCTGCCATCTTGTTGTCTTTTTTAGGCAAAATTTGTATTCTTACGCAACCTTTGCCTTTGCCTTTTATTGCGGTTTGTGTTACATCTGTTCCTTTAGGATAATAAAGACTAGTAAATAACTCATTATTAAATGTTACGATATTTCCATAAGTTCTGTGATTCTCCTTCAAAGGCACAACATCGTTAGTTCCATTAGTAATAAGGTCTTTCATTATTTGTGAATCACCATCATTCCAACGATAAATGCTTTGCTTTATATCTCCGTAGATAAATACTGACTGTGCTTTGCTTGATAGGCAGTTATTTACAAGCACCTCGAAGTTTGTCCAGTCGGGCTTAGAGGTGTCTTGAAACTCATCTATCATCATATACTTTACATACGTGCCAATCTTCTCGTAGATAAACAATGCATCTTCTTCCTCCAACCCCATTTTTGCAAGCAAATGTTTTGTGTTGCCAAGCAAGAAAGCATTGTCGTCCTTAAGCAAC
>JABUUQ010000002.1:419455-421437 GCA_021443125.1 Bacteroidales bacterium
CATAGTTTTATTGTTTTGTTATTATGAAACAAAGAAAGAAAAAATTATTCCTTTGTTTCAAAAAATTATTCTTTCGTTTTATTTTTTACTTAAAATTTAATACTGCAAAAATACAACATCATAATAAAATAAACAAGCAAGAGGCAAATCAAAAACAAAAAATTCTTGAATTGGAAAAGTTTTTATATCTTTGCACCCAAAATCACTATACACAAAACAACCAATTATGGAAGAAAAACTAAGATATACCGACGAAGAATTGCAGGAATTCAAAGCCCTGATAAACGAAAAACTTGCCATAGCCAGAGCAAATTACGAGGAATTGAAGGCTGAGGCTTTTCGCACAAATTCCAACGATACAGAAGACACAAGCCCAACTTTCAAACAAATGGAAGATGAGTCGGTGAATGTGCAGATAAAGGAAGAAAATGCTCGTTTGGCATCTCGTCAGCAAAAATACATAAAAGACCTTGAGGCTGCATTGTTGAGAATAGAAAACAAAACCTATGGCATTTGCAGAGTTACAGGCAAACTTATACCAAAGGAAAGATTAAGACTTGTTCCTCATGCAACATTGAGCATAGAGGCAAAAATGCAACAAAACAAGAGATAGCAGTGCTTAAAAATCTCAAAACACCTTTGGCAATTGTCTTTGTTATCGTGCTTATAGACCAGATAATAAAGATATACATCAAAACCCATTTCCGCATAGGAGATGAGATTTTGGTGTGTGGTCAGGATTGGTTCAGGATTCATTTCATAGAAAACAAAGGTATGGCTTTTGGTATGGCCTTTGGAGGTATGACAGGCAAGGTATTGCTGACAAGTTTCCGAATTATTTTTTCTGTTGTGATAGTTTTCTACCTCAATAGTCTTGTGAAGAAAAATACCAACAAGCTTACAATCTACGCTTTTTCACTTATACTTGCAGGAGCTTTGGGCAATATAATCGATTCTTTGTTTTACGGAATCATTTTTTCGGAAAGCACACCTTTTGCCATAGCTTCGGCTTTTCAGGGCAATGGCTATGCTCCCGTATTTTGTGGCAAAGTGGTGGATATGTTCTATTTTCCTTTGATAGATACGGTATGGCCCGACTGGATGCCTTTTGTTGGTGGCAATAAGTTCAGATTCTTCAACGCTATCTTCAATTTTGCCGACGCATCCATAACCATAGGTGTTTGTCTGCTTGTGATTTCAGCTTTTGTAAGGGAAAAGCAGATAAAGAAAGACAACGAATTTGAACAAAACGAAACAAACTAACCCAAAGTGGAAATACTTATAATACTATTATTCATATTGTTGAACGGATTGTTCTCTATGGCGGAAATATCTGTTGTTTCGTCGAGAAAAAGCCGTTTGGATTCCAACGCAAAGAAAGGTTCCAAGAAAGCAAAGGCAGTGCTGAAAGTTGTGGAAGAGCCCGACAAGTTCCTTTCCACCATACAAATCGCCATAACCGCCATAGGACTTGTTACAGGTTTGTATGCTGGCGAACAATACATAGGCAGTCTTGCCAAATTCTTCATAAAATTCAACCTTGATGCCACTTTTGCCACAATACTTGCAAGAATCATCGTTGTTATTGCCACAACCTTCGTTACTTTGGTGCTTGGAGAATTGTTGCCAAAGCGTATAGGTTTGTCCAATCCCGAAAAGATAGCAGGCATCATAATAAAGCCTATGAATGTTTTGTCTAAAATTGTGTTCCCTTTCGTATGGCTTCTTTCCAAAACAACAGCAGGACTTGCAACCCTTTTAGGTATAAAGAGCAAAGCAAGCCAGAACGCAACCGAAGAAGAGATAAAATCCATAATAGACGATAGTGCCGATGCAGGAGAGATAGAGGAGACGGAACAAGAAATAGTCAATAGGGTTTTTGACTTGAGCGATAGGGAGATAGTGTCTTTGATGGCACCAAGAACAGATTTGGAATGGGTGGAACAAGACCAGACCATAACAGAAATAATAAGCAATCTCGA
>JABUUQ010000002.1:421657-425367 GCA_021443125.1 Bacteroidales bacterium
CAGGGAATGATAACTATGACCGATATTCTCGAGGCATTGGTGGATAATTCTGCCGAAATGCACGAACTGGACGAAGAAAGCTCTTTTGTGAAAAGGGATGACAATAGCTATCTTATTGATGGACAGTATCCTTTCTATGATTTTCTTTCTTATTTTGATATAGAGGACAAATACCAGAGCAACAATTTCAACACAATCAGCGGCCTTATTCTCGAAAAGACTGGCAAGGTTCCAAAAGTTGGTGAAAAAGTTGCATGGGAGAACTTTGTAATAGAGGTTGTCGATTTGGACGGATTGAGAATAGACAAGGTCTTAGTTACTGAAAATAAGATAGAAGAAACAACAGAAGAATAGAAAATACCAAAAAAATACAAATAAATTATGGTCTTATGAAAATAAGTTTGTAAATTTGCACGATATTTTCAGAATTGAAAAATAATAAATAAACATAATTAAAAACAAGTAACAATTAAAAAACTATGAAAAAAGTATGTGCTTATTTGTCAATAATGTTATTGTTGACAGTATTCGTATCAAATGTTGCTTTTGCTGCTGGTGAAGGTGCAACTGCAACTACGACAACAGAAGCTACAGTATCAGAAACTACAGCTACACAAGCTACAGTATCAGAAACTACAGAAGCTCCTGCAGAGGCTACAAAAACATCATTCCACCAAATGCTTAAGACAAAGTATATAGAAGGTGGTGTTGGTTGGATGACTCCAGTACTTATCTGTTTGATTCTTGGTTTGGGTTTGGTTATTGAAAGAATAATCTACCTTAACCTTGCAACAACAAACACAAACAAACTTTTAGCAAAGGTTGAAGAAAACGTATCAAACGGCAACTACGAAGAAGCTAAAAATGTATGTAGAAATACACGTGGCCCTGTTGCTTCTATCTTCTACCAAGGACTTGACAGAGTAGAAAACGGACTTGAAGATGTAGAAAAATCTCTTACATCTTATGGTGGCGTTCAAATGGCAAGATTGGAAAGCAATATGATTTGGATTTCATTGTTCATTGCTATCGCTCCATCTTTCGGTTTCTTGGGAACTGTTGTTGGTATGGTTCAAGCATTCGACGATATCGAATCTGCAGGTGATATTTCTCCAACTATCGTTGCAGGTGGTATGAAAGTTGCGTTGTTGACTACAGTATTCGGTCTTATTACAGCATTGATTCTTCAAATTTGCTACAACTATCTTCTATCAAAAATAGAAAGCCTTGTAACTACAATGGAAGATGCTTCTATATCATTTATGGACATCCTTGTAAAAAATATAAAAAAGTAAATTTCCGTGATTTCCCAGCTATGCATGAAGTGCAGGCTTAATCAATTTACTTATTAAAACCAAGGAGGAAAAATAAATGAAAAAAGAAAATAAATTAGTACTTATAATAGCATTGGTAATAGCAATTGTTGCAAGTATTAGTGCAGTAGCTTACGCTATGTTGTACAAATCAGACGCTCCTGTGGCAGAACAATCACTTGCTAATGCTATGTGGGGAGTTGCATATTGGGTAGTATTTATCTTTGCAATATGTGCTTCTTTGGGAATGGCGATATTCCTAATAAAACAAGCTATAGAAAATAAAGCGAGATATCTTATAATTTTAGGAATTACTATTGTAGCTTTCTTTGTTTCTTATTTCTTGGCTTCAGGTACAGATGTGCCACAGACTGCATTTGAGAAAGCAGGTGCAGACTATTCAGTATCAAAATGGATAGGCGCAGCATGCTATACAGTATATGTATTATTTGCAGGTTTAATTATATCTGTAGTATATTCAGAAGTGTCAAAACGATTAAAATAGGAAAAAACAATGGCAAGAAAAGGTAGTAAAAAATTACCAGCATTGAATGGTTCAGCAATGTCCGACATTTCGTTTTTGTTGTTGACCTTTTTCCTATTGACATCTTCAATAAATACGGATTCAGGTATACAAAGACGATTGCCACCGCCATCTGATCCTAATGTAACACCACCAGAAATCCACAAGAGAAACACATTTGTTGTTCTTGTAAATATGAATGACCAACTTTTGGTTAATGGCGAACCTGGTGATATCACATCTTTGAAAGATAGAGCAAAAGAGTTTCTTGGCAACCCAAGAAATCTTCCAAATCTACCTGAAAAAGAGCAAAAAGATATAGATTTATTAGGCAAGGTGGAGGTTTCTAAGGGTGTAATCTCTCTACAAAACGACCGTGGTACATCATATCAAATGTATCTTCATGTTCAAAATGAATTGGTTGCCGCTGTCAATGAGTTAAGAGATGACCTTTCAAAAGAAAAATTCGGCAGAAAATACTCTGATTGCAACACAGCACAAAAAGGAGCCATAGATAAGGCTATCCCTGCTGCAATTTCAGAGGCAGAACCTAAGAATGTTGGTGGACAAAAAACAGGAGGAAAATAATAATGGCAAAATTTAATAGAGGTGGCGATAAAGAAGCACCTGCATTGAACAGTAACTCAATGTCCGATATTGTCTTCACATTGTTGTTCTTCTTTATGATTATCTCAACAATGCGAGAAAGCACGGTAATTGTCAAATACGATGTTCCTCAGGCTTCAGAAATCCAAAAATTAGAGAAAAAATCTCTTGCAAGCAACATATACATAGGTGTGCCTTTGGATGCAAAATTCGGTACAGGTACTCGTATTCAGTTGAATGACCAGTTGAGCGAAGTTTCAGATATTGCTGCTTTTGTTGAAAGCGAAAGAGCATCAAGAGACGAAGCAGACCGTCAATTCATAACAACAACACTGAAATGCGATAAAGATACTCGTATGGGTGATGTTACCGATGTTAAACAAGAGTTAAGAAAATCAGGAGCATTGCGTATTATGTACGCTGCTTCAAGAAGAGTAAAAGACACATACTAATACTCTATAAACCAATTTCAACTGTTCAGTATTCCCTTTTTCAGAGTGCTGAACAGTTTTTCTATGTGCAATAATATGGACTTTCTTTGCAAACAATTCTCGTTGAATCACAACAATTCCACAATGAAAGTAGGCACAGACAGCATTCTTCTTGCTTCTTGCCTAAATGATTATTTTCAAACAACACCACATAATATAAACAACATCCTTGATGTAGGCACTGGTTGTGGCATTCTTGCTTTATGCTCTGCACAAATTTTTCCTAATGCACAAATAATAGCCATAGACATAGACCAAGCCTCAGTAGAGGAGAGTGTAGGCAATTTCGCACAAACCCCATGGCACGACAGACTCAAAGCACAACGCATATCTTTTGAGGATTTTGCTACTAATTATTCTAAAAAAGATATAGACCTAATCGTGTCCAATCCACCATATTTCACAAACTCTCTGCCTGCCTCAACCGATAGAAAAACCTTTGCCCGTCACAACATTTCTCTTACTTTGGAAGATTTTGTATTGTCGGCTATGAAAATTGCTTCCAAGAACGCTAAATTGGCCATTATTCTGCCTTGTAACGAGATGAATAGCATTGAAAAGATGTTTAACTCACAAAACTATTTTGCAGAGTATAAAACCCTTATTTTTGCCAAACCCAACACAGAAGCAAAAAGAAAAATTATTGTTTTTTCCCAAGAGTCAAAAACTCTAACCGAACAACAAATTTTCATTAGAACCTTTGATAACCAATACTCTGAAGAATACCAACGATTAACCTCGCCATTCCTTCTCTAATTGCAAAAATGCTATATCGTT
>JABUUQ010000002.1:427470-430537 GCA_021443125.1 Bacteroidales bacterium
GCAAAATTTGTTGTGCGACACAAACTTTTTCTCATTTTTGTCGCAATTTTGTTAGTCGTAGAAAAATTGCGCTTGTAAATAGTTGATTATTAGGCACTACGAAAGGATTGTGTAAGTTTGGAAGAACTGGTCGTTAAGCATTGAAAGTGAGGAGTGCATATAAGGATTGTAAGCAACATTTGAAAAATCTTTGCTATCTGTCTTTTTCAAACGAAACTATCCCTTTTAGTAGTGTAAGGTTGTCATTGCAGCTTGACTGTCTGGCATGATGTCTATTAAGCATTGTTGATCCACCGTTTGCTTATGCTTATATATAAATACTACCGACGATGACGATTTTTGATTTCTATAAGAGATTCCCTACAGATGAAAACGCAATAGACTTTTTGGTGAAGACAAAAGATGCCGCTGGTTATTATTGTCCCAAGTGTGGAAGTGTTCATAAGGTATATAGGCAGAAATACAACACGATATGTATGTACTTGCAACAACTATCACACAGCGTTCTCAACTCTCGGCGGAACTATCTTTGAGAACCACACCATAACCTGTATGCAATCAACCTTGTGTTGGTTGGCAGAAAAGGAATGTCTGCTTTACAGTTGCAGAGCGAACTAAGTATGAAGACATATAAGAGCACCTGGCATATGCTGAACCTTATCTGCAAAGCAATCGGCAGGGAGGACTTCTCGCAAACATTTGAAGCGATAGTGGAGATAGACGAGACCTATGTCGGCGTCGATGAAAAGAATACTAGTCGTGTATACGCCGTCATCACCCTACCCAATGAAGTGGGACAAACATTATATGGGAAGCAGCTTCTTGGGATTCTCAAAAAGGTGTGCAAGGACAACACCACCATCATGACGGACCAGTTATCCAGTTATAATATCCTTGACAACAAATGGGAGAACACCTCTAATTTCGTTCATTTGAAAGTGAATCATGACGTATGTTATTCGTTTGTGAATAGCATACACACAAACGGGATAGAGTCGTTTGGGCATTGTTGAAACGAGGCACATACGGAGCATTTCGGCAAAGCATTTGCAGTCCTATGTTGACGAGTTCTTTTTCAGATTGAATCACCGCAACAATGTTGAGGCGTTTGAGGCTCTTGTCGACTTAGCGATGGCATAACCACGATTTTTGGAAATGTGATAAATATGACGTAACTTTGCTGAAAATAATGATGTTATAAAATTTAATACAGTATAAGAAATGAAAAAAAGAATACGTATCGGGGATTCCGATAGAATGGGACATTCTCAAAGTAAGCAAATCTTGGCATACAACTTTAATGATTTGCACAGATTGGACGAAATGGCTAAACTTTCAAGGGATTATGACCAGCTTCCAAAAAATGCTGAAATCTGGGTTTATGGTGAAAAGGATTTGCAAGGAACAAAAACTCCTCATTTTCACCTACTTATAAATCACGGAGAAATAGAATTGGAAATCAAGATAGAAGATATCTTAAAAATGTCTATATGGAGAACCAAGAACAATTACCCTAAATCTTGGGGCGGTCTTGCAAATGTACGAGATGCAGTGAAACAATGGCTATTGAAACCCTATAAGAAAATACCCGGCATATATAATTGGAAAAGGGTTGTCGAAGCATGGAATGACGCCAATTCAAATAATGAAGTAGAAGATGATTTCGCTATGCCTAATCTGAGTGTAAAAGAAAACATTAACGAGTCTATAGAAGAACTTGACTGAAAAAATGCCGCCTTGGTTAAAGAGTAAAGGGGATGGATTTTCCATAATAAATTTTTCTAACATCAACATTACCGCCATTTTCAACGATAAATTGTTGTAGTTTTTCAATATACCTCCACTCATCAACGGAACTTCTCAAAGCACCTAACTTGTCTTTACCCCAAGCGACAAGANGAACCATGCCAAACAGTCATCTTCTGCAAATAATTATCCTTTTCTATTGCATTTTCAGCATCTTTTCGTATTTTTGTAGCGTCTTTTATGCTAATGGTGACGGTTTCGGACGTGGCTCCAAGGTTATGTTTTGCATACGCATTGGTGACATTAGACGAAGGCATTTCAGCCCAAATGTTTATGGTTTCCATATCATTTGGGTTTGTTATGTTTTCTTTCTCAACAACAACTACAACACCATTTGATAAAGTCTTAATAAATCTTATACTATCTCGTCCGATATTATCAATAGAACCTTTTTCTATTCTATCAGGTGCTGTCATAATATAAGGAATAAGTTGTGCATCCTCTACACGAATAGGAATACTTGTATCTTTTAATTTCTTTCCATTTACTCCATGATTTTTCAATCCATGGCGTATTCCATCAGAAGTAATTATATGGTTATCTACACTAATACCTATGCGTTTGCGAATAAGGTCTTTTGTTATTTGTGGAAGTTCTAATACAAAAGTTTTGTGGAGACTCTGGTTTTCTAACCAAGACTTAATAATATTTTCAGCATTTTGAAGATTAGAAAGTTTTTTTGCTAACAATATATCTCCATCATTTAGTATTTTCTGCATTTCCTCTTTGTCAGTCCTTACATCAATACCAGCTTTACGAAGCAATCCAACAACTGCATTACCAATCTTTTGTTTTTCTTGCTCTTGTTCTATATCTTCCCCTTCATCCTCAATAGAGTAAAGCACAACATTATCTTCCTTGTCGCTTTTCTTTGCTTTCGCCTTTTCCTCTAACGCAGACTCTAAATTTGTAGCGATATTTTGTTGCATCTGTGCGTTTTTCTCAATGCTTGCCTTCACCAGCTTGTCAAGTCGCTGTATTGTTAGCGAGTATAGAGTTTGCTCCTTTCATAGTGGCGAACAATGCAGTGCGTCAGCCGAGTAAAGCATCAACGATGCCGAACGATGCAGTAATTATCAGAGTAGAAAGGTTTTACACTGCGGTAGCCAAGTAAAGTAACGAAGTTACTGAGCGTTGCAGAGATTTTCAGCAGTTTCGAAAAAGCGTTGGTTGGATGGTGCACTATATAGAATTACCCACCAACGCATCTTAATTGATAGAGGAGTAGTACATAAAACTTGTTTTTTTATGTACGTACTCT
>JABUUQ010000002.1:430780-438823 GCA_021443125.1 Bacteroidales bacterium
GTTTTAATTTTGTATGAGAAATACTATTGTAAGATAATTTAACCATACATATACAAAAGTGAGAATCTCTTAATAAGAGATTCTCACTATGTGTGCAAAATTACTACATTTCAGTGAGATAATAAAATTTAATAATGCACTTTTGTCTGTTATTTTCTCAAAATTTTACATTAAATAAGGCATAAATTTAATTTATAATATTGATTTCCAATGTATTTATTCAAAGTGAGAATCTCTTATTAAGAGTTTCTCACTTATTAAAGTCAAAGTAGATTAATATAAGAACAAACAAATAGTTATGGAAAGTGATAAATTGACATCGAAAACTATAAAATTCTTAAGATTTCCATTGGCATGTATGGTTGTATATATACACTATGTCCCCATGCTTTTCACTTCTCCAACAAATGTCGGCGAATGGTGCTTTGATATTTTAGCAAGTACACTGTCTCACACACTTTCTAGTATTGCTGTGCCAACCTTCTTCCTCATATCAGGCTTTCTATATTTCCGTAAGATTAGTGAATGGAATAAGACTGTTTATTTTACTAAGACACGTAGCCGCTTCAAAACACTCATTATGCCATACATTTATTGGAACATTATTTATATTGTGGTTTATGTATTATTAGAGTTTACGTATCACTCTCCAACATTGAATGAATTTCTTCAAACTCATTTATCTTGGCATGCATTGTGGGATTCTTCTCATTGGGAAGGAGGATTGTGGTGTTTCGGAATATTTGATAGTCCATGCAATACAGGTCCTGTACTTCTTCAATTTTGGTTCTTTAGAAATTTGATAGTTATTGTACTTCTCAGCCCTATAATTTACTTTCTTATCCGTCGATTGGGAAAATGGTTGCTAGCAATTCTCATTTTTTGCTACCTATCAAACATTTGGATACAATATTCTCCTTTATCAATTACAGGATTTCTGTTTTTTTGTATCGGAGCCTATCTCAGTATAAATCAACTGGATCTTGTGAGAACCTTTATGCATTTTGAAAAAATAGTTTACACCATAACATCCATTACTTTTATTGTTGTACTATTTTCTGACATATACAATCAGCCACAACTTATAGCCATAGTTAAACCATGGTTTAACTTGGCTGGAGTAATTTCTGCCATTTGTGTTGCTTCTAGAATTGTCGCAAAATGGAAATGTGAAACGATGATAAGCTTAGCTTCTACAACTTTCTTTATTTACGCAACACAGAATATTCTAATTTATGACTATTCTAGAACTGGCATCAATAAAGTCTTGGGGTGGGTATTATGTACTGATTCAGTTACTTTTCAAACTCTCCATCTAGTTCTCACACCTATAGTTACAATTGTAGTTTGCATACTTCTTTTCTATACTCTTAAACGCTTTACACCAAGAATACTTGGAGTATTGACAGGAAATAGATTGTAAATTACGATGTATTTATATCAAACTATGGATAATCTTTAGTATGGAAATACCGAACAATTTGTATCAATTTAATTTATAAAATATTATAGTTATCACCAATACATGCAATTTTTAATAGAGATCGTTTCATCAATTATATGTTGCTGAATTACAACGGATAGTTTAAAGAAGAATTATTATTAGCTCCTATTTACAATATCTTATATTTTTCTACATATTCCAAATTTATCCTCAAAGTTTCTCTGCCAAGAGTCAATATTTACAACCATCAAATGAAATTCATCTAACAATTGTTTTTGCCATCGTTTAGAAGCGCAATTCGTAGGAATTTGCTTTTTTAATTCTCTTTTAAAGAATCCATTGAGAGCATCATCAAAGTTGGTAAGACACACATAAATAATCTTTTTATCTAATTTATTCTCGCAGAATCTATAAAGAAAAGTATCTCGAAATTTATATTTCAAATTTTTTATTAGATGAGTTTTGTTATGAGTACTATCTGTTTTTTTGCGTTGATCACCTTCTTTTTTCATCGTTGCTATATCAGAGATTTGAAACTCCTTTATTTCTATCCACAATTGGAAATTAGCAAATTCTGCCATGACATCAACTGCTTTCATAGGAACACCATGAAAGGTTGGTAAGCGTGGATCTGTTTCGTCGAATTTGTATAAAACTTTTGCGTTTGGAAAATCAAACTCAAATTTTTCCTCTGTTAGTGTTAATTTCATAATCTTGTAAGACCTATTTGAATTTCATCATCTAAAATTCGTGCATATGTGCGATCAATAGCATTCGGTGATAGTTCATCCAAATCTTTTGTAGATGAGTGTTCAATATCCCCATTGTTATTTCGATATAAAACATGATATATAACATTATCCTGTTCAGTAACTGCTAATTGAAACTCTTTTAACAGAATATAATCATGTGTGCTTATGAAAACTTGAACTCCCATTTTTGAAAGTTCAAGAAGAATTTTTACTACAGTTTGCGACAACTGAGGATTAAGATTTGCTTCAGGCTCATCCCAGAAAAGCATACTACCATGTGTGAGAGATTCATTTTGAATCAAGCGATATAGTAAACCAAGTTTACGAAAACCTTCAGCTAATAAAGGGAACTCTAATTCACCAGTCTTGTTTTTAAGATAGAATGTTTCATTCTTCTCAATGACTCTACCAGACATAGCTTCATTAAGAATATTTAATAACTTTTCTCTTTCTGGACTAAGCTTTCCACGCGCAATAGGAACAAAAGACTTGTCTATGATATCTAAATAGATTTCTTCATATGATAGTTTCTTTTGGCTGAATAAAGAGCGAAATCCTGGAGCATTTGCCAACATATCTTTTACAGGAATGAAAATCGCCTCAACATTTTCATTAGTTGCCCATCCATTTTGTTTAACCTCGACTTTAGTTTGACTTGTCAATCGGAGAGTAATAGAACGTTCTTTTACTTCATTATCTTTTTTTCGAAAAACTGATATAGAACCAGAATTTCGGCCAACGGCACGATGAACTAGTCTGCCGATGCTATTTGGAGTAAATACTCCATTAATTTTACGATCAAATGGATTGTCGATTTTATTATCTATTAGACAACATGCAGAATATACAGCTTTCAATAAATGTGTTTTACCTGTCCCATTTTGACCAATAAATAATTTATGCCTGGTGTAAATTCAACATTTAATTCTGTGAAAACAGTAAAATTTGATGCTTTAAACCTACTTATCATTTTAATTTTATGTCTATATTATTTGTATGTGTAACAAGATGAGTGAAACCCACTTGCAAAGTTATAAAATTCTTTGATTTTTACAAATTATTTTAACACTTTTATAGTTTGCAATATTTTCTCCACAACTTTATGCAACAAAAAAGTCCGCTACTATTTTGTAACGGACTTATGTTGATTTATTGATTGTATGTTATTTGTTCCAATCCATTGTTGCCATTCTCTTGTATGAAGCATAACGCCATTTTGCGTTTTCTTCTGCAGCGGCAAACAATTCTGCTGCTTCTTCTGGGAAGGCTTTCTTCAATGAGTTGTAACGAACTTCGCCATCGATAAATGCTTGGAATTTGCTCCAATCTGGGTCTTGAGAGTCAAGAGTGAATGGATTTTCTTGTTTGTCGGCGTTTTCTGGATTGTATCTCCATAGGTGCCAATAACCACACTCAACGGCTTTCTTTTGTTCTGCCTGTGTTTTGCCCATACCAGATTTGATACCGTGGTTGATACATGGAGCGTATGCAATAATAAGTGATGGTCCATGGTATGCTTCAGCCTCACGCAATGCTTTGATGTATTGTGCAGGGTTTGCACCTATTGCAACTTGAGCAACATATACATAGCCATAGGTTGTTGCAATCATACCAAGGTCTTTCTTTCTTACTCTCTTGCCAGATGCAGCAAATTTAGCAATAGCACCCAATGGAGTTGCTTTTGATGCTTGTCCACCTGTGTTTGAGTAAACTTCTGTATCGACAACAAGAACATTTACATCTTCTCCACTTGCCAATACATGATCAAGGCCACCATAACCAATATCGTAACCCCAACCGTCACCACCTATTATCCATTGAGATTTCTTTGTGATGAATTGACGATTTTCGTATAATTGTTTGCAGATATCGCAACCACATTCTTGAAGCATAGGAACAAGTTCTTTGTAAACTTCTTCTGTTGCCATAGAGTCTTCACGGTTGTCTATCCATTTTTGGAACAATGCTTTTTCTTGTTCAGAGCATTTAGAGCACATCAATCCTTTTCTCATAAGGATTTCTATTCTGTCTCTCATTTTGCGTGTTGCAGTAGCCATACCAAGACCAAATTCTGCATTGTCTTCGAATAGAGAGTTTGCCCAAGCAGGTCCTCTGCCTTCTGCGTTTGTTGTGTAAGGCATTGAAGGACAAGAAGCACTATAGATTGAAGAACAACCAGTAGCGTTGGCAACCATCATTCTTGGTCCAAACAATTGTGAGATAAGTTTCACATAAGGAGTCTCACCACAACCAGCACATGCACCAGAAAATTCAAACAATGGCTGTGCAAATTGAGAGTTCTTTATGTTCTTTGTTATATCTGTAAGGTTAGCCTTGTTTGAAACGTTGTCGATAATAGCATCCCAACGAGTTTTTTCTGCATCAACCTCTGTCAATGGAGTCATTGTAAGGGCTTTTTCCTTAGCAATACATACATCAACGCAGTTGCCGCAACCTGTACAGTCAAGTGGAGAAACTTGAATGCGGAATTGAAGACCTTCGAATTCTTTTCCGTTGGCTTTCTTTGTTGCTGTGCCTTCAGGAAGAGATTTCATTTCTTCTTCATTTATAAGGAATGGGCGTATTGCAGCATGAGGACAAACCAAAGCACATTGATTACATTGTATACATTTGTCAGCATCCCATACAGGAACATTAGATGCAATACCTCTCTTTTCGTATTTTGCAGTGCCAGCAGGGAATGTGCCGTTTTCTCTGCCTACGAAAGCACTTACAGGAAGAGTGTCGCCTTCTTGAGCATTGATTACATCAACAATATTCTTTATGAATTCTGGATGGTTGTTTGCTATGGCGTCTTTTGATTCGTCTTCGTTCAACCATTCTTTCTTAACTTCAACCTTAACAACATCGCCACCACGGTCAACGGCTGCATAGTTCATATTTACTATGTTTTCACCCTTCTTGCCGTAAGATTTAACGATAGCTTCTTTCATCTTTTCAACTGCAAGAGTGTAAGGTATTACATTTGCAATCTTGAAGAAAGCAGATTGAAGAATAGTGTTTGTTCTGTTGCCAAGACCTATTTCTTCAGCAATTTTTGTTGCGTTGATAATGTAGAAGTTTATATTGTTTTCTGCCAAAATCTTCTTAACCTTTACAGGCATCTTCTTTACAGTTTCTTCTGCATCGAACATAGAGTTCAAAAGGAAGGTTCCGTTTGGTTTTATTCCTTTCAATACTTCATACTGACGAAGATATGAGAAAACATGGCAAGCAACAAAGTCTGGAGTTGTTACCAAATAAGGAGAACGGATTACATTGTCGCCAAAACGAAGGTGAGAACATGTGAAACCGCCTGATTTCTTGCTATCGTATGAGAAGTATGCTTGGCAGTATTTGTTGGTATTGTTACCTATAATCTTGATAGAGTTTTTGTTTGCACCAACAGTACCATCTGCACCCAAACCATAGAATTTGGCTTCGAAAGTGCCTTCAGTTGCCATTGAAATCTCTGGAAGAACATCAAGAGAAAGATTTGTTACATCGTCAACAATACCTACTGTGAATTTGTTTCTTGGGCTTGCAGATACAAGATTTTCGTATACTGAAAGCATTTGAGCAGGTGTTGTATCTTTTGAAGACAATCCATAGCGTCCGCCGATAATCATAGGAGTGGCAACTTCTTTGTTTTGGTTGAACATTTCAACTACGTCAAGATACAAAGGTTCGCCAGTTGCACCACATTCTTTTGTACGGTCAAGAACACAAATTCTCTTTACGCTCTTTGGCAATACATTGAAGAAGTATTTTGCAGAGAAAGGACGATATAGATGAACAGTGATAAGACCAAGTTTCTTGCCTTGTTTTGCAAGATAGTCTATAGTCTCTTTTATTGTGTCGGCTACAGAACCCATAGCAACTATGATATTTTCTGCATCTTCTGCACCATAGTATTCGAAAGGTTTGTGTGTTCTGCCTGTAATCTCGCCAACTTTCTGCATATAATCGTTAACTATGTCTGGTATTGCGTCATAGTAAGGATTTATTGCTTCTCTTGCTTGGAAGAATACGTCTGGATTTTGTGCTGTACCTCTTGTTACAGGGTGATGAGGGTTCAAACAATCGTCTTTGAAAGCCTTTATTGCGTCCCAATCAACCAAAGGCATCATATCTTCGTTAGAAAGAGCTTCAATCTTTTGTATTTCGTGAGAAGTACGGAAACCATCAAAGAAATGCATAAAAGGAATTCTGCCTTTGATAGCAGCAAGGTGAGCCACACCTGCCAAATCCATAGCTTCTTGAACTGATGCAGAAGAAAGCATAGCGAAACCTGTTTGACGACAAGCATAAACATCGGAATGGTCGCCAAAGATACTCAAAGCGTGAGCTGCAATAGTTCTTGCAGTTACATGGAATACGCCTGGAAGCATCTCACCAGCAATCTTATACATGTTTGGTATCATAAGCAACAAACCTTGAGAAGCAGTGAAAGTACTTGTCAAAGCACCTGCTTGCAAAGCACCATGCAAAGCACCTGCAGCACCAGCTTCAGATTGCATTTCAACCAATTTAACAGTTTCGTCAAATAAGTTTTTTCTACCATTAGCAGACCATTCATCAACATATTCTGCCATAGGAGAAGACGGAGTAATAGGGTATATTGCTGCACATTCGCTGAACATATACGCAACATGAGCAGCCGCCTGGTTACCGTCACAAGTTAAGAATTTCTTTTCTCTTGCCATGTTATTATATTGTTATTTAATTAAATAGAAAAATTTTCTATATGCAAAATCACTATGATTTTAAGCTTGCAAAGATAATAATAATATTTCTTTTATAGAAATTTTTACTACAAATAAATAAAACGCCATAATAATTTATCGAAAGCAAGTTATATTTTTTCCAAACGCCGTTTTGTTTGAAACATAATTTTAACACAATATTATCAATCTTTTAACATCTTTGTAACGGGTTTGAAATATCGTCAGAATAATTTTGCAAAAGAAAAAACAATAATTCTTAAAATTTCAAACTTATGAAAAAAAATGTACAAAGATTAGTCTGTTTGACAACAATGCTTATGGTAGCAATGCCAATGACTGCCTATGCAAAACCAATAGACCTTGCAACAAGCGAAGAAGCCTCTGCACCAGGTTCGTTAAGAGGCAGAATTGTTGACCAAAACGGAGAAACGCTTCCAGGGGCAACAATAAGCATAGAGAAAGAACATATAGGAGTGATAAGCGATATAAACGGATTCTACAACCTTGCCAACCTAAAGCCAGGCACCTATGAAGTGATGGTAAGTTATGTGGGCTACAAATCGCAGATAATGCAAATAACCATAGAAGAGGGTGCAACGATAGAGAAAAACATTGTTCTTCGTCAAGGCACCGAACTCAATGAAGTTGTTGTAACAGGACCATTTCAAGGACAGGTGAAAGCCATAAACCTTCAGAAAAATGCTATGGGTGTCAGCAATGTGATAAGTTCAGACCAAGTGGGTAAGTTTCCAGATGCCAACATAGGCGATGCGTTGAAGAGAGTAAATGGCGTTAATGTGCAATACGACCAAGGAGAAGCACGCTTTGGACAAGTTAGAGGCACAAGTGCCGATTTGACTTCCGTAACAGTCAATGGCAACAGAGTTCCTTCTGCAGAGGGCGACACAAGAAATGTGCAGTTAGACCTTATCCCTGCCGATATGATACAAACAATAGAACTCAACAAGGTTGTAACCTCTGATATGGACGGAGATGCCATAGGAGGAGCAATAAATCTTGTAACAAAAAACACACCCTACAACAGAGTTTTGAACTTCACTTTGGGTTCTGGCTTTGGAATGGTGTCAGGCAAGCCACAAGGCACATTCGGAGCAACATA
>JABUUQ010000002.1:438868-440772 GCA_021443125.1 Bacteroidales bacterium
TCCTATCAATACTCTCCTAATGGTTCCGACAATACAGAATTTGAGTACGAAATAAAAGATGATCAGGTAAGACTGAAAGAGGCGCAACTACGTCAATACTATGTAACACGCCAGCGTCAGAGTTATTCTTTGGCACTTGACTACAAATTCAACCCTAACCACCAAATAACATTCAAGAGCATATACAATTTGCGTCATGACTGGGAAAATCGCTACAGAATAAGCTATAAAAAACTTTCTTCGGGAGCTTCAAAACAATCAATAGTATTGCAGACAAAGGCAGGCAGTGAAGATGAAAACAATGCAAGATTGGAATTGCAGCAAACGGCAGATTTCAACCTTGGAGGCGAACATCATTTTGGCAGACTGAAGATGGACTGGCTTTTGAACTATGCAAGGGCAACCGAAGAAAGACCCAACGAAAGATATGCAGCTGTAAAATTCAGCGGACCAGACTTTGGCGGCAATTTTGAGCAAGTGGGCCAACAACAACCTTATTGCACTTTGGATGTTCCTTCTTTTTCTGAAAGTGGATGGAAGATTAGCGAACTTACCAACTCAAACCAAACAATCACAGAGAACGAATACAAGGCAAGAATCAACTTTGAACTTCCAATGAATACGGGATTATATGCCAATAAACTGAGATTTGGAGCAAAATATGTGAATAAAAACAAAAATCGTGAGAAATCAACCTATTCTTATGAAGATGCAGTGTTAGGAGACTGGCAGAATCATCTTTCTACCCAAGTAAGAGACGGCTTTATGTGTGGAAGCAACTATCCGATAGGCACACAATTTATATCAAGAGAGTGGTTGGGCGGTATAGACTTCAGCAAAGAAAACGGCACAGAGGTTTTGGAATATGCAGCAGGCAACTACGACGCCAATGAACAGATATCAAGTGCATACATTCGTTTTGACCAGAAATTAGGCAACAGTTTGGATATGGTTGCAGGCTTAAGAGTGGAAAGAACCGACCTTACAACAAGCGGAGTTAATTACATAATGGATGAAAACGAGAACGAACGTCTGGAATCTACCGGAGAATACAAAAACAACTACACAAACTTATTGCCAAGTTTGCTTTTGAAATACAAATTCAACAAGGACGGCAATCTTAGAGCCTCTGTAACAAAAACAATCTCACGACCAAAATACTCAGCACTTATTGCAAACAAGAGTTACAACCTTTCAGACCTTACAGCCGTAATAGGCGACCCTGAAACCAAGCCAACATCTTCTTACAACTTTGACTTGTCTGCCGACTACTACTTCCAATCAATAGGTTTGGTAAGTGCAGGTGCTTTCTACAAGAATATAAAGGATGTGAATGTTGAAACATTGGGCTACTACAAAGGAGAAGAGATAGGTTTGACAGGAAACACCGAAACATTCACCGTAACACAAAATATGAACGCCTACGATGCAAAAGTATTCGGTTTGGAATTTGCATATCAAAGGGATTTCTCTTTCTTGGCCGAGAGTCTTAAATGCTTGGGCTTCTATGGAACCTACACCTACACCCACAGCACTACAAGCAACTACAATTCGAGACTTGGTATCAAAGATAGCGACAACATAAAAATGGCTGGCTCTCCAGAACACACCGCCAACGCTTCACTATATTTTGAAAAGAATGGTATAAACGTAAGAATGTCCTATAATTTTGCTTCTGCATTCGTAGATCAAATGAATCTTGGCAGCAGAGAACTTGACCGCTACTACGACAATGTGAATTATCTCGACCTTAACGCAAGTTACTCATGGGGCAAAAAGGCAAAATATACAGTGTATGCTGAGGCTACCAACCTTCTTAACCAACCTCTTCGCTACTATCAAGGAGAAAAGGAACGCACAATGCAGGTGGAATACTATGGTATGAGAATCAACGCCGGAATCAA
>JABUUQ010000002.1:440886-457173 GCA_021443125.1 Bacteroidales bacterium
AAAGGTTATTTTAATTTCTATGTGGCAAACGACCTTGGCAGAAACGGATACTATCAACAAAAACCCATAGCAGAACTTATGGGGACAATGGCAGAAGAAAGCGTAAGTCCGGAATTTGTTGTTGCGGTGGGAGATGTGCATCATTTTCTTGGAGTACGCAGTATAGACGACCCTTTGTGGCTCACCAACTATGAACAAATCTATTCTCATCCTGAACTTATGCTGCCTTGGTTTCCTATATTGGGTAATCACGAATACAGAGGCAATACTCAAGCATGCATGGACTATTCCTACAAGAGTATGCGTTGGCAAATGCCATCGAGATACTACACCAAAGTTTTTGAAGTAAAGGGCTCCACTTTGAGAATAGTTTTCATAGACACCACACCTCTGATAAGCAAGTATAGACTCCACAAAGAATTTTATCCCGATGCATACCAGCAAGACGATAGGGTACAACTAAACTGGCTTGACTCTATTCTCGACACTGCCAAGGAAGATTGGATAATAGTTATGGGACATCATCCAGTCTATGCAGAAACTCCAAAAGATGAGGTGGAGAGAACAGATATGCAAAACAGCGTTGGCAAAATCCTAAAAAAGCACAATAATGTAAATATGTATATCAATGGTCATATTCATAACTTTCAACATATTAAGTATCAAGACTGTAAGACAGAATTCGTAACAAATTCCTCTGCATCGCTGTCTCGCAAGGTTAAAGCAATAGAAGGTACGGTCTTTTGCAGTTCCAAAGCAGGATTCAGTATTGTCTCTGTAAATGATAAGGAACTTATACTCAGAATGATAGACGATAAAGGAGAAATAATTCACGAAGTAAAATCCACAACCAAGAACACCAAAAAATAAAACGGCGTTTCGGTAAATTAAAACAAAGGAATAATTTTTTCAAACAGCGTTTCATTTTATTGGAACGCTGTCTTTGCTTTCGAATGAATAACAAGTTATAGTTCGTGCAGTTACACAATACTTTCCCAACAAATTTTCGAAGATAAAATACAAATACTTGCTTTTTTTCTTGGCAAAACGAAAAAAAAATCTTAATTTTGCGTTTTCAATACAAGAAAATTATTAACAAATTAAAACAATAAGACAATGGCAATAAAAGGAGCAATTGTAATTGATAAAGAACGCTGCAAGGGTTGTGGTGTATGCGCATCTGTATGCCCTAAGAAAGTTATATCTTTATCAAAAAATGTAAACGGTAGAGGATACAATTATGCTGAAATGGTCAATGGCGACTGTATAGGTTGTGCATCATGCGGCATGGTTTGTCCTGATGGAGTTATCAGTGTTTACAAAGCTAAGTTATAAACGAAAAAAACTTAAAAGAAATGGCAAAAGAGTTAAAATTGATGAAAGGTAACGAAGCGATTGCCGAAGCTGCAATTCGCTCTGGTTGCGACGGCTATTTCGGATACCCTATAACCCCGCAATCTGAAGTTATGGAACACCTTATGGCAGAACAGCCATGGGAAAAAACAGGTATGGTCGTTCTACAGGCCGAAAGTGAAGTTGCCTCTATAAATATGGTTTATGGTGGTGCTGCAACAGGTAAGAAAGTTATGACTTCATCTTCTTCACCTGGTATGTCTTTGATGCAAGAAGGCGTAACATATCTTGCAGGTGCTGAACTTCCATGTTTGTTGGTAAATGTTATGCGTGGCGGTCCTGGTTTGGGAACAATTCAACCTTCTCAAGCAGACTACTTCCAAACAGTTAAAGGTGGCGGACACGGAGACTATCAGCTATATACTTTGGCACCAGCAAGCGTTCAGGAAATGTACGACTTTGTTTTCAAGGCTTGGGATATAGCATTCAAATACAGAAACCCTGTAATGATACTTTCAGATGGTGCTATAGGTCAGGTAATGGAAAAAGTATATGTAACCGACTATATTCCTCGTTGGACTAATGAAGAAATAGCAAAGAATGCTCCTTGGGCTGCATTTGGCAAACCAGCATACAGAGACCACAACATAGTTACTTCATTGGAACTTGATTCTGCAAAACAAGAAATGAACAATCATCGTTTCCAAGCAAAATATCGTGAAATGGAAAAGAACGATACTTTGTATGAAGAAATCATGTGCGATGATGCAGAATATGTATTCGTAGCTTATGGTTCTTGTGCTCGTATAGCTCACAAAGCTGTTCAACTATGCAGAGAAAAAGGAATTAAAGCAGGTTTGTTGAGACCTATCACTTTGTTCCCATTCCCAACAGCACCTATCAAGGCTTTGGCACAAAGAGTAAAAGGTATGCTTTCAGTAGAAATGTCTGCAGGACAAATGGTTCAAGATGTAAAACTTGCATCTGAATTCAAATGCAAAGTAGAATATTTCGGACGTTATGGTGGTATGATTCCAACACCACAAGAAGTAGTAGAAGCATTGGAAAACAAATTAATTAAAGGCTAAGAGTTATGTTTAACGAAGAAATAGTAAAACCGGAAAATCTTGTTTATAAAAAAACAGATGTTCTTACCGATGTTGTTATGCACTATTGTCCAGGTTGTCCTCACGGAACAATCCATAGAATAATTGCAGAGGTTATAGAAGAAATGGGCATACAAGACAAAGCTATAGGTATTGCTCCTGTAGGTTGTTCAGTATTGGCTTACAATTATTTTAATGTTGACTTTGTAGAAGCAGCACATGGTAGAGCTCCTGCCCTTGCTTCAGCAATACAACGTCTTCACCCAGATAATCATACATTTACATACCAAGGAGATGGCGACCTTGCAGCTATAGGTACTGGTGAAACAATTCACGCTTGCAACCGTGGCGAAAACATAGTTATATTCTTTGTTAACAATGCTATCTATGGTATGACAGGTGGTCAAATGGCTCCTACAACATTGGTTGGTATGAAATCAGCAACTACACCTTATGGTCGTAGAATTGATTTGAACGGATGGCCATTGCAAATCACAGAGCTTATAGCTCAACTGCCTGGAACAAATTATGTTACTCGTCAGTCAGCATCAACTCCTGCAGACGTAAGAAAAGCAAAAGCTGCAGTAAGAAAAGCATTTGAGAACCAAGCTGCAAAAAAAGGTACTCAATTTGTAGAGTTCGTTTCAACTTGTAACTCTGGTTGGAAGATGACTCCAGTGGCTGCAAACGAATGGATGCGTCAGAATATGTTCCCTAAATATGTTCTTGGAGACATAAAGGACGATGGCAAGATAGTAAGAGAATACAATCCTGATGATAGTAGAATAATCAGAGATTTAGTTGATGTTAAATAACCCATAAAAACAATAAGACAATGACAGAAGAAATAATAATCGCTGGTTTCGGAGGACAAGGTGTTTTATCTATGGGTAAAATACTTGCATACTCTGGTGCAATGCAAGGAAAAGAAGTTAGCTGGATGCCTTCTTATGGTCCTGAAATGCGTGGTGGTACTGCAAACGTATCAGTAATCATTTCAGATGATAGAATATCTTCTCCTATCATCAGCCAATTCGACACAGCTATAATCCTTAATCAACAATCTTTGGACAAATTTGAAAACGCTGTTAAACCTGGTGGTCTTCTAATCTATGACCCTAACGGTATAACAAAAGCTCCAACAAGAAAAGATATCAATATCTATAAAATTCCTGCAACAGAAAAATCTGCAGAAATGGGTATGGCAAAAGTTTTCAATATGATGGTTCTTGGAGGTTTCTTGAAAGTTAAACCTGTTGTTACAGAAGAATACATTAAAGAAGGTTTGGAACACTCTCTTCCTGAAAGACATCACAAGTTGATACCAGTCAATTTGGATGCAGTTCAAAAAGGAAAAGACCTTTTGGAAACAGTTCAAACATTGTAATCAATCTCATTACAATAAACAAAAGTCCATTGCAAATGCAATGGACTTTTTCTTTGTCTTAACGTGTTTGTTTGCAATAGATTATAAAGATATAGCCTATTGAAAACGCAACAAAAGTTCTGTGATTTTATTTTTAGTGTAACTTTTTGCAAACAAACTTATTACAAAGATTTTTAAGTGTTTTTAATCGCTGAGAATTGAAAAAATGAATTACGGCAGAGCGATTGTCTTGAATTTTTAATTCTCGCTACATTTGGCTTTAAGCAATTTCAGATGATAGAGTAGCTAAAATTCTTTCTATCTATCTTGTTTGCAGTACTATAAAGAAAAAGTCCTACATTTCTGCAGGACTTTTTTGTTATAAATCAATCAAATTATTTTTTGATATTAGGCTCTTCCAAACCAAGATGATGTTTCTTATCCATTATTTTAAGATAAATTGCAATCAATAAAGCAAGAATACCAAAACTTGCAAAGATTACCAATGGCATAGTATAGTCATAAGGGATGAAATCTGCCTTTGCTGCTTTTGCTGCTATGACTGCAGGATTATCAGCATTTGAAGACTGAAGAACATTGCCTATAAGCATAGGAACAAAGCAAAGACCTACATTTTGAACCCAGAAGATTAGAGAATAAGCACTACCCAAATATCTTGGGTCCATTATCTTAGGAACACTTGGCCACAAAGCTGCAGGCACCAAAGCAAATGAAATTCCCAATACAACAATTGTTGCATAAGCTAAAATCTTGCTGTGAGTTGCAGGAAGAAGAAATGCGAATACAAGGTGGCAGATGATTAGCAACAAAGCACCAAAGATAAGCATTGTAGCGCCTTTACCTTTTTTATCAAGGAAGTTGCCAAGGAATGGTGTGATTACAGCTGCACCGATAGGAAACCAACGGAATATGTTGGAAGCTTGTTGAGGAGACATATCTCCGATATTGCATTGTAGCATATTTGCACCATATCTTTGGAATGGGAAGATAGCAGAATAGTAAAGAACGCAAAGCAAAGCTACCACCCAGAATGTTTTGCTTGACAAAATCTTGCCAACATCACTGATTTTGAATTCTTCTTCGCTTGCACCATTTGCTTGTTCACCCATTTGCTTGTCAAGTTTCTTGTCCATTACGCAGAAAACAAGGAAGAATATCAAGCCGATAAGTAGTAATACTGTGCAGAAAGCAACAGGAGCAACTACAGTTTCTTTTCCAAATATACTATTGCCCAAAGCACTTGCAAGCCAAGGAGATATAGAGAAAATAGCAAACACACCAACACGAGCGATAGCCATTTCCAAACCCATAGCAAGAGCCATTTCTTTGCCTTCAAACCATTTAGCAATTGTTCTTGAAACGGTAATACCAGCCATTTCGCAACCACAGCCGAAAATCATAAAGCCGAAAGCTGCCATTTTTGCACTACCTGGCATTGCTGTCCACCAAGTGCCAAGCCATTCGTTAAAGCCTGTTCCCTGGAACCAATCACTAATGCCGACAAACTTGATACATGCACCAACAAGCATTAAAGATGCTGATAAAGTACCAGTAAATCTGATTCCGCATTTGTCAAGGATTATACCTGCAATGATTAGGAAACCACATACGTTAAGTATGTATTCTCCAGCAGCATAAGTTCCAAATGCTGAAGGTCCCCAAGCTCTTTCTTTCTCTATTAAACTTTGTAGAGGAGACATTACATCAACAAACATGTAGCCGAAAAACATCATAAGTGCGATGAGAATCAGCGCTGTCCAACGAGCAGTCGGACTGTCATTAATTAGTTTTACTACCTTTTCTGTCATAATATTTTATTTTTAGAATTGTATTAAAGTGCAAAGATATTATTTCTTCGGCAGATTTTTAGAATTTTTTTGATACTTTTTTCCTATAAAAAGACATCGTAAATCAAAAATCCTATTTAACAATTTTGTTTTCAAAGGTTTATACTGTTTTATTGATAAAAGACTATGTTTTTGCTATTTTTATCTCTAAGTTATTGCAAAATAGATTTTTAGCTACTAATTATCGCTTATTTTGCAAATTCTTCTATTCTCATACACCGAAAGCAAGGAAAAATTTTCTAAAACCTTGTTTTAATTTTTTCTTTCAAAGTTCTAATTTTTTGAAACAAGGACTTAATTTCAAACTCTTAAAACACCACTAAAAATTTCTCACGATTGTTTTTCAAAAATAAATTATAATTTTTTTGTTTTCAAACGTTTAAGTTTCCGTAAATTTGCAAAATGAAATTTTTTCTAAAAAAAAGATAAAAGAAATTTCCATATTAGGAATAAAACGAGTAACTTTGCACCCCTAAAAGTGTAAATTTATAAACAAAATCAAATAGTATATGCAGAACAAAGGAGCTATTAAAGTAATTGCAGTAGTGTTTGCCTTGATATGCGTATATCAGCTATCTTTCACATTTATAACGAAAAGGGTTGAAAGCAAAGCTGAAAAATATGCCAAGACATTCGCTGCAAATGAGGTGAAGAAGTTGACAACTACAATGTCAAATGCAGACTTGGTAGTATACCAAGACTCAATAGCTGCAGCTAGGGAGAATGCTTACTTAGACTCAATCTCAGAAGAAACTGTTTATAATTTCCTTTTCATGCGTAAATTCTCTTACAAGGAGTGCAAGGCAAGAGAAATCAATCTTGGTCTTGACCTTAAGGGAGGTATGAACGTTATGATGGAGGTTTCAACAGTGGATGTCATTAAGAATCTTGCTGTTAATCCAGAAGATGAAACCTTGACATCTCTTATTGATGAGGCAACTAAACTTCACAGAGAAAAAGGTGGTAAATTCATTGAGCGTTTCGCAGATGTTGTTGATGCAAAGAAGAATGTTTCTCTTTCAGCTTTCTTCAGCACTAAATTAAAAGAACAAGGTATAACTAAGACTTCAACAAATCCTCAGGTTATATCTGCTATCAACAAACAATGTAGCGATGCTTTCCAAACAACTTATCAGGTATTGTCAAAGCGTATAGACAAATTCGGTGTTGCTCAGCCTACAATTCAAAAGTTGGACGCTACCGAAAGAATTCTTATTGAATTGCCTGGTGTAAAAGACCCACAACGTGTTAGCAATTTGTTGGAAGGTAGTGCTCAATTGCAATTCTGGTTAGTAGAAAAAGATATGAGCAAGGCTGTTAAGGCTTTGCAAGATATGGACGCTTGGTTGTCTATTGCAGGTGAGGAGGAAACAGAACTTGCAGAGGTTGCAACAGAATCTAACTCAACAATGACAGCAACAGTGGCAGAGGCAAAACAAGAAGTTAAGGCTGATGCCAATGCAAAGAAGAACCCATTGCTTTCATTATTTACTCCAAGCAGAACACAAATGACATTGGCAGTTGCAACTGCACAAGGTCAGAACAGAGCAGAAATCAATCGTCTTTTGAAGAGAGCAGAAGCAAAACTTCCAAAAGATTTGTTGTTCTTATGGTCTGCTAAACCTATAAATAAGACAAATGAATATGAATTATATGCAGTTCATGTTGAAAAGAATGGTCCGTTGTTAGATGGAGATGTTATTTCAGATGCAAAAGACGACTTCAATCAAACGGGAAGCCCTGTTGTTTCAATGGTAATGAAGGATGATGCTGCAAGAAAGTGGGCTAAAATCACAGGAAACCATGTTGGCGAATGTATAGCTATTGTTCTTGACAGTGTTGTTTATTCTGCACCAAGAGTAAATGGAGAAATTGATGGTGGTCGTTCTGAAATCTCTGGTTCTTTCACAGTTGAAGAAACAAAAGACTTGTCAAACATTTTGAAATCTGGTAAACTTACTGCTCCAGCCAAAATAGTTCAAGAGTCTGTTGTTGGTCCTTCACTTGGTAAAGAATCAATCAAGGCTGGTATCATATCATTTATATTTGCAATCATAATAGTACTTATATATATGATATTCTTCTATAGCACTGCAGGTATAGCAGCTTGTATTGCTTTGGTTGTCAATTTGTTCTTCTTGTTTGGCGTTCTTGCTTCATTGGGTGCAGTTCTTACTTTGCCTGGTATAGCTGGTATTGTGCTTACTATGGGTATGGCTGTCGATGCAAACGTTATTATCAATGAGCGTATCAAGGAAGAGTTGGCAAAAGGAAAGAATATCGCCTCTGCAATCTCTGATGGTTACAAGGTTGCATATTCAGCAATCATAGACGGTAACGTTACAACCTTGCTGACTGGTATCGTACTTGCATACTTTGGCAGCGGTCCTGTTCAAGGTTTCGCAGTTGTATTATGTATAGGTATCCTTACAACCCTATTCTCTGGTATTTTCGTTTCAAGACTTGTTTTTGAATCAATTCTAAAGAGAAAGAATGGCGAAAAGAGAAATATTTCTTTCTATACAAAACTTACACAACATTTCCTTGAAGATCCAAAAGTTAATTTTGTTGGTGGTCACAAAACACAATGGATAATTGTAGCAGTTTTGGCTGTTATAGCTGTTGGTTCATTGACATTCAAAGGCTTGGATATGGGTGTTGACTTTGCAGGAGGTAGAACATATGTTGTTCGTTTCGACCAAGATGTACAACCAGAAGCAGTTCGTTCAGCTTTGACTAAAGAATTCGGTTCTGCACCTGAAGTGAAAACTTTTGGACCAGACTATCAAGTTAAAGTTACAACTGACTACAAGATAAAAGAAGATAATGAGGTAGTAAATAACGAAGCTATTGAAAAGTTGTTCAATGGAACCAAGTCATTCTACAAAGACAATACTATTACATTGGAAAAATTCCGTTCAACAGCAACAAGTCCATTGGGTATTATTTCTTCAGAAAAGGTAGGTCCTACAATGGCTGAAGATATTCAACGCTCTGCAATTATTGCCGTATTGATTTCACTTGCTCTTATATTCATATATATAGCAATACGATTCAAGAAATGGCAATATGGTCTTGCAAGTTTGGCTTCATTGGCTTTTGATGCTTTGATTACTGTTGGTACATTCTCATTATTCAACAAAATCATGCCTTTCAGTTTGGAGGTTGACCAAAACTTTGTGGCTGTTGTATTGACAGTTATCGGTTACTCTGTAAATGATACAGTTATCGTATTTGACCGTGTAAGAGAAAATGTAAATCTTTATCCTAAGGGCGAATATGGTAAGTTGATGAATGACGCTATGAATCAAACATTAAGCCGTACATTCAACACATTAGGAACAACATTGCTTACCCTATTGATTATCTTCATCTTTGGTGGAGAAGGTTTGAGAGGATTCTCATTCTCAATGTTCGTAGGTATAGCTGCAGGTTGCTTCGCTTCATTGTGTGTTGCTTGTCCAACAGCTTATGCGTTGATAACTAAATCATCAAAGAAAGGTTTGGAAAAGAAATAAATAATAACAATCAAGAAATGCTTTGTTAGTTTTTAATAAAGCGTTTCTTGATATAACTTTGAAAATGTTTTAGTTATGGGTTCTTTTATTACAACGTTGTTAGTTGCACTACTACTTATAAAGTTTTCATCTTCTAGGAAAAAGCAATCTGAAAGCAGACAAGAGGAAGATGTGGTTATATTAGGTGGTGATGAAACAAAGGAACAATTTTCTAAAACTTCGTTTGAAAAAAATAAAACAAAGAAAGAAACAACTAAAACAACAAGAGAAGTTCCAAACAGTGAGGTAGGAATAAATAATAACGAGAAAAAAGAAAAATTTGATTTACGCAAAGCTATTATTTATTCAATCATATTGGATAGACCTTACAAATAAAAATAGAAAATAAAACAATACACTATAATGAGTATGCTTAAAAGAATATTATTTACGCTTGGGCTGATATTGACAGCCAACGTGGTAATGTACGCACAAGGTGTTCTTGTGGGTACCATTACAGATGAACAAACTAAAGAGCCTCTACCATTTGTAAATGTCATTGTAGAACAGAATGGCGAACAGAAGGGTGGAGCCCAGACAGGAATGGATGGTACTTATCAAATCAAACCATTGGATCCTGGTACATACGACATTAAAGCTTCGTATGTGGGTTATGGCACAGTTATGAAAAAAGGTGTAAGAGTATCTGCTACTGGTTTCTCTGCTGGTGGAGACCTTGCTCTTAAACAAACATCTACAGCTTTAACTGAAGTAACTGTTGTTGAAAACCAAGTAGAGTTGATTCAAAAAGGTACCGCAACATCAGGTAGCCGTATCTCATCTGACCAGATTGAGAAGATGACTGCTAACTCTGTTGATGGAATCATTGCGCAAGTTGGAGGTATCTCTGATAACGATGGTTCTGCAGGTAGTGCCAGAGGTGAATCAAATATGCAGACCTATGTAGGAGGTGCTAAGAAACAAGGTTCAGTAAACATCCCTAAGACTGCTATCCAAGAAGTACAAGTCATATTGGGTGGTACTCCTGCACAATATGGTGAGTCTATCGGTGGTACAACAAACATTACTTTGAAACCACCTCAGAACAAGTTCGAAGGTATGGTATCTTACAGAACATCAGAACCTTTCGACACAAGAGGTTATCACAGACCTGAATTCTATTTGACAGGCCCTATCTATACAAAGGCCAATAAAGAAACTGGTACTAAAAACACTATAATCGGTTTCCGTTTAAGTGGTTTTGATTCTTACACAGCTGACGGTTGGAGAAGACAAAAGGACAAATATTACTATATGGCAAAAGATGATGTAATAGCAGACCTTGAAAAAAATCCTTTGCGTTATGACCCAACAACAGGAGCTGTACAAAGTGCTGCTTCTTATCTAACAGCTAAAGACTTCGAAAGAGTTGGTCGTAAATCTAACCTATGGGGTAACACTTTCTATATTGAAGGTGGTTTGGATTTCCGTCTATCTAAAAACTCTTCTTTGAAACTTAATGGTGAATACATAACAAGCAAAAGCAAGGATGGTTCTGTTGCTTCAATGCTATTAAACAATGGTAACAATTCAGAATCTACAGGTAACAGTTATCAAATAACTGCAAACTTTACTCAAAAACTTTCTTCTGATGAAAGTTCTACAGCTTTTATCAAGAATGTAATGTTTGACATCTTGGGTTCTTACCAACACCAATATAGCGAATCATATCACAAAGATTTCAAAGATGATTTCTTCAAATATGGCCACATAGGAATATTCCGTACTTACAAGAGACCTACTTATGCTCTTTCAAGAATGGATATCGATGGAGATGGTACATTAGAATATGTATATGAACAAAATGGTTGGTTGGATTATCAAGTTGATTACACTCCTTCAAACGATAACCCAGGTTTGGCTGCTTATACCACTCAATTATTTACAAGTGATGAGTTTGAGTCAGTTAGAAATTACCTTATAAATTATGATAATATTCGTTTGTTTGGTGGTTTGGTTAATGGTGATTATCCAAATAGCATCTACTCAATGTTTACTAATGTTGGTGTTCCAGCATCTTCATATAGCAAGGCAGAACAAAACTCTATCTATGCTGCTGCAAAAATCCAAGCTGACTTAGGCAAACACCAAGTTGAGTTAGGTTTCCAATATGACCAACAAATCTACCGCTCTTATTCTTTGGGAGCATCAAGTTTGTGGACATTGATGAAACAAGAAGCAAACCAACAAATACTTTATCGTGATTTGAGCAATCCTATTATTGATGCTTCTGGTTACTATCCTTATGTATCTTATGAAAGAAACTATGACCAAGGTTCTCAAACTTATTTTGATGTTAAGTTGCGTGAAGCTTTAGGTCTTGCTGTTGATGGTACAGAGTACATAGATATAGACAGCTACGATCCATCAACATTCTCTTTGGATATGTTCTCAGCAGACGAATTGTATAACTCAGGCAATGCTATAGTTTCTTATTCAGGTTACGACCACACAGGTAAGAAAATAAATGGCAAAACATCTTTACAAGATTTCTTCTCTGGTAGCAACAATGGTCATAGAGATTTAGGTGCATGGCAACCAATCTACATGGCTGGTTATATCCAAGACCAATTCTATTTTAGAGATTTGGTATTCAATATAGGTGTTCGTGTCGACAGATTCGATGGCAACCAAATGGGATTGAAAGACCCTTACCTATTATATGAATCATATACAGCTGGCGAATTGAGAGCTGCAGGTAGAGATGCTTCTTCTGGAATTCCTAATACTATTTCAGACGATGCTATCGTTTATGTAAATTCTTTGTCAAGCACATCAACTCCTGACAATGTTCAAATTACAGGTTTCCGTACAGGTGAAGGTTCTGCTTCAACTTGGTACACTGCTTCAGGTGAAATAACTTCAGACCCTTCAAGAGTTTCTGGTGCATCAGGACAACCTCTTCCATACAGAAAAGGCGAATTGTCTGATACAGGTCTTCCAAAAGTTATTTCTGTAAATGCTTTCAAAGATTATGAACCACAAATTGTGGCAATGCCTCGTATAGCATTCTCATTCCCTGTTTCAGATAAATCAGAATTCAAGGCTTCTTACGATATCATCGCTCGTCGTCCAGGTTCTGGTTATTGGCAAGCTGGTTATGCAAACTATCTATATATGGAAAAAATGGACGGAGCTGCTCTTACAAATCCTAACTTGAAACCTGAAAAGATTACTAACTACGAATTAGGTTTCCAACAAGTTCTTTCTAAGAATTCAGCTTTGACTATTTCTGCTTACTACAAACAAACAAGAGACCTTATTGCCCTTGTTCAGTATTCAGGTGCAGACCCAACAACAATGTATTATTCTTATGACAACCAAGATTTTAGAACTACAAAGGGTATGACAATTCAATACGACCTTCGTAGAGTTAAGAACATAAGAGCAAATGCATCTTACACATTACAATATGCAGAAGGAACAACAGGTTTGACTTCAAGTACTTTGGTTTCTTTGATTAGAGCTGGTTATCCAAATGTTAAAATGATGTTCCCTATATCAGATGATAGAAGACATGCTTTCAAACTTGGTCTAGACTTCCGTTATGATGGTGGCGACAGATACAATGGTCCTGTTACAAAACGTGTTGTTAAGGACAAAGAAGGTAACGAAAGAGTTAAGAATATCAAATGGTTGCAAAACTTTGGTGTTAACTTGACAGGTGTTGTTCAATCTGGTGCTCCTTATACTAAATACTATAGCAATACACAATCAACAATCGTTGGTTCTTACAGAGGTGCTCGTCTTCCTTGGATTTATCGTGTTGACTTGACTGTAAATAAATCATTTATACTTAAAGTTGGCAAGAGAAATACAATACTTGACTTATTCTGCTCTGTAACCAATGTATTTGACTTCAAAAACATTACAGGTGTATTTGGTGTAACAGGCGACCCTGAAGACAATGGTTATCTAACAGACCCTGACACTCAAACTATTATCAGCCAACAATTGGATGAAGAAGCTTATAGAAATTATTATATGATGTATATGAATAATGCTTACTATAACTATTCATCTCCAAGAAGAGTTGACATAGGTGTATCTTATAGTTTCTAATAAAGCAAATAATAAAGAAAATATAGAAAAATTATGAAACATATTGCTTGTAAATTATCGTTATTAATGCTTTGTTTGTGCTTTGTTTGTGTGTCTGCAAACGCACTTCCATACAAAGGTGCTACCAAGAAGACTACAACAAAAGCTTCTTCAGACCTTGAAAGATGCCGTAGAGCTCAAGGTTCTGCAGAATTAAGTATAAACAATGTTCGTGCACGTATTAACCAAGGTGGTAATATGTGGTATGATGGATCTACTGCAGCTTATTATGTGCCAAAGGATGGTGCTTCAACAGCAATGTTCTGTGCTGCTCTTTGGATTGGTGGTTTGGATGAGAACGACCAATTGCGTGTGGCTGCTTTGAGATTTGGTCAAGATGGTGATGACTTTTGGCCAGGTCCTTTGACAGTAGATGGAAATGCATCTGTAAATAAGGCTATTTGTGATGAATGGGACAAACTTTACAGAATCACAAAAGCAGAAGTTCAAGCTTTCGTTGCTTCTTTCGAATATGACGGAGCAGGAAACGTTATAAGTTATGACCCTGAACTTTTGACAGATGCTATTAGAACTTGGCCTGCTCATGGTAATACAGATTTAGGTCAATCAAAATTCTTAGCACCTTATTATGACCAAAATAGAAATGGTGTTTATGAACCTGAACAAGGTGATTATCCATACTATGATTTTGATGGTGTTTTGTGTCCTGCTAAAATAAAGGCTGAATTGCCTGCAGGTAGCCCTTACACTCCAACTCCTACAATGGAATCAGACTCTACTAATCCAAACTATGGTACAGGTGGCAATCCTGCAACAGGAGGTTTGTTGGTAGACCAAGTGCTTAAAGGTGACGAAACTTTATGGTGGATATTCAACGATAAAGGTAATTCTCACACTGAATCAAAATCAGAAAACCCTATCGGTCTTGAAATTAGAGCACAAGCTTTTGCTTTCACTATGAATAACGAAATCAATAATATGACTTTCTATTCATATGAAATCATCAACCGTTCAACATTCACTCTTACAAATACATACTTCAGCCAATGGGTAGACCCAGACTTAGGTTATGCTGCTGATGACTATGTTGGTTGTGATGTAAGACGTGGTCTTGGTTATTGCTACAATGGTAAAGCGACTGACGGTCCTGGAACAGGTGCTTATTCAGGTACACCTCCAGCAGTTGGTATCGACTTCTTCCAAGGTCCTTATATGGATCCTGATGGTAGAGATAATCCAAAAGTTGACGAAACTACATTCATCCAAAACTATCCTGAATTGGTTTCTGAATACACAGACCCAGCAACAGGTATGTTAAATCCTATTCTTTTGGCAGACAATGCTGAGAAATTTGTAGATTGTTGGTATCCTGCTTCAAAAGACTCTATTGATGCATGCGCTATCAATGGTGTAAACTTTGGTAATGGTATCGTAGATGACGAGCGTTTTGGTATGAGAAGATTTGTATATTACAACAACTCAAGTGCATCTAATGGTGAACCAGATAAAGCTACTGACTACTACAACTATTTGAGAGGTATTTGGAAAGATGGTTCAAGAATGAAATATGGTGGCAATGGTTACAACACAGGTATCAATGACGCTATCGTTGCAGACTTCATGTTCCCTGGCAATAGTGATATTTGGGGATGGGGTACTCGTGTAAATGGTCATGAAGATTATGGTAAAGCTAATACATGGTCAGAAACAACAGCAGGCAACGCTCCTGGTGACAGACGATTCATGCAATCTGCTGGTCCTTTCACTTTGAAACCTGGTGCTGTTAACTATATTACAGTGGGTATTCCTTTTGCACAAGCAACAAATGGCGACCAAAACTATTCAGTAGAACTTCTTCGTTCTGTTGACGACAAATGTCAAGCATTGTTTGACAACTGTTTCAATGTACTTGAAGGTCCTGACGCTCCAACAATTGTTGTTCAAGAACTTGATAGAGAAATTATTCTTTATTTGACAAATGAGGCAGGAAACAATAAGAATGAAGACTTCAAAGCTTTGGATGAATCAATTCAAAGAGAAGATAGATATGGTAATGAATACGACAGATACTACAGATTCGAAGGTTACCAAATCTTCCAATTGAAAGACGAAACTGTTTCTATCGCTGAAATTTATGATAACTCAAAAGCTCGTTTGGTTGCTCAATGCGATATCGAGAACTACGATTCAACACAAAACAATCAAGCAATTGCAACTCTTGTAAACTATTCTCAAAATGCAACAACAGGTTTGTTGACTCCTCAAATCATGGTTGAGGGTGCTAATGCAGGTATCAGACATACTTTCAGAATCAAAGAAGATGCATTTGCAGAAACAACAGATAAGACAGTTGTAAATAATAAGAAATACTACTTTGTTGCTATTGCATACGCTTACAACAACTTCAAGCAATATAGCCCAACTGATGCAGAAAAGGTTGATGGTCAAAGAGAGCCTTACCTTGCATCAAGAAAAATGGGTGATGGTAGTGCAATTGAATCTGTATGTGCAATACCTCACAAAACACAATCAGAACAATATGGTACAATAGTTAATTCTGCTTATGGCGTTTCTCCTGAAATCATTCGTTTAGAAGGTAATGGTAACGGAGGTATGGTACTTAACCTACAAGCTTCTTCTGTAGAATCTCTAATGGGTGCAAAAGGTAGCTATCCACTAGATGAAAACGGAAATGTTGTAGCTTATAAGAATTTACTTGAAACTCCTGTTTATCAAGAAAACTATGGCCCACTTAACATTAAGATAGTAGACCCATTGAAAGTTAGAACAGGTAACTATAAAATCAAATTAGTTCCTCCAGCTAGTTCAACCGGAACTGCTACAAATATCAACGAATGCACTTGGGTTATTACAAATGTAGATGAAACTCAACCATTGTTTGATAATGTATATGCAATTGAATCAGAGCGTACAATAGGTTCAATCAACGAACAGATAGTATTTGATTTGGGTAT
>JABUUQ010000002.1:457191-463221 GCA_021443125.1 Bacteroidales bacterium
ACACCAAACATTGCAAAACCAATCTTCTTGAGAGGTACATCTGTTCTTGGTGGTGATTTGAACTATGGCTCATATCTAACTTCAGACATTGTTTATGCAGATCCTTCTAAGGCATGGTTGTCAGGCTTTGCAGACGATGATGGTTCTTCATACACTAACTGGATTCGTTCAGGTTCTTCTTTGCCTTCAGGTGCTGAAACAGCAAGAGAAGACTCACTTTGCGACTACTATTATAATATAAAGGATACAATCATCACAATCGTTAATGGTGTTCCAGATACTAATATCGTAAGTTCAGACTATCCAATCGACCAAAGAGCAGAATACGAAGGCTGTGTTTATGGTACTTGGGCTCCTTATAGATTGGTATCATTCTTAGACAATCACCCTGGATTTGTTCCAACATACTATTTCAACGATGATAACGACCAAGCTGGTTCATGGCAAGAGGCTAGAAATTCTTCATCTGTTCCTTCTTATGTATGGAATGATATGAGTGGTTTGTCATCAGTTGATATCGTATTTACAGCAGATACAACAAAATGGACAAGATGTCCTGTTATTGAAATGGGTTCAGACCCAACCTTGACAGAAGGTGGAGCAAGAAAATTCTCTTTGAGAAAACATGCTTCAGTTGATAAGAATGGTCTTGACGATGGTGATGGAGAAGGTATGGGATGGTTCCCTGGTTATGCTATCAACCTTGAAACAGGTGAAAGACTTAACATAATGTTCGGTGAAAACTCAACTCTTGGCCAATACAATGGTAGAGATATGATTTGGAATCCAACTGCTTCAGGTGCTGGAACAAGCTTTGGAGGTATGCACTATGTTTATGTTCTTGGAACAAACTCTCACCAATTTAGATTCAACGCTAATTATTCTACTGTAGAATGTCCTCGTTACGATGAAGGTGCTTGGGCAAGAGGAAAACTTCAACCTCTTACAACAGCAAATCAAGGTATGACAGGTTCTGCAATCCGTCAGGCAGAAGAGTTATTCAGCTCTGTAATGTGGTGCGGTATGCCTACAACAAATATCTTTGCTTCAGGCAATGCTAACGTTGCAATAAGCGAAAAATCTCCTTTGCTTATCCCAACAGATGCAACAGTACAAATAAGAGTTAGAAGACCTTATATGACAAATTGGAATGCAGCAGGTTTGGGTCCAAACGCTCCTGTAAATGACAACTATCCAATGTATCAATTCTCAATTGCAGGTGATTTGGCAACAATTGTAGGCGATAGAGCTACAGCAGAATCAGCTTTGGATTATATCACTGTTGTTCCTAATCCATACTATGCATATAGTTTGTACGAAGGCGACCAAATTCAAAACTTGGTTAAGATTACCAACCTTCCACCTGAATGTTACATAACTATCTATTCTGTAGATGGTACTGTAGTTCGTAAGTTGAGAGGTCCTTCAAGTACATTGGTTTCAGGACATGGCTCTGCATTAACATCAGTTGATTGGGATTTGAAGAACGAGCGTGGTCTTCAAATATCAGGCGGTGTTTATCTAATCCATATCAAAGCTGATGGTGTTGGCGAAAAATTAGTTAAATGGTTTGGCGCTTTACGTCCAGTAGACTTAAACTCATTCCAATAATAGTTAAACCAACAATAATGTAAAACTTAATTAAACGACAGAAGTTATGAACAGAATACATAAAATAATCGGTTTGGTCATGTTGTTGGCAATACTAATGCCTAAAATATCTATGGCCGGAAATGATGATAGACGAGGAACTGCAGGCGCAGGTGAATTGTTGATTAACCCTTGGACAAGAAGTGCTGGTTGGTCAAGTGTCAATACAGCTAATGGTTCTGGTTTGGACGCTTTATTCACAAACGTTGCTGGTTTGGGACACACAACAGGAACAGATGTCGCTTTCGACTATTCTCACTATCTAAATAATTCAGATATCAACATTGTAACCTTTGGTCTTGCACAAAGTTTGGGTAACTATGGTGTTTTAGGTCTTACAGTAAACTCAATGTCTTTTGGTTCTATCCAAAGAACAACAGTTAACTCTCCTGAAGCAGCAAACAATGGTACCTACAAACCTTCTCTTATGAATTTGGGCGTGTCTTACTCAAAAGCATTCTCTAATTCTATCTATGCAGGTGCAACAATCAAAATAGTTTCTGAAGGTATCGACAACGTAACAGCAACAGGTATCGCAATTGATGCAGGTATCCAATACGTAACTGGTAGAGACTACGAAATCAAATTCGGTATCTCACTAAAGAATTGGGGACCTTCAATGAGCTACTCTGGCGATGGTTTGTCTGTAAATGCTCTTATAGAACATTCAAATCACTATCAGACAATAGAAAACCGTTCACTAAGTTTTGAACTTCCTTCAAGTTTGAACATTGGTGCTTCATACGATTTCTTGTTTGCAGAAAAAACACATCGTTTGACTGTAGCAGGAAACTATGAATCAATGGCTTTCACCAATGACCGTTACACAGCAGGTCTTGAGTATGCTTTCAAAAACATCTTCATGCTTAGAACGGGTTATACTTTCGACTCTGGAGTATGGGATGATATCTATGAAAGCACAACAAAGGTAAACTTCTCAAAAGGTTTCTCTGCTGGTGCTTCAGTCATTGCTCCATTGCAAAAAGCCAAAGGCAACAAGAAAGGTATAGACTTATCATTTGACTATGCTTATAGAACAACTGTCATCCTTGGTGGCATACACTCAATAGGCGTTACTTTGTCAATGTAATAATATAGAAAACCAACAAAATTCTTAACAAAAGAATAGAAGGCTTTAGAGATAAAGTCTTCTATTCATTTATTTTGCTAAAATTCAGAAAAATATGTCAGAAATCAAATACTATTCAGCAGAAGGCTTGCAAAAACTTAAAGACGAATTGCACCACATGATAGCTGTGGAGCGTCCAGCAGTTTCTGCAGCCATAGCAGAGGCAAGAGACAAGGGTGATTTATCGGAAAATGCAGAGTACGATGCAGCCAAGGAAGCACAAAGTATTCTTGAGGCCAAAATTCTAAAACTGCAAGAGGTTATTGCCAACGCACGCCTTTTGGACGAAAGCCGCATAGACACTTCAAAAGTCCTTCTTCTTTCCAAAGTGGAGTTTGAAAATCTTGCTTTGAAAAAGAAAATGACCTATGAGATAGTGCCAGAGAATGAAGCCAACCTAAAACAAGGCAAAATCTCTATCACGTCTCCAATAGCCAAAGGATTGCTTGGCAAAAAAGTCGGCGACACAGCAGAAATAGTTGTGCCAGCAGGCAAGATGACACTTAAAATAACCAAAATATCACGATAGTTATGGCATCAATTTTCTCAAAAATCATTGCTGGCGAGATACCTTCATATAAGGTGGCAGAAAACGATAAATTCTATGCTTTCCTTGACATCTCTCCATTGCAGAAAGGCCACACACTTGTTGTTCCAAAGCAAGAAGAAGACTATATTTTCGATATCTGCGACCAAGACCTTCAAGAATATATATGCTTTGCCAAAAAGATAGCCAACGCTATAAAAAAAGCCTATCCTTGCGTCAAAGTAGGAATGGCTGTCATAGGTTTAGAGGTGCGTCATGCTCATATTCATCTTGTGCCTATGCATAAGGAAGGCGATTTGAACTTTGCTAACGAAAAACTTTCTTTTTCTGCCGACGAGTTCAAACAGATAGCCGATAACATAGCAAAAAATATATAACTTATCACACGATAACATTTTCAACAACAAGCAAGGTGGACAACAAACAACAACCTTGCTTTTGTTGTTTGCCCAAAACGCAAAAATAAAACGGCGTTTTAGCAAAATAAAACAAAGGAATAAAAAATTCTTCCTTGCTTTGCGTTTTTGTACCCTAACGTTCATGATTTTACTACATCTTTTTATAGGATAGATTTAGACAATTAAGTCAAGAGAATTTAGCCACAACTCCAAAGCTGCTTGTGGAGAAGTAGGCTTTTTTTTGTTGAAAAAATTAGTTTTTTAATTTATTGTTGTAATTTTGCAATTCGAAATAGAAATAATACAATGGCAGATAATTTAGTTATAGTTGAGTCTCCTGCTAAGGCAAAGACAATAGAAAAATACTTGGGCAAGGACTATGTTGTCAGATCTTCTTATGGTCATATAAGGGATTTGAGTAAAAAAGATTTGGGTGTAGAAGTAGATAAGGACTTTGAAGCTATATATATTGTTCCTGATGATAAGAAAAAAGTTGTCAAGGAGTTGAAAGACGAGGTTAAGAAAGTGAGCAAAGTGTGGCTTGCTTCCGATGAGGACCGTGAGGGAGAGGCAATATCTTGGCATCTTTACGAGGTTTTGGGTCTGAAGAAAAAAGACACAAAGCGAATTGTTTTCAACGAGATAACCAAAGATGCTATTCTTCATGCTGTAGAGAATCCAAGAGAGATAGATATCAACCTTGTTAATGCACAGCAGGCAAGAAGGGTTTTGGACAGAATTCTTGGCTACAAAATTTCTCCTTTGCTATGGAAGAAAGTCAAACCATCGCTTTCAGCAGGCAGGGTTCAAAGTGTTACTGTCAAGCTTGTTGTAGAAAGGGAAGAGGAGATAAAGAATTTTGTTTCCAAGGCAATGTTCAAAGTGTCCGCTTTGTTTTTCGTTCCCGATGGTAAAAGTGTGCTAAAAGCAACGCTGAACACCAAATTCGATACAAAGCAAGAGGCGAAAGATTTTTTGGAAGCATGCAAGGATTCTGAATTTACTGTTGCTTCTGTGGAGAAGAAACCTGCCAAACAAATGCCAGCACCTCCTTTCACCACTTCAACACTTCAGCAGGAGGCGTCAAGAAAGTTCGGCTTCTCTGTTTTGCAGACTATGACAGTGGCACAGCAGTTGTATGAGAATGGTCATATTACCTATATGAGAACAGACTCTGTGAATTTGTCGGACTATGCTTTGAATCAGGCAAAAGATTTGATTCTTGCAGAATATGGCAAAGACTACTTGCACACAAGAAACTATACAACCAAGAGCAAAGGGGCGCAAGAGGCTCACGAGGCAATAAGACCAACGCTTTTGGCAAACAAGACAATAACTGGCGATGCAAATCAGCAAAAACTCTATTCTTTGATATGGAAACGTACAGTTGCTTCTCAAATGACGGAAGCCAAACTTGAGAAGACAGACATCAAAATAGAGATAAGCAAGAACGCAAACCATTTCGTTTCGCAAGCAGAGGTGTTGTTGTTTGATGGATTTTTGAAGATTTATTCTGTTTCTGTTGATGAGGAAGATGAAGAAGCAAGAGAAGAAAACATAATTCCAAAAATAGCACAAGGTGACAAACTGCAACTAAAAACATCTAAAGCTGCACAAGCCTACAATATGCAGATGCCAAGGTATAACGAAGCCACTTTGGTAAAGAAACTTGAAGATTTAGGCATAGGCCGTCCTTCTACCTACGCACCAACTATAGCAACAATACAGCAGAGAGGTTATGTGGAAAAGCGTTCAGTTGCTGCAAAGACAAGAGAGATAGAAGTTCTTACATTAGAGAACAATGCAATATCAGAAACAGTAGAGATAGAGAACTATGGTAGAGAAACCAACAAACTTGCTCCAACAGATTTGGGAATTGTAACCAACAAGTTTCTTGAAAACAATTTCAAAGACATAGTTGATTATGGTTTTACTGCTGGAATAGAAACGCATTTCGACAAAATAGCACAAGGTTCAGAGGATTGGCACAAAATGATGGCGGAATTCTATGAACCATTTATGAAGGAACTCTCTTATGCAGAGGAACATAGTGGCAGGGAGAAAGGCGAAAGACTTTTGGGCAAGGATCCAAAGACGGGAAAGAATGTATATACAAAGATAGGTCGATTTGGTGCGGTTGTTCAGATAGGAGATAACAATGAAGATACAAAACCACGATTCTCGCCTTTGAGAGACAGCCAATCTATCGCAACAATTACACTTCAGGAGGCTTTGGAACTATTCAATTTGCCAAGAGAATTAGGCGAACACGAGGGTGAAAAAGTTTATGCTTCAACAGGAATTTT
>JABUUQ010000002.1:464319-472806 GCA_021443125.1 Bacteroidales bacterium
CAGGAGCATTGGGTAGATAAAGACCAAATGTGCAATTTGTTGGTAGTTCCAATGAAAAACTATAACAGAGACGAGCAAAACCCTTTGCCAATAGCACCATCGCCAAATCTGCAAACCCTTCAGGCGATAATAAACTACCCAACGCTATGCTTTTTCGAGGGTACGCCTTTTTCGGTAGGGCGAGGTACGCCAACACCTTTTGAGACTGTTTTTTTGGAAGCCGAAAAGACAAAAACAAAACTTTGTTTCAATAAAATAAAACTTGCTTCTAAAAAAATAGAACTTGCTTTTATTTTGAAGGTATACAAAGAATCCAACCTGAAAGAGAAATTTTTCAATAGTTTCTTTGACAAATTAGCAGGCACAGACCAGCTTAGAAAACAAATACTTGAAGGCAAAAGCGAGGAACAAATAAGAGAGTCGTGGAAAGCGGATATTGAAAAATATTTGCAAATAAGAGATAAGTATCTTATTTATTTTTAGAATTTGAGTAAAAATTCGTATCTTTGCAGTTTGAAAATTAAAAGATAGAGAAGAAAATGTTTGAAAACCTGTCTGAAAAACTCGATAGAGCCTTTAAGATTATAAAAGGTAATGGCAAGATAACCGAGATAAATATTTCTGAAAGTATCAAGGAAGTGCGTAAAGCCTTGATAGATGCCGATGTAAGCTATTCTATAGCCAAAGAATTTTGCGATAAAGTTAAGCAAAAAGCCCTTGGACAAAATGTTCTTACATCTGTTGAACCAGGACAAATGATGGTTAAGATGGTTCATGACGAACTTGTCAGCCTTATGGGAGAAACAACAGCAGAAATAAATATCAAAGGCCAGCCAGCAATAATCCTTATAGCCGGTTTGCAAGGTAGTGGTAAAACAACATTTTCTGCAAAGCTTGCCAACTATCTTAAAACCAAGAAATCAAAACAGGTTCTTCTTGTTGCGGGCGACGTATACAGACCAGCCGCAATCAATCAGTTGCAAGTTCTGGCTTCACAAATAAATGTGCCAGTCTTCACCGAAGAGGGAAACAACAATCCTGTGGAACTTGCACAAAAAGGTATACAGCAGGCAAAACAAAGCAATTGCAATGTAGTTATAATCGATACTGCAGGCCGTTTGGCTGTGGATGAAGAGATGATGAACGAGATTGCAAGCATAAAACAAGCCGTAAATCCAACCGAGACTTTGTTTGTTGTTGATTCAATGACTGGTCAGGATGCCGTAAACACTGCAAAAGCATTCTACGACAGACTTGACTACGATGGAGTCGTGCTTACAAAACTTGACGGCGACACAAGAGGTGGTGCAGCCCTTACAATTCGCCATGTCGTTTCCAAACCTATTAAATTCATCTCAATAGGTGAGAAACTTGACGCCCTTGATGTTTTCCACCCAGACCGTATGGCCAACCGTATTCTTGGAATGGGTGATATAGTTTCTCTGGTTGAAAGGGCACAAGAACAATACAACGAAGAGGAAGCAAGAAAACTTTCAAAGAAACTTCATACAAACACTTTTGATTTCAACGATTTTCTTGCACAAATCCAACAAATAAAAAAGATGGGTAACCTTAAAGACCTTGTTGGTATGATTCCAGGTGTTGGCAAGATGATGAAAGATGTGGAAATCAATGACGATGCATTCAAAAGCATAGAAGCAATAATAGGTTCCATGACTCCAAAGGAGAGAGAGAACCCTAACATCATAGATGTTTCACGCAAGCAAAGAATATCAAAGGGTAGTGGAACAAAGATAGAGGAAGTGAATCGATTGTTAAAGCAATTCGAGCAGACAAGAAAGATGATGCATTCTCTGTCAGGCAAAGGCAAGATGCAACAACTGAAAAATATGAGAAATATGCGTCGTCGCTAATTGTTTCCACTAACAAGAGTAGAGAAAACAAAGAATAAAACATTCAAACTATATATAACAAAGCATAATCTTAGAATATGGCAGACAAAAAACCTATACTTATAGACGGAAAGCAAATTGCAAAAGATATTAAAGAAGAGATAAAAAAAGAGGTTGCGGAAATTTTGGACCATGGTCAGCGTCCGCCACATCTTGTTGCAATTTTGGTAGGAGACGATGGTGCAAGTCTTTCTTATGTCAGCAGTAAAGAAAAGCAAAGTCAAGAAGTAGGTTTTACTTCCTCTGTTTATCGTTTCCCAGAGTCAATATCTGAACAGGAATTATTGGAAACAATAGATTTTCTCAATAGAGATAATGAAGTTGACGGCTATATAGTTCAAATGCCTTTGCCTCAACATATAGACGCAAGAAAAATCGTTGACAAAATAGACCCAAAGAAAGATGTTGATGGCTTTCATCCTGTGAATGTAGGAAGAATGGTGCTTTCTTTGCCTTCATATATTCCTGCCACTCCTTATGGTATAGTAACTTTGATAGAACGCAGCGGTATAGAAACCGAAGGCAAGAACTGTGTTGTTATAGGCAGAAGCGATATAGTAGGAACTCCTGTTGCATTGCTTATGTCTCGCAAAGGCGAACACAGAAACTGCACGGTAACTCTTTGCCATTCAAAAACACAAAACATAAAAGAATTGTGCTTGCAAGCAGATATTATCGTTGTTGCTATAGGCAAGCCTGAATTCCTTAAAGCCGATATGGTGAAAGAGGGTGCCGTTGTTATAGATGTTGGTATCCACAGAATCAAAGACAATAGCGAAAAAGGTTATCATATAACTGGTGATGTGGATTTTGAGAATGTAAGCAAAAAATGCTCTTACATTACTCCGGTTCCTGGTGGCGTGGGCCCAATGACAATAGTTTCTTTATTGACAAATACTTTGAGTGCCTACAAACACGAATTTTATCAAGAATAACCCCAATAACAAATATTAAACAGAAAACAAAGGCAGGTGTAACAGCCTGCTTTTTTACTATAATGAAAGAATACCCTATTACAGATATGTTTCTATCTTTGCAAGGCGAGGGACACAATGCAGGTATGCCGGCGTGGTTTATCAGGTTGGCAGGTTGCAATGTTGGTTGTGAGTTCTGCGACGAGAAACGCTCATGGTCTTTGTCTAATGCAAAGAAGGAAAGCCTTGAAAGCATTTTTAAGAAAATCCAGTCTTCGAAAGTCCGCAATCTTGTTGTTACAGGAGGCGAACCAACTTTGTACAACCTTAATGATTTAACTAAAATAGCTAAAGATTTTGGGGTAAAAACCTATCTTGAAACGGCAGGAGTCAATGAAATTACAGGAGAATGGGATTGGATATGCCTTTCTCCAAAGCAAAAACTTGAATCTCTGTCTTCATCCCTTGAAAAAGCAAATGAGATTAAAGTTGTGATAGAAAACAAGGCAGATTTATTGTTTGCCGAAAGGATGAAAATGCAAACAAATCCCGATTGCCTGTATTACTTGCAAGCACAATGGGGAGAGAAAGAAAAAGCGATAAAAATAATACAAGATTATATTTTTGAAAATCCAGTTTGGCATCTTTCAACTCAAACGCACAAATATCTTAATATAAAATAGTTTCAACAAGGCTTTGTTCTAAAAAAATAAAACGGCGTTTTAGAAAATTATTCCTTGCTTTTAATTTCTTGAAACGCCGTTTTATTTTAGTTTATTGCTGTCCGGTAAAACTTTTTTGATTGCATAAATTTAGGGCTGACACTTCTGAAGNTTACTGGGCTTCGGGGCAACAAATTGCGATGTTTTGAGTTTTACCGGACAGCAATAATTTTAGTTGAGGAATAGTCTTTTGCTGTATGACTCCATTTTTGGTAATTCTAAAAAGCAAGGTGGTATTTCCGTTAGTTATCAGAATGTATTTTGCTTTCAGTTCTATGTTGTATGCAAGGGCTTGGGAAAGTGTTTTTTCTGATATAGACACATTAGGCGCCTTACACTCCACAAGCATAAAAGGTTTCTGCTGTTCATCCCTTACAATAATATCGTAGCGTTTTATGGTCTTGCCCACATTTATCTGACTTTCAACCGAAAAACGAGTGATAGGGTAGTTGAATTGCTGGTTTAGAAGCAAAATAGTATGTTGCCTTACCTCCTCTTCGGGAGTTTTGGCAACATACTTTCTTCTTATTATATCAAAAATTTGTTCCACTGTGGGAAAAAGATTTTATTGGTCTTCCTCTTCCTCTGAGCCGTCGGAAGCACCGCCATGGTCGTGTTTGTGAGCACCTTTTTCGTGATTATGACTGCCTGCACCGAAATTGTAAGTAAAGCTTACTCTCACACTTCTTGAAAATGGATGACGGTTGCTGAATTGTATGTATTCGTCTGTGTATGAATAGCCACTACCACCACGTGTATCGAAAATATCTCTGAAGTTGATACCTATGTTTCCGTGATTGTGAAGAATAGATTTTTTGATTGCAAGGTCAAAATCATATCTTGCATCCATACGGCCTTGAATTGTTGTTCTTGGTGCAAAATATCTTCCAGAAACTTGTATTGTCCAGCTTTTTGGAAGGCTGAAAGTTGTGTTGAGTTTTGCATTATAGTTAAAAGAAGTTACTTCGTCGTAGTTCAAACTTCTTCCATCTTGATAAGAACCAAAGAAATTCATGCTAAGGTTAGCTTTCCACCAATTTGTTATATCTCTGTCTATGATAAGTTCCAAACCGTAGTTTCTGCCTTTGCTTATATTCATAAATGTTTGGGCAGTTCTTCCAGAAACAGAGTCGTCGCCTGCAACGCCCCAAGCCCAGTCAAAACCATAAGCCAAAGCGTTTTCTTCGTTCCAAAGGAAATCAAAGTGATTTATTCCATCTTGAACTTGACGATAGTACAAAGATGTGTAAATTGTTGTGTTTTTGAACATAAGAGAGTATCCCAATTCGAAAGCATCGGTATATTCTGGGTCAAGTTTTGGGTTACCCATACGCAAATACTCTTGATTTGTGTGGTCTATGTTAGGCATTATGTTCCAATGGTCCGGTCTTTTTACACGACGAGAATAAGAAAGTTGGAAAGAGTTCATTTCGTTAAGCTGATAAGAAACATGTAGGGTAGGATAGATAGAATTGTAGTCTCTGTTGTATTCTGTTTTGCCGCCTTTGTACAAATCTCTCTCAAAATTCAACTTCACCATTTCACCTCTCAAACCCAATTGGGCAGAAAGCTTTTTGCCTATTTGGAAACCATAGGTTGCATAAATGGCATGTATTTGTTCTTCACGGTTGAAGTTATAACTTGTTGTAGAGTCAAGTATATGGTCGTAAGAATACTCATAATTTGGATGACCTACGCGATAGTTAAGATTGTAACCTACTTCCAATTTTGATTTTTCAGAAAATGGATAAACGTAATGAATATCTACAACGGCGTTGTTTGGATTTGCAGATGTTGTATCGCCACGAACATAACTTGGATAGATAGGATTGCCGTATTTTATAGAGTCTTGTATAGATCTGTCGTGAACTCCCCAGTTCCAAGTGAAACTTGCATAAAACAATTCGTCTGGTCTGTCAAATGTTTTTTCATAAGTCAAATTTACATTGTTGTGAGAATTCATTCCAGTACCATCGCTGATATCTACATTGTTTCTTACACTCAAAGGATCAACAAGATTGGTGTTTGTCGCAGTAGAATAGTCGCTTAATTCGTGATGAGTATGAGTGTTGAAAGTGAAAGAAAGTGTGTTATGCTTGTTTATATACCATTCTCCACCAAGAAGAAGGTTGTAACCCAAACTCTTTGTTCCTCCATCTCTTTGTGTACGCATTATATCGGCTATTCCATTGTTGTTGTCTTTGAAATATCTCATATTGTCGGTAAGCATACCATGCTCAACATAATGGAAACTTGCAGAAGAATTGAATGCGAACTTTTTGTTTGAATAGTTCAACGCTGCAGAAATGTTTTCGTATGGCATCCACTTGTTCAAAGCACTTCCAGAGGCTATATTTACGTTTCCGTTCCAACCTCTGTTGCCTTTTTCCTTAAGTGCTATGTTGATAATTCCACTCATACCTTCTGGATTGTACCTTGCAGAAGGGTTTGTGATAACTTCAACCTTGTCTATTGAAGAAGCGGGAATTTGTGCAAGAACGCCAGCAACATCACTTCCATAAAGGTCAGAAGGTTTGCCGTCTATCAATAGCGTAACGTTTGAACCGCCTCTCAAAGTTATGTTTCCGTCTTCATCAACTTCAACACTTGGCACATTTTCCAAAACATCGCTTGCTGTTCCACCAGTAGCAACAAGGTTTTGGTCAACATTCAACACTCTTTTGTCGAGTTTGTATTCCATCATTTGCTTTGCACCCACAACCTTTACTTCTTGAAGGTTTTCGCTTGATATTTTCAACTCCACATTGCCAACATCAGCGTGCTTTGCATCAATACTTACATTCTTGTAGGCATTTTTATAACCCACGAAAGAGTATTGCAAAATATAATTGTCGGGATGCACATCACCAATTTTGAAAACACCTTCTTCATTTGTTATTCCACCATTAACAATTGAAGAGTCTTTTGGTTGTAGCAAAGCGACAGCAACATAAGGTAGTTTTTCTTTGGTAGTAGCGTCAGTTACTGTTCCTGTAATTGCAAAATGATCATGGTCGTGATGCTGTGCAAAAAGGCTGCCTCCTGCCATAATCATGCAAATTGTGATTAACAAAGTTTTTATTTTCATCTTTTTACTATTTTTTTTTGAGTGTGCAAAGATACAACTTAATTTTTGCAATTCAGTGGCAAAAAACATATTTTGTTCATTTCCACAAATCAATACAACTATTTGCCAATAAGTTCTTGCATTTGCCTTATATATTCCCAAAAATGCTTAAATTTGCACGATAAAACCAACAATAACAATAATGACAGCAGAAGAATTAAGAAATAGTTTGGGCAGTATGCTATGGAAAGCAGCTACCGACTTGGTACATACAGGTAAAGTAAATCCAGTTCAGTTTAAGGATTTTATGCTTGGAGGTTTGTTCTACCGATTTATTTCCGAAGATATTACCTACTATTGCAACGATATAATGAGAAAGTCTGGCGTTGCACAACCCGACTATGCAAAAATGACCGACAAAGAAGCAGAAATAGGACGCAAACAAATTGTTTCTGCCAAAGGTTTCTTTTTGCTACCTTCTCAACTTTTCATAAATGTGGCCAACAAAGCCAAAAACGATGAGAACCTCAATACAACACTTGCCAATGTTTTTCGCAATTTTGAACACAGTGCCATGAACGAGGCAAGCGAACCAGATGTAAAAGGTTTGTTCGACAACTTCAACACCAACGACCCTCGACTTGGTGCCACTGTTGCAGAACGTTGCGAAGTGCTTACCATACTCCTTGAAACCATTCGCGACTTTGATTTTGCTCAATATATCTCCTCAGGTCTTGATGTTTTTGGCATTTGCTACGAATACCTTATCAAAATGTATGCTTTGAACTCTGGCACCAAAGGAGGCGAGTTCTACACTCCTGCCGAAGTAAGTTTTCTTCTTGCCAAAATAGCAGCATGCGGAAGAACATCAGTCAACAAAGTCTACGACCCAGCTTGTGGCAGTGGCTCTCTATTGCTTAAATTCAAAGAACTTCTTGGTGCCGAAAATGTAACACAAGGTTTCTTTGGTCAAGAGATAAACATAGAGACCTACAACCTTTGCCGAATGAATATGTTTCTTCACAATATCAACTACTACGATTTCAATATTCAGCAAGGCGACACACTTATAGAGCCAAAACACACCAACGAAGAACCTTTCGACGCCATAGTTTCCAACCCTCCTTATGCTACACCATGGGAAGGCAAAAACAATGTAACCCTAATCAACGACCCTCGTTTTTCTCCTGCTGGTGTGCTTGCACCTTCCAGCAAAGCCGACCTTGCTTTTGTCATGCATATTCTTTCTTGGCTTTCTGCCGAAGGCACCGCTGCCATTGTGGAGTTTCCTGGTGTGTTGTATAGAGGCTCAGCAGAAGAAAAGATACGCAAATATCTTGTCAGCAACAACTATGTCGATGCTGTCATACAACTGCCCGACAATCTTTTCTTTGGCACCAGCATAGCCACCTGCATAATAGTGCTGAAGAAGAACAAGAGCAACAACAAAGTTATCTTTATAGACGCAAGCCGTGAGTTTGTTCACAAAGGCAACAAAAACAAACTCTCTGCCGACAACATAGAAAAGATATACCAAACACAATACAACAAAAAAGAAGAACAGTATTTCAGCAAAATAGTAAGCATTGCCGACATACAAGCCCAAAAATATAATCTGTCGGTAAGCACCTATGTGGAAAAAGAAGACACCACCGAGGAAATAGATATAGACCAACTCAATCAACGCATTACCGAGATTGTGGCACGCCAAAGTGTGTTGAGGGCGGAGATTGATGAACTTGTAAAACAATTATAAATGTAATTGAAATCAAAACTTTTGATATCAAACAAGAACACATTATGAGCAAGATTGAAACGATGATAAAAGAACTCTGCCCCGATGGAGTGGAATACAAGAAATTGGGAGAGGT
>JABUUQ010000002.1:473633-484774 GCA_021443125.1 Bacteroidales bacterium
TTTCCATTCCGATTCCGCCGAAAGAGATACAAGAAAGAATAGTAGAGATATTAGATAAATTCGAAAAATTGACAACATCCTATCAAGATGGTTTGCCAGCAGAGATAAGGGCCAGAGAACAACAATACGAATACTATCGTAACAAGTTGCTGACTTTTGAAAGGAAAAAATAAAACGCCGTTTAAAATTTTTTTTCCGCCGTTTTAGCAAAATAAAACGCCGTTTTAATTTAGCAAATCAAAGAGTTCCAAAATTACAAACAAAATGACAGAACAATATCATCTATTGAGCGAGAACAACACCTCCACAGTTGTCTCACACTACAAAAGAGAGGCGGAGATACCCAAAGACTATCAGACCGAGGCAGAACTGGAGGACAGTTTTATAGCCCAGTTGCAGCGTCAGGGCTATGAGTTTCTCGACATTCACACCGAACAAGAACTTATAGACAACCTTCGCCGTCAGATAGAGTTGTTGAATTCCTATAAGTTTAGCGACAACGAATGGAAAAACTTTTTTGCCACCGAGATAGTGGGCGAGAAGAGCGACATAATAAAAAAGACCTACACCATTCAGAAAGATTGCGTAAAATGTCTTAAGCAAGACAACGGGCAAGAGAGAAACATAATGCTTTTGAACAAGAAAGACATTCACGCCAACAGCACACAGGTTATTCATCAATACACCGAGAAGCATGGCAACAAGCAAAGCCGCTACGATGTAAGCATTCTTGTCAATGGTTTGCCTTTGGTGCATGTGGAACTGAAGAAAAGGGGCGTAAGCATAAGGGAGGCGTTCAATCAGATAGACCGCTATTTCAATGAGTCTTTCAGTGAGGGTTGTGGTTTGTTTGAATATGTGCAACTTTTTGTCATAAGCAACGGCACACTGACCAAATACTATAGCAACACCACAAGGAAAGGCCATTTGGAGAACATCAGCAGAGCCAACAAGAGCGACAAAAAGCGTTCGAGTCATTCTTTTGAGTTCACAAGTTATTGGGCAGATGCACACAACAACATACTAAACGATTTGGTAGATTTTACAGCCACTTTTTTCACACGCCACACGCTTTTGAATGTGCTTTTGCGTTTTTGTGTGCTTACCCAACAAGACACTTTGCTTGTTATGCGTCCCTATCAGATTGCTGCCGCCGAGGCAATGCTCAACAAGATAGAGAAATCTCACAATATGCACATGCAAGGCACTCTTGACGCTTGCGGATATGTGTGGCACACAACGGGCTCTGGCAAAACGCTCACATCTTTCAAGGCTGCACAGTTGGCAACAAAGTATGATTTCATAGATAAGGTTGTTTTTGTTGTGGACCGCAAAGATTTGGATTATCAGACAATGAAAGAGTATGACCGTTTCGAGAAAGGTGCGGCAAATGGCAACACAAGCACAAAAATTTTGCAGCATCAGTTGGAGGATTATACGGGAAAAACGCGAATACTTATAACAACAATACAAAAACTCAGTGCTTTCATAAAGAAAAACAAGGAGCACAACATCTACAACAAAAACATAGTAATGGTTTTTGACGAATGCCATCGTTCGCAGTTTGGAAAGATGCATGCAGACATAATAAAAAAGTTCAAAAACTACTATATTTTTGGATTTACTGGCACACCTATTTTCGATGAGAACAAGGCAGATTTTCGCACCACCGATATGGTTTTTGGCGAACGGCTTCACACCTATACTATTGTTGACGCCATAAGAGACAACAATGTTTTGCCTTTCCGTGTTACCTACATAAGCACCATAAAGGAGAAAAAAGACATTGAGAATGCGAAAGTGTGGGACATAGCACGCGAAACAGCTTTGATGGCTCCCCAACGCATAAGCAACATAACCAAATACATTCTTGAACACTATGCAGAGCAGACAAAGCAAGCGGGCGTTTATTCTTTCAGCCGTCTGAACGATATAGACAAAGTGGTGGGAAGAAAAAGCAAAACGGCTTTTGGGGAAACGCATACAAAAACGCAGCTGAATGGTTTCAATTCCATGCTTACGGTGCAAAGCATAGAGGCGGCAAAACTCTATTACGAGGAATTCAAAAAGCAGTTGCAGTCCTATCCAGAGGAGCAGAGGTTGAAGGTTGCAACAATTTTCAGTTTTGGAACCAACGACGGATATGATGGAGAGATAGACGATGAGAATTCTGACAGCACCGACGAAATGGATGCAGGCAGTCGCGAATTTTTGAGCGAAGCAATAAAGGATTACAACAAGATGTTTGCCGTTGAATATGATGTAACAAGTGAAAAATTTGCCAACTACTACAAAGATGTTTCCTTGAGGATGAAAAATCGTGAGCTTGACATTCTTATTGTTGTAAATATGTTTCTCACGGGTTTTGATGCTACCACTTTGAACACTCTTTGGGTTGATAAGAATTTGAAATATCACGGTTTGATACAGGCATATAGTCGTACAAACAGAATACTGAACACTTTGAAGAATGCAGGCAATATCGTTTGTTTCCGTAATCTTGAAGACCAGACCAATAGTGCTTTGTCGCTTTATGGAGATGCACAGGCAAAAAGTGTGGCAATTCTAAGACCTTTCAAAGATTATTTTTATGGTTATACAGACAAAGACGGCACAAAGGTGGAAGGTTATGTTTCGGTAGTGGACAAATTGCGAAAATTTATTCCTGCAGGCAGTTTGCCAAGTGGTGAGGCCAATGAAAAGAAATATATAGAATTGTTTGGTGATATTCTTAGACGCAAAAACGTATTGCAGTGCTTTGAAGAGTTCGAAGAAAAAAATCCTATAAAGGACGGCGAAATGCAGAATTATAGAAGCATTTATATTGCGTTGTATGAAAAATATCGCAAGAATAAAACATCTAAAGCCGTAATAAATGATGATATAGAGTTTGAAATGGAGTTGATTAAGCAAGTGGAGGTGAATATAGACTACATTCTCTATCTTGTTGAAGTATATAAAAAGGAACATCAGACCGAAGGAGAAGAAATACGCAACAAAATCAATAGGGCTATTTTGTCAAGTTTGGATTTGCGAGACAAAAAAGACCTTATAAATAAGTTTATCGACAGCATGACAGCCAAAGGAGATGTTTATGCTCAGTGGCAACAATATATAAATGAGCAGAAAAAACAAGAGTTTGACCAAATCATAACGGAAGAGAATCTGCAAAGAGATGAGGCTATAGACTTTATACAAAGTGCTTTCAGCAGAGGCTATGTTCCAGAAGGAGGCATGGCACCAGCAAAGATGATGCCACCAATAAACCCTTTTGACCCTGAGGCAAACAGGCAAGGCAAATTTGAACAAATACTCGACAGAATCAAAAACTTCTTTACAAAATATTTTGGCTTTGCTAATGGAGAATTTGACAAGTAGCAAAAACATTATCATTGCACAAACTGGCGGGAGTTTTTGAACTCTTGCCAGTTTTTTTGATTTATACCTATTATTATATATGTGGAAAATTTTGTATTTTTGCAATCAAAATAGCATAGCAGGATGAAGAACGCAGAAAATTACTTGATTGCCCACGATATAAAACCAACGGCTGTAAGAATAGTGGTGTGGAATGAAATTGCAAAGAACAACACGCCTTTTTCTTTGAAAGATGTGGAACAAAGTTTGCCGTATATGGATAGAAGTAGCATTTTTCGTTCATTGAAACTCTTTACTGAAAAACATTTGTTGCACGAAATAGATGACGGTAGTGGTTTTGTGAAATATTGCGTTTGTCATTGTGATTCTTCTTTGCATTTGGGACATCCTCATTTTACTTGTGTGGAGTGTGGCAAAACTTTTTGTCTGTCTGAAACAACAATCCCGCTGGTAACTTTGCCACAAGATTATAAGCCTGCCGAGGTTGAATATATTATCAAAGGTTATTGTCCGGCGTGTGCAAGAAAGAAATAGTTTGTTCCTTATGATATATATGGGTGTTTTGTTTTGATGTGTTTTTTTAGTGAAAATTGCGTTTTTTGTTGAAAAATCACTTCAAAACCACCTGCAAAGAGCATAATTTTGCAGAAAAATCATACAAAATAACCTTGTTACAGAAAAATAATTTGATTTTTTTCTCTCTCATTATTAGAACGTTGTATCTTTTTTTCAAAAAAAATACTAAAAATATTTGGTGGGTATCTGAAATGTGTATATCTTTGCATCGCTTTTGAAGGACATCACAATCGCAATTGAAGTGATGAACAAAAAAAGGAATCGTTGTTTGAATGATTAAAAAGTAAAAACTAGACGCCGATGTAACTCAGTTGGTAGAGTAGCTGATTTGTAATCAGCCTGTCGGGGGTTCAAGTCCCTCCATCGGCTCTTTTTTTTGTGTCATGGGAAAGTCGCATAGTGGCAATTGCAACAGACTGTAAATCTGTCCTCTTCGGAGTTCGGTGGTTCGAGTCCACCCTTTCCCACAAATATATAAGCTATGCGGAAGTAGCTCATTTGGTAGAGCGATAGCCTTCCAAGCTATAGGTGGCGGGTTCGAGCCCCGTTTTCCGCTCAAATGAAGCAAAGGGAGCTTCGCAGCAGGGGGAGCAGTGTGTGCAGCTCGTCCTTATTGTTGTAGATGTGAAGTGTATCGCCGTTGTAGCTCAGTGGTAGAGCACTTCCTTGGTAAGGAAGAGGTCACGAGTTCAATCCTCGTCAACGGCTCTTAATGTTTTATTTAAGAGAGAAAAAATAAAAATTAACATAAAAATAAGTCAATAAACTATGGCAAAAGAAAAATTCGAACGTACCAAAGATCACGTTAATATCGGTACAATCGGTCACGTTGACCACGGTAAGACAACTTTAACAGCTGCTATTACTCAAGTTTTAGCAAAAAAAGGTTTGTCAGAAATTAAATCATTTGATTCAATTGACTCAGCTCCTGAAGAAAAGGAAAGAGGTATCACTATCAACACTGCACACGTTGAGTATCAAACAGAAACACGTCACTATGCACACGTTGACTGTCCAGGACACGCTGACTATGTAAAGAACATGGTTACAGGTGCTGCTCAAATGGACGGTGCTATCCTTGTAGTTGCTGCTACTGATGGTCCTATGCCACAAACTCGTGAACACATATTGTTGGCTCGTCAGGTAGGCGTTCCTCGTATCGTTGTTTTCATGAATAAAGTTGACTTGGTTGATGACCCTGAACTATTAGACCTTGTAGAAATGGAAATCAGAGATTTGTTGTCATTCTATAGCTTTGACGGCGACAATACTCCTGTTATCCGTGGTTCTGCTCTAGGTGGTTTGAATGCTGAACCAGCTTGGGAAGAAAAAATCATTGAACTTATGAACAGTGTTGATGAATGGATACCACTTCCACAAAGAGATAAAGATAAAGATTTCTTGATGCCTATAGAGGACGTATTCTCTATCACAGGTCGTGGTACTGTTGCTACAGGTAGAATTGAAACTGGTATTATCAAAGTTGGTGACCCAGTTGATATTATCGGTATGGGAGCAGAAAAACTTAAATCAACATGTACAGGTGTTGAAATGTTCCGTAAACTTCTTGACGAAGGTGAAGCTGGCGACAACGTAGGTCTATTGCTTAGAGGTATAGACAAAGACGAAATTCGTCGTGGTATGGTTATCGCTAAACCAGGTAGCATCACTCCTCATAGAAAATTCCAAGCTGAGGTTTATATCCTTAAGAAAGAAGAAGGTGGTCGTCATACTCCATTCCAAAACAAATATCGTCCTCAATTCTACTTTAGAACTACAGACGTAACTGGTGAAATTACTCTTCCAGAAGATCGTGAAATGGTAATGCCAGGAGATAACTTGACAATCACTGTTGATTTGATTTCTGAAATCGCTCTTAACCTTAACCTTCGTTTCGCTATCCGTGAAGGTGGTAGAACAGTTGGTGCAGGTCAGGTAACAAAGATATTAGACTAATCAATTCTTAAATAGAGCAGGTCTTTAAGGCCTGCTAATTTAGGGGCATAGTTTAATGGCAGAATAACGGTCTCCAAAACCGCTGATGGGAGTTCGATTCTCTCTGCCCCTGCTAGAATAAATTAAATAACCAGATAATAAGATTTACATATATATGTCAGTAGTGAATTATGTTAAAAGTTGCTATGATGAGCTTGTAAATAAAGTGTCATGGCCTACAGCATCAGAGTTGCAAAATAGCACATTGGTTGTGTTTGTTGCATCTTTGATTATTGCTTTAATAGTATTCATCATGGATATGTTATTCGGTGTTCATCCAACAATGTTTTGGAAAGGACTTCTTGGATATCTATATCAATTGATGGCATAGGTTAGAGAAAAATAACAAATACGATAAATTTTCAATATCTTGCTTCCCAAATGCTTTAGAAGAGTATTGAGGTATTGAGAATCGTTTTATGTTTTTTTATTATTTGGATTCAGTAACTATAAAAACTATTTCACGATAATGAGTGGACACAACAAAAAATGGTATGTCGTAAAGGCTATAGCTGGCAAAGAAAGAAAGGCTAAAGAATATATAGATAACGAAGTAAACCGTTTAGGTCTTACTGATTTTGTTTCTAATGTATTGATACCTATTGAAAAAGTCTACTCTGTTCGCAATGGTAAAAAGGTTAGTAAGGATAGAACTTTATTCCCTGGTTACATCTTTATAGAAGCTGCTTTGGAAGGAAGTTCTACAACTCACAAAGAAGGTGAAGTTATTCACATTATCAGAAACATTCCTAATGTTCTTGACTTTATCACAGAAAAAAATGGTAAACCAATTCCAATGCAAGAAAAGGAAGTGGAAAGAATGCTTGGAAGAGTTGACGCTACAATGGGAAATAGCGAAGAACTTTTGGAACCTTATATCGTTGGAGAAAATGTTAAGATAATAGATGGTCCTTTCAAAAATTTTGATGGTGTCATTGTTGAATTGAACGAGGAAAAGAAAAAACTAACCGTCGAAGTTAAGATTTTTGGAAGAAAAACACCTGTTGAATTATCATTTATGCAAGTAGAAAAATAGTTGCAATTCCTTAAATCACATTAAAATTAAACGCACAAATTAGTAAAAAAATGGCTAAAGAAGTTGCAGGATTAATTAAATTACAAATCAAAGGAGGAGCTGCAAATCCTTCACCACCAGTAGGACCTGCTTTGGGTGCCAAGGGTGTTAATATAATGGAATTTTGCAAACAGTTTAATGCAAGAACACAAAACCAAGCTGGTAAGATAGTTCCTGTTATCATAACTGTTTATTCAGACAAAAGCTTTGATTTCGTAGTTAAAACCCCTCCAGTTGTTGTGCAAATAAAAGAAGCTGTTAAGATAGAAACAGCCTCTGGCGAACCAAACCGTAAGAAAGTTGCTTCTTTGACAAAAGATCAAGTTCGTACAATAGCAGAAGCTAAAATGGTTGACTTAAATTGTTTCACTATTGAAAGCGCTATGAGTATGGTTGCCGGTACAGCACGTAGTATGGGTATAACAGTTAAGGAATAGTCCTTAGTTGAATTAGTAAATAGAAAATTGCAAAAAAATGGCAAAAAAATCGAAAAAACAACAAGAGGCCTTAAAAAAGTTTGATATTGCTAAAGAGTACACACTTGAAGAAGCAATAAAAATAGTAAAAGAAATTACTTATACAAACTTTGATGCATCTTTTGATATCGATGTACGTTTGGGAGTTGACCCTCGTAAAGCCAACCAAATGGTTAGAGGTACAGTGACACTTCCTCACGGAACAGGTAAGACAAAAAAAGTTCTTGTTCTTTGTACAGAAGATAAGGAAGAAGAAGCAAAGGCTGCCGGAGCGGATTATGTTGGTTTGGATGAATACATCACCAAGATAAAAGGCGGTTGGACGGATGTCGATGTAATAATAACTATGCCAAGTGTAATGCCTAAGATTGGTGCTTTAGGTAGAGTTTTAGGACCTCGTGGTCTTATGCCTAACCCAAAAACCGGCACAGTTACAATGGATATAGCAAAGGCAGTCCAAGAAGTTAAAGCCGGTAAAATTGATTTCAAAGTTGACAAATACGGTATCATTCATACAAGTGTAGCAAGAATGTCTTTCCCTGAAGATAAAATTTTGGGAAATACTCTTGAAGTTTTGCATATGATAGAGAAACTTAAACCTACAGCTGCAAAAGGTACATATATGAAGAGTATATTCGTTTCTTCAACAATGAGTCCAGGCGTTAAAGTTGATGCAAAAACTATTAGTAAATAATCTTTATTAAACTGTGTATTATGAAGAAAGAAGATAAAGGCAGACTAATAGAAACTATTGGAGCAGAATTGCAGAAATATCCTTATGTTTATGTTGTAGATTTAGAAGGTTTGAATTCTGTTGATACAGCTAAACTTAGAAGATTATGTTTCAAAAGAGAAGTTAAGCTTATAGTTGTTAAAAATGCATTGTTGAAGAAAGCCATGGAAAATGTTGACATGGATTATTCACAAATGTATCCAACTCTTAAGGGTAATACTTCACTTATGCTTTCAAATGTGAATAATGCACCAGCTAAGTTGATAAAAGAATTTAGAGCAAAGAGTGAAAAGCCTTTGTTGAAATCAGCTTACGTTGAGGAAGAATTCTACATTGGAGATGAGCATTTGGCAGAACTTGTTGCTATCAAGTCTAGAACAGAAATGATAGCTGATATCGTAGCTGCTTTGATGTCTCCTGCACAAAACGTAATCGGAGCATTAGAGTCTGCAGCTGAAAAGAAAGAAGAAGGTGCTGAAACAACACCTGCAGAAGCTGTAGCTGAATAATAGAGTTAAAAATAATTAGAAACATTAAAACACAAAAATAAAATGGCAGATCTAAAAGCATTCGCAGAACAATTAGTTAATTTGACTGTTAAAGAAGTTAAAGAACTATCTGACATATTAAAAGAAGATTACGGTATTGAACCAGCAGCTGCAGCAGTAGTTATGGCAGGTCCAGTAGCAGGAGCAGAAGCAGTAGAAGAAAAAACTGCATTTGATGTAATCTTGGCAGAAGCAGGCGCTTCAAAATTGGCAGTTGTAAAACTTGTTAAAGACCTTTGCTCTCTTGGTTTGAAAGAAGCTAAAGAATTGGTTGACGCAGCTCCAAAGCCTTTGAAAGAAGGTATAACAAAAGAAGAAGCAGAATCTTTGAAGAAATCATTAGAGGAAGCAGGTGCAAAGGTTGAAATTAAATAAGACTTTTCACCACAATAATTATGTTGAATAGATTGCTCTCCACAATATAGTGGAGAGTGTCTATTCTATATTTGTGTTTGTATTGAACTTATTTGTTAACCTTTAATTTTATTTACCTTGGCACAACTAGAAAACAAAAAACAGGTAGTAAAAAGTTTTGCTACTGTTAAAAAATTTGACTATTCAGACTTTTTGGATATTCAACTGAAGTCTTTTAGAGACTTTTTCCAACTGGAAACAGATTCTGAGAATCGTAAGAATGAAGGTCTGTATAAAGTGTTCTCAGAAAACTTTCCTATCACAGATGCAAGAAATAATTTTGTTTTAGAATTTTTAGATTATTTTATTGATTCTCCTCGTTATTCTATTTCAGAGTGTATCGAGAGGGGACTTACTTTTTCTGTACCACTAAAAGCTAAATTAAAACTATATTGTACAGACGAAGAACATGAAGATTTTGAAACAATAATACAAGACGTTTATCTTGGAATGATTCCATACATGACACCCAAGGGAACATTCGTTATCAATGGAGCAGAACGTGTTGTAGTTTCTCAGTTGCATCGTTCTCCTGGTGTATTTTTTGGAACAAGTACACATGCAAACGGAATGCAATTATATTCAGCAAGAATCATACCTTTCAAAGGTTCTTGGATGGAGTTCACTACCGATATAAACAATGTCATGTATGCTTATATCGATCGTAAAAAGAAATTACCAATAACCACGTTGCTTAGAGCGATAGGTTATGAAACAGATAAAGATATACTTGAAATTTTTGACCTTGCAGAAGAAGTAAGAGTTACCAAGAACAATCTTAAAAAACTCGAAAACAGAAGACTTGCTGCAAGAGTTGTTCGTACGTGGGTGGAAGATTTCGTTGATGAAGATATAGGCGAAGTCGTTTCTATTGAGCGTACAGAGGTTATTATAGATAGAGAAAAAGTCTTGACAGAGGAAGATATTGATGCTATCTTGGATGCAGGTATAAAGACAGTGCTATTGCACAAAGAAGATGCCCAAGCAGCAGATTATTCTATTATATTCAATACTTTGCAAAAGGATACAGCTAATAATGCCAAGGAAGCTGTTGAATACATTTATAGGCAGTTGCGTAGTGCAGAACCACCAGATGAAGAAACTGCAAGGGGTATAATAGAGAAATTATTCTTCTCAGACAAGAGATATGATTTAGGCGATGTAGGTCGTTATAGAATCAATAAAAAATTAGGTCTAAAAGTTGATGATAGTATTAAAGTTCTAACAAAAGAAGATATTATTTCTATCATCAAATATCTTATAGAACTTATCAATTCAAAGGCTGAAGTGGATGATATTGACCACTTGAGCAATCGTAGAGTTAGAACAGTCGGCGAACAGTTGTATGCTCAATTCAATGTTGGTCTTGCTCGTATGGCAAGAACAATAAAGGAAAGAATGAATGTAAGAGATAACGAAGTTTTTTCTCCAACAGATTTGATAAATGCAAAAACTCTTTCTTCTGTTATCAATTCATTCTTTGGAACAAACCAGTTATCACAGTTTATGGACCAAACAAATCCATTGACAGAACTTACTCATAAGAGAAGAATTTCTGCATTAGGTCCTGGTGGTTTGTCAAGAGAAAGAGCAGGTTTTGAGGTTCGTGACGTTCACTATACACATTATGGTCGTCTTTGTACAATTGAAACTCCTGAAGGACCTAACATCGGTTTGATTTCTTCATTGAGTGTATTTGCAAAAATAGACGATTTAGGTTTCATTGAAACTCCATACTATAAAGTTCAGGATGGAAAAGTTTTGTTCAATGAAAAACCTGTATACCTTACAGCAGAAGAGGAAGAAAATAAGGTTGTTGCTCAATCTACAACAAATGTAGATGCAGACGGAACTATAACAGACGAAAAGGTTAAGTCAAGAAAGCAAGCAGATTTCCCTATAGTTCATCCTACAGAAGTTGATTTAATGGATGTTGCTCCAAATCA
>JABUUQ010000002.1:484783-487771 GCA_021443125.1 Bacteroidales bacterium
ATTGCTGCTTCTTTGATTCCATTCCTTGAACACGACGATGCTAACCGTGCTTTGATGGGTTCAAACATGATGCGTCAGGCAGTTCCTTTGCTAAACCCTCAAATTCCTATCGTAGGAACGGGTATAGAACCTTATGTTGCAAGAGATTCACGTGTTCTTATTACAGCAGAAGGTGATGGAGTCGTTGACTATGTAGATGCGAGAGAAATCTCAATTATATACGACAGAGATGAGGATGAAAGACTTGTTAGTTTCGATGATGACAAGAAAACTTATACTCTTACAAAATTCCAAAAAACAAATGATAGCACTGTAATAAATCTTCGTCCTATCGTAAAGAAAGGTGATAAGGTAACAAAAGGTCAAATTCTTTGCGAGGGCTATGCTACAAAAGATGGTGTATTATCTTTGGGTAGAAATTTGCAAGTTGCGTTCATGCCATGGAAAGGTTACAACTATGAGGATGCTATTGTAATCTCTGAAAAAGTTGTAAAAGAAGATTGGTATACTTCTGTCCACGTTGAAGAATTTGTAACGGAGGTTCGAGAAACTAAACGTGGAGATGAAGAAATTACAACAGATATTCCAAATGTTAGTTCAGAAGCAACAAAAGATTTGGATGGTCCAGAAACATTCGATGGCAAGCCAAACCCAATGCATGGTATTATTCGTATAGGTGCTGTTGTTAAGGAAGGCGATATTCTTGTTGGTAAGATAACTCCAAAGGGAGAAACCGACCCAACACCAGAAGAAAAACTGCTTAATGCCATATTTGGTGATAAGGCTGGTGATGTTAAGGATGCTTCAATGAAAGTTTCTCCATCTGTAAGAGGTGTTGTCATCAAAAGAGCTTTATTCTCAAAGAAAGACAAAGAATCAAAAGATAAAAAGAAAGATATTCTTAAGAGATTGCAAGATGCATTCAACCAAGAAGTTAATGATTTGAAAGAAAAACTTGTTGGTAAACTTTATACACTTCTTACAGGTAAGACTTCTAATGGCGTTTATTCAAACTACAAAGAAGAAATCATTGCCAAGAAGGTTAAGTTTACACAAAAAATGCTTCTTGATATAGATTATGCAAATGTAAACTATAGCGATTGGACTACAGATGCCAATACAAACGATTTGATTAAGAAACTTCTTAACAATTACAGCATTATATATCGTGATTTGAAGGGTAAGTTTGAAAGAGAGAAATTTACTCAAACAATTGGCGATGAACTTCCTAATGGAATTAACAAGATAGCTAAGATATACATTGCAAAGAAACGTAAACTTAAGGTTGGTGATAAGATGTCTGGTCGTCACGGAAACAAAGGTATTGTTGCGAAGATAGTTCGTGAAGAAGATATGCCTTTCCTTGAAAGTGGCAAACCAGTAGACATAGTTCTAAACCCATTAGGTGTGCCTTCTCGTATGAACTTAGGACAGATTTTTGAAACTGTTCTTGGTTGGGCAGGTCATGAATTGGGTTGTCGTTTCGAAACCCCTATCTTTAATGGTGCAACACTGGAAGACGTTAATGGTTATATGCGTAAGGCAGGTCTTCCTGAAAATGGCAAGTGTTATCTTTACGATGGTGAAACTGGTGAGCGTTTTGACCAGCCAGCAACAGTAGGTTATGTGTATATGTTGAGACTTCACCATATGATTGATGACAAGATGCATGCAAGAAGTATAGGACCATACTCTCTAATTACACAACAACCTCTTGGTGGTAAAGCACAATTTGGTGGACAACGTTTTGGAGAAATGGAAGTTTGGGCTTTGGAAGCTTATGGAGCATCAAATGTTTTGCAAGAAATGCTAACAGTAAAATCAGATGATGTTATAGGTCGTGCAAAAGCATATGAAGCTATTGTTAAGGGTGAAAATATGCCAACCCCAGGTATACCAGAATCATTTAATGTATTGATTCACGAGCTTAGAGGTTTGAATCTTGAGATTACTTTTGAATAATTATTAAAGAAACGATAAGATGGCAATAAATAATAGAGAAGGTGGTGTTAATAGTACATTTAGCAAAATGACTATCAGTTTGGCTTCCCCTGAGAGCATACTGCAACGCTCAAGAGGAGAAGTGACAAAACCTGAAACAATAAACTACAGAACATATAAGCCAGAAAAAGATGGTTTGTTTTGTGAGAGAATATTTGGACCTGTCAAAGATTGGGAATGTAATTGTGGTAAGTATAAGAGAATAAGATATAAAGGTATAGTATGTGATAGATGTGGTGTTGAGGTAACAGAAAAGAAAGTCCGTAGAGAGAGAATGGGACACATAAATTTGGTTGTGCCAGTTGCTCATATATGGTTTTTCCGTTCATTGCCTAACAAGATAGGTTCTCTTTTGGGAATACAAAGCAAAAAACTAGACTCTATAATCTACTATGAAAAATATGTAGTTATTCAACCTGGCATCAAGGAACAAGATGGAGTTCAACGTCTTGACCTTCTAACAGAAGAAGAATACATAGCAATTGTAGATTCTCTTCCAGCAGAAAACAGACTTCTTCCAGATGAAGATCCTAACAAGTTTGTTGCAAAAATGGGAGCAGAAGCTTTATATGATTTATTGAAAAATATAGATCTTGATGCTTTATCATACAAATTAAGAGATGCTGCACACAAGGAAACTTCTCAACAAAGAAAACATGAAGCACTAAAACGTTTGAATGTTGTTGAATCTTTCAGAGAAGCTAATAAGAAGATGGAAAATCGTCCAGAATGGATGATAGTAAAGGTTGTTCCTGTAATTCCACCTGATTTGCGTCCTCTTGTTCCATTGGATGGTGGTCGTTTTGCAACATCTGACTTAAATGACTTATATCGTAGAGTTATCATAAGAAACAATCGTCTGAAAAGACTTGTTGAAATAAAGGCTCCAGATGTAATCATGCGAAACGAAAAGCGTATGTTGCAAGAAGCAGTGGACTCATTATTCGATAATTCTAGAAAGGTTTCTTCTGTTCGTTCCGATTCAAA
>JABUUQ010000002.1:488617-492538 GCA_021443125.1 Bacteroidales bacterium
ACTACAATAGGTAGAGTTTTGTTCAATATGCTTGTTCCTGAGAATTATGGCTACATCAATTCTCTAATAAAGAAGAATGTCCTAAGAGATATTATTGGAGATGTTCTTAAGGTTTGTGGTTCAGCTCGTACAGTACAATTCCTTGACGATATCAAGAATAAAGGATATTATATGGCCTTCAGAGGTGGTCTTTCATTCAATTTGGCAGACGTTATTGTTCCTGAAGAAAAAGTTGAAATTATCAAGGACGCTGAAGAAAAAGTTGATGAGGTTGTAGCAAACTATCAAATGGGTCTTATCACTAACAACGAACGTTACAATCAGGTTATCGATATTTGGACACTAGCAAACAGAACTCTTGCAAGTCATGTTATGAAGCATATGGAAGCAGACCGACAAGGTTTCAACTCTGTCTATATGATGCTTGACTCTGGTGCCCGTGGTAGTAAAGAGCAGATTCGTCAGTTGTCTGGTATGCGTGGTTTGATGGCTAAACCTCAAAAAGCTGGTTCTGGTGGTGCTGAAATCATTGAAAACCCTATCATCTCTAACTTCAAAGAAGGTTTGACAGTGCTTGAGTACTTTATCTCTACACACGGTGCTCGTAAGGGTTTGGCCGACACTGCTTTGAAAACAGCCGATGCTGGTTATTTGACTCGTCGTTTAGTGGATGTCGCTCACGATGTTATTATCAATGAAGAAGATTGTGGAACTCTAAGAGGTATTCCAACAACTGCATTGGTAAGAAATGATGAGGTTGTACAATCACTTTATGATAGAATTTTGGGTCGTGTTACCCTTCACGATATTAAACACCCTAAGACAGATGACATTATAGCAAAAGAAGGTGAAGAACTTACAGAAGATATTTGCCAACAAATAGAAGAAGCTTCAATAGAAGAAGTTACAATTCGTTCAGTGCTTACTTGCGAATCTAAACATGGAGTTTGTGCTAAATGTTATGGACGAAATCTTGCAACAGGAAAACTTGTTCAAAGAGGAGAAAGTGTTGGTGTCATAGCTGCACAAGCTATTGGTGAGCCAGGTACACAGTTGACTCTTCGTACATTCCACGTTGGTGGTGTTGCAGGTAATGCCGGCAATGTTTCTCAAATCAAAGTCAAGGATAAATGCGACGGTGTTATCAAAATAGAAGATCTAAGAGATGTTCCTTATAAGTATGGTGATGATGGCAAAGAATGTACAAGAGTTATAGGTCGTTCTGCTGAAATGCACATCATCAACGAGAAAACAAAATCTATATTGATGACAGCCAACATCCCTTATGGTGCGTTCTTATTCTGCAAGAGTGGAGACACTGTAGATGCAGGACAAGTTATTGCAGAGTGGGACCCATACAATGCTCCTATACTTTCAGATGTAAAGGGTACTGCTCAATTCGAAGCAATAGAAAAAGACCTTACATTTAGGGAAGAATCCGACAACGAGACAGGTTTGAACGAAAGAATTATTATAGAAACCAAGCAGAAATCAAAGAATCCTGCTATCAATATCCTTGATATAAATGGTGAAATAATAAAAACTTATGACATGCCTGTTGGTGCGCACTTGGCAGTAGAAGATGGCGATACTATTGAGGCAGGTGATATTCTTGCCAATATACCTCGTTCTTCAGCTAAGGCAGGTGATATCACTGGTGGTTTGCCTCGAGTAACAGAGTTGTTCGAAGCTCGTAATCCATCAGACCAAGCTAAAATTGCAGAGATAGAAGGAGAAGTTTCATTCAATCCAAAACTTAAGAGAGGTAACCGTGAAATTTCCATCACAAATACAAAGACAGGAGAAAAGGTATCTTATCTTATCCCAACTTCACGTCAAATTCTTGCACAAGAAAACGACTATGTTAAGGCAGGAACACCACTTTCAGATGGTGAGATAGCTCCAGCTGATATTTTGAATGTCCTTGGACCTTTGGAAGTGCAAAAGTATATAGTAAACGAAGCGCAGGACGTTTATCGTCTGCAAGGTGTAAAAATCAACGACAAACACTTTGAAGTAATAGTTCGCCAGATGATGCGTAAGGTTGAAATCGACGACCCAGGCGATACTCGTTTCCTAGAGAAAGAAGCTATCAACAAGATAGACTTCCAAGAAGAAAACGACAAGATCTATGGCAGAAAAGTGGTTACCGACAATGGCGATAGCACAACCTACGCTGTTGGTCAGATGATAACTGCAAGAGAATTGCGTGATGAGAACTCTTCATTGAAGCGTAAAGACCTTAAACTAATGGAAGCAAGAGATGCTCAGCCAGCAACTGCTCACCAAATACTACAAGGTATTACAAGGGCTTCACTTCAAACAAAGAGTTTCCTATCTGCTGCATCTTTCCAAGAGACAACAAGAGTTCTTACAGAGGCTTCTATCGCTGCAAAGACAGACGATTTGGAAGGTATGAAAGAAAACGTTCTTGTTGGACACAAGATACCTGCAGGTACTGGTCTAAGAGAATATCAAAATACAGTTGTAATAAACAAAGATCAACTAGAAGAAATGAAAAGACCTGCAACAACAAAATCTCGTGGCAAGAAAGCAATAAAATAGTAACAATAAAAGTTTAATCACAAAGTGTAGTGTTGGTAGTGCGAACTATTACACTACACTTTTTTAACAAAAACATTATGGATCAAAATAAAAACAAAATAGACATAGAACTTACTCCAGACATTGCCTCTGGTGTTTATTCAAATCTTCAAATCGTGCAACACTCTCCAACAGAATTCATTGTGGATTTCATACAAATTGCACCAGGTGTTCCAAAAGCACAAGTGAAAAGCCGAGTTATCCTTTCACCTGTTCATGCTAAAGCACTATTGAAAGCATTGCAGGACAACATTGTTCGTTATGAGCAAAACAACGGCCCAATCAAAGACAACATATCCCAACCCAACATCAACAATATAAATCCTATGGGACTAGCATAGCATGTCAAAATATCAAACGCTTATTTTGCTATGCCTTTTCACCATTAGCATGGCACAATCCCAATCCAATGCGTCCTATGTCGTTGTAGACACAATCTCACAGCAACAAGACACATTGGATTTCTCCTTAATAATCTATTCACCCGAAAATTGCAGGGCCCACTTCACCGTTCAGCCACCCGATTCCACCGATTCCACCAAAGCCCTTGCCGTTGCAGCCGCCTTTACCGCCCAAAACCTGAAAAATGTCGTCGGCGACTACGTCCAAGATGGCATTCTGCAACACAATAAGACCGATGTGGAAAACGGATACTGCCTTTTATACTCCGATACTATCGTAATAGGTTATCTATCAGACAGTTCCGAAGCCAAAAACAAAGCAATACAACAACAAGGATGCTATTTCCAACAAATGCTTCTTCTAAAAAATTCCGACACCGTTGAATGCACCATCTTCCGTCGCCAAAAACCCACCTTCCGACGCTGTCTTGCCATACTCAACGGTAGAGGCGTCATCATAGAATCCCTTTCACGACTGACCTTTGAAGATTTCGCCAAAGCAGTCCAAAGAATAGGCGTAAGGGATGCAATATATCTCGACATGGGTACCTGGAGTGAGGGATTTATTCGCAATAAAAACTTGACAATCACTCAAATAGGTCACCTGAAAGCTAATACCAAACACCAGACTAACTGGATAGAATTCGTAAGTTCAACACCTGCAACTCCAAACCGAACATCTACTATCAAAACTCCAAAATCCACCACTCCAAACCGAAAACTTACAACCCCAAAACGCAAATTCAAGTAAATATCCCCTTATTTTCACAACTCCCTACGCCGTTTCCCACCAACGAAACGGCGTTTTTAGTGCATAGTTCGGCAACTTCGGCAACATTGTTGCACTTTTCGGCTACCGCTTTCGGCTGTCGCGTTAGCCAATAGAGCAACTTGTTGCCATTGTTCACCAATTTTG
>JABUUQ010000002.1:494345-496645 GCA_021443125.1 Bacteroidales bacterium
CTTGTATTTGTTGCCTTTATGTAGCTTTTCTTCTTTTTCTATGGCGGATAAAATGATGACAAATTCGCCTTTTAGTTGTTTGTCTTTGTATTCTTCGGCCATATCTTTAAGGGTGCCGCGTTTATGTTCCTCGAATTTTTTGCTGATTTCGCGACTGATGCACACTTTTCTTTCATCGCCGAAAGTATCTCTTAGTTGTTCCAGTGTTTTTCCTACTCTGAAAGGTGATTCATAGAATATTATTGTGCGTTTTTCTTCTTTCAGTTCGTCAAGACGGGCTTGTCGGCCTTTTTTGTGGGGAAGAAAACCTTCGAAACAGAATTTGTCGCAAGGGAATCCGGAATCCACCAATGCGGGAACAAAAGCTGTGGCGCCAGGTAGGCATTCCACGGCGATATTTTCTTTGATGCATGCTCTGACAAGAAGAAAACCAGGGTCGGATATTGCTGGCGTGCCCGCATCTGTAATAAGTGCGATGTCTTCTCCGCTTTTCAATTTGGCAACAATGCTATCTACTGTCTGATGTTCGTTGAAAAGGTGGTGCGATGCAAGAGGTGTGTTGATTTCATAATGAGAAAGGAGCGGTAAGGATGTTCTTGTGTCCTCAGCTAGAATAAGCCCGACAGATTTTAGCACCCTTATCGCTCTGAATGTCATATCTTCAAGATTGCCTACAGGAGTAGGCACAAGATAAAGCTTTGACATGTTATAATTATTTGTTATTCTTCAGCGTTTAGAAGTTCTTCAGTCATTTCCATATTGTGATAAACGTTTTGAACGTCATCATCATCTTCTATCATGTTGATAAGTTTCAAAACTTTCAAGCCTTGTTCCAATGGAAGAGTAACTGTGTCATTTGGAATACGTTGAAGTTCTGCACTTTCAGCCTCTATACCTGCAGCTTCAAGGCCTCTTTGCATGTTTGCAAAGTCTTCCATTTTTGTATAGACAGTAAAATATTCTTCGTCGGTGTCTATATCATCTGCACCAGCCTCTATAAGAGCCATTTCAAGTTCTTCAGGGTCGCGTCCTTCTACTTTGATAGAGAAAACACCTTTTCTTTCAAACAAGAAAGAAAGAGAACCATTGTTTCCAAGGTTACCGCCGTATTTTGTGAATAAAGAACGAACAGAAGCAACAGTACGGTTGTTGTTATCTGTCAAACATTCAACGAAAATTGCGATTCCGTGAGGTGCATAGCCTTCAAAATTAACTTCTTGTAAAGAAGCAGTGCCTTTATCATTTGCTTTAGAGATTGCTCTTTGAAGAGTATCTTTTGGCATATTTGCACCCTTGGCATTCTGTACTGCCAAACGCAAACGAGCATTTGATTCTGGATCTGGACCACCTTCTTTAACGGCAACAGTAATATCCTTGATAATCTTTGAAAATATCTTTGAACGTTTAGCATCCAAAGCTCCTTTTTTTCTCTTAATGGTTGACCATTTATTATGTCCTGACATAAAAATTATTTTTTAAGTGTTTATAAATTAAGTTATCTATTCGTCTTTCTTATCTTAAAATGCTTTGAAACCTATTATCTCTCTCACATCCTTTATTGTTTTCTCTGCACTCTCTCTTGCTTTCTCACTACCCAAACGCACAACCTTTGACAAGTATTCCTCGTTGGCAGAAAGTTCTTTTATCTTTTCCCTTATCGGAGCAACGAAATCTTCCATATCAGCGGCTATTTGCTTTTTCATATCGCCGTATCTTATGGAACAATCGTTGTAAGCATCGTCAAATTGTTGTATAATCTCCGGTTTTGACACAAGTTTCATAAGCAGGAACAAGTTTTCAATTTCCTGAGGCTTTGTTGAATTTTTCTCCACAGGACCACTATCGGTCTTTGCACCCATTATCTTTTTCTTCAACACGCTAGGCTCGTCTGTAAGGTAGATTGTGGCCTTTTCTCCATAGCTTTTGCTCATTTTTCCATTGCCATCCAAAGACGGAACCTTCATTAACTCCTCGCCATAGTTGAAAGCTGTAGGCATAGGAAAGTAATCGGTTTTGTACATCTTGTTAAATCTCTCTGCATAGTCGCGAGTCATTTCAAGATGTTGCTGTTGGTCCTTGCCCACAGGCACTTTCGTTGCTCTGTGCAAAAGAATATCGGCAGCCATAAGGGTAGGGTAGGTAAGCAATCCTGCATTTACATTGTTAGGGTTTTGTCTCACTTTTTCCTTAAAGGCAGCTACACGTTGCAATTCGCCAACATAGGCATTCATATTCAAAAACATATAAAGTTCTGCCACTTGTGGAACAGAGCTTTGAATATAAATGGTGGCTTTCTCTGG
>JABUUQ010000002.1:496948-498533 GCA_021443125.1 Bacteroidales bacterium
AACGGCGTTTCAAAAAATTAAAAGCAAGGAAGAAAAAATTAAAACGCCGTTTTATTTTGCTGAAACGCCGTTTTAATTTTATAGTTCTTCTAAACTATTTTTCACAACAAAAAACGCAAGCATTTGTTCTTTGCCTGCGTTGTTGTTTTCTTGTATATTGCAAATTCTATCTGCGTTTGAAATTTTGGAATCTGAATTGCAATCCACTCTCTTCGTCTGTCTTTAGTTCGCTTTCCTCCACCAGTTCCCATTCTTCTTCTTTTATCTCTGGGAAAAAGGTATCTGCTTGAGGAAAAGTATGATACACTCTTGTAAGAACAAGTCTTGAACACATAGGAAGCAGAGCCTTGTAGATACTGCCGCCACCTATGATAAAATGTTCCTGATTTGTGTCTGGCAGTTGGCTTTTGAGTTCATCCAAAGAATGAAACACTTCAACACCATCAAAACAAAAATCTTTGTTGCTTGTTACTACATAATTTTTTCTCTTTGGCAACGGTTTCACTTGCAGACTATCCCATGTTTTTCTGCCCATAATCACAGGGAAACCTCTTGTGGTATTGCGGAAAAAGACCATATCTTCGTGTATATGCCATAAAAGGTCGCCGTTTTGTCCTATTGCGTTGTTGTCTCCAACAGCTACTATAATTGTATAGGTATTCATGATTCTGTTTTTTGCTTATACTGCCACATCTGCTTTGATATGTGGATGGCTTTGGTAATTTTCTATGATGATATCCTCATATTTGAAATCGAAAATATCTTTCACTTCTGGATTTAGTCTAAGGGTAGGCAGGGCATAAGGCTCTCGTGTCAGTTGAAGCTGTGCCTGCTCTATGTGATTGCTGTATATGTGTGCATCTCCAAGAGTATGAATGTATTCCCCGCATTCCAAACCTGTTACTTGTGCCACCATGGCAAGCAATAGGCAATAGGATGCAATGTTGAAAGGAACACCCAAAAAGATATCGGCACTTCTTTGATACAACTGCAAGGAAAGTTTGCCGTTTGCCACATAAAACTGAAACATAACATGGCATGGAGGCAAAGCCATCTTGTCTATCTCCGTTACATTCCATGCTGAAACTATTATTCTGCGGCTATCGGGATTGTTTTTTATTGTTTCTATTGCGTTTGTTATTTGGTCAACAAATCCTTCTTTGCCATCCCAGTGTCGCCATTGATGTCCGTAGATTGGGCCCAAGTCTCCGTCCTCTCTTGCCCACTCATCCCATATTGTTACTTTGTTGTCGTGAAGGTATTTTACGTTTGTGTCGCCCCTAAGAAACCAAAGCAATTCGTGAATGATGCTTCGTGTGTGCAGTTTCTTGGTTGTAAGCAATGGAAACCCTTTTGACAAATCGAAACGCATCTGATAGCCAAACACACTACGGGTCCCTGTATTTGTTCTGTCGTTCTTGTCGGTGCCGTTCCTAAGAACATGGTCTAATAAATCAAGATATTGTCTCATTATTGAAAGTTTATGATGTGCAAAGTTACAAAAATTTATTGTTTTACTGAAATGCAAAATTAAAACGGCGTTTCAAAAAATTAAAAGCAAGGAAGAAAAAATTAAAACGCCGTT
>JABUUQ010000002.1:498847-500337 GCA_021443125.1 Bacteroidales bacterium
GGCAACTATATGATTGCTGACGATTGGTCATTGGGTCTTATGTTGGGTTACAACCTTGCATCTGCTGATTGGATGAAAGAATATGCAAACAAAACAAGCGTATTCTCTTTCGGAATCCAAGCTTACTACTTCAAACCATTGGTAGGCAACTTCGTATGGGCACCAAGAGCTTACTTTGCTTATGGATTGGGAAATTATACTCATGAAGACCCTGTTGAGTACTTGGAAAATGATTATAGCTTCAATACTATGACTATAGCAATTGAACCATTGTCATTCAAATATGTAGTAAACCAACATTTTGCTTTGACAGGATGTTTGAATCTTGCTAATATCTACTTCACAAACACAGCTGACGATCACAATTCTGCATCAGAATTCAATTTCCACTTGGGTAATCTTAACGGACTTACTCTTGGAAACATAGGTTTCAGACTTGGATTTGCTTACACTCTATAATAAGCAACACAATACAAAAGAAAAAAGGCGTGAGTTTTCTCATGCCTTTTTCTTTTTGGAGTATTTGACAGACTATTCTATTGATGAGAGTCTTTCAATAAGTCATTGATAGTTTTTACTGGTGTAAAGGTTGTCAACGGCACCTGAACAAAAATTGTAAGCCACTTTGCCATGCTACCATTCCAAAGACCAGGAAGTTCTTGTGCCTTTATTGTTTGACCTTCAAAGGATTTTTCTGAAATAAATCCCGTTGCATAATCAACAAATTTGCTCAACTGATATTTTTTCCCTGAGCTTGATTTGGCAGACATAACAATATCTACTGGATTGAAGTGTGTTGCCTCTTGGAATATCTTTTCCTGCTCTTTGTTCAAAAGATTTACTTGTGCTTTTTCAACTATTTGCAGGGAAATACCTTCATTTGATTCCACGAAGAAAGGTCCTCCGCCAGGTTCTCCCTCATTCTTAACCATTCCACAAACTCTTATAGGTCTGTCCAAAAGATTTATAAGATATTTTCTATATTCGGCAAGAGTAGGAAAGGCCATAAAATTCTTTACATCGGCAACCATAACTTGTTTTTTTATCATTGTGGCGATAGAAACAAGTTCTTGCTTTGTTAGACGAGGTTTTGAAAGTTTGTTTTGAAGGTTTGCCACTTTCTTTTTTGCGTTTATCAACACACCAGCAAGAAGTTTTTTATATTTTATGGTGTCTTCTCTGTTTGTTGCACTGACATTGTCTATGTTTTTGATGAAAACAATATCGAAGTCAAGTTTATTGATATTTGTTATCAAAGCTCCATGGCCTGCAGGACGGAATACAAGGCAACCTTCTTTGTCGTGAATTGGTTCGTTGTCGAGATCTACTGCTATGGTGTCGGTTGAATGTTGTTGGAATGAGAAAGTGATGTTGTATTTTATGCCAAACTTTTTCTCATACAAAGGAACAACAGCATCTTTCAACGCTTTGAAACCATTGCTATGTTCTTTCAATATGGTGAATTCTATGTTTGCTTCGCCATTTTTTGA
>JABUUQ010000002.1:502341-509644 GCA_021443125.1 Bacteroidales bacterium
CTGAACCAAAACTTCGGTGTCTGTTTCAGATTTGAAAGTATATCCTTTGTCCAAAAGGAAGGTTTTTAATGTAAGATAATTTTCTATAATTCCGTTGTGAATCAAAGCTATTTTTTCACTTTGAGAGAAATGAGGATGGGCGTTAAAGTCAGAAGGTTCTCCATGAGTAGCCCAACGTGTGTGAGCTATGCCAACTGTGCCAGAAATATCCTTGTCCTTGCAAAAGTTTTCAAGATTCTCAACCTTGCCTTTTGTTTTGTAAACATTCAGAGTCCCATTCTTATCCACCAAAGCAACGCCTGCTGAATCATATCCACGATATTCCAAACGATGCAAGCCTTTTATCAAAATAGGGAAAGCTTCCCTTGTGCCTAAATAACCAACTATTCCACACATAATACTATTGTTTTATTTTCAAAATGATTTAGTTTTCTTATTATTCAATAACATGATTTTGCAAATATAATCAAATTTTTCGAATATATAGTTCTATAATAGAAAACTTTGTTTGAAGAATTTATTCCGCCGTTTCAAAAAATTAAAAGCAAGGAAGAAAAAATTAAAACGCCGTTTTAATTTTGCCACTCTTCTAATAAAAAAATGACAGCACCTTTCGATACTGCCATTTCTTGCTTATTGATAATTGAAACCTATGCGTTTATGTTTTTGATAACATCAAGAACGCTGCCATCTCTATTCATCACAACACCAACAACCTTATCTCCAAATGGAAGTGGAGCAGGGTTGCCTATAATGCTTTTAGCTTTTGCTACAAGGTCTTTTATATCAACTATATTCAAACCTGCAGCTTTCAATCTTTCTGCTATTTCTGGGCGACGAGGATTTACGGCAATGCCATATTCGGTTACTATGACATCAACGCTGGAACCTGGAGTGATAAGGGTTGTTACCTCATCAACAACGCAAGGTATTCTTCCACGAAGCAATGGACAAACAATGATAGAAAGGGCTGCATCTTCTGCTGTGTCTTGGTGCCCGCCTATTGCACCTCTAATGATACCGTCGGAACCAACAAGAACATTTACATTGAAGTTTGCGTCAACTTCCAAAGCAGAAAGGATAACCATATCCAAATAGTGTGTTGCAGAACCTGCCTCATCTTTACTTGCATATTCGTTTGCAGATGCTTCTTTGTGCATTTCGTGATCTCTTATAGACTCTGCAGCAACTTTGTCGAATGATTGAACATCTATAAGCTTTTCTATAAGGCCTTCTTCAAACATCTTAACCATGTGAGCAGTAATACCACCCAATGCATAAGAGGCTTTGATGCCTTTTTCTATCATGCTTTCTCTTATGTATTTGACTGCAGCAAGAGAAGCACCGCCAGAACCTGTCTGAATAGAGAAACCATCTTTGAAATAACCACCATTGATGATAACTTTTGCAGCTTGTTTTGCAAGAAGTATATCACGAGGATTTTTTGTGTCGCGAATAGCACCTGAAGCTATCTTTGAAGAATCGCCAACACTTTCAACTTCCACTACAAAGTCAACATAACTTTCAGAGATAGAAGCAGGCGTATTTGGATAAGCAACAAGGTCGTCTGTAAGTATGACTACTTTGTCTGCATGTTGTGCATCAGGAATTGCATAGCCAAGAGAACCACAGATACTCTTTGCATTTTCGCTTCTTGAAAAGCCGCATGCATTACCCAAAGCGTCTGAAGAAGAAGCACCTATGAATGCTACATCTATGTGTGTCTCATCATTTACTATTGCACTGCCTCTGCCACCATGAGAACGGAAAACAACAGGTTTTTCCATAAGACCTCTTGAGATAGCGTCAGCCAATTTGCCTCTAAGACCAGAAGTTGAAATAGAAGTGATAACTCCGTTTTTTATGTGTTCAATCAAAGGTTCGTGAACATCCTGAAGAGAAGAAGCAGCAAGAGAAAGATTTTTGTAACCCATTTGAGCCAATTTGTCAACTACCATATTGACAACTTTATCTCCGCCACGGAAGTGATGATGGAAAGAAATTGTCATACCATCTTTCAAACCGCTTTGTTTTATTGCTTCTTCCAAAGAAACCAATTTAGCTGATTCTTTTTGATAATCTCTTCTGAAAGTTGTAGCTTTTGCTTCACCTTCCTTATATACTTGTGTGTTCATTTTAGCAGCTTGTTCTGCTATCAATGATGCTCTTTCTTTTATGCTGCTCATCTTATAAATCCTCCTTTGTTATTACACCTGCAGCCAAAGCCAGTTCAATTGTATGCTCTGCTCTTGTTACAACAGGCTTATCAACCATTTTACCATTTACTGCAATTACTCCAGAACCCTTAGCTGCCGCTTCTTTTATTGCAGCAACGATAGTTTTTGCTTTTTCTATCTCTTTTTCTGTTGGAGTGAAGACCTCGTTGATAATTTCTATTTGACGAGGGTTTATTATGCTCTTTCCGTCGAATCCCAAACGTTTAATCAATTCCACTTCTTTGCGGAAAGTTTCCATATCGTTAAGGTTAGAATATACAGTGTCCAAAGCATAGATGCCTGCTGCTCTTGCTGCCACAACGATAGTTTGTCTTGCAAGCAATAATTCGTCACCAGAAGGAGTACGTTGTGCTTTCAAATTTGCACAATAGTCTTCTGCTCCAAGAGCTATACCCATCATTCTCTTAGATGCTGTAGCAATTGGATAGGCATTTATGATTCCCTTTGTAGATTCAATAGCTGCCATAATCTGAGTTCTTCCCTCGCAACCTATCTCTTTTTCTACTCTAAGGATTTCTTGTTCAAGTTCAACAACTTCCTCTGCTGTTTCTGTCTTTGGCATACGAATGACATCAACTCCTGCTTTAACCACAGCTTCAACGTCTTTTTTGCCATAAGGAGTGCTCAAAGGATTTACTCTGACAACCATTTCTGTATTGCCATAGTCAATTGTCTTCAAAGCATTGTGAACCAAAAGTCTGGCAGCGTCTTTTTCTGCCATAGTTACAGAGTCTTCAAGGTCGAGCATAATAGAATCAGGACCATAAATGAAAGCATCTGACATCATTGCAGGATTGTTTCCTGGCACGAACATCATTGTTCTTCTTAATCTTTGCATCTGTTTTTCAGTTTTAGGTTTATGAAAAAATTATGCCCACACATCTTTTCCTGTGGCACGAACTGCAGCTGCTGTTACCCTTGCTCTTATTGTGCAATCCAAAGCACCTTTGTCTGTTGCGGTAACTACAGCGTTTTCTACTTTCAAATCTTTCAATGTCTCGGAAATCACTTTCTTTATCTGCTCGCCAAATTGGTAAGCAACAGTGCTTTCGAGATTGATTTGCAAGCCTTCAGAGTCTGAAGGTTCAATCTGAATCATAATATCGCCAGATTCCAATGTTCCAGCGAAAGCTTTTTTTACTTCCATTTCTATATGTTATTTTAGTTTTTGTCTTTACAAATGCACAAAGTTACTCCAATTTTCTATTACGGCAAAATAATTTATCAAAAAGAAGAAAGAAAAAATTAAAACGGCGGAATAATTTTTTCTTCCTTTGTTTTAATTTACTGAAACTTAGTTATAAAATAAGAGGTGCGTTTTCACAAACACACCTCTTGGAATAAATTTGTTTTGTTTCAATTATTATAGAGAGAATTTAACTCCTATTGTTCCGCCAACATATTGGAAACCGTTGTAAGAGTCGGCTTCTGTGCTGTTTTCAAAGTTTTCATCAGAATAAGAAGCATTCATGATGTTGTAGTATGGAGTCAATGCAGTTAGGTTGATAGCAAATTGTTTGTTTAGTCTGAAATCGAAAGACAAAACATTCAAACCTATTCTGAAGTTAAGGTAATTGATTTGGCCAGCATCTTGTCCAAGGATTTCACCCAAGTCATGAATTCCGTAACCTGCAGTTAGATATACGTTTGGTGTCCAATAGAAACCACCACCCAAACGATATTGGTATGTAAGCTTAGGAGTCAATGTGAAAAGGTTAACTTCTGAATCTTCATTGTCAGAACCTACCATTGAATAACCAAGTGTAGCACCAAAGTACATGTTTGAAGTGATTGCAACGTTGTAACCTATTGTTATGTTCTTAACTTGATTTGAGAAATCATAGTTGATTTCCTTGCCAAACACTGTTTTTGTAAATGTGTTGTCCTCATTTGTGAAACCAAAGTTAGCTTCAAAGTAAGAACTTTGTGCCATTGATGTTGTAGCCATAAGTACAACTGCTGCTAAAGCTAAAAATACTCTTTTCATGTTCATTTTGCTCCGTTATATTCGCATTGAGCCCATCGGAATTTGTTAATAGTTTAAGTTTTTTTTAATTTGTAACTGATTATAACGAAAAAACTCTTCAATTAGTGTGCCAAACACAAAAATAAAATACAAAATCTTTGTTTTCTTCCTTATTGTTTGCTGTTGCAATCAAGAATAAATACCTAAAAATGGGTATTGCTACGGAAGCAATAAAACAGTAATTTTGCAACTTGAAAGAATGCAAATACAAAACAAAGCATGCAGACAAACAAAACTCAAAACAATAACAGAATATCAGCATCATGTAGTGCAAAACTGGATAAAATACTAACCAACAAATTGTTTGGCTATCCTATTTTCTTGTTTCTCATTGCTCTAACCTTCTTTCTAACCTTCTATTTGGGCAAATATCCTATGGATTTGATAGATTATATCTTTTCTTTCATGGGTTCGTGGCTTGAAAATACTATGAACGAAGGTTGGTTGAGGAGTTTGTTGGTTGATGGTTTGATTTCGGGAATAGGAAGCGTTATTGTGTTTTTGCCAAACATACTTATATTATATGTATGCTTGTCTTTTCTTGAAACGAGTGGCTATATGGCAAGGGCAAATCTTATTATGGACAACCTTATGCATAAAATCGGTTTGCATGGCGAAAGTTTTATGCCTTTGATTATGGGTTTTGGTTGTTCGGTGCCTGCAATCATGGCAACAAAACAAATAAAAGACCGCTCATCACGACTGATTACCACTCTTATTATACCATTTTTTTCATGCAGTGCAAAGATTCCGGTGTATATTATCTTGATAGGCACATTCTTTTCAAATTCTTGGTTGCTTATGTTTGGCATTTATATCTTTGGAGTGGTGATAGCAATAATTATGGCAAAGATTCTAAGCCTTTTTATAAAGAAAGAACAAACTCAACATGCTGATATAGAATTGCCAGACTACAATCTGCCTACTCTTGGCAAGGTTTTGAAAGATTCTTGGAGCAAATGCGTATATTATCTCAAGAAAATAGCAAGCACCATCCTTATTGCTTCGATAGTTATTTGGGCTTTAGGATATTTCCCTCGTCAAAACGATAATGCAAACGCCAAAATTCAACTTGAAAATTCCTATATGGGCAAAATAGGTCAGGCAATAGAACCTGTATTTCAGCCTCTTGGAATGGATTATCGTCAAAGTGTCAGCCTTATAAGCGGTTTGGCAGCCAAAGAACTTGTTGCCACAACAATGACTGTTCTTTATAGCAGTTCGGATGAGGCCGACAACACAATTGCAAGCAATGATGCAGAAGAAGAAAGCAATCTTAAAATTTCGCAAGCAATAAAAGATAATATGTTGCCTTTGTCTGCAGGAAGTATGTTGATATTCACACTTTTATATACTCCATGCCTAAGCACGATAATCTCAATCCATGCCATTACAAAGAAGAAATGCTATGTTGTATTTACGATTCTTTATACTCTTTCTTTGGCGTGGATTATGAGTTTTCTTTTCTACAAAATTGCTTCGTTAATCTAAAATATGGCAAACCTGTAACATAAAAACATCTGCCTTATTGTTTTCAACAAAGCAAAATATCAGACAATCAAAACAAAATCAAAAGAAATAAATCCTTCATTTCTTAACTGACAAACCTGCTTTATAGAGCATATCAGTCAGTTGGAATTTTATACTCGCGAACACTGCATCACTCACAAAGAGTCTTACAGAACTATAATCAATAAAGCTAAAATTAAAAGCAAGTTTCAGTAAATTAAAAGCAAGGACGAAAAAATTAAAACGGCGTTTTAATTTGCTGAAACGGTGTTTTATAAAATTGTTCTAAGGATTTGTTGCGATTGAATTGGTTTTGAGTTTGTTATGTTGGTTTGGTAGAAGGTTATAAATAGTGATAAAAGTTCGTTCCTTTCTTGTTTGGAAATAGAATCAGTTTTAATGCCGAAAGGTTCAAAGCCCAAAATTGTTGCAAAGTCATAAAGAAAATGCAGATGAAAGTCTTTGAGGTTGGTTTTCTCTGTGTTGTTCAGATTGATTATTGTTTGCTTCAAAAACGAGTAGATTTCAGTATCTTTGTTTTCTTCTTTCAGTGAAAGATGTACTACCTCTGTGATGAAAAAAGCAAGGGTTGTGCGAACAATATCGGTATGAATGTTGATAAGACTGTCGCCCAAAGTGGCTTCTTTTATTGTTTGCAAATTGTTTTTGGGATTTTCATAAACAACAAGGTTGAGTATTTGGAGAGGTTGGAACAATGCACTCCTTACACTTGCGTTCTTTTTCCTGCCCCCTTTGACAATATAGGATTTTATACCAAAAGCTTCAGTATAAACGCTTACTATAGTGCTGCTTTCTTTGTAAGGAATGGATTTTATGGCAATGCCTTGAGTTGAAACTATCATTACTTGATTATTACAAACTTTCCATCTGCTTTAGCCTTGCCTTCGGATGCAGAAGAAAAGATAAAATACACTCCACTTCCCACTTTCTCACCGTTGAAATTCCTTCCATCCCAAACAACTTGGCCTCCAAGCGATTGAAGATGGGCAACCATTCTGCCATGCACGTCGGTAATTCTTACATCTGCGTCTTTTACAAAACCTTTTATTGCTATTGTGCCGTTGTAATCCTCTCTTATCGGGTTAGGATAGGTAATCAATTCTGTGTATTCTTCGTTGCTTACAAGAGATTCTGCCCTGTAGGAAATAAGTCCTCTGTCTGTTCCTATGAAAACCTCACCAGTATGAGGATGTTGAGCCATGCAGACAACTTTTCCGGAAAGCAAAGGAGAGTTTTCGGCAGTAAAATGATAAAGTTCCTTGTCGCCATTAGGAGAAAGCACATAAATGCCGTTGCGTTCTGTGCCTATCCATTTTCTATTGGCACCATCAACCATTATACACTGTATGTTCTCGAAGCTAAGCAAGTATTGAGCTATTCCTTCTTCGTCATACACCACATTATTGCACTCTATCTGTGATGTTTGCCCTGCAGAATTGAATGCATTGTTTAGAGAATAAATTACTTTGATACCTTTTTCTGTTCCAATCCATATTTCTCCGTCGTGGTC
>JABUUQ010000002.1:511103-521034 GCA_021443125.1 Bacteroidales bacterium
AGCTTTTCCATTTCTTTGGTGGCAGGGTCAAAATAGAATAACGAAGAACCACAGGCAACAAGTATTCTATCATCTACTTTTGCCACGTTGTGAGTTATGTAATAAGAAAGATGGTCTCGCCATTTGCCTATTTCAATGTTTTGTGATTTGCTTTGGGCAAAAGATATCAAAGAAATAAAACATACAAACAACGAAATGATTGCTTTTTTCATAACTCAACAAGTAATTTTAGGGGTTTAATCTATGCTTTCCTTCAATCTTTCAGCATTTTCTGCCAATTGCAAAGCATCCAACAACTCTTGAATATCGCCATCCATAAACACAGGCAGATTATATGCAGTAAAGTTTATTCTATGGTCGGTTATTCTTGATTGAGGGTAGTTATATGTACGGATTTTTGCACTTCTGTCTCCAGTACTTACCATTGTTTTTCTCTTGGCTGCAATACCATCGAGATATTTTGAGTATTCTCTTTCAAACAAACGGGTTCTCAAAACAGTCATAGCCTTTTCAAGATTTTTCACTTGAGATTTTTGGTCCTGACAAGAAACAACTATACCGGTAGGAATATGTGTAAGACGAATGGCAGAGTAAGTTGTATTGACACTCTGACCTCCCGGACCAGAGGCACAGAAAATATCTTTTCTAATGTCGCTCATTTTCAAATCAACATCAAATTCCTCAGCCTCTGGAAGAACAACTACTGATGCGGCAGAGGTATGTACTCTTCCTTGTGTTTCTGTCTGTGGCACACGTTGAACTCTATGCACTCCGCTCTCATATTTCATTTGACCATAAACGCCATCCTTGCCACTAACATTGACAACAATTTCCTTGTATCCTCCTGCTGTGCCAGGGGTGTTATCTACCAACTCAACCTTCCAGCCTCTTTTTTCAAAGTATTTGGTATACATTCTGTAAAGGTCGCCAGCAAAGATACTTGCTTCGTCGCCACCGGTACCGGCACGGATTTCAAAAATAGCATTCTTGTCATCTGTCGGGTCTTTAGGAACAAGCATAAGACGGATATCTTCTTCCATTTTATCCTTCTTTACTGCCAATTCAGCAAGTTCCTCTTTGGCCATTTCGCGAAACTCTTCATCTTTTTCAGTTTCCAAAACCTGCTTGGCACTACCTATGTTATCAATTATATCCTTGTACTCATGATATGCAGCAATGACAGGCTCAAGGTCTTTGTATTCCTTGTTTAGCTTTACATAGTTCTTCATATCATTCACAATATCAGGATCTTGAATTTTTTCCTGAATTTCAAGGTATTTCTTATTGATTGCTTCTAATTTGTCTAACATCTTATTTTTCGTATATCTAAAATCAACTTGCAAAGATAAGATTTTTTTTCAACTTTGCAAAAATCAAAACTGTATAAGCCCATAAAACCATGTTCTTTTTTTGAAACCTCAAGATAAAACGGCGTTTCAAAAAATTAAAAGCAAGGAATAAAAAATTAAAACGGCGTTTTATTTTTCTCTTTCTTGCTTTTGTTGCTTTGCTTGTTTGGAAAGTGTATTTTATTGAGTATTAACTTTTAATAAATTATAGAAAGTAAAATTTTGTCATAAATAATAAAATTATTATCTTTGCACCTTAAATTTTTATACACAAAAGGAGTGAAAAATGTTGAGAAGAATTAGTTGCATACTGGCAATAGCACTGATTTTGTTATGTATTTCTTGTTCGAGAGAGCCACTGACCGATAGGGATTTGAGCAATGGTCTTCCTGCTTCAAGTGGTAAGACTTTGGAAATGATAATAGTAACTCCTGATAGTTTGTATAGGGGTGCCTTGTTGGACACCATACGACAGTATTTTGAGAAAGCTTGCGATGGTTTGCCACAAGCAGAGCCTTGGTTCGACGTTGCACACCTTACTCCCGATGCTTTCACCAATTCGGAAATGTTTCCAAAACACAGAAACATTCTTATAATAGACAAAAGAGCCGGCAACCCTAACACAATCAAGCAGGCAAAAGACTATAAGGCTTATCCTCAAATGATTTACGAGATAAAGGCCGACAACATGGACTCTGTTTTTTCTTTGCTCGAAAGATATGCCAAAACAATAAGGTATAACTATAGAGATAACGAGCACAGAAGAATGTGCAATGCCTATAAGAGAGAAGAAAATTTGAAACTGACAGAAAAAATTAAGAAAACATTTGATTTTTCTCTGACATTCTCCGAAGATTTCTTCCTTGCAAAGCAGACAAAGAACTTCTTCTGGATTAGAAAAGAAACAAAAAAAGAGAGTTTTAATGTATTGATTTACAAGAAACCATATACAAACGAATCTTTGTTTTTGGATAAGAAAGTTATTGAGTTGAGAGATTCCTTGGGACAGGCGTTTATCCCTTGCTCTATGCCGGATTCCTATATGGGAACGGACACTCGTTTTGACACCTACAGGGATTCTCTTAAGGTAGGCAACTATTCTATGCTTGAAACAAGAGGTCTTTGGCGTGCTTTCAACGATTTTATGGGAGGACCTTTTGTTAACTATGTTTTTGTCAATACAAAGACTAATGAACTGGTGATGATAGATTGTTTTATCTACAATCCCAACAAGCCAAAAAGAGATTTGCTTATGCAGTTGGAAAGCATAGTGTATAGTATAAAGGAAACAAACAAAAAGTAAAATACATTTATAAGTATAATTATTAACAAAAATTTATAATAAAATGACTCCATCAAAAATTGAACACATTGGTATTGCAGTCAAAAACCTTGACGAAGCAATAAAGTATTGGGAAAATGTTATGGGCTTAAAATGCTATAACATTGAAGAAGTAGCAGATCAAAAAGTTAAAACTGCATTTTTCCGTATAGGAGAAGTTAAAATAGAATTGCTGGAAGCTACAAGCGAAGACAGCACTATAGCAAAATTTATAGAAAAGAAGGGTGCAGGAGTTCATCATATAGCTTTCAAAGTTGATGATACAAACCAAGCTCTTAAGGATGCTGAAGAAAAGGGCGCAGCTCTTATAGACAAAGCAGCTCGTAAAGGTGCAGAAAACCTTAACATAGGTTTCTTACACCCAAAATCAACTTTAGGTGTTTTGACAGAACTTTGTTGTGAATAATAAATAATAGCATAATTATGGCATTTGAAGATAAAATAAAACAATTGCTTGACCTTAGAGCACAAGCAAGATTGGGTGGCGGACAAAAAAGAATAGACACCCAACATTCAAAAGGCAAACTTACAGCAAGAGAGCGTATAGATTTGCTATTGGATGAAGGTAGCTTTGAAGAATTTGATATGTTTGTAACACATCGTTGCACAAACTTTGGTATGGAAGCAGCAGACAAGCAAATCCTTACTGATGGTGTTGTTACAGGTTATGGTACAATAGATGGTCGTTTGGTTTATGTATTTTCTCAAGACTTTACTGTATTTGGTGGAGCTCTTTCAGAAACATTTGCAAAGAAAATATGCAAAGTTATGGACCAAGCTATGAAAGTTGGTGCTCCTGTTATTGGTCTTAACGATTCAGGTGGCGCTCGTATTCAAGAAGGTGTTAATTCTTTGGCAGGATATGCTGAAATTTTCGAAAGAAACATACTTGCATCAGGAGTTGTTCCTCAAATTTCTGCTATTTTTGGACCTTGCGCAGGTGGTGCCGTTTATTCTCCAGCATTGACAGACTTTATCCTTATGAGTAAAGAGAACTCATATATGTTTGTTACAGGACCAAAGGTTGTAAAGACAGTTACAAACGAAGATGTTACAGAATCAAATCTTGGTGGTGCTCATATTCATTCAACAAAGAGTGGTGTAGCTCATTTTGTTTCTGAAACAGAAGAAGAAGGTATAGCAATGATAAGAAAATTGATTTCTTACATTCCTTCAAACAACTTGGAAGAGGCTCCATTGGTAAATTGCACAGACCCAATTGACAGATTGGAAGATTCTCTTAACAGCATAATACCAGAAGACCCTAACAAACCATACGATGTTAAAGATGTTATTGCTGCTATCGTTGATAATGGCGAATTTTTGGAAGTACACGAAAATTATGCAAAGAATATCGTTGTAGGTTTTGCTCGTTTCGATGGCGTTTCAGTAGGTATCGTTGCAAACCAACCTAATTTCATGGCAGGTGTTCTTGACATAAAATCATCAGTTAAGGGTGCTCGTTTCGTTCGTTTCTGTGATGCTTTCAATATTCCTCTTGTTACATTGGTGGATGTGCCAGGATTCCTTTGCGGAACAGGACAAGAATATAATGGTATCATAACTAATGGTGCTAAATTGTTGTTTGCATTTGGTGAAGCTACAGTTCCAAAGGTTACAGTTACATTGAGAAAATCTTATGGTGGTGCTCACGACGTTATGGCTTCAAAACAATTGCGTGCAGATATCAACTACGCATGGCCAACAGCACAAGTGGCAGTTATGGGAGCATCTGGAGCAACAGCAATACTTTATGGTTCTGAACTAAAGAAGATGGAAGATCCAGAAGCAAAAGCTAAATTTGTTGCAGAAAAAGAACAAGAATATAATGACAAGTTTGCAAATCCTTACAATGCAGCAAAATATGGCTACATTGACGATGTGATTGAACCAAGAAACACTCGTTTCAGAGTAATTCGTGCGTTGAGATCATTATCAACAAAGAAGGAAAGCATACCTATGAAAAAACACAATAATATACCATTGTAAAAAAATAAAACCAATGAAGAACAATATAAAAAATGTAGTCCTTGCATTGGCTATGGTATTTATGGGCGTTAGTGCTTTTGCAAAACTAGAAAATGCAAAGGTGCAAGCTACACCAGACGGTATTACAGCTGCAACAAAGGCTGCTCAAGGTGAAGTAAACCATGAGTATGCTTGCGCTGGCCACATGATGAAGCAAGACAACCCATTGACACCATGTTCTTATGCAATGGACCCAAAAACTCAGACGATTGTCATAATTGACAACCCTGAAAATGCAATAGCGGTGCTGAAACGCAATGACAAAAGCTTTGATGTTGTTAAAAAATACGAAGTTGATGTTGTTGTAGGACGTCATGATGTTGATATGATATACAGACCTGTAAGTGTTTCTTTCTATGGAGAGAATATTGTATACTTGGCATCAAACAGAGACTCTTCTTATGTAGGTGTACTTAACCTAAAAGGAGAGCATGTCGCTTCTACAAGACATTTTGCTGGTGCTACCACTGCTTTTGCAATTGAACACGGCCATATGACTGTTGTTGGTTCAACTACAGGCGGTTTTACAGCATACGATATCGATGTAAGAAACGGCATAGAGAATATTGCAGTTGATACAGTATCAACAGAAAAATCTGCATTCTTGAATTATGGCATTCCAAAGAAAGCTGATGAAATGGCAAAGCACGACCCTCATGGTTTGGCTCTTACAGTTATTGCGATGAGTACAGTTTTCTTGGCTCTTATCGTTATTTCTATTGTTATTATGGGCTTTGGAAGAAGTTTGCAATCAATGCAACGCAAAAAACAAGAGAAATTGGAAGGCAAGAAAGAAGAAACTGATAACAAAGCAAGCAAAAACAATTATATCAGTGGCGATGAATTTGCTTCTATTGCAGCAGCAATATATATGTATAATGAAGAACTTCATGATGAAGAATCAACAATTATCACTATAACCGAAGTAAATCGTCGTTATTCTCCTTGGAGTAGCAAGATTCATAATATGAATGTTTATAAAAAATAAATCAATAACAGATAAAATAAAACAATAATGAAAAGCTATAAATTCAAAATACACGGCACCAATTATTCTGTTGATATAAAGAACGTAGAAGGCCAAACAATAGAACTTGAGGTTAATGGCACTCCTTATACAGTGGAAGTAGATAAGGAAATCAAACAACCTAAGGCAACTCCAAAACTTGTTCGTGCTTCTGCCACTCCTGCCGCAGCAGCAACTCCTGCTCCTAAGGCAAGTGCAAGCAGTTCAGCAGCTGCCATAAAATCACCTCTTCCTGGAACTATACTTGATGTATTTGTAAATGTTGGTGATAGCGTAAAAGCAGGACAAAAGATAATGTTGTTAGAGGCTATGAAGATGGAAAATCAAATAGATTCTGACAGAGATGGTGTAGTTAAGGAAATCAAAGCAAGAAAAGGCGACGCTGTTATGGAAGGCGACGTTTTGGTAACTATAGGATAGGAGATTAAGGCTTATGTTATCATTATTTGCAACATTATTACAAGTAGCGGAGAAAATGTCTTTCATGGATTTTGTTCAAAATCAGTTAGGACAGTTTTTCCAATATACAGCCTTTGCCAACTTTGAGATAGGACACATAGTAATGATGATTATAGGTTGTTTCTTTATAACCTTGGCTATTACTAAAGAGTTTGAACCAATGCTGTTGATACCAATCGGTTTTGGTATTCTTATAGGCAATATTCCTTTCTTCCCTGGATTGAAGATAGGTATTTATGAGCAAGGTTCAGTTCTTAATATCCTTTATCATGGTGTACAAAACGGCTGGTATCCACCTCTTATCTTTTTGGGAATCGGTGCGATGACAGACTTCTCTGCTTTGCTAAGCAATCCAAAACTTATGCTTATCGGAGCAGCAGCACAATTCGGTATTTTTGGCGCCTACACAGCAGCTCTTGCATTGGGATTTGCTCCAAATGAAGCTGGTGCTATAGGTATCATAGGCGGTGCAGATGGTCCAACAGCTATATTTATTTCTTCACAGTTGGCTCCTGAACTTATGGGTGCTATTGCTGTATCTGCTTACTCATATATGGCTTTGGTTCCTGTTATTCAGCCACCTATTATGCGTTGTTTGACAACAAAGAAAGAAAGACTTATCCGTATGAAATCTCCTCGTCAGGTTTCAAAAACAGAAAAGGTTATCTTCCCTATCATAGGTCTTCTTCTTACTTGTATGATAGTTCCTACGGGTATTCCTCTATTGGGTATGTTGTTCTTTGGTAATTTGTTGAAAGAGTCAGGCGTTACAAGAAGACTTGCCAACACCGCTTCAAATACAATTATCGACGTTGCAACAATACTTATCGGTCTAACAGTAGGCTGTTCAACTCAGGCAACAACATTCCTTAATGCAAAATCAATAGGTATCTTTGCTTTGGGTGCTTTCTCATTCGTAGTAGCTACTTTCTTTGGTGTATTGTTCACTAAATTTATGAACCTATTCCTAAAAGAAGGCAACAAGATTAACCCATTGATTGGTAATTCAGGCGTTTCTGCTGTGCCAGATGCTGCCCGTGTTTCAAACAATGTAGGTTTGGAATATGACAACAAGAACTATTTGTTGATGCACGCTATGGGTCCAAACGTAGCAGGCGTTATAGGTTCTGCAGTTGCAGCAGGTATATTACTTGCATTCTTGAAATAGAAAATACATATTTCAATATCAAAGAGCAATTCCCAAAAGGAGTTGCTCTTTTGTTGTTTCAACAAATCAGAACGGCGTTTTAATTTTTTATTCCTTGCTTTTGATTTTCTGAAAGCAAGTTTTGTTTTTTAAGAAATTATTTATATCTTTGTGGCATGAAAACATATTTGTTAAGATTATGAAAATAAAGGTGTTATTTTTATTGGCGATGAGTTGCTTATTTGTTGCCAATGCACAAAATCCAAGTTGGAATAGTTCGGTAAGCACAGTTTTGACCGACAATATCCAATCGGAAAAATTCCAACAAAAAATCAAAGTTTATAACGAGAATACAGCTTTTGCTCTCACAAAAAAGTGTAATAGCAAGTATTACATAGAGGAACTCGTTGATACTCAAGTACCAAGCAATAAGATTGCAATTGGTGTAGATTCCATTTTTGATATGGCAATATTGAATGACCATATTTATTTTGTAGGAAAAAATAATAATGATGGGTTTATAGGCAAGGTTCGTATTTCAGCCTTGCAGAGTGGTAGTGGATATTATGAACTAACACCTACACCATTATATACAATCCGTACAATAAAAGCATATAACGATTCAAATGGCAAACAGCATGTAGTTGGTATTGGTAGAGATACATTAAGTACTAGTCAAAATTTTTATTTTTTTGATTTTAACGATGCAAATACTCCAAATTTTGAATTAAAACCTATACAAATTTTACGTCAAGTTTTGTGCGATTTAGATATTACAGATAAATATATTGCAGTTGTAGGGTATACGTATGGGGTTAATTATCACATCGAACAATCTTTAATAAGGATAGATAAAAGTAATACATCTAGTATTCAAGGATATGCCTTTGATCATACACCTAATGCTTTTTGCCTTTTACCTGATTCCTGTCATGAAAAAATGCTTGTGCGACATACAATCAACAATGAAGTTGTTATAATGATGAATGCATATGATACATTTATTAACTTTTCTACGTTTCTAAATTGTGTTAATTTAAACAATCTTAACTACATTTATAGTGTTCAATCTATTCTACACGAGGAAAAGGATATGAAAATTAGAGATGCAGTCTATCATATACCGACAACCCAAATGTTTATCGTTGAAGATTGTACAATAAAAAGTATTGGCATGCCACAAAATATAAGTTATATTATGCATTCACAACCTTATTTGCAAACGAGTTATATGCTTGATTGTTTTTTTGATTTTAATAATTTTACATATTTTAATTGTATAGATAAATTGCATAGTACTAGATATATAGTTGCTGGAGTAGCAGAAAATTGTGTGGATAGCTATATTGCGGTGAAAGATATTACACAAAATATAGGCAATTGTTTTAGAAAATTTTCTTACAAAGTTGTTCCATTGACTCCTATCACTGCCAACTCTATGGTCAGTACCATAGTGTTACAAGCACTAAATCCAAGTTGGAATCTATATCAATCACCAATTCAAAATAAAATAAAAGTGAAATGTTATTAAAAAATAAAATTATGAAGAAATCAATTTTACTTATTTTGGTTCTGTTGTTCTCTTTTGGAGTATTTGCCCAAACAGAAAATAATTGTAATAGCAAGTTTCTAATCTCTGAATATCCAGAATTATATTATAGTTATATTCCTACAAATCTATTAAAAATTTGTGGATTCCCTAGGGATTCCATAATGTATGATACTGGAATAGCCCATGTACCTCAAAGAGCTTGTTATTTTGGTATTTACCAATTAATGGCAGGCAGTGCAAATCATGAATATTATGACACAATTCAAGCTCCATATGGATTTGCTCAAATAATGCATAATGATAGTTTGCTTAATATAGGTGGCGTGTCTCTTATTGTTAGGGTTGATTCCACGGAACGCTTTCCTATAACGCAGAATGTTGGCGACACAATACTTATATTAGATGCAACAACGATGGATGTTTTATATGAGCAAGTTCTAAATGATTCCATATTTATTGAATCTTTCCCATGGCAAGCTCCAATAGAAGCTGTAATGTATGAGATTATTTTTGATTCAGCTATTCAAGTACAAGGAGATTATTTTATTGCGTACAAATATAATCCAGCAAATACATACATTCTTTCTGCTGGTAGAACCGAATATGCTATGCATCTTTATTGTTATAATTTAATGTCTACAAATTCTAGCGATACAAGAATCTTAAACGACAATAACAGCAGTGCAGACCAAGTTTATTATTATAGACCAAATTTAGGATGGAAGTCATGTCTTGATTATAGAGATTATTTTTCATATCCAACTACGAGTCATAACGAACTTTATTACACGATTACTATGATTGAAAAGAGTGCCTATTTTACAGACTTATATCCAACTGATAGGACAATCATGCCTCATACTACAGAACTTTGTGTTTTTACAATACCTGAATATGCAATAAACAGACAAGCAGACTCAAGCGAAGTTAGCAGTATCACTGAAATTAACGAAAATGCAATTTCAATTACACCAAACCCAACAAATGATATAGTAAATGTTTATTGCGATTATATGATGTATTTTGC
>JABUUQ010000002.1:521177-523752 GCA_021443125.1 Bacteroidales bacterium
AAACAATAAAGAAAATAAAACGCCGTTTCAACAAATCAGAACGGCGTTTTATTTTTTTATTCCTTGCTTTTGATTTTCTAAAACTTTATTATCTTTTTTACAATCTTTGTTGTTGTTGTTGTTTCGAGCAATAAAATATAACATCCTTTAGGTAAAGTTGAGATATTTATCTTTTGTTCTGCTTTGTTGGTTTCAAAGACAATTTCACCAAGTTGATTTACCAAGACTATGTTTCTAATATCGTTTGGTAGTTTAGTAAGATATATGGTTGCGTTGTCGAAATAGCAAATAATGTCTTCATTATCAGTTGCTTCATTCTCAATAAATACATCTTCTCTCCCTTTGTTCATAATATCAAAAGTGGTGGCGAGAGTTATATTTGTTATTTTTGACATATAATCATAGTCGAGAAACACAGAACTGTCTTGTGGCGTGTGATAGAAAGGAGAAAAGTCGTTTTCGCTAAGGAATACTGCGTCAAAACCCCAAGCAAAGAACATCCAAGAGTCTGAACGCTCAATAAATTCTTGGGTAAATTTTGGGATGAGGTTGGTGTGAGTTATGGTGTTGTTATAAACTATATTTGTAAGCCAGTCGCAATTGTCATAGTAATTTATTTGTATGGAATCGGAAAGGTTATTGCCCACCATATCCAAGTTAATCATAGCTATAGGGTAGGGAGTCCAATCGTAGGAAATGCTTTGCAAACGATGACTACTGCCAAGCAAATTAACTTCTTCACCTGCGTAGAATTCTATTCGTATATTGTATTTGTTTTCTATTGTACTCTCGCCCAAAACTCTTGCTATTTCCAAAAGACAAGCAACTCCTGAAGCATTGTCATCGGCACCTGGTGCAAGAATATAGGAGTCGTTAAAACTGAAACTTGTTGATCGATTATCGTAGTGAGCCCCAAGAAAAATGCTTGTGTCGGTATTCTGATTGTAAGCATACTTCAAGGCAAGAACATTGTAAAGAAACATATTTTCGCTTCTTTCCATATCACCCCAAATATAGTCCTCCATATAGAAAGAGTCTATAACAGTCTCAAAACCATAATACTCCATTCTGTCCTTAAGGTAAAATGCCACATCTTTGCTAAAAGGTGAGAAAGCAAAGCGGGTAGGGAAAGCCTCCAAGGCTTCCACATTGTTACGAATGGAATCGGAATTTATTTTTTGCAATAAATCATCAGTATTTGTCTGTGCATGTGCGGAAAGACAGCAAACTAACAGAACTATATAGCAAAGCAAACGTTTCATCCATCTATTTCTACTCTGTATATTGTTTTGGTGTTGTTTGTGATTTTGAATCTGTCGTCTATTCTCTTGCCTACAACCCAAATAATGTCGTCTCCAGAGCAGAGAAGCCATTGATGCTCTTTTTCAATGATAGAATATTTTTGATTGTTAAAGAAATCAGACAGTTTTTGTTTGCCTTTTAGTCCAAAAGGTGAGAAACTGTCGCCTTGCTTCCAATGTCTGAGTTCCAAAGGGAACTGCAACTTGTCGTAATCGAACATAGCAACACTTTTTTCTTTAGGAATTTTAATGAAATTCAACTCCCTTAAAGTTTCAAAGTGCAGTCGCATAGGTGCAGTTATTTGATTTTGATAATTTTCTATATAGTATCTGCCTTGGTCTTGTCCGTCTTGTTTTTTTGTGATAAAAAGACTTTTTCTGTCCCTTAACAAACGATATTTGTCGCTATAAAAGAGTTTGCCAGACGAAGAATTATCGTCGAGAGCTTCGCAAATAGCATTGATATTTGACTCATTGAAACCAAAATCAGACAGAATTTCATAAACATAAATATGCAATGGTGAGAGTTTTTTTAGCTCTTCTATTGATATTTCGAAGATATTGCCATTGTTCTTTATGATATTCTTTTTCACTTCATCGATTACGGAACGGAAAACCTCTTCTGTCTCTCTCAAACGAAGAATATCTTTTGCTAAAATATGCTCAAAATTTGGTGTTATTTCCTTGAGTACCGGTATAACCTCGTGTCTGATTTTGTTTCTTGTGAATTTGGCTTCTTTGTTTGTGGAATCTTCAACATAGTCTATATTGTTTTCCTCTGCATATTGCTTTATCTCCCTTCGTCCTACGAATAGAAGCGGCCTTACTATGTTTGAAGTTTTTGGCAGTATGCCGTGCAAACCTGCTATACCAGTGCCACGAAGCAAGTTGATGATAAAAGTTTCTATAGAGTCGTCTGTATGGTGTGCTGTTGCAAGATGTGTGAAATTATGCTCTGTCATTATTTTCCTGAACCAATCATAACGCAAATCTCTTGCTGACATCTCCAAACTTTTCTTCTCTTTATCCATATAGGAGTAAGTGTCAAAACTTTGAACAAAGAGTTTTATGTTGTTTTTTGTTGCGTATTGTCTGACAAAAGTTTCATCTCTGTTGCTCTCTTCGCCCCTAAGATGAAAATTGCAATGAGCTATGGCAAAATTATAGCCCGATTTTTTGAAAAGGTCAGTCATTACCATAGAATCTACGCCACCACTAACAGCAAGAAGCACTTTTGATTCTTGTGGATTGAATAATTCCTGCTCTTTTATGAA
>JABUUQ010000002.1:524338-530348 GCA_021443125.1 Bacteroidales bacterium
CCTTTTTCTGCAAGCATCCTGAACCACATATAATCATAGAAACGAGATTGGGAATTTAAAACTTCCTGAGAGCCAGGACCACCATAAACATAGAATAACAAAGGATATTTTTTACCATTTTCCATTTTTGTAGGCTTGATTATCCAATAGTTTAGTTTGTTGCCGTTCGAAGTTGTGAAAGAAGAGAATTCTTTGTTTGTGATATCGTATTCAGACAAAGTCTTTTTCAATTGATGGTTGTCTTCAAGAGTTACAAGTGCTTTACCCTTGTTGTCGTTTATTGTATAAATGGTAGGAGTTACTGCATTAGAGAAAGAAGAAATATAGTACTTGCCATTATTTGAAAATTGTGCGTAATAAGTGCCCAAAATGTTTTTATCGGATATTTGAGTAAGTTTTTTGCCATTGAAATTCACCTTGTAAAGTTCTCTGTTGTAAGAGGCAGTTGATGCTGCTGTAAAGTAGATTTGTGAATTTTTCTCATCAATAAAGCATATTTCATCAATATCATAGTTTCCAGAGGTGATAGGAGAAACTTTCCCGTCGCTAAGATTTACATTATAAAGATTCATATAGCCGTTTCTTTCACTTCTTACAATCATATTCTTTTTGTCTTTTAGGAAAGTAACAAAGTCTGGCTGTTCAACATAACATTCGTCAGTATCTTGAAAAGCAAGTTTGGCAGTCAAAGTGTTTGCATCAACAAGATAAAGTCTATAATCATTTTGATGTCTATTCATCCAATGAACACAAAGCATATTGTCGTTGTAAGTCCATTGTATTCTTGGAAGATAGATATCTTTGTTGTTTGTTCCGTCAACATTAGGAATTAAATGAGATTCATTTTTTGCCAAATCGTAAATATAAACATCAACAACAGAATTATCTTCTCCTGCTTTAGGATATTTGTATTTGTAGTGCAAAGGATACAAAGAATCTTGAGGGAACATTGTCATATCATACTCTTTTACATTGCTTTCATCAAAACGATAATATGCTATTTTTGAGCCTTCATTGTTCCAAAAGAAACCTTTTGTTATTGCAAATTCTTCTTCGTAAACCCAATCTGTTGTACCATTTATTATATGATTGTATTTGCCGTCGAAACTGATTTGTATTTCTTTCATATTAGATAAAGACATATAATAAAGGTTGTTGTTCCAAACATAAGCGATTTTATCACTTGTCGGAGCAAACTCTGCCAAACGAATTTTTTTATTTGATACCTGTTTTAGTGATTTGTCTTTTACATTATATATATAGTATTCTGCATTGAAAGAGTGTCTGTATATTTCTTCCGGATTTACAGTAAGGAGTATTTTCTCATTGTCATTGCTTATGGCATAATCCACTATATATTTGTCGTTCGCTAAGTTTAATGTTGAAAAGTCAAGATAGTACCCCAATTTTTTACCTGTAGCATATTCATATTCTTCTATACCATTACGTGTAAGAATGCAATAATGTTCGCCATCTGCCAAAGAACGTATTGCACTAATAGAGCGAAGACGGAATGTATAGTTTTGCCAAATATCTTCAACGGTTATATTTTTTTGTGCATACAAAACAATGCCCAAAATTAGGGCTGAAAGTAAAACGAAAATCTTTTTCATTAATCTGTAAATCTTAAAGTTAATCCATCAAATTATCCACTAAAATATCTTTGTATTTTAGCAAAGGGTCAATGTTCTTTCTATCCTCAGGAAATAAGGTGCTTAGAACCCAACGGTCTATCTCATCGGAATTTCTGTATTTGTTCAAAGCCAGACGATGTATATATTCTGTGTAGTATAAGCCCCAAGTTGTTTTTGTATGTGCTCTGTAATATGTTTGCAAAGCATCTTTATACTCTTTCTTTATATATCCTTTATCGTCATATACGGCTGTGTTTTCCAAACCTTTGGTCATTGCGAAAGATAACTTTTCTATTTCTCTCGTTACCAGGTCATAGCGAATAAAGTCGGGGTTTTTGTCCAACAATTCATCTCTCCACTGAACTCTACGCATAACTTCTGAAAGGCTTACCACCAATTTTGCATGCCAATATATAGGATAATCGTGTTCTGCTATCCAACCTTTGCGATAGTATGCGTAATTATCTGTAAGATATTTGCTTACACTATTATATAGGAAAGCAGGTTGAACCTCTATTGCATAAGAAGTGTCTTCATAAGACATAACTCTGTAACCATATTTTGCATACTCTTTCTCAAACTTCTTCATTCCGCTTCTAATGCCCGAAATAACCTCAATATCATGAACTTTCAAAGCCCTTATCTGTTCATCCGACCAAGTTTTGTGCAAAGTGTTTGTTTTGTCCTCGCAAGCCAGTTCGTGATAGTAGTATAATAGCTGATAACCCCAGTCTGCACACTCTTTGTCGTCTTTGAATGTTGTTTTGAATAGTTCTACTGCTTTCAAAATACAATCTCTTTCAGAGAAAGGCAACTCTGTCAAGTCGTTAGCAAACTTTGTCATCTTTTCATCATCAAGATATTCGGTGTTCTGACAAAAACCCAATGTGCTGCAAAGCAACAAAACAGAAAAAATTATCTTTTTCATACTCTTTTTCTTTTCTTTTATTAGTCTGCAAAGATAAAAAAAATATTGCTTACTATCTAATAAATTTTGCAAAAATCAAAAAAGATTGTACCTTTGCAACCTAATTGAAAAATAACTATGAGCAAACTTAGTATTTCAAAAGTGTTGGATTACCTTGCAACAATCTCTATTGTGGTTTTGGTGGCTTTGTATCTTTTTTTGCACCTAAACTTCCAGACTCTTGCACTTTCATTGATAGGAATACTATTGGTGAAAATGCTTGCTTATATGTTGAGAGCCAAACACTTTGAACAAGAATACAACAAACTCAAAGACGAAGTTAGAGATATAATCAAATAATAAAAATAATTAACAAAAAAGATTTAATTTATGGCAACAACTGCGGATATTAAGAATGGTTTATGCATAGAGATGAACAATGACTTGCTTTCAGTAGTAGAGTTTTTGCATGTTAAACCAGGAAAAGGTAGTGCTTTCGTTAGAACAAAACTAAAGAGTTTCAAAACAGGTAGAACAATAGAACATACTTTCCCTTCAGGAACAAAACTTGATATAGCAAGAGTAGAAAGAAGACCTTACACATTCTCATACAAAGATGATTTGGGTTATCATTTCATGCATAGCGAAACATGGGAAGAAATAACAATTCAGGAAGGTATCATCAATGCTCCACAATTCCTTATGGAAGGACAAGCATGCGAAATGATTGTTCATGCAGATACAGAAACTCCTTTGACTTGCGAACTTCCACCATTTGTAGAAATGACTATTACCTACACTGAACCAGGTGTTAAAGGCAATACAGCAACAAATGCAATGAAAGATGCAACAGTTGATACAGGCGCAACAATCAAAGTTCCTTTGTTCATAAACGAAGGTGAGAGAATAAAAGTTGATACTCGTACAGCAGAATACTCAGAAAGAATAAAATAAGTATAGTATAGATTTTTATTCAAACAAGCAACAAAGGAGGCAGTGTTCAAACTGCTTCCTTTTTGTTTTATGGGGTAAAAATAGAAGCAAGGAATAATTTGTTGAAACGGTGTTTTGACTTTTTATTCCTTGCTTTCAGTTTATCGGTTTGGCAAAAAAAGAAGCACCCATAAAATTACGAGTGCTTCCATTGTGTTTTGCCAAACATTCTATTTGACTTTGATTTTTTGTCCTGCCTTGATATCTGAACCACTTATGCCGTTAAGCTTTTTAAGTTTTGCAACTGTCGTTCCGTTTTTCTTTGCTATAGAAGAAAGTGTTTCGCCTTTCTTTACTTTGTGGGTTGCAACGGCAGAAGAAGAACGATCGCGTTTTGATTTTGACTTTTTAGCAGATGATTTTGCCAATTGTCTTGAATTACCCTTTGAATAAGTTGATTTGAAATCGGCACGTGTTATGCTATATACACCATCGTCATCAGTTTTTAGGGTAAAATTCGAAAAATCTATAAAATGCTCTGGATTCATTGCTGAACCAAGATAACGGATTTCCAAATGCAAGTGAGGACCAAAACTTCTGCCTGTGTTGCCCACAAGACCTATAACATCACCTGCTTTGGCTCTTTGATTTGCTTTTACGTTTATTTTTGACAAGTGGCCATAGTATGTCTCCAAACCATTATCGTGTCTAACAACAATAACGTTTCCATAACCTGAACACCAACCTGCATAACGGATAGTGCCGTCGAACATACTCTTTACAGGAACACCTATTCTCATACCTATATCCACACCATAGTGGAAACGAGAACGTCTTGGACCAAAGTGAGATGTAACAGGACCTTCAATAGGACAAGAGAAGTATTTGCCATGTTTTTCATCGGTAAGTTTGATTGGTATTGAACCAGTTAAAGAAGAATAGTCAAATTTGTTAAGATAGTGTATTACTTTGGTTTCAAAATTTGTATATTCTGTCAAATCCAAAAGAACATCTTCGCTTTCTTCACCCTCATCAGAGTTTTTGCCATATTCTATAAGGTTCTGATACTGAGTGGTGTCAGCGAAAATTCCTAAAGTGTACTTAGAACTTTCCTTTTCGGGATTAAGTCTGTTGCCCATTTGGCTTCTCTCGTGTATTTGTGCAAGAGAAAGCATTGGCAAAGCCAGACAAGCAAAAAGCACAGCACTTATTTTTATTGTTTTCATATATCTATATTCTTCGTTTTGAAACCGCAAAGTTACAAAGAAAATTTCATTTGACCAAACCTTGTTTCAAAAAATTAAAACTTGCTTTTATTTTTTTCTTCCTTTGTTTTAATTTTCTGTTTCTTCATTATCGTTGTAATCTTGTAAAGCAGCAGGTAGTTGTTTCTTTGGATCTATGCCGTATTTCTTTAAAGTTTCCAATTTTTTCACAATATTGCCTTTCCCCGAGCTTAGTTGTTTTTGGGCATCATTGAAAGCATTTTGAGTAGTCTTTATTCCTTCGCCTATTTTTACAAAATTCTCCGAGAAGGCTATGAATTTATCATATAATTTTGTAGCTTCAGTTGCTATTTTTTGTGCAGAAGTGTTTCTTGCGTTGATTTTCCATAAGTCAGCAACAAGACGCAAGCAACTAATCATATTTGTTGCAGAAATCAATACAACTTTCTTTTGATAAGCTTCTTGCCATAATGAAGGATCGTTTTGCATTGCCAACATATACGCAGATTCTATTGGCACAAACATCATAACAAAATCTATATTTCCTTGAACAACTTTTTCATAGTCCTTATCTTTTAGTTCATAAACATGTTTGCGTATAGAATCTATATGGTCATTCAAAGCCAAACTTCTTTCTTCTTCGCTTTCTGCGTTAAAATATTTTTCATAAGCAACCAAAGAAACTTTGCTGTCTATAACGATTGTATTTTCATTACCATCGGAATTAGGAAGTTTTACTAAAAAGTCTGGTATAGATTTTATGGTTTCGCCTTCTTCGTTTTCCACTTTGAAATTTTGTTGTGTGAAATAGTGTTCATTCTTTATTAATCCGCTATTTTGCAGAATGGTTTCCAAAACATTTTCTCCCCAATTGCCAGCTGTTTTATTCTGTCCTTTCAAAGCTTTTGCAAGGTTGTCGGCATCTTGAGAGATTTTTGTACTTTGCTTCATAACATCCTCAATCTGTTGTTTCAAAGAAGAATGAAGGCCACTTTGCTCTTTCATATTTGATTCCACCTTATCCTTAAACTCTTTTATGTTTTCTTTCAAAGGATTCAAAATGTCATTTATTGATTTTGAGTTAGTTTCTTGGAATTTTTTTGTTTTGTCTTCAAGAATCTCATTGGTAATGTTCTTTATTCTTTCTTCAAAAGACTTTTGCAGTTTCTCGAAATCTTGTTTGTAGTCATTGTATTGTTCTTCCAAATTTTTAGAATTGGCTTTTAGGGTTGCAAGTTCTTGTCCTAAATCATTTTTTTCTTGTTGCAATACTTTATATGATTGTTCCAAGTTTTTCTTTTCTTGTTCAA
>JABUUQ010000002.1:530417-536237 GCA_021443125.1 Bacteroidales bacterium
CTCAAAGCAGTTTTCTCTTCCTGTGATGTTTTATACTCTTGTTCTACCTCTCTTTTTTGTTGCTCAACTTCCTGTTTCTGAGACAATAAAAGTTCTTTTTCTGTTTCCAAAGAAGTGTTTTTTAGCAATAAATTCTTGTTTTCTTGCTCTAATTTTTCTGTGTCAAAATTTGGAGTCTGAATTTTTTGTTTCTTTTGGTTGAAAACCACTACAACTACAAGTATTACAACAAGTAGGGCAATGACAATAATAGTTGAAATTTCCATAATTAAAATTGTTTAAGTTGATAATAAAAATAGTGTATTTCTTTTGGCGAAAGGAAAAATTATTCCTTTGTTTTAATTTTTTCTTCCTTGCTTTTGTTTTCTTGAAACAAGGTTTAGAATAAGCACAACACAGACAGAGGCCAAAATGTCAAAAAACAAATCCAATAAAGAAAACATACGTTTTTGTGTGTTGTAGGTCAGGCCTTGCAAAATCTCGGTTGTTAGTCCCATAAGGGAAATAAAGACTATTGTTATTGCTGCCAGATGCTTGTTGTTGAGATGATTTTTGAGTTCTATGCTGCGATATATCAGCCAAGCTTCAATGGCAAACATTATAAAATGAACAACTTTGTCCATATGTGGCAGTTTGAGAAAAGCAAGGAAAGGTAGTTTTGGAGCACTTGAAAATGAACTTGCCGGCATAAGCAAAAGAGTGAATACAATAAAAGTCCAAAATACACATAATACTATATATGTATTTGAATTGAAGAGATATGTATTTTTTCTTGATAAGCTCATTTTCAAACAAAAAGAAAGCAGGACAGAAACCATGGTTTCTTCCTGCCATTTGCTATTACAATCAGATTATAAACCTAAAAGTTTTGTGTAAGCAGCTGCATCCATAAGTTTGTCAGCTTCTGATGCATCAGCAACTTTGATTTTGATAATCCAACCTTCACCATAAGGGTCTGAATTGATAAGAGCTGCATTGTCTTCCAAAGCTGGATTTATTTCCAATACTTCACCTGTTATAGGCATAAGAAGATCTGATACAGTTTTCACTGCTTCAATTGAACCAAACACTTCACCTGCTGCAACTTCTTCGCCTTCTGTGTCAACATCAACGAATACTATGTCGCCCAATTCGTGTTGTGCGTAGTCGCTAATACCAATGTATGCTTCGTTACCTTCTATTCTCAACCATTCATGGTCTTCTGAATACTTTAAATTTTGAGGAATGTTCATTTTATTTGTCTTTTATGATTAATATTTGAAGTTTCAAAATTACAATAATTTCTCTGATTATCAAAGAAAGAAGTAAAGATTTCTTTATTTTTTTATAAATTTAACCTTTTTCCAATTGCCTTTGTCGTTTAGTTTCAACATATATCCACCTTCGGTAAGAGAAGAGATATTTATTGTGTTGTTGTTCATTTTTGTCGCAAGAATTTCTCTGCCAAGCATGTCGAAAATATAGATTTGTGAATTGTTTTCCACTCCTTTTATATAAAGATTGTCGCTTGCAGGAACCGGATATACATTTATTGCATTGTTTTCTATGTTTGCTATACCCACTTTTTGTTCTGCTTTCTTTACGGCTGCATATACGTCAAGTTTGCCATAGCCCCAAGTATAGTTAGGACATTCTTCGGTATAAGAGTCTGTCCTTGCAGTTTCTATGATTATTTGTTTTACTTCGTCTGGTGTAAGGTTAGGGTTGGCCTCAAGCATAAGAGCAACAGCACCTGAAACCATAGGGCCAGACATTGATGTTCCTGAAAGAGCAGAAAAATGATAGTCTCTGCCTTCAAAAGAAACTATATTGTTTGATGTTGGAGAACCGGTAGAATAAGAGTTTACAGAAGAAATAATGTTTTTTCCTGGTGCTGCAATATCAGGTTTCATATAACTTACCATGTTAGGACCTCTTGAAGAAAAATCTGTTATTGTTGGTGTCCATACATTTGGTTTGTAACGATAAGCAGCAACGGCAATAGTTTTTTCTGCCAAGGCTGGTTCACTTAGTCCGTATTCGTCATTGCCTTGAAGATATTCTTCTCTGCTTGCCTTGAACTCATAACCCCAGTTTCCTATTGCTTTGGAAAGGCAAGCCACATTCCAAGCATGAACAACGCCACTTTGAGCAGCAAGAACAAGTATTGTGTGATAGTTTCCTGGGTGAGTGTATGCAACTTCCCAATCCACCAAACTTCTATTGTCTTGCGGATAGCGAGAAGAAGCTCTGTAGATCATTGTATTGCCTTCACTTAGTTCGTATTGGGTTTCATCTACAACCATTCCTGAACAATCTATCCAAGGAGTTTGATATACTTTTTGCCAAGCATAGTCATAAACTTCTATACAAGAAGAAAAAGTAGTGTTTCCTTCGCCTTGCATTGATATTGTTTCGCCCCAATAGAATTCATCGGAAGTTCCCGCATTGTCAAACATAACTTCAGACTTCAAAGTGTCTGCTTCGCTGAAATCTGCTTTGATATGGAAAGGTGAAGAGCCATTATTGCCAGCAGAAACAACAAATACAATGCTGTCATTGTCGGACATGGTATTTATGAATTCGTCCAACATTGATGTTCCGTCCATTGTTCCATACAGATAAACGCCCCAAGAGTTGTTTATTACGATACGTTTGCCCACACTCTTTGCATAATTTCTCATCCAAGTGTATCCGTCCATTACAGAGGCTTCATCTCTAAGCCAAGAACAAAACAACCATTTTGCATCAATAGCCAAACCTCTGTAATTAGTGCCTGCACCGCCTCCGCCAGTAATTCCGGCAACATGAGTGGCATGATAGGCAGTATCATAAATGCCACAGGTGTCGGTGCCAAACTCCAATAATTTTTCTTTGGTGTCTGCCAAAGAACCATAGGTGAATCCTTCTGGTGCTGGGCCTTGATTTCTGTATTGATCCCAAGCAGCAAGAATTCTATACTCATTTATAAGTGTGTCATAGAAGGTTGGGTGAGTGTAATCTACGCCCCAATCTGCTATACCTATCAAAACATCTCTGCCTGTGTAGCTTTGCAATAATTCAACACCATTATGAACATCTGCAACCTTCAAATCTTTTGCTGCATTGTTCAATTGTTCGGTTGCAACAGCTCTTGATGTTTCTATTTCCAAAATATCTTTTTCCTGGCAAAAAGCTTCGAGTTCTTCAACATTCAAACGAATGGTAACTATTCTGCCTTGACGGGAACCAACCATTGCATCATATTTTTCAACAAAGGCCAAATCGCTTTCAGGCTTTACCCTTAGAATCAAAGATATGTATTCTTTGTTGTCTATTTTATAAACGCAGAATCGTTGTGGGAAAGCATTTTGAAGGGTTTTGTCTTTCTTTTGTTGCTGAGAAAGGAACAAATTCACTCCATTCCCTTTTATTGCTTGTGCATTAACTTCCACATCGCACAAAGCAAAACTTAAAAACACTAAACTTAAGATTATTTTTTTCATGTCTTGGAAAATTTTACTATTAATATCTTACATTAGAATATAGACTCTTTTGTTTCGGTTGTAAGCAATTCGAGAATTTTCATACCTACAACTGAATTGCCTTTGCTGTTCAATCGTGGTGACCAAGCTGTAACTGCATATCTTTGAGGGTAGATTGCGGCAATTCCTCCACCTACACCACTTTTTCCTGGCAAGCCCACACGATAGGAAAACTCACCAGACTCATCATAAAAGCCACAAGTCTGCATTATTGCGTTGATTCGTTTGACTTGTGATGAAGAAAGGCGGACTCCTTTGTAGTTAAACTCTTTGGTATGGTCTGCAAAGCACAAAAATGCTTGCGACAACTCCTTGCAATTCATCTCTATGCTGCACATAAGGCAATAAAACTGAAGCACATGCTCTATATCGTTTTCTATGTTGTTGTAGTATTTCAGAAGATTTGCTATTGCTGCATTGAGATATCCGCAAGTTCTTTCGGAACGGGCAACAGAAAAATTGTAATTGACTGTTTCGCTTTGAGCAATGCTTCGTACAAAGTCAATAAATTCTTCTTCAGGATTGGCAAGATGGGAAAGCAAAATGTCTGCAATGACGATAGCACCAGCATTGATAAAAGGATTTCTTGGTATTCCCTTTTCTATTTCAAGTTGAACAAGAGAATTGAAAGATGTTCCTGAAGGTTCCTTGCCCATACGCTTCCAAAGGTTGCTGCCTTCCAGATTCAAAGCCATGGCAAGAGCAAAAACTTTCGAGATACTCTGTATAGAAAACCGCGTTTCCGCATTACCCATAGAATATTGCTCACCTTTCATATTGATAAGGCAGACACCTATTTGCTCTGGATTGACTTTTGCCAACGCAGGTATGTAATCGGCCTGCTTGCCCTCATTCAGAAAAGGTTGCACTTGGTTATATATGTTTTCTAATATGTTTTGATAATTCATATTCAAATTATTTTTTGCAAAGATATTACAAAAAGAAGAAAAAAGCAAGTTTCGGTATTTTAGAACCTTGTTTTATTTTTCTAAACCTTGCTTTTAAGAAATTATTCCTTTGTTTTATTTTATTATTCTGTTTTGGTGTTCAGACACAAAGGCAGACCAAGAAGAAGTTTTCTTTTTCGGCTTTTTTTCTGCAAGTTGAGCATTTACTCCAGTGTCCAATTTCTGACTCTCGTTGCAATAAGACAATGCCACAGCCAAGGAATCGGATGCGTCAAGAAACTTTGGCTCTTCTGTAATAAGTCCCATCATTATCAGCATCTTTGCCACTTGTTCCTTAGAAGCGTTTCCGTTGCCAGTAATACTCTGCTTTACTCTTTTGGGAGGAAATTCAGTGAAAGGTATTTGCTTTGAAAGTCCTGCAGCAATGCAAATTCCCTGTACTCTGCCCAATTTAAGCATACTTTGTACATTTTTGCCAAAGAAAGGAGCCTCCAAAGCAATCATATCTGGTTTATAAGTGTCAATCTTCTCAATAACAAAATCGAAAATAGTCTTCATTCTTGTGCTGAGTTCAACTTTTGTGGATAATTTCAAGACATCCATCTCCAAAACCTCGACTTTTTTGCCCATTTTCCTTACAATAGAATAACCCATGACCGATGTGCCAGGGTCTATGCCTAAAACAATTTCTTCTTTCATTATTTGAGTATTGCTTGTGGTAGAAATGTGATTAAATCTTCTGCTATCAAACTTTTTTCTCCTAACTGCTCTTTGGCCAAATCGCCACTTAGTGCATGAAGATAGACACCTATTTTTGCAGCTTCCAAAGTTGAAAAACCTTGAGCAAGTATGCCCAGAATTATTCCTGTAAGCACATCGCCACTTCCTGCTGTCGCCATTCCAGCATTGCCCAAAATGTTGTAGAATTCTTCTCCTTGTGGATTGGCAATAACTGTCATACCGCCTTTCAAAACAATTATAGTTCCTTTTTCTTTGGCAATTTTTTGAATAAGTACTATTCTCTCCCTATAATCCATTTTGCCGAAAAGCCTTTCAAATTCTTTGGGATGAGGAGTAAGTATTGTTTTGTCGTTCAAAAGGTTTGTAAAGTCAGGAATTTGTGCCAAAAGATTTAGTCCGTCAGCATCAATAACCAAAGGCTTATTGTTTATTTTCAACAAGTTTTCCAACGCTTTTTTGCTTTCGTCTTTTGTGTCTAATCCAGGACCTATGCCGATAGCATCATACTTTGCCAGATTCAAATCAAGGCAAGTGAAAAATTCTTCGTTTTCATCTACACTTACCATAGCCTCTGGGACAGATATTTGCATGATATCGTAAAGTTTTTTGGGAATATGGGTTGTTATTAGTCCGCAACCAACTCTCAAACAGGCTTTTGTGGCTAAGAT
>JABUUQ010000002.1:536724-541249 GCA_021443125.1 Bacteroidales bacterium
GCGTTATTCTGACTGTCGAGATTTATATCTTTCAATCCCACACAGGCAGAAAAAGCATTATCTCCAATAGCTATAACACTTGCAGGAATGCGTATGCTTTTCAAAGTATTGTCCCTTGCCACGCCAAAAGCATAACTTTCTATACTTACAACAGATTGAGGGATGTTAAAGGCGGCAGAAGATGAGGTAGGGTGGCATAGCAGAATGCTTTTGTCCTTATTGTAAAGCACTCCGTTGTCTGAACAATAGGCTTTGTTGTTTTCATCAACGTTTATGTATCTCAAAGATTTTATACCTACGAAAGCGTCTGTGCTAATGCTGGTTACACTGGCAGGAATGTCGATAATATCCGTATAAACGTCTTCAAAAACTTTGTTGCCACTGATTGAAGTTACCGTATAGGTGCCTCCTTCCCATGCAACCGTGGAAGGAATAGTTATTTCATCTGTTGTGCCGTCGGAAAAGTATTTTACAAGTGATATGGAACGACGAGATTTGCTTGTTATTTTATAATAAAATGTTTCTCCGTTCCTTTTGCTGTCTATGTCGTACTCTTCGCTTTCGCTTTTTGAGGCTACGGCCACTGTGGTGTCGCATTCAAAACGTTGTTCTTTCCAAAATTCTGCGTTATTGTAGTAATATATATAGGTGCAAGGGATATAGATTTTTGTGTTGTCGTTCCAACCCAGATTTCCACTGACTGATGGTGCTGAGGTGGCTTTGCAGTGAATGCTTTCCAAGGCATCGCAACCCAAAAAGGCGTCTCTGCCTATTGATTTTATGTTTTCGCTTAAATTTATTGCTTTGATTTTTCTGCAATCCTTAAAAGCTTTTTCTCCTATTGAAACAACAGTCTCTGGAATGCTTATTCCATTTATGTTAAAACAAGAATTAAGAAAATTGTCTGGTATTGTTTTTACATTTTTCCCTATAATAACCTCATTCAACAAAGTATCGTTGTTGAAAACTACACCATCGAATTTGCAGTTTGTGGCATTGAAATAAACTTTTTCAAGGTTAAAACAATTGGAAAAAGCTTCTTTGCCGATTTTTTCAGTGCTTGCAGGAATAGTAAGTTCTTTTAATCCTTGGCAATCTTTGGCTAAATAGTTTGGAATTTGCTTTATGTTGTTGCTAAAGCTAATGGAAGACAACGAATTGCAACCTTCGAAAATTGAAACACGTCCTTTGTAGTCGCATTCTTCACTTTCCCATTCCACTTCCATTAAAGCAGAGTTGAAAGCAAAGGCTCCTTCGGATATGCTTTTGACACTATTTGCAATTCTGATGCTTCTGATGCTGTTATTGTTGGAAAAATTGTTTGTAAGATTGCAATTGTAGGAGTTTAGCGTGATTTTTTGTAAGTTTTCACAGGCATAGAAAGCATTTTCGCCTATGTATTCCAAATTTTCAGGCAAAGACAATTCGAAAAGCATGCTACAATTATAAAAAGCGCTGACTCCTATCTCCTTAAGTTTGTTTGGCAATACTATATCCCTGAGAGCAGAGCAAAACATAAAGGCTCCTTTGCCTATTCTTTCAAGACTGTTTGGGAAAACTATATTCTGTATTTGCGAACACTGCCTAAAAGCATATTCTTCAATACTTTTCAATCCTTCTTGTGCTATTTCAATAGTTTTCACCCTGCTTGCATCAAATGCACTCTTGCCAATAGTTTCTACGGATGAGGGAATTTTTACGCCATATAGTTCATAGCAGTTGTAGAAACAACTATCGCCAATAGCAACAACCGAATACAATATATTTTTGTAGCGAATAGTGTCGGGAATCTCCACTACACCTTCGTAAGAAGAAGGTTTTTTGTTATTGAAAGTCAGTTCTATTGTTTTGTCTGTTGGGGATATTATATTGAAATAGAGATACGAACCATTGTATGCTTTTACCCTGAAATCGAAACCTTTTGCAAAACTATCAAAAGAGCAAAATAAGAGTGTAAATAATAATAAAAATTTAGTGAAACCTGCTTTCATTTCTATACCTTCAAACTTTTTGCAAAAATAATAAAAATTTAAGAAAAAGTGTCTATGTCTATGTTATTTGAAAAAAAAACTATACCTTTGCACTGCATAATTGTGCAAAATAGAATGGCAAATAAATAATTGTATAACTAAATATCATAAAACTATGTTACAAAATCTATGGGAAAACAATCGTATGATAGCGATGTTGTTGGCGATAATAGTTGTTGTTACGCCATTTTTGATTTACTATGTAATGGAAGCAAGAAAGCATCACCCAAAAGGTTTGATTTCTGCTGCTCTTTCTAATATGGGAGAGCGTTTTGGCTATTACATTATGAACGCTGTATTACTTCTGTTCTTATGCTCAAAGTTTGGTATTGCAGACGATGTTGCAGGATGGATTTATGCAGTATTCTATTTCTTAATCTATGTATTAAGTTTGCCAGGAGGTATTGTTGCCGATAAGTTGCAAAACTTCAAAGGTACAATTATGGCAGGTTTGTTAGTAATGGCGGTTGGTTATGTTGTTCTTGCAGTTCCAGTATTTGGCGGAGACCCAGGCAACATACCTACATGGGTTCTTATTATGACATGCGTAGCCTTGTTCTTTATTGCAGCAGGTAATGGTTTGTTCAAAGGCAACCTTCAAGCTATCGTTGGACAAATGTATGACAACTTCGAAGAAGAAGCTGCAAAGAAAGGTCCAGAAGCTTTAGCAGATGCAAAAAGTCGTAGAGATAGTGGATTCCAAATTTTCTACGTATTCATCAACATAGGTGGCGTTATTGCTCCTTTTGTTGCACCATTGCTTAGAGAATTCCACCTAAAAGCAAATAATTTGATATACAACTCCGACCTTCCACGCCTTTGCCACCAATATATTAGCACAAACGGCAATTTGACAGGCGATGCTAAGGCTAATTTGGTAACTTTGGCTGAAAAATCTCAAATAGGTGGCGGTCAAATAACAGATATGACAGCTTTCTGTACCAATTATCTTGAAACTTTCAACACAGGAGTTCACTATTCTTTCATTGCATCAGTTGTAGCAATGCTTATTTCTTTGGTTATATTTATTGTAGTAAAGAATAAACTACCTAACCCAATCAAGAAAGAAAAAGCAGTGGAACAAGTTGCAGAGGTAAAGGCAGAAGTTGAAGCAGACGCAAAAGAAATCAAGCAAAGACTTTATGCTTTGTTCGCAGTTCTTATCGTAGCAGTATTCTTCTGGTTCTCATTCCACCAAAATGGTCAATCACTTTCTATTTTCGCAAGAGACTTCGTTAAAACCGACTCAATAGCACCTGAAATCTGGCAATGCATCAACCCATTCCTTGTAATAGTTCTTACTCCTATAATCATGGGTATCTTTGCAAGTTTGACCAAGAAAGGAAAAGAATTCTCTACACCAAGAAAAATCGCTTTGGGTATGTTCATCACAGCTTGTGCATACATATTCTTGTTGATTATCTCAATGAATCAAGGTTATCCTTCTGGCAAAGAATTCAGTGGATTTGCAGACGCTGTGAAAGAATCAATGAAGATAGGACCTTGGGTTCTTATAGTAACATATTTCTTCCTTACAGTTGCAGAATTGTTCATTTCTCCACTTGGATTGTCATTTGTTTCAAAAGTGGCTCCAAAGCATTTGCAAGGTATTTGCCAAGGTTTGTGGTTGAGTGCAACAGCAATAGGCAACTTGTTCATTGCTATGGGCGTTACTATGCTTAACACATTCCCTCACCAATGGCAATGCTGGGCAGTATTCGCAGGATTCTGCTTGGTTTCAATGGGTGTAATGTTCGGAATGGTTAAATGGTTGGAAAAAGTTACTAAATAACAATCATAAAATCCACAATAAAATACCGATAAAGAAGATTTATCGGTATTTTTTTTTATCTTTGCAAACTCATATAAAAAACCGACAGATTATGACCAAGACAAGAGTGTTTGAAATAAGGGAAGAAGACGAATACATAGAGTTGATAAAACTTTTGAAGGCGGCTAATGTGGTGGAAAGCGGAGCAATGGCACAGATTTTGGTAACCGAAGAACAAGTGTTGAGGAATTCCGAGGTGGAAACAAGAAAGCGTGCCAAGATAAGAAGGGGAGAAATTATTGAAGCCTTGGGACAAAGAATAGAAGTGAAATAATAAAGAAACAAAATAACTAATAATTCTAATAAAAAGACAGATTATGAACTTGAATGGTATTTTAGCAATAACTGGAAAGCCAGGATTGTACAAGCTAATCACACAAACAAAATCAGGAGCATTGGTGGAATCTCTTATAGACAAAAGACGTATGCCTGCATTCTCAAACGAAAGAATATCTTCTTTGAAAGATATCACAATGTTCACAGAAGATGATGATATTCCTTTGCAAGAAGTTTTTCAATCAATATACAAAGTTGAAAATGGTGCTGCATGCATATCTCACAAGTCTTCTGAAGCAGAACTGAAAGCATATATGGAAAAAGTTTTGCCAAACTACGACAAAGACAGAGTACATACATCAGATATGAAAAAGCTTTTCTCTTGGTA
>JABUUQ010000002.1:541279-546064 GCA_021443125.1 Bacteroidales bacterium
CTTGAAGAAGAAAAACCAGAAACAGAAGAATAAAACAAGGTTTCAATAAAATAAAACGGCGTTTCAAAAAATTATTCCTTACTTTTAATTTCTTGAAACGCCGTTTTGATTTTTTGTTTTCCTATTCTTTCCAAACGAAACTTTCTATCATTTTCTGCATATCTTTTTTCAATCTTTCTATTATAGGAGATATGGAATCGTTGTTTGGCAATTCTCTGTTGTTCAAAGCAAAACGCACAAAATAACGGGAAGAGTCGGTAAGATAGAACTGATATGGCGAAACAACATCCCTGCCTGCAATCTCGAAAGTTGTGCCATACACCTTTTTTTCTTCGTTTCTGTAATCTTGTTGCACTATTCCTGCAGATAATTTCTCGTGTCGGTTCAAAAAAGTGTAGCAATCATTCACCGCATATTGCAACATAGTGTCTGAAACAAGACGAAGACAAGATACATTGATATCGAATTTGAACTCTTCAAAAGAAATGTTGAACCAAGACATATTTCTGTCTTTGCTTTCCATGCTTATGATTTTTGCATCCTTTGGAATATCAAATTCAAACGGCATATCTTGTTGTTGGAACTTGGTATAGGATGCCGGTTTTACATCTAATCTCAAATAAGTTGGAGGTTTGGGCATTTGCGGTGCTTGTTCGCACGATGCAAACAAAGCAATCACACCCAAAAAGAGTAAGAAAATTTGCAGTATTCTTGAAAATTTTTTCATATATCTTGATTTTTTATTATTTTTGCAAAATTAAGCTAATTTTCTCACAAAATCCCGCAACGCAATGCAAAATTTTGTGTCAAAATCCATAAAGAAAACTAATTGTTATGAGAAAAATAAATATAGTTTCAGTGTGTGTTGTTCTTTTTACAGCACTAACATCCATAACTAACGCACAAGTAGTTGTTTCTTCAGCCAATGGACAGAGTGCAGCTACTTTGGTTGCCAACAATTTCGTTGCAGAAGGTGTCGAATTGGTAACAACTCCTGCCTATGCTGCAAAATTCAATGGACAAACAACAATCAACAGCAACCAAATAGGCACTTTTACCAATGCAAACACAATAGGACAAAATATGCCTATTGATGCTGGTATCGTTATGGTTACAGGCAATTGTACAGACGCAGGACAAGGCTCTTATTCAGGAATAGAAAGTTCTAGTGCAGAGGCGAATTCTTGCCAAACCTATTCTCCAGCTTTGTATCAGACATATCACAACAATGGTGGTACGCAAAGTATGAACGATGCAGCGTGTCTTACCTTTTATGTAATACCTAAAAACAACACTCTTTCTTTCAAATACTCTTTTGCTTCTGAAGAATATCCAAATTTCGTATGTTCATCTTTCAATGATGTCTTCGGTTTGTTCATAACAGGACCTATGGATCCAGTAACAGGCGACCTTCAACCAGGAGCTGATGTGTCAAAAAATATAGCTCTTATACCACCAGACTATACTACACCTGTGATGATAAATACAATCAATAATGGAACATCTGCAGGTTCTGCAACTCCATGCATACTTACAAATTCCCAGTATTTCAGAATGAACAACAATAATAACTGCAAAATGAATGGCTATACTGTTGAATTGAGTACGCAGACTGTTGATGTATGGGCATGTTATATGTATAAACTTGAACTTGCTATCTGTGACATTGGCGACCAAGCCTACAACTCTGCCGTATATCTTAAAGCGCATTCTTTGCAGTCCCAAGTAATGACTATAGACAACAATCCATCTGCTACCAATGGCAATGTAGCTTTTTCTGCCGAAGGAGACCCTATATTCATTAAAGGTTGTTCAAGCGATACCCTAAGTCTTTCTTTGGCATTCCCTGAAGCAAATCCTTATACCTACACATTGAATGTTCAGCCTTCTGTTACGGGAGCTTTGACTCAAGGTGTGGATTATACAATCTCTGACGAAAACGGCAATCCTACCGGAACGATATTTCAGTTTGCACCAGGCGACACCAATGCCAAGCTTGTATTTGATTTTCTTCATAATGAAAACAAACTGCCAGGCACACAAGACACCTTGCTTATTATTACCGAGGAATTGAACTACTGTACACCAAAAGATACTTTCAGAATTATTTTGATGGAACCTGAATTGTTTGTGCCAACAGTGGAAGGTGGCAAAACATATTGTGCAAACGATTTGCCAGCACGAGAGTTTATTACACTGAAAGCACAGAACGCAAGAACATTCCTTGATATCAATTGGGAAACATCTTTGAATGAAAGAGATTCTGCAAAGGTGTATTATGCCAATCCAGCATCTCCAACCGGAACATTAGAATATCAAATAGAGGTTATGGTGAACAATCCGGTTACCTATACGATTACTCTAAGCGATTCTTGCGGACGTTCTTTTGATACTACGATAGTATTCAAGATACAAGGTGCTACAACCGATGCAAGCGTGGATAGAAACTACATTTGCGAAGGAGAATCTGCCACACTTTCTTGTCCTCAAACAGTTGCTTACTCTTGGACATCTTTCCCTGCCGATGCAACTTTGGCAGGCGTGGCTCACCAGCAAAATCCTACTGTAACACCAACAGAAAGCACAACTTACACTGTTGAAATAACGGATGAAAATGGTTGTAAGGCAACAGATACGGTAAGAGTTGTTGTTGTGCCTGCCGTTGTGCCAAGAATAAGCCTAAACCCTCACACTACAACACTTTCAAACACTAATGTGGTATTTGAAGACCTTACAGTAGATGGTGCAAGAAGAGTTTGGGATTTTGGAGATGGTACAACATCAACTGCAATAAGCGGAATACATCCTTATTCTACAAGCGACACTGGCATTTATGTAGTTACACTTGTTGTTTATAACGCTGCAGACTGCTCTGAAACCATAACAGACACCGTACGCATAAAACCAGACTTTACAATCTATATTCCAAATGCGGTACAGCCTAATTCCGATGATTCTCGCTTGACAGAATTCAAACCTATAGGCACAATGGAATGGTACAGGCTTGATATCTTCAACCGTTGGGGTGCAAAGATATTTGAAGGCAAAGATAATCAGCCATGGGATGGTAAGTTGGAAAGTGGAGAACTTGCACCACAAGACACTTACGTGTATGACTTGTACTATCACGATGGAAACAACTTGTTGCAGAGGAAAAGCGGAACATTATTAGTGCTTCCAAAGACTGCAAAGCAAGGAAACTAACTTTATGAACATAATAAATTTCGATGAAATAGCATCCACTCAAACTTGGTTGATGCAAGAAGATTCCGATATGACAATGTCGGAATTTTCTGTTGCATACACCGAGAACCAAACGGGAGGCAGGGGACAAGGCACACACATTTGGGAAAGCGAAAAAGGCAAAAATATAAGTTTTTCTTTCATTCTTCGCCCTTCTTTTCTCAATCCGGCAAATCAATACCTGCTTACGCAAATAATATCTTTGGCAATAATTGACACTTTGCAAAACTACATAAAACAAGGCCTTAGAATCAAATGGCCAAACGATATTTATGTGAATGACAACAAGATTTGTGGAATGCTCATCCAAAACAAATTACTGGGAAATCTTTTTGCAGCAGCCTATTGCGGTATAGGGATAAACATAAACCAAGAAAAATTTGCTTTCGCACCCAATCCAACATCCGTTTTTCTTGAAACTGGCAGGCAACACGACAAAAAAGAAATCTTCAACCTTGCCATGCAGAATGTAAAAAAGCGTTATATTCAATTGCAACAAGGTGGTATAGAACAAATTAGAGAAGACTATCTATCAAAACTCCTTTATCGCAACGAGTTTAGGGAATATGAATACAAAGGAGAACAGATTACTGCAAAAATTCTTACTGTCAATGAGTTCGGACACCTGATTTTCGAGACAAAAGACGGGGTGCAATATTCTGCAGAATTAAGGGAACTAAAGTTTATTTTCAAATAAAACACTCTCAACTATAAAGCATTACCAATAACAAAGAAACATAAAATTATTCCTTGCTTTTATTTTTTTGAAAGCAAGGAATAATTTTATGAAACGCCGTTTTGTTTTTGCCTTATCTCAGGGCTGTGCAGTATTTTTGTTTTTCATTTTAGGAATTCAAAGAATTTTATTATCTTTGCAGTCTATTCATAAAAAGCAATCAAATAATAATATTTATTAACAAACAAACTAAAAAAGATGAAACTATTAAAATTGGCGTCTATCTCAAAGAAGTTGTGCATGGGAGCATTAGGAGCTTTCCTATTGGTTTTCTTGCCTTTTCACATGGGCATGAACTTATGCATACTTAGAGAAGACGGTGGCGAATGGTACAGAAATGTTTGTCATTTCATGGGTACAAATTACATTGTTAAGGTATTCGAAGTAATTCTTTTGGCCTGCGTTTTGTTTCATATCGTTGTGGGTATCATACTTACAATAGAAAACAAATTGTCTCGTCCTGTGGGTTACGCAGTTGCTAACAAAACTAAAACACACTCTGGTAGCAAGTATATGATTTGGACAGGTGGCGTTATCGTTGTTTTCCTTATCATACACTTTGTTGATTTCTATTTTGCAAAAATGAATCTTGTTGAAGGAAAGTATGTTGCAAAGATAGAGAAGGTTGAAAAAGCCTTTCAATCAAAAGCAATGAAGATGCAACAAGGCGAACTGAATGAAGCAGATTTGCAAGACCTTCAAAAACAATATATGAAAATTCAAACTATCGCAAGAGAAAAGGTAGACAGAGACAACAAATATTTTATCAACCTTACCAAAGAAGAAGTGAAAGAGGTTTGTGGCAA
>JABUUQ010000002.1:546094-551319 GCA_021443125.1 Bacteroidales bacterium
ACTATGACAAGAGAGAAATTTGCCAACGGACTTTATGTTCTTATATATCTTTTGGCTTTCCTTATTTTGTCATTCCATCTTTATCATGGTGTGGGCTCAGTTTTCCAAACCTATGGTTTGAATGTTGCCAAATATGCCAAAGTTATTGAAATAGTGGCTCTTGCTTATGCAATAATAGTTCCATTGGGCTTTGCCATAGTTCCAATTTTGGTTATCTTATAATTTAATGTAGAATAATAAAAACAAAACAAATATGAGTACACTTAATTCCAAAATACCTGAAGGACCTTTGGCTGAAAAATGGACCAAATACAAGGCCTCTCAGAAATTGGTAAACCCTGCAAATAAAAGGAAGCTTGATGTTATAATAGTAGGTACAGGACTTGCAGGTGCTTCTGCTGCAGCTTCATTGGGAGCTTTGGGTTTCAATGTCAAAGTTTTCTGTATTCAGGATTCTCCTCGTAGAGCACACTCTATTGCTGCACAAGGTGGTATAAATGCAGCAAAGAACTATCCTAACGATGGCGATAGCATAGGTCGTTTGTTCTATGACACCATCAAAGGTGGCGACTACCGTGCAAGAGAAGCCAATGTATATCGTTTGGCAGAGGTTTCAAACAACATTATCGACCAATGTGTTGCCCAAGGTGTTCCTTTCGCAAGAGAATATTCAGGATATTTGGCAAATCGTTCTTTTGGTGGTGCGCAAGTTAGCCGTACTTTCTATGCCAAAGGACAAACAGGTCAGCAGTTACTTCTTGGAGCATACTCTGCTTTGAGCCAACAAATAAAGGCAGGCACAGTAAAACTTTATACAAGAAAAGAAATGGAAAACCTTGTTGTTATCGATGGTAAGGCCAGAGGTATAATAACAAGAGATGTAAGAACAGGCGAAATAGAACGTTGGTTTGGTCATTGCGTTGTTCTTGCTACAGGTGGTTATGGCAATGTATATTATCTTTCAACCAACGCAATGAATAGCAATGGCTCTGCTGCATGGCAGTGCTACAAGAAAGGTGCTTTCTTTGCCAACCCTTGCTATGTCCAAATACACCCTACATGTATTCCTGTCCATGGAGACTATCAAAGCAAGTTGACTCTTATGAGTGAGTCTTTGCGTAACGACGGAAGAATATGGGTTCCAAAGAAGAAAGAGGACGCTGAGGCTATTCGTGCAGGACAAAAAACTGCTAATGACATAGCAGAAGAAGATAGAGACTACTACCTAGAAAGAAGATACCCTGCTTTTGGTAATTTGGTGCCAAGAGATATAGCTTCTCGTGCAGCCAAAGAAAGATGCGACGCAGGTTATGGTGTTGGAACAGGCAAAGCAGTTTATCTTGACTTCAAAGAAGCTATAGGACGTTTGGGTAAAGATAAAGTTGCTGAAAGATACGGCAATCTATTCCAAATGTACCAGAAAATTACCGACGACAATCCATACGAAACACCTATGATGATTTACCCTGCAGTACACTACACTATGGGAGGTATATGGGTAGATTATGAATTGCAGACAACTATTCCTGGTTTGTTTGCTGCTGGTGAGGCAAACTTCTCTGACCATGGTGCTAACCGTTTGGGTGCAAGTGCTTTGATGCAAGGTTTGGCTGATGGTTACTTTGTACTTCCTTACACAATACAAAACTATCTTGCAGCCGAAATCTACAATGCTCCTATACCAACATCAAATCCTGAGTTCGACAAAGCCGAAGAGGAAGTAAAGGCAAAAATTCAAAAGATATTGGATGTAAAGGGCACAAAGACAGTGGATTCATTCCAAAAGAAACTTGGTCTTATTATGTGGGACTATGTAGGAATGGGAAGAACAAAAGCTGGTCTTGAAAAAGCATTGCCATTGATTAAAGAGTTGAGAGAAGAATTTTGGAAAGATGTCAGAGTTGATGAAGACAACGACTGCATGAATCCAGAACTTGAAAAAGCTCTTCGTTTGGTTGATCACCTTGAATTAGCAGAACTTATCGCAAGAGATGCACTTCAAAGAGAAGAAAGCTGTGGCGGACATTTCAGAGAAGAACATCAAACCGAAGAAGGCGAAGCAAAGAGAGATGATGAGAACTTTATGTTCGTAGGTGCTTGGCAATACAAGGGCGAAAACGAAGCTCCTGAAATGCACAAAGAAGACCTAAATTATGAGTTTATTAAGGTACAACAAAGAAATTATAAATAATAGATATGGATTTCACATTAAAAATATGGCGTCAGGCAAATGCCAAAGCCAAAGGAAGATTTGAAACATATAGGCTTACAGGCATCTCTCCAGATTGTTCTTTTTTGGAAATGCTTGATATCTTGAATGAACAGCTTATCAATGATAATATAGCTCACCCAGTTGTTTTCGATAACGATTGTCGTGAAGGTATATGTGGTATGTGCGGTCTGTATATCAATGGCCGTCCTCATGGACCAGACGATGGCGTAACAACCTGCCAGCTTCACATGCGTAGATTCAAAGATGGCGAAACAATCACTATAGAACCTTGGAGAGCAAAAGCTTTCCCTATAATCAAAGACTTGGTAGTGGATAGAAGTGCTTTCGACAAAATAATCCAAGAAGGCGGTTATATTTCTGCAACAACAGGAGGTGTTCCAGATGCTAATGCTATTCCTGTTCCAAAGCCAGATGCAGATGAGGCCATGGATGCAGCTTCTTGCATAGGTTGTGGAGCTTGTGTTGCAGCATGCAAAAACGCTAGTGCTATGCTGTTCGTAAGTGCAAAAGTAAGCCAGTTCGCTTTGTTGCCACAAGGCAGACCAGAGGCAAAACGCAGAGTAACTAAGATGATTAAGAAGATGGACGAGCTTGGTTTCGGTGGCTGTACCAACACTTATGCTTGCGAGGCTGAATGTCCAAAATCAATAAAGAGAACAAATATAGCTCGTATGAACAGAGAGTTTATTTGTTCAAAATGCACTTCAACAGAAGATTAACTTTATCATGATTTTTCTCCGAAAAAGCAACTGCAAATTGTGGTTGCTTTTTTTGTTTGCCCAACAATCAAACGACCTAAAATTAAGTAAAAATTAAAAGCCGGCTTGAGAGAGTCGGCTTTTTTGTTGGGAAAAACTTTATTATTAGAAATTGTCGCAGTGCAATTCAAAATAGGCTTGTGGGTGTGCACATGTAGGGCATAACTCTGGTGCTTTAGTTCCTACAACTATATGGCCGCAGTTTCTGCATTCCCAAACTTTTACCTCGCTTTTTTCGAATACTTCCTTGGTTTCTATGTTGCGAAGCAAAGCACGATAGCGTTCTTCGTGGCGTTTTTCAATTTGTGCAACCATACGGAATTTTATGGCAAGTTCTTTGAAACCTTCTTCTTCGGCTGTCTTGGCAAAACCTTCATACATATCTGTCCATTCGTAGTTTTCACCCTCTGCTGCCGCAAGAAGATTTTCTGCTGTGTCGCCTATGCCGTTGAGTTCTTTGAACCAAAGTTTTGCATGCTCTTTTTCGTTGTCAGCAGTCTTTTGGAAAATCTCTGCTATTTGTTCAAAACCCTCTTTCTTTGCCTTTGATGCAAAATAAGAGTACTTGTTCCTTGCTTGAGACTCGCCTGCAAATGCTGCCTCAAGGTTCTTTTCTGTCTGTGTACCAGAATACTTTGTGTTTTTCATAATGTTTTTTGTTATTTATGGTTTATAGTCTTGCAAAGGTAGGTAAATTTATATTGATAACAAAAAAAGAGAACAAAAATGTTCTCTTTTTCGCTTTTTTATGTGTATTCTTCTTTTTCTTACTTAACCAAAATCACAAGGAACTTGCTTTTTGCCCAGAAAGAGTTAGCATCTTTTATTGTAAGTTGAGTAGGCTTGTCGCCGTTTAGTTCATAAGATGTTGAAGGGTGAGATGTAAGTATTTGAATCTTCTTTCCAGGAAGTGCAATCTCTTTTACTCTTCTTGCGTCTATCTTTGTGTAGTCTGCAAGGTCTGAATCAGAAGCCACATTTGTCTTTTTGCCTATGCCAAGGAAACCACCGCTTGAATTAACAACGCCCAAATTCTTCAATTCTGACTTTGTGCCGATGATATAGTAAACACTGTTTCTTTCATCTTCCACTTTGATGATGTGTTCGTCCTTTTCGCGATTTTGACGAGAAAGTTCGTCAAGATTTTTGTTCAAAGAGTTTATTGTTATGTTCTTTTTCTGCAATTCGGTAGTAAGAAGTTGTATTTCTTCTTCTTGTTCTGCAATTCTTGCTTGCAGTTTCTCTATGAAAGCAGTAAGGTTTTTGTTGTTGGATTGAGATTTTTTCAATTGTGCAGTAAGGTTATCAATTTTTTCTTTGTTTTGGTTTAGAATTTCATTGATATCCTGAATTTGTGATTGTATTCTTGTGCGTCTGTCTTGGTTGATTTCGCCAGAAGTGTTTCTAAGTGCTTCAACATTAGTATATTTTGAAGTAACAGTGTTAAGGTTTTCTTCAATTTCGTTAAGTTGTGCGAAAAGACTTTCAACCTCATTATTCTTGGCATCCAAGGCAGCTTGCACAGAATCCTGAACAGCTTTTTGATTTACAAGTTTTTGCTCCATTTCCTTTTTACCACAAGAAGCAAATAATACTGTAGCGATTAGGCCACAAGCCAAAAGAATCTTTTTCATTTTCTTTAAGTTTTTAGATTAGTTGATTCGTTATTCAAATTGTTCAGCAAAGATAATATAAATTTTGTATTAAAACCTTTGTTGGCTGAAAAAAACTTCATATCTTTGCATTATAAAGTAGAAACGATAGTATTTTGTTTTTATTTTACCATTCAAAATAATAAATAGGGGTGCTTGCAGAATTGTAGGCTGAGATTATACCCTTAGACGCTGACGGTAATGCGACAGACGGAAAGATTTTCTCGGTTTATTATTCTTTGCACCATAAAAAGTTTTATACAAATTATGAAAAAGGCTATTGCAGTGCTTACCATAGCAGGCAGTGATTCTTGTGGCGGTGCAGGAATACAGGCAGACATCAAAACAATCAGTGCTTTGGGGCTTTACGCTTGCTCTTGCATTACAGCGGTAACAGCACAAAACACTCAGGAAGTCAAAAACATTCAAGCAATAAATTCTTCTATGCTTTCCTCTCAAATAGATGCAGTTTTGGAGGATTTTGATGTGAAAGCAATAAAAATAGGTATGATTTACACGCCCGAAAATGTTATGGCAATAAAACAATCTTTATTGAAAAACAACTATAAGGGCAAAATAGTT
>JABUUQ010000002.1:551360-574255 GCA_021443125.1 Bacteroidales bacterium
AAAGAAGAGTTGCTTCCAATGATGCAGAAAGAACTTTTCCCTATGGCTACATTGCTTACACCCAACCTTAAAGAGTGTTTGGAAATAACAGGTATAGATGCAAAAACTCCAGAGCAAATGCAGGATGCCGGATTGTTTATGATAGACAAATTGGGGGCTAAAAATGTTTTGATAAAAGGCGGACACCTCAACGGCAACGAAATGGTGGATGTTTTGGTATTGGAAAGCAGAGAAGTGAAAATGTTTTCTGGCGAGAAAATAGACACAAAAAACACTCATGGCACAGGTTGCACACTTTCTTCCGCCATAGCATCATATCTGGCAATGGATATAGATTTGACAGTCTCTGTTCTCAATGCCAAACGCTATGTTACAGAAGCCATATACAGTGCCAAAGACTTGCAACTTGGCAAGGGCAACGGCTCCTTAAATCATCTCTATTTTCCAAAAGAACTTATAATAACCGAATAATATGAAAGTAAAGGTAAATGACAAAGACAAGATTGTACCAGTGAATTGTACAGTCGCCATGCTTGCAGAAATAACAGGCATAAACAAAGAAGACAGCGTTGCAATAGCCATAGGCACAGATGTTATTGCAAGAGAAGATTGGGAAACAATAATTTTGAAGGATTTCGACAAGGTTACAATCATTAGAGCCACTTTTGGAGGATGATAATAGGCATAACACAACCAACATATCACAAAAACGAAAGGGAGAGAATAACAGATTTGCTTCAAAGAGGCAAGGTTGATTATTTTCATATACGAAAACCATCTTTTTCCAAAGAAGATATGGCAGACTATCTTGCTTTTTTCCCTATGGAGACAAGGCAGAGACTATCTTTGCATTCTTTCCACGAATTGAGTATGGAAATGGGTATAGGAGGAGTGCATCTTAACAAAAGCAACCCCGAACTCAAAGCAAATATAGTTGGCAAAAGAGTGTCTGCTTCTTGCCATAGCATAGAGGAATTTGTGGAAAGAAAAGCATATTGCGACTATTGTTTCCTCTCTCCAGTATTCGACAGCATAAGCAAAAAGGGCTACAAATCCAAACTTGCTTCTGATTTGTTAAAACAAGGTTTCAAAGAATTGAAACTTGATTCTAAATGCGTGGCTCTTGGTGGTGTTACCAAAGAACGCATTCCCGAGTTGCAGGATATGGGTTTCACATCTTTTGCAATGCTTTCTGATATATGGGCTTGGGACAAAACAATGTTTATAACCCATACAAACGAAAATTATTCCTATCTTTCTTCTGCTCTTACGGCTTTGGAAGGTGGTATAAGGTTTATTCAGTTGCGAATGAAGGAGGCAGAAGACGATGAGGTCTTGAAAGTTGCTGAGGTTTTGAGGCAGGAATGCGACAAGGTTGGTGCTTTGCTGACTATAGACGACAGAGTGCATTTGCTCAACACTGGTTTGTTCGATGGAGTGCATATAGGCAAAAACGATATGCCAATAGAACAAGCACGCAAACTCGTTCCCGACAATCTTATATTAGGTTCCACTGCCAACACTCTCGAAGATATTTTGTCGGCTGTGGCAAAGGGTGTGGATTATATTGGTTTGGGACCTTTCAGATTTACCACTACAAAGAAAAATCTAAGCACTATTCTTGGTTTGGAAGGGTATAGGCAAATAACACAGGCTTTGCGAGAAAAGAATATACAGATTCCAATCTACGCAATAGGAGGTATCAGGGTTGAAGACCTAAAAGAAATAAAAAATACTGATGTTTATGGTGTGGCTCTTTCTTCTGTGATTTTGGAAAGTGCACAACCTATGCAGACAATAAAGGAAATAACTGAAATTTTTTAATTTAACAATACAAAATTATGGCTGATTTATTGAAAATAGCAGACAGGGAATTTTCTTCACGCCTTATTATAGGCACAGGCAAGTTTCCGTCAAATCAAATTATGGAACAGGCAATAAAGGCAAGTGGTGCTCAAATAGTAACAAGTGCTTTGAAAAGGCTAAATACAGAGGACAGTGGTAGTGAGGATATGCTTGAATTTATTCCAAAAGATATAGTTCTTTTGCCTAACACTTCCGGTGTGAGAAATGCAGAAGAAGCAGTTTTTGCTGCCAAAATGAGCAGAGAGGCTTTGGGAACAAATTGGATAAAACTTGAAATACATCCCGATGCCAAATATCTTCTTCCCGATGTCAAAGAAACATTGAAGGCAACAGAGCAATTAGTGAAAGAAGGTTTTGTGGTTCTTCCTTATATTCAGGCAGACCCAGTGGCTTGCAAGCAGTTGGAAGAAATGGGTGCAGCAACAGTAATGCCGTTGGCCTCTCCTATAGGAACAAACAAAGGAATAAGAAACAAAGACCTTTTGCAAATAATCATAGACAATAGCAATGTACCTGTTGTTATCGATGCTGGTATTGGAGCTCCGTCTCACGCTGCAGAAGCTATGGAAATGGGTGCAAGTGCCTGCATGATAAATACTGCTATTGCTATTGCAGACAATCCAATTCTTATGGCTACTGCTTTTGCAAAGGCAATAGAGGCGGGAAGGGAAGGTTTTCTTGCAGGACTTGGCACAACAAGTGTTTTTGCACAAGCAACATCACCTCTTACTGCTTTTTTGGATGAAGAACAAGCGAATATAGATATGTTATAACCTAAAACAACACTCGATTATGGCACAAGATAATTGCAAATCATTTGATAAATCAAAGAAAATATACATAGAAGGCAATATGTTTCCTATCAAAGTCGGTATGAAACAGGTAACGCTTACGGATACAATAATAGACGGCAAACATTACTCCAACGGAACAATCAACCTTTACGATACAGGCGGTTTGTTTACCGATGACAATGCACAAGTGGACATAAAGAAAGGTTTGCCTCGTATAAGAGAACAATGGCACAAGGATGATACCAATTTTGAACAGCTTTCTGCTTTCACATCCAAATACACCAACGAACAAATCAACGATGAAAGCTTGAAAGACTTTATGTTTCCTATTCATAACCTGCCCAAAAAGGCAAAGAAAGGCGAAGCATTCACACAAATGGCTTTGGCAAAGAAAGGAATCATTACTCCCGAAATGGAATACATAGCAATAAGGGAAAATCTTGGCAGAGAAGATGCAAACTCCTACATAACACCAGAATTCATAAGGCAAGAGGTGGCAGCAGGTCGTGCAACAATACCTTGCAACCCCAACCATCCCGAAGCAGAGCCAATGATTATAGGTTCAAAGTTCCTTGTAAAAATCAATACCAATATAGGAAATTCTGCTCTTGGCTCCGACATAGAAAAAGAAGTGGAGAAAAGTGTGTGGAGTGCCAAATGGGGAGGCGACACCCTTATGGATCTTTCAACAGGAAAGCATATTCACCAGACAAGAGAATGGATTATAAGAAATTGTCCTGTACCTATGGGAACAGTTCCTATTTATCAGGCTTTGGAAAAAGTGAATGGCAAGGCAGAAGATTTGACTTGGGAAATGTATCGCGACACTCTTATAGAACAATGCGAACAAGGAGTGGATTATTTTACCATTCATGCAGGTTTGTTATTCGAATATATTCCTTATGTGGCAGAGCGTCTTACGGGAATAGTTTCTCGTGGTGGCAGCATTATGGCAAAATGGATGAAAGAGCACAAAGAAGAGAATTTCCTATACACTCATTGGGATGAAATCTGCGATATTCTTGCTCAATACGATGTTGCAGTATCCATAGGCGATGGTTTGAGACCAGGAAGCATACACGACGCCAACGATAAAGCACAGTTTGGCGAGTTGAAGACTATGGGAGAACTTTGCAAGAGAGCATGGGAAAAAGATGTTCAGGTTTTGATAGAAGGTCCTGGCCATGTGCCAATGCACAAGATAAAGGAAAATATGGATAATCAAATAGAATGGTGTCATAATGCTCCTTTCTACACTTTGGGACCTCTAACAACCGACATAGCCCCTGCCTACGACCATATAACCTCTGCAATAGGTGCTGCAATGATAGGCTGGTTGGGCACTGCTATGCTTTGCTATGTAACACCAAAGGAACACCTTGGACTGCCAAACAAAGAAGATGTAAGAAATGGTATAATGACCTATAAAATTGCTGCTCATGTTGCCGATATTGCAAAACAACATCCTGCTGCAATGGAGAGAGACAATGCTTTGAGCAAGGCACGATTTGAGTTCCGTTGGATAGACCAATTCAATTTGAGTATAGACCCAGAGAGAGCAATGGAATACTATGGTGTTGAGAAGATAAAGAATACACCTTTCTGCACAATGTGTGGCCCTAACTTCTGTGCTATGCGTATTTCAAGGGAAGTGTCAGACAAAGGCACCATTACAGAATAACATCTAAAACACCACTATAATGATAGAGTTTTACGATACAATAAAAGACTTGCAGTGGGATGAGGTAACCAAAAGCATCTATGCCAAAACAGACAAAGATGTGCAAAGGGCTTTGGGCAAGGAATACCTTACGATAGAAGACTTCAAAGCCCTTATATCTCCTGCAGCAGAGCCATACCTTGAAACCATGGCACACATGAGCAGAGCAATTACTCAAAAGCGTTTTGGCAAAGTAATCTCTTTGTATATTCCTATGTATTTGAGCAATGCTTGTTCCAATCACTGCATATATTGTGGCTTCAATCACAATAATGATATGCTGAGAAAGACGCTTAACGATGAAGAAATACTCGAAGAAGTCAAAGTAATCAAAGAACTTGGTTACGATAATATCCTTTTGCTTACTGGAGAATTCCCAAGAGTAGCGGGAGTGGACTACATTCGTCACGCCATAGAACTTTGCAGACCTCATTTTTCTGCAATAAACCTTGAAGTGTTCCCAATGAAGACTGAAGACTACGAAAAACTTGTGAAAGCAGGTGCAAATACTCTTTATGTCTATCAGGAAACTTTCAACGAATCACGCTACAAGTTCTATCATCCCAAAGGTATGAAGTCCAACTACAAATGGCGTTTGGGAACTCCTGAGCGTGTGGCAAAGGCAGGAATACACAAAATAGGAATAGGTGCTTTGATAGGTTTGGAAGAATGGCGTACAGAAATGGTTTATCTTGCTATGCACCTTGCTTTTATGGAAAAGAACTATTGGCAGCAAAAATACTGTGTATCTTTCCCACGAATGCGACCTGCAGCAGGCGGTTATCAGCCTAACTTCCTAATGAGTGAAAGACAGTTTGCACAGGCTCTTTGGGCTTTCAGAATTTTTGATAACGATGTTGAGATAGCAATGTCAACAAGAGAAACTCAAAATATGAGAAATCATTTTGTTACCCTTGGCGTTACCTCTATATCAGCGGGAAGCAAGACAGAACCAGGCGGTTATGCTCATCCAAACGAAAATCTTGAACAATTCCATATCAACGACGACAGAACGCCAAAAGAAATGGAAGCAATGATTAGGGCACAAGGCTACGATGTTATCTATAAAGATTGGGACAGATGCTTGAATTAGAGAGATATAAAAGACAAATGATGCTACAAAACTTTGGAGAAGAAGCACAAAGAAAACTTCTTGACTCCAAGGTTTTGGTAGTGGGTGTCGGTGGCTTGGGCGGCATTTCTTCACAATATCTTGTGGCTGCAGGCGTAGGTTGCGTTGGCATAGTGGATAAAGATGAGGTTTCGTTGCATAATCTTCAAAGGCAAGTGCTCTATCGTGAAGATATGATAGGGCAGAGCAAGGTGAGAATGGCAGAGCAATCGCTACGCAGACTCAATTCCGATGTAAGCATAGAAGCCTACGAATGTTTCCTCACTCAAGACAATGCACAAGAAATAATTGCAAAATACGATATAGTTATTGACGGCACAGATAACTACCAAACTCGTTGTATTATAGATACTTATTGCAGACAGTTGGGCAAACCTTTTATTTTTGGAGCCATAGGTGAGATGCAAGGACAGATATGTGTGTTCAATTATGGCGATAATCCTGCACACTACACAAATCTTTTTCCCAACGAGCCAAAACAACAAAATCCTCCTGCCGTAATGGGTGTTTTGCCATCTGTTGTGGCGTCTATGCAAGTGAATGAAGCAATAAAAATAATTACCAATACAGGCACGATTATGAAAGACACATTATGTATAATCGACCTTAAAACTTTGGAAATCACCAAATTCCAAATAAAACACCATTAAAACTAATCAAAAACAAGGAAGAAAAAAATAAAACGCTGTTTTGAATCGTTAGTTTTGGGATTGGAATTCGGAGTTGTTGTTGGCTTCAAAATATTGCCATAGAGCATCTTGCGGTACTGGTGCAGTAATCTCCACAAGTTCTTTTTTCACAGGATGTATGAAACTCAAATGTCTGGCATGAAGCGAAATTGATGCAATTTTGTTGCTACGACCAAAACCATATTTCAAATCGCCTTTTATTGGGCAGCCAATATGAGCCAGTTGCACTCGTATTTGGTGGTGTCTGCCTGTTTTTAGGTTGATTTCCAGCAAAGTATAGTAGTCGCTCCTGCCCACAACCTTATAATCCAACTCTGCATAAAGACCATTATTTACATCTTTTGTAATGTAGGATTTATTCGTTTTTTCGTTGCGAATGATGTAGTTTTTCAGTGTGTCTTGATCCTTTGGCGGATTGCTTCGCGTTATAGCCCAATAGGTTTTTTGTATCTCGTGATTCTTGACCATATTGTTCAAACGGGTGAGTGCTTTGTCGGTTTTGGCAAAAATCAATGCTCCGCTTACGGGCCTGTCCAACCTATGCACAACACCACAATAAACATTGCCAGGTTTGTTGTATCTTTCTTTAAGATAGTGTTTTACCATATCGTCCAAAGACATATCTCCCGTTTTGTCGCCATGAACAATTTGAGAGTTTTTCTTGTTCAGAACGATTATATGGTTGTCTTCGTAGAGTATTTGTTCAGCAATGCTGTTAAGGATGTCGCTCATATTAGAGTGTTGCGATAATTGTTTGACCTCCACGAACTTTCTCTTCAATATCCACATGGATTGTTGAGTCCAAAGGTATGAAAATATCAACTCGTGAGCCGAATTTTATGAAGCCAAGTTCTTCTCCTTGTTGCACAGTTTCTCCTTCTTTGGCGTAGCATACAATTCTTCTGGCCATTGCTCCTGCAATCTGTCGCACAAGAATTTTCTTGCCGCTCTCGTGCTCTATGCAGACAGATGTTCTTTCATTCAGAGTGGAACTTTTTGGATGAGAGGCGATTATGTATTTGCCACTATGATATTTCTGATAGATTATTTTGCCAGAAATTGGGTAACGATTTACATGCACATTGTTTGGCGACATGAAGGTGGAAACTTGAATACAATCGCAGTTAAGAATCTCAGGCTCAAAAACTTGCTCAACAACAACTATGGTTCCATCGGCAGAACAGATAACTTTGTTAGGGTTGGTTGTCAATTCTCTTTTGGGCATGCGGAAAAAACGCACTACAACGAATGCAAAAGCCCATAGCAAAGCCAAGGAAAGCCACCAAGCCCAGATTTTTTCGTGGATGAAAAATGCGAAAAGCGTTGTCAGCACTACAACAACAAGCACTGTGATGATAGATATTTTGCGTCCTTCTTTGTGAATATACATGGCTCTAAATGTGTAAAGAGTGAATAATCATTAAATAAACTGTTACGGCAGGCAAAACCAAAAGCATGATGTCGAATCTGTCCAATATGCCACCATGACCAGGCAGAATGTTGCCACTGTCCTTAACTCCTATCTGTCTTTTGAACATAGACTCTATTAAATCGCCATAAGTGCCTATTACAGAGGTGATAATGGCAATAACTATAAGGTCAAAAACTGGCAAAGCGGTGGTGAATTGTGCGATAATTATTGCTGCGATGACAACAAAACAAAAGCCACCTATGAAACCTTCCCAAGTTTTTTTTGGAGATATTCTTTCGAAAAGTTTGTGCTTGCCAAATTTCATGCCTGTAAGGTATGCAAAAGTGTCGTTGCACCATGCGAAGATGAATACAGACATAAGTATTATTGGTTCCAACTGCGTTCTTATGAGGTTGGTACAAGCCAAAGGCACAACGATATACATTACACCGAAAACCGTGTATGCTATATTTGTGAATGGATTTTCCTTTTTGCGATAAAGTTCTGATATTACTATGTAGAACAATGCCACACTCAACAAAGCAATGGCAGAGTATTTTCTACCCAAAAACATGGAATAGGTTGCAACAGCCACAAGAAAACCACCTATGAAGTTTGGCGAAATCGTTGTTGTTTTCTGCAAATTGCTGTAAAATTCCCAAAGTCCCAATGCTGCCACAACAGCAAAGTATATGGCACAAGCCAAAGGTGGAAGGTATATTGCCGCCACCACACTTATTACATATATTGTGCCTGTGATTGTTCTTTTCAACATATCTGCTCTGTATTTTGTTGTTAAGTTGCTAATCTTCAATCAAAAACAAATAAAACTCCTTGACTTCTTCCGATATAAGCTGCCCTGAACGAATGCTTACAACCCATTGAGGAGGTGTTTCGGGCAAAAGGCTTAGCACTTGCTTATAGGAATTATAAACCTGTGAGGCCATGGCAATTACGATAAGAATAGGAGGAAACTTTGTAAGCGTGTTGCCTATGCCTTGAATGGAAGTTATCACTATGCTGCCCGTTTTCGCCACAATACCTTGGCAAAGAGATATGGCCACTTCGGAGTTTTTGTCGGCAATGCTGGTGTCTATACCTTTGGAATGCAGATAGGTGCGAAGGTTGTTTGAAAAGGAGCCTATATTATGCCATTTTCTCAAATCGATAATCTTCTTGAAAGAATTGAAAAACTCATCTTCCGACGCACAATAAATGAATTTGCCGTCGCCTTTTGCAAGGTTTTCCGCAAAAATCATTACAGGGTCTTCGAGTGTAGGCGTGAAAATCTCCTCACCCTTTTCTGCCACGGATAGCTGACCATCGTTATCAATCAAACTATCTCGCAACAGTTTCATTATTTTCTCTCTTTCAGAAGTCCTTGCCATAGTCTATTCCTTTGCTTCTTCTGTATTGTTGTCGGCAGGCTTTATTCCCTCTATGTTGTCTTCCCATGGGCGTGGGCCGAAAATATTCTCGACATCTTCCCTGAAAATCACTTCCTTCTCAATCAAAAGTTCTGCCAACTGGTTGAGTTTCTCTTTGTTATTCTCCAATAGTTCGCAAGCCTCCTTGTATGTTTTTTCAATCATTTCGGATACTCGCTTGTCTATAAGTTCTGCAGTCTTTTCAGAGAAAGGTTTTTGCATATAGTATTCGCTTTGACCCGATGAATCATAGAAACTTATGTTACCTATCTCATTGTCAAGACCATAATATGAAACCATAGCCCTTGCCATTTTTGTTGCACGCTCCAAATCGTTCAAAGCACCCGTGGAAACATCGCCAAAGGTTATGTTTTCTGAAGCACGGCCGCCAAGCAAAGACATAAGTTCGTCCAACAATTGCTCTTTGGTTGTTATCTGTCTTTCCTCTGGCACATACCATGCGGCACCGAGAGCCTTTCCCCTTGGCACTATGGTAACTTTCAGCAAAGGATTGGCATATTGTCTCAACCACGAAATAGAAGCGTGTCCTGCCTCGTGATATGCTATTCTTCGTTTTTCCTGAGGAGTGATTATCTTGCATTTTTTCTCCAAACCACCTATGATTCTGTCTATTGCATCAAGAAAGTCTTGTTTTTCAACCTGTTCTTTGTTGAATCGTGCTGCAATAAGTGCCGCCTCGTTGCAAATGTTTGCTATGTCTGCACCCGAAAAACCTGGTGTCTGCTTTGCAAGGAACTCAACATTCAACTCTTCCTTATTATATTTAAGGTTCTTCATATGAACATTGAAAATCTCCTCTCTTTCCTTAATCTCTGGCAATTCCACATAAATCTGTCTGTCGAAACGGCCGGCACGCATTAGAGCAGGGTCCAAAATCTCAGCTCTGTTGGTTGCTGCAAGTATTATGACGCCTGCATTAGAGCCAAAACCATCCATTTCTGTCAATAACTGGTTGAGTGTGTTTTCCCTTTCGTCGTTGGCTCCCGAAATGATATTCTTGCCTCTTGCTCTGCCTATGGCGTCTATCTCATCTATGAAAACTATGCAAGGTGCTTTGCTTTTAGCTGTCTGGAACAAATCTCTGACACGAGAGGCTCCAACGCCCACAAACATCTCTGTGAAATCGCTGCCACTCATAGAAAAGAAAGGCACTTTGGCTTCTCCCGCAACGGCTTTGGCAAGCAAAGTCTTTCCCGTTCCTGGAGGGCCGACCAAAAGGGCTCCCTTTGGAATTTTGCCACCCAGTTTGGTGTATTTGTTAGGATTTTTCAAAAAGTCCACAATCTCCATAACCTCCACTTTTGCCTCTGCCAAACCAGCCACATCGGAGAAAGTTACATTGGTGTTTTTGTCTCTGTCATAGAGTTTTGCCTTGCTCTTGCCCACATTGAAGACTCCTCCGCCTCCAACACCGCCTTTGCCTTTGCTCATCATTCTGAAGAACAAAATCCACACACCAATCAAAAGCAAAGTGGAAATCAAAAAGCCACCGTTTTCAGTCCAAAAACTGTTTCTTTTCTCTGTCTCCACATTGATACGATTTTGTGCAATAACCTTCTGTTTTTCCAATTCCGAAAGTTCTTTGCCTGTGGTATCTTGAGCGTTCCATTGATTTTCTATCGTCTGCAATTGGTCGCGAAAGTCTTGATAATCAACGAATTTATAAGTGTAGAAAGCGTTGAGTTTGTCCAACGATGCATTGGCATTCGACCAAATACCGCCATCGTTTCTGTATAAATCGTTATACATTGTGTCCTGACGACGAATAGCCTCGGTTTTGATTGTAATCTCTGCAAATTGAGAATTTACAACCTTTATTTTCGAATAGTCTTTGTTTATCAATACTTTCTGCAATTTGTCCCATGTAACCTCCGTGCTTACATCAGAAGTTCTGTCGCCATTGGACATAAACAGATAGATGATGATTCCAATGACAATAAGATAAATCCAAGATGTTTTGAACTTTATCTTTTTGACTTGCATTTTGGGTTTTTCTTGTTTCGCCATTTTCAGTTTTGTTTAGATTTATTAGTTAACATCTTCGTAATGAGTTTGTTTCATATCTGTCCACATGCTCTCTATGTTATAGAAATCTCGTGTATCCTTAAGGAAAATATGAATGATTACATCGAAATAATCCAACAACACCCATTCGCAATTCCTCAACCCTTCTCTGCGATGTGGTTTTATCTTCATAGCCTTAAACACTTCTTCTTCAACCTTTTGAGCCAAAGCGTCAGCATGAGAAGGAGAGTTTGCAGTGCATATTACATAGAAATCGAACAAAGAGCCATCAACCCCATCAAAATCAATAAGAGTAATGTCTTTGCCTATCTTTTCCTGAATTGCTTCAACGGCCACTTGGGACAACATTTTAGCAAGTTTTTTATCTTTTGCCATATAGTTTTCTGTCAAAAATATACAATAAATCAATTTTGCAAATTTAAGCATTTTTTGCAACAAAAACAAGGAAAAAACCAAAAATTCCGAGAAAACAAGAAAATAGAACAAAGATTCCAAAAAAAAATCTTGTCAATCAATCAACATCTCTATAGAAAAATTGATTGATTGACAAAACTTAATTGATTAATGAGAGGTATATACATATAAAATGTATGTATATACCTCTCAACATTGTTATCAATTAACTCTATCATTGATAAAAAATAATAAGATAACACACCTGATAATCAACTCTCTATACTCGGTAACTTCGTTACTTTTTTCGGCTGACGCACTGCATTATTCGCCAGTGTAAAACAACAAGAATTATGATTTTTCTTTTCTGAGTTTGTCAATCAATCAAATTCACTATAGGAAAATTGATTGATTGACAAGATTTTTTTTGGTTTATACACAGATAATGTTTATCTTTGCAAAGATTTATGCCATATAAAGAAGTCAGCAAATATAAATAACTAACGTGTCATTTTAAGCAAGGTTGATATGATGGTTTTGAGATTGTAAATAGATCTATAATAGAATAATACTCAATTATGATAGATATAACAAAAGTTGATATAAGCGAAGATGAGATTAAGGAGTTTAGTCAAGAACTCTTAGAAATTCTACTTATTGATAGGACAACGAATCAAAATATCATATGGGCTACAGATGATTATCAATATAATGGAGAAGGCTTTGATAAAACTGACAATATTGAGATAGATAAAATTACTGGTGAGTTGTATTCTGCTATTATTCGCCCTCGTTCTGTAAAAACTATTGAACAACAAAAGTCAAGAGCACGCAGCAAGGCTGAAGTGTTCACTCCTGCGTGGTTATGCAATAAACAAAACAATTTGCTTGACGAATCTTTTTTCGGGAAAGCAAATCTGTTCAATACTGAATCAGATATGGGATGGACAACTTTGTATAACAAAATATTATTTCCAGAGAGCAAAAACTGGAAAGACTATATCTTAAATCCTGTGTTAGAAATTTCTTGTGGCGAAGCGCCTTATCTTGTAAGCCGTTACGATACAACAAATGGTATGGGAATAGCCCCAACAAATAGAATAGGTCTTCTGGATAGAAAATTTCGTATTATTTCGGAAAATACAACTAATAATGAAGAGTGGCTAGAATGGTCTGTAAAAGCGATGGAGCACACCTACGGTTTTGAGTTACAAGGGGACAACCTTTTAATTGCACGTGAAAACGTCTTGTTTACATACTTTGATTATTATCATCAAAGGTACAATGTACTTCCTGATATAGAACTAATTAAGAAAATTGCCACTATTATATCATGGAATTTATGGCAAATGGATGGGCTTAAATTAGTGGTTCCATTCTCCTGCCATGATACAGTTGTTGGACAACAACAACTTAGTTTTGAGGAAGGTAGTATTTTCAATTCGGTTGAGAAACACCAACCATGTCCGGGTTGCCTAAAAGGTAATAAACTCCTTCATAATGGGGTGTATTGCAATATCAAAGATTGGGACACGGGTGTCGTTGATTCATTTAGTAAAATTACAACAAATCAGTATGGAAAAATTTAAAAACATCAATATAATTGAAAATTTAATAGTTGGAAGGGTTGAACCTAACATTTACGCATTTTTAACTCAAACCATTCCTAATTATCTAAAGGTTGGTGATACATATCGACCTATCGAGAAAAGATTAGACGAATGGAGACATGTTTTTCCAAATCTTGTTAAGGTTTACAATGAAACAGCTACAGTTGACGAAAATGTGTACTTTAGAGATTACGAAGTACATAGATTCTTGGATGAAATTGGCAGAGACAGACTCACTCCTAATATTTTCCCAAAAGAGCCTTATTCAAAGGAGTTCTTCAAAGGAGCTACAGAAAAAGATGTAGCAGAAGCAATTGAAGATATACGAACATCATACAAAAAAGGATTAGATAAATATCATTACTTTAGTGATGGAACTCCTATTGAGTTTCACTATAATCATGAAGATACATACGAACCTAGACCTAATCAAACTGAAACAATTAAGAGATTCAAAGAAGCTATTATGCATGGCCGTAAAAATCTATTGATGTATGCAGTTATGCGTTTTGGTAAATCATTCACTGCGATGTGTTGTGCAGTTGAAATGTCTGCAAAATTTGTTGTAGTTGTGTCAGGCAAGGCAGATGTAAAATCCGAATGGAAAAAAACAGTTGAGGGACACAAAAAGTTTATTGATTATAAATTCTTTACAAGTAATGATCTTTTGCGTGATGATGATATTCTTTCTACAACACTAAGAAAAAAACGGGTAGTGTTATTCTTGACTCTTCAAGACCTTACTGGTAATGAGATTAAAAAGAAACACAAAGATGTTTTCAAAAATACCATTGATTTGTTACTAGTTGATGAAACCCACTTTGGTGCAAGAGCAAAAGAATACGGCAAAGTTCTAGTAAATAGTAATGTTTTTGAGAAAGAGAGCGATGTAAAAAATGAACTATCAAAAGCTGATGAATCATTAGATGATCTTAATGCAGAAGTAAAAGAATTCAATGCAAAAGTTAGAATCCATCTTTCAGGAACACCATATCGAATTTTGATGGGAAGCGAATTCTCAAAAAATGATATTATAGCATTCTATCAGTTTTCGGACATAGTGAAAGATCAAGAAAAGTACGATAATGAACATAAAAATGAGGATGATTATAACGAGTGGGATAACCCATATTATGGTTTTCCTCAAATGGTTCGTTTTGCTTTTAATCCAAGTGAGTCTGCTAGACTTAAATTAGAGCAAATGAAGAAAAGAGGTGTTACTTATGCTTTTTCTGCTTTATTTAAGACTCGTTCTATTAGCAAAACCAAAGATAAACAACATTGTTATTTTGAACATGAAGAGGAAATTCTTGATTTGTTCAAGGTTATAGATGGAACAAAAGATGATTCTAATGTATTGGGATTTTTGAATTATAGCAAGATAAAAAAAGGAAAATTATGTAGACACATAGTGTGTGTATTGCCTTACTGTGCCGCTTGCGATGCTCTTGAAAAACTAATACATGACAATGCAAAAGTATTCCAGAATTTGAATGAATATCAGATTATTAATATATCTGGTTGGGAAAACTCTATGTATCATACAACAGAGAGTGTTCAAGAAAAAATACTTGAATTAGAAAACCAAGGCATCAAGACAATCACTTTAACAGTCAATAAAATGCTGACTGGTAGTACTGTGCCGCAATGGGACACAATGATTTTCTTAAAAGATACGGCTTCCCCACAAGAGTATGACCAAGCAATATTCCGTCTTCAAAATCAATATGTGAAGGTATTGCAGGATGAAAAAGGAAATATTATAAAACACAACATGAAACCACAAACACTTCTTGTTGACTTTGACCCAAACCGAATGTTTGTCATTCAAGAAGAGAAATCAAAAATTTATAATGTAAATACAGAGAGCAATGGCAATGATAACTTGCAACAACGTATAACGGATGATTTGAGAATTTCGCCTATTATTACGATAAACAACGGAAAGATACAAGAAATTACTCCAATAAATATTATGGATGTTGTTAGAAAATACTCTTGTACAAAGAGTGTGATTGACGAAGCATCTGATATAAACACAGACTATTCGCTCCTTAATGACAATGATTTGAAAAACGAGATAAATGGTTTGGTTCCCATAGATACCAAAAAGGGAATCGAAATAAAGGCAGTTGAAGAAGAAGGAGGTGATTATGACATTCCTGACGATTGGGATAGCAAATGTGGAGAAACTTCAAATAATGCTTCTAGCGATACAACATCGGTATATAATGAATCAGAAGAAAATGACTGGAAAAAGAAGATTATTACACTATATGCTTTAGTGTTGTTCTATTCGTTCTTGACAGATTCTAATGTAAAATCATTAGAAGATGTTATTTATTCCATCAAGAATGATGAGACAAATAAAAGAATAGCTAAGCATGTCGGCATCAAGTTTCAAATACTTGTAAAATTAAGACAAAAGATTAACCCATTTATATTATCTAATTTAGATTATAAAATACAGAATATCAACACTCTGCTTCGTGATGAATCAATGACTCCAATAGAACGTGCGAAAGTAGCAGTTAATAAGTTTGGTAGATTATCTGATTCCGAAATCGTTACACCAGAAGTTTTTGCAGATACCGTAGTCAGCGAAATTGATTTTAATGTTAATAGTGGTAAAATTCTTGATATTGCATCAAAGCAAGCCGAGTTTGCTTATTCTATTTTCAAAAAACTGGGCGAATCTAGCTCTAATAGAATTTATAGTATTCCTACCTCTCCTTTGGCATACGAATTTACATTAAAGGTATATAAATTGCTAAATCTTAATACAGATAATATATTTGCGGACTTCAATTCCTATGATTTAGTATATTCCGAAAATAAAGAAACAATAATAGATAATCTTAAAAATATGAACTTTGGATATGTAGTTGGTAATCCTCCTTATCAAGATCAAGGCGGAGCTGGAGGCAATAACGACGCTCCAATCTATCAAGAATTTTGCGATATTGCAGATAAAGTCACTCATTATATTTCATCTTTAGTTATTAAAGCTGGATGGTTCTCTGTAGGTAGAGATAACCTTCTCGGTGCTTTTAGAACATCAATGTTAACATCAGGTCAAGTGAGAAGGTTGGTCGTTTATACCAATAGCAGTGAAATTTTCTCTAATGTAGAGATTAAAGGAGGTATTTGTTATTATATCAAAGATAAAACATATAAAAGGAAAGTTTGTGAATACACTATTTTCAAAGACGGAAAAAAAGAAAGTGTATCAAGAGAACTCAATGATTTTGACATTCTTATTAGAGAACCAATGTTGAATAGTATTGTCAAAGATGTTCATGGTAAATACTCTGTAGGAACTTTTGTCGGTGTTGATACAATGATCTCTTCTGATACACCTTTTGGCATACCATCTAATCCTCGTTCAAGCAAGAAGAATCCATTTGTGGTTTATGAAACTCCTGATGAATCTCATGATGTTCTACTTTTTCATATCGAGAAATTACAAAGAAAAATAGGATATTGTAGCAAGTCTCAGATAAAGAAGAACGTTGGTGATATTAAATACAACAAAGTATTTATTCCATGTTCAGGTGGTTCTGGTGATGATAAAAAAGTACTGGGATATCCAGAGTTGGCACCAGTAAATTCTGTTTGTTCACAATCATATTTGTATGCAAAATTTGACACACCATATGAAGCTGCCAATTTCATATCATACATGAAGACGAAGTTCTTTAGAATTCTAGTTTCTGCCATAAAGATTACACAGGCATGTCCCCAAAAAGCCTATCGTTTTGTTCCTAAACAAGATTTCAGTAAACCATGGACAGACGAAGAACTATACGCAAAGTATAATCTTTCTGATGAACAAATTGAATATATAGAGAGCAAGTTGGATGAAATGAAATAGTATGACATAATTTGACGTCTTAAAATACCATATCCACAAGAGCCAATAGAGAGGACTATGACAACATGATAAACACAACTACAAAGTATAGTTATACATACAAAATTCTTCTCTACTTGGTTTTCATTTCAGTGCTTACATATCATATTTACAATAGTAATTTCCCTTGCATAGTTCACGCAAGTTTTTTGTTGGCGAACTATGTAGTGGGTTTTTTGTATTGTGTTTTGTGTGGGGTTGCTTGTCTATTTGATTGCAAAAGTGTTTTGTATGTAGGATTTGGTGTTGAAAGTGCCTGTTGATATAACTTCTATCAAACCATGTATGCTATTGGCAAATTCGTCTGCCACTATCTTTCTTTGGGCGTCTGATATGTGTTCTGTTTCAAACTTGCCATCGAGTATTAGTATTATCATACTTGTTTCATCATAGTCATAATCATCAACAAGCATTCGTTTGAGTAGTTTTTTCTTATCGGTGCCACTTTTGATTTGAAGAAGTTTAAGGTTATCTATGCATGCTTTCAGTTCCGATTGCCAATGAGCAAAATTGCCACATTCTGGGCTGAACATCTGACACCATTTGCAAAGACACCAGTTTTCTACAAGTTGGAATCTCAAACCATCGACTCTTGTTCTGTAAGTTTTCAATGGCACTGCCATTTCATTAAGGGCGCCGATTCTCTTCAATGTATCCGCTACAGTTTCTTCGTAAAATTCCATAAGTTTGAATTATTTGTTATTTTTTTTACTTTTTTTTGCGAATGGTGCAGAAAATGTTTTAGAATTTGTAGCCAACGCCTGCTATAATGGTGAATTCGTATACTGGGTAGTTATATAATAGTCGGTATTGTTGGAAGGCAAGGTTCTCAAGGTTGAGGAAGAAACTCCATTGGTCTGTGTAGTTGTATGAGGCAGAAAGGTTCAGGTCTATTATTGGGCGTAGTTTAACTTCTTTTATTGTGTAGGTCTGATTGTTGGTGTCTTCTTTGAAATATGCTGCACTCATGCGAGAATAGAAGGCTGGTGAGAGCATTATGTTGAGTTTGTCCCATGTGTACGACATTTTTGCCTTTGCCATAAAGTTTGGACAATACCATGCTTGGAAATCGTCTTCGCGTGTTATGTTTTGGTAGGTTGCAGAGATTTCAGCACGGAAACTGTTGGCAATAGTGAAACTTGTTTCAAGGGTTGCATATAGTTTGTTGCCGTTGGTGTAGAGTGTTTGGAACTGATTATAAGGGTTTTGTGCACAGGTGTTGGCAAAAGTGCTGTCTATGGCAGTGCGGCAATAGGTGCTTTGATAGAAAAGAGTGTTGCGCAAAGAAGTGTAGCCGCCTTCCAGACTTACAGAGAATTTTGGTGAAATAGCAAGAAATGCTTTTGCAAAAATGTTGGTATAGGATTCATCGAAAATCTCTGCAGAAGGGCTTAAATAAGGGTTGTGGCGTGTTAGTTCTTTGAGCATAGGCATTTTAGACTCTGATTTTATACCGCCATAGAAACTCAACAACTGCTGTATCAATTCGAAACTTATGGTTGCCGTAGGAAGAATTTGCAGTGATTGATAGGTGTTTATTCCAGGAATTATAGCAAGGCTTGCAAAGAAATGGAATTTGTTGTAGTCGAAAATAAGGTATGGAGCAATGTTGAACAATGCTCTGTTGTAGGTGGAGTCCAAATGGGTAAGGGAAGAAAAAGCATGTTTGTAGTCGAAACTAAGGCCGAGAATCTGGTTGCTTGCTTTGGAGATAAGGTTGAGGTTTTTGTAGGCGTCGAGGGTAAAGTGAAGGTCTAATTCGCGTCGGTTTTGCTTTGTGCTGCTGTAGTCGAATTCAAAAAATGCTTTGTGTTGGAAACTTTCGTCTCTTTCGAGTTTGTTGTAGCCAAGATTGAAGCCAATGTTGTTCCATGCAATGCGATAGTCTTTTTTGTCGTATTCGTCCATAGACAGTTCTCTGCTGCCATACCAATAGTTTCTTGAGTAGTTGTAGAAAATTTGTGATGTAAGGGCGTAGGAATTGAATATGCGTTTGCCCCAAAGGTTTATATCACTATTGGAAAAACTATTGTGTCCGAATTCTTTTGCTCCAGCAAGGGCACTGCGAGAATAAACATCCACCCCGTAAAGCAATTTTCTGTCTCTCAAAGAGGTGTATGAGGCTTGAAGCAATGGCACAAATCCGTTGGAAAGTTCTTTGCCACCATAAGCCCAGCCAAGCCCTCCTTTGAGATGAAGTTTATAGAGTTGTGCAACGGGTTCGCCCTTCACTTGTGCTGCCTTTATGGTGTCGAAGGAAAGATTAGTGTCGTATTTGCGAAGCAATCTTTCGAAAGACATATCAACATTGGTGAACGAAGTGTCGAAGATTGAAGGGTTTTGGTTGATTTTGTTGGCATCGGTAACCATAGGGTCGAAAGAAACATTTATGGTTACATTCTCGTTGTACTCGTCTTGGTTTTGTGCTTGTAGGGAAACAACGCCGAGAGTGCAAAGAACGGCTGCTATTATTTTGCTATATGTTTTCATATTCTTATTTGTTGTCTTCTATAATTACCTCATCCACTGAATTTTCCTGCTCTTGAAGTTTTTCTTCGTTTGAGGCTTTCTCTTTGATTTGTTTGTTGTTGAGAATATCGAGTTTCTCTTGTGCTTCGTTGATAATGGTTTGGTCGCCTTCGTAGTTGTCTATTATTGATTGCAGAGTCTGTTTGGCTTGAAAATCGTTGCCTTTCTGCTTGAAAATATCTGCCCATAGAATAAAGGCTTTGGCAAGATAGTAGTCGTCGGCACCATTCTTAGACATCTGACGAATAATCTTTTCGCTGTCTGCCAAAGCATTTTGAGAGTATTTCAGCAAAGCCAAATTGTATTGAGCCTCAGAAGAATACCTGCTTGAAGAGTTGGCAAGCAAAGCAAAATACTTTTCTCCCATTTCCATATTGCCTTGTTCCATATAGGAATTGGCGGTAATATAATAGGCTCTGTCTTTTGTGTTGGCGTCGAGGTTGTCGGTTTTCAAAAGTTGTTCTGCATTGGCTATGGTGTTTGCGTAGTCATCTATATTGTAGTAGGTGTTCATAAGTCCCACCTGTGCTTTTTGTTTGTTTGCAGAGGTTGAAGCAATTTTATTTAGGCGTGTGTAGAGTTCTATCGCCTTGCTGTTGTCTTTGCCTTCGTAGGCTTTGGCTGCATTAAGAGTGGCTTTTTCGGTGTATTGCCCATTGTCTCGCATTGCCACCTTGTAGTAGTATGATGCTGCCTCCAAAGTGTCTTTGCTTCTCATAAGACAGTCTGCCAAATAGTATTCGGATTTTTCGGAATATTTGCCTGAAGGGAATTTTGCAAGATAGGATTTGAACAAAGGAACTGCTTCTGTATATTTCTCATCCATATATTTGTTTTCTCCGCTTTGGAAAGTCAAATCTTCTTCTTCGGTTTTGCTTACCTTCTTGCCCACAGAGTTTGCATAGGTAAGATAAGCCTCTGGCGTGCCTTTCTCGTTGTATATGTTCTTTATGGTTGAAAGGGCAGCCTTTGCTTGTTGGGTGTTAGGGTATTGCTTTACAACTTGGTCGAGAGTTTTTATTGCTGCATCGTATTGTTCTGCCTGATATTGCAACATACCTATTCTTCCAAGACAATCGGCACGGTTGCTGTGGTTTGGATAGTTTTTCAATGCAGTCTGGTAGGTTTCTAATGCTTTCTTGTTGTCGTTAAGTGCAAGGTAGGTGTTTGCCAATTCGTAGGTCATGGCAGAGGCATAGACACTGTTAGGATATTTTGACAGTGCAGATTTCAGTGTAGAGGCTTTTTGATTTTGATTGCCAGATGCACCGTAAGCCATAGCCTTTTGATAGGTTGCATAGTCGGAATTTGAAGAACCTGTGGCAATGAAATTGTTGTATGCTGTTATTGCTGCATCGTAGTTCTTATTCATAAACTGACAATCTGCCAAACGAATATCCGCATCGCTCTTTATGGAAGCAGAAAGGTCGCTTTGAGATACTTTTTTGAAATAGTCTATAGCCTGAGAATACTTTTTCTGTTTGAAAAGATTGTAACCCATAAGATAGTCTGCCTGAGAACGATATGCGTTTTTATCGGAATTAGGCACAGTGTAGTAGGTGTTGAGTGTTTGTGTGCTTTGTTTGAAATTGTTGGTGCGATAGAGCGCTTCTGCCTTGATGTATTTGGCAGATGCAGTTATATCGTCGGTTGAAGAACTTATATTCTCGTCTATCTTGTTAAGCACTTTTATGCAGGCTTGATAATCTTCTTGATTGAATAACTCTATACCACGATTCAGACAGGTTTTTACATAAACTTTGTTCATTTGTGAGTTGCGGGATTTCATATTGTCCATCTGTTCCAAAGCCGCAGCATAGTTGTGAGACTTTTCATAGAGTTGAGTAAGGCATATTCTTGCTTCATTCACTCGTGCTGGTTCTGTGTCTTTCTTGTTCTTTTTCTGATTTTTCTTTATGTAGGAGTCCAGAGTCTTTATGAGTTGGTCGTTGTATGGTGAAGGAAGGCTTATGCTTAGTTTGGCATAGGAAAACAACGCATCTTCCTGAATATCTTTATCGAAATCCATATCGCTTGCTGCCTTGTAGGAAGAAAAAGCGGCAAGAGAATCTTTGTTTTGCAAATGACAATAACCCAAAGAATACAAAGCGTTTTGTGCCATCAAATCGTTTTCCTTTGAAGCTGCATCAAGGTATTTTATCGCCTCTATGTTTTTTCCTGTTTCCATAAGGCAATAACCCATAAGGTAGTTGTCGTTTCTGTCCACGCCCTGATTGCTTTCTATAGACTTTTGAATGTATGGTATGGCCTCATCGTATCTGCCAAGTTTGTAGTAGGCATCGGCAAGCATACGGTTGAGTTCTGTTGCTCTTTTGGAATTTGTTGAGTTCTTACTTAAAGAAGGTGCAAGTTCTATAAGAGAGTTGTAATCTTGTTCAAAATAATATATCTGAGCAATGTAGTAAGGCACCACCTTGCTGAAATTCTTGTCTTTCTTCAAATCCTTGAATTCTTCCAAAGCCATTTTGTAGTTGCCTTCGGTGTAAAGAATGTGTGCATAGTAGTATTTTGAAGGTGAAGCATACTTGCTGTCGGTGTCCTTTACCTTTAGAAAATGCGTCTTTGCCCTGTCGTTTATGTTTTGTAGGAAATAGCAATAGCCGATTTTGTAGTTATATTCCAACTTCTCACTTTTGGCCAATGCGTTGGTATCCATATTCTTGTAGGTGTTCAAAGCATTAAGGAATTCTGCTTTCTGCACATACCAATTGGCAATATAGAAGTCGGCCCTTGCACATTTGTTGCTGTTTGGGAAGAGTGTCTTGTATTCTTTGAACAACACATCAACATCGTTATTCATAAGATAGTATGCACACAAAGCCCTGTTGAAGAATATGCTGGAAACTTCTTCTTGCTGTGTCTCGTTGGTAACTTTGGAAGGTGCAACACTCAAAAACTGCTCTGCCAAAGAAGAATAGGTATTGTAGGCATCAGCATAGTTCTTGTCTGTAAAATGTTCGTTTGCCTGTTTCAGTTTGTTGTTAAAGTCAAGGATGCCATAGGTCTTTTGTGCCATAAGTGAGGAACAATAAAGACAAAATCCAAGACAAACAATCCATAGATTTCTCATAATAATAAAAGGTTATTGTTTTGCAGTGGGCAAAGTTAATATATTTTTTTCAATAAGACTCCACTGCACCAAAAAATAGAACAAAGAAAGAAAAAATCAGAAACAAAATCCAATTCTTTCTTTCCTTGTTTCAAAATATCGTGATTGTGTTTTGTTGATTTTATGACAACAAGCCCGTTCTTTTGTGCAATTTTCTTTCTCTAAAGATAAGATACAAAGTTGTAAATGTTGCCAAAGCGTCGGCAATAGGAACAGAAAACCATACTCCGTTGTA
>JABUUQ010000002.1:574340-578264 GCA_021443125.1 Bacteroidales bacterium
GCCATTGCTGCAAAAAAGTTGGTGCCAATGATTTGGAAACCTACAAGCCAGAACATCATAGTGTATTTTCTGAAACCATCAACAGTAATTTCCACCATCTGCATATCCAAAGCAGAGTTGCCAGAGATAAACAATCGTGCAATAGGGTAAGGCATAAGTTCGCAAATAAGACAGCCTACCAAACTTGTAACCAATGCACATTTTGTTGTAAGATAGAAGGCACTCCACATTCTGCTGTAATTTTTTGCCCCAAAATTGTAGGCGACTATAGGTTGCATTCCTTGCGAGAAACCAAGAATAACCATTACAAACAAGAAAATCAAACGGTTTATTATGGAAAATGCACCAACATAGAGGTCGCCACCATATTTGAGCAAGGCATAGTTTTGCAACACCACAACAAAGCAGGCGGCAGCATTTGTGGCAAAGTTTGGCGAGCCTATGGAGAAAGAACGTGCAACAATAGTTTTGTCTAATTTGAATTTGTCTTTTTCTATATAGACAACTCTGTCGCGTCTTAGGAACAAATACAACTGCACCAAGCAACACAATATCTCGGATATCACAGTAGCCCAAGCAGCACCCGCAACACCCATATCAAACACATATATGAACAACGGAGCAAGTATAAGATTGATTACAACCGAAACAAAGGTTATATACATTGCCGTTACAGGATAGCCGCTAACCCTGAAGATAGAGTTCATTCCAAGGAAAGAGTGTGCAAAAACATTACCTATAAGAATAACTTTCATATATGACCTTGCAGCAGGAAGAGTTTGTTCGCTTGCTCCAAAGAACATAAGAATAGGGTCTATGAAAATAAGTCCCACAATGGTAACCACAGCACCAATAATAAGGTTGAGAATGATTACATTGCAGAGAGTTTGTCGTGCTTTGGCGTAGTTTTTTTCTCCAAGAAAGATGGAACACAACACACTTGCACCCACACCAACCAAAGCACCAAAAGCGGCAGCCAGATTCATAAACGGAGCAGTGATGCCCACACCTGCAATGGCATAAGCACCAAGATGACCGATGAAAATGCCGTCTATTATATTATATAGCGAACTTGCTATCATGGCGGCAATGGCTGGCAAGGCAAACTGCGTAAGCAATCTGCCTATCTTTTCCCTTCCAAGCCTTAGGGCTCTTTCTTCATTTGCTTGCATTGCGAATTATATCAAATTATGATGCTTTTTGTAAAATCTTGCCCATTGAGCAAAAAGGCATAAGCCGAAAAAGGCAAACAAAACACCAATAACTACCGAGATATTGTAGTTTACGCCAAATCCTTCGGGAGCATAAAGAATATATGTGGTGCAAACGGCAGTCATAAACATGGCGGGAATGATTGTCATTATGTAATTCTTCTTTGCTTTGCACAAATAAACAGTGCAAGTCCAAAGAGTGAATATGCTAAGCGTTTGATTGCACCATGCAAAGTATCTCCACAAAACATCAAAGTCTATACAGAACAATATAAATGCAGATGCAGCAAAGATAGGCAAGGCAACAAAGATACGATTTTTGATTTTCTTTTGTGGAATGTGTGCAAAATCCGCTATTATTATACGAGCGCTTCGCATTATTGTGTCTCCACTTGTTACAGCGGCAGCAATAACACCAAGAACTGCAATAAATCCACCCACTTTTCCAAGCCAACTTACAGAAATTGTTGAAACTATTGCAGAAGCATCCTTTCCTGTGCCTGCATAAGCCAGCAAACCTTCTATACCATTAGGGAAGAATGTTGCAGCCGCAAAAGCCCATATTAGAGCCACCATACCTTCGAGAATCATTGCACCATAGAAAATTCTTACTGCATATTTTTCGTTTTCCATACAACGTGCAACCAATGGAGATTGTGCTGCATGGAAACCACTTATTGCTCCGCAGGCTATGGATATGAACATCATAGGGAATACTGGCAGATTCTTTGGATGCATAGACTTCAAACCATCCCACACCTCTGGCATGCGAACATCTGGCGAAACAATGCTATGGTAGAGCATCATAATAAGAGTGCCCAAGGCCATAAACAAAAGCATGGCACCAAAGATAGGATAGAAACGACCTATTATCTTGTCTATAGGCAGCAATGTGGCCAAAAGATAATAAATAAAAATAAGTGCAACCCAAGCCCACATAGGCACTACCGAGATAATATCGTGCAGAAGGTTGGAAGGAGATTGTATAAACACTGCTCCAACAAGAATATGCAGGAAGATAATGAAGATTGTAAAGACAATTTTTACTCCATTGCCCAATTGCGCACCAACGATTTCGGTTAGGGATGAGCCGTGCTGTCTTATGCTCAACATACCTGCGAAGAAATCGTGAACAGCACCTCCAAAAATAGTGCCGAACACTATCCACAAGAAAGCAGAAGGGCCATACATAACACCCATAACAGCACCAAATATAGGACCTACGCCAGCAATGTTAAGAAACTGAATAAGAAATAGTTTCCACCAAGGCATAGATATGTAATCCACTCCGTCGGCATTAAGCAATGCAGGAGTCTTTCTTTTGGGATTTACCTTGAAAACTTTGGCTGCCAAAGAACCATAAACCATATAGCCTGCAACCAATAAAGCCATAGATAAAAGAAAACTAATCATAATTTTATACGAGTTTGTTGTTTCTAAAATTTGAACTTGCAAAGATACAAATTTTTGCTATCCTGAAATAAAAAATTCTTCCTTGCTTTCAAATTTTTACTCCTTTGTTTCCATTTTTTCTTTCTTTGTTTTATTCACCACCTCAAAGATAATACTATAATATATTAGGAAAACTTAAAAAAAAATCTTATTTTTGCAAATTGGATTTATAATATCTGTTCAGTATGACAAGATTAAGCGTAAATATAAACAAAGTTGCCACCCTAAGAAATGCAAGAGGAGGAAACACGCCCGATATAATACAGGTGGCAATTGATTGTGAAAAGTTTGGTGCAGAAGGAATTACGGTTCATCCAAGGCCCGACGAAAGACATATAACCAAGCAAGATGTCTATGATTTGAAAAAGGTTGTAAGGACCGAATTCAACATTGAGGGCTACCCAGATGACAGATATATTCATATCATAGAAGATATAAAACCAGCACAAGCAACTTTGGTACCCGATGCTCCCGACCAGCTTACCTCTAATCACGGATGGGACACCATAAAGCATCAGAAAGAATTGTCGGAAATAGTTGCTCACCTTAGAAAGTATTGCAGAGTTTCTGTGTTTGTTGATGCTCGAGAAGATATGGTGAAGGCGGCAAAGGATTGTGGAGCCGACAGAGTGGAACTCTACACACAGAGTTATGCAGAAAATTATTTCAAAAATAGAAAAGAAGCTATAGAATCTTTTGTCAAAGCTGCCGAAACTGCCAAAAAAGAAAGTTTGGGTTTGAACGCAGGCCACGACCTTTCATTAGACAATCTCGAATACTTCCACCAAATGATTCCATGGCTTGATGAGGTATCCATAGGCCACGCACTGATAAGCGATAGTTTGTATTACGGGCTGTATTCTACTATTCAACTATACAAAAAATGCTTGAGAGAAAATAATTATGACATTTAAGGATTTAGGACTCAGGGAAGAATTGAACAAAGCGGTGGAGAGTTTGGGTTTTGTAAATCCTATGCCGATTCAAGAACAAGCTATTCCAACAATTCTCTACAATGATGTCAATCTTATAGCGTTGGCACAAACTGGAACGGGAAAAACTGCTGCTTTTGGCTTGCCTATACTCAACAGAATAGATATGGAGCAAGAGCATACGCAGGCTGTAATTATTTGTCCTACAAGAGAATTGTGTATTCAGATAGCAAACGATTTGAAAAAGTTTGCCCAATACATCAAAGACCTTAGAATAGTGCCTGTATATGGAGGTGCATCCATAGAAGTGCAGATAAAGGAGTTGAAAA
>JABUUQ010000002.1:578276-579574 GCA_021443125.1 Bacteroidales bacterium
GTTGTTGCCACCCCTGGACGATTGAATGACTTGCTTTTGAGAAAAAAAGTCAGCATTTCGAAAGTTAAATATGTTGTTTTGGATGAGGCAGACGAGATGTTGAATATGGGTTTCAAGGATGATTTGGATAATATCTTGTTCAAAACACCCGAAGACAAAAACACCTATCTTTTCTCTGCCACAATGCCGAAAGAAGTTGAGGAAATAGCCGACACATACATCTCTAATCCCGTTAGAATACAGATAGGCGAAAGAAACGAGGGTTCAAAAAATGTCCAGCACTTCTATTACCTTGTTCATCAAAAGGACAGATATTTGGCACTCAAACGAATAGCAGACTACTACCCTGATATCTATGCCATAATCTTTTGCAGAACAAAGGTGGAGACGCAAGAGGTGGCGGATATGCTGATAAAAGATGGTTACAATGCCGATTCCCTTCATGGCGATCTTTCTCAGGCACAACGCGACCATGTGATGAGTCGATTCCGTTTAAGGAATATTCAAATGCTTGTTGCTACCGATGTGGCGGCACGAGGTTTGGATGTGAACAATCTTACTCATGTGATAAATTATGAACTTCCCGACGAATTGGAACAATATGTGCATCGTTCAGGAAGAACAGGCAGAGCCGACAAACAGGGAATATCTATTGCTATTATAAACCTTAAGGAAAAGCATAAGATAAAATCTTTGGAGAAAATCCTTAAAAAAGAATTCACAAAGGCGAATATACCAACGGGAAAGGAAGTTTGCAAGAAACAACTCTTTAATATGATAAACAGAGTTGAGAATGTGGATGTGGATAGTGAGGAAATAGAGGCTTTTATTCCGGAAATAAGCAAGAAACTTTCGTGGATGGACAGAGAAGAACTGATTCGCCATTTTGTTTCTTTGGAATTCAATTCTCTGCTTGCCTACTACAAAAATGCTCCCGACCTTAATGTTAATGAGTTGGCAGAAAAAGAAAAGCAAAGAAGAGAGAAAAAACAATCCCAAAAGCGTACAAGGAATTTTGATAGCAGTTTGTTTACAACTCTTTGTATTACTGTGGGCTATAAAGATAAAATCGTTCCTCAGAGAATTATAGGAATGATAAATGAATACACACCGCAAAAGCGAATAGAGATAGGCAAGATAGATATCAACGACCAAGTTTCCTACATAGAGGTTTCCAATGATGGTGCTCAAGATGTGTTGGATGCTTTGGACGGCAGATTGATTCGTGGCAGAGAAATACATGTGTCTTTTGCCGATAAATCAATAGAAAAACCTGCCTCAAACCCAAGAAAGCGTCA
>JABUUQ010000002.1:579636-582827 GCA_021443125.1 Bacteroidales bacterium
AAGAAAAAATTATAAGCAAGGAAGAGAGAGCAGAAACGAGGAAAGAAGACGCAAGCCAAAAAGAGAAAACGGTGTGAAACGTGCAAGAAGATAATTGTTTAATTAAAAGCAAGCAAATAAACAACTTATGGCAAGAAAAATTGCAGCATCAATACTTTCAGCAGACTTTACGGAATTGGGCAAGGCAATTCAGATGCTGAACAATAGTGAAAATGACTGGATACATATAGATGTTATGGATGGAATTTTTGTTCCAAACATATCTTTTGGACAGCCAATCATCAAAAGCATAAAGAAATTGAAGAAAGACCAGCCTTTTGATGTTCATCTTATGATAGAAAATCCCGACAGATATTTTTCTGACTTTTTCAATGCGGGTGCAGATATCATAAGCGTGCATTACGAGGCTTGCAGGCATTTGCATCGTTCATTGACAGCAATAAAGGATTTGGGAATAAAGGCAGGTGTAGTGCTTAATCCTCACACTCCTGTTGTTTTGCTTAAAGATATACTTTATTTATGCGACACTGTAACTTTGATGAGTGTCAATCCTGGTTTTGGTGGTCAGAAATTCATAGAAAACACCTATAATAAAATAAAAGAATTGAAAACTATGATAACAGAACAAGGTCTTGACACACTTATAGAGGTGGATGGTGGCGTAAATGTGGAAAACAGTGGAAAACTCTTTGCAGCGGGAGCCGATGTTCTTGTTGCCGGCAGTGCTGTTTTTGCTTCAGAAAATCCTATTCAGACAATTAAAGATTTGAAAAAGTAATGGGTTGGTTATTTGGTAAAAAAGAAAAGCATGCAGGTGCAAGTTTGTTGCACACAGACATACATTCGCATCTTATTCCTGGCATAGACGATGGTGCGAAAGATATGAGCAAAACCATAGAGCTTGTAAGGGATATGCATGATTTGGGTTATAGCAAACTTATCATAACTCCACATGTAAGAGAAGATGTTTTTGAGAATGACCCTTCCACTTTCGAAAGCAGACTTGAGCAGGTACAACAAGCGGTTACCGATGAAGGAATAGATATGCAGTTTGAGGTTGGTGCAGAGCATACTATGGATGATTTGTTTGCACGATTGAAGGCAAAGAAAAACCTTAAAACTTTCCATGACGGCTATATTTTGCTTGAATTCCCTTTCTTCAATCTGCCTATCAGGATGAAAGAAAATTTGTTTGACTTGCAACTCGACGGATACAAACTTATTTTGGCGCATCCTGAAAGATATGCATCCTATCTTGCGGCAGACAAAAAAACTATTGAGACTTTGAAGGAAAGAGAAGTGCTGTTCCAAATGAATATCGCCTCTCTTATAGGACATTATGGCAAGGAGGTGGAAAAATTTGCCAAATACCTTGTGAAGAATGACTATGTGGAATTGTTGGGTAGCGACTTGCATCACAAAGGTCATATAGAGATGATGAAATACGCCTTCAAACAACAACCTGTAATAGATTTGATTTCAAGTGGCAAACTGATAAATAACCAATTTTAACAATAAAATACCTAAAACACAATAATATATGGATACACTTAATGCAATAAGTCCTATAGACGGCAGATACAGAAACAAGGTGGCAAGTCTGGAAAACTATTTTTCAGAAAAAGCCCTTATAAATTACAGAGTAAGAGTTGAAATAGAATACTTTATATCTTTATGCAATATACCATTGCCAAATCTTAAGGATTTTCCAAAAGAAAAGTTTGAGGCAATCAGAGATATTTACAGAAACTTTACCGAAGAGGACGCAAAAAGAGTAAAAGAGATAGAAAGCATAACAAATCACGATGTAAAGGCTGTGGAATACTTCATCAAAGAGAAATTCGATGCGATGAATCTTTCTGCACACAAAGAATACATACATTTTGGCCTTACTTCTCAGGATATAAACAACACTTCAGTGCCTTTGTCTTTGAAAGACTGCCACGATGAAGTGCTTATGCCAGCTTTGAACGAGTTGATAGACCTTATAAACGCCAAAGCAAAAGAATGGAAAGATGTTCCTATGCTTGCACACACTCATGGGCAACCAGCCTCTCCTACAAGATTGGGCAAGGAAATGAGAGTATTTTCATACAGACTTGAAAAACAATTGGCATATTTTGCTTTTATTCCGTTTTCTGCAAAGTTCGGTGGCGCTACAGGCAATTTTAATGCTCATAATGTTGCATTCCCAGAAATAGATTGGGTTGATTTTGCCGACGAATACGTTGCTTCTTTAGGACTTGAAAGAGATTTGTTTACAACACAGATAGAAAACTACGATAACCTTGCAGCATATTTCGACAACCTTAAACGAATAAACACAATACTTATAGATTTTGCACGAGATATCTGGATGTATATTTCTATGGAGTATTTCAAACAACAGATAAAGAAAAACGAAGTGGGTTCTTCTGCTATGCCTCACAAGGTCAACCCTATAGATTTTGAAAATGCAGAAGGAAATCTTGGTATGGCTAATGCAACACTTACATTCCTTGCTTCAAAAATGCCTGTATCAAGACTGCAACGAGATTTGACAGATAGCACGGTGTCAAGAAACATAGGCGTTCCAATCGCTCATACTCTTATCGCTTTGGCTTCTTTGGTAAAAGGCATAAACAAACTTATTCTTAATCAGGAAGCTTTGGAGAGAGATTTGGAAAACAATTGGCCGGTTGTGGCAGAGGCGTTGCAAACAATTCTTAGAAGCATAGAATATCCAGATGCTTACGAGACATTGAAACAGCTTACAAGAAAGAATACAAAAATACATCAAGAGGAAGTGCATGAGTTTATAAAATCTTTGGATGTAAGCGACGAGATAAAAGAAAGAATGATGAAGGTTACACCACAAAACTACACTGGTGTATATCCAAAAGAGGAAGAATAATTATGACAAAAAAAGAGAGACAATTCATTGGCAAAAATGCGAAACCATACATTTTGCATTATGTTTTATACTTCTTTTTAGTTGGTATAATGAGTGTTTTCTCTATATGTTCAATTCTTTCAATCAACAACTTCTTACAAATACTTTTTGCAGAGGGGGACAGTTTTGCAACCCCTTCTGCATCTGTTTTGGATGAGATTCTGAATAGTATTTACGCCTATTTTCTGCGATTTGGCAAACAAAACGCACTGATTTACTTTACTCTCATAATTCTTGGTGTCTATTTCATGAAAGACCT
>JABUUQ010000002.1:582859-584668 GCA_021443125.1 Bacteroidales bacterium
ACAAGAAACAAGATTACAAGGAATATACGCTTCAATCTGTTTTCGCGTTTTATTCGTCAGGACCTTGCGTTTTTCACTTCCTACAAAAAAGGCGACCTTTTGTCGAGAATTTCTGCCGATGTGTTGGAATACGACGAAACTGTGTTGCGTTCTGTGCAAACAATGATAAATTCTTTTGTTGTTGTGGCTCTTTATCTTGCTATGTTGTTCTATATCAATTGGCAACTAACTATTATAACCCTTCTTCTTTTCCCTTTGGTAGCCCTTCTCACATCAACGCTTTCAAGAAAACTCAAATCAAATTCAAAAAAACTTCAGGCGAAAAACGGAGAACTGATTTCAGATATAGAACAAACGGTGGCAGGGCTTAGAATCATAAAATCTCTTACAGCGATAGATTTTGTCAATGAGGCGTTCAGGCGAAAAAATCACTCATATACACAACTGCGAAACTCGGTTTATAGAAAAATCTATCTGGCTTCTCCGCAAAGTGAGGTGATTTCAAGTTTCGTTATAGCAGTTATCTTGCTTATTGGTTCAAGACAAGTACTTTTAGGTCAAGACCTTACAAGTGGAATGTTTATCGTGTATCTTATTTTGTTTGTTCTTATTATCAAACCTGCCAAAGATGCATCCACAGCCTTTTACAACATAAAAAAAGGTATTGCCTGCATGAACAGAATAATGGAAATTGAAGACAGCGACAACACAATAAAAGAACCAGAGCAAGCCGTTGATTTTCCAACCTTGGAAAAAGGTATTCGTTTTGCCGATGTGCAATTTTCCTATGGCGACAACATTGTTTTGAACAACATAAATTGCTTGTTTGAGAAAGGCAAAACAACTGCCATAGTGGGTTCATCGGGCAGTGGCAAGACAACAATGATAGACCTTATCGAAAAATTTTATACAATCAACAATGGCGATATTCTTTTCGATGATATCTCTATCAACAATCTCAATTCCAAAGATATAAGGCAAAATATCGCTATGGTGGGGCAAGAAACCATACTTGTGAACGACACTATTGCCAACAATATCTCTTTTGGTAACAAATCTTATACCCAGGAAGAAATTCAAAAAGCGGCACAAGTTGCCAATGCAGAGGAATTTATACTAAATCTTCCTGATGGTTACGAAACAAATATAGGAGACAGAGGTGATATGCTTTCTGGTGGTCAGAAGCAAAGAATAAGCATAGCGAGAGCTGTGTTGAAGAATGCACCTATACTTATTCTCGACGAGGCAACATCGGCTTTGGATACTGAAAGCGAAAGACTTGTGCAAATGGCTTTGGATAATCTTTCAAAAGACAGAACAGTGATAATGATAGCACATCGTTTGAGCACCGTAATCAATGCAGACAAAATAATTGTTTTGGATAATGGCGAAATAAAAGAGCAAGGCACTCATACAGAGTTATATAACCAAAAAGGCCTATACTATAATCTTTATAAAATGCAAGAGATTTAGTTACAAGAATTGCCAAGAAGAATTCCGAAAGCAATAACAAAAAAAATAAAACGGCGTTTTGAAAAATTATTCCTAAGGAATAAAAAATTAAAACGCCGTTTTATTTTATTCTTTTATTATACCATTCTCACATGATATTACTCTATTGCGAAAATCGTTGATTATCAAATAGTCATGTGTTGCCATAAGAATGGTTGTGTTGTTTTCTTTGTTGAGTTTCAAAAGAAGTTTTACTATTTCCTCACTTGTTATAGGGTCGAGGTTGCCAGTAGGTTCGTCGGCTATAATCATCTCTGGGTTATTCACCGTTGCACGTGCCAGAACTATTCTTTGCAT
>JABUUQ010000002.1:584785-588410 GCA_021443125.1 Bacteroidales bacterium
AGTACAAATGCAAGGTTTTCAAATACTGTTCTGTCGTTCAATAGTTGCATATCCTGAAAAACAATGCCAAGCTTTCTTCTCAGCATAGGTATATTTTTCTTTGTTATGTTTTTGAGATTGAAACTGCAAACTGTCGCCTCACCACTCTGTATCGCAACATCAGCATACAAAGAACGCAAAAGAGTTGACTTGCCTGCACCTGTTTTTCCTATAAGATAAACGAATTCTCCTTTGTTTATTTGAAGATTTACATCTGTCAGCACTGTCTTTTCATAAGACAATGCCACATTTTTCATGTAAACAGAAAGTTCTTTATTATCTTCCACCGTTTTATTGTTGTTTTTTGATTTCTCTATGTTGAATTCTTGTTGCTATACCTTGTAGTGTCCATACATAAGGGAACCATGACAAAATAACAAGGACAGCCAGTTGAATGTCTGTAAAGTGCAATCCAAGATAAGTGGTGATTATGGAAATTACAAAGGATAGATAAAAAGTTGTAAGAGTGCATTTTTGGTGAGAATAACCCATACGAAGCAAGATATGGTGTATGTGTGTTTTGTCTGCAGCAAAAGGACTCTTGCCTTTACGCATTCTGCCTATGAAAACCCTAAGAGTGTCTGCCAAAGGTATGTAGAACAAACAAATTGTAGGAACAACAATGGCTTTTAGTGGAGCATGATTTGGTGTTTGCTTAACGAATGTTATGGCATAAGCATATTTTATTGTTAGTATTATGGCTATTGTTATCAAAGTGCCGATAAACAAACTGCCAGTGTCGCCCATGAAGATTTTTGCTTTGGCACCTTGCCAGTTAAAGAAAAGAAAACCTACCAAACCTCCTAAAATGGCAGCACAAAACATTGTTACGAATGTTGAAGATATGCCTGGGAATAAGTTTTGGTTGGCAACATGGTATAGGAAGAACATAAGAATAAACAAAAATACATTCACAGCCTGCATTCCTGCTTGTCCGTCTATTCCATCAATAAGATTGTAGGCGTTGCACACAACAATAAAGAAGAAAATGGTGATAACATAACTCAACCATTCTGGAATATGTATTACTTGTCCTGCTGAGAAGCCTGTAAAGTCGGTTATTTTCAATCCTGCATAACTCATACAAAAGCCGACAATAATCTCTATTATCAGTTTGCCCCAAGGAGTTACGTTGTTCATATCATCTCTCACTCCAAGCACTATCATAATTAGTGCAAGAATAGCAAAAAATCCCACTTTTGGAACTTCCACATCTTTGTTGAAAAGAAAAACCATACCAAGCATAGATAACGCAAAAGATACGGCAATAATAACTCCTCCCATGTGAGCCGTGTAGCCTTTGTGTATCTTTCTGCCACCAGATTTGTCCAAAATACGATACTTCTCCATAATCATAATGAATGGAGGCATTAATGCAACGCAGAATCCCAAAGCAATGAGAAACGCAAGACCTATTGTTTCAAAATATTCGTAAAACATAAATCTATCCTATTTGTTATATGTTATTTTTCAGTGTATTATAAACAAAATTTCTGCAAAGATACTGATTTTTTTTAATTTTGTCGCCATACATTCCTATTTTCTTTGCAGATTTATAAAAAAGTTGTAACTTTGAAACTCAAAAATATGGAGTAAAAACATAAAAATAAAAGCATATGCAGACTATACTAATCTTAGATCATGGCAGTCAATACACACAACTGATTGCAAGAAAAATACGCGAAGCAAATGTATATTGTGAAATACATCCTTACAATAAAATTCCTCAAATTACAGACGATGTAAAAGGCATTGTTCTTTCTGGAAGTCCTTTTTCGGTTACAGATTCTCAGGCTCCAGACACTGATTTATCTGTTTTCAAGGGCAAACTGCCAGTTTTGGGCATTTGCTACGGAGCACAATATATGGTTCACAAAAGCAATGGCAAAGTGGAGAAGAGTGCAATAAGGGAATATGGCCGTGCAAGATTGGTTTCAGTTAATGAAGATTGCAAACTCCTTAAAGGTGTAAAGAAAGACTCACAAGTGTGGATGTCTCACGGAGATACTATTTTGCAATTACCGGAAAATTTCGAGATAATTTGCTCTACAAACGATGTAGAGAACGCTGGATATAAGATAAAAGGCGAAGAAACCTATGCAGTGCAGTTTCATCCAGAGGTACACCACAGTGAATTTGGTAGCACTTTGTTGAAAAACTTTGTAATGGACATTTGCCACTGCGATGGTTCTTGGACGCCAAAGAGTTTTGTGGAAAGCACTGTAAATGATTTGAAAAAGAAATTACAGAACGACAAAGTTGTTTTGGGATTAAGTGGTGGAGTGGATTCTTCTGTTGCTGCAATGCTTTTACACAGAGCCATAGGACAAAATCTTACCTGTATTTTTGTAGATAACGGTCTTTTGAGAAAAAATGAGTTTGAAGATGTTTTGGAATCATACAAAAACATGGGCCTGAATGTTATTGGCGTTAATGCAAAGAACGATTTCTATTCTGTGCTTGCAGGTGTAACCGAACCAGAAAAGAAACGCAAGGCGATAGGCAAGACTTTCATAGATGTTTTCGATAGAGAAGCCAACAAACTCAAAGATGTAAAATGGTTGGGACAAGGCACAATCTATCCCGACGTTATTGAATCTTCTTCTGTCAAGGGACCATCACAAACAATCAAATCTCACCACAATGTAGGCGGTCTTCCAGATTATATGAAACTTCAATTGGTTGAGCCTTTGCGTTTGTTGTTCAAAGACGAAGTGCGTAGAGTTGGCAAGGAATTGGGTTTGAAAGATGAGTTATTGCAAAGACATCCTTTCCCAGGCCCAGGTCTTGCAATTCGTATCTTGGGCGACATTACCGAAGAGAAAATAAAAATACTTCAAGAGGTGGACCACATCTTTATTTCTTCATTGAAAGAGCATAACCTCTACAACAAAGTTTGGCAAGCGGGCGCTATTTTGCTTCCAATTCAGTCTGTGGGCGTTATGGGCGACGAAAGAACTTATGAAAGGGTGGTTGCACTCAGAGCAGTGGAGAGTGTGGATGGTATGACAGCAGACTGGTGTCATCTTCCTTATGAATTTTTGGCTGAGGTGTCAAACAAAATCATCAATCAGGTAAAAGGTGTAAATAGAGTCTGCTACGACATAAGCAGCAAACCACCTGCAACAATAGAATGGGAATAATCTCCAAATAGTCAGCGAATGAAATATTTGTATAGTATATTTTTAATAATTTTCTTGGGCATTACGAGTATAACACTCAATGCTCAAGAAGATTCTTTTGGCACTCATACCGTAAAAAGCGGGGAAACTTTGTATTCTATAGCAAAGGCTTATTTTGTTACGGTAAATGATTTGAAAGAATACAACACAGAAATAGAAAATACAAATATAAAAGTCGGCGACACACTTAAAATACCCAAGACAGTTCGCAATTCTTCAATGTTTGTCTCTGATTCTGACGCCATAGACGAGCAAGCCTTGTTCCCTTCTTCCAACAACAAAAATAAAACAAAGAAAGAAAAAAATGAAACAAAGGTTCAGCAAAATAAAACAAGGAAAGAAAAAACTGAAATAAAGATTGCGATGATGCTGCCTTTGTTCTATGAAAATATAGACGATTTATA
>JABUUQ010000002.1:588503-592952 GCA_021443125.1 Bacteroidales bacterium
TTGGCTTTGGAAAAACTGGAAAAGAATGGTTGCAAAATATCTTTGTATGTTTTCGATGTTGGAGAAGATGATATAACAAAACTCAACAAAGCTCTCGAATATCCGGAAATGAAGAATATGGACTTGATTATTCCTTTGGTATTCAAAAACTCCTTCAATGCTTTATCCAACTATGCAAAACAACACTCAATTCCTTTGGTAAATCCAATGAGTACTATGGAGAGTATTTTGGACAACGAATATGTTTTCAAAATACAGCCAAATGAACAGGCTGAAGCAAGAACCATTCTAACCTATATTCAAGAAAAACACAGAGATGCACAAGTTATTGTTTTGTTCGACGATGCCAATACATCCAAATCTCTTTTGAATTGGTATAAAACAAATATAACATCATTTGTTCCCGAGGGTTCATGGACTATGATAAACTACAAAAAGAACGGAACGAAGCTTAAAAACTATCTAAAGACAGGAAAACAAAACATAATCATAAACATCATTGAAAACAAGGGCGAAACAGAAAAAACCTATTCAAACAAATTGATACAGACTATTGCAGGATTTTCGCCTTCGTACTCTGTAAGTTTGTTTGCCGAGTACAGATGGTTGGAATACCCTAACATAGATTACAATTCTTTGAATAAGGTTGATTTTCACTTTACTCTGACATATCTGAACGACTACACAAACCCAAATTTTGTTGATTTTGTAAAAGATTATCGCAACAACTTCAAAACAGAGCCAGACAAAATCTATGCTGCTTTGGGTTACGATATTATGATGTATTTTGTGAGTGCTTTGAGAGAGAAAGGCGACAATTTTATGCAGAATCCCAACACAAAGAACATGCAAAACATGATAAACCACTATCGTTTCAAAAAGGCAGACACCAACAAAGGCTGGCAAAACGAAACTACCACTATATACAAACTTGAAAACTATAAAATACAATCGGAATGGAGTCATTAAAACTAAAGCATATCATTTTCCTATTCTTGTTTGTGCCTTTGTTTTTGCAAGGACAAGAAGACAAGCTGTGCGTTCATGATTTGAAAAACAACCCTTTGTCTGTGAAAAACTTTGCCAAAAAGAATTATAGCAAGGAAAAAGATGTCATTTATTTTGTTGAAGATGAAAAATCCTCAAATACAGGCAGATTGATTGTAAATTTGAACACTCTATCCCAAAACACAATAACACTTTCTTGGCAAAACACATGCGTGAACAAGGTTAAAACATCTTGGTTTGCACGTTTGCAATACAGGCTCTCTACAAATGATGAATGGAAAGATGTAACAGACTCAAAAGGCAGAGCTATAGCATACACAACCACCTATAAACGCTATGCAAAGAACTTTGATGATGTGGAACTTCCTGCAGTATGCGAAAATAAAGACTTTGTGCAGTTGTCTTGGCTTGTTTTCACCAATGGCAGCAAGGCAAAAAGTCCAGAGATTTTGTTTAGAAATATAGAAATCAAGTCTTTGTATGACAAATATTCTGGTGTGGCAGCTAAAGTCAAAGTAAGTGCCAATGATGATGAAGAAATAAATACTATAGTTTTCAATAATATCTCGTTGCCATATACTTTCCCTGAAGAGAAACGAATAAAAATTGCTGGAGAATTTATAAGAGACAGCATAAATATAGAGATTATGGGAGAGGATGCAGATTATTTTGCAATCTCTTCAACATCTATTTCAGAAAAACAAGCAAAGAACGGCAAGACAATATCATTATCCTACAAACCAAAGAAAGAAGGGCGTCATAAGGCAGTGTTGCGTATCAGCACCAGCAAACTTGCACGAGATATTACAATACCTGTAGAGGCTTCTGCAGCGAATCATAAGGATTATAACAAGAATCTTTTGCCACAAGAGCAGGAAGCTTCTACGGAATACAACTATAGAATACCTGTTTTCTCAAATACCGACTATCAATTCAGGTTTGATTTGGATACCACTTTGAAAGTTACCATAAAATACAAGTGGTATAGGAATAATAAGATGCTATTCTCAATGCAGGACACCATAAAATCACAATCTTACTGCGTTCCGTTGAAATCACCTCAAGAAGCAAACAGTTTGGAGATAGTTTTGAAAGCAAATAAAGCCTTTTCAATGAATAATGCCTATTTGGGCTCTCCAAAAGTCAAAAGAATGATTCGTTCGGGTTCTTGGTCTGATGAACAAAATTGGGAAAACAACACAACGCCAGTAATGGAGGATTTTGTGCTGATAGACAAAGGTGTAACGGCTGAGGTTGATGAAGATGTGGCTTGTGCTTTCCTTATACTATTAGACAGTGCCAATGTGCATTTGAAGACTGGAAAAACTTTCTATGTATCGTCTGATATTTTTTACAACAAAAAATCTTTCTTTACCGTTGAACAATATCTGCTTCCAGAAAAGTGGAATTATATTTCTTCTCCAATAAATCAGGCACCAGCAGCGATGTTTTCAATGAAAAGCACAAACAACGACACTTGGCTTATGCAATACAATACTGGAAAGATGTCGAAAAACAATGATTATTGGAGTGATTATATTACAGACCCAAAATTCTCTCTTGTGCCAGGCAGGGGTTATGCAGTCTATACAAATGATGCTTTGAAAGTGGAATACGAAGGATTGCTTTGTTCAAGTAGTGTGAATCTGCCTTTGGTTTCAACTCCTAATGACAAATGGAACCTTGTTGGAAATCCATATACTGCACCATTGAGCAGCAAAAGATTGTACGAAGATATAGCAGGAAAAATTCAAGGTAATGTTATAATGTTGTTCGACAGGGAAAGTCAAACTTACAACCCTATTATAGTTGATCCAAACGAAGAAATAACTATTCCTTCCTTGCAGTCATTTTTTGTGGAAGCCCTATCGGTTCCAACGGAAATAACTTTGAAACGCACTCATCAATACATCCCTTCAACAGAAGAACAATCCGAAATAAATCACAACTATCTCAACCTTTCAGTTTCCAATGGCATGTTGCAAACATATGCTTTGCTTGGAATGGTTGACGAGGCAGAGTATTCTTTTGACGAATACGATTGTCATAAAATGTTTGGTAACAACGAGCATATGCCTGAAATTTATTTGACAGACGGCAACGATGAATATTCTGTGAATGTGTTCCCTACATATCCTGCAATCTACAATATAGGACTGTATATAGGCAATCCTGATGAGGTGGAAATAAATTTGAACAATATATCTGTATTGCCAGAAGGTGTAGTGGTTTTGATAGAAGACCTTACAGATAACACTTTTGTTGATTTTTGCAAGGAAGGTTCAATAAAGACTTTGTTGCAAACGGGAACGACAGAAGACTACAGAATACATATTCTAAAGACACTGCAACTTCAAGAATTCAAAAACAACAATAGCGGAGTGTATCTTTGGCATGATAATAGCAGAGTGCTGGTTTATGCAGAAGAATACACTAAATTGCAGCAAATAAGATTGAAAAACAAACGCACAAAGCAAGAAACTGAAATAACATACACATCAAACAAGGTAATGCAGTCAGAATTGGAAAAAGGATTGTATTCTGCCGATATTTTAGTGGATGGAAAATGGATAAAGAACATAGATTTTCAAGTAAAATGACAAGAACGATAAGATATATTTTTGTGTTGTTGCTTATTTTGCCATTGACAACACAAGCACAATTGCAGAAAATACAAGATAATTTAGCAAACGGAAAGTACGAAGAAGCATACAATCAAATAAACGAAACTTATTCTGGAGATACTTTGAATAAAGACCGCCTTCATTCGTTGTATGTCTATTATCTTGCACCAAACAATACTAAAAGTGACTCAATGCAGGCTTTTATTTACGCCAAACTATACAATGAGCAAGTAAAAGACAAGAAAATAAACCTTGATGGTTTTGCAAAATCTTTGTTGATGTCGGTTTATAAGTCAAAAGATTTGGAGCAACTGAATAAATATATAGAATACACCAACGATTATCCAGCTCTCAACAAAGAAGCACAACGAATAAGAAACCAAATTGCCTACGAAAACGCACAAACGATAAATACTGCTGCTGCATATAAAGAGTTTATAGAATTGTATCCCGATGCTATGCAGGCAGAAGACGCCACCTTATTGCTCAATGAAAAACTTATGCAAGAATTATTGAAGAGTGGTGATATAGAAAGCCTTAAAAGCTTTGCAAATACAACAACAAGCGACAAATATAAATCACAGGCCTTAAAAGAAATTGACAGATTGTCTTTCAATAAGGCATTGAAGACAAACACCCTTGAATCCTACGACAAATATATCAAGGAGTTTCCCGAAGGAGAGTATATCATAATGGCAAAAAGCAAAAGAGACCTTGCACAATATGACAGATATGTAAACGAGGGCGATATTACCGATATGATTTACTATTTGCGAACAACATCATCAAAGGACAAAAACTACGATATCATTCTCGA
>JABUUQ010000002.1:592959-598667 GCA_021443125.1 Bacteroidales bacterium
AAAATCAAAACAATAAAGCACTATTCTTTGAATGCTATGGCAGTGATAGACAGTTTGACTAATGATACTGTTTTTTTGGAAAGATTTGCCAAAAGATATGTTGCCGATTATTCGCTTGCTTCAATAGAACGCTTGTTGAAAGTGTTCCCAAAGCTAACAAACGAATCCTATATTTTGGAAGCAGAGCAGAAAGCTAAACAAATAGCAACTCTTTCGTCTGCAAGGGAATTGACTTTAGATGATTACAAAAAGAACAAAAACCTTTTTACAAATCTTAACGCAAGAGAGGTGGCAAAACTATTCTATCACTTTGATGCATTGAATTCCGTACAGCCAAAAACAAAGATGTTGAAATTTAACTTAGGCACAGATATACACTATTTAAACTATCTTTATGCAAAGAATCTTGAAATGGATTTTGTGCTTACCGATGACAACTATGATGCACAAGCAGAAGACCGTCCTAATATGAAAACGCTTGGTTTGGATGTTGAAACTACAGATGCTTACTATGTTACAGACAGTTTGATATTGTTTTCTGCCACAACAATGGATGGTTACGATATTTATGACTCATGCAAGAACAAAGATATCTACTATGCAATTTATGAAGACGACAAATGGCAGAAACCACAAGTGCTTTGCTCTCAAATAAACACTCGTTTCGATGAGTCCAACCCTGTTTTGTCTTCAGATGGCAAAACATTATGGTTTTCTTCCGACAGAGATTTGAATTTTGGTGGCAAAGATATATATGTATCCTATAGAACAAACATAAACGATTGGGATTCTTGGTCAACACCTATGCTATTGGGCGAAGATTTCAACACTAAAGACAACGATTATGTACTTCATGTTACCGACAATCTTATTGTACTTTCGCAAGATGAAACAATGAGCAAGGAAAACAATATATACCTTGAAGGCAAGACTGCTTTGAACTTTGTTTCTGGCAGAGTGAATTCAACAACCGCAACATCTTTGGAAAATACCAAGGTAAAGATTTTGAACAAAAAGGATATGTCTTTGCTAAACACTACAACTGCCAACGAAAAAGGCTGTTTCGCATTTTTGGCTCCAAAAACAAACTATGTGCTTTCTTCTCAAAAAACAGGCTACTACTCTCCTTTGAGCGAGGACTCCATAATAAATATGTACTATATAGAAGATATAGTTTCAAAACAAACTCTTCTTACAATAACTTCTCCATTCGACACGAAAAATCCTTTGGAACTTTCAAAACAAGGTCAAAACGAACTGATTTCTCTTGCCAACGCTTTCAAAAAATCTCCTTACATGCTTACTATCGAGGTGCACGCATTAACCGACTACAAAAAACAATCAGCATTAGAACTTAGCGAGACTCAGGCTTCTGCAATCAAAACATTTTTGGTAAAACAAGGAATGCTAGAAGATGCTTTGATAATAAACGGATTGGGAAAAAGCAAAATCGTGCAAGGCTGGGAAACAACGCCAAGCATAGATATCAGCTTGATAAACAGATAATATAACAAATACTATTGATATGGATTGGTTAAAAGAACTATTCTTGACGCCTAATGTTGCACAGAGCATTTTGTTGCTTGCCTTAACAATAGCAACGGGTCTTTACATAGGTCAATACAAGATTAAAGGCGTATCTTTGGGCATTACATGGATATTGTTCATAGGAATTCTGCTTAGTCATTTCGGTTTGGTGGCAGACGCCAAAACAATGGCTTTTGTAAAAGACTTTGGCTTGATTTTATTTGTCTATGCCATTGGCTTGCAGGTAGGTCCAAGTTTTTTCTCTTCCCTTCGACAAGGAGGATTAAGGCTTAATATGCTTTCTTTGCTTGTTGTCGTTTTGGGATGTGTTGTTGCTGTGGTCATAGGCATAATAACCGATACCGACCTCACAACAATGGTCGGAATAATGACGGGAGCAGTAACAAATACTCCTTCTCTCGGTGCAGCACAACAAACTTTGACTGATGCAGGTCATAATGCAAGTGCACTTTCTTCTGCTTATGCTGTGGCTTATCCTTTGGGAGTGTTGAGTATTATCTTTATCCCAATGTTTATAAAGTTTGTTTGTCGCATAGATACCAAAAAAGAAGAAAAGGAATACCAAGAATCAAACAAAACATCCAATCCTGCCTCTATGTCCATAAGAATAAACAATCAAGGTATAGATGGCAAAACTTTGATGGAACTACATCAAATCTATAAAGTGCCTTTTGTTCTTTCACGCATAAAACACAAGGACGGAACAGTTGAACGTGCAGGCAAAGACTCTGTTATCTATGTCGGCGATTTGGTTCGTGTTGTAACTATCAAAGAGCATGAGCAAGAGATAGTTTTGTTGCTTGGTGAAAGATTAAAAACCGAAGAAATAGAATGGGATTTGGATAAGGGGCGTTTGGAATCCCAGCGAATCGTAGTAACAAAGAAAGAGGTGCAAGGCAAGACTTTGGGGGAATTGCATATTGGTGCGCTCTACGATGTTACTATTGTGAGAGTGAAACGAGGAGGTACCGAACTTGTTGCAACAACCAATCTGCAACTTCAACTTGGCGACCGTGTTATTATGGTGGGTAGCGAGCACAATATTCAAAAAGCCGCTTCTCTCCTTGGCAATTCACTAAAACGATTGGAAGTTCCCAACCTTATACCTATCTTTACGGGGATTTTTCTTGGCGTTATAGTTGGTCTTATTCCTATTCACTTTCCTGGCATTCCTCAACCGGTCAAACTTGGCTTGGCAGGAGGTTCTCTTATCGTTGCAATACTTATTTCACGCTTTGGACCATTGTATAAAGTTGTTACCTACACCACCACTTCTGCAAATATGATGGTTAGGGATATAGGTATTTCTTTGTTCCTTGGTGCAGTGGGACTAACAGCAGGGCAGGACTTTGTGCAAACTATCGTTTCTGGCGGATATTGGTGGGTTATCTATGGCCTAATAATAACAATAGTGCCTATAATCATAGTTTCTTTGATAGCAAGACTCGTTTTCAAAATGCCATACTACACAATGGTTGGTATGATTGCAGGTTCGCATACAGACCCTCCAGCACTGGCATTTGCCAACGAAACAACTGACAGCAACCAGCCAGCAGTAGCCTATGCAACAGTCTATCCACTAACAATGTTCCTAAGGATATTTGCTGCCCAAGTATTAGTGTTGTTTGCTCTATAAATTCCAACAAAATAAAACGCCGTTTCAACAAATCAGAACGGCGTTTTATTTTTTTCTTCCTTGCTTTTAATTTTCTAAAAGCAAGTTTTGTTTTTTAAGAAATTATTTATACCTTTGTGGTTTGAAAATAAAAATAGTTATATTATGAAAAGCAATGTTTTATTTTTATTGGCGATGAGTTGCTTATTTGTTGCCAATGCACAAAATCCAAGTTGGAATAGTTCGGTAAGCACAGTTTTGACCGACAATATCCAATCGGAAAAATTCCAACAAAAAATCAAAGTTTATAACGAGAATACAGCTTTTGCTCTCACAAAAAAGTGTAATAGCAAGTATTACATAGAGGAACTCGTTGATACTCAAGTACCAAGCAATAAGATTGCAATTGGTGTAGATTCCATTTTTGATATGGCAATATTGAATGACCATATTTATTTTGTAGGAAAAAATAATAATGATGGGTTTATAGGCAAGGTTCGTATTTCAGCCTTGCAGAGTGGTAGTGGATATTATGAACTAACACCTACACCATTATATACAATCCGTACAATAAAAGCATATAACGATTCAAATGGCAAACAGCATGTAGTTGGTATTGGTAGAGATACATTAAGTACTAGTCAAAATTTTTATTTTTTTGATTTTAACGATGCAAATACTCCAAATTTTGAATTAAAACCTATACAAATTTTACGTCAAGTTTTGTGCGATTTAGATATTACAGATAAATATATTGCAGTTGTAGGGTATACGTATGGGGTTAATTATCACATCGAACAATCTTTAATAAGGATAGATAAAAGTAATACATCTAGTATTCAAGGATATGCCTTTGATCATACACCTAATGCTTTTTGCCTTTTACCTGATTCCTGTCATGAAAAAATGCTTGTGCGACATACAATCAACAATGAAGTTGTTATAATGATGAATGCATATGATACATTTATTAACTTTTCTACGTTTCTAAATTGTGTTAATTTAAACAATCTTAACTACATTTATAGTGTTCAATCTATTCTACACGAGGAAAAGGATATGAAAATTAGAGATGCAGTCTATCATATACCGACAACCCAAATGTTTATCGTTGAAGATTGTACAATAAAAAGTATTGGCATGCCACAAAATATAAGTTATATTATGCATTCACAACCTTATTTGCAAACGAGTTATATGCTTGATTGTTTTTTTGATTTTAATAATTTTACATATTTTAATTGTATAGATAAATTGCATAGTACTAGATATATAGTTGCTGGAGTAGCAGAAAATTGTGTGGATAGCTATATTGCGGTGAAAGATATTACACAAAATATAGGCAATTGTTTTAGAAAATTTTCTTACAAAGTTGTTCCATTGACTCCTATCACTGCCAACTCTATGGTCAGTACCATAGTGTTACAAGCACTAAATCCAAGTTGGAATCTATATCAATCACCAATTCAAAATAAAATAAAAGTGAAATGTTATTAAAAAATAAAATTATGAAGAAATCAATTTTACTTATTTTGGTTCTGTTGTTCTCTTTTGGAGTATTTGCCCAAACAGAAAATAATTGTAATAGCAAGTTTCTAATCTCTGAATATCCAGAATTATATTATAGTTATATTCCTACAAATCTATTAAAAATTTGTGGATTCCCTAGGGATTCCATAATGTATGATACTGGAATAGCCCATGTACCTCAAAGAGCTTGTTATTTTGGTATTTACCAATTAATGGCAGGCAGTGCAAATCATGAATATTATGACACAATTCAAGCTCCATATGGATTTGCTCAAATAATGCATAATGATAGTTTGCTTAATATAGGTGGCGTGTCTCTTATTGTTAGGGTTGATTCCACGGAACGCTTTCCTATAACGCAGAATGTTGGCGACACAATACTTATATTAGATGCAACAACGATGGATGTTTTATATGAGCAAGTTCTAAATGATTCCATATTTATTGAATCTTTCCCATGGCAAGCTCCAATAGAAGCTGTAATGTATGAGATTATTTTTGATTCAGCTATTCAAGTACAAGGAGATTATTTTATTGCGTACAAATATAATCCAGCAAATACATACATTCTTTCTGCTGGTAGAACCGAATATGCTATGCATCTTTATTGTTATAATTTAATGTCTACAAATTCTAGCGATACAAGAATCTTAAACGACAATAACAGCAGTGCAGACCAAGTTTATTATTATAGACCAAATTTAGGATGGAAGTCATGTCTTGATTATAGAGATTATTTTTCATATCCAACTACGAGTCATAACGAACTTTATTACACGATTACTATGATTGAAAAGAGTGCCTATTTTACAGACTTATATCCAACTGATAGGACAATCATGCCTCATACTACAGAACTTTGTGTTTTTACAATACCTGAATATGCAATAAACAGACAAGCAGACTCAAGCGAAGTTAGCAGTATCACTGAAATTAACGAAAATGCAATTTCAATTACACCAAACCCAACAAATGATATAGTAAATGTTTATTGCGATTATATGATGTATTTTGC
>JABUUQ010000002.1:598773-606329 GCA_021443125.1 Bacteroidales bacterium
TTCATCACCAAACGAATAATAAAACAATAAAGAAAATAAAACGCCGTTTCAACAAATCAAAACGGCGTTTTATTTTTCTCTTCCTTGCTTTTAATTTTCTGAAAGCAAGGATTATTTTAGTATTTGTTGTATTTGGATTCTCTGATATCCTTTACATTAAGTTGCAATTCGCTATGACCTTGATATGTGTTTTCTTCTATGGTGTAACATATATCTATCATAATGCCGTTGTGTAGAAGTTGATAGAATTCACCCAACGAAAAACCTATGCACGAAATAGGGTTATTGTATTTGTCCATTGGGATTGCAGAGAATTTAAGGTGGTTTTTGCCAACTTGTCTTACCTTATTTGCATCGTAGATTTTTGAAGATGCAAATATAGGTTCATTATTTTCTGGTCCAAATGGTTGGAACTGGCTAAGAATTCTAAGAAGTTTATCGTTGATATCGCCCAACGCAATCTCCATATCCACAGAGATTTCTGGCACTAATTCCTCGTCTTCTATGCTGTTTTCAACTTCTTTCTCAAACAAAGCCTTGAATTCCTCAAAGTTTTCCTCCTTCATTGAGAGACCAGCTGCAAATCTATGGCCTCCAAAGTGGGTAAGAAGGTGTCGGCATTTTTCTATAGTCGTATAGATATCAAAATTCTTTACACTACGAGCCGAGCCTGTAATAACACCATTGTTTTTTGTAAAAATCACCGTTGGTTTATTCTGCTCTTCGGAAATTCTTGAAGCAACAATTCCTATTATGCCCTGATGCCAATCTTCATGATAGAGGACTATGCTTTTCTTGTCCTTTTGCGAAGCGTCGGAAAGCATATCTATTGCTTGTTTTGTTGCCTCTTGGTCTTTGTTCTTTCTATCTTCGTTGTTGTTGTTGATTTTTGCAGCTATATCCTCAGCTCTTTTTAAATCTTTCGCTATCAAAAGTTCCACAGCATTCCTTCCGCTCTCCATTCTTCCAGCTGCATTGATTCTTGGCCCTATAAGAAAGCCAAGGTCTGAGATAGTAAGTTTGCGGTTAAAGTAAGGGTTGCCTTCTTTTTCCTCTTGATGTTTGACATTAGCATAAGACAATATAGCCTCCAAGCCTACACGAGGTTTCAAAGGCAAATCTTTGGAACCTTCTCCGTTCAAAACTTTAAGACCATAGTAGGCCAGAATTCTGTTTTCGCCTGTGAGAGGAACAACATCTGCTGCAATACTTATGGCTACAAGGTCGAGATAAGGAATGATATCGTCTGCTGGTTCTCCTCTTCTTTTTTGCAAAGCCTGTATTAACTTGAAGCCTACACCACAGCCACTTAACTCATCATAAGGGTATTTGTTTCCCTCTATTTTTGCGTCCAAGATAGCACAAGCCTTTGGCAAATCCTTGCCTGGCAAATGGTGGTCGCAAACAATGAAATCTATATTCTTTTCTCCTGCATAGGCTATCTCTTCTGTTGCCTTAATGCCACAATCCAAGCATATTATCAAAGAGACTCCGGTGCTTTCTGCATAATCTACGCCTTTGAAAGACACGCCATAGCCTTCTTCATACCTGTCTGGAATATAATAATCGATATTGCTGTAAAAAGTTTCAAGATAAGAATATACCAAAGCAACGGCACTTGTTCCATCAACATCGTAATCCCCATATACCAATATCTTTTCTTTGGCTTTTACGGCAAAAAGTATTCTCTCCACTGCTGTTTCCATGTCGGGCATAAGGAAAGGGTCGTGCAGATGTTTAAGGTTTGGTCTGAAAAAAGTTTTTGCTTGTTCGAAATTCTTTATACCTCTCTGTACCAGCAAATTCGCCACTATTCTATAAGTGGCCAAGTCTTTTTCTGAAGGATCTTGCTTTGGCATGCAAAGCTCTCGGGCGAGTCGTTCGACAATCTCGCTATCTCCTGCAGGTTTTAAGTTCCAAATTTTATCCATTATATATTGTGTTTTTATTATTCTAAGTCAAAAGATACTCAAAGATTCTTTTCGCTTGCAAAACTGTTTTAATGTTTTGAATAGACAAAGTAAGAATGCCATTTGTCTCTTTCATCTGACAAGATTGTGGGAATTGGTTTACATACAACAACACTCTTTGGAATTTATCGCTTGAATAAAATACTGATGATTGGTTTGTTGTAAAAGTTATTATGCATTTGTCTCTTTTCAACACAAGTTTTTCCACTGCCATTGACTTTGCCATCTTTCTCAACCTTACAACATCGAACAATTCCAAAGTTTCGTGTGGTATTTTTCCGAATCTGTCTTTGAGTTCTTTTTGCAGAGTCTGCAATTCTTTCTCTTCCGAAATAGAATCCAGCTCCTTATAAATTTTTAATCTTTCTGTTATGTTTGTTATGTAGCTGTCGGGTATCAAAACCTCCAAATCTGTTTCTATAGTGCAGTCTTTGACAAATTCTTTGCTATCTTCAACCTCATCAGCATACAAATCCTTAAAATCATTCTCCTTTAATTCTTGCATAGCCTCAGCAAGAATCTTGTTATACATATCGTAGCCTATCTCACTTATAAAGCCGCTTTGTTCTGCACCCAGTATATTGCCTGCACCCCTGATATCCAAATCGCGCATCGCTATAGAAAAGCCACTTCCTATAGAAGAAAATTCTCCTATTGCCTGCAAACGTTTATATGCTTGGTCTGTCATAAGATGTTCTCCGGGAACAAGAAGGTAGCAGAAAGCTTTCTTGTTGTTTCTTCCCACTCTGCCTCTTAATTGGTGCAAATCAGACAAGCCATAGTTTTGTGCATTATTTATTATTATTGTATTGGCATTAGGAATATCCAAACCATTCTCAACAATTGTAGTGGACAGAAGGATATCGTACTCTTCATTGATGAAATCCATCATTACATTCTCCAAAGCCTTGCCATCCATTTGCCCATGTGCTATTCCTATCTTTGCATCAGGCACAAGACGATTCAAAAACGAAGCAACCTCCATTATATTCTGCACTCTGTTGTGAACAAAGAATACTTGTCCGCCTCTGCTTAGTTCAAACATGATTGCATCCCTTATTATATCTTCGTTGAAAGTAACTACATCGGTATTTATTGGCTGACGGTTTGGCGGAGGCGTGCTTATGACCGACAAATCTCTTGCTCCCATCAAAGAAAACTGCAAAGTACGAGGAATAGGCGTTGCTGTAAGCGTCAAAGTGTCTATATTGACCTTCATTTGCTTTATTTTCTCCTTGACACCTACGCCAAATTTTTGTTCTTCATCGATAATCAAAAGTCCCAAGTCCTTATACTTTATTTCTTTGCTTGCTATGGCGTGAGTTCCTATAAGAATATCTATTTTACCTTCTTGAAGGTCTTTAAGTATTTGCGTTTTCTCTTTTGCAGTTCTAAAACGATTCAGATAATCCACCCTGCAAGGCATATCTTTCAACCTTTCGGAAAAAGTCTTATAGTGTTGGAAAGCAAGAATAGTGGTAGGCACCAAAACTGCCACTTGTTTGCTATCGGCAACTGCTTTGAATGCAGCCCTTATTGCCACTTCTGTTTTGCCGAAACCTACATCTCCACAAACAAGTCTGTCCATAGGATAAGGTTGTTCCATATCGTGTTTCACAGCCTTTGTTGCTTTGTATTGGTCTGGTGTATCTTCATACATAAAAGATGCTTCCAACTCATTTTGAAGGTAGGAATCGGCAGAAAATCTAAAGCCAAGACTTGCTTTTCTTTGTGCATAAAGTGCTATAAGGTCTTTTGCAATATCCTTAACCTTGCGTTTGGTCTTATCTTTAAGCTGTTGCCATGCGTTGCTGCCCAATCTGTTGAGTTTAGGCTCCACTCCCTCTTTGCCAGTGTAGCGACTGATTTTGTGCAAAGCATGAATGGAAACATAAAGTATGTCTTCGTTCTTATAAATAAGCCTTATAGCCTCCTGCTCCCTGCCATTATTGTTTATTTTCTCCAATCCTGCAAATTTGCCAACGCCATAGTCTATATGTGTTACATAATCACCAGGTTTCAAAGTGATAAGGTCTTCCAATGTCAGTTTTTCGTTGTCGGAAGAGTTGTCTTGGATGCGATATTTGTGGTATCTATTGAAAAGTTGATGGTCTGTAAAATATGCAAGCCTTTGTTCATGGTCTATAAATCCCGAAGAAATAGAAAAAGGCAGGTAACTTACTTTTATAATCTTGTCTCTGTCAACATATTCCTGTATTATTCTCTCAACTCTTGCCTGTTGCTTTGCATCCTTCACAAGAAACATATTGTCATAACCCTGAACAGTCAGTTCCTGAAGGTTGTCGGCAAACAAATCAAAACTTTTGTTGAACATAGGTTGAGGTTCGGTAGAGTAGTTTACGACTTTATGCTCTTCCGGAATGGCACTTATGCCGGTTTCCACCACACTTCGCTTCAATAATGCGTTGAAAACCTCATCCTTATTGGAATAAACTTCTTTTGGAGGCAACTGCTGCACAAGTTTCTGCTCATCGTCAAAAAGTTTTTCAGCCAAAGCATATTCTCTTGCGACCTTTTCCAATGCTATACCCAAATCTTTGGTCCATACAATAGTGTTGGCGGGAAAGAAACTGAAAAAATCACTTCTGCTTTCTATGGTTGTGTATAAAGAATCCCCACCTATAGGCACAGATGCTTGAAGGTCGGGCACAATAACAAACTTTTCTTTTTCCTCTATGGAGATTTGCGACGAAATATCAAAGTTTCTCAAACTCTCTATCTCGTCTCCGTTCATTTCTATTCTATATGGTTTTTGTTCGGAATAGGAAAAAATATCTATTATACCTCCACGAATGGCATATTCACCACTTTGACTCACAAAATCAACACGTTCAAAACCATAATTGTCTAAAACATCTATCAGAAAGTCAACAGAAATCTCATCACCTTTGTGTAGTGTTGTGCTTTTGTTCTCAAGAAGTTTTTTGCTTACGACTTTTTCGGTTATTGCCTCTGGATAGGTTACCACGACCAGATTTTCACCATTGTTTATCCTATTCAAAGCCTCCAAACGCAAGATGGTATTGGCATTTTTGGTAGTGTCGTAGGTGTAGGGCCTTTTGTGTGTGGCGGGATAGAAGAGAATGTTCTTTCTTGTGTAGTCCAATTCTGTTTCATCGAACAATTCTTCCAAATCATTGCAGAAATATGCCGCTTCTTCCTTGTCTGCCAAAAGTATGATATGGTTAAAATCTTTGCTTAGCAACTTTGTGGCGGCAACAATAAAGGCAAAGCACGACCCTGCAGGATTGTTCAAATGTATTCTTGCACCCTGCTTGGTTATGTCTTTCACCAAAGATTTCACAACCTCTGTCTCACTATACGCCTCTACCACTCTCTTCATACAAACTGCAAAGGTACAAAAAAAAATACACTTTTTCGAGATTAGCACACCATATAATAATATAGCACAAAAATCACGCAAAAACAAAAGCAAGTTTCAACAAAATAAAACGGCGTTTTATTTTATCGAAACAAAGGAATAATTTATTGAAAGCAAGTTTCGTTAAATGCTTTTTCAAGGGCCTGATTATAAAGTTGTAAAAAAATGTTTGCACATTGCAAAAAAGTTGTACTTTTGCACGCTGAAAATTCTAAAAATTATGAATAGAATAACAAATTTGATACTTGCTTTATTGATTGTTGCGTTTTATGCTTCTTGTTCAAAATCCAATGAGCATGTAGATATGAGTGAATTGAAGAGTTTGAAAGATTCTGCATCCTATGCTTTGGGTTTTTTGAATGGAATGCAGGCTTCAATGACTCCGGAAGCATCTGTTAATGTTGATTTATACACAAAAGCTTTCAAGCAAGGCTACAACAAAGACACTGCTGGCGTTTGGGATGTTGAAAAAATGAGAGATATTATCACGGAGTACCTCAACACAGCACAAATGAAGATGCAAGAAGAAGCAATGGCAAAAGCAAAACCCGATTTGGAAAGAGCAGACAAATTTTTGCAGGAAAATGCCAAGAAAGAAGGTGTGGTATCTACGGTTTCTGGTTTGCAATACAAGGTTATCAAGCAAGGCACTGGCATAAAACCGACTTTGAACAATGGAGACAGGATTATTATAAATTATATCGTTTGGTGTTTGAATGAAAAGAACGAATGGGATCAAATCACCTCAACTTTCAACAACGATGGTACTAATCCTGGCCCTATGGGTATTGACGGACAAAGCGAAGGGCTTAAAGAAGCTTTACTTTTGATGAATGCAGGCTCTCGTTATCAAATATGGTTGCATCCAAACCTTGGATATGGCGATTTGTCAAAGCTTCAAATGTATGAGATTGAGGTTTTGAAGGTTCTGCACGAAGAATAAAACAAAGACAACAAAATAAAAAACGAAAATTTTTTGGTTGGCAAAAAAAAAGTTTGTACCTTTGCAAACCGAATTTTTTAATAAACACATTAACTTTTACAGATAATAAAATTGACAAAAGTATGTATTTAACAAGCGAAAAGAAAAGAGAAATTTTTGGCCAGTTTGGTAAGAATGAACAAGATACTGGCTCTACAGAAGGTCAAATAGCATTATTTACTTTCCGTATCAAGCACCTTACAGAATACTGCAAGGAACACAAGAACGACAAATTCACTAACAGAGCTTTGGTTCGTTTGGTTGGTAAGAGAAGAAAACTTCTTGATTATTTGAAGAAAAAAGATATTGAAAGATATCGTACTCTTATCAAGGCTTTAGGTTTAAGAAAATAAGCAAATATTTTTGTAACTTTATAAGCAAATTGGAAGGCAAATAACTAAAAATGTGTTGTTGTTTGCCTTTTTCTATTTTTTATGAAACGAAGCCAGATGCAAAACTATTAAAAATCAAATAATTGTATTTTGGAACTCAGGAAGGCTTCGACTGAGTTAGATGTTAAATAAACAAAAAAGATGATTGGTATTAAAAAAACTTTCACCCTTGCAGATGGACGCCAGATAGAAATAGAAACTGGCAAACTTGCAAAGCAAGCAGACGGTTCTGCTGTCGTTAGAATGGGTGATACGATGATTCTTGCTACAGTTTGTGCGAAAAAAGAAGCTGGAGCAGATGTTGACTTTATGCCTTTGTCAGTAGACTATCAAGAAAAGTATGCTGCAAATGGCAAATTCCCTGGTGGTTTCTTCAAAAGAGAGGCAAGACCTTCAGAATATGAAATTCTGATTGCTCGTTTGGTGGATAGAGCTCTTAGACCTTTGTTCCCAGATAATTATCACGCAGAAGTTCAAGTACAAATAACACTTATCTCTGGTGATAGGAACAATCCGCCTGATGCTTTGGCTGCTTTGGCTGCTGCAAGTGCTTTGGCAGTAAGTGATATTCCTTTTGACGGACCTGTTTCTGAATGTAGAGTTTCTCTAATTGACGGAGAATTCAAGATAAACCCTAACTACGAAGAACAAGAAAGAGCAACACTTGACCTTATGGTAGCTGCAACTGCAGACAACATAATGATGGTTGAGGGAGAAATGAAAGAAGTTTCAGAAGATGTTATGCTGAACGCTTTGAAAGCTGCTCACGATTCTATAAAGATACATTGCCAAGCTCTTGCTGAGCTTAC
>JABUUQ010000002.1:606998-612358 GCA_021443125.1 Bacteroidales bacterium
GGCTGTCTTGCTTTGATGGATGCAGGTGTAAAGATAAGAAAACCTGTTTCAGGTATAGCTATGGGATTGATAGAGAAGGATGGAAAATGGGCTGTATTGTCTGACATTCTTGGAGACGAGGATCACCTTGGAGATATGGACTTCAAAGTTACTGGAACAAGAGATGGTATCACTGCCTGCCAAATGGATATAAAATGCGAAGGTCTTTCTTATGAAATTCTTACACAAGCACTTGCACAAGCAAAACGTGGCAGAGAACACATACTTAACATAATAGAAGAAACTATTCCTGTACCAAGAGAGGACTACAAACCTCATGTTCCTCGTATCGTTAAATTGCAGATTCCTAAGGAATTTATCGGTGCTGTTATTGGCCCTCAAGGCAAAATCATACAAGAATTGCAGAGAGAGACAAATACAACTATTACAATAGAGGAAATGGGCGAATACGGCTCTGTTGATATTCTTTCAGCAGACAAGGAAGGATTAGATGCTGCCGTTGCACGCATTCGTTCTATCGTTGCAGTTCCCGAAGTTGGCGAAGTATATGACGGAACAATCAAAAGTGTAATGCCTTATGGTGCTTTCGTTGAGTTTATGCCAGGCAAGGATGGTTTGTTGCATGTAACAGAGATGGAATGGAAGCGTATAGACAATGTAGCTGATGTAATCAAGGAAGGCGACAAGGTAAGAGTTAAACTTATAGGCATAGACAAGCAAACAGGCAAGTTCAAATTGTCTCACAGAGTGCTTATTCCAAAACCAGAAGGCTATATTGAACCTATGCCAAGAACTTCAAAACCAACCGATAGACCAAACAATTCTCATAGAGAAAATCATGGTCATTCACATCATCATTCCAACAACAATGGTCTTTCTCAACGCAGAGACGACAATAGATTCTAAATAATTTTTTATATAATCAAAAGTGTTGGATTTTCATACGACAATGAATTTCCAACACTTTTTCTTTTGCATTATTGTTTCAATAAAATAGAACTTGTTTTCAAAAAATTATTCCTTGCTTTTAATTTATTGAAACTTACTTTTAATTTTATGTCTCTTTGTTTGTAGAATTTATTATAATTTTGCAAAAAATTTTATTATGAACATAGCAATTCTTTTAGGTAGTCCTCGTAAGGATGGCAATACTGCAAAGTTAGTGGAAGCCTTCAAAAATGGTGCATCCAAGAATAATAATGTTGAGATTATAGCCGTATCTGATTATAATGTAGGTGCGTGTAAAGGATGTAACTTTTGTTTTCAAAGCAACGAAAATCTATGCGTTCAGAACGACGATATGCAACAGATATATGCAAAACTTAAGAAAGCAGATATGCTGGTTATTGCTTCTCCTGTGTATTTTTATAGCATTAATTCCCAACTTAAAACAATAATTGACCGACTTCACAATCCTATTCGCGATAGTTTCAATATCAAACACTTGGCTCTTTTGGTTGTTGGTGCATCTTCTTCTATTCCAGACTTGTTTGCCGCCATTGAAAAGCAATATGAACTTTGCCTAAACTTCTTTCACCTGAACGATGCAGGCAGAATACTTGTTAGAGGTATGAAAACAAAAGACGCCATACTTGAAACCGATGCACTGAACAAAGCATTTGAACTTGGAGAGTCTATAAAATAGCAATTTGTTTGCTTTGCAATAATTTTTATTGATTTTTTGCCATATTCTTCGCTGATTTTTGAATTTATTTATAACTTTGCAAACTCAAATTCACAGAGTAATTGAATTGGATTGTAAAAAATTTAACAAAGTAACTGATTTAGATAGTTCAAAAATTAGAAATGAAAAACAAGTACATTGACCTTATTGAGCAAACTTTCGAATTTCCACAAGATGAATTCAAAGTAGAAGACAACGAACTTATTTTTGATGACATACCTCTTATGGATATCATCAAACAATACGGCACACCTTTGAAAATCACTTATTTACCTAAAATAAGTTCTCAAATTCAAAAGGGTAAAAGATTGTTTAATGTGGCAAGAGCAAAGGTGGATTACAAAGGTTCATACAACTATTGCTATTGCACGAAGAGTTCGCATTTTGCCTTTGTGCTTGACGAGGTTTTGAAGAACGATGTAAATCTTGAAACTTCTTCTGCGTTCGACATAAATATAATTGAGGAACTTTATCAGCAAGAAAAGATAACCAAACAGCAATTTATAGTTTGCAATGGATTCAAAAGACCTCAATATATAGAGAATATAGCGCATTTGATAGACAATGGATGGACAAATATCATTCCTGTAATTGACAACATCGAAGAATTAGATGCTTTAGACAGCCAGATACATTCAAAATGCAATGTAGGAATTCGTATTGCCTCTGAAGAAGAACCTTTGTTTGACTTTTACACCTCACGATTGGGTATAAGATATAATAGTATCATAGATTTCTACAAGCAAAAGTTGCAACACAACAAGAAGTTCAAACTTACAATGCTACACTTCTTTATAAATACAGGTATTAGAGACACTGCATATTATTGGAATGAGTTGCAAAAATGTGTAAGCATATATTGCGAATTGAAAAAGATATGCCCAACACTTAATTCTTTGAACATAGGCGGTGGCTTGCCTATAAAAAATTCTTTGGGTTTTGATTACGATTACGAATACATGGCAGAAGAAATTCTTGCCCAAATAAAAGATATTTGCAACAAACAGGAGATTGACGAACCTAACATATTTACCGAATTCGGCTCTTTTACAGTTGGAGAAGCTGGCTGTATCCTCTATTCTATCATTGACCAAAAAAGACAAAATGACAGAGAGTTATGGTATATGATAGACTCTTCATTCATAACCACACTGCCAGACACTTGGGGCATAGGTCAAAGATTTATTCTTTTGCCTATAAACAAATGGGATAATCCTTACAGACGTGTCTTCCTTGGAGGATTGACTTGCGACAGTCAAGACTATTATTCTGCCGAAACTCATTCCAATGCTATCTTCCTTCCTTCATACGAAAGCAACGATGAAGAACCTTTGTATATAGGATTTTTCCATACAGGAGCTTATCAGGAAAGTTTGGCAGGCTATGGTGGCATACAACATTGTTTGATTCCTCAGCCAAAGCATGTGATTTTGTATAAGGATGAGAATAATGAATGGGCTACAAAACTGTTTGCCAAAGAACAAAGTCATAAATCTATGCTAAAAATTTTGGGATATTAAAATAATTTTTATATCTTTGCATCGCAAAATTATAATGCAAGTTTGATTTTGCATATTACTTTATGTAATTGCATATTACAGTTATATAATGTATACAATCAAATAATCAATAATTTAACAATTTTTTTAATCAATTAAGAAACATGGCAAACTGTAAAGTTAAAACAAGAAAAGAAAGCGACCTTATCGGCGAACTTGAAGTTCCAGTTGACGCTTTGTATGGTGTACAATCTCTTAGAGGTTTCAATAACTTCAAAATTTCAGGTGTTCCTATGAAACAATACCCTAACTTCATAAAGGGTTTTGCTATTTGTAAATGGGGCGCTGCTGATGCAAACTTCAAACAAAAGAAACTTACAAAAGAACAACACGATGCTATGGTTAAGGCTTGTAAGGAAATGTACGAAGGCAAGCTTGACGATAGTTTCCTATCTGATATGATTCAAGGTGGTGCTGGTACAACAGTAAACATGAACGCTAATGAAGTTATCGCTAACAGAGCTTTACAGCTTATGGGACACAAACCAGGCGAATATGAATACTGCTCACCTAACGACCACTCAAACGCTTCTCAATCTACAAACGATGCTTATCCAACAGGATTCCACTTTGGTTTGTACCTTGAAAGTGAAATGTTGATAGAGGCTATGGACCTTTGCATAAAGAGTTTGAAAGCTAAGGCTAAAGAATTCAAAAACATCGTTAAAATGGGTAGAACTCAGCTTCAAGATGGTGTTCCTATGACTTTGGGACAAACATTTGGAGGTTTCGCTACTTCATTGGAAAAAGAACTGAAAGCAATCAAAGTTATAAGAGAAGAACTTCTTTGTATGAATATGGGTGCTACTGCAATAGGTACTGGTATCTGTGCTGAACCTGGATACAAAGAACTTTGTCTTGAAGCTACAAACGCTGTTGCAAAGAAATTAGGTCTTAACTGGAAAGTAACTCTTGAAAAAGACTTTATCGAAGCTACTTCTTCAACAGGCTCTCTTGTTGGTCTTTCTTCAGAACTTAAGAGAATTGCTTTGAAAGCTATAAAGATTTGCAACGACCTTCGTCTTATGGGTTCAGGTCCAAGATGTGGTTTGGCTGAATTGCACTTGCCAGAAATGCAACCAGGTTCTTCTATCATGCCAGGAAAGGTAAATCCTGTTATTCCAGAAGTTATGAACCAATTGTGCTACAAAGTTATCGGTAACGATACAGCTGTTATGCTTGCTTCAGAAAATGCACAACTTGAACTTAATGTTATGGAACCAGTTGCTGTTTATTGCTTGTTCGAAAGCATAGACCTATTGACTAACGGCTTCAACACATTGAGAACTCTTTGTATCGATGGCATAGAAGCAGACAAGAAAAACTGCCAAGAATTCATCAACAAAGCTATAGGTACAGTTACAGCTCTTAACCCTTACATTGGTTACAAGAACTCTACTCGTATCGCTAAGATAGCAACAAAGACAGGCAAGGGTGTTTATGAAATAGCATTGGAAAACAAAGTTCTTACAAAAGAACAACTTGACAAAATATTCAAAGCTGAAAACATGATAGAACCTGTTAAGTTGGACATCAAAGCTGACCAAGACAAAATCAAAAAGACTCTTGAAGCAATCCTTGCAAAACTTAAATAAGAGTTTTATTGCTTAAATATAGTTGGTGGTGGAAAGTCTGCCACCAACTTTTTTATTTATGGTTTCGTTTCTTATACCCATATATAATTACAATATCGTTGCTTTGGCACAGAACCTTTGCAAGCAGGCAGAACAATTAAGCATTGATTACGAACTGCTTGCCATAGATGATTGTTCCCCCAATGAAACGATAAAACAAGAAAACAAAGCGATAGAAAATCTACCCAACACAAGATATATATTGCTTAATACAAATTTTGGCCGTTCGAAAATCCGCAATTTTTTGGCAAATGAAGCCAAAGGTGATTGGTTGTTGTTTTTGGATTGCGACACTGAAATTATAAAAGACAACTTTGTAAAATCCTATCTCGACAATACCGATAAAGCAGATGTGATTTGTGGAGGCATAGCATATAAAGATATAAAAGATGTTGAAAAACAATTTCTTCTGCATACCCTTTTCGGAACAAAAAGAGAGTCTCACAAAAATCATTTCATGACAGGCAATTTTTTTATCAAAAA
>JABUUQ010000002.1:613077-617558 GCA_021443125.1 Bacteroidales bacterium
GAAGTGTCAGCCCTAAATTTATGCAATCAAAAAAGTTTTACCGGACAGCAATAATTTACTATATCATTTGTTGGGTTTGGTGTAATTGAAATTGCATTTTCGTTATCTATAGAAGTTATACTACTAAAACCAGAAGTATCTGTTTGTCTATTTATTGCCGACTCGGGAATTGCAAAAACACATATATCTGTAGTGTGTGGTGCGATTGATCTATCCTCTGGGTATAAATTAGAATACCAACCATTATTATCAATTCCAGAAGAAATCCAACTTGTCATAGACCCTTGTTGCGTTGGTGGAGATATAGAAAAATAATTCCTATAATCCAAACATGTTAACCATCCAGTTTCTTGTGTATAATAATAAATTTGGTTTGTACTATTGTCGTTATTAAGATAAAGTCTATCAGTATAACTTGGAATATCGTTTAACCCTGACATTTCCACGTATATAGACAAAGGGATAGAATAATTAGCAGAAACATATGTCAATCCTGGCATGACTTCTGCAATATCATATATAATATTATTGCGATTGTATTTATATGCAATTAAAAAATCCCCCTCTACTTGAATAGCTGAATCAAAAATAATCTCATAAAAACCTACTGCTATATCAACAAAAACTGGTATAGATATAGTGTCATTTAAGACTTTTTCATAAAGAACCTCCATCGTTGACTTGTCTATTATCAACACAGTATCACCAGTATTTGTCCGCATAGTTGTTTCTGGTGTTAAGTTTGTGGCAAAAGATATTCCTCCTATTTTGAAGATGCTATCATTATTTATTATTTGTGCAAATCCATGGGGAATTTTCATTGTATCATTACTTGAATTAAAGGCATCACTCTGCCCAATGGTTATTGGATTTATTTTCCATGCTGCAATTGTTTCATGCTCGGTGGGGCAATGATAATAAGGTGCACAAAAACAAACTGAATCAAGAGCTATACCACTAGCATATATCATATATGTTCCAACATAACGATTAAAGTGTGGCGCATTAGCTGTTGCTGAATTACTATAAGTTATTATATTTTTTTGTATCAAATCATTCTCTTGGGCGAATAAAGCGTAAGAGCATACTACACTTAAAATAATAACAGGAATTAACTTTTTCATGCTACAAAGGTATAAATAATTTCTTAAAAAACAAAACTTGCTTTCAGAAAATTAAAAGCAAGGAAGAGAAAAACAAAACGCCGTTCTGTTTTGTTGAAACGGCGTTTTGTTTTGTTGGAATTTTATGTTGGTTAGTATTGTTCTTTTTCGTTAGGGAAATTGCCACTTTTCACATCGGCAGAGTATTGTCTTATAGCACCACGAATCTCATCGCCAAGGGAAAGATAGCGTCTTAGGTAGCGTGGAGAGAAATCTTGTGTGATGCCAAGCATATCGTGAAGCACAAGAACTTGACCGTCGGTGTGGCAACCAGCACCTATGCCAATAACAGGGATAGTTAGTTCCTCGGCAATGCGTTTTGCCAACTCGGCAGGAATTTTCTCCAAAACCAAAGCGAAACAGCCTGCTTTTTCCAAAGCTTTGGCATCTTCCAAAACTCTTTCAGCCTCATCGTGAGAGGTAGCCCTTACAGCGTAAGTGCCGAATTTGTTTATGCTTTGAGGTGTCAGCCCAATATGTCCCATAACAGGAATACCTGCAGATAAAATTCTCGAAATACTTTCTATAACCTCTTGACCTCCTTCGAGTTTTATGGCGTTGGCAGAGGTTTCTTTCATAATGCGAATAGCAGATTGCAGAGCCATTTTGCTATTGCCTTGATAGGAACCGAAAGGCATATCGACAACAACCAATGCTCTATTTACTGCTCTTACCACAGAGGCTGCATGATAAATCATTTCGTCGAGAGTTATAGGTAGTGTTGTGTCGTAACCTGCCATTACATTTGCAGCACTGTCGCCCACAAGAATGACATCTATGTTTGACGCATCCACAAGCTTAGCCATAGAATAATCATAGGCGGTAATCATAGAGATTTTTTCACCTTTCAGTGCCATATTCTCCAAGGTGTGAACGGTTACCTTTTTGTTGTTAGAGTCTTTTGCTACTGACATAATTTTTCCAATTTACGAGTGGCAAAGATAGCACTTTTTCATAAAATGGGAAAAATATATATAAATTTTGTAACTTTGCAAGTTAATTACTAATAACAAGAGAACAATGTACGAATATCTTAACGGCAAATTTGTTGAAACAACCCCATCATATATTGTTGTTGATTGCAATGGTGTAGGGTATAGGGTGGAAATATCGCTTACCTCTTATTCTTTACTTAAAGATTTGGCAGAAGGAAAACTATTTATTCATTTTGTAGTAAGGGAAGATGCACAAATTCTCTATGGTTTTGCAACAACAAAAGAAAGGGAATTGTTCAGAGAACTTATTGGTGTTAGCGGTATAGGAGCAAATACGGCAAGAATGATGCTAAGTTCCTTGAATGCAGATGAAATAGTAAAAGCTATTGTTTCAGAAGATACCAAGACGATAAGCTCCATAAAAGGTATAGGAACGAAAACATCGCAAAGGGTTATTATTGAACTGAAAGACAAGCTTGTTAAATGGGAATATGCAGAGGATGCAACAATACTATCACCTGCCCAAAGCAATAAAAACCGAGAAGAAGCGTTATTAGCATTACAGACTCTTGGCTTTAATAAGGTTATAGTTGAAAAGACATTGGATAAGATTCTTAAGGACAATTCGCAAATGACAGTGGAAGTGCTGATAAAAGAAGCTTTAAGGAGATTGTAATTATTTTATAATGATAAAGAGAATTTTATATATTGTATTGTTTTTTTGTGTGTTATGTGGTGCAAACGTGGCTTTTGCTCTGGATTTTCACTTTGCAGAGCCAGACTCTTTGCGTTTCCCTTTGAATGACTCCACAAACAGTCCTCTTTATCTTAAAACACCTTCAAACCTCACGACAACAATAGAATACGATGCAGAAAACAATCAGTATCTTGAAGTAAAAAAGGTCGGAGATATTGTTTTGGAAACCAAAGTTTTGTCTTTCGACGAATACCAAAAGTATGATTTGGATAAGGTTATTGACAACTATTGGAAAAATAGGGTAGGCTCTGCCGTAGCCTCACAAAGCGAATCGAGTCTTACATCTTTGATACCACAGCTTAAGCTTAACAGCGACTGGATGGAAAAGATTTTCGGAGGGGATAATATAGACATACGCCCAAGTGGTAGTGTGGATTTGAAATTTGCTTTGGTGAATAATAGAAACGAGAACTTGTCGATAAATGAAGATGCAAGAAGTGTAACTCGTTTCGATTTTGATGAGGACATACAGCTAAACCTTATGGCACAGATAGGTACGGCCATAAATTTGAACCTTAACTACAACACAGGTGCGACTTTTGACTTTGAGAAAGAGTTGTTCAAAACAAAATACGAAGGCAAGGAAGATGAAATAGTACAATTGATAGAAGCAGGTAACATATCCTTTCCTTTGAATACCACACTTATTACTGGTGTGCAGAATCTTTTTGGAGCAAGAACAAAATTAAAATTCGGTAATTTGTTACTTGATGTTGTTGCCTCACAACAGAAAAGTGAGAGTCAAAGCATAACAGTGCAGAATGGTGCTCAAAGCCAGGAATTCAGTGTAAAGGCAGACAACTACGACGATAACAAACACTTCTTCCTTGCACAGTACTTTTATGACAACTACAATAGGGCGATGTCCACTTTCCCTATTCTCAATAGCAAAATAATAATTACAAAAGTTGAGGTATGGAAAACAAATATAGGCTCTGCAGTAAATAATAACAGAAATATCGTTGCTTTTGCAGACTTGGGAGAAAAGAAACCCTACGGAACAAATCCTTATATAGCAAATGAATTCGGTAGTGATTACCCAGATAATTATGCAAGTAACGATTTGCTGAATATGGTTAATGTTTCTGCATTGAGAAATATAAACTCTGTCGGCAATTATCTGCAAGGTTTGGGATTTGTTTCAGGACAGAATTACGAAAAAGTTGAAAGTGCAAGAAAATTAGCAGAAAGCGAATATACTTTCAACCAACAACTTGGCTTTATATCTTTGAATCAAGCATTGTCTGCCGATCAGGTTCTTGCAGTTGCTTATCAATATCAAATAGTTGGAGATTCTACAGTCTATCAAGTGGGAGAATTTTCAGATGATGGTATAACCGACCCTAATACCTTGATAGTAAAATTGCTTAAATCCACCAATCTCAACGTCAGAAACCCAATGTGGAAACTTATGATGAAGAATGTGTATTGGATAGGCTCTACACAACTTTCTTCAGAGAATTTCCGTCTTAACATTATGTATCTTGGAGATGAAGGAGGCGTGGAAACAGGTTATTTTACAGAAGGCCCATTGAAATCCACTCCTTTAATTCAAATTTTTGGTTTGGATAGAATGGACAATCAGCAGAATATGTATCCCGATGGAGTATTTGATTTTGTTGATGT
>JABUUQ010000002.1:617627-618964 GCA_021443125.1 Bacteroidales bacterium
AAAGATTTGAGAGAGCAGCTAAACAACGAAGAATATGCAGACAAATACTGCTATGATTCCTTATACACTCTTACGAAAAGTCAGGCACAACAATATACCGAGAAAAACAAATACTATCTGCAGGGAAGGTACCGCTCTTCTGGCAATGGAGGCGAGATAAGTCTTGGTGCAGTGAATGTTCCTCAAGGTAGTGTTACGGTTATGGCAGGTGGAATACAATTGCAAGAAGGTGTGGATTATACTGTCGACTATGCAATGGGTAGGGTTAAAATCATAAATAGTGCCTACCTTTCTTCTGGAACACCTATCACCGTTTCAACAGAAAGTAATACCAGTTTCTCTATGACTACCAAGTATATGCTCGGCGTTAGAGGTATCTACACTGTTTCTCCCGAACTTTCTTTGGGTGCAACGATTATGAATCTTCACGAAAGCCCGCTAACAACAAAAGTTGATTATGGAGAAGAACCGATAAGTAACACCATGCTTGGTTTGGATGTTCATTTTACCAAAGAGATTCCTTTCATAACAAAACTTATAGATTGGCTTCCGTTTTATAGTACAAAAACCCCTTCAACATTAAGCTTTGAAGGAGAGTTGGCACAGTTCAGACCGGGCAATTCTTCTGCAATAGGTTCAACAGGCACTTCCTATGTGGATGATTTTGAAACAAGCAAACGCAGTTACGATTTGAAAGCAGTGAATACTTGGTTTTTGGCTTCCACTCCTCAGGACTTTTCAACAAGCAATCCAATGTTCCCTGAAACCTTCAAGAATTCAGGTTTGGCTTATGGCTTCAATAGAGCAAAACTTGCTTGGTATTCCATAGACGATATCTTCTATGGTTCTGCTGCACCTTCGAATATCAACAATGAAGACAGAAGCCAACCATATGCAAGAGAAATTTTGGAAACTGAAGTCTATCCAAACAAGGAACTGATACAAGGACAGAAAAACAATATACACGAATTCAACCTTGCTTTCTACCCAGAAGAGAGAGGCCCTTACAACTATGATACCATTTCGCCTTGGTCTTATGGTTTGACGGCAGAAGGTAGTCTTGAACGCCCTGAAACTCGTTGGGGTGGTGTGATGAGAAAACTTGATGCCACAGATTTTGAAGCAGCCAACATAGAAGCCATAGAATTTTGGCTTATGGACCCATTCATAGAGGACCCTGACAGTGAAGGAGGTAAGTTATATTTTAACCTTGGCGATATTTCAGAAGATATTCTTCGTGATGGCAGAAAAAGTTTTGAGAATGGTTTGCCAACAAGTGCAAATATAATAAATGTAGATACTACAGTGTGGGGTAGGGTGCCTACTTTGCAGGCTGT
>JABUUQ010000002.1:620720-622150 GCA_021443125.1 Bacteroidales bacterium
CGTCATTTTTGGGATATAGAGAATTTCAACGCTTCTTATTCTTATTCACGCATATACAATAGAAATGTAGATATTGCATACGATGATAGAACACAAAACCGCTTTATTTTGGGTTATCAATACGATATGCAGGCAAAAGGATTCAAACCTTTCGGCAAAATGGCTTTGTTTAAGGGCAAACAATGGGCTATTATAAGAGATATAACCATTAACTACAAACCAAAGAACCTTACCTTCAAGAGTGATATGCTTAAGGATTTTGAAGAAACCTTGCTTCAATCAAAATCACAAGGTCTTATAATCATGGAACCATACTATTTCCAAAATTTCTATTGGAACAGGGAATATGGAATGAAGTGGGATTTTACTCAGAACATAAGAATGGATTACTCTGCCTCAATGAATGCTTTGATACAAGAACCTCGTGGAAGAATAGACACAAGAGAAAAACGCGATAGTGTATGGACTTCTATTGCAGAACTTGGAAGAGCCCAGCAGTTTAACCAAAAAGTCCAACTGAATATAACAATACCTATAAATAAAATACCTGCTCTGAATTGGACTCGTTTGACTGGAACCTATAGTGCCAACTATTCTTTTGAGGGTGCTACAAATGCAACCGAGAGTCTTGGCAACAAGATAGAGAATGCAAGAAAAATCAATGCAACTTTCAATGCAAATCTAACAACCCTTTATAATAAATGGCCTTTCTTGAAGAAAGTATATGAGGAAAGAGACAAAAAATATCAGAAAACGGCAATGTCTTCACCTCGTACACCAAAAAGCGGTTTGCAAGATAAAAACAACAAAAATGCTATGAATGTGGCAGATTCCGACTCTGTTCAATCATTCCAATGGCTGAAAGAAATTGCATATTTCTCTGTCAGACTGCTTACAAGCGTTAAATCTGCCAACATTACCTACTCTTTGAATGAAGGAACCTTTATTCCAGGCTTTATGCCTCGTGCAAAATATTTTGGAATGACGCCAGAGTATTCTTGGGCACCAGGTTTGGGATTTGTGCTTGGCTCACAGAAAAACATAATGGAGACAGCAATGAACAATTCGTGGCTTTCAACCGACACAATGTTCAATACCGCCTACCAATCCAAGTATAACGAGACTATAAACGCCCAAGTAAAGATAGAACCTATAAAAGAATTCAATATAGACCTATCTTTCAAAAGGACAGAAACCTCACAATATAGTTCATACTACAAATTCAATCCTGAGACACAAAGGGTGGAAGGTCCATATACTCCTTACACCACAGGAAGTTACAGTATGTCATTCTTTGCTCTGCCTACTTTGTTCACAAGTATGGATGATGACAACATAAGCCCTGTATTTGAAACATTCTTGGCAAACAGACAAATAATAGCAGGCCGTCTTTCTGCAGCAAATCAAGCAGCCAATCCAGACTATTTGGG
>JABUUQ010000002.1:622207-623459 GCA_021443125.1 Bacteroidales bacterium
TCCCAACAAGTCCTTATTCCTGCCTTTCTTGCAGCATATTTGGGCAAGGATGCCAACAATCAATCTTTGAATCCTTTCCTTAAATTCCCACTGCCAAACTGGAAAATAACCTATACAGGACTTGGCAAATTGGAATTGTTCAAAAAATGGGTGAATTCGATAACCCTTTCTTCAAACTACACTTGTACCTACAACATCTCATCATTCTACACCAACACTGCAGTGCCAGATTTGAACGAATACGACTATGGAACAGAGTGGATAAGAAATTCTCTTAACAATAATTTTATTCCAAAGCACTCTATAGACCAAATAATGATACAAGAGCAATTCAGTCCTTTGCTTAAAGTGGATGTAAATCTTAAGAACTCATTCCAAGCCAACTTTGAGATAAAGAAAGACCGCTCCTTGTCAATGTCTTTCGCAAATACACAACTGACAGAAATAAATCGTTTTGGTTTTGTATTTGGAGGAGGTTATCGCTTCAAAGATGTGAAAATCACAGTCCGCACAGGAGGACAGTCAACAAGACAATTTAAGAGTGATATACTTGTCAAGGCAGATTTTTCCATAACAACCAACAAAACAATACTAAGAAAGATAGACCAAGATGTTAATCTTGTTTCTGCAGGTTCAAAGATAACAACGCTTAATCTTTCTGGCGAATATTCTTTGACAGAGAAAATAATCTTGAAGGCATTCTTCGATATAACAATCAACACTCCATACATTTCATCTTCATATCCAAACTCCACAACCGAAGGAGGTTTCTCTTTGAAGATAATGCTATAATATGCTTTCTCTGATTCGCAAAAATAAAACGAGGTTTTAATTTGCTGAAACCTTGTTTTAATTTCTTGAAACTTTGTTTTGTTATTTTTATGCTAAAAAATGACCTATAATTATAAAATGTTGTATCTTTGCACATTATTGATAATAGAAAAGAACAATAAATTTATTAACTTATTAAAATTTACAAAACAATGAAAAAATTCTTATTACTTATCGCAGTTGCTTTTATGGCAGTAAGCGTAAATGCTCAAAGCTGGGGCATTGGTATTAAAGGTGGTGCAGACTATGGTCTAAACATCAAAAAGTACAATGGTGGCAATAACCTTGAAGCTGTTATCGATTTCCACAGCCATGGTTTCAGATTGACAGGTTTGTACGAATGGGATCAAGAACTTGGTAGCGGTTTCCACCTATACTATGGTTTTGGTGCTAACCTTGGTCTATGGGAAAGATGGGTTGA
>JABUUQ010000002.1:623864-626253 GCA_021443125.1 Bacteroidales bacterium
CCTGGAGCAGAACATACAAGGTTTTCTCATTCTGTGGGTGCTATGCACTTGATGACACAGGCTTTGGAGGTTTTGGCAAACAAAGGCGAAACAATTTCCGATAAAGAATATTCCGCATCTTTGCAGGCAATACTTCTTCACGATATAGGCCATGCTCCTTTTTCTCATTGCTTGGAAAACTTCTTTTTCAATACCTCCCACGAACAGATTTCTTTGCAATTTATGAAGGATTTGCAAGTGGATGAGACTGTTACAAAGATTTTCGAAGATAAATACAGCAAAAAATTCCTTCATGAACTGGTTTCTTCACAGGTAGATACAGACCGTTTGGATTATCTAACACGCGATAGTTTTTTCACGGGCGTCAGCGAAGGTGTTATAGGCACTGAACGCATTCTTAAAATGTTTTCTGTCTATGAAGACGAACTTGTAATAGATGAAAAAGGCATATATTCCATTGAAAAGTTTATTATTTCGCGTCGTTTGATGTATTGGCAGGTTTATATGCACAAAACTGTTGTTGGTGCCGATTGTTTGTTGCAAAATCTGCTGAAAAGAGCAAGATTTTTGGCACAAAACGATGCTTTATTGGAGAAAGAATTCCCTATAACCAATCATTTGTTTTATTTTTTGAAGAACGGCATAAGAGAAATAAACGATAAAGAGGCTTTGAACCATTATATGCTTTTGGATGATACTGATATATGGTCTTGTGTCAAGGTTTGGACAGCCCATAAAGACAAAATACTTTCTTTGCTTGCCAACAAACTTGCCAACCGTGAGATAGGACATTTGGAAATCAAGACATCACCTTTTTCAAATGAGGAACTGCAACAAAAATACGATAAACTCTATAAGGAATTCAATGTGGCATTTTCACGAGATGAGGTTGAAAATTATTTTTGTTCAAGCAACGAATTGCATAACAAGGCATATAGTTTTGATGACAGGCAAATAAATATACTTTTCAAAAACGGACAGATAAAAGAGATATATGAGGCTTCTGACCAGTTGGATAAAAACTTTTTGTCAAAAGAAATCAAAAAATACTATTACTTTCAGATATAATTTGTAATTTTGAAAGTTAAAACTTTTTGTGGAAAATAATAATCAAACAATAATAACAATGAAAAAAACACTAATTCTTGCTGGTATTTTGGCAACATTATTCGTTGGATGCCAGCAACAAGGAACAAAAGACAAGGATGTGATTGACAATCCTAACATAGAGGTTAAGGATGGCAAACTTTCTCCTGAGGCACTTTGGGCTTTTGGACGTATAGGCGATGTTTCAGTTTCTCCTGACGGCGAAAAAGTCCTTTACACCGTAACCTACTATTCCATAGAGCAGAACAAAGGCAATGCTGAGGTCTATCTTATGGATTTGAAGGACAATTCTACAAAGCGTCTTACACAAACAAAAAATTCAGAGTTCAATGTAATCTTCAATCCTAAGGGAGACAGAATAGGTTTCATATATGCTGATGACGAAGGCGTGAATATATGGGAGATGAACCTTGAAGGCAACGATAGAAAACAGATTTCAGACTTTAAGGAAGGAGATTTGGAGGGCTTTTCTTACTCTCCAGACGGCCAACACATTGTTTATGTGCGTGGTATAGCAAAGAAAGACAAATATGCCTACCTTAAAGAAGGTCTTGACAAAACAACAGGCAGAGTTAATGACGATTTGATGTACAGACACTGGGATAATTGGGTAGATAACATTCCTCAACCATTTGTAGCCTCATTCGATGGCAAGAAAATAGGCGAAGGCAAAAACCTTTTGGAAGGAACAGAATACGAATCTCCAATGCGTCCTTGGGGTGGCATGGAACAAATTGCATGGTCCGCAGATAGCAAAACAATTGCCTACACTTGCAGAAAGAAAGTCGGCAAAGAATATGCTTATTCTACCAATTCCGATATTTTCCTATACGATATTGCAAACGGAACAACCAAGAATATCTCTGAAGGCATGATGGGATATGACCAAAACCCAGTATTCTCAAATGATGGCAAGTATATAGCATGGGAAAGTATGGAAAGAGATGGTTATGAGGCAGACAAAATCAGACTTATCCTTTATGACCTTAAGACAAACAAAGCAGAATATATGACAGCAGACTTTGACCAAAATGCCAATGGTATAAAATTCACTGCTGACTCAAAATCAATGTATTTCATCTCAGATTGGCACGGTAGAGACAATGTTTACAAAATGGATATCGCAACAAAATCTATCAAACAACTTACACAGGAAATGGCAGACTACACCGCTGTAATGCCAGCCAAAGGAAAACTTGTTGCAACTCAAATGTCAATGTCTCATCCTGCTGAAATCTGGACTATAGACGAAAATACGGGCAAAGAAACAAAGATATCAACC
>JABUUQ010000002.1:626258-631872 GCA_021443125.1 Bacteroidales bacterium
GACGAGCTTATGTCAAAAATCAAATGGGGTAAGGTTGAAGAAAGAAAACTTACTGCAACCGATGGCAAAGACCTTTACACATGGGTTATCTATCCTCCTGATTTTGACTCAACAAAGCAATATCCAACTCTTCTTTATTGCGAAGGAGGTCCTCAAAGCACTGTGTCTCAATTCTGGTCTTACAGATGGAACTTCCAAATTATGGCGTCTCATGGCTATATTATCGTTGCCCCAAATCGTAGAGGCTTGCCAGGTTTTGGACAAGAATGGTTGGAAGCAATAAGTGGTGATTATGGTGGCCAATGTATGAAAGACTACTTTACTGCTATCGACGAGATAAGCAAAGAACCTTATGTGGATAAGGAACATCGTGGTGCAGTTGGTGCAAGTTTCGGCGGCTATTCTGTATATTGGCTTGCAGGACACCATGACAAACGTTTCAAAGCTTTTATTGCACACAATGGTATGTTCAACCTTGAACAGCAATATCTGGAAACAGAAGAAATGTGGTTTGTTAATTGGGATTTAGGCGGTCCTTATTGGGATAAAAACAACGCTACAGCTCAAAAATCCTATGCAAATTCTCCTCATAAGTTCGTAGATAAATGGGATACTCCAATAATGGTAATACACTCTGAATTCGACTTCAGAATTGTTGCCTCTCAAGGTATGGCTGCCTACAATGCTGCTTTGAATCGTGGCATTCCAGCAAGATATCTTTACTTCCCAGACGAAACACATTGGGTTCTAAGACCACAAAATGGCGTTCTATGGCAGAGAAACTTCTTTGATTGGTTGGATAAGTGGTTGAAGCCAGAGAGTGAAGCGGCAAAAAGAAAGTAATAATCAAAAAATCAATATAATATGGAAATAATAGGTAAATTACAAATGATTCTGCCTGAACAAAGAGGCGAATCTGCAAGAGGTCCTTGGGTTAGAGGAGGTTTTGTTATAGAAACGCAAGAGCAGTATCCAAGAAAAGTTTGTTTCACACTTTTTGGAGAAGACAGGGTTAATATGGTGAGAAACATAGCAATAGGTACAGATATCAAAGTTTTCTTTTCAATAGAGTCAAGAGAATTTCAAGGTCGCTGGTACACAGATTTGAGAGCGAACGATGTTAATTATTTTACATCTGCTATGCCTCAACAACCTCAATATCAACAACCTGCACAATCTCAATACCAAGCACCACAACAAATGCCAACAAGCAATCCAAATATGGCAAACAATTATATGCAGCAAATGCCTCAAGGACAACCATCTGTGCCTCAAAATCAACCTATTGCAAACACAAATGGTTCAATAGAGACTTTCGCAGATGGTGCAAGTGAGGAAGATTTGCCATTCTAACAACTTGCCACTGCATAAAAATATAGCCACTCTCCAATAGGGAAGTGGCTATTTTATTTCTTGCTTTCGTTGAATTATTCCTTTGTTTTAATTTTTTCTTTCTTTGTTTAGAATTTTATCTAAAAGAGCATAAAGCACTTTTTCTTCATTCTGCCATGATAATTCTTTTTGTGCCTTCAAACAATTATCACTCAAAGATTGCAAAAGAATATTATTGTTTATTATTTCGTTGATTTTCAATGCTATATTTTCTTTTGTAGGTTTGCAATCTTCCATCAATACCCCAGTTTTGTATGTTTCAATAATAGGCTTTATTTCTTGCAAAGGTGTGGCCAAAACGGGAGTGCCTGCATTTATGTATTCAAAAATTTTATTCGGCAAAGAGATGGCATAATTCCTGTTTGTAGGCTTGTCCAATGATATTCCAAGTGTTGCGTTTCTTGTAATAGTCATCATTTCCTCAAAACTTTTTCTGCCAAGCATAAGAACTTTGTTTTCAAGTCCTTGTTCCTTTATCATTTTTTCCAAATTATGAACAATATCGCCTTTGCCAAGAATGTAGAGCGGGCAATCAATCTCCTTCATAGCAAGAACGAGTTCCTCCAAACTTCTGTCTATATTCACAGAACCTTGCCACACTATATACTTTTCTTGAAGGGGATAATGTTTTCTTGATTGGTTGGCTTCGGAATAAGGAGGAATGTTTTTGATTATTGAAGATTCGACGCCGTAATTATCTTTGAAATAGTCTTTTATGGGATTGCAGACAGTGGTTATGTATTTGAGTTTTGGAACAATAAGTTTCTCCAAAAACTTCCAAAATTTCTTTTGAATGGAACCATCTTTCAGTTCGGCAACTTCTGTAAACATCTCATGGGAATCGAATATCAAAGGAATGCCTTTAATCCTGCTAACCAAGAACATAGGTAATAAAGTGTCTAAATCGTTTGCCCACAAAAGATTGCTTTTTTGCCATAAAGCCTTGCAAAAGAATTTTATATTAAGTTCTGCATAATATAGAAAATTCTTTTTGAACAAAAAAGCAGTGTCGTGTCTTATGAAATTGTTTTCCTGAGTTTTGTCTTTTGCTTTTTTGCACAATAGATGAACTTCAAAGCCGTAGTTTCCAAGACTTTGACAAGTTTTTTTTACCCTATTATCGCTAAAAACGTCGTTGCTTACGCTGACACAAACTCTCATTGTTCTATCTTTGTTCCTTTGTCGGTTATCTCCACTTTTGTGTTTCTTCCATAAATGAAAGCATTGTTTTGCGTGCCTATATGCCCAACGGGAACATTGAAAGCAACAGGAATTTTAAGGTCTTCGCATACATTTTTTATTATTTGCTCTGCAGACAAACCAAAAGGCGTTTCGTTGTCGTGCATATCGGTGAAAGCACCAACAAGCAAGGCTTTGAGATTGCCAAGTTTATTTGCCCTTCTTAGAGCCAAAACCATCCTGTCGATATGATAGAGATATTCGTCCAAATCCTCAATAATCAGTATCTTATCTTTAGTGTCGCCAAAACTTTCGCTACCAAGCAAAGAATACAACACCGAAAGATTTCCTCCAATCAATTCTCCTTCAGCACAACCCAACGTATTCAAAAAATGATAGTCGGCATTGATAGTGTTTTTACCCTCAAATAGAATTTGCTTCAAAGAATCCACTGCCACATTATGCTGACGGTCTTGAATGTTTATTGCCATAATGCCATGCACACCCTCAATCCCACACCTATAATATATATGCGAAAGAATGGCAGTAACATCCGAATAGCCGATTATCCATTTAGGATTTTTTTTAAGCGAAGAAAAGTCCACCAAATCTAAAATTCTTGCACTGCCATAACCGCCTCTTGCACAAAAGATTGCTTTTATGGAATCATCGTCAAGCATTTTTTGAAATTCTTCTGCTCTCTCTTTGTCGGTGCCTGCAAACTGGTTGAAATTCTTGCCTATTGTTTGCCCAACAACAGGATTCAAACCCCAAGAAGCAAGCAATTGAATAGTGGGAAGCACTTGTGGCAGAGTGATTTTTCTTGCCGAAGAAACAATGGCAACCTTGTCATTTTCTTGCAGAAGTTTCGGTGTAGTACTCATAATTTTTGGTGTTTTATATTGCAAAGTTATAACTTTTATTTATAAAACGTATTTATTATTGCATTATTATTTGTAATTTTGTTACATGTTTAACCTCGTATGGACTGAAACTCAAATTTTATGGCAAGGTAAGCAATAGCCCAAGGTGGAGTTTTCAACAACGATAAGGAATTGTGCAATAATTATCCTGACGTTTGCGTTCATAAATGCATATATAGGTTAGATAATTTTAGTCTTAAAAATGATAAACTGCTCAATGATAAAGAGATATATACTTATTCTTCTGCTTGTTCTTGCATTTGTAAAGTCATATTCGCAAAATGAATCTTTGCAGACGGATACTGTTTTGCACAAACTTTTGATTGATGATGTGCTGTCTTCAAAACCTTTCCAGATGACTTATTTTGCTGTTCCATTGTTTGTTACCGGCTCAATGTATGACTATCATCATTTGGAATATAGGGATTTTAAGAGAAATTTTTTCAAGGATTTTTCCACCAATATAGATGATTATCTGCAGTTTTCACCCATTGCCATAACCTATGCTTTGAAAGTCTGCGGAGTGGAAAGCAAATCGTCTTGGAAAGAGTTGATTCTATCCTCTGCCTTTGCTTATGCTATTGCTTTTGGTTCGGCTAAAACATTGAAAGCCAATATATACTACAAACGGCCAGACGCAACAGGCAACAATTCTTTCCCTTCAGGACACACAACCTTTGCCTTTATGAACGCACATATTTTAGCAAAAGAATATGGCGAGAAATCATGGCTTTTTGCTTTGGCTGCATATTCTTTGTCCTCAACAACGGGCATTATGAGAGTGATGAACGAAAGGCATTGGCTTGGTGATGTTGTGGCAGGTGCAGGACTTGGTGTTCTTTCAACGGAAGTGGCTTATTTACTGAAAGATGCAATAATGGGCAACAAATCTCAAACTTTTGTTCCAACGGTGGAGGAGAGCAGAGAGGAAAAACCTTCGTTTGTGGCGATAAACACAACTTTCAATCACTCCTTGAATAATTATAAACTCAATAATAACAGAGAGTTAAATATAAATGACGGTGCTGCTGTGGGCTTCGAATCTGCATATTTCTACCATAAATTTTTTGGTGTGGGAATCAGTGCTGACCATTCAAGTTACAAATCTGCTAAAATCAATATGTGGCAGGATTCTACTCTAAGTTTCTATTATTCAGGCATAAACCACTATTTTTCCTATCCGATTTGTCATCGTATGTTTTTGGGTGCAAAGATAGGTGCAGGCATAAGCAGAAATATAGAAAACACACTTTTGGACGGAATAATAGAAAGCCAATACCGATTGCGATACAATTTGGGTGCAAGTTTGAGTTTTTGGGTTAAAAGGAATACTTTTTTGAGATTTTTTGCCGACTATACCCATTCTCAATTAGAGATAGAAGACAAGGATAACCATTTCAGAACTATAAATTTAGGTGCTGCGGCAGCTTTCCATTTCTAATGTAATTGCCACCCTCTTTGCCCATAGAAAACAAAAGATCCAAACATGATAGATTGCTTTCAAATGGCAGTTTGTCGGAAAAAGATTGAAAATAAGTTTCAAAAAATTCTCCATCTTCTTTTCTTGTTTGCGGACGAAAAGCATCAACAAAGTTTTTATCCTTGTTTCTTACATAATCATCTGTAGCATAAATGTTTATATCGAGTGCAAAACTTTTTCTCAGAAAGTCGAAAACATCATAGTTCAAATCCAAAAGGAATCTGTGTTTTTTCTCCAATAGTTTTCTTACCTCCACATCGTAATACTCAAAAAAAGGGCTCTTGCCATAGTTGGAATACACTGCACGCCACATTCTTACGTTCCAATCTTCCTTCCAAGAAATTTCTGCATCTTTGGTCAATAGTTTGGCAGTCTTGCTTCGCAGAATAGGTACGCTAATCGTCTGCACACCATCGGAAGAGAGCAAAAGACATCTGTTTCTAAAAGTCTGTCGAGGAAAAGATTCGTAGAGTTCTATGCTGATATTTTTTTGTTGTTGTGCAAAAACCATCCATGCAATAGATGGGAAAAATTCAAGGTGTATGCGTGCTATATCGTTGTTTGTCGCTAATTGCATTCTTTCTTGCTTTTAATAAATTGAAACGGCGTTTTATTTTGTTGAAACTGCCTTATACATAAT
>JABUUQ010000002.1:631927-636439 GCA_021443125.1 Bacteroidales bacterium
GAATTTATGGCAAGATTTTTATATAATATCTCGTTCTCCATAAGTTCAGTTATGCAGTGGGCAAGTTGTGAGGCAGTATTGCCAATAAGAATATCCTGACCTTCTTCGGATTTAAGGGCATTGTTCGCCAAAGAAGTCGTGATGCAAGGCAAAGACATGGCCATAGCCTCCAAAAGTTTGTTCTGTAAGCCTGTGCCAATACGCATAGGAGCAATAAATATCTTGCTTTTTGCATAGTATTCCCTCATATCGTCCACCCAACCAGTAACAATAACTTTTTCACCTGCCAAAGCCCTCACTTCTTTCGTAGGGTTGGAACCTGCAAGCACCACTTTGGTGTCTGGATATTTCTTCCAAACTATAGGCATTATGCTTTTAATCAGATACTTGGCAGCATCGATATTTGGAGCATAAGACATATTGCCAGAGAAAATAAGATTGTATTCCTTATTGTGCTGGGTTGTGTAGTTCAAAAAAGCTTCACCAACACCATTCTCAATAATTGCCACCTCGTTTCTCAAATCAGATGAAAGCAAATCTCTGTCGGTTTCTGTGATAATGCATAGGCGAGAGAAAATTCCGAACATCTTTTCTTCATATTTTTGAAGTTTTTTAGCCTCATACCCAAATACTTGCCTTGCAATAAAGTTAGATTTTTCGGCTCTGCGTTTCATATTCATAGACAAGCAGTCCTGAAAATCCAAAACACTTTTTATTTTGATTGCTTTGGCATATTCTGCCGAGCGAACAAATTGAAAATAAGCAATATCGCACTTTGTTTCTTCCGCAAAAAGTTTGAATTCCTTTATAGCCTTTTTTGTGCTGAAAAATGCAACTTGCAAGGGCAGGGGCGTGAAGAAAGATTTCAAAAGACTAAGAATTTGTGCAAATCTGTTGAGTTTTTCTATGTGTATCTGCTTGCAATATTCTTGCAGAATCGCCATGTCTTTTGCCTCTATCTGCTTGTGTGCCAAACAAAAAAGATAAATCTCATTGCTTTTTGACAACTCTTTTATTTGAAAAAAGGCTCTGAGTTTGTCGCCCTTGTTCAAAGGATAGGGAAAGCGTGGCAAGCAGACAAGTATTTTCATGCTATTTCTCCAATAGTTTGTTGTAATACTTAAGAAGTTCGGCACCTATGTAGTTTGTGTCGTATCTCTCTCTTATTAGTTTGTATGCATTTTCGCCCACTTGTTTGCAATAGTCGGCATCTTTATCCAGTTTCATTATTGCATCGACAAATTCTTCTGGAGTGTTGGCTATAAGGATGTTTTTGCCGTCCTCATACATTATTCCTTCGGCAGCAATGCTTGTGGCAACAACCGCTTTGCCTATACTCATAGCTTCAAGAATTTTTACCCTGATGCCAGAGCCTGAAAGCAAAGGAACAACCATGATTTTTTTGCCACTCATAAACAAAATGCTGTCGTCAACCTCTCCAACCATATTTACATTGTCCCACTCTCCGTTTTTCATCGCCATAGACATATTTCTGCCTGCAAAATATGCTTTTATGTGTGGCAACTCTTTGTGAATCAATGGCCAAACATTAGATAAAAACCATTTTATACCTTGTTCGTTTGGCTGCCAGTTCATGCTGCCTATATGGAAGACAGAATGTTCTTCTTCTATTACGTCTGGCAGTTTTTCTATGTTGTCGAAACCTATAGGAATGCCCACACACAAGCGTTTGCAGCCGTTGTTTGTGAAATATCTTGCATCTATATCGGTCATGGGAAAGACAGCGTCAAAATCGTTTATGTGTCCAAGTTCGTAGGCACGCAAATTCATGGCTGTATTCTTCAAATACCACTTTTTGAATATATTGTGCTCTGTTTTTGCCATTCTCTGCCATATAAGATGCTCCACATTAGGACAATGGAAAGTGATTTTTGCTTTAGAATACTTTCTTATGATTGGAATATATGGGGCAAGCATTATACTTTCTATCTGCACCACGTCGAAATCCTCTGCTTTGAGAGTTTTTGCCAAAAGTTTTTGCATTTGTTCGTTCACAAACCTTTTCACAACATAACTTTGTGCTGCAAAAACACACCAAAGAGCATCGAGAATCCTTATTCGTAAATCAACAAATACACCTTCTATTTTTGTTTTTTCAACATATTCTTTGGGTAATATATCAACTTTCAAAGGGTGCTTGTCGCTATAGGTCGTAAGCACTTTTATACTGCATCCGTTATTTGCCAAACCCTCTGAAATGCTATACATTCCTATTGTGCCACCATCTATGGCAGGTAAAGGAGGTTTATTACAGAATTGAAGAATTTTCATAACTTATACTTTATATATCGGAGGTTGCTTTAATGGTAAGAATAATGCCGATAGGCAGAAAAACAAAACTCGACAGCCACATGCCCACAAAAGGCGTAAGAGTGTCGCTTCTGGCAAGCATACTGCCTATTTGTCCCATTGTGTAGTAGATTATAAACGCAATGATAGACACAACTATAGGCATACCAAATCCGCCTTTTTTTATTATAGCACCCAAAGGAGCACCAATGAAAAACAAAATAATGCAAGCCAAAGACAGTGTGAATTTTCTATGGTATTCTATCTTGTGGCGGTTGAGATAGTCTGCATCGAGTTTGTTATTATTCATTCTATTCTCAAAATTCGCCCTCGTATTGCCACAGCGTATTCTTGCAAAATCATCAATATCTTTCTTGTCCATGGCATTCACCAAAGCATAATCCTTATAGTAATCCCTGTTGGTAAGTTCCTCTATTGTATTATCTTCTTGAAATCTCAACACCTTGCCACTCAAATCCTTGGCAATAATGGCAAACTCTCTCTGGTTGGTGTTTGCAATATCCACTTCCAAAGAATCTATCGCACGCGACAAACCTGCAATATTCATGACTTTGTAGTGATTTTTATATTTGTCGGAGTCTGCCTCCTGCAAAGAAAAATTGCTGATATCGAACCTTATTATTTGTTTTTTGAATTCTATACGAGTCAAAGGCCGAGTGAAAAAGTTGTCTCCATAAGTTTCTTCCATAAAACTTTCACCGTCAAGCAATTCAAATACAAGTGTGTTGCCTTTTTCGGTTGTGTACATATAGCCTGAATCTGCACGAATAACATTGCTTTCCTTATTCACATTGCTATGGTCATAAATCAAAACATCCTTCATCATGCCCGATTTATTGTCCCTGTCTGCAATTCTTATGGTGTAGTTGTCTATCTCTGAATAGAATTCGTTTGGTTTTATGTTTATGGCTGGTTTTTTGGCCTTAATCTCATAAATCATAGTTCTCAACTCTTGGTCGGCTTTTGGCATGATATTGTTGGAGAAATAGAAAGCCAGTGCCGACAAGATAAGATTCAGCACAATCAAAGGCCTTAATACCCTCCACAAAGATATTCCAGAGGCTTTTATCGCTGCCAGTTCGTATTTTTCCGAGAAATTGCCCAAAGTCATTATGGAAGCCAACAAGATAGCCAAAGGCAAAGCCATAGGCACCAAAGTGGCGCAAGCATATGCTATCATCTTCATAAGTACAACGGTGTCAAGACCTTTGCCAATCAACGACTCCATTTTTTGCCAAAGAAACTGAAGAATAAGAACGAACATTGCTATGGAAAAAGTCAATAGCAAGGGTCCAAGGTATGATTTCAGGATAAATCTGTCAAGTTTCTTCAAAATAGCACCAAATTTTATTGTACAAAGTTACGATATTTTCTTTATCTTTGCAAACAAAAGCCATAAATAAAACCAAAAATGGATAAAAAATCTCTCGAACAATCGGCAGTGTATAAGGGAAAGAATGGAGAGACTCTTGCCTGCGAATTTTTGCAAAACAAAGGTTATAGAATACTTCATAGAAACTATGTTTTTCATTCTCACGAAGTTGATATTATAGCAAGGGATGCAAATAACATTGTTTTTGTGGAGGTTAAACTGCGACAAACCGATGCTTTTGGCTTGCCATACGATGCTGTGGACAGAAAAAAGCAAAAATTTATAATATCTGTTGCCAACGCCTACATACAGCAAATGAACATAGACCTTGAGGCTCGTTTCGATATAATCTCTATAGTTTTCAAACCTATGGAAGAACCCGAAATTCTTCATATAGAGAACGCTTTCACACCTTCGCCATTGTAAAATCAATAAAAAAAGACAAGAACTTTTCAGCCTTGCCTTTCTTCAATTATTAACTATTCCAAATTAAAATCGTAGCGGGGACGAGAATTGAACTCGTGACCTCCGGGTTATGAATCCGACGCTCTAACCAACTGAGCTACCCCGCCAAGTGTCAAATCATTTCGGTTTGCAAAAGTAGTACAATTTTTTCATACAGCAAAGAAAAAATCAAAAAACTTTCTTTTTTACACCTTTGATATGCTGAGAATCAAACATAATTTGTTGTTTTCGTGAGCACTGCATCGTTCGCAGGTGTAGAAAGTTCGGTTTATGGTTGGGGTGTTTTGAAAATGCATCGTTCGCGAGTGTATAGAGTGTGTGAATGGCTATATTGTTAGCGAATA
>JABUUQ010000002.1:636779-637848 GCA_021443125.1 Bacteroidales bacterium
TTGTAATTTTGCAAAGTCCTTAGATGAAAGTGCAACGATAGAAGTGGTTAAGTCCTGCGGAGCTTTCTCTGAGGATTTTTCATTTCCTATTTTTTGTAGTTCAGGAATATCTTTTTTAGCATCATTTATATCTTTAATAAAACTATCTATCTTTTCTCTGCTTACAGGTCTATAATTATCTATAAAAGTATAATTAGAGTTATTTATTGTTAGAAAATTTTTAATAACCTCATTATCATCTTTATCTAAATATTTACTACGGAAATAATTATCAACAGGTGGTAACTTCTTTATCGGCAATTTATAAGTATATTCTTTATTAAAGTCAAAATTATTTTCAAACAATAATGTAATAGTTTTTGCTCTTTTATCGTCTAATGTTTTTATATAATCTAAATAGGAGTTGTATTGACTTATATCTATTTTATTTGATATGTTTTTTCCATTATCTCTTCTTAATAATGCATCTTCTATTGCATTAGTATTTATTTTTATTTCTCTATTTATAACATCGCTTAAAGTACCTAATTTATCTAATTCTAAAACTACATTATAAATTTTATTGATAATATCAACAGGGTCTTCCTGTATGTTATTATAATAGAATGCATTTATAATACTATGTGCTAAATCTGCTTTTGGTATTGATTTAAGTATTTCGTATGTTTTAGTTTTATCGTGATATTTAGCAAGTGTCCAAGAATTAGGTTCTGGTTCTGTGTCCGTTACACAATGTGTTGAACCTTTTGAGTAAAAATTCCAATGGTCTGCTATTCTTAAACTTTTATCTGGTTTTCCTTCCCAACTAATACCATTTGCATTATAGAAAGAAAAAGAATAAGGACTACGGTTTATAATATCCCAACTTTTTATTTCCTTTACAAATTCTATCGGCATATCATAAGGGACATTGTTATATAACTCGTCTTTATCAATAGAGAACTCTATATCATCCTCTGTTGAGAACTCGCCTGTGTCGGTGGTCTGTGATTTGCCTGAAGAAACATTTGCATCTTCTAAAACTAAATTACCATTCGCATCTATTGGATTACCTTGTTTATCTTGCTCA
>JABUUQ010000002.1:637874-641153 GCA_021443125.1 Bacteroidales bacterium
TCTTGCCTATTTTCCTTATATATTTTCTTTGCTTCCTCTATTATTTTTTTAGTCTCTTTGTTTCTTTCCTCTATGATTTTATTATACTCTTTTTCTATTTCGGCAATTTCTTCGGCAGTATAGGTGTTTTTAATTAGTTCATTATCTTTATAAGTATAATAATATCTATTATTTTTTTCATCTTCATTATTAATCCTTATAAATAAACCATCTCTTTCACCATTTTTATAATTTTCTAATAAAATTGAGTTTTCGTCATATTTTTCAACTAAACCATCTATTTCAGATAAATCAGGAACATATTTATTTAATCTTGTGTTAATTTTAACATTTTTACTTGTTTCATCATACTTATGAAAACATCTATTTGTTATTTTTCCTTTTTCATCAAAATCAATTTCTAAACCAGTCTTATTTCCATCTATTTCTTCATCTATGTGTATAGGTTTCCCTCTGTAAAATTCAATGTTTTTACCATTTATATTACCGTTTTTATTATATTCTTGATAGTCTATTAAATTACCACTTTTATTAAACATTTTCCATATTCCATAATGGAATATCTTGCCATCAATATTTAAATAATAAAATTCTCTTTCTTTTTTCCCGTTAGGATGCCAATTTTCTTGTAATCCATTATATTCATTATTTTTATAATGGTATCTTTCTATTATTTGCCCATTCTTATTCCATCTTTCTTGAACTCCATTAAATTTACCACCTTTATTTTGTTCGTGAGATTTTATAGAGTTAGGGTTATCATTCCACCATTCCCAATAATCACCATTTTTCCTATTTCCTTTATGATAATTTCCAATAGCATTTGTTTCCTTTGTTTTAGGGTTATATTCATTTAATGCTGTCCTGCCTAATTCATCATTAGGTATTTTGCCTTCAAAAGCAATTTTGTCATAATGCGACTGGTCGCTCAAATCCCACCACTGTGTAGTATTTACATCACTTGCACAGAAAGAACATATTTTGCCATTATACAATGCAATTCGTTTAGGTGTGGCATCGTATCTTTTCCAATAACCTCTTGCATTTGTTGTTATCTTACCCTCTGCGTTTGCGTATTCCAAACACCAGCAGTTAAAACCTTTACCCAAGTGATTGTTCATCAACTCTCTTACTGCATCTTGTCCTTGTTCGTTATCGGCAACATCATAAATAACAAGTCCATTTCCTAAATCTTGCTTATTTGTCAAAACATTAGGGAACGCATCAGGAGACAACAAATTTTCTTCGTCTATCTTTTCTTCGTGTCTCTCAAAATAATCTTTAATAATTGCAGGTGGTGTGTCATAATCGTAAGCATTGACATTCATATTTCTGGCAAGTTTCAAACCTTGGTCTATACCTGCTTCATCCTCATTTATTCTTATCTTACCATTTATCCACCATTTTGCTATTGCTTGTTGCTCGTTTGCTTTATTGTCAGAGTATTTTTTGTGCAGCCATACATTGAACGCATCTTTTTCCTTTTGCGTGTGTCTATCATCTTTTCTCAACCAAGCATCAATAGTTGATTGTGTGTTGTTTGATATAGAAAATTCTATATCATCAACAATAGGTTCATCACCATACGCCTTGTCCTGTCTTGCGTCGGCAGATGTAAGTATATCGTTTGCTTGTGATTGACTTATTGCATTTGTTGGTGCATCTTGCGAATTTTTGTTACTATTTCGCTCTCTGTTGGAAAGTGTCCTGTTTGATTTGTTATATAAGTTATCCAATTCCACATTTCTTCCGTCTTGCCCATTTGATGCAATAAAGCCAAGTATATCGCTATTTGATGTATTGTTATTTGTTGATGTTGCCAAATAACGAATAAGTCTTTTTGTGTTTTGGTCAGTTCCATTTAACGATAGTAATTTGTCTTTTATTTCTTCTATATAATAATCTTCAATAGGGATTGCTTCTAATAATGTAGAACTTAACCCATTCTTTGTTTTATAAAAATAGATAATATCTCCGTAGGAAAACGCAATTTCTTTTGTTTTATTACTATTTGGATTGATTTTTAATTCTACCATATTGTGATAGAAAATAGCATCTGCTAATTCATTATTCACATATGGAGTTAGAGTATTATTATCTGTTGTTAATTCTGCACCTGCACTATTGCCACCAATAGAGAACTCTATATCATCCTCTGTTGAGAACTCGCCAGTGTTATTTGTCGCAGACTTTATCTGATTAGGATAAAAAGCAAGATATTCGTATGGTTCGTTTTCTTCGGTATTGATAATTCCATCATAACCTTGTTTAATCATATAGTCCATAGCATCTGCCATAATACCATCCCTTGTTCCTCTATCAAACCCCATACTATGAAAATTAGGGGATATTGCAGGTTTTCTAATGTTCAAAAAGGCAGGTATTGTACGCTCTCCATATTCGTGATATTCATCGTATTCTGGTGCGAAGAAAAATGCTGGCAATTCGTTTGTTGTTCTTGCAAATCTATTATTAAAAATAGTAAAATCTTTTTGTGTCCATTCTTTTTCAAATTCCTCTTGTGATGCTTCATTCAGCCAATACATTCTATCTGCCCAGTCCAGATTTTCAAAATTCTCTCCTGTTTTGATATTTATTGTTTCTTTGGAATTTGTTTGATGATAAACAACCTTTGGTTCTCCGTTCTCATCAACAATTTTAGAGTAATCTAAAAGATTTTTAGAAGGGTCTTTTGACGATTTAACATTTTTTAGTAAATTTGCAATCGTAATAGAGTTATTTGATGTGGGAACATTATCGGCATTTATGTTACGAGGTGTTGCATTTTTACCTTCAAATAACTCTATTTCTGTTACCTCATAACTATATGCTTTTGACTTTTCATTATTCGTATTATATCGTTTAACTGTAATTTTTACTCTATAATCTTTATCGTCAATAGTAACGCAACCAAACAATCTTTGTATATCTTTTATATTAGAGTCTCCATTTTTATCTGGATGTGTTTCGCCAATTATAGACTCCTTAATTACTTTTGGCAATACTTTTAACACTGCTTTTTGCACATCTTCACTTGCACTCTTATTTACAGCTTTACCACTAAAGAATTTTTCAATAGCATTTTTGCTGATATTTATTTCACCTTTGCCACCTGTTTCTTTATTAGAATAAACTCTTGCTATATTTTCTTTACCCCATTGTATTGCTTCTGCAAAATTTTTGAGTTTATGGTCTATCTCAGCTTTTATTTTTTTAACCTTTTTCAAAGGCAACTCCCAATCTCCAAACCACTTTTTGAAAGCATTTGTTCTTACTTGT
>JABUUQ010000002.1:641542-645835 GCA_021443125.1 Bacteroidales bacterium
ATGTTTTGATAACAAAAAGACAAAGAAAAAAGGGTACAGAATTTGTACCCTTGTTGTCCCATCAAGATTCGAACTTGAGTTAAGAGAGCCAGAATCTCTCGTGTTGCCACTACACTATGGGACATCTTATTTTCAAAATATATACAAGAGAACGGAAACCTTGTCTTATTATTGTATAACTTTGAAAAAATTTTTTATTTTTTTTGAATAATTTTTTATTCCTTGCTTTTATTTTCTGCTAACAACCTTATTTCAAACTCTTTATAACTACTTCGCATTTTGGGAAAATAGTCGCATTAAGTTTGTTTTGATTGTCTATTTGCTTCAAAAGTTCCTTGTTTGAAGAACCTCGTGTTGTTACGCTTATTTCTGGGACACCTTGAGAAACAAGATATTCTTTGATTGCGTCGGCTCTTTTCTTTGAATTTTCATTGTCTTTTCTTAAATCCAAACCGTCTGTTGAGATTCTGCCCACAACTTCCACATTGATATTTGGGTAAAGCATAAGGACTTGAACAATACCATCCAAAGCCTTTGTGCTTTCTGGCAAAAGATTTACTGTGCCGTCATCGTTGGTTTCAAAAAATAATTCTCCAGTAAGAGGTATATTTGAACCGACTTTTATTTCTGATAGTTTGGCAGTCAGGATAGAGTCTTTGCCTTGAGCATCTTCGTAGGCAATATGGCGATAGTAGTTGAAATATCCTTGTTTTGTAATATAGATATCATAGGATTTGTGTGGTAGAAGTTTGATTTTGGTGTTGCCCGCATCGGTAACATTAAGCATTTCCACATCTGTGCCAGACTCTTTAACGCGAATATTTGCTGTGGTGCGTTGTTTTGCAAGAGAATCTATAGGATTGATATACAATGGGTGGTGTTCTGTGAAAATTTCAGCACGAATAGAGTGTCCCAATCCTCCGTCATTCAAGTTGTCCAATACAATAACATAAGATTCTCCCGCCTGCACATCTATATACTTGCCATAAGCCTCGGTTGAAGATTTTGCGATATTTGCCAAAGTGCCTTTCAAAGACAAACCTGTTGCGCCTTTAACCGTGCCATTTACAGATGACATAACACTTCGCACAGGTTTCACTCTGTTTTTTTCCACTCTGTTGCAAAAATACTGGTCTGTGTATTTATAAACTAAAAAATCGTAGTCATCCAACTCACTCTTTGGTTTGATATCAATAACGAGTTTGCCACTATAAGGACAATCCAACTTATACCATACAGTATTGTGTTCTTGGTCGAAAACATTCTTGGTCTGTGCGTCTTTTTTGATATCATCCACAAAGCCTGAACCTTGCAAAGGCTCTGTTGGGCCAAAAGTTGAGTCCAACATCAAAGACACTGCAAACAAACAATCGGCAGAGCGTGGAGGCAAGGCAACTTCCAATGGTTTTTCCACAACGACTTCTTTTTTCTTTACCTTTTTCTTCTTTTTTGTCGTTTGAGAATAAGCACATGGCACCAAAAGACATACTGCCAGCAATATGATAATTACACGTTTCATAAAGTTATATTATATTTTCATAATTAATTAATTGGTGCAAAGATAGTAATAATTTGTCAAATTATGATTTTTTTATTATTTTTTTTCACTTTTAATTATTTTTTTTTATTTACGAATAAAAATATGTATCTTTGCATATTCAAACAAATAAAAGTAGTGTATCATTATAAAATTTGTAATTTATCATGCAAGCAGTAACAAAAACAAATTTCAATTTCAAAGGTCAAAAGAGTCTTTATGAAGGCAAGGTAAGAGATGTTTATAATATAGATGACAAATATCTTGCTATGGTTGTAAGCGACAGAATTTCTGCATTTGATGTTGTATTGCCCAAAGGTATTCCTTTCAAAGGTCAGATTCTTAACCAGATAGCAGCAAAATTCCTTGACATTACATCAGACATAGTTCCTAATTGGAAAATAGCAACACCAGACCCTATGGTTACAATAGGCAAAATGTGCACACCTTTCAAAGTTGAGATGATTGTTAGAGGCTATCTTGCAGGCAGTGCCTACAGAGAATATCGCGATGGTGCAAGAACTCTTTGTGGAGTTGCCCTTCCCGAAGGAATGAAAGAGAACGACAAATTTCCAACACCTATCATCACTCCTACAACAAAAGCCGATGCAGGACACGATGAAAACATTTCCAAAGAAGAGATAATTCGCCAAGGCATAATATCAAAGGAAGATTACGAAAAAATCGAAGACTATGCTTTGAAGTTGTTTGCTCGTGGCACAGAAGTGGCAAAAGAAAGAGGACTTATTCTTGTAGATACCAAATATGAGTTTGGCAAGGCTGATGGTCAAATTTATTTGATTGACGAAATACACACTCCAGACTCTTCACGCTATTTCTATCTTGAAGGTTACGAAGAAAGACAACAAAAAGGTGAAAAACAAAGACAATTGAGCAAAGAATTTGTCAGAGAATGGCTTATGGATAATGGTTTCCAAGGCAAAGAAGGGCAGAAAGTGCCTGAAATGACAGACGAAATAATAGAAAATATCTCTAATCGCTACATAGAATTATATGAAAACATCGTTGGTGAAAAATTCGTGAAGGCAGAAGAAAGTGCCGACATTGTCAAAAGAATTGAAACCAATGTATCAGAGTATATAAACAAGTTGTAATATTACTTTCCCTAATAGTAATATAGTATGAAAAAATCAACATTCCTTATTGTCTTTGTTGCAGTGCTTTGCTTTTGTTTCTGCTCTTGCAACAAAGACAAGGTTTATGAGCACAGAGAATCTTTCCCCGATAATGCTTGGGAGAGAATAGAAAAAGGCAAAACAATAACTTTTTCCGACATAGAGATAGAGGATACCACCGCTGTCTATGACATTATTCTCACCCTACGCCACACACCTTTCATCAACGAAAAACAAGTCAAAGTTCTGATGAAAACCATCTACCCAAGTGGCATAACAAGAGAGTCTATCCATACCATAAAACTCAGAGACCGCTTTGATAAAGAGTGGGTTGGCGATGCTATGGGCGATATGATAGATGTGGAAGAACCTGTAAAGAAATTTATATCGCTTCCCGAAAAAGGAAACTATACAATAACTATCACCAACCTTGGCCGTTATAGCAAGATGGTGGGTATTATGGATTTAGGCGTAAGAGTCAATAAGTCTAATCCAAAAGAATACAAGAATGTTGAATAATCCATACAAAATTCTTGATAATAACCCATACAAAGAGCATATTCTACCTATTCTTGCCACGCTGCCAACAACACCAGGTGTTTATCAGTATTTTGACAAGAACAATACAATAATATATGTAGGAAAGGCAAAGAACATAAAGTCCCGTGTCCTTTCCTATTTTCGCAATGACACCCAGCACAGCCTCAAAACACAGCTTCTTGTTCGCAAAATAGCAGATATAAAGTTCGTTCATGTCAATACAGAGACTGAAGCTTTGCTGATGGAAAACAATCTGATAAAAAAGTTTCAGCCAAAATACAACATTCTTCTACGCGACGACAAAACATATCCTTGGATAAGAATAACCAACGAAGAATTCCCAAGAATTTTCCAAACAAGAAACATCATAAGAGATGGTTCGCAATACTATGGTCCTTATGCAAGCGGCAAAATTCTCAAAGAGTTGTTGAATTTAATTCGTCGCTTGTTTGTATATCGTTCTTGCACCATGCCTATGACAGAAGAAAACATCTGCAAAGGCAAATACAAAGCCTGTCTTAATGCACAGATAGGATTGTGTCTTGCTCCTTGCATTGGGGAGCAAAGCAGAGTGGATTATCACAAGGAAATCAACAACATAAGGCAAGTTATCAAAGGCAATTTCTCTGTATATCTCAAAGAGATGAAGGAGAAAATGATGGCTTATGCACAAACGCAACAATTTGAGAAAGCACAAGAGATAAAAGACAAGATATCCCTATTGGAGAACTACTCTGCCAAAAGTGCAATAGTTACTTCGTTGATGCATGATGTTGAAGTCTATTCCTTCATTGATGATACCGACAAAATTTTCATCAATATGACCAAAGTGGTAGAGGGTAAAATCAATGTATCTTTTTCTTTGGATGTTGCCAAAAAGCTTGACGCTTCTGCCATAGAGACTTTCACAACAGCCATAGTCCAAAACAGATTGGATAAGGCTTGGATGAGCAAAGAAATTATCGTTCCCGAGAAACTCGACTTGCCTTCCGACTATGTAACACAAACAATTCCAACGGGAGGAGACAAAAAGAAATTGTTGGAGTTCTCCGAGCATAATGTTTTGTTTTACAGAAGCCA
>JABUUQ010000002.1:646583-649605 GCA_021443125.1 Bacteroidales bacterium
AAATCTCGTTTTATTTTGCCAAACTTTACTCCTAAAATTCTATTGTAACTGATTTACTGCTTGCTTCAAAATCACAAGTTTCTTCAATAGGTTTTCTGCCTGCGAAAGTTGAAGCATATTTTTTCCATCGCTTTTTGCTTCGTTAGGATTCGGATGAGTCTCCATAAATATGCCGTCTGCACCTACCGCAATAGCAGCCTTAGCAATTGTTTCTATCATTTTTGGGTCGCCACCCGAAACACCGGCAACCTGATTAGGCTTTTGCAAAGAATGAGTTATATCCATAATTACGGGAACCTTATTTTCTTGCATCGCAGGTATGGAACGCACATCCACTATCAAATCTTGATAACCGAAAAAAGTGCCTCTGTCGGTCAGCATCACTTGATTGTTTCCCGATTCCTTCACCTTCTCAACAACATATTGCATACTCTCGCCAGAAAGAAACTGTCCTTTCTTGATATTCACTATTTTTTGCGTTTTGGCTGCTGCAATCAAAATATCTGTCTGTCGGCAAAGAAAAGCAGGTATTTGAAGTATATCAACATATTCGGCAGCCATTGCAGCCTCATCGGCAGAATGAATATCGGTTACAACAGGTACATCAAACTCCTGACGTATTTTGGCAAGAATTTTAAGAGCCTTTTCATCGCCTATACCTGTGAAAGAATCCAATCTTGAACGGTTGGCCTTACGATAAGAAGCCTTGAAAACAAAAGGAATAGACAGTTTTTCGCTAATCTTTTTCAATTCTTCTGCTATCTCAAAAGGCATTGTTTCGTTCTCGATAACGCAAGGTCCTGCCAAAAGAAAAAAATGTTCTTTGTCGTTGTTCAGTTTTTGATACAGATTCATTTTGCTTATTCTTTGATTTTTATTCTTATTTACTTGCTATTCTTTTACATCTCTGGCAAGGCGAAAACCCGTTCCGGTGCCTTTGCTCTTAGGGTCGGAACAACGGCGATGATGAACATTGAGCAAAGTTTTGTCGAATGCAAAACAACCACCACGATTCACTTTGCCAAGTCCGGAATCAGGTCCTTTGGGATTGGTTGCAGGAGATGTTTCGTAGTAAAAGATTTGGTAATTATCCTGACACCATTCCCATGCGTTGCCACTCATATCATAAATGCCGAGTTCGTTGGGTTTTTTGGTGCCAACGGGATGAGGATGTTTTTCTGCATTCTCATAACTCCATGCAATTTCATCACTATTGTTGCTGCCAGAGTATATATAGCCTTTGCTTTCTTTTCCACCTTTGGCTGCATACTCCCATTCTGCTTCTGTGGGCAGTCGGCAACCTTTCCACGCAGCATAATCAACAGCATCTTGCCAAGTAACATTTACCATAGGATAATTATCCACCCATCCAAACGAAGGTTGTTGTGGCATTTGCCTTTTTGTTGCTTTACAGAACTCTTTATATTCCTTTACTGTAACTTCATATTTCCCTATCTCGAATGTGGAAACCATAACCCTATGGGAAGGTCTTTCATCTGGATAGCAATCTTTGTCTGTACTGGTGCAACCCATTGTAAACAAACCTCCTTCCACTCTTACAAACTCTTGAGCGTGCAAAGAGAGTGAAAAACAAAACAATAGTATTATCAGTTTATTTTTTAGCATATCTTCGTGCTATTTCTATTATATCTTCTTCATTTTCCACATGGTGATTTTCCATAAGAACCCTGCCATCGCAAATCAAAGTGTCGATACATGAAGAATCTGCAGAATAAACCATATTGAAAACGGTGTTATAGTTCGGTGTCATGCGTTCATTGTTCAAATCAACAAGGATGCAGTCTGCCAACCTACCTTCTTCTATTTTGCCAGCATTGATATTGTAGGCCGTGGCTCCCTCAAAAGTGGCTATATTATATATCTCTTGTGCTGTAAGGGCGTCGGCTTTCATGTATCCTACCTTCGAAAGCAATGTTGCAAACTTCATTTCCTCTATCATGGAAAGATTGTTGTTGGAAGAGCAACCATCTGTGCCCAATGCAACCCTTACACCTTTTTGTTTCATCATCGGCATATTGAAAATACCCGAAGAAAGTTTCATATTGCTGCAAGGATTATGCACTGCCACCGATTGTTTTGAGGCAAATAGTTCTGCATCTTTCTCTGTAAAATAAACGCTATGGGCAGCTATAGTTCTATCGTTCAAAACACCCATAGAGTCAAGATATTCCACAGGTGTAAGGTTGTTGTTCTTTATGCAGTCGTTGTATTCCGTCTCTGTCTCTGCAAGATGTGTCTGAAGAAAAACCCCGTTGTCCATTGCAGACTTATAACACTCTTTATATAGTTCTTTTGAGCAAGTATAGATAGCATGAGGCGCTGGCGAAACGGTTATTCTTGTGTGTTTCTGCTTTGCAAAGTCGCTTATAAATTCAAAATTCTCATCTCTTTCCTTCTCTGACAACCTGTCCATAAAACAAACGCCAACATCGGCCCTTATTCCCATTTCTTCCACAGCTCTAACTATCTCTTTATGAAACCAGTACATATCTGCGAAAAATACCGTACCACTTTTTATCATCTCCAATATGGCAAGGCGGGTGCCGTTGTAGATATCTTCTGCAGTGAGTGTTGCCTCTTTCTGCCAAATCTTTTGCAACCAAGAAAACAAAGGCAAATCCTCACAATAACCTCTAAGAAGATTCATACCAGCATGGCAGTGCAAATTATAAAAACCTGGCAATATGACTTTATTGTTGCCGTCTATTGTTTTATCTGCCTGTATATCATCAATATGCTTGTCTATCTTTGCAAATTTGTTGTTTTCTATAAAGATATCCACACGCTTATTATCCAACAAAACATTTTTGATTAGTATGCTCATAATCCGTCTGCTTTTTTTGCAAAGTTACAATTTTTTATCATCTTATTCAAGGAAAATAAAACAAAGAAAGAAAAAATTAGAAGCAAGAAATAATTTTTTCTTCCTTGCTTCTAATAAAAAGTTTTTACAAGTCATAATTTTGCAAGAATAGTTGGCTTACTGTTGGGTTCTGAAAAT
>JABUUQ010000002.1:651044-652829 GCA_021443125.1 Bacteroidales bacterium
ACAAGTAAGAACAAATGCTTTCAAAAAGTGGTTTGGAGATTGGGAGTTGCCTTTGAAAAAGGTTAAAAAAATAAAAGCTGAGATAGACCATAAACTCAAAAATTTTGCAGAAGCAATACAATGGGGTAAAGAAAATATAGCAAGAGTTTATTCTAATAAAGAAACAGGTGGCAAAGGTGAAATAAATATCAGCAAAAATGCTATTGAAAAATTCTTTAGTGGTAAAGCTGTAAATAAGAGTGCAAGTGAAGATGTGCAAAAAGCAGTGTTAAAAGTATTGCCAAAAGTAATTAAGGAGTCTATAATTGGCGAAACACATCCAGATAAAAATGGAGACTCTAATATAAAAGATATACAAAGATTGTTTGGTTGCGTTACTATTGACGATAAAGATTATAGAGTAAAAATTACAGTTAAACGATATAATACGAATAATGAAAAGTCAAAAGCATATAGTTATGAGGTAACAGAAATAGAGTTATTTGAAGGTAAAAATGCAACACCTCGTAACATAAATGCCGATAATGTTCCCACATCAAATAACTCTATTACGATTGCAAATTTACTAAAAAATGTTAAATCGTCAAAAGACCCTTCTAAAAATCTTTTAGATTACTCTAAAATTGTTGATGAGAACGGAGAACCAAAGGTTGTTTATCATCAAACAAATTCCAAAGAAACAATAAATATCAAAACAGGAGAGAATTTTGAAAATCTGGACTGGGCAGATAGAATGTATTGGCTGAATGAAGCATCACAAGAGGAATTTGAAAAAGAATGGACACAAAAAGATTTTACTATTTTTAATAATAGATTTGCAAGAACAACAAACGAATTGCCAGCATTTTTCTTCGCACCAGAATACGATGAATATCACGAATATGGAGAGCGTACAATACCTGCCTTTTTGAACATTAGAAAACCTGCAATATCCCCTAATTTTCATAGTATGGGGTTTGATAGAGGAACAAGGGATGGTATTATGGCAGATGCTATGGACTATATGATTAAACAAGGTTATGATGGAATTATCAATACCGAAGAAAACGAACCATACGAATATCTTGCTTTTTATCCTAATCAGATAAAGTCTGCGACAAATAACACTGGCGAGTTCTCAACAGAGGATGATATAGAGTTCTCTATTGGTGGCAATAGTGCAGGTGCAGAATTAACAACAGATAATAATACTCTAACTCCATATGTGAATAATGAATTAGCAGATGCTATTTTCTATCACAATATGGTAGAATTAAAAATCAATCCAAATAGTAATAAAACAAAAGAAATTGCGTTTTCCTACGGAGATATTATCTATTTTTATAAAACAAAGAATGGGTTAAGTTCTACATTATTAGAAGCAATCCCTATTGAAGATTATTATATAGAAGAAATAAAAGACAAATTACTATCGTTAAATGGAACTGACCAAAACACAAAAAGACTTATTCGTTATTTGGCAACATCAACAAATAACAATACATCAAATAGCGATATACTTGGCTTTATTGCATCAAATGGGCAAGACGGAAGAAATGTGGAATTGGATAACTTATATAACAAATCAAACAGGACACTTTCCAACAGAGAGCGAAATAGTAACAAAAATTCGCAAGATGCACCAACAAATGCAATAAGTCAATCACAAGCAAACGATATACTTACATCTGCCGACGCAAGACAGGACAAGGCGTATGGTGATGAACCTATTGTTGATGATATAGAATTTTCTATATCAAACAACACACAATCAACTATTGATGCTTGGTTGAGAAAAGATGATAG
>JABUUQ010000002.1:653526-655424 GCA_021443125.1 Bacteroidales bacterium
TCTTGTCGCTTGGGGTAAAGACAAGTTAGGTGCTTTGAGAAGTTCCGTTGATGAGTGGAGGTATATTGAAAAACTACAACAATTTATCGTTGAAAATGGCGGTAATGTTGATGTTAGAAAAATTTATTATGGAAAATCCATCCCCTTTACTCTTTAACCAAGGCGGCATTTTTTCAGTCAAGTTCTTCTATAGACTCGTTAATGTTTTCTTTTACACTCAGATTAGGCATAGCGAAATCATCTTCTACTTCATTATTTGAATTGGCGTCATTCCATGCTTCGACAACCCTTTTCCAATTATATATGCCGGGTATTTTCTTATAGGGTTTCAATAGCCATTGTTTCACTGCATCTCGTACATTTGCAAGACCGCCCCAAGATTTAGGGTAATTGTTCTTGGTTCTCCATATAGACATTTTTAAGATATCTTCTATCTTGATTTCCAATTCTATTTCTCCGTGATTTATAAGTAGGTGAAAATGAGGAGTTTTTGTTCCTTGCAAATCCTTTTCACCATAAACCCAGATTTCAGCATTTTTTGGAAGCTGGTCATAATCCCTTGAAAGTTTAGCCATTTCGTCCAATCTGTGCAAATCATTAAAGTTGTATGCCAAGATTTGCTTACTTTGAGAATGTCCCATTCTATCGGAATCCCCGATACGTATTCTTTTTTTCATTTCTTATACTGTATTAAATTTTATAACATCATTATTTTCAGCAAAGTTACGTCATATTTATCACATTTCCAAAAATCGTGGTTATGCCATCGCTAAGTCGACAAGAGCCTCAAACGCCTCAACATTGTTGCGGTGATTCAATCTGAAAAAGAACTCGTCAACATAGGACTGCAAATGCTTTGCCGAAATGCTCCGTATGTGCCTCGTTTCAACAATGCCCAAACGACTCTATCCCGTTTGTGTGTATGCTATTCACAAACGAATAACATACGTCATGATTCACTTTCAAATGAACGAAATTAGAGGTGTTCTCCCATTTGTTGTCAAGGATATTATAACTGGATAACTGGTCCGTCATGATGGTGGTGTTGTCCTTGCACACCTTTTTGAGAATCCCAAGAAGCTGCTTCCCATATAATGTTTGTCCCACTTCATTGGGTAGGGTGATGACGGCGTATACACGACTAGTATTCTTTTCATCGACGCCGACATAGGTCTCGTCTATCTCCACTATCGCTTCAAATGTTTGCGAGAAGTCCTCCCTGCCGATTGCTTTGCAGATAAGGTTCAGCATATGCCAGGTGCTCTTATATGTCTTCATACTTAGTTCGCTCTGCAACTGTAAAGCAGACATTCCTTTTCTGCCAACCAACACAAGGTTGATTGCATACAGGTTATGGTGTGGTTCTCAAAGATAGTTCCGCCGAGAGTTGAGAACGCTGTGTGATAGTTGTTGCAAGTACATACATATCGTGTTGTATTTCTGCCTATATACCTTATGAACACTTCCACACTTGGGACAATAATAACCAGCGGCATCTTTTGTCTTCACCAAAAAGTCTATTGCGTTTTCATCTGTAGGGAATCTCTTATAGAAATCAAAAATCGTCATCGTCGGTAGTATTTATATATAAGCATAAGCAAACGGTGGATCAACAATGCTTAATAGACATCATGCCAGACAGTCAAGCTGCAATGACAACCTTACACTACTAAAAGGGATAGTTTCGTTTGAAAAAGACAGATAGCAAAGATTTTTCAAATGTTGCTTACAATCCTTATATGCACTCCTCACTTTCAATGCTTAACGACCAGTTCTTCCAAACTTACACAATCCTTTCGTAGTGCCTAATAATCAACTATTTACAAGCGCAATTTTTCTACGACTAACAAAATTGCGACAAAAATGAGAAAAAGTTTGTGTCGCACAACAAATTTTGC
>JABUUQ010000002.1:656695-658437 GCA_021443125.1 Bacteroidales bacterium
TTTGTTATCCATCCATACTCGCTGAAGGTGGTACAACGTCGCTGGTACATCGTTGCTTTCAACCCCTACTATGAGGAATGGAACAAAAAACACATGGACGATGCCGACTTCAAACCACGCAAGGAAATCCTTGTCTATGGTCTTGACCGCATCCTCGATGCAGAAATCCTTGATACAACCTTCAAAATAAAGAAAGGTTTCAGTATGAAAAAGTTATTTGAGGGCTGTACAGGCATCATTCCGAGTGATGGCAAGATAGAGGAAGTAATTGTAAAGTCCTATGGAAAAGGTCCAGACTATCTGCGTACTCTGCCTTTGCATGAATCGCAGCAGGAAGTGGAAAGCGGCAATGGCTATGCGATTTTCTCCTACAAAGTGAAGTTGACGTATGACTTCATGCAACTTATTATGAGGCAAGGCGACCAAGTGGAGGTGCTTTCTCCCGAATCACTTCGTAATGATATGCGTAACCTTGCAAAAACATTAACTTCTTATTACAAGAAATGATATGAGGCCTTTAACAAAACAAGAAGAAACCGAATATTATAAAATTATTGAGCCACTTCAAAATCTCCATAAAAAGATGGGGAAATTTGTACCAGCTCAGTGGATGTTATCTTCTTTAGGTATCAATCCGGCAGTTATGCTTGTAGGTATCAATCCAGGACTTGGTGGTGGTGATTGTGCAAATTGCAAATACAATTGTCTAAATCCTAATTTGAACGAAAATAAAAATTGCCATTGGGAGCCAGTCCGTTCAAGAAACGATGCGCAAAAACAGTTACAAGCACCTAATGGTTCAAAAGAATTAGGTGTCAAGAAAAACGCTTTTGCAGCATTAATGAGAAAGTGCTTTGACGAGACAAATTGGAAGAATAACACAAAAACAGATTTGGGTAAATTCAACATGGTATGGACAAATCTTTCTCCATTTCGAACGAAAAGTGAAAAGAAACTAAATGAATTGTACGATGTTGCAAGAAAGAATGGAGAGCACCCAAGAGCAATATGTAGACAAGCTATGGCTAAGCTCATAGGTTTGACACGTCCTAAAATTGTTTTGATTGCTGGGAAATCAGCATTTAATGATGTATATAATGGACTAAAAAAAGAATATGGTCAAGATGTCTATCTTGAAGACAAAGAGTCTGGAGTTTATACCGCAATTCTTGAACTACCAGAAGAATTAGTTCATATCATAGGATTTAAGCGTAGAAGCAGTGTGTACTTTTGGGAAGGAAGAAGAGCCAAGAAAAAAATAGTAAAACTCACGAGTCAAATCTTAGGGGAAATATGAAAGGATACAACTTTATAGCCATCGACTTTGAGACAGCCACAGGCAAGCGTACCTCCATCTGTGAGGTGGGAATCTGCGTGGTGCGCAATGGTGAGATAGTAGAAACAAAGTCGTGGCTTGTGCAACCAGAGGACAATGCCTATTCCTACTGGAACATGCAGATACATGGTATAACGCCCAAGGATACAAAGCATGCTCCATCTTTTCCCGAAGTATGGGAAGAGATAGAACGAACATACCTTGATGAGTTCGATACTTTCGTGGCACATAATGTTCCTTTCGACCGCAGTTGCTTAGAGCAGTCAGCCGCATTATATCATTTGCACCTCCCCACGCTCAACTGGGAGTGCTCGCTGAAAACCGCACTCCAAATTTACGATTTTAGCTGTAACTCATTAGGCTACCTCTGCGACCAACTTGGCATCCCTGAAGGTAAACATCACCG
>JABUUQ010000002.1:659445-660814 GCA_021443125.1 Bacteroidales bacterium
AAGTCAATGAAATCACGGACATATCTCAGGTAAAACTGCAGGAGAATATGGATGGAATTACTATTCTATCTGATGATTTCGACAATATTTATTTTGAGAAAATCAAAACCTTGTCTCTTGCTGAAGAAGGTTTGGAAAAATACAAAGATATCAAGATTGTATATACTCCATTGCATGGGACTGGTTTCAGAATAGTGCCTCAAGCATTGAATTTGTTTGGTTTCAAAGATGTTATCTCTGAACCACAACAAAGCATTCCTGACGGCAATTTTCCAACTACCGTTTCACCTAATCCAGAAGAAAAAGCGGCCCTTGACCTTGGCTTGAAACTTATGGAAAAAGAGAATGCAGACATATTGCTTGCCACTGACCCTGATGCAGACAGAGAAGCCCTTACAATAAGAGATAATAATGGTAATTTAATGCTTTTGAACGGCAACCAGACTGCTACACTTATTTCATACTATCTTCTTTGTCGTTGGCAGGAACTTGGAAAACTAACAGGGAAAGAGTTTATTATCAAAACAATAGTATCTTCTGAACTTATCAAAGTTTTGGCAGACAAATACAATGTCAAATGCTATGATGTTCTTACAGGATTCAAATGGATTGCCGACAAAATCTTAGAAAAAGAAGGCAAAGAACAATATATCGGTGGTGGCGAAGAAAGCTACGGCTATCTTATCGGCGACTTTGTAAGAGACAAAGATTCTGTTTCAACTTGCTGTATAATAGCAGAAATGTGTGCTTGGGCAAAAATGCACAATAAAACAATCTACGATATTTTGCTTGAACTTTATGCAGAGTTCGGTTACTATCAAGAAGGTTTGGTTTCTGTCGTAAGAAAAGGCAAGACAGGTGCTGAAGAAATACAAGCAATGATGGATATGTTCAGAAACAATCCTCCTACAACGCTTATAGGTCAAAAGATAGTGAAAATCAACGATTATGAGTTGCAGATATCAAAAGATTTGACAAATAACACAACAAATAAACTTGATTTACCACAGTCTAATGTTTTGCAATTCTTCCTTGAGGACGGAAGCAAAATTTCTGTTAGACCTTCTGGCACAGAACCTAAGATAAAATTCTACTTTGGTGTTAGAAGTGAATTCAAAAAAGGCGATGACTTCAAAGCATTGCTTGAAAAGTCCGAACAAAAAATCGAAGACATCAAAAAAGAACTTAATCTATAACACTGAATTACATAATTATAGCAACAAAGAGGAGATTCCACAATACGAATTTCCTCTTTATTCTTTTGCTTGTTGAGTCTTAAATATGCTTTCCTTGTTTGCAAAAATTAAAACTATTGCTGTCCGGTAAAACTCAAAACATCGCAATTTGTTGCCCCGAAGCCCAGTAAATA
>JABUUQ010000002.1:663759-667813 GCA_021443125.1 Bacteroidales bacterium
GCCTCTACGGAATGACTTTCATAAAGAGTCCTGGCTGCTTCGATAATGGTAGGAGTAGGTGCATATGGGCTGATAGGCCAGTTTTGGTCAATAGGTGATTCATCAGGAAAATGATCCAAAACCAATTTGAGTAGGTTGGCAATACCCGATTGTCCGGTGGTCAGTGGGTTGACCACTCTATCATCATAAACGGACATCTTTATCTCTGTCGAGGAAGTCTTATAGTTGGTGGCTATAAGGATTGGAACAATAACCTTGTCGCAGCTGAATTTGTGGAAATTCTTCAGGTCGAGAGCATAATCAAGCACCTGATCAACATCCGATTCCAAGATGCGGGTCTCTCCAACCTTAAACTCAAGGCAGAAGATTATTCCCTTGAGAAGCAGCACAACGTCAATTCTCTTGCCAAGCCTCGGAATATCGTATTCAAAAATTATCTGCCCGTCAGAGTCCTCATACTCATTCAAGGCAGATTGCATGATTGTAATCTCACCATACCACGCATCACGTGTGGTGGTAAGGGCATCGCCATGATAGTTCTGGCACAATTGGCCAAAAATCTCCTCGGGATTCTTCCCGAGGAAAGACTTGAATGAGCTATTAAAAAGATATCGTTCCATTGTAATGTTAGTTAGTGGGTAAACGGTATAAAATGTGATTTACAAACCAAATATTGATATGCCAAAGATTCGGGTACTCTTAGGACTTTGTATTTGCATGTGTTCCATCTTTCCTAACAACTCTGATACGTAAAATAGGCAGCGTGAAATGTGCACGTTGTTGAGAATGTCATCTTCATTTACCATCTCATCAGTAAGAGGATTTACACCGTTTGCAAGTTTATCTATCCATGCTCTTGCAATATTTAGTTTTTTATTATCTGTTATCACGTTGAAGTATTTAGTTATTTCTTATATTTTCGTATATACCAATCTTTTGTAATATAGTTATTACAACCATTCTTGTCATCTTTGTAGTCCTTCAAAAGTCAAATTGAGTGGAATTAAAATTGCATTTTTTGGAATTTTATGAAATTCTTTTTGTATTCCTTCAAAAAATACTTGAACCATTTGTCGTTGTTGTATTTGTCTTCCATACGATAGCTTTCTGCAATTTTGTCTTGTCGTTTGCCTTCTTTTTGTGCCATAATCTTGCCTATACGCTTTTGGATTTTCTTTGTGTGTTTTGCCTTATACCCCATATTTTTTAATGCTCCTACGGCTTCTATAGCACCTTCGTATTGTTGGTATTTTATCAGATTTTCAACCGTGGCAATGGCTAAATTGTCGTCGTTGGTTTGTGTAAGAACATCTCGCAAAGAAGTGTGCTGTACACTCATTTCTCCAAGTTTTTTTATGTTGTAGAAGTATTCCAATTTGGCATATTCAAGCAGATAACGGTTTGTGTCTTTGTTGTTTAAGTATTCTTCGCATACTTGCTTCATTTCTATATATTTCAAAGGCTCTTCTATTTGTCTTTTAAGGCTGCGAACCCTTTGTTTGTCAAGTCGGCAGTCGTTGTTGCCCTTTATTTGCATGGCTTTGTTTATGAAGATTTCAGCAGTAAGAAAGTCGTTTTTTCTTATACATTCCAAAATATCATAAACAAGTACATTTATTTCATCTTGTTTCTTTGAGCATACTTTGTCGTCGATAACGCGAAGGTAGGAATTCATAATGCGAACAATAGCGGTGTCTTGCTTCATGTTGTATTCGCCAATAAGGTCGTTGGTTAGAGCAACCAAAGAGTCTGCTTTAGATATATTCCCCTCAAAAATAGCATATTCTGCCATAGACATTCGTTTGGCGGTAATCTCTCTTATGGCACGTTTATACATACTCTCAACGGCTTTCTTGTCTCCTTCTATCTTTGCAAGTCTGTTGGCTTTTTCAAGCACTTCAAGGGCTTTTTCGTAGTTGTTCACCTGCATAAAAGTACGTGTTTCATAGAATTTGTCATCAATGGCTTTATCTATTGTTTTTGTCTTTGTGCTTGCCACTGCAACACTTTCCTTAGGCAGTTTGTTGTCGGAAGAAGGTATGTAGGCTTTTTCTATTTGTGCCACTTGTGCTTGAGCGTCTATGCTGTCTTTGGTATATTCTGGATAATCAATGCAATAGCCTTGGTTTTGTGCAAGGTTTTCTATTGAATCGAGTTTTGTATCATTGGTTTGTGTAGTGCCTTGAATGGCAGCAATTTGTTTTAGTACGCTAGCTTCAAAATCTCCAGAAACCATGGCAGAAAGTTCTTTGGCTTTGGCAAGCAAATCGGCACGTGCTTCACTCATAGAAGCCTGCTTCATAGTTTGTGCCTGAGCAAGATAGGAATTTACAACCTTGTGAACAATCTCATCGAAAGAGTCGCTTTGATTGATAACTTCTCTATTGCGTTGGAAATAGTCGTAGGTGTTCTGTACAAAATCGCCTGCCACCTTCATATCGCCAATTTTTATGGCTCGTTTGGTAATATCTATATGATTATCATAAATACCTTTTTTGCAGATATCCATATTCTTTTTAACAACTTCGGAATGGCAGATGCCAAAAGCATCTTTCTTGCAAAATGCCTCCAATTCTTGCAAAATATCGTAGGCGTAGGCAAATTTACCCTCCTTTATGAGTACCATGGATTGCAGTAGGTTTTTATCGTAAGCATAGGCTATCATATTCTGACACAATAGTTTCTCTTCTTGTGTAGGATTCATTTTTGAAAGAATTTTCGTAAGGCGTTCGGTTGTGGAGATTATCTGATTGCTGTCTAGACTGATTTTGCAGAGTTCGTAGTTGGCCATAACATTGTCTTCTTTTGCATTTACGGCTTTTGTAAGGTAGTTGTAAGCCTCGGTCTTTTTGTCGTTAGTCAAAAGGTTTATGGCTTTGAGATAATAGAGTTCAGATGCACGAGGAGTGAGAAACTCTACCAAATCCTTACCATGAGAAACTACGGTTTTGAGTTCGAGAAATTTGGAATATATCTCTTGGTCGGCGACGTATTTTTCGTTATATTTCAAGAAATCTTCCGCCTTGGCAACTTGATAACTATACACAGGTAGCATATCTATATTTTGTGCGGAAATAGAAGAAATAGTTTTTATCTGCTTGTCGAAATTGCCTATAATTGTTTTCTTTTGTGAAGAAGAAAGTTCTTGTGCATAAGCGTTTTGGTATAAGAACACCAAACAAAGTACAGAGGCAAGAAATAATGTTTTGAAAGTTTTGTTCATAATAAAAAAATGTTGGGTGGCAAAGTTACGATAAAAATTTAGAAAAATGTGTCCAGGCAAGGATTTTAGGGTTTCTTATTTGTGAAAATTGCGTATCTTTGCAATGAAAATAAAGAAACTTTACAAGCAGATGAAAAAATATATTACCCTAACAATTAGTATTTTAGCAATAGTTTTGTCGTCAGTGGCAATAATAAGCGTTTTTGTTTTTGCTACCGACAAACCCGATGAAGAATCCTATTACAAAGAAATAGTGAAAGAGAATCTTCAAAACTTCTCTGCTCCACTGCCACAACATCTTACACTATGTTCCGAAGAAGTGCCTATGGATAACATTTTTGTGCGTGAGGCATTGGACAGGGAACTTACATCGCTTATGTATCAGCATGCATCAACGTTTATAATAATGAAAAGGGCTTTCAGGTATTTTCCGTTGATTGAAAAATACCTCAAAGACAATTCTGCTCCTGAAGATTTGAAGTATTTGGCTGTGGCGGAAAGTTCTTTGAATAATGTAACATCACCAGCAAAAGCAGAAGGTTTTTGGCAGTTTATGGCGGCAACAGCAAAGCAATATGGTCTTATAGTTACGGAAGAATATGACGAAAGATACAATCTTGAAAAGGCTACAAGTGCGGCGGCAAAATATCTTAAAGCTTCAAAAAATCGTCTTGGTTCGTGGTCTTTGGCATGCGCAGCATATAATTGTGGAGAGCAAGGCGTCAAGAATCGTATGAATGAACAGGGAATATCTTCTTATTGGGATTTGGCACTGAACACCGAAACTGCAAGGTATGTGTATAGAATTTTGGCATATAAGATATTGATGTC
>JABUUQ010000002.1:670852-671924 GCA_021443125.1 Bacteroidales bacterium
TCCATAGGCAAATTCCTAAAAGAAGAATTAGAATAATATTCCTTCGTTATAAAAAAGCAAAACGCCATTTCAATAATTTGAAACGGCGTTGTGACTAATCTGGGATTCGAACCCAGGACCCCATCCTTAAAAGGGATGTGCTCTACCTGCTGAGCTAATTAGTCGATTGCGAGTGCAAAAATACTATCTTTTCAAATACCGACCAAATATTTTTGCATAAAATTTTGTAAAAAACTTCCTAAACCTTAAAAATCAACAAAATAATTTTACCTTATAACAGTGTATTCTTGCGTGGAAACATTGTTTTTTTTGTCATAAACAATTATTTTCAGCGTGTTTTCTCCTTCTTTTAGCTTGTCGTCAATGGTATATGTAAGCCTTGCATTTTTGCCATCGTATTCCATCAAAACCCATTCGTTATTAAGATATGCATTGTAGGAAAGAATACCCGAAAGATTGTCGCTTATTTTTATTTGAAGAGATTTTTGTTTGCTTGTTATCTTCTTTTTGTCTTTGAAATTCAATGCTTGGATTGTTGGTGGAATGGTGTCTATCCATACTGCATAAGTGCCAAAAGTTCCAACCTTTGTCTCAACCCAGCCATCTTTTAGAAAGCCTCCTTGGGCAGATAGTTTATTATTGCCGTTGACTTTGACGATAAGATATTTTTTTTCTAAATCTTTATCAATCTTATATGGCTTTAGTTTTATCGTAAAACTCTTTTTTACAGGCTCATAGATAGTATGAAGGTTGTGTATGTCGGAATATGTGCCTTTCTTTGAAGAATAGGCGAAATTTATGCTTTCATACAAGGAATTTTTAGGGAAAATGAACACTGAAGAGTCTATGGACATATAAGAATTGTCGGTATTGCAATCAAAATACTGCACACTTGCCTGTCTGTCTTCTTGCAGATTTATTGTTGTGTCTATTGTGCCTTTTATATAGAAAGAATAAGTAGTTGAATTGCTTTTTCTATCGGTTAGTTTCCAAGTAATCAGATAGATAGAATCGGTTTCTGTGTTGAGAATACCTTTGTTTTTGTATGTGTCGTAGGGTAGTTTGCCATTTT
>JABUUQ010000002.1:671946-675562 GCA_021443125.1 Bacteroidales bacterium
CTCTTTCCAGTCTTTATATATAAAGGATAATTTATTACAGCATCAACAAAACCATTGTTTGTCCAAGAAAATTCGTCAATTTGGTGGGCAAAATAAAGTGTGGAGTCTATAAAAAGTTCTGTTTTCAAAACTCCGTTGCGTTTGTTGGAACCTTTGGATTCGTCGAAGGCAAGAATAGAAAAATAAATCTTGCCATAGGCTTTCAAGGTGTCAAATTCCTTAAAATCATCCTTTGCAATATCTATAGTTTTTGTTGTTTTCTTGCCGTCTATGTATGATTTCTCCAAAGGTGTTATCGCCAAAGATGAAATATATGGAGCTATGGTGTCGTGCATATCGAAAAACAATAAAGGGTCCATAGGATTTTCGTTGGAAGTCTTCCTTATCTCGAAATGAAGGTGAGGTCCTGCCACTGCACCACTCTCTCCGGAAATGCCTATAAGGTCTCCTTTTTTTACATATATCTCTGGTTTTGAAAAAGAATGGTCGAATTCATAGCATTTGTGAGAATATTGATATTCAGTAACATATTCTCCAATTTTGCCTTCGTATTTTTCCAAATGCATATATACTGTAGTGTAGCCGTTGTTGTGGGTTATATATAAATTCTTGCCTCCTCCAAAAGCCTGAACTTTTATTCTTGAAACATATCCGTCGGCAGGAGCATAGACAGCATATCCCGTTTTTCCGTTGGTGCGAATGTCCAAACCAGAATGAAAATGAGAGCCACGAAGTTCAGCAAAATTGCCAGTGGAAGTTATAGGCAAATCCATAGGATTGGCAAACAACCCCATGAGGTTTTGCTTGTTTGTTTGGCATTGTGCATCGAAAGAATTAAAACAAGGAAAGAAAAAAATAAAACAAAGGAATGTTTTGATAATCCTTGCTTTCGTCCATTTGTTTCTGCTATAGTACAAAATATAGATAATATCAGCAATAAGCCAAGACACAGGTGCACCAATCCATATTCCAAGTGTGCCGAACTCTTTGGAAAGCAACCAAGATACAGGAAAACGGATAATCCACAAGCATACAAAACTAATCATCATAGTTATTAAAGCGTGTCCTATACCTCTGAAAAATGCCGTGTACATCATCATAAAACTGAATAAGAACCAGAAACAGCCAGTTATCATAAGATACTCACTGCCAATCTCTATAACCTTGCTGTCGGTGGTAAATAGGGAAATAAGCCAAGAGTCGCAACATACAAATATAGCAAGGGTTATGGCAGAGAGAATTGCTATAATTTTTATAGAGACCTTAAGCCCTTGTCTTGATCTGTCTTCCAATCCCGCTCCTATATTGGTTCCGACAAACGATGTAAGAGCTTGTGAAAGGTTGAGAATAAACAACATTGCTATGCTTTCTATTCTTGATGCTGAAGAATAGGCGGCAGTTGCAGTTGTTCCGAACATTGCAACGAGATACAGAATAAGTATTTGTGTAAGGGCGACTATGCTTTGCTGAACACCGGTAGGAACACCCACAGATACTATTTGTTTCAAATGCTCTTTGTTGAAGCAAAGGTGTTTCAAAGAAGGCAACCTTACGAATTCGTGGCTTTTGTTCAGGTACAGAAACAAAATGGCAAAGGCAAGAAACTGCGATATTACAGACGCCCATGCCGATGCTTCAATGCCTAAATGCATAGGTCCGAGAAAGATATATGAAAGAATACCATTGAGAATGTTGGCAGGAATAAGAAACCAAAGTTGTGTATGTGAGTCGCCAAGTCCCCTGAGAATGCTTATGGCACTATGAAAAAGCACAGAAAAGAACATGCCTATCATATAAATTCTGAAATAAGCAACGGCATATTGCTGCACATCGTTTTCTAGATTCAAAAGGGCGTATATGGGTTTTGCAAAAACTATACCCAAAAAGCAAATAAGCAATCCCAAGGCTATGAAAAAGATATAGAAAGTACTTATTACTTTATGCACATTTGAGTAGTCCTTTGCTCCGTAGTAATGAGAGACAACAACACTTCCTCCACTGCCTATACCGAGAATCATGCTGGTTATGAAAAACACAACAGGGTAGGTGGCACCTATGGCTGCCAATTCCTTGACGCCAAGAAAGTTGCCAACGAATGCACTATTGACCAAGGAATATAGTTGTTGGAAAAGATTTCCTAAAATAATAGGAATACTGAATGTAATGATTTGTCTGCCTATACTGCCTTTTGTGAAATCCATCAGAAATTATAGAGAAAAGCACATTTTTGTGAATGAAAGCAGTCTTTGCTTTATTATTTTTTCTTCTTCAATGAAAGACATGTGTCCGCAGTCCAATAGCATTGTCTCGCTGAACTTAGGAAGAGTCGCTTGTGCCATTATGTTGAGAATATCTATTCTTATATCCTGGCTTCCTGCAATAAACAAAACAGGAACTGTGCTTGAGGACAAAACATCCTGTCTGTCGCGTCTTTCTATCATACCAAGTTGTGCTGCGACTATACCTTCTTTTTTTGTAGATATTGCAATATCTTTCAAATCCTCTATCTCGCTTGCACATTTTGCGATATTGTCTTTTGCAAACAAGTTTGGAATAAAATCAACTATGTATTTAAGTTTGTCATCGTTGATAAGTTTGCATGCACGCTTGCGATTCTCTATGCCTTTGGGGTTGTCGCTCATGGCTTGTGAGTGAAGAAGACAGAAACCTTTTAGATATTCTGGATATTTTTCTGCAAAAGCCAAAGTAATCATGCCTCCCATAGAATGACCTACCATAACACATTTTGAAACATTTAGACTATCCAGCACAGCCTTTATTGCTTCTGCCTGCAACTCCATTGAAGAAACATCTTCCACAACATCGCTTTCGCCATGCCCTATAAGGTCTATCGCTATCACTCTTATGGAACGCATATAATCGAGAACGAAGGTTTTCCATACTTCCAAATTGTTCATAAAACCATGAAGAAGAACCAAAACTTCGTCAGAAGATCCTTCATCTTGAAAATTTATTGTTTTGCCGTGAAATTCTATGGTGCGATGTATCATTGCTGTGAGTTTTCTTTATTGTTTTTGAAAAATTTTTACAAAGTTAGTAAAATATATTGTAAAAAACAGCAAAAGATTATGATACCTCATAAAAAAAACGTAACTTTGCAGACTTATGAAAGCCAAAGAAGGTAAAAACATAGTAGAGATAAAAAACAAGAAAGCAAGTTTTCTGTATTTTCTTATGCAGGAATACACTGCCGGTATGGTGCTTTGTGGCAGTGAGATAAAAAGCATAAGGGCAGGAAAGGCAAACTTGAATGATGCTTATTGCACTTTTCACAATGGAGAATTGTGGGTGATGCAGATGCATATTGCAGAGTACAGGTTTTCTTCATTCGGAAAGTTCGAAGCCAAGAGAGACAGAAAACTTTTGCTGACAAAAAAAGAGTTGAGAAAACTTGAGGCGAAAAGCAAGGAGAAAGGTTATACTATTGTGCCTACTTGTCTATACATAGACGAAAGAGGATGGGCAAAACTCTCTATTGCTTTGGCAAAAGGCAAACATGCCTATGACAAAAGAGACAGTATAAAGGAAAGAGATACAAACAGAGATATTAAACGCGAATTATTCAATTAGCAAACAAGAAACATATAATTTTGAA
>JABUUQ010000002.1:677011-680406 GCA_021443125.1 Bacteroidales bacterium
TCTTAATGGTGAAGCAAAAGATATGTTTCAATATCATCTTCTTGTTGAGCAACTCGAGGAACAGGAATCAAATATAGATCAGCAAACATCAAAAGCAAAAGACTTTACATTGGAAGACCAAAATGAAAATCCTATAACTCTTTCTGCTTATGTAAAGAACAGTCAATACACTTTGGTATCTTTTTGGGCTTCATGGGATAACAATTCAAGAATAAACAATATAGAATACCTTAAACTATCAAAACGTTACAACAAAAAACAGTTCAATATCCTTTCAGTTTCTTTGGATGATAGCAAATTGGCATGGACAAATGCAATAGCAGCCGATGGTATCAACAAATGGACAAATGTATCTGATTTGAAACGTTGGAACTCTGTTGTAGTAAAACTTTATAATCTCAAAACGATTCCTCAGAATATTTTGTTGGATTCTCAGAATAATATTTTGGGACGCAATCTTAGTTTGGAACAAATAATAAACATAATAAATTCAAAATAATCCTATCATCAATGACACAAGAACTAAAACCATCTTTGTGGAATATCTTGCGACGCTATATCCTTATTGCTTTGGGAATAATGATGTACGCAGTTGCATGGATAATATTCCTTATTCCCAACCACATAGTTGGAGGCGGTGTTGTGGGTTTGTCTTCAGTTGTTTATATTATAACAGGCTTTCCTACAGGTGTAACCAATTTTATCATCAATGCAATTCTGTTTTGTTTGGGATTCTATTTTTTGGGCAAACAATTTGCAATAAGTAACATATATGGTATTATTGTTACCTCAATTATCTTTGTATTGCTTCAGGAGGTGTTAAAAATTCAAGACTGGCCTGCAGTTGTAGAACTTGGCAAGTTGGAACCTTTTGTTTGTGCGTTGATAGCAGGTGTTATGTCTGGCATAGGTATAGGTATAGTCTTTGCTAATGGTGGCAATTCAGGAGGAAGTGATGTGTTAGCATTGATTTTCAATAAATTCTATAATGTATCTCTTGGCAGTGTTATTATGGTGGTTGATGCAATGGTTATACTTTCTTCAATACTTATTCCTGGTAATGGCATACAAGAAATTGTTTATGGCGTCATAGTGCTTATTTCCTTTACCTACACAATAGATTACATAATAGACGGACGAAAACAAACCTATAAAATTCTTGTATTCTCAAAGAAGAATGATGAAATTGCCGATATTATAGGCAACGAGATAAAGAGAGGTGTTACTTTTTTGAATGGAACTGGCTGGTACACCAAACAAGACACAAAAGTTCTTATGGTAGTGTGCCATAGAAACGAAAAAGTTAAGCTTCTGCGTTTGATAAAGAATATAGACCCACAAGCCTTTATGACAGTTGAGAAAACTGAAGGTGTTTTTGGACAGAATTTTGAAACATTCAAGCATTAAATACATAGCAATCTTTGTTTGTTGTCTGGCTTTTTTCTCATGTACCAAAGAGAAGAAGTCCGATAAGATGATTTTCCATTACAACGAGACCGCATCGCTAACTTCTCTCGACCCTGCATTTGCCAAAGACCAAGCAATGATATGGGTGGATAATCAAATATATAATGGTTTGCTACAGTTGGACTCCAATCTTCAAGTTCAGCCATGCATAGCCAAAAGTTTCTCAATCAGCGATGATGCAAAAACATACACATTCATCCTTCGCAACGATGTATACTTCCATAAAGACCAATCCTTCACCAATCCCAAACACACAAGGCAAGTTATAGCAGAAGATTTTGTCTATTCTTTCAACAGAGTCTTGGATGAAAAACTTGCAGCCCCTGGATCATGGGTTTTTGAGCATGTTGCAAAGCATGGAAACAAGTATTGCTTCACTGCACTCAACGATTCCACTCTGCAAATCGAACTTAAAGAGCCTTTTGCACCCTTTTTGGGACTCCTAACTATGCCTTACACTTATGTAGTACCAAGAGAAGCTGTGGAATTCTATGGAAAAGATTTCAGGAAACATCCAATTGGTACAGGCGCTTTCAAGTTTCAATACTGGAAAGAGGGCGTTAAACTTGTGCTTTTGAAGAATGAAAACTATTTTGAGAAAGATGAGAAGGGTAGAACGCTGCCTTATCTCGATGCAGTCAATGTTTCCTTCATCGTAGACAAGCAAAGCGTATTTTTAGAGTTCGTTAAAGGCAACATAGACTTTATTTCTGGCATAGACCCTAACTATAAAGACGAGATACTCACAAGAAAGGGGACACTACAACCAAAATATGCCGACAAGATAAACATGCATAAACAAGCCTATCTCAACACTGAATACCTCGGATTCTACATTGACCCCACCGATAAGAACAATCCACTGCTCAACAAGAAGATTCGCCAAGCTATAAACTACGGATTCGATAGGGAAAAGATGATTAGATACTTGCGAAACAACATAGGATTTGCCGGAAACTACGGAATCATACCACGAGGTCTTCAAGGTTTCTCACCAGATGCTCAATTTGCCTACACCTACAACCCTAAAAAAGCACGACAACTGCTAAAAGAGGCGGGCTATTACGAAAAAAAGCCCACGATAACCCTTTCCACCACATCAGCTTACCTAGATTTGTGCAAATATCTTCAACAACAACTCACACTTCTTGGAATGAACGTAGCACTTGACGTAAATCCGCCGGCAGAACTTCGAGAAATGATGGCACAAGGCAAAACTAATTGGTTTAGAGGCTCATGGATAGCCGATTATCCCGATTCTGAGAACTACCTTTCTTTGTTTTACTCCAAAAACTTCGCACCTCACGGCCCTAACTACACGCATTTTCACAACAAAACCTACGATAAACTCTACGAACAGGCCGGAAAAGAAACCTCAAAGCAAAAACGCGAAAATCTATACAAGCAAATGAACCAGATAATCATCGAAGAAGCACCAATAGTTGTTCTTTATTACGATGAGGTTCTGCGTTTTACACAAAAGAAAGTGCAGAATCTTCACCCTAATGCGATGAATCTGCTCACTCTAAAGACGGTTTATTTCAACTAAACCCACAAACCCAATCCCCAACCCAACTTTCCACTGCATCGTTCGCCAATATATTATATATATGTGTAGAATTCTGCACTGAAAATCAACTTTCCACTCTCTACACTCGCGAATGATGCAGTGAAAATGCGGTAGCCGAGTAAAGCATCGAAGATGTCGTAGCCGAAAAAAGCAACAATGTTGCCATAGTTCGCGAGTATAGAGCAACAAATACTCGTTTTTAGACTCTATACTGGTGAATTATACACTCAAAATCAAGAATGCGTAGCCGAAAAGTGCAACAATGTTGCCGAAGACACCGAACTATGCACTAAAATCTTTAGAAAAAATATTTTTAACCACCAAATTTTTTATAAAATATTTTCTGTTTCACGCGAGT
>JABUUQ010000002.1:681271-684817 GCA_021443125.1 Bacteroidales bacterium
ATGCGTAAGCCGAAGAAAGTAACGAAGTTACCTTGCTTTTCAGTTCAAAAATTCGTGAACGATGCACTGAAAACGACACTTTCACTGCACCATTCGCCAATATGGATGGCAAAATCTTGGTTTTGAGTTTCAAATTCTACACCTATATATAATATATAGGTATAAAAATTTCGCAAATATTGCTTTTTGATTCATATGTTTTGTGAAAAAAATGTTGTATCTTCGCACTAAATTTAAGATTATTAACAATAACTAACTAATTTTTAAGTATGAATTTATTAAAAAATGTAAAAGGTGATATTTTTGGCGGTATAACTGCTGGAATTGTTGCTTTGCCATTGGCTTTAGCCTTTGGTATTCAGGCTTTTGGGGGAGTCCCTAACGCTTCTTCAATAGGTGCGCTTGCAGGTCTTGTGGGTGCTGCATTGTTAGGCTTTTTTGCTTCTTTGTTTGGCGGAACGCACTCTCAGATTTCAGGACCTACGGGCCCAATGACAGTAATCACGGCGTCGCTTGTTTCGGGTGCTTGGGCAAGTTCAAGTGGCAGTGTATCAAGTGTTTTGATTACCATGTCGCTTGCTGGTTTGTTTTGTGGTGTTTTCCAGATTTTGTTTGGAATTATCAAGATTGGCAAGTATGTTCGTTACATCCCCTATCCTGTTTTGTCGGGTTTCATGAGTGGTATCGGCATTATAATCATCCTACAGCAGATTTACCCTTTGTTAGGTTTGCATTCGCCTGTGTTAGTGGTAGATATGGTGATGAAATTTCCTGAAATTGTGTCTGAAGGTCCTTCTTATACGGCTTTGTTGCTTGGTTTGGGCACAATAATTATTATAAAACTGTTCCCATTTTTAACAAAGAAGGTGCCATCTACGCTTGTTGCTTTGGTGGTTATGACTTTGGTGTCGTTGTTATTTAGGATGGATGAGTCGCTTCTTATAGGTGCTATACCAGCTGGCCTACCTATGCCGTTTTTTGCAAAGGAGGGTATTTCGCTTGCGGGTTTGGATTGGGCGAATATGCTGAAGGCTGCGGTGATTCCTGGTTTGACGCTTGCAGGTTTGGGTTCGATAGACACTTTATTGACGAGTGTTGTTGCGGATAACATCACAAAAACTAAGCATAACTCCAACAAAGAGCTTGTAGGTCAAGGAATTGGCAACATGGTTTCTGGATTGTTTTGTGGAATAGCAGGAGCTGGTGCGACGATGCGAACAGTGGTGAATGTGAAAAGTGGTGGCAGGACTCAGCTTTCGGGAATGGTGCATTCTATTTTCTTGATTGCGGTGTTGCTTGGCTTGAGTAGTTTGGTTAAGTTCGTGCCTTTGAGTGTGTTAGCTGGCATTTTGATTACGGTAGGATGGGGAATTATTGATTTCAAAGGTTTGAAAGATTTGTTGAAAATACCGAGAGCCGATGCGTTTGTCTTGATAGTGGTGTTGGCGATGACTGTTTTCGTGGATCTTCTTACCGCAGTAGGCATCGGAATGATTATTGCGTGTGTATTATTCATGAAAAGGGCTGGCGATTTGGTAGAAGGCGGATACAGTTCCAGTGAGATGACGAATTTTGACAAGGAGAGCCCATGGTCAGACGAGGGTGGAGTGCCTGAAAATATCAAACACAAGATTTATATCCAGCGTTTGAATGGTCCAATCTTCTTTGGATCTATCACAAAGTTCCAAGAGGTGATGCACGATGTTCCAAAGGATGCGAAGGTTGTTATTATTCGTATGCGATTAGTGTCGTTTATGGATCAGTCTGGCCTTTATGCGATGGAGACTGCCATAAAGGATTTGCAGGAAAGTGGAGTTATGGTGTTGATGACAATAATACAGCCGCAGCCTCTTTATATGCTTAACGAGATGAAGTTGATTCCGGAGCTTGTTCCAGAGGAGCATACATTTAAGACTTTTGAAGATTGTACGGAATTTTTGAAAACGCTTGATATTTAGCCATACGACTGCTCTATAACTTTGTTGTGGGGCAGTGTTTTTACGTTATAAGATAATAAATTCATAAAAGAAAAACGGCACTCTTTATTTTGAAGTGCCGTTTTTACTATCACCATTATGAAAACAAAACAAAAAAGAAGGTTTTTCTTTCCCTTCTTTTGTGGTCCCTCTTGGGCTCGAACCAAGGACCCTCTGATTATGAGTCAGATGCTCTAACCAACTGAGCTAAGGGACCGCTACCATTAAAAACTTTAAGCCTTATGAAAACGTTTGCAAAGGTATAGCATTTTTTTTTATCTGCAAAATATTTTTACAATTATTTTGAAAATTATTTTCCAAACTTATGCTAAATGAAAGAAAAACAACAAAATAAAAATTCTTTGTTAATTCTTTTCATTGCGGTGTTTTTATGAAAAATCATGCTTTTTGTTTGCAAAATTTTGGTTTTTCAATCTTTTTTTATCAAGTTTTTGCTATTTGTTTGACTTTTCTATATTGTCTTTTTTGCACAACATCTGGCAATTGTCTATAGTTGTTTTGCCACCTTTGCTCCAAGGAATGATATGGTCGGCTTCCATTTCTTCAAATTCAAAATGCTTTTTGCATATAGGGCAGATACCTTTTTGTTTCTCATAGACGCTTCTTGCCATACTTTTGGAGAAAGCACGCAAGTTCAAATGTTTTTCCGCTCTGTCCAAAACATAATAATATATACCTTTCTTGTTTTCCACTTCATCGTCCTCCATCAAAAGTTTTATCTCTTTTTCCAATGCTGTGGCGTCAAGTTTATGGTCTTTGAACTTATTATATAGTAATCCCCACTCAACATTTTTCATTTCCTTGCGGTAGGTGGTGAATTTTAGTTTTACCCACTCCATAACATTTTTGAAATACATCCAAAGTTCGTCTGCATTTTCATCATGCATATGCTTTGCCATATATTCCTCAATCTTCATGCCTTCTCTGTCGCAAATCCATTTCAATACAGTTTCCAAATACTCCTGACGAATGCAATTGCCAGTCATATAGTCGGAACCTTCTTTGTAGGCAACGCATTGTGTTTTCGAAAACTTTCTTTTTGCCGCCGTAACCCAAGAGCCTGCATAGATAGCGTTGCGAATCTCTTGTGTGGTAAGCTTTTCACCTGCAATGTTGATAGTTTGAAACCAATCCAATTTCTCTGCGTCGGAGCCTTCGCTGCAAATATAAATCATTAAATCATAATTCAAAATGCTTTCTTTCTGCTCTTTGGTAAGATTGCTTGCATATTTAATAACGCCGTCCCAATCAATAAAGAATTCGCCCAACAAAAAAGAACAAATGCTTAAAGTTCTCTGCTGACCATCGAGCAATTCAAAAGTGCCTTCTTCGTTCTTAACCCAATACATAACATTCAAAGGAAAACCTTTGATTATTGTGTCTATAACAGCCTTTTGCTGATTCTCTTTATACACAAACTCTCTTTGATATTTTGGCCTTATGTTCAGTTTGCCATAATAGCCCAAAACACCTTCTTCTTCATTATTTACAAAACCTTCAAAAAGTTCTCTGACTTTGATTTGCTTTAATTCTATTTTCATTGTTGTTT
>JABUUQ010000002.1:685109-687958 GCA_021443125.1 Bacteroidales bacterium
ATATTCATTTCTTTTCTTATGTTCAAGATTGGTAAACCATCTTACACCTTTAACTCTAATAAAGTGTCTGCCGTCTTCCTCTATACCACAACCTGCTGCTGATAATGGATAATCGTCTGGAACATAGAATTTCCTATCTCCACTTGATATGCTTGGACCTAACCATAATTTGTTGTCTTTTATTAGAGGGAATATCTCTTTATATGTTATAGCATTGACATTTCCAATAATTATAAACTTTTTATTGTATTCAATAAGTTGTTCTACATATTCCCTAAATAGAGAGAATGGTGGGTTGGTTACAACTATATCAGCTTCTTTTAGTAATTCTATACATTCTTTTGAACGAAAATCACCACTACCTTTCAATTGAACAACCATGCCTTTTTGTTGTATCAATAACTTTACATCTTCTAAATCTATAGCCCCATCGTTATTTATATCGGTTACTTCTGTGATTTCTATCTTGTGTGCCGTTTTAGTAATAGGAGTAGGGTTTCCTTTTTCAAATAGTTCCAATTGGTTGCTTGCTATTGGTGAACCATTATAGCAAGTTGCTATAATTTTCTTTATACCCCAATCATTAAATTTAAGTGCAAAAAATTTTAAGAAATTGCTTTCATAAGGGTCGTCGCAATTGCAAAGAACAATTTTGCCCTTAAAATGTTCTTCATATTCTTTTAATTCTCTACTGATATCATCAAGTTGAGTGTAAAATTCATCTTTCTTTGCTCTTTTTGCACTCTGCAAATTTTTATTTTCTGCCATAATTTTTGTTTTTGGCAGCACTTGTTATTGAAAAAAGTTTGTCCGAAAAAATTTAATAAAAAAGAAGTGGACCCACCTACGACCTTATAAGGTATCGCCAAACACCTGCACTTACATAGGTATAGTCCACTGAAACACAGTGAACTTTTACTATCATCGTAAGTGCTTATCTCTATTGGCGATTTTAATAAGGTCTTACAATAGCAAAATGCTACATATTAAATCCTGACACTATTGTCAGGTATTTGCAAAAGTACGATTTTTATTTTAATCCTCAAATTTTTAACCGAAAAAAGCAAAAAATAAAACGCCGTTTCAGCAAAATAAAACGCCAGAAAAATTTTTTAGAACAAGGAAAGAATTTTGCACAACAAAAAAGAGAGTTCCCCACGAAAGAGAACCCTCAACAAATATGTTATTAAAATGAAAAATTATGGTTTTTCTTTTTTATGGCAATTAGTTTTTGTATGCTATGGCTTCTATCTCAACAAGCACACCTTTAGGAAGTTTTACCACTGCAAAAGCTGCTCTTGCTGGGAAAGGCTCGTTGAAGAATTTTGCATAAACTTCGTTCATAGCAACAAAATTATCCATAGAAGAAAGCAAACAAGTTGTCTTGCAAACATCTTTGAAAGAAAGACCTGCTTCCTCTAAAATGGCGCCAATGTTTTTTAGAGATTGTTCTGTTTGTGCTGTAATGCCTTCAGGTACTTCGCCAGTTTCTGGATTTACAGGCAATTGTCCTGAAATGAAAACCATACCATTGCCTGCTTGAATAGCTTGAGAATAAGGGCCTATTGCAGCAGGTGCGTTTTTTGTGTTTATAGCTTTGTTCATTGTTTTATTGTTTTTTTAGTTTGTTATTTCTTTATGATTAGTTGTTGTGTTGCTTTCTTGTTGTTTTCCATTATGGTAACAAAATAAGAACCATCTTCAACGCTAAGACTGATAGTTTTGTTTCTTAGGTCTGCATTGTTTTCTTCATAGACTTTTTGTCCAAGAACATTGCTGATGATTATTGTTGCGTTGTCAATATCGGCATTTATTGCAAATGTTCCGTTAGAAGAAGGGTTTGGCATAATAGAAAAGTCTATAGCATTGGCAACATCGTTGATTGATTCGGTAGAAATTACATTTACTGTCTTTGTTGTTGAATAAGCCTCTGGACAAGCATCAATCTGAACTTTTGCTCTGTAGATAAATTCGCCAAGAGCATCGAAAGTGGCATTGTATGGGTTTTCCAAAGTGTTTATTGCAGTGTAGTCTTCACCATTGTTTGAAGATACTTCCCAAGCAACCAAATCGCCTCTGTGGTTGATAAGTTTCATTTGGTGTTGAGAGTTTTGTTCCACAGTGTCAAGGGCGAATTGAATGTTGCCACCTCTTGAGATGCGAACATCAATAAGAACTGTGTTTGAAGTACTATTTACTCTTCCGTCTGAATAAACAATTCTTCTGAATTGTGTGCTGTCTTGAAGAATTTGAGGCTGATAGTTGATTTGGTCATTTACTCCTTCGGCATCTTCCCAAGCAGAGTTTGTTTTCTTTTGTTCCCATTTGTATGTGAAGTTGCCAAAACCACCTTGAGGAGTTTGTCCTGTGATTTGTTGAGGGGTAACGCCTTGGCATACTTGCTGATTAGATGCAATCTGGTTGTTGGTTATTGCAGGGTAAAGAGTTTGGAAAGAATTTCTCATACCGTAGCCTGTGCCGTATTCGTTGGTTACAAATGCTCTTACATAGTAGGTTGTTCCTTGAGTAAGGCCTGTAAGGTCATAGGTGAATTGTCCTGTTGTTGAATCTGTAAGAGAAATAACTGTTGCGTTTTCTATGCTTGGCAATTCTTCAGAATCTGTTGTGTAAACGAAACCTTTGGCAATGAATGGAGCCATACCTGTATAGGTCATGGTGCCTCTAAGTCTTGCAGAAGTGCTATCGATGTTTTGAGCACCCATTGTTGTTACTGTTCCAAAGCCTGTACGAGTTTGCATTGACTTAACAATGCCCATACCCATACCAGTGGAAGAGATAACGAAAGAACGATAATAGTATGTTTCGCCTCTTTCAAGATTATCAATAGA
>JABUUQ010000002.1:688018-689962 GCA_021443125.1 Bacteroidales bacterium
GTGAAATCTTCTGCAGTTGAATAAACAACACCTTTTGATTGAATTGTGCCAGAGCCAGCATACATTATATCGCCAGAAGCATCGAAACTGTATAATCCTATGTTGCTTGCATTGTTGGTTGTTACCATAGGAAGAGTGGAATTGAAGTTGAACATCAAAGTAGAGTCGTCAACATAATGAATATCTGTGAAAGAAATACCGCTAACGCTTGTTGTGCCGTTGGCAAGTGTCATTGCGTTTGGAGAATCAGCAGTGAAATATGCTATCTGTGAGGTTCCAGGGAATGGAGCATAGGCAGTATTTGTGTGAGACAAAATGCCGTCGGAAGGTTCTATAAACCAACCTCTGTCATTTGGGTTTACATTGATATTATTGTTCTGATTGTTTATCCAAGAGTTTATTCTGCCTTGATTACCATGGTATATAATCAAACCATTTCCAGGAATGTATCTATCCCAATTAACTTTTCTTCTTGCTTCTATAAGGAAGAATTCATTTCCAGAGATATGTACATAGAAACAAGTGTCTTTCTTGCCAGAAACACAAGGAACACGAATGGAATCTCTTGCAGTGCTTACATCCAAAGTGTCTATAAGGGAAATCCAATTTGTAAGAGATTTTTGCCATGTTGACCAATAAGGAGGTGTTGCACCATTGTTGTTGTATGAACCTTCACACATAACATCCCAAGTGCCTGTAGTAATTGCACTTCCGTTGTTTCCTTCATAGTCTGTATCGTAATCGTCTGGCAAACCAAGAACATGACCAAATTCGTGGCAGATTGTTCCTATGTTGTCCATTTGAGTATTTGTGCGTTTTTCAGCAGAGCAAGAATATACAGTGAAACGAACACCGTCTTTTTGAATGCTTGAATTTACATCGCCACGATGAGGCCATATTTCATCGTCATGACCTGTTGAAGACTCAGGAGTGCCGGCAAAAATAATATGCATACCATCAACTTTGCCGTCTCCATCGTTGTCGAAGTGAGAAAAATCTACATCAGGGTCAGCTGCGTTTATAGCATCTCTAACAAAGTAAGTCATATTTTTGTCATGAATCTCTTGTCCGTAGTATGTGGCGTGTCCTCCATAGTAAGCCATATTGTTTGGCAAAGTGTAAGGACCTACAACTCTGATAGCCATTTCGAAAGTGCTGTCTGATTGTTCAAGGAAGTAGTCTTTTACGCTACCAGTGTTGTTGTAGTTAGATTGTGCTGTAAGGTTTACAAAATCTTGATTGGTAAAAGTGAAGTCAAGGTCGCTGAAGCTAACAAGAATAACCAACAAAGAATCTACACCCGTTGTTGGATATTTTGCAGTAGGGCCTTCTTGATTCATACCTGAAATTTTGGCAAAACCTTCTCTTTTTATCCTTATTTGTTCAGTAGAAAAGAATAGGTTTGGCTGGATTGTAGAAAGAAAAGCTATCTCTTCAGCTGAACGTTCTTCTGGATTGCAAGCCAAAACATTAGAAGCAACCATATTTCCGTTTGCATCCAACATAGCATACACCTTGTTGCCGTCTTTGTTGCTCAAAAGACTATAGCCATCAAGAGTTTTTGCCCAATTTACCCTTTCATCACCCTGAAGAATGAAAGTAAGATGCTTGCCATTAGGTTGTACAACCGTAACAGGTTTAGGATTTGCAGGAACTGCAAAAGTTGCAACGCTCAACAATAGCATTGCAATTACCATTAGTGTTTTTTTGAAAAATTTCATATCTGTAAGTATTTAATTATTTTCTATAAATTCTTTTTATCAAATTTTATGCCCATCGTTAAAGCTTAAAATAAAAAATTATTCCTTTGTTTTAATTTTTTAGAAGCAAGTTCTAATTTTTTGAAACAAGGTTTCGTTTATCGTTTAATAATCAGTTTCTTTTGTATGCTGTTTTTTGTGTTGAACAAATGAAGAATATAAGTGCCTTCTTTCAGTTCAGCAA
>JABUUQ010000002.1:689971-695598 GCA_021443125.1 Bacteroidales bacterium
AAATTCTTTTGTGTTTATATTAGTTCTTGTTAAAATTTCCTTGCCTTGCATATCTATCAAAGCCATATCGCAGTGTATAGGTTGCTGTGCGGAAACAACAACAAAATCTTTTGCAGGGTTAGGAGTGATGTTTATGTTATTTAATGTTTCTGCCACATTGTTCAAACAAGATTCGTTGTCATGGAAAACAACGATTTTTTCGGTTGAAGCAATAGGGCAGGTGGAGTCTTGAACTTCTGCAATAACGTTTATAGTAGTTGCCACATCGCTGCTAAAGGAAATGGTGTCGGAGTTTTGCAAGAAATTCACAGGAACAAGATTTTCATCATTAACATACCAAGAAAGCAAAGTGCCAGAGTAGTTTTTAAGAATAAGAGTGTCTAAAGAGGCAACAGAAAGACTGTCTTTGCCATAGATTTTACCTGCGTTAGATTTCTTTATGTCTATCTTTATTTCGTTTGAAGTGTCTTTGATATTGTAAGAAAATACCAATCTTCTCAACCATATAGTTGCTTCAGGTGTTCCTATCTCGTAATCTCTTGCATTGTTGATGCTGTCGGCCTCTGTCCAAGAACCATTTCTTGAACTCTTGATTTGCCATAGATAATTGAAGTTGCCTTTGCCACCTGTTGGCTCTGAACCTATGGCATTGTCCCAAGATTCGCCGTAGCACTTCGTTCCTTCAAACGCTTGTATGGTATTGTTTTCTATAGGAATAAAACGAGTTGTGGCATGTACACTAGTGCTATATCTTACTCCTAAATTCGTAATTACATAGGCTTTGACATAGTATTTTGTATTTTGTTCCAGATTTGAAAGTGTAGCAGAGGCAGTTGAAAAGTCGCCGTTGAAACTTATTTTGTTGCTTGAAGTGTCCAAGGTTGAAATAGAGTCGTAAACAAAACCATATTCAGTAATAGGGAATGCACCATCGGCAGTTTTGGATACCGAGATAACCAAAGAATCCAAACCAATAGTTGTGATAGGATGAAGAAGCAAAGAAGGTTGTCCGTTGTTTGTCGTAAAATTGTTTGTTGTGCCAAAAATAGTGTCGCCGTTTGCTACTATCAAAACAGCTTTGTAATAATATGTTTGGCTATAATTCAAATTGCTTATTGTTTCTGAGAAAATATTGTCTGTCATTGATGTGGCAGAATAGAAAGAAAAATTGTTCATTGCATTGTTGTCGGCAAAGATAAAGCCTTTCTGTGGATTTTGACCTATGCCTTCATATACCAATTCGCCTTTCAAAGTATAGGAAATATCTGAATTCTGTTGGTGTCCTGCCGTCTTTACTATTGCATTTGTGTCTGGAATGCAATAACGGAAAGAAACATTGCCAAGACTATCCATAGTTATTTGAGTTATAGGCTTATCAACCTTTGACATATCGCTCCATTTGAAGCAATAAGGTGTATTATAGTTTGTAAAGTAGTTATTGACTGCTGGATCTGTGAAAACATCTCTTGCCAAAGAAACAGCATAAGAATCATTGTCTGCTTCAACAATATCGCACTTTTGAAATTCTGGATTGCAATTAAGACAATTGTCGCCCATATAAGATTCTTTTATGTGATATATAAGCAAGCCGTTGTTAGGAAGGTAAGTATCCCAACCTGTTCTTTTTCTGTTTTCTATAATATAGTAATCGTCGGTATCGCTTGTGGTGAACATAAATGCAGAGTTGGAATCATTCAAAGCATAAGCAGTATAAGTGCCTGCAATGCTTAGAGTATCCAAAGACATCCAACCTAAAACACTTCTTTCGTTGGCATTGAAAATAGGTGGAGTGCTTCCGTTATTGTTGTAAGAGCCTGAAGCCATGGTACTCCAAGAAGAAAGACCTATGCAATTGCCTCCTGAACCTTCATAGTCCGTGTCGTAGAAATCGGGAAGGCCAAGCACATGACCAAACTCGTGGCAAATTGTTCCTATACCGTCCATAATGCCATGACCTCTTTTTTCGCCAGAACAAGAATAGTCTTTCATTTGTTTGCCATCAAAATAGGGATTAATGGAATCGTTAGGCACTACAAACCAACGGTGAGGCCAAATGGCGTCTGCTTCTGCTGAAGAAGATTGAGGCAGCCCTGCAAAAATAATATGTATGGCATCAATAATGTTGTCGTTATTTACATCAAATTGAGTAAAGTCTATACCACCAAGAGAGTCCGCAAGTTTAACAGCTTCGTATGCCATAAGCTGAGGTCGTATATCAACATCGCTTCCTTCCTGTGCGCCATAGTATGCCATATTGTGTGAAAGAGTGTAAGGCCCAACAACAGTAGGTATAAGGTTGAGTTGATTGAATGAATTGTCGGAATAATACTCTCTAAGACAACCAGTGCCACCATTTACAGAGTATCCAGTTTGATTTGCTAGGTTTTCAAAATCTTCTCGTGAGCAAGAGAATGCTCTGTCTGGGAAATCAACAAGAATGATCAAAAGAGGATTGTTTCCAGTGGTAGGAAAATTAGAAGAAAGCATTTGTTTTGATTTTCTTTCGTTGCTTTGTTGCCGTTGTTGTGGCGAGAAGGATATATTTTTCTTTGTTTTGCTTAAGAATTTGTTTTCTTTTCCTGTTCTCAATTCAGGATTTGCTGCAAGATATTCGGAACAAACCATATTGCCATTTGCATCCAAAACAGCATAATAGTAATTGCCGTCGGTGTTGGGTAGTATTGTGTAACCGTCTGTTGTTTTTGCAAAACTCAAAAACTCATCACCGAAAAGATAAAGGTCTAATAATCTTCTGTCTTTCTGTATTGTTGAAATTAAACCACTTTTGGCAGGTATAGCAAAAAGCATGGAGCAGTAAATACTACACAATAGTAAAATGCAGATATGTTTGAATTTGTTGTTTTTCATTGTTAGGTTTTCTCTACAAAATTTAGTTATAAAGCAAAACGCAAAAATACGAAAAAATCCTTACCTTGCAAAATCTGTTGTACAAAAAAAGGTGGCATCTTTTCAGAGCCACCTTTTAGATATTTAGACTAATCTATCTATTATCTGTTTACAACAAGTTTAGATGTTGTTGAAGTTCCGTTAACATTGATTGTGCAGAAGTATGTTCCGTTGTTCAAGTTGCTAACGTTGATGTTAGTATTGTAATTAATACCAGCTTCTTTTGTTCCTTCGTTTTGAGAAAGAACTGTTCTACCCATAAGGTCTGTAACTGTGATTGTAACATCACCTCTTTGAGCAAGAGTGAAGCTTGCTACAGCGTGAGTTGTTGCAGGGTTAGGATAAACATTCAAAGAAGTATTTGATTCAATATCGTTCAAACCGTCGATGATTTTTGATTCTGGAGAAACAACCAATCTAATCATAGGAGCTGCATAATCAGTCCAGCTAGAGTAGAAGTACATGCCACCCCAATCATAGCTTGAACCAGACTGTGCACCTGGAGAGAATACCAATAGATTCAAAGCATCACCACTACCAAATCTTGACCAGCCTGTGTAGTCAGAACCTACTGCAAATCTACCATTGCTTGCAAGTTCATAACAAGCATAGTAAGTCATGCCTTCTTCCAATTCTTTTGCACCATAGTTGAAAGGAAGATAAATAGAGTTGAATGCAGGAACAACGCTACCATCAGTTCTTGTTCTTTCAGTAGAATACATTACGTCAAGATATTGAGGATCTGTGCTTGTGTTAAGGTCAGAATCTGTAAGAGTGTAATCTGAAGATTCAATTGCGTTGTCGTCTTCGTCAGTTGCAACCATGATATAGTCATCCCAAGTTGTTGCTTCTGGGTTAACCATCAACAAAGAAGATTTGATTGTAACGCCTGCTCTACAAGAGTCCATAGCAGGAACAAGTTCAACACCACGAGCATAAAGAGGGTTAGCCATTTCTAATGCAGTGTAACCAACACAAACTTTGTAACCAGCTGTTCTGTAGTTAGCAACGTCTGAAATATAACCATCTGAAGTGATACCAGCTGTGAAAGCATATGCCTCAACAAGAATGTCAAGGTCTCTTGCCCATCTGTAGCAACCTTCAACTGTTACCATTTGGTCTTCAACGCTATAATCAACAGTGTCAGCAAGTTCGTCTCTGCCTGTTTCGTTTGTTCTTGTGTTTAGGTAAGATACTTCGCTTGTTACAGCATAAGCACCAATTTCAGCACAATATTGAGGGTCAGATAGAGCTTCAACATCGTGATGTCTTCTAATTACTTGAACAACATCTTGAGATGCAGTAGTGAAATCTGCTAGATAGAAACCAGAACCAAGGAATAGTTCGCTTGTGTCTGCAGTGTGGCTGCTGCCCATGTTAGTGTAAACATAAACAGAGTCTTCTTGGTTGTAAGAGATTGCATTAAAGTTAGAAACCAATTTTACATTTGCTATAGAGTCAGTACCTGTATTAGCAATTGTTGCTGAACTGTAAAGTTGATCTGGAGTAACACCTGCAGGTATGATAGAATAACCATTGTAGAATGTAGAATTTATTATATCTACACGTGATTCAGGAGCTTCAGCATAAGAAAGGTTGTCTATAATCCATATATAACCATTTGACATATCTTGTGCTGGAGAATAGTAACGTACACGGAAATAAGTTAATTCAGAAGGGTCTGTAGAAATTACAGGGATATCTGTTCCGTTAGGTATATTTACGCGAATAATACCACGTTTTCTTTCATTAACATCCATTTCAACACCTTTAATATTTAATTCGATAGAATCGTATGTTGAGAAGTTTGCATCGTGGCTCCAATCAATATAGAATTGGTCTTTGTTGAAACGCATAACATATTGACCCATATAGATATCAATACCTCTCATGCCATAAGTTGAAACTGGAGTGTTTGAAGCAATATAAGCATTGAAAGTTGTGTACTGTGAACCTGGTGTTGTTTGTGCACCTCTAGGGTAGATGTATGCGAAACCATCAACAGCGTTGATACCACATTGGTCTTCCATATCAACAAACCAAGTATTATACCAAGAACCATCTTCAAGACCGAAACCATCGTGAAGGTCTGCGTAGTTGGCTTCTTCTAATGTAGTGTCTGGTTGAACTCTCCATACGTAGTCAACTGTTGTGTGGTTTGCCAAAGTACCTGTTGTATAAGTAGTTTGGTCGTTGAATTCAATAAGGCTTGTAGTGTTAGGTATTGCCTTTGCAGCCTTATTGTGGTTTACAGCTGGTTTTTGAATGTTCATAGCTTTCTTAACATCCTTAAGACCAGTCTTTGCTTTGTTGTCAGCAACATTAACTTGAGCAAAAACGCAAGCTGAAGCCATAAACAATGCAATTGCTAATAATGTTTTTTTCATTGTTGTTTTGGTTTTAATTAATGTTTGTTTTTATAACGTTTAGTTTTGTACATATTTTTCAAAATGCAAATATAGCATATTTTTTTCAATTGCAAAGTTTTTTTTCTTTTTTTTCGTTGTTTTGGAAAATTATTCCTTGCTTTTAATTTTTTATTCCTTTGTTTTAATTTTTTGAAACGGCGTTTTATTTCAGAAAGATTACATTAAGAGGCATCAAGTGAAATAAATTGCTTAATTTTGTAAAAACAACAAATACATACAATATATGAGAGTACATTTTATTGCCATTGCAGGAAGTGCCATGCACAATTTAGCTATAGCATTAAAGAAAAA
>JABUUQ010000002.1:696241-697973 GCA_021443125.1 Bacteroidales bacterium
CCTTCACGATTAGAAAACGGTATTACTATAGTGCAATATCAAGGCAAGGAATATCCTATGGCAGTTTTTGGCAATCATAACCTTATGAATATGAATGCAGCCATGCTTGTTTGCGAAAAACTTGGTATAAGCAATGAAGATTTTCTTGTTGCAATGCAGAGTTTCAAAGGAGCATCAAAAAGGCTTGAACTTGTAAAGAAGAACAACAGCGTAAGCATTTTTAAGGATTTTGCTCACTCTCCTTCAAAGTTGCAGGCGACTATTTCTGCCGTAAGAGAACAGTTCCCGAATAGAAAACTTGTGGCTTGTATGGAACTTCACACTTTTTCTTCCCTAACACAAGAGTTTCTAACCCACTACAAAAACACTATGGACAAGGCAGATGTGGCAATGGTCTATTATAATCATCATGCACTGCAGTTGAAGCGTTTGCCAGAACTTGACAAAGAAAAAGTATATGAGGCTTTTGCAAGAAAAGATTTAAGAGTTTTTACCGATAAAGAAGAAATGATTGCTCAAATAAGGGCTTTGGAAATGAATAACCTTTGTTTGCTTATGATGTCTTCGGGCAACTTCGACGGAATAGACTTTAAGAAATTTGCAGATGAATTGATATAAACACTAATAATATAATATAGAAAATTATGACACAGTTTAAGGTTGGCGATAAGGTTAAATTTTTGAATAGGACAGGTGGTGGAATTATTACAAAGGTTGTTTCGCCAGTTTTAGTCAATGTTGAGGAGGAGGGATTCGAGATTCCTACCCTTACCAGTGAGATAATACTCGACTATGTAGAGGATAAGGCTGGCAAAATGTTTACATCTCAAGGCAGTTCTTTCAATGAGCAGAACGATGCAAAGGAAACAAAAGAAGAATCTTTGGATGATGTAAGAATAGACAAACTTTATCTTTCCAGAAAAGGACAGCAAATGGATAAAGGCATATATCTTGCCTATGTTCCCAAAGACCAGCAATGGATTCTTACGGGAGGATTTGATATATATTTGGTAAATAATACAGATTACTCAATTTTGTATTCTTTGTTTTTGAAAAAAGACGATGGAAGCTATAAAGGAGAAGATTTTGGCTCATTGGAAGAAAAAGAAAAGATAATGCTTGCTTCTGCACAGGCGGGAGAAATAGACAGATGGGCGAATGGTGCTTTGCAAATTTTGTTTCATAAGGATGATGACAACAAAATACTTATGCCGGCAAGCTATCAAATAAAGATACATAGCCAAAAATTCTATAAAGAGGGCTGTTTCGAACCTAATGGCTTGTTTGCAGAAAAGGCTATGGTGGTTCCAGTTGTGATTTTGGACAAACAAGAAAGTTTTCTGGCACCTGTGGATATGAAAAAGATGGTTGAGAAAATCAAAAAGGAGAAAGGTGATTTTATTGTCAAGGTTAAGGAAAACAAACCGGTATCTTTTTTCGACAAACACATGCTTAATCGTACCGAAGCAGAGGTTGACCTTCATATAGAGGAACTTACCGACGATGAAATGGGAATGGGAGCACACGATATGCTGACTTTGCAAATGGATTATTTCAATAAATGTTTGAATGAGGCAATAACACGCAATCTAGACAAGGTTATATTCATTCATGGTGTAGGGCAGGGTACGCTAAAGAAGAGTATAGAACAGGAATTGAAGAAATATAGTTTCATACACACATTTCCAGCCTCTATGCAGAAGTATGGAGTTGGTGCCATAGAGGTTTTGAT
>JABUUQ010000002.1:699897-706816 GCA_021443125.1 Bacteroidales bacterium
GTTTCGTCAATTTCCGATGCGTAGTCTATGCTTGTGAACATGGATTCTTTGTTTTGTTTGTTCAAAAAGTTGATACAATTGTTTATCATCACTTTTCGCAACCAGAAAACAAAGTCGCAACCATTGTCTTTGTAGGAGTCAATGTTCTCGAACGCACGCATAAAACCTTCAATCAGCATATCTTCTGCATCCTCTTGCGAAGATGCATACCTGAAACAAAGAGACAACATTTGCGAACTGAAAACCTCAAACAGTGTTTTTTGAGATTTTCTATCGCCTTGTTTGCATAAGGAAACTATTTCGCCGATATTTCTGTGCTCTGTGCTCATAAATACAATAACAAGATTTGAAAGGAAAAAGTTAGCACAAGACAGAAAAAAGTTTTTCTATTTTTTGATAAGTATTTGTGAAGAATAAGTGCCAAGTTTCTTGTTTTCAAGCACAAGGATGAAAGAATTGCCACTATAATTCTTGTAATCAAGCACGGTGTTTTGCGATTTTAGAGGCATTGTTTTCAGCAATCGTCCGTCTATTGCAAGGAGTTTTGCAGTGTAATCGCCAAAATTCTCACACTTAATCGTGCAAACACCATTGTTAGGGTTAGGATAAATTACACTATTGTTTGAATCTTCCTTCAAATCCACCAAGCTCTTGTCTGCAATAGCCATAATATAGTCGCCTTCCCAAAGCATTGTTGTTTTTATGTAGCCAGTTGAAGATGTAGCACTTGAACTTGGCACTCTGGTCCATTGACTTGCTTTGTTAGGTCTATACAATAATATAATAGAGTCTTTGGAAGAAGAAGCCCAAGCCAAAGTTGAATCGAAAATTTTAGGGTTTGTATTGTAGTAGAAAGAACCATAAATGTTTTGTTCAGGCATTTTCGCACCCTCAATCGTCCAAAAGTGCTGGTTGGAAACGCGACTTACACCCACAGGCAGTTCAAATAATGTATCGCCAAGCCAATGCAATGTGGCACGAAGAAGAAACGGCTCGTCAATCTGGTCTATCTGTGCCTTGAAATAAGTATTCGCAAACTCAAACCTGCCAACTGTGTCGATAATTCTATAACAATCTGTAGTTAAATCGGCAAACTGCTCATCCAAATCAATGAAAACATTTGCCAACTCACCATTTGGGAAAGGAGAAGAGAAAGTTAGAGTGGCTGTATCGCCATAAAATTCTGCATAATTCTCCACAATCTCCAAGTCTTTGCTCACAAACGCCATCGGAATCCTTGAATATTCCAGCGTTTTTGTGTTATCTGGATAGGCCCTTTGCAGAAAAGCCAGCCTTATCTCTTCGTTATCAATATCTTTTTTCGCTATTTCGTAGTGAGGAGTTGAAGAAGAAAATACCATCTTTTCAAAAAAATCCGATAGGTTTTGGCCAGAATAATCTTCCAGACTGTGCATTAAATCTTCGCTTGTGGCGTTTTTGAATGCATATTCGTCAAGATAATGCCTTATTGCACCAAAAAAACTGTCTCTCATAAAGGTTTTCAAACTCAAAGCCACGAAAGAACCTTTGTCATACACCGTTGAAGAGTAGGTAAGTGTTGAATCCACAGGACTCAAAGGAAGATATCCTTCATCCAAAACGACGTTTTTCAGTACTTTTTCGTGCAAATTCCTTATGTGATTCTTCGCTTTCTCTTTGCCATAAATTGATTCTAATGAAACAAAAACGGTGAAAGAGGTCAGCCCTTCGTTGAGCCACATCTCCTCTTGTGAAGAACAAGTAACAAGATTTCCAAACCACGCATGAGCCAATTCATGAACAATGTTACTCATTCCGTCAATCTGATTGTTCAAAGCCCCAGAAGACAACGCTATATTGTCGACATGCTCCATGCTTCCCTTAGGTGTAACACAGTAACCCGCACGATTGAATGGATAATCTCCAAAACATTGTATAAGAGTGTCAAGAGCCTGAGGCACCAAAGCAAACATTTGCTCGATAATCTCTGCAAAACCCTCATTATAATAAACTTCCAACGGAATCGAATCTCCAGAAGGTGAAGTGTAGTTCAAAGAAAATTTTTCAAAATCTGCGATTGCCATAGACACAAGGTAAGGAGCAACCTCTTGTTTCAAAGAATAATAATAGTTTATCAGCGAATCTGTTGTGATGGAATCAAGAACGCCAGAACACACAACAAAGTTTTCAGGTACGGAAACTTTGAAATCAAATGTCGCCTTGTCGTTAAATGCATCGTTAGTGGCAAACCAGCTGCGTGCATAGGAGTGTGGATAATCCAAAAAGGCGACTCCTAAGGTGTAAATCAAAGAATTGTCGTAGTGAATTCCTCCCCACGCCATGCTGTTTTGCTCAACAACCTGACCACCTTGGTAAAAAATCGTCGCTACAATGGTGTCTCCCACATTGCTTTCACCCAAATCTATATCCAAATTCAAGGAATCATAACTGAACTCTGCCAAAACACCATCCATCTTCACAGAATCCACATTGTTATTCTTAAGATAGAATCTCACACTCTCATTATCTTGCAACAATACGAACTTTATCTCTGTGCTGGCTTTATGATGCTTTGCCGAAATGTCGATTTTGAAATCCAAACCATAGTGTAAAATATCCACATCTTGCGCAAAAGAATCCTTATGCAAGAACAAAGACACCACAACTGCAAAAGCGGAAAATAATATGAAAGAAAGTGATTTAATATGCATGATTCGCCAAATTTTTATGTTGATTTGCTAATTGAAAACACTGTTTTGTTTATGCAAATATACGATTTTTTTTGATGTTAACAAAAACTTAACATCTTTTTAACAAGTTTGAAACAATGGCTTCCTACTTTTGCAACATCAAAAAAAAGAAAAAGTTATGGAAAACGTGTATTTGATAATCGTAGGCTTTGTCTTGTTGCTGGCGGTCTTCGATTTGTTTGTAGGAGTCAGCAACGACGCAGTCAATTTCCTTAGTTCAGCCGTTGGATGCAAGGTTGCACGCTTCAGAACCATCATTTTCGTGGCCTCTTTCGGTGTTTTGATAGGTGCTTTGCTAAGTTCTGGAATGATGGATGTTGCTCGCCACGGAATTCTTCGCCCTTCCCACTATAGTTTTGAGGAAGTTATGGTCATTTTTCTGGCAGTTATGGTTACCGATGTGGTGATTCTCGATATTTTCAACTCGTTTGGTATGCCTACATCCACAACTGTGAGCCTTGTCTTTGAGCTTCTCGGTGCCACCTTCACGTCTGCATGCATCAAAATAGCAAATTCCACTCACTCAATCGCCGAAAACTCGTTGTCATTTGCTGATTTGATAAATACAGACAAAGCATTGAGTGTCATTTTCGCCATTTTCATCAGTGTAATCATTGCTTTCACTCTCGGAGTTGTTGTTCAATGGCTTCTAAGGCTCGTTTTCACATTCAAATACAAAGAAAAACTCAAATATCTTATAGGAATTTTTGGCTCAATAGCCTTTACAACACTTGCATACTTTATATTAATAAAAGGTATAGGCTCTTCAAGTATCCTAAGTCAAGACATCAGAGACTACATCAAAGAAAACACCACTCTTTTGCTTGGAATCAGTTTTGTATTCTTTGCTATTCTTTCACAGATTCTTCATATTTGCGGCGTCAATGTGCTGAAAACCATAATCCTTTCGGGCACTTTTGCACTTGCTATGGCGTTTGCAAGCAACGATTTGGTGAATTTTGTGGGCGTTCCCCTAACTGCTTTGGATGCTTTCTTGGAATACATTTCCCTTGGGGCGAATCCACAAATAAAGATGACGATTTTGGAACAAAGTGCCAAGAGTCCGTTTATCTATCTGCTGATTTCTGGCATCATTATGTGCGTTGCGATGATAACATCCAAGAAAGCCAAAAAAGTTATAAAGACATCCGTGGATCTTTCCAAACAAGACGAAGGCGAAGAGATGTTTGGCTCGTCAAAAATAGCCAAAGGTATAGTCAGAACCTCGTTTCAGGTGAAAGATATCATCAAACAAATTCTTCCTTCTGGCACAATAAGGTTCATAAACAAAAGATTCGACAATGTTAATGACTATGATATGATTCGAGGAGCAGTAAATACCGTGCTTAGTGCCCTGCTTATCATCATGGGAACAACACTTGCTCTGCCATTATCCACAACCTATGTAACCTTTATGGTAGCTATGGGTTCGGCTCTTGCAGACAGAGCATGGAAACGCGACAGCGCTGTGTTCAGAGTAACAGGTATGCTGTCAGTTATAGGAGGCTGGTTCCTTACTGCAGGAGTTGCGTTTGTGGCTTGCGCACTTGTCGCCCTTATTCTTCATTTCTCAGGATTCGTTGGCATGTTTGCATTCATAGCCCTAACAATCACCATATTGGTTCGCAGCAATCGTCGCCACAAAGACGATAACAACGCAACATTGTCTGAAAAAGATATTCTCTATCTCGATGAACATTTTGCAAATCTTTCAAATGCGGAGCCGAATAAAGCAACGAAGTTGCTAGAAAACCATTTTGCCACCACACAACTTGAAAAACTCACTCAGGTTCACCAATTCTACACCACAGCCCTTGATTCCATAAACACCAACGACTACAAAAAACTTCACAAACTAAAGAAAACACTGCGAAAAGCAAGAGAAGACAACGAGAAACTGCGAGACAACGAACTAAAAGCCCTTCGCCGCCTTCCACAAGAGCAAGTTGTGGAGAAAAACACCTGGTTCCATCTCTCACATAACGCTCTTAGCCAATACCATTACTGTCTTAGCCGTATGATTACTCCATTTGTGGAACATTTCTCAAATTCCTTCAGCCCTCTACCTCAATATCTTATCAGCGAATACCAAATTGTTCGCCACGATGCAGAAGATATCTTTCTCGATGCAAGAAATATGCTTTCATCTCTTTGTTCCAACCCACAAGATGCAAGTAAAGACGAATGCAAAGCCATACTCGATAGGGCAGATGTGCTAAAAAATTCATTGAGTAGCCTAAGAAAACTCCACAGTGCAAGAATCCACAGCGACAAAAGCCAGAATCTTGCCACCAACCTTCTTTATCTTGCACTAATACAAGAAACGCAAGAATTATTAAGCATACTTCGCCACCAAGTTCGCGCCAATCACAAATTTTTAACCCAAGAAAATGAAACAATTCCTGATAAAACACAAAGGTAATGGCTCAAAACGACTCACAATAGCAATAATTCTATTTATTGTTCTCTACTATTTGTTTGGCAATCAAGCATCTGGACAAACAATAGAAGGAATTTTAAGAGGCAAGTTTGAAACTACAACTTTAACACCCGACAATAGCACTGCGTCAGCCGAAAGCGGAAGCCGAAAAGAGCAACTTGTTGCCGAAGTTACTAGGTTTGAGGTTAGGAATGCAAGAATATCTTTCTCCAACAGCAAGAATCTCGACATTCTTCTCAACAATCTTATTCTTGAATACAAGGCAGAGATAGACCTTTGCGACGAAGGAAGCATCAAAATGCTGGACGCCTACAGCCGACTGAAGTATAACGCTTTCAGTTTCACAATTGGACAGTTCAGAGTGCCGTTTTCCATAGACGCACACCGAAATCCCTACAAGCAACTCTTTGCAAATCGTTCGTTTATAGCGAAATACGTTGGCAATATAAGAGATGTGGGCGCCCAATTGTCGTATGAGCCAAGCCATAAGGTGTTTTCCCTAACCGCAGGCTTGTTCAACGGCAGCGGACTGACGAATCAGAAAAATTTTTGGACGTCTTCCATCAACTATTCCTCAAAACTCACACTCAACTTCTTGCCTTGGGCCCACCTTTGCTTGTCTGCACAAAAGATTAAGCCACAATATGTTAATATGTACCTCTATGACGCAGGCCTAACGCTGAATCCCAAGAATTTTTTCTTCGAAATAGAATATCTATACGAACACTACCAAGACAATTGCTTCAAAGCCGTCAATGCATTCAACATAATGACAGGCTATAAGGTCAATCTCCACAACCAAATCTTCAAAAACTTCCAACCATTGCTAAGATACGATTATGCATCAGACCATTGGGACGGTGTCTTCGACACTTTAGTCGGCTACCGCAGCGAATTAAGCACTCAAAACTCTGAAATCGTAAGCCCAAAAGTGCAACAATGTTGCCGAAGCCGCATAACCATAGGCACAACCTTTGCACTGAACACCAAAACCGAAGCATTCATACGCCTGAACTACGAAAAATACTTCTACAACAAAGAAGCAAGAATAAAAATCAGCGAAAACGACAAATTTGTCATCGAATTCGTAACAAAATTCTAAAGATGCGTAGCCGAAAATAGCAAATTGGTAACTTCGTTACTTTTTTCTGCTAACGCGAACGCCATTTCCACTGCACTATTCGCGAGTATATTATATATATGTATAGAAATCGGGCAACAAGTTGCTTTTTTCTGCTACCGCATCCAAGTTTCCACACTCCACACCCGTGAATTCTGCACTCAAAATCAAGTTTTTACTTCACCATTCGCGAGTATAGAACAACAAACACAAGTTTCCACACTCCACATTGCTAAATTACGACAACAAATCCAAGATTTTACACTCCATACCCGTGAATGATGCACTGAAAAGCAAAAGTTCAGCAATTTTTATACCTATATATTATATATAGGTGTAGAATTCTGCACTCAAACCCTTAATTCCACACTCTACACTGGCGAATAATGCACTCAAAACCTCTTTTCCACTCTCTATATTGGTGAACGATGCAGTGAAAATGCGGTAGCCGAGTAAAGCATCGAAGATGTCGTAGCCGAAAATAGCAACAATGTTGCCACTATTCGCGAGTATAGAGTTCTAAAATATAGTTTTTACAACATAGACACAAGTTTTTGCACTCCACACCCGTGAATTCTGCACTCAAAATCAAGATGCGTAGCCGAAAATAGCAACAATGTTGCCATTGTT
>JABUUQ010000002.1:706989-712029 GCA_021443125.1 Bacteroidales bacterium
CTTTGATATAGTAAAAAACACCTATGAAAAAAAATTTGTTTCACGCGAGTTTTTTTTTGCAACAAAGAAAAAACTGCATCATTCTTGCGAACGATGCAGTTTTTCTTATACCTATATATTATATATAGGGAGTTTTGTTGTTATTTTCGGCTATCGCGTTATTTGTTTGCCTTATAGAGTTCGTAGGATGAGTAGTCCCCTTCGAAAAACTCCACTTTGCCGTTGCCTTCGTAGGATAGAATGTGGGTGGATATGCGATTTAGGAACCATCTGTCGTGACTTATGATGACGCAACAGCCAGCAAAGTTGTCTATTGCTTCTTCTAAGGCTCGTAATGTGTTGATATCTATGTCGTTTGTGGGCTCATCGAGTAGCAATACGTTGCCTTCTTGTTTCAAAGCAAGAGCCAGTTGCAGTCTGTTGCGCTCTCCGCCTGACAAGTGTTTGCATAGTTTGTTTTGATCGGGGCCTGAGAAGTTGAATTTGGAGATATAGGCTCGGGTATTGACTTCTCTGCCTTGCAGTTTGAGGGTTTCGTTGCCTTGTGCAATGACTTGATAGACTGAAAGTTCGGGGTCGATATCGGAATGTTGCTGATCCACATAGGAAAGGCGGACTGTGTCTCCGATTTCGAAACTTCCGTTGTCGGGTTGTTCGAGTCCCATTATCATTCTGAACAATGTGGTTTTGCCTGTGCCGTTGGCGCCTATCACTCCTACGATGGAATTTGGTGGAAGGCTGAATGAGAGGTCGTTTATCAGCGTTTTGTCGCCGAATTTCTTGCTTATATGTTTGGCTTCCAGCACTTTGTTGCCTAATCTCGGGCCATTAGGGATAAATATCTCCAATTTCTCTTCGCGTTGTTTGACATCCTCTTCCAGCATCTTCTCATAGGCGTTCAATCTTGCCTTTCCCTTTGATTGTCTTGCCTTTGGCGCCATGCGAATCCACTCAAGCTCGCGTTCAAGTGTCTTTCTGCGTTTGGAAATCGTCTTTTCTTCTTGGGATAGTCGCAATGTTTTTTGTTCAAGCCAAGAGGAGTAGTTGCCTTTCCAAGGTATGCCTTCGCCTCTGTCGAGTTCGAGTATCCATTCGCTCACATCGTCGAGAAAATAGCGGTCATGGGTTACGGCTATCACTGTTCCCTGGTATTGTTTCAAGTGTTTCTCGAGCCATGATATGCTTTCGGCGTCGAGATGGTTGGTTGGCTCGTCGAGAAGCAGCACATCGGGTTTTTGAATCAGCAGTCGGCAGAGTGCAACCCTTCTTCTCTCGCCGCCAGACAAGTGTTTGACTGAAGAATCGGGGCTTGGGCACTTCAGACTCTCCATTGCACGCTCAAGAATGCTGTCTAGGTTCCACGCATCTGTGGCATCGATAATGTCTTGCACCTTTGCCTGTTCTTGCATCAAGGATTCCATCTTGTCGGGGTCGGAGTAGTATTCTTCTAATGCGAACTTGGCAGATATTTCCTCGTATTGCTTCAACGCATCCGCCGCTTCTTTGACGCCATCCATAACATTCTCTTTCACGGTCTTGCTTTCGTCGAGCCAAGGGTCCTGTTCAAGATAGCCAACTGAGTATCCGTCGCTCCAAACCACCTCTCCCGATGTCGGTTGCTCTATTCCTGCGATGATTTTCAAGAGTGTGGATTTGCCAGAGCCGTTAAGACCGATTATTCCTATCTTTGCACCGTAGAAAAACGAAAGATAGATGTCTTTTAATATCTGTTTCTTGTTCTGAGGTATCACTTTGGACACGCCAACCATTGAAAAAATGATTTTTTTGTCGTCAACTGTTGCCATATTTCTTGGTGTTTTGTCGTTAATATAAAAAAATAAGGAACGCTATCTTTGTTGCAAGATAGCGTTCCTTGGGTTTTATTGTCTGAAACGCTATTTTATTGTTTCATATCTTTATTGTAGTTTGGCGCATGCAGCTTTTATTCTTGCAAGTGCTTCAATTATGTTCTCATCTGAGGTAGCGTAGGACATACGGAAGCATTCTGGTGAGCCAAAAGCATCACCGCCGACTGTAGCTACGTGACCTTCTTCAAGCAAATACATAGCAAAATCGGTAGAATTGGCTATCACTCTGTCGCCATAGCGTTTGCCGAAGTAAGAAGAGCATTTTGGGAACAGATAAAAGGCACCTTGTGGGTTGTTTACCTCGAATCCTGGAACTTCTTTGGCAAGTTTTACTATCAAATCTTTTCTTCGCTCGAACGCCACACGCATTTCTTCTATGCAATCTTGTGATGCGTTGTATGCTTCTACGGATGCCATTTGTGAAACTGAGCATGGGCCTGATGTATATTGACCTTGAAGTTTGTTGCAGGCCTTTGCTATTTCCAAAGGTGCGGCTATGTAGCCTATTCTCCAGCCTGTCATTGCGTAGGCTTTACTTACACCATTTATTATTATGCATCTATCTTTCATTCCTTCGCATAGGGCAAGTGAAGCATGCTTTTGGTTGGTGTAGTTAAGGTGTTCGTAGATTTCATCGCAGATTACATAAACGTTTTCGTGCTTTCTAAGTACTGATGCAAGGCCTTCCATCTCTTCTTGCGTATAAACGGCACCTGTAGGGTTGGATGGAGAGCACAGAATCAAAAGTTTGGTTTTTGGAGTTATTGTTTCTTCAAGTTGTTTTGGAGTTATCTTGAAGTCTTGCTCTATTTTGGCTTCCACAAACACTGGTGTGCCGTCTGCCATCAAGACCATTTGAGGATAAGACACCCAATAAGGAGCAGGAATTATAACTTCGTCGCCGTTAGACACCAAAGCCATGATTGTATTGCAAACACTCTGCTTGGCACCGTTGGAAACAATTATTTGATCCATTGTGTAGTCGAGTCCATTCTCGTTTTTCAGCTTATTGACAACGGCTTTGCGCAATTCAGGATAGCCAGGTACGGGAGAATAACGGGTATAATTTTCGTCGGTTGCTCGTTTTGCCGCCTCTTTTATATGATTTGGTGTGTTGAAGTCGGGTTCGCCAACGCTCATATTTATAATGTCTATGCCCTGTGCTTTAAGCTCACTACTCTTTTGGCTCATTGCCAACGTAGCAGAAGGTTGTAATCTGCTAATTCTGTCTGCTAATTTAATCATGGTTGTATAAAATTATTTAAGTTATTGATTTTGATGATTTTTACTTTTGTTTCTGCAAAGATAATAAAAAATCGGAAAATTTTGATGCAATAAGCGTTAAATTATCCGAGGGAAGAAAAAATTAAAACAAGGGAATAAAAAAATAAAACGCCGTTTTAATTTTCTGAAACGGCGTTTTGATTTATTGAATCTTGATTTTGGAAAATTACTTCTTCATAAGCTTTGCAAATTCCTCGTAGAAATATGTAAGAGTCTCTATTCCATTGTAGAATTGTTGCAAAGGATAGTTCTCATTTGGAGAATGTATTGCGTCGCTTCCAAGTCCGAATCCCATAAGTATAGATTTTATTCCGAGAATTCTTTCGAATCCTGCAACGATTGGAATACTTCCGCCGCTACGAGTTGGGATTGGCTGCTTGCCATAAGTTTTCTGCATTGCAGTTTCGGCAGCCTTGTATGCAGGAAGGTCCATTGGAGAAACATAAGCATAACCTCCGTGCAAAGGAGTTACTTCTACTTTCACACATTCAGGAGCTATGGCTTCGATATGCTTCTTTACTCTTTCTGTTACGACGTTAAAATCTTGATCTGGCACAAGACGGAATGATATTTTGGCATGAGCAGTTGAAGGAATGATGGTTTTGGCTCCTTCTCCAGTGTATCCACCCCATATTCCACAAACATCAAAGCTTGGTCTTACACCTGTCCTTTCTATTGTGGTATAACCTTTCTCTCCATAAAGAGAAGGAGAGCCGGTTGTTGCAAGATATGATTTTTCATCAAAAGGTGCTCTGTTCATAAGTTCTCTTTCTTCTGCTGAAAGTTCTATTACTTCTTTGTAGAAGTCTGGAACAGTACAGTGATTGTTCTCATCTTGCAATTGAGATATTATTTTGCAAAGGATATTTATTGGATTTGCCACAGCACCACCGTAAAGTCCTGAATGCAAGTCAGCTTTTGGTCCTGTAACTTTAACTTCTATATAGCCCAAACCTCTAAGTCCTGCAGTTATAGAAGGAACATCTTTTGCTATCATTGAAGTGTCGGAAACTAGAATAACGTCTGCTTTTAGCAATTCCTTGTTCTTTTCGCAGAAACCATACAAAGCACCACTTCCTATCTCTTCTTCACCTTCAAGCATGAACTTTACATTGCATTGAAGCTTGCCACTCTTAAGCATATACTCAAATGCTTTTGCCTGCATAAAGGATTGTCCTTTGTCATCATCAGCTCCTCTTGCCCAAATGTGCTCATCTTTTATTACAGGTTCGAAAGGATTTGTTTTCCACTCAGCAATAGGGTCCACAGGCATAACATCGTAGTGTCCATATATAAGAACGGTTGGATAATTCTGATCTATTATCTTTTCTCCATAAACAACAGGATTGCCTTCCGTTGGCATAATCTCAACTTTGTCGGCACCTGCTTCAAGAATAAGTTCTTTCCATCTCTCAGCACACTTAATCATGTCGTCTTTATGCTCTGATTGAGATGATATTGACGGAATTCTTATAAGAGAAAACAACTCTTCAAGAAATCTGTCTTTGTTTTCTTGTATGTAAGCTTTAATTTCCATAGTTATTTTATTGTTTTTAGTTTGATTTTCGTGTTATTGTGCTTCAAAAGCCTCATCGTTTTCCATGTCATCTTCATAATATTCAACCTGATGCAAATCCTCTTGTGATATAACGGGAGAATTTATTTGGTCTGGCACTATTACGGCGGTGGAAATTTGAGGTTTAATTTTTACAAGCATTGCTTGGGCTTCTAGTTTAGTAGTAAAATCTCCGAATTTCACAACAAAATCCGGTTCATCAAAGATAACATAAGCCCGAGTCTTAGTATAAACTCTTTGTAATTCTTCTTTGAGATTGAAAGCCTTGTTTCTTGCATCTTCTCCGTTGAATTTCGCAACTTTTATTCTGAA
>JABUUQ010000002.1:712104-713138 GCA_021443125.1 Bacteroidales bacterium
ACTTCCACTTGTGCTTTGGTTTTCAACGGAAAAACAAAGCAGATACAAAGCAGAATTATTAGGGTTGGTTTTTTCATTGTCTTGTTCTTAGATAGAATATCCTCCCACCTGCTTTGAAGGGATGGTAAGCACAGGATAAGGAGAAAGATTTACCATTTGCTGTGCATAAGGTCCCAAAAATAGCAAGTTAGACAAAGTTTTCTCCTGTTCAGTCATAATTACAACCAAATCGGCATCGATTTCCTTTGCATAGTCAAGTGTGGTCATTGTAACATTGTCGGCATCCCTAAGTTCTGTTGTGTATTTGATACCCTTTTTGTTCAACAATTCCGCTACACTCTCCACATAACCCATAACTATGCCTTTGGTAATATGGCTGTTGGTTGTCTGCAATCCAAGAATATGTATTGTAATGTTTGGGAACATTCTTGCAAAATTCACAGTCCAAGGAACTTTTTGTCTTGTTTCCTCTGTAGAGTCTATAGGTAGTATAAGGTGTTCCAAAGGCTTGTTGAAATTGAAGTTTTCTCTGATTGTCAAAACTGGAACTTTGGAATCGGCAATTGTTTTGTAGGCATTGGCACCAGCATACCTTTCATCAAAACCACTATTGCCGTTTGTACCAATAACAACCAAGAAAGGTTTTTCCTGATTAATAATTTTGGTTATGGCGTTATAGATTTTTCTGCCTTTGGTTATTATGTAAGAAATCTCCTTGTCGCCAAGAATCCTTTTGAATGTAGCACAGAAATCATTTAGAATTGCTTCTGCTTCCTGAGGGTCTTTTTCAGCTGTTTCAACCCATAACATTTTGATATTGGCATTTGTTCTGTTGGCTATATCCACAGATATTCTCAAAGCCGACAAAGAAGCATTGGAAAAATCCACTCCTACTAAAATTTCTCTATCTGTCATAACGTATTGGTGTTTTAATCATGAAAAAATTATTTTTGCAAATCTACTGATTTTTTTTCTTTTCGGCAAAAAAATTACCGAAAAAGTGTTTTTCTGATAACAATCCAATTGTTACGACC
>JABUUQ010000002.1:714409-720850 GCA_021443125.1 Bacteroidales bacterium
AGAGAACAACTTACTCGTTTGTATGCTATCACTTTCCCAAAGAAAAAAGATTTGGATGAGTATCTTGCATTGCTTGAAGAAGCAAAGAAACGCGACCATAGAAAACTTGGAAAAGATATGGAATTGTTTGCTTTTTCTCAAAATGTTGGTGCAGGTTTGCCTTTGTGGTTGCCAAAAGGTACTGATTTAAGAAAAAGATTGGAAAACTTCCTTGCAGATGTTCAAAAACGTTATGGATATCTTCAAGTGATGACTCCACATATAGGAAACGTTAATCTTTACAAGACTTCCGGTCACTTCCAAAAGTATGGCAAAGATTCTTTCCAAGTAATCAAGACTCCAAACGAGGGTGAAGAATACATGCTTAAGCCTATGAATTGTCCTCACCACTGTGAGATTTATCGTTTGATGCCTAAGTCATACAAAGATTTGCCTTACAGAGTTGCAGAGTTTGGCACTGTTTATCGTTACGAGATGAGTGGCGAACTTCATGGATTGACAAGAGTTCGTAGTTTTACTCAAGACGATGCACATATCTTTTGTACTCCAGAACAGTTGAAAGAAGAATTCTGCAAAGTAATAGATATCATATTGTATATATTCAAAACTTTGAAGTTTGAAGACTATATCGCCCAAGTTTCTTTGAGAGACCCAAGTAATAAAGAAAAATACATTGGTTCTGATGATGTTTGGGAAAAAGCAGAAAGTGCAATCATAGAAGCTTCAGCAGAAAAAGGTTTGAAAACTATTACAGAATTGGGTGAAGCGGCTTTTTATGGTCCAAAACTTGACTTTATGGTTAAGGATGCTTTGGGCAGAAAATGGCAACTTGGCACAATTCAGGTGGATTACAATCTTCCAGAAAGATTCCAATTGGAATACATAGGTTCTGACAATCAAAAGCATAGACCTGTTATGATTCACAGAGCTCCTTTTGGTTCAATGGAGAGATTTGTAGCCGTATTGCTTGAACATACAGCAGGAGAATTCCCATTGTGGTTGACTCCAGATCAATTTACTATTCTTCCTATTTCAGACAAATACGAAGAATATGCACAAAAAGTCAAAAGACAACTAGAAGAAGCAGGTCTTAGAGGCGGTATAGACAACAGAAGCGAAAAGACAGGCAAGAAAGTCAGAGATGCAGAAATAAAGAAAATAAAATATATGCTTATCGTCGGAGAAAAAGAACAAGCAGAAGGAACAGTATCTGTCAGAGTTAAATACGAAGGCGATAAAGGTGCTATGCCTGTAGCAGAATTTGCACAAATGGTTCAAAACGAAGTAAAAGCCGAACTTGATGCAAATGCATAGTTAAACAAAAAATTATATAACTAAATTTAAGGAGGGAAAAGCCATAGAAACACAACAGAATCGTAGGTTTCCTGAAAGAAGAGACTACAAAAAAGAAAACCAAAATCCTCATAAGATAAATGAAGAGATAAAATCTCCAATGGTAAGACTTGTTGGAGAAGGTTTTGAACCTAAGATATGCAGTATTAAGGAGGCCTTGAAAGCTGCTGATGATGCAGGATTGGACTTAGTTGAGATATCTCCTAATGTTAATCCTCCTGTATGCAAACTGATGAATTATCAGAAGTTTCTATACGAGCAGAAAAAGAAAGAAAAGGAAAGAAAAGCTAAATCTGCCAAGATGTTGGTCAAAGAGATTAGACTTGGACCTCAAACGGATGACCATGATTTTGATTTCAAATTGAAACATGCTCAAAAATTCTTGGAAGAAGGCAACAAGGTTAAGGTTGATGTATTCTTTAAGGGTAGAACAATTGTTTATAAAGAACAAGGAGAACAAAAACTTTTGAAATTTGCCGAAGCTTTGCTTGAATTTGGAAAACCTGAAATGATGCCAAAACTTGAAGGCAAGAAAATGCACATGATTATTGCCCCAATCAAGAAAAAATAATAGTGGCAACAAAATAAAGTTGAAAAACTTGCGTTGAAGAAAACTTGAAATAACAAGACATATTAATTAACACTAAAAAAAGGACTGAAAAATGCCAAAAATGAAAACCAGAGCTTCTGTAAAGAAAAGATTTACAGTTACAGCATCAGGTAAATTAAAGAGAAGACATGCTTATCACAGTCACATTCTTACAAAAAAGTCTAACAAGAGAAAGAGAAATCTTTGTTCTTATAGCACAGTATCAACTGCAGACCAAAAAGTAATGAATGAATTACTTGTAAGATAAGCCCAAAAGTCAAAAGAGTTAACAAAGTAGTTATTAACCATTGTATCAGCAAAGATAAGTACATAATATATTATTGTGTCGCTGATATGAAAAAACAATTAAAGAAAAATGCCAAGAAGCGTAAATGCTGTTGCTTCAAGACAGCGTAGAAAAAAAATCCTTAACCGCACAAAAGGTTATTGGGGAAGAGGTAAAAATGTATGGACCGTTGCCAAAAACAAATGGGAAAAAGGTCAAACTTATGCATACAGAGACCGTAAAGTTAAGAAAAGAGAATTCAGAGCTTTATGGATAAATAGAATCAATGCAGCTTGCAGAATGAATGATATTTCTTATTCTGTATTTATGGGATTACTTCACAAGAACAATATAGACCTTAATCGTAAGGTATTGGCTGACCTTGCTATGAACAATCCTGAAGCTTTCGCAGCTGTTGTTAAAGCCGTTAAGAAATAATTAGTGTTCAACCAGTAAAAAGAAAGAAAAAAGGTTATGATGAACGAATTGATGAAGTATGTAGAAAGCCAGAATCTTACAGATAGAGAATATCCAGAATTCAAAGCTGGCGACACTATCACAGTTAATTACAAGATTCGTGAAGGAAATAAAGAGAGAATACAAGCTTTCAAAGGTATAGTTATTCAAATTTCTGGTCACCAACTTGAAAGAACTTTCACAGTAAGAAAGATTTCTAATGGTATAGGTGTAGAAAGAATATTTCCTATGAATAGCCCTTTCATTGATAGCATCAAAGTGGAAAAGAGGGGTCTTGTTCGCAGAGCAAGAATCTTCTATCTAAGAGGTCTATCTGGAAAGAGTGCAAGAATCAAAGAAAAAACTATTATCAAAAAATAAGGTTTTATCACTTAAAAATGTTTTGTTATTCAATAAAGCAGCCGTTTTGCGAAAAGCGGTTGCTGTTTTTTTATCAAATATCGGCAATAGTACAAATTAAATTACTAACTTTGTAAAATATTACGACAAAACCTTTCAACAAACCCTAAACTACAATAAATAAAAAGTCAATAATATGAATCTGTTAAGCGTTTTATGGGATGTATCCCCCGTTATCTTCCGTTTAGGCTCCATGGAAATTCGCTGGTATGGCATTTTATTCTGCTTTGCCTTCATTATCAGCTACTATCTCCTGAAAAAACTCTACCAAAAAGACAATATATCCATTTCCTACCTCGACAAACTCATCGGATACATCTTTTTCGGTGTTTTTCTTGGCGCTCGCGTGGGGCATTGTCTTTTTTACGAATTCTCATATTACTCACATAATCTCTTGGAAATCCTTTTGCCGTTCCGTATTAGTGCAGATGGCTGGCGTTTTACTGGTTTTCACGGTTTGGCTTCTCATGGTGCTGCAATAGGTATCCTTATCGCCGTCGTACTTTACGCAAAAAAGACAAAAATTCCTGCTATGTGGCTCTTGGATAGGCTTGTTATCGCCGTATGTTTTGCAGGTGCGAGCATAAGACTGGGAAATCTTATGAATTCTGAGATATATGGCAGTCCCACTTCTTTGCCTTGGGGCTTTATCTTCCTAAGAGACAATTCCCTAACGCCATGTCACCCAACACAATTGTACGAAGCATTCTCTTATATCCTAATCGGCGTCATTCTCTACCTGCTTGCTACCCACAAAACCAAGAAACTGCACCAAGGAAGCATCTTTGGCATTTTTCTTACTTCGTTATTCGGCGTCAGATTCTTTGTGGAATTTCTCAAAAACGTGCAAGAATCATGGGAATCCGAAATGTTGCTGAACATGGGGCAAATTTTGTCAATCCCATTCATTATTTTAGGCATTTTTTTTATTGTCTTTTCACACAAAAACGACATAGGAAAACCCTTGAACCTTAAATTGTTAAATCAAAAACAAACAAAAAAATAATATATATTAACTTCAAAATATCAAAACACTACTATGGAAAAAAGATTAGTTTTAATCCGACACGGACAAAGCGAATGGAACAAATTGAACCTCTTTACAGGCTGGAAAGATGTCGATTTGTCAGAACAAGGTAAAGAAGAAGCAGTACAAGCTGGCAAAGCAATGCTCGAATATGGCGTAAGACCAGAAATTTGCTTCACTTCCTATCTTAAAAGAGCCATAAAAACGCTGAATATTGCCCTAGATACCATGAATTTAGACTATCTTCCCGTAACAAAATCTTGGCATCTCAACGAGAAACACTATGGCCAGCTTCAAGGTCTTAACAAGAAGGAGACAGCAGAAAGATATGGCGACGACCAAGTGCTGCGTTGGAGAAGGGTTTTCGACTGTCAGCCACCTGCATTGGAGAAAGACGACGAGAGAAGCCCATTCCAAGACCCTCGATACAAGAATGTCGATAGCAAATCCCTGCCTCTTACCGAATCTTTGAAGGATTGCATAGCTCGATGCATGCCTTACTTCAACGAAACCATACTTCCAGAATTCAAAACCCACGATACCATACTTATTGCAGCACATGGCAACTCTCTTAGGGGCATTGTGAAGAACCTTAAGCAAATGACCGAAGACGAAATCATCAAATTCAACATCCCAACCGGCATTCCATACTTGTTTACCTTCGATGAAAATCTGCAACTCAAAGAAGACCGCTTCCTTGCTGACGAAAAAACAGTAAAAGAACTTATGGATGCAGTTGCAAATCAAGGAAAAAGGTAACTTATTACTCTTTTCTGCTACCTGCATCTTCGATGCTTTACTCGGCTACCGCATTTTGTAGTGCGTAGCCGAAGAAAGCAACGAAGTTGTCGAAGAAAGCAACGAAGTTGTCGAAGAAAGGTAACTTCGTTACTCTATTCTGCCGACGCATTCCTTCGTTTGCAGAGTATCGTTAGCGAAAATATGAACTGAAAATTACGGAAAACGTAATTTTTTTTTGATAATAACACACAAAAACTATGAAAAAAACACTTATACCCTTAATCTGCTGTCTTATATCCCTGACAGCATCCGCCCAAATAGGAGAACTGAAACTCAATGGCTACGTTCAGAGCGATTTTGCACTGATTCAGCAAGATGGAAAAGGCTATGTGGGCGACGCATACAGCCAAAAACAAGACGGTAACGCCGATTGGTTCTTCCGCTATGGCGTTCGACGCGGCCTTTTGCGTGCAACATTCACCTCCAACAAAGGAAAAGGCGTTTTGGAAGCAAGCCTTAGCGAAACAGGTCTTCTTCCTCTTGTTGCCTACCTTGAATTAGACCCGTGGCAATGGCTTGAAATTCAGGCAGGTCTGCTAAATCTCGACTTCGGATGGGAATTGTGCTACCCATCTTCCAAACTCGAGACTCTGGAACGCAGCATGCACACCCAAAGTCTTTTTCCTAAGGAACACGACCTTGGACTCAAATTCGCCTTTCGCCCAAAACCCTTGTCAGAACACAGCAATCTCTACCTGTCTGTTGCACTTATGTCGGGCAATGGCATAAATAAATTCGTGGATAAGCTTCCTAATCTCATGGCTCACCTGAAATACGAATACAAAACGCCAACACTCTGCCTTGCTCTTGGCACTTCCTACTACGAAGGCAAGACAAACAACGCAGACTCAGTGATTTACACAGTTGAAAACGGCGATTGGCAAGCAGAAATCACCGATTTTAACACCAAAAACCCCAGAAGATACATCGATTTCGAACTTTCAGCAGAATTTTTCTACGATTTTGGCTCCTCAACCTTGCGTTCCGAATACATTTTCGGCGTTCAACCATCACGAAAATCAAGTTTCAACTCACAAGGTCTTGGAATCTACGACTCCTATGACCAAAACAACGCATTCTCCTACCAAAGAAATTTTAACGGAGCCTATGTATATTATATTCAGTCCTTTAACCGCTGTCCAATATCCTTGGTTGGCCGCTTTGCATGGCTGAATAAAAACACCGATATCAAGGAAAACGACAAAAAAACACTGTCCGACGCCACCTATACCAACATCGGCGGCGGCATAATCTACAAATACAACCAGCATATCAGCGCCGAACTGTTCTACGACGCCTACTTCAACACCCAAAACACCTACCTGAGCGACCAAAACGACGATATGCTTCACCTGCGCCTTCAATATATCTTCTAAACTCCCTATATATAATATATAGGTATAAGAAAAACTGCATCGTTCACAAGAATGATGCAGTTTTTTCTTTGTTTCAAAAAAAAACTCGCGTGAAACAAATTTTTTTTCATAGGTGTTTTTTACTATATCAAAG
>JABUUQ010000002.1:721866-723690 GCA_021443125.1 Bacteroidales bacterium
AGCATAGCGAATTTTCAAGAAGGTTGCGGAAAATGCTGTATATCAGTGAGTAATTTCCGCTAATGGTGATATTTTTACTTATTTCGTTGATAACATTTGCGTGATTTGCGTTGATTTTTTCTTGAAATTCTTCTATAACTTTGGCAAAAATTTCATTGAGACAGCAGTTGCTTTCGTCGTTTGTTGATGGTGTAACTTGTTTTTTTGCTTTTGAGGTGGTGTTTTTTGATTCTGCGTTTTCGAGTTGGGTAAGCAGGCTGATATCTCTCACTAAATTGCTCAGGCGTTGGGATTGCAGGTGGGCGCGACGAAGAAAATCGGTTTTTTGTTCGGCACTAAGGTCTTGATTTTCAACTAAAATATCCAGAAAACCTTGTATGCTGCTCACGGGTGTGCGGATTTCGTGGGCGATATTTTGGGTTAGTTGTTGTTTTAGGCGTGTTTGGTCGTCTTTGCTTTGTTTTAGTTTTTTGTTTATGGCGTTTGCGGCTTTGCTTGTGAGGTATTTGAAAATTATTGCGAGGGTTAGGAGTAGTAAAATGCTGATCCAGAGGAAGTTTTTATTGGTTGAGAGCATAGAGATAAGGTTTTGGTTGTAGCAAAGGGCGGTGCGGACTATTATTCCTTGCTTTTTGAAGTGTGTGGCGCAATAAAAATAGTCGTTTTTGAGGGTTTGGGATGTTCTTCTGATGTCTATGCCTGTGTTTTCTTGAAGTGCCAAGAGGATTTCGGGCCTTTGAAGGTGGTTTTCTTTGGTGGAGTGGCTTATGTTGTCGAATAGCACTTCGCCTTTGGTGTTCAGGATTGTTATTCTGACGTTTTTTGGCCACAATTCCTTGTGTTCGAGACAATTAAATATTGTTTCGTTGTAAGTTTCCAGCCTTGTTTTGATGATTTCTTGGCGATATAGTGTTTCTCTTTGGTATTGGTAGACGCTAAAACAAGCACTTAGCACTACGAAAGCCCATAAGATGTTGAGCCAAAGGCGTTTGGTGGGTAAAAATCTTGATTTCATGGTTGGAAAATATAGCCGTAGCCTGTTTTTGTTTGGATATGGTTGCTGTAATTGCCGAGTTTTTTGCGTAATCTGGTGATATGCACGTCGATAGTGCGGAATGTTACCAAGGAATCTTCGGGCCACACTTTTTTTATGATGGTTTCGCGTGATAGAACTTTGCCTATGTGGGTTAGAAAGAGGGTTAGGAGGTTTAATTCAAGGGGTGTTACTGCAATTTCTTGATTGTCAATGCTTAGAGAGAGGTTTTGCTGATTGATTTTGATGCCTTGATATTGCAGAACTTTGTCTTGAGGAAGGGAATTGAAGCGTCGCAACACGGATTTGACGCGTGCAGAGAGTATGTTGGGCGAAAAGGGTTTGGGAATGTAGTCGTCGCCGCCGATTTCAAAGCCTTGGAGGATGTTTTGTTCGGTGTCGAGTGCGGTAAGGAAGATTATGGGTATGGAATTGGTGGAATGGTTTTGTTTTAGGAGTTTTGCGAATTCGAAACCGCTTTTTCCAGGCAGCATAACGTCGAGAATGAAGAGTGAAAAGGTGCTCAGGTCGTATTTTGTGGCGTCTTCGGTGCTTAGGGCGGTGAATGTGGAGTAGCCTTCGCGGTTAAGGTGATAGGAAACGATGGCACAGATATCTTCTTCGTCGTCTACGATAAGGATTTTGGTATTTTGCATAATTTTTTTGATTTTCTATGCAAAAATAATATGTTTTTGTTACAAAGATGTTAAGATGTGGAAAAATATGATGGGGAAAATGCAAAATAGGAGTAGGGAAGAGGCGATGGAAACAAAGAAACCGTGAATTGAAAG
>JABUUQ010000002.1:723708-725180 GCA_021443125.1 Bacteroidales bacterium
AAGAAAAAAAGCGTACTTTTGGCAAAGCACGCTTTATTTTCTTTGTTATAGGGTTGTGTTATTTAGTGATACCAAGTTTTTTCTTCATATTGTCGCAAAGAGCGTTCTTATTAACTTGTATATCTATTGTTTTGTAGCGAACAAATGCTTCTGATGCAAAGAAATATCCGTCGTATTTGCCGCTATCTGAGCCCCATGAGTTCTTAACTTTGTAGAATTTGTTGCCATTTTGGTCTTTGTAGATACCAACTATGTGCATTCCGTGGTCATCTGTAGTAGTGAAGTTGTCGAAACCTTCTTGACGCATCTCCTGAGTAATAACTTTTTCCTTAGCTGTGCCATCGAATGAGTAAGCTGCAGCAGCTTTTTCAGCAGATGTTAGTTTCTCCCATTTTTCTTTTTCAGTGCCAGAAAGATCTTTTTTATCCTCGTCTGGAACAATAGCAACGCCGTTCTTCCAAGAAAAACCTTTTTCAGAAACATCGGCACCCCAGCCAACAGTATAGCCTTCGTTGATAACTCTGTCAATAATCTTTATCATTTCATCAAGAGTTACGTTGTAGATATTTGCATGTAGCCAGTTGTCTTGAACTTCCAGCATGAAAGGTTCGTAGAATGGGTGATGAGTGAAAGAACCTATTTCGATATAATCGTCAAAATTCAATCCCAAGGAAGCAGCAAATGAATGAGGAGTGTATTCTACGCCTTTGTAAGTGAATTTTTCTGGAACTTCTCCAAAGTATGCGTCAAGCAAAGCATTGAAACCTTTCTTCCATGCAGTAGATAATTTTTTAGAATTAGCCAATGGTTTGATGTAACCTTCCAAAGCAGGTGTTACTTCAGAGAAATCAGGTTTGTCTGTGCCGTAATTTAGTCCTTCATACACTTCTTGAGGAACTATACCGTACTTTTTGATAATGTAAGGTATGTCTTGGAAAGCGCCACCTTCAGCAAAAGTTGCTGCACCATGGAAACGGATGTATTTTTCTGCTTTATCCATATATGCATGTCTATAAATCCAAGCTTCTGAAAGGTCAAACTCGCCTTTTCCTGCTTTCATGATTTCACTTTCAATCAAAGAAATGCCAGAATATGCCCAACAAGTTCCTGAACGATGCTGATCCTTAACGCTTGTTGTAGGATTTTCTTTTACCAATGTGAATTCGTAACCTTCAACTTTCTTATCTTTTTTCTTATCTTTCTTTTGTGCAAATGCTGTTGAAGAAAGAAGCATTGCAACTGCTAAGAAATAAACTAATTTTTTCATTTTATTTGTATTTTTGTTATTATTGTTATTCACTTAATAGAACTGGCATTACCAACATCAACAAACTTTCGTCTTGTTCTTCTTCTGTATTTTCTTCACAAGGAAGTATGATGCAAGGACGCTCAGGACGTGAAAGTTCGAAGCATATATTTTCTGTCTCTATGTTGTTTAACATATCGATAAGGTATTTTGCGTTAAGGCCTAT
>JABUUQ010000002.1:726619-730252 GCA_021443125.1 Bacteroidales bacterium
TATGTAGTCTATTTTGTTGTTGCCAAAATAACTGTGTGGCTTATGCCTTTGAAGGATGATGAAAAAGGTGTTGCGGAATTTGCTTTGATTTTTGGCAATGTAGGCTTTATTGGTTTTCCTGTAACATCTTCTATTTTTGGACAGCAGGCTTTGTTTTATACTTCTGTGTTCAATATGCCTTTTCATACTTTTGCATACTCTTATGGCACATCTTTGATAAAGAAAAGCAGCAACAGTCAAAAGGGAAGGACGAATATAGTCGGTTTGTTTTTGAATGCTTGCATGGTCGCTTCTATTATAATAATCATTATGGCACTTGTTGGATGGAAAGGACCGAGGACAATAGCAAATGTGGCAGAACTTGTAGGCTCAATAACAACCCCAGGTGCGTTATTGATTATTGGTTCGTCTTTGGCGGAGATGAAAATAAAGGAAATGTTTTCAAATCTTAAATGCTACCCTTTGGCTCTTGTGAAAATGGGTGTTATGCCTTTGGTTTGTTATTTTTGTTTTGCACCATTCTCTTCCGACGCTTTGCTTTTGGGTGATGCCACGATTATATCTGCAATGCCAGTGGCTACAGCAGGAACAATGCTTTGTATAGAGCATAATGGTAACGAAAAATTTATGTCCCAGCTGACATTTATTACAACTCTTTTGAGTGTTATAGTAACGCCTATTGTTGCAACCTTGTTATAATAAATTCTTTCCTTGTTTCAATAAATTATTCCTTTGTTTCAGAAAATTAAAACAAGGTTTCATAAACAAAATAGAGGGAAGCAGATTTGCAACCCTCTATAAAATTTTTCAATAATACCTATATACATTATTTGAACTTGATATCACTCATTGTTTTTTCGCAATAGTGGCATTGTATTGTCAAAGGTTCTTCGCTAACAACGCTGAACATAGTGTCTATCTCCTCTATGTTTGTTACGCAGTTAGGGTTGATACATTTAACTATATTATGCATTTGTTTAGGAAGGGTAAGATGCTTTTTCTCCACTACTTCGTAGTTTTTGATTGTAATAAGAGTGGCTGTAGGTGCTATGATAGCCAATTTGTCTATTGTTTCGTTGTCGAAAAATTTGTTTGTGGCCTTTATGATGCCCTTTTTGCCGTATTTTTTGCTTTCAAGGTTTGTTCCAATAAGCACTTCGTCTTCTATAATATCAAGACCTAATACTCTGACTACAGCGAAAACTTTATCAGAAGGTATGTGGTCAATCACAGTACCATTCTCTATCTTCTTTACTATAAGTTCTTTATTATTTGTTGTCATAACTTTCAGTTTTTAAGGTTATTTAATTTGGTCTGCATAGCCAAGAATTGACGCAATCAAAGCTTGTCTTACAAACATACCATTCTTTGCTTGTTGGAAATAGTATGCATATGGAGTTTTATCAACATCCATTGCTATTTCATTTACTCTTGGAAGAGGATGAAGGACTTTCATGTTGTCTTTGCAGCCTTTAAGAATTGCAGCATCAAGAATGTAAGAGTTCTTAACTTTTTCGTATTCAAGAATATCTGGGAATCTTTCTTTTTGTATTCTTGTCATATAAATAATGTCTGCAAAAGGAATGACATCTTCAAGTTTTCTGTATTCGTAACACTTTAATCCTGCTTTTTCTGCATAATCCTTGACATTTTGAGGCATAGCCAAAGATTCAGGAGAAACAAAGTGAAATTCTGCTCCAAAATTACTCATAGCCTGAACCAAAGAATGAACAGTACGACCATACTTCAAATCTCCAACCATTGCTATTTTTAAATTGTCAAGCGTGCCTTGTGTTTTTCTAATAGAGTAAAGGTCGAGCATACATTGTGTTGGGTGTTGGTTTGCACCGTCTCCAGCATTTATAAGAGGCACTGGAGAAACTTCTGCAGCATAACGAGAAGCACCATCCCTAGGATGACGCATAACAATAAGGTCTGTGTAAGAAGAAACCATCATTATAGTGTCGTGAAGACTTTCTCCTTTTTGCAATGAAGTGGCTGCAGGGTTAGAAAAGCCGATAACTCTTGCACCAAGACGATTTGCTGCTGTTTCAAAACTCAATCGTGTGCGTGTTGAAGGTTCAAAAAACAATGAACCTATAACTTTGTCCTCTAAAACGTGTTGATTAGGATTTTTTTCGAACTTTTCAGCTAAATCCAACACGGTTAAATAATCTTCTTTTGTGTAATCTGTAATGGAAATCAGATTTTTACCCTTTAGATTTGTCATAAGCGTTTATTTATTTTCTTTTTACTTACCAAAAAACAAAAAGAAAACGACCTTAATTAAAAAGTCGTTTCTAAATCAAATAAATTGAAAAACATATACTCAAAAGAGATTGTTTGTTCTCTTGACAGCCATTGCTCATATTGGTACTTTTGTTTTTCATTTCTCAAAAATGTTTCTGCAAAGATACAATCTTTTTCACTTTTGGGAAAAGATTTTTGCAGAAAGTTTTCAACAATTTGCCTTATCGCTGGCTTACAGCTGATTTTAGTCGCAGGGCAGTCTCAAAATCTTTGTTAGCTTCTGCTGTTTTGCCAAGCTTTTTATATACTTCTGCTCTTGCATCGTAGGCTTCGTAGTATGTTGAGTCAGACTTAATGGCTTTGTTGAAGCAATCCAAGGCCGTAAGATAGTCTTGTTTTTCTTCATAGTTGATATAACCGACAGCATATATTGCATTGGTGTAAGAAGGATTGATTTTCAAAACCCGTTGATACATATCCAAAGCCTGTTGTGTTGCACCATGCTCTTGATAGAACAATCCCAAATTATACATTGCGTTTATGTTCTTAGGATTGATGTTTATGGTACTTTTGTAGTAATCAACAGCAAGTGCGTCGCCTTTTATGGCATAAAGATTGCCAAGTTCCTCGAAAGCATCCTCATAATCAGATTTGTATTCTATTGCTTTTTTGTAATCTTCCACAGCTCTGAGAGTATCGCCGGTTTCTTTGAACACCCAGCCACGCATAAAGTAAGCCTGTGCATTTACCTTGTCTAAATCAATAATGTTTTTAATACTTTCCATGGCACGATTGTAGTCTTGTAAATCTATACTGATTTCTGCCATTTTCAAGTGCGCATCCAAACTTTTTCTGTCTGTCTTTATAGCTTGGTTTAGGGCGTCAAAAGACATTGATGTTTCGCCTCGTGCAAAGAAAACATCGGCTTCAAGCAGATAATAATCGATTTTCTTGCCATCAAGCTCGATAGCTTTTCTCACATTAAACAATGCTTCCTTTGTATTGCCTATAGTGTGAAAAACTTTTGCCCTTTGAAAATACAAGTCGGCATTCTTGGGATTTTCCTTTATTCTTGCATCCAACAAAGCTATTTTTTCTTCATTGGATAGCTTGCTGAAATCTTTTGTATCCTCCTTTTGACCACAAGCAACAAAGCAGGTAAGACACAAAACAGAGAGGATGATTTTCAGAGTTACGTGCATATTTTTACAGTTTTTCGGTTTTTATGCCTTCTTTCTTGCATTTAGCCTCTGCTTTTGCAAGTTTTTCGTTCAGTTTTACTCTTTTTTCTGCAAGTTTTGCCATTTTTTCTGCTATCTTGTTGGCTTTCTTCGCATTGTTTTTGTTTTGAGCTTTTACAAAGTCTTTTGTTAGTTCGCTATT
>JABUUQ010000002.1:731708-735954 GCA_021443125.1 Bacteroidales bacterium
GCGAAAACACTCTCACTTTCAGGGTCGCCCATTCTTACATTATATTCTATTACATAAGGTTCGCCATCCACATTCATCAAACCAAAGAAAATGAAACCATTGTAGTCGATTTTGTCTTCAATAAGTCCGTTGATTGTCGGTTTAATTACTTTATCTTCAACTTTTTGCATAAATTCTTTGGTGCAGAAAGGCACAGGAGAAATGCTTCCCATACCACCTGTGTTCAAACCAGTGTCGCCTTCACCAACTCTTTTATAGTCTTTGGCTTCTGGAAGAAGTACGTAGTTTTTTCCGTCAGTCAAAACAAAGACACTGCATTCTATGCCTTTCAAAAACTCTTCAATGACAACTTTTGCAGAAGCCTTGCCGAATTTTTCGTTGTTGAGCATATTTGTTAGTTCTTCTTCTGCTTCGGTTAGAGAGTTGAGAATCAAAACACCTTTGCCTGCCGCAAGACCATCAGCCTTAAGCACATAAGGCGCTTTTAATGTTCTCAAGAATGCTTTGCCTTCTTCGAGAGTTTCCTTTGTAAATGTTTTGTATTGTGCTGTTGGAATGTTGTGTCTAAACATAAATTCTTTTGAAAAGTCTTTGCTGCCTTCCAATTGTGCTGCTACTTTGTTAGGACCAATAACTACAACATTTTTTAAGTCATTATCTTTGGCAAAATAGTCGCTTATACCATCAACCAAAGGCTGTTCGGGGCCAACAACAAGGATTTTTATATTTTCTTTCTTGCAGAAATCGCCTATTTCATCAAACCCGTTCAACTCAACGCACTGTCCATAATTCATCATACCAGGATTACCAGGTGCAATAAAGAAATTATCAACTTTTTTACTCTTTGCAATTACTCTTGCCAAAGCGGACTCCCTGCCGCCACTGCCTAACAATAAAATATTCATATTATTTTGCTTTTTTATTATCGTAAATAATTGTATTACCTAATCTTTCACTTGCAAAGTTACAAAAAAAACAAATATATTTTTGCTATATAAGAAAAAAGTTGTACTTTTGCAAACTCAAATTAGCTTTATAGTGTATGTTTGAGAAGAAGGATTATGTCATAGAGATTAGTAAACTGAGAAAGGGTGAAAACCAAGCTCATTTATTGATTGACAAGAAGTTATTTGAAGAATTTGACTGCGAAGAGGCACAAGAAATTGATGTAAATCTTTCTATGCAAATCATAAAATCGGAACGAATGATAGAAATTCATTTTTCTTTTGATGGTTTTATGAAATTGGTGTGTGGAAGATGCTTAAGTTCAATGACTTTGCCTATAAAGAAACAAACGGCTTTGTATGTGAAATTCGGAGAAACTTATGATGAACCCGACATAGAGGAAAGAATTATTCCTGAAGGGGAGAATGACATAGACTTGCTTTCTTATATATATGAAGAGTTAAGAATAGAAATACCAATCTCGCCTATGCACAAAAGCATAGAGGATTGCGATAGGGAAATGATAGAACGACTTGAAGGTAATAGGCTTGAAAGTCATATAGATAACGCTGAAATTGATCCCAGATGGGAGAAGTTGAAAGAATTAAAAAACAAATAAAATAATTAAGTAAAATGCCACATCCAAAACACAGATTCTCACAAACGAGAACAGCAAAAAGAAGATCACACGACAGAGTTGAATCAGTTCAGTTGGCAACATGCCCAAATTGTGGAGCAGTAGTTGAATCACACAGAGTTTGTCCAGAGTGCGGTTATTACAGAGGTAAATTAGCAATAGAACCTGAACAGGATAAATCTGCAAAGTAAAACAAAAGACCTTATAATCTTATGAAAATAGGGTTGGATGTTATGGGTGGCGATTTCGCTCCCGATGCTATTGTAAAAGGTGCTTGTCTTGCAGTTGAGGAATTGTCATCAGAAGATGAATTAGTTCTCTTCGGCAAGCAAGATGCAATAGAAAAAATACTTCAAGAACAAGGTGCTTCAAAGGAAAGATTTACCATTGTTGATTGTTCTGAAGTTATAGATATGCATGACCAACCAATAAAGGCTTTTGCTGCAAAACCAAATTCAAGTCTTGCGGTTGGATTCTCATATCTGAAAAAAGGACAAATTGATACATTTGCATCAGCAGGCAACTCTGGTGCAATGCTTGTTGGTACTATGTACAGTGTTGGCGTTATGGAAGGAATTCTAAGGCCATGCCTTGCTGCTTTAGTGCCAAAAGCCCACGAAGGTGTAACAGTACTTTTGGATGTTGGCGTAGATACCGACACAAAACCAGAAGTGCTTAATCAATTTGGTCTATTAGGCAGTTATTATGCAGAATGTGCCCTTGGCATAAAGAATCCTCGTGTTGCACTAACCAACATAGGAGAAGAAGAAGGCAAGGGTAATTTGCAAAGTAAGGCTGCTTTTGAATTGATGAAGAATTCTTCTTTCAATTTTGTAGGTAATGCCGAACCATCAGAACTTTTTAAGGATAATGTTGATGTAATGGTATGCGATGGTTTTGTAGGAAATCTTCTTATGAAAAACATTGAATCGTTCGCTCGCATTATTGCCAAAAGAGGTTTGATTGATGAGTTTGTAAAACGTTTCAACTATGAAATCTACGGCGGTTTGCCACTGCTTGGTGCAAATGGTGTAGTGATAGTTGGCCATGGTATCTCAAATGACAAAGCTATNNNATGGTTTTGCAATCAAAGAATATATACCAGTCAGGCATCATTGAAAAAATCAAAACAGGATTGAAAGTAAAATAAATACTTACAAATAATGTCAAAATTACATGCTAAAATCACTGCTGTAGAAGGTTATGCTCCAGAGGACATAATCGACAACGAAATGCTCAGTAAGATGGTTGATACTAGCGATGAGTGGATTATGACTCGTATTGGTATCAAAACCCGTCATATTTTGAAAGGAGATAAAGGTCCTTCTGATATGGCCAAGATTGTTGTGGACAGAATACTTGAAAAGAAGGGTATTGCTCCAGAAGAGATAGGCTTGGTTGTTTGTTGTACCGTAACTCCTGATATGCAATTTCCTGCTACAGCAAATATTATTGCAGATAAGTGCAATATAAGAAATGGTTTTGGCTTTGATATTAACGCAGGTTGTTCTGGCTTTATTTATGGCTTGACAACTGCGACAAAATACATTGAGGCAGGATTTGTAAAGAAAGCTTTGGTTATCGGTGCCGAGAAAATGACTTCTATTATTGATTATCAAGATAGAGCAACGTGTCCTATTTTCGGAGATGCAGCAGCAGCGGTATTACTTGAAGCAACAGAAGAAGACGGAGTGGGTGTTGTTGATGAAATTCTTCATTCCGATGGAGTCGGAGTAAAGCATTTACATCAAGTTGCGGGAGGTTCTTGCCATCCTGCTTCTATTGACACTGTAATGAACCGCCAACATTACGTTTATCAAGAAGGACAGGCAGTTTTCAAATGGGCTGTTGTGAAAATGGCTGAGGTTACAGAAGAATTGCTTGCAAAGAATAATATGCAAAAGTCAGATATAGACTTCCTTCTTCCTCATCAAGCAAATTTAAGAATTATTAAGGCAACAGGAGATCGTTTGGAGTTGAAGCCAGAGCAAGTTTTGGTGAATATTGCTGAGTTTGGCAATACAACTTCTGCGACAATACCTATGCTAATGTACCAAAATAAAGACAAATTCAAAAAAGGAGACAATTTAATCCTGACAGCATTCGGTGCAGGATTTACATGGGGCGCAATATTGGTAAAATGGGCTCTTTAAGACTTACTTTTTTAGGAACAGGAACTTCACTTGGTGTGCCGATTATTGGGTGCTCTTGTGAAGTTTGTTCATCTTTGGACCCTAAAGACAAACGTTTGAGGGCATCTGCACTTATTACCACCGACAAAGGAACTCAAATTTGTATAGATTCAGGACCAGATTTTCGTGAGCAAATGTTGCGTGAGCATATTGATAAACTTGATGCTGTTTTGATTACTCACGAACATAGGGATCATACTGCAGGATTGGATGATATTCGTCCTTTCAATTATATGCAGCAACGCCCAATGCCAATATATGGCAATAAAGAAGCGTTCGCTGGATTGAAAAAAATGTTCTATTATGCTTTTGAACAAAGCCTCTATCCTGGTATTCCAGAATTTGAGTTGCACGAGATAAATCCTCATAACAATGAAACAATAAAATTCAAAGAACTCGAGATAATTCCTGTAGAAGTTTTGCATGCCAAATTGCCAACGCTTGCATACAGAATAGGCAAACTTGCTTATGT
>JABUUQ010000002.1:735972-744299 GCA_021443125.1 Bacteroidales bacterium
GCCGGAACAAGAAGCAAAGCTGCAAGGTGTTGATGTTTTGGTAGTTAATGCTCTTAGGAAGGAGGAACATTTTTCTCATTTCAATATTGATGAAGCTGTTGCCTTGTCTCGCAGAATAAATGCAAAGACAACATATCTGACCCACTTGTCTCAACTGATAGGGCCTCACGAAACTTTCCAAAAAGAGTTACCTCCAAATATCTTTTTGGCATACGATGGCCTTCAAATAGAAAGCGAATACTAAAAGACGAAATTATCATAAATTATTTCCCCGTTTTAATGTTTTATTCCTTTGTTTTAATTTGCTAAAACAAAGGAATAATTTTTTCTTCCTTACTTCTAATTTTGATGTACTTTTATCGCATTTTGGAAGTTTTAGATGTAATTTTTTCTAACTGATTTTGAAAGAATTACAACTTTTTTTGCAAGTTTTTCGGTAAATTATATATATATATATACTATCTTTGCAGATAGTTATTAACATAAAAACATAAAATAAAATGGAAAAAGAATTGGGAAAATTAACAAAGCTTGACACATTACGTGATCTTTGGCCTAATGAAGAAAAAGATTTTACACCATGGCTTGTGGATAATATCGATATTTTGGGTTCTGCTATAAAAATAAAGATTAATCCAGAAAGTTTAGAAAGAGAAAAAAGAATTGGTAGTAAAGAACTTGATATTTTTGCTATTGAAGCTAGTGAAGATGAGAGAGTAATCATAATAGAGAATCAATTGGAGGAGGCAAATCATACGCATCTTGGACAAATCATTACTTATGCATCAGGAACTGATGCAGATATTATGGTATGGGTGGTTAAAAAAGCTTCAGAAGAACATAGAAATGCAATAGAATGGCTTAATAATAATACAGGAGAGAATAAATTATTCTTCTTGTTACAAATTGAGGTGTGGCAAATAGATGATTCCAAACCTGCTCCTTATTTTAGAGTGTTAGAGTCGCCTAATAATTATTATAAAGAAACACAAACAAAAACAAGGGCAAGCAAAGAACACACCAGATCTAGATTGAAATTGAATGAGATAGGTATAAACACTGGTGAAACTATAACTTTTACTCCTGCTAATATAGATGTTATTGTAGTCGATAATAATCAAGTTGAATATAAAGGGGAATTCTATTCATTAACTGGGTTTACTAAAGAATTTATGCCAGAAGAACAAAGAAATGAAAGTGGAGCATATCAAGGAGGAAAATTTTTTACATATAAAGGCGAAATACTAACAGATATAAGAGATAGAATAGAAAAAGAATTAGAAATGGCAGAGGAATAAAAATAAAATTATTGCTGTCTGGTAAAATTACTATCTTTGCCCATTGTTATACAATTTGTTGTGTTTCAAAAGCAAAGATAATCAAAAGGACTGATACTTCATGAGATGTATCAGTCCTAATTTTATGACTATTGAAAACTTTTACCAAATAGCAATACTTTCAAACAGAATAAAAAAAGAAGAGAGGTCATGGTGGTTGGAATATGACACTCTCTTCAAAAACAACAATTTGTTTAACGAATAACCATATATTGTTTTATTTCATTATACATCCATTGTCTCCCAAAAGAACACTCTTATACCTTGTTCAGGTGCAGAATGGTCGAGAGCTTGAATGCGTTTTTTTAGAATAGGCGCTATGTTGTCGTCGCAAATACATAATGTAGCCATATTCTTTCCTGGCCAAGCATGAGAGCCAAGGTGTGGTTCGCCATTGCTTGTTCCTCGTCCTTGAACGTCTGTCCAACGAGTGTAGCCTCTAAGATTTAACTGATGAAGTACTTGTTCTACTTCTTCAACAAATGCTTGATTGTATGCAATAAAAGCCGCTTTCATTATGCAATCGCCTCCTTTCTAATCTTTTTTTGTAATTTTTTTCTGTCTTTGTTAAGTCTTCTTGCTGCAAAAGAACCATATAGTGTTGGAATAAGTACCAAGGTTACAAGTGTAGAAAGCAATAAACCTCCAACGATAACTATACCCATAGGTTGCCAAAGTTCTGAACCTTCACCAATACCCAAAGCCATAGGAACCATCCCCAAGATTGTTGTTGCTGTTGTCATAAGCACAGGTCTAAGACGAGATTTTCCACCGGCAACAATTGCAGTAACAATACTTAAACCTCTTTCTCTGTTAAGGTTGATGTAGTCCACAAGCACGATACCATTCTTAACAACAATACCTATCAGCATCACGGCACCAATCAAACTCATAAGGTTCATTGTTTGTCCTGTCAGCCACAAGCTTATAAACATACCAGAAAGGGCAAAAGGAACAGAGAACATTATAATGAATGGAGAAGTGTAGCTTTCGAATTCGGCAGCCATTACAGAATAAACAAGGATTAGAATGATGATAGCCAACAATCCCATATCGCCGAAAGTATCTTGTTGGTCTTCCATAGAACCACCTATATCAACGCTTATGCCTGAAGGTATAGACAAATCCTCTTTGATATCTTCGATAGCAGCACTTGCTTTGTCGATAGTTGTTTGGAATAAGGTTGCTTTAACCGTAACAATACGCTCACGATTTCTTCTTTCAATCTCAGGTGGAGCAAACTTTTCAACAACTTTTGCTACTTCTGAAAGTTTGATAGGTCTGCCTGTTGTTTGAGAATAAAGAGTTATGTTTTCTATATCTTCGATGCTCTTGCGGAATTCTTCAGCATAACGAACTTTTATCTTGTATTCTTCACCATCTTCTCTATATAAAGAAGCTGTCATACCATTCATTCTGTTTCTTACAAAGGTTGAAGCAGTTGAAAAGTTCAATCCGTTTGCTATAAGTTTCTCTCTGTCGAATTCAATGTTGTATTGAGGTGTGTAGTCTTTTCTTGAAATAGAAACGTCTTTCAAACCAGGAACTTGAGACATCTTTTCTTTGAATTCACTTGCAAGTTTGCTTGTCTTTTCAAGGTCATAACCATATATATGTACCTCTATGTTTGAACCACTGGTCATTCCACTGCTACCTCCGGCAGTAACGGTACTTTTTGCTACTTCTGGATAAGATTCCACTTCGTGACGCATAAGTTCTGCTATCTCAAAGATTGTTCTATCACGTTCTTTGATAGGTTTGAACTTAATACGATATGATACATAGTTTGTTCCACTTGTCTGCATAAGAGCAAAAGAGTTGTCGCTATCATCTGCAGGTGTGCCGACAGTGTATGTCATTTGTATCATTTCATCAGGGTAGGTCTGTTTCATATAACCATAGAACCTTTCTGCAACAGCCTTACTTCTTTCAACGCTTGCACCTGCAGGAAGTTCAAAACTACCAGAAATCATAGCGTTATCACTTGAAGGGACAAAGTCTGTACCTATGAATTTTACAAGTGAAAGAGACAATACAAAGATAACAGTAGAAATGATTATTGTTGTTGGTTTGTGATTTACAGCCCAGCTAAGAATTTTTTCGTATCCATTGTCAAGGACAGTAAGTTGTTTTTCGATAGCAGTTTGAATTTTGTTCTTAGGCTTTTCTGGCAAACCTTTAAGTTCTCTTCTTTCTTTGCGTTTGTATATTATAGAGCAAAGCATAGGAGTAAGGGTAAGGGCAGAGGCAGTTGAAACTACCATAATGATACACATCATCCATCCTAATTGTTTGAACATTATACCAGCCATACCAGAAAGAAGTGTGAATGGGAAGAATACGGCAATAAGGGTAAGTGTTGTTGCGATAACAGAAACAGCAACTTCGTTTGTTCCATAAATTGCAGCTTCACGAGGCTTAGCACCACGATTTATATGGTTAGTGATATTTTCCATAACAACTATGGCATCGTCCACAACCATACCTATCGCAATACCCAAAGCAGAAAGAGAAATAATGTTTAGAGTGTTTCCTGTAGCAAGCAGATAGATGAAAGCACCAAGCAAAGATACAGGAATTGTAATTACAACGATAAGGGCACTACGCCATTCGCCAAGGAAGTACATAATAACTATGACAACGAACAAGAAAGCCAAAAGAATTGTTTCTTCCAAAGAATTTACAGAGTTCTTGATGTTATCTGTAGTGTTCATTACCTCTGTTACAGTTATATCAGAAGGCAAGCCTTTTTTGATTTGAGGCAAAGCTTTGTTGATTTTATTCATTACATCAACAGAGTTTGCACCATTTTGTTTAGAGATTACAACTGTTGCACCTTTTTTACCATTGATATAACTCTCTTGAACTTTTTCCTGAAGGGAGTCTCTCACGGTTGCAATGTCTTTCAAATATATAGGACCGCCATTGTTTGCAACTACTATGTCTTTCAACTCATCGCTTTCCTTGAATTCTCCTTCTATTCTAAGGTTATAAGTTTCGTTTCCTACGTAGTATTTTCCTGAAGGCATATTAAGGTTTTCAGCAGCAATACGAGCACCTATTGATTCAACAGTAAGGTTGTATGCTTCCATTTTTGTAGGGTCTACCAAGGCAACAATCTCTCTTTGAGGGGCACCTGTGATAGTTACAGAACCTACACCTTCGATTCTTTGCAATGGGTTAGACATGTTGTCGTCCAAAATCTTGTATAAGCCAGCCATAGATTCTTTTGCATCCACCGCATAAATTGCAATAGGCATCATATCGGTAGATAGTTTGAAAATCATAGGAGAAGAAGCTCCGTCTGGCAATGCCATTTTTACCAATTCCAACTTGTCTCGCATGTCATTGACAGCGTCGTCCATATCTGTACCCCATTCAAATTCAACAGTAACAAGCGAAACGTTATCTTTTGAAGAAGATGTTAACTTTTTAAGATTATTTACAGTTGAAAGTGTTTGTTCAAGTGTTTTGGTAACATTATTCTCAATATCTTGAGAAGATGCATTAGGGTAGGTAACTATAGCAATTGCTGTATTCATGTCAAACTCAGGCAACATATCTGTGCTAAGTTTTGAAAATGAGAAAATACCCATTATCATGATAGCAATGAAAATTATAGATACCGTTACTGGTTTTTTAACCGATGATTCGTATATTTTCATTTTTTATTATGTTTTTATTTAGTTATAGAGGATTGTGAGAAAATTATTTTACAACTTTAACTTTTGAGCCGTTCTTAAGTTTAGAGTAGTCTGAAACAACAACTTTATCGCCTTCGTTCAAACCTTCAAGTATTGCATATTTGCCACCAATTCTGCGACCAACAGCAACCTTTTTGTATGTTACGGTATTGTTTGAATTAAGCACATAAACATATTTGTCATTTGTACCATTTTGTTTTATAAGTGCTTGGTCTGGAATTACAGTGTTGATTGCTTTTCCAAGGTTTAGAGTTGCTCTTCCGAACATACCAGGACGAAGTTTTGTATTTGCGTTGTTGAATTCTGCTTCAATATAGAATGTTCTTGAGTTAGCGTCAATAGTAGGAGAGATAAGAGTGATTCTTCCTGTGAATTCTTCATCACCAAAAACTTCTACTTTAGCACTTACTGGCATACCAAGTTTTACCTTTGTATATAGGCTTTCATTTACAGAGAATTTAAGTTTGACAGGGCTTATCTGCATAACCTGCAAAATAGGTTGAGAACCTGCTATATCACCATTGTCAAAATTCTTCATTGTTACAACACCAGTGATAGGAGATGTAAGAACGATATTGTCTTTGAGGTTTTTCAAATTCTTTTGTGCTACATCATATTGTACTTGCAATTGGTCAAGAGATTGTTTGCTTGCACCACCACTTGCATAAAGAGCTTTCAATCGGTTAAGTTCTATTCCAAGGTTATCAACTTGTGCTTGAGCAGTAGCAACTGAAGTGCTTTCCATTTTTACCAATGTTTGACCTTTGCTTACTCTGTCTCCAACCTCTACGAATATCTTTTCAATACGAGTGCCACCAGCAGAAGATATGTAATTCTTTACTTTAGGTTCGATAGTAGATGTAAAATCATATATTTGGTCCACATCTTCTGTTACCACTGTTGCAACTTGCACATTGATAATCTTTTCTTCTTTTGCAGTTTCAGCTGTTTTATCACTGCCACAAGAAACCATTAGCAAAGATGCTACACTTAGGGCAGATATTGTTCTTAAAAAATTTCTTTTCATTTTATTTACTTTATTGTCTAATTAAATTGTTTCTAATTTCTTTTAATTCACTATTTTATTATTCGCGACCCAAAACTTGTTCTAAGGCAGCCTGAGCAGATAAGTAGTTATACAATGATTGTTGGTAGTTTAGTCTTGATTGAGTCAAAGCAAGTTCGCTGTTATTCAATTCAAGAATAGTACCTGTACCAGTGCTATATCTTACTTTTGCTATTTCATAACCACGTTCTGCTTGTGCAATAGCTTCACGATTAACTATAAGTTGTTCGTTGGCAGTACGCATATTGTCTATAGCAGCAGTGTATTGAAGGTTTTGACCATCAGAAGCATATTGTTTTTGAAGTTCAAGTTCTTTCAAAGCAATCTTTACCTGTTTCGTTTGATTGATTATTGTATTGCCACTAAAAATTGGAATATTCAAACTCAAACCTATTGCGGCAGAGTTCACCCAATTATAATCTTGGAATTTGAAATCTTCGGCTTGCGTTGTATAAACATATTGTCCAAATGCAGCAAGAGAAGGCAAATGTTGGTATTTTGTCATTCTAAGAGTATGTTGAAGATTTTTGATGTTCAAATCCAATTGACGCATTGTAGAGTTGTTCATCAAAACTTCTGCCTGACGATTTTCCAATTCGTTAAGCAAAGTTACATTATCTTCATAGTCAGATAGTGTTTCAGTAACTTTTACTGCTTGTGTAGAAGGCAGGGAAAGCAACATTTTCAATTGCAATGCAGCCAAATCAACACCATTCTTTGCAGCAAGGAAGGTAGGGTTAAGGTTGTTTACCTGAACCTGTGCAGAAAGGTAGTCATACTCTGAAGCAACACCTTGTTCATAAGCTGCTTTGGTTGTTTTTAGGGTTTCTTTGGCATTGTTAATGCTTTTTGTCAAAACATCCAAACTTGCCTCGGCAAGCAACACGTTATAATAGGCATCTTTCACTTGTTTTGCCATATCTATCTTGCTGCTGCGTGCTTGTTCAATGATAAGGTCAATGTTGTTTTGCTTTGCCTTGATAGATTCCCAAAGTGCAAAATTTACCAAAGGCATACTTGCAGAGATAGTACCTGTGTAGGAGTTTTTGTAGCCGATTTCCATATAGCTTTGACCGCCCATCATAGCAGAGAAAGAAGCAGGCATAAACATTACACTCTTCATAATACTGTTTGTGTACTGACCTGTAGCAGAAACGTTAGGAAGTAGGCTTCCGATAGACTCCTTCTTGGCATAATCAACTCTTTGGATTTCCAAGTCGGCAATCTTCATAGTCGGATTGTTGTCGTTAGCAATCTTTAGTGCTGTTTGTAGGTCGAGATTTAGCACACCTTGCTCTTGGGCTCTTACTCCAGAGAAGCAAAGCATAGACAATCCCAACATAAACAAACCAATTTTTTTTGTTCTTCTGTTCATTTTATATTGTATTTTATTTGTTATTCAAAAAATCGTGCAACGATTTATCGTAATTATCACTGTCTTGTTTTATATACTTTTCATATACTTTTCCACACACATCCAAACCTTTTTTTGTGCAGAACCCTCTTATTATTGCAAAGGCATGTATGGTGAGAAAGGTTAATCCGTCATATTTTTTGTTATAAATTTGGAAAGGTTTGTTGCTATCTATTGTTGAGTTTATATAAGTAAGCATAATCAACAACATTTCAGGGTCAACATCCTTATAAAGATATCCATCATCACGAACTTTTTTTATAAGATTAAGTGCATATTGATTCATAAACCCCATATGCTGCTTTATTATTTTGTCTGCAATTTCCGGATATTGCTTTTTGAGAGAATACATCTTGTTTATATTCAGGAATTTGAAATGGTTATACATGATAACCAAAGATAGCAATGCTTTTTCAAAAGAATTTTCAACATCTTTGCAAGCCTCTTTTATTTCTTCGTGATGTTTCTTTTGATAATAAAGCAGAGTAGTCTCTATAAGTTCCTCCTTACTCCTGAAAGTTTCGTATAGCGTTCTTTTTGATATACCAATTTCAGAAGCGATGTTCTCCACCTTAATCTCTTTGCACTTCATATCTGTCAGTTGCTGAACAAATTCGTGCATTATTCTCTCTCTTACATCCATATTTGTGTCTAAAAAAACAGTTTGCAAAATTATAAAAAACTTTTGAAACAAAAAAAGTTTTCTCAATTTATTTTCGAAAAATTGAAACGGGGTTTTAGTTTTTTATTTATTGCTGTCCGGTAAAACTTTTTTGATTGCATAAATTTAGGGCTGACACTTCTGA
>JABUUQ010000002.1:745352-748730 GCA_021443125.1 Bacteroidales bacterium
ACTTCTGTTGCTGCAAGTGTTGATACTGTTGGTGGTACCACTACTGGTGTCTCGCCACCAAGTTCTGATATAGATACATTAGAGATAATTGCACCTGGTTGAGTACCAGTACTAGTGTCATTTCTCCACAAGAATACAAGTTTTCCAACAGCATTAGGAGCAGGGTTAGGCATATTTACTGAAATATGAACAACACCAGTTGTTAGATTATACTTGTAAACATAACCTGCTGCAGTAGTAGTTGTTGTTGATTGAGACATGACATCGGCAAAACTTACAGCGTATGTAGAATATGAATAAGCGCTATAAGTAGTTGATGAAGCTGCTGCTGGATATTCTTCTGACATAGGGGCAAAGAATACTTTCAAATAGTCATATGAAGATTCTCCACCAATTTTGCAATCAAATTCAATGTGAACAGAGTCAGCATTAGAAAGATTGAATGCTTTTTCTGCAGTTACAACAGATTGAGAAGTTACTGCATAACCAGGAGTTGTACCATCGTTTGTGATATACAAAGCATCGCTTATTGTGCCTGCATCAGAAACAGTACCCATAGTCCAATAGTTAGCAAGTGTTCCGTTGTTAAGCGACCAAGCAATGTCATCGTTTGCACCAAATGTAGTTTCATAAGGAAGTTCAACAGGAACCATATTTGTTGCAACAGTTAGTGAAGAATAAGAGTTAGAAACGCTGCCATCATCACACTCAGTTCCAACATAGATATTGTATGTTGTTGTTGGTTCAAGACCAACCAAAGTGTAAGAACCATTGATAGATACGTTTTCTATTGAATCGTATTCGGTTGCTACAGCAGTTTTGTAGTAGATTCTGTAAGTTGCATCTTCAGGACCTTCCCAAGCGATATCAACACTGCTTTCTGTAACATTGCTGAATGATAAATCTGTTGGCTCCAAGCAAGAAGGAGTAGGGTATACATTGATTTCATCCAAGTATAGAGAAGATGTACCAGAAGATTTGATTGTAATGTAACCTGCTTCACCTGTGTATTCAGCAAAGTCAGCATAAATCATATTCCAAGTAGAAGCAGTCATATTGGTGAATGATGCATAACTTGTAAATGTTGTAGGGTCTGTAACATCTGTCATAACACCTATTTCTGCCACCATTGCAGTGGTGCCTGGTCGTGCTTGCAATTGAACACGCAAAGAAGTCAATGGGTTTTCTTCATAATCGAAAGCAGGAAGAATCAAGTATGATGTTGTTCCATAAGTATAGAATGATTTTCCTGTATTGTATGAAGTTGTAGAGAAATAAGGATATGTTGTTGAAAGAGATTGAACATTCCAACAATTAGTAGTCAATGCGTTTCTTGCTGTTGTTAATGAAGAAGCAGAAGGCCAATTTGTTGTATTGTCAAAGTTTTCTGCAAATGGAATACTTGATATGCCACAAAGTGTTCTGAAACTCATAGTGTAAGCAATAGAAGTTTCACCATTACAGTTAGCCCATGCCATTAGTTCGTAGTTTGAACTTGATTCCAAATCTGAAACTGTTACAAGACCGTCAGTTGCAGGGAAATCTTCAGACCACTCTGTTTCTCCTGCTTTCTTGTATTTGTAAGAATAATCACCTGCAGAGCCAGAGAATGTAAGCTCAACAGAGTTTGTAGTTATGTTGTCAAGTGTAAAGGTTGGAGCAGGGCAGTTAAGTTCGCTCAAAGAGATGTTTGAGATAACAGGGCCACCAGCACCAATAGAACCATCATTGTGCCATACGAATACCAAAACACCATGACCGTCAATTGATGGATTGCCAAGCGTTGATTGTATATTAGTGTGTGGTGCTGTTAAATTACAAATAGTAGGATATGTAGAGTTTTGAGTAAATCTTGCTGCATGGTTTGTGTAGCTATTAGTAGAAATAACAGCATAAGGATCAGTTGTAGTTTGAAGCATATACAAGTCTGTTTCAGGGATAAGATAAACTTTGACATAGTCAAAACTGCTCTCTCCACCAACAGTGATATCAAAGCTTACTATCAAACTGTCTGTAGAACCCATTTCAAAAGCTTTGTAAGCATAAGAAACAGAAGCAACACTATTTACATAACCAGTGTCTGCGCCATCACTTCCAGAAATATACAAATATGTGTTTTCTGTATCAGAAGGAATAGTGCCAATATACCATTTGTTTGCACTATTTTCGTTGTTGAACAACCATTCATCGTCTTGGTCGAAAGTAGAAGTGTATGGAAGAGGAGTAGCTGTCTCAAAACCTGTAGAAGCTATTATTGCATCGTAACTCATAATTTCTGTGCCAGAGCAATTTGTTGCAACTTGTATTTCATAGAATGTTGCAGTTTCAAGACCTGTCAATGTGAATACTCCGTCTGTTAGAGTTGCAGCAGTTGATGATTCTTCTTCTGTTGTAAGGTTTTTGTAGTAAACAATAAAGTCTGTGTATTGTTCATCAATTTGCCAAGAAAGGTCTATTGAAGAAGTAGTACAGTTGACAGCCTTCAAAGAATCTGGACCAGGACAGTCTGGTATTTCTTCCACCATGATATTGTCAAGATACATATAATATCCACCATTGATATATACCTTTATAGCGATATTTGTTTGTTCGCCGTCGTAGTTGTTAAACGGATAAGAAAATCTTTGCCATTCGCCAGCGTTAGCAAAGGCAATAGTGTCTAATGCTGTGAAAGATGTAGTATCTCCTTCGTCTATTGTACCGATAATCAATTGTGCAACAGTATTAGAAGGTCTTGCCATACCAACAACTTGTAATGTGTTGATTGGATTTGTTGTTGGGTCTGTTTGAGGAAGAGAAATAATATAATTTCTCAAAACAGTAGAAGAACCATAGAAATACAATGATTTTGAGCCTTCAAAACTTGTTGTAGATAGAGAAGGATAAGTAGAATAGTCTGTATAGAAATTCCAACATGGAATCTCTGCCAAATTAGCATAGTTTTCAAATCCCATTGTGAAAGGAACTTCTGGATAATCACAAAGAGTGATAAATTCTTTTGTTTCGAAAGACATAACAACTTCATCTCCACATTCTATACCTACAGTCCAGAAGTATTTAGTTGAATGTTGAAGATTTTCCAAAGTATAAGTTTCTGCCAAAGAAACACTTTCGATAGAATCCCATTCAGTTGCCTCTGAAGTTCTGTAATATACTCTGTAAGTTGCGTTTTCATCAGTTGTAAACCAAGAAAGGTCAGCAGAAGTCTGGGTTATATTTTCAGATGTTAAGTTTGCGGGTTCCACACAATCAGGGATAAACTCTACTGTTACATCATCAACATACCAATACCAAACTGAATTTGTTGCATGATATCTCATAGCAATTCTTGCTGAAGCATCAACATCAGTGAAATAAACTATTTTGGTGTCATATACA
>JABUUQ010000002.1:749241-750803 GCA_021443125.1 Bacteroidales bacterium
TACATAGCCTGAGGTCCATTCATTTGTGTAGAAAGTTTGAACAGGAACAAAAGTAGAAGTATCTGTTGCATCAGTCATATAACCAATAGTAAGATAACCACTGCTTGCACCCTCTGGTCTTGTGGCAAATTTCAATCTTATTGTACTCAAATCATTATTGATTGCTGGCAGAATAGCATAAGAAGGACTTGCTTCACTTGATGCGCGGAATTCCAATCTTTTTGTGCCAGACGCAACTGCAGCGCCAGAACTTGTAGAAACATAAGGATAGTTGTTATATGGATTTAGTTTGTTCCAACATTCAGGAATGCTGCTTGTTGCTACATTCTCAAAATCTTGAGTGTATGGAGTTTCTATGTCAATATCAATAGGGTCGCAGTCTGTTCTTATAGAAATTTGTGCATAATTACTTTCAGAAGATGCGCAATTTCTTTTTACTCTTGCCAAATATTCGGTATTAGAAGTCAAGTTTGATAATTCATAAGTTGTATCTACCACATTTGCATCGGCAACAACCCATTCTTCATCGTCCAAAGTTTTATATTCAACTGTATAAGATACTGTTGATTCATCATCTCCGTTCCAAGAAAGAGTAGTAGAAGTGCTTGTTGTTCCACTTGCTGTCAAGTTAGCCATGCCAGGGCAAAATTCGCCTTCAGTGAAAGACAACTTCATAATAGGTTTGTTTTTTAGCCTAGAGCAAGAACCTTCCACTGCAGTAGATGTTGTTATAGCACCTTGAGTGTCAGAATATTTGCAGATAGAAGTGGTGTCGGTTACAGCTGCAATAGAAAAACTTCTTGAAGAATAAGCTGTGTTTGTTTTCAATGTTGCAACAATAAGATTGTTTGCGCCAAGATACTCGAAAGGTGTGGCGAAATCTATATGAGTCCAACCCGATGTAAATGTAACATTACCTGCATATACCAATGTAAGAGATTCAACAGGCAAGAAACTTGAGTTTACCCCAAAAGCGTTAATGCTGTTTTCTCCAAGGTATAATTCAATATATACTGTCCAATCAGCAGCAGTAGCAGATGGTATTTCCCAAGATATACCTGTGATAGTACCAGTTGTTGTTACCTCTGTTGGAGTATAAATTGATTGTGAATATGAATTATTGTAATTCATATACGCTGGTACATAACCAGACGTGCCTGTAGCTGTCATAACATCAACTTCGGTCGTCTGAGCATTACCGATACTACATACTAGCATTGCGAGCAGTAGCAACAAAGTTTTAATTGTTTTCATTTTGTTGTGATTTGGTTAAACATAAATTTAATTTGTATTTATTTTTTTTTGCTTGCAGCCTTAACAAACTCAATAAACATTGGTGCTGGTCTTTCCACTGTTGAAGCATATTCTGGGTGGAACTGAACACCAACATAGAAAGGATGAGCAGGAATTTCCACAACCTCAACAAGATTAGAGTCAGGGTTGATTCCTGTGGCAATCATGCCTGCAGACTCAAAATCTTCAAGATATTTGTTGTTAAATTCATATCTGTGTCTATGTCTTTCTTGAATATGTTTTTCGCCATAGGCCTCAAAAATATGAGA
>JABUUQ010000002.1:752958-761375 GCA_021443125.1 Bacteroidales bacterium
CCGTCAATCATTACTGAAGAAAAACCATACTCAATACATGATTTGCAGATTTCAAAACTATCGCCGTGGTCAAGGTGAAGAACAACAGGGATTGCATAACCAAGTTCTTTGGCATACTCAACTGCTCCTTGAGCCATGTATCTTAGCAGTGTTTGATTGGCATATTTTCTTGCACCAGCAGATACCTGAAGGATAACAGGGGATTTTGCTTCAACGCAAGCTTGAATAATTGCCTGCATTTGCTCCATGTTGTTGAAATTGAAGGCAGGTATTGCGTAACCTCCGTTTATTGCTTTGGCAAACATCTCTCTTGTATTTACCAAACCTAAATCTTTATAATTTACCATAGTGATTATTGTTTGTGATTTTGTTATTTAATTTCTTTTATTTGAGATTGCAATTTGTTGTAAAGTGTTTTTGAAATTTTGTAAAGAGGTTGTCTTACAATGTTTTCGCATAAACCCATAATTTCCAAAGAAGCTTTTATGCCACAAGGGTTGCCTTCTTCGAAAATTGAGTTTGTGAAAGGCAGAAGACTATAATGCAATGGTGAAGCTTTTTTGAAATTGTCTTTTAAGGCAAAATTAACCATTTCGCTTACTTGCTTTGGAAATGCGTTGGCAGTTACTGAAATCACACCTTTGGCACCGCAAGCAATCAAAGGCATTGTAAGTGCGTCTTCGCCAGAAATCAAAGAAAAACCTTTAGGAGCACAACGTATTATTTCCATACATTGAGCCATATCTCCTGAAGCTTCCTTTATTCCAATGACATTTTTGCATTCTTCGGCAATCTGAAGAGTCGTTTCCGCCTTTATGTTGCATCCTGTCCTGCCTGGAACATTATATATTATGACTGGCAAAGATGAAGAGCCTGCAACACGATGATAATGTTGTACAAGGCCTTTTTGAGAAGGCTTGTTATAATAAGGAGAAACAGATAATATGGCAGAAAAACCAGAAAGATCTGCCTTTGAAATGCTATTTGTAAGTTCTTTTGTATTGTTTCCTCCCATTCCAAGCACAATAGGGATTCTGTTATTAACTTTTTCCAATGTAAATTCCCTTACAGCATTCATTTCTTTCTCTGTAAGTGTCGGATATTCGCTTGTAGTTCCCAAACTTACCAAATAATCTACACCTCCGTTGATGCAATGGTCTATGATTTTGCCCAAACTTGTAAAATCAACGCTTTCGTGTTTGTCGAAAGGTGTAATAAGAGCCACCCCTGTGCCTTTTATATTGAATTCTTTCATAGAAAATAATTTATCAATAGTTAAAGAGTGCCAAAATTACAGTTTTTTTTACTTCTCGCAAAATATATTTAGTGTTTTTTTCAATTTATTTCAAAAATATGCGTTATTAACGAATAAAAGCGAAATAAATGAAGACGTATTTGAAGAATCCCAAGTGGATATGGTTGTTTTTGATTATTGGTTTTGTATTTGTCTTTTTTTCTATGTGGCAGATAAATTCCATGACCAATAGATTGCGAAAAGAAGAGCAAAGACAGGTGGAATTATGGGCCAAAGCAATCTCACAAAAATCAGAGATAGTTCAGAAAACCAAGGATTTGTATATCAAAACCATTGAAGACGAACGTCAGGATATGCAAAAATTTGTTGAGGCCTACAAAATAATCATTTCACAACCCGAAGATGTTGAACTGACTTCCCCAGAATTCAAATTCTACACCGATATCATTACCGATAACAAGACAATTCCGGTAATTATTACCGACGAATTTAACAATATCCAGTTTTCTCAGAACATAGATATACCAGAAGGACAGAACGTATTGGTTGGCGATTTGTTCAAACGTTTTTCTGTTTTCCCACCTTTCGAATACACAGTCTATGGAATGAAGTTTCGTTTGTTTTATGCGGAGAGTGAAATTTATGAAAACCTTAAAGATGTTTTGGATCAAGTAATCTATACGTTTATATCGGAGGTAACCGACAACAGCATATCGATTCCTGTGATTATTACAGACTTTAGCCAGACAAAAATTTTGGCTTATGGCAATATGGACTCAAATCAAATCAGTCCTGCCAACTACAAAGCCACTCTTAGCAAGTTTTCCAAAAATTCCACTCCTATAAAAATTGCTTTGCCGATGAAACAAAACGGCTATATCTTTTATGAGAAAGACACAAACATAACCATGCTGAAATACTACCCATATCTATATACTTTTGTATTCCTTTTGTTTGTTTTTCTTGTCTTTCAGTCGTTACGGGCAATGAAAATGACAGAACAAAACTTCCTTTGGACTGGTATGAGCAAGGAAACAGCCCATCAACTTGGTACTCCAATATCTTCTTTGTTCGCTTGGATAGAACTTTTGAAAGCAAACCCAGATAATCAGCAAGCATGTGAGGAAATGAATAAGGATGCAGAACGTTTGAAAATAGTTTCGCAAAGATTTTCTCAAATTGGTTCCAAACCAACTTTGAAATCGCAAGACATAATTCAAATAATAAACGATTCGGTAGCCTATATACAACACAGAAGTCCAAAAAACATAAACTTTATCACCCATCTAATCCAAGATAAGCAAGTTTTGATTCCATGCAGTAGGACTTTGATAGAATGGAGTTTTGAAAACATTTTCAAAAACGCCATAGATGCAATGGAGGGTAGTGGAACCATCACTCTGAACTTCGAAGAAGACAAAAAGAAAATATATATTGATATTATAGACACTGGCAAGGGGTTGCAAAAGAAGCAATTCAAAAAAATTTTCAAGCCAGGCTACACTACAAAGAAAAGAGGTTGGGGTTTTGGTCTTTCATTAGTCAAAAGAATTATAGAAGACTACCACAAAGGAAAGATATATGTTAAATCTTCAGTTGTAGGGCAAGGCACAGTTTTTAGAATAGAATTCAGCAAAACAAAATAAGTTTAATTATGGCAGGGTTATACATACATATACCTTTCTGTCATCACAAATGCATCTACTGTGATTTTTATTCCATAGCACAAAGTTTTGACAAAACAAGATATGTTCAGGCTTTGACAAAGGAAATAGAGCATAGGAAAGCATTTTTGGAGGAGCCTTTGCAAACCATATATTTTGGAGGTGGAACCCCTTCAACTCTAAGTTTTGATTTGCTTGAACGAATCTTTGTTTCAATTTCTCAAAACCTTGTTTTAATTTCTCAAAACGAGGTTTCATTTGAAGCTAATCCCGAAGATATTTCTTTGGATTATGTAAAAGGTTTGAAAGAATTGGGAATCAATAGAATAAGCCTTGGTGTGCAGAGTTTTGAAGACAAGGATTTGAAACTGCTGAACAGGTCTCATAACGCAGATATGGCAAAAAAAGCTATAGAAACAATACAAAAGGCTGGCATAAGTAACATTTCAATAGATTTAATAAGCAATCTTCCAAATACAACGCTGGAATCTTGGCAGAAAAATCTTGAAACATTCCTTGAATTCAAACTTCCTCATATTTCTTGCTATACTTTGATGAGAGAAGAGGGGACTATGCTCGATAAATTGCTGATTAAAAAGAAATTATCCTTGCTTACAGAAGAAGAATCCTTGCAACAATTGGATTTAACCATGCAGATTTTGGAGCAGAACGGCTATGAACACTACGAAACATCCTCATTTGCCCAACCAAACTATCAATCCAGACACAATAAAGCCTATTGGACTTTTGCATCCTATCTTGGCATTGGTGCAGGTGCACATTCCTACAAAGAAGGTTTGAGAACATGGAACGAAAACGATGTTTTTGCATATACCAACCGCATTTTTGCAGGTGATTTCGATAATACGAACCGACAGGAACAATTATCGCAAAAAGACAAGTATAATGAATATGTTATGTTGTCCGCAAGAATGAAAAACGGATTGAGTCTGGAATATGTAAAAAGCAATTTTGCCGACTACTATGACTATTTCTGCAAGCAGATAGACAAAGCAAAACAACAAGGTTTTCTTAATGATGATTTGTCTTTAACAAACAAGGCATGGCATCTGCAAGATGAATTGATATTATCTTTGGCCCTGTAAATTATTTTAGATTTTGTCCCAATCTTTCCAAGTAGGAAATTTTTGTCTTGCCAAATCCAAATCTTCTTTGTTAATTTCAAAATAATGTATTGCGTTTTCAACTATATGTGTTGCTGTAATTTCCTGACCTTTTGAGTTAAACAAAACACTATCGCCCGAATACTCAACGCCAACCCCGTCTTCGCCAATCCTGTTTACGCCAAGCACAAAACTATTGTTCTCTATTGCTCTTGCTTTCAAAAGAGTAAGCCACTGCTCCCTACGAGATTTTGGCCAAGAAGCAACATATATCAAAATGTCATAAAGAGGTTTTTCGTCAAAAATCCTATTCATACTCACCAAAGGAAAACGCAAATCATAGCAAGTAAGCATTTTGATATTGAATCCTTTATGCGAAAAAACAACGTCTTTATTTTGTCCTTTTGAAAGGTGTTTTGCTTCATCGGAAAGGGAAAACAAATGAATTTTATCGTAGTATTTTGTTTCATTTGGCAAAACTGCATAGTGCCTGTTGAAGTATTTTCCATTGTCCTCAACAATCAAACTGCCTTCTATTGCGATTCCTTTTTCCTCAACAAACTTCTGCATAAGCGAAACGCCTTTCTCTTTACTTTCTTTGGCAAGAGAAGTGTCTGCAGTGAAGCCAGTGAGAAACATTTCGGGCAAAACAAGCAAATCAGTGTCGTTATCAATTTTCTCCAATAAAGATTGAAAATGCAGATAGTTGGTTTCAATTTGAAAATCCTTGATTTGTGTTTGTATAAATGCCAGTTTCATAGTTTGTTGCTTTGTTATTCCTTCCTGCTTCCGCAATTGCATGGATGGTCTTTGCGTATTCTTGCTTTTGGAAAAAGATTTTTTATTGCCTTTTGTTCTTTTCTTGTCATTTGTATTGCTCTCAAATCAATATATCTTAATGGCAGAGAAGCAAAACTTGAATCAAATGACCTTATCATATTGTCCCAAAGAATTATTGTGTCTAATGGCAAAACCGCTATCTCTTTGGGAAGTTCTTTTATATAGTTTTGAGCTGCGTTGAGGTAGTGTAATTTGCTTAAAGTGTTGATTTGCTGAGGTATTTCACTGATATAATTCCTCGAAATATCTAATCGTTCAAGATTTCTTAACTCCAAAATTTCCATAGGAAAGGTTGTTAATTTTTGTTTCTTGATGCAAAGCGATACAACACTGTCTTTGTTTGCCAAAGCTTCGGAAAGATTATCGTAATAACCATTTTGGGCGAAACAAATAGCGTTTGCAACAATGAATATTATGTTAATCCAAAATCTTTTTTGCATCCAAAACATCTTTTCCTATTTGCGATTTCAATGCTTCTGCGTTAGCAAACTGCATCTCTTCCCTTAGAAAATCCACAAAGCAGATTCTGATGTTCTCTGCATAGATTTCTTCGTTAAAATCAAAGATAAATGTTTCTATAGTCTTGTTATCTCTTTGGAAAGTAGGACAATATCCAACATTTGTAACACCTTTGTAGATTTTTTTACCAATCTCTATCTTTGTGGCATAGACTCCGTTTTTGGGTATAAGTTTCTGCTCTGTAATGGCAATGTTTGCAGTAGGAAAACCAAGATTTCTGCCCACTTGAAAACCTTTTTCAACCACCGAACAAATAGAATAATTCTCTCCAAGCATAGCATTAGCCAAAGTAATATTACCTTTGACTATCGCATTCCTTATCTCTGTGGAAGAAATCTCTATTCCATTCTCATACAATCCCATCTTGTCTTGAAAAATCCTTATATCCTTATAATATCCCTTGCTTGTAATATCCTTAAAGTCAGAATTTTTTGGGTTGCCAAAGCTATTGTCGTAGCCAAGCAACAAAATTTTTGGATGAATTTTAGGAATCAAAATATCTAGGAATTGTTTTGGACTCAGGGCAGCAAATTCCAATGTAAAATCTATGCAAATCAAATAATCAACACATGATTTTGCAATTTTAGCAAACCGTTCCTCTTGAGTCTGAAGTAGTTGTATTTTGTCTTTGTTGAGTTTTTCGGCCAAAACATTGCGTGGATGGTTGGCAAAAGTAATAACCGCACTCTTGCAATCATTATTTTGTGCATGCGTTTTTAGTTCCTGCAACATAAGTTGGTGACCTTTGTGAACCCCATCAAACATCCCTATGGTTATTGCCGTAGAACAAGGCAAAGAGTCTATATTTTCTAACTTGATAACTTCCAAAATCAGTCTAATTTTTTGCAAAAATACAAAAAAGACGGCTTTTGAACAAAAAAATATAAGAATAGGTTTAGCGAAACGCCGTTTTGAAAAAATAAAAGCAAGGAATAAAAAATTAAAACAAAGGAATAATTTTCTGAAACGCCGTTTTATTTTTTGCTTTTTTTCTAAAAAATAATTCCTAATTAAAAATATTTGAGTAAATTTGCTATTTGTAAAATTTTAAGAACTTCATAAAACGATATATTGTGATTTATGGAAATTGTAAGCAAAGGTAAAATATCCCAAATAATAGGTGCCGTTGTGGATGTAAGGTTCGACGAAGATGCAACTTTGCCTGAAATCTACGATGCTTTGCGTGTGAGAAAAGAAGATGGAACTTATCTTATTCTTGAGGTGCAACAAGATTTGGGAGAGAACACCGTAAGATGTATTTCTATGGATTCTACCGATAGTCTGCAAAGAGGACTTGATGTGGATAATCTCGGAAAACCTATAACAATGCCTGTTGGTGATGATATCAATGGTCGTTTGTTCAATGTGATAGGACAGACAATTGATGGTATAGGAGAAGTGAAGGCAGAAAAGCAATATCCTATCCATAGAGATGCTCCAAAGTTTGAAGATTTGGCAACAACCAACGAAATACTATTGACGGGTATCAAAGCAATAGACCTTATTGAACCATATTCAAAAGGAGGAAAAATCGGTTTGTTTGGTGGTGCTGGTGTTGGCAAAACAGTGCTTATTATGGAGATGATACACAACATAGCTTTGCACTATTCTGGTCAATCTGTCTTTACAGGTGTTGGAGAAAGAACTCGTGAGGGCAATGACTTGCTTAGAGATATGCTTGAAGGAGGTGTCATTAACTATGGCGAAGAATTCAAAAAAAGTATGGAAGAAGGAGGCTGGGATTTGTCCAAAGTGGATAAACAAGCCCTTAAAGATAGCAAATGCACTCTTGTTTTCGGACAAATGAACGAGCCACCAGGTGCAAGAGCCCGTGTTGCTTTGTCTGGTCTTACGCTTGCAGAGTATTATAGAGACGGAGATGGCGAAGCAAACGGCAGGGATATCCTTCTTTTCATAGATAATATATTCCGTTTCACGCAGGCAGGCAGTGAGGTTTCTGCTTTGCTTGGTCGTATGCCGTCTGCTGTGGGTTATCAACCTACTTTGGCATCTGAAATGGGTACAATGCAAGAGAGAATCACTTCAACAAAACGTGGAAGTATTACTTCTGTGCAAGCAGTTTATGTTCCTGCTGATGATATTACAGACCCTGCTCCTGCAACAACCTTTACACACCTTGACGCCCAAACAGTGCTTTCTCGAAAAATAGCTTCTTTGGGAATTTATCCTGCTGTAGACCCATTAGAATCTTCTTCTCGTATTTTGAAAGAAGATATTTTGGGAAAGGAACACTATGAGACAGCACAAAGAGTTAAGCAAATTCTTCAGAGATATAATGAACTGCAAGATATTATTGCAATTCTGGGTATAGAAGAACTGGGAGACGAAGACAAACTTGTTGTTTCTCGTGCCAGAAAGGTTCAAAGATTCCTTTCACAACCATTCTTTGTTGCCGAACAATTCAGTGGCATACCAGGTCAGTTTGTTGAACTTCAGGATACTATAAAAGGTTTCAAAATGATTTTGAACGGCGAAGTTGATAATATACCAGAGGCAGCGTTTAACATGGTTGGTACTATTGAAGAGGCAATAGAAAAAGGCGAACAAATGCTTGCATCAGTCAATAACAAATAAATTCAATGCGATTTATGACACTGAATATATTAACGCCCGACGATTTGCTTTATTCTGGTGAAGTGAAGGATGTAAGGTTGATAGGGCTCGATGGACACTTTCAAATCTTGCCTAATCACGCACCAATCGTTTCTGCTTTGGCTAAAGGTGAGGTGAAAATCATTGATAACGAAGACAAAGAACTCGTTTTTCAAATCAAAGGTGGTGTTTTGGAAATGCGAGACAATGAAATTCAGATTTTAGCACAATAAACATTTGAATTTTTATACCACTATAATAATATAAAAGGAGTGATTTTGTAATTTGAGCAAATCACTCTTTTTTGTTACAAAGAACGGCATAATTCAAACCTTGTTTCAAGAAAATAAAAGCAAGGAATAAAAAAATAGAAGCTTGTTTTAATAGTTTGGGATAGGGTAA
>JABUUQ010000002.1:763294-765534 GCA_021443125.1 Bacteroidales bacterium
AAGTCGTAACAAGGTAGCCGTACCGGAAGGTGTGGCTGGAATACCTCCTTTCTAGAGATGCCCAAGAGGCATTGACAAAAAGGACTTCGGACTGAAAGGCATTCATTCCGCTATCTCTCAACATCCCTTCAGATAGGGATTGGGCGAAAGAGATTTCCCCAAATCCTCCGGAGCGCTGAAGAAAAGGGAAACCGAGTAGGGGACTCCACCCCGGAAGGCTGTACCTGCGCAGAGAACTTTGACATATTGGAAAAAGAGACATATAAGAGATACAAGAGAAGTAATCGAAAGATTACAGCTTAGAATTCAAACGTAGTGATTATAGAAAATAATCAAAACTTTTACAATTCAACTCGAGACGAGAAAGTTAAGTAAGAGCGTACGGGGGATGCCTAGGCTCTCAGAGGCGAAGAAGGACGTGACAAGCTGCGATAAGCCGCGGGGAGGAGCAAATATCCCGAGATCCGCGGATTTCCGAATGGGGCAACCCGTCATCTGGAAGAGATGACACCTTATAAAGGAGCTAACGCAGGGAACTGAAACATCTAAGTACCTGCAGGAAGAGAAAACAACAGTGATTCCGCAAGTAGTGGCGAGCGAACGCGGAACAGCCCAAACCGACGGTGTTACGGCACCGTCGGGGTTGTAGGACCACGCCATCGCACATTGGATCTTTAGGGGAACGCTCTGGAAAGGGCGGCCGCAGACGGTGACAGCCCGGTACCCGAAAGAGATTCAAGGCGTAGTGGTATCCTGAGTAGGGCGGGGCCGGAGAAACCCTGTCTGAAACCGGCGGCACCATCCGCCAAGGCTAAATACTCCTGAGAGACCGATAGTGGACCAGTACCGTGAGGGAAAGGTGAAAAGAACCCCGAACAGGGGAGTGCAATAGAACCTGAAACCGTGCGCTTACAAGCGGTCGGAGCAGCAATATGCTGTGACGGCGTGCCTTTTGCATAATGAGCCTACGAGTTGCTTCTCACTGGCGAGGCTAAGCGACAGCAGTCGCGCAACCGAAGCGAAAGCGAGTCCGAACAGGGCGTTTAGTCAGTGGGAGCAGACGCGAAACTTTGTGATCTACCCTTGGCCAGGCTGAAGGCGCGGTAACACGCGCTGGAGGGCCGAACCAATAAGCGTTGAAAAGCTTCTGGATGAGCTGAGGGTAGGGGTGAAAGGCTAATCAAACTGAGAGATAGCTCGTACTCCCCGAAATGCCTTTAGGGGCAGCCTGGGGACAGTCTTCGAGAGGTAAAGCTACTGATAGGATGCGGGGGCTTCGCCGCCTACCAATTCCTGACAAACTCAGAATGCTCGAAGATGATTCCCCGGAGAGAGGCGGCGGGTGCTAATATCCGCTGCCGAGAGGGCAATAACCCAGACCCACGGCTAAGGTCCCGGAATTTGCGCTAAGTTGAACAAACGTGGTTACACTGCAGTGACAGCTAGGATGTTGGCTTGGAAGCAGCCATACATTTAAAGAGTGCGTAACAGCTCACTGGTCGAGCGGTGTTGCATGGATGATGAACGGGCATAAGCGCAGTACCGAAGCCTGGGAATACATAGTATTGGTAGGGGAGCATTCCAGCGGCGGTGAAGGTTCTTCGTGAGAAGGGCTGGAGCCTCTGGAAAAGCAAATGTAGGCATAAGTAACGATAAGGAGGGTGGGAAACCCTCCCGCCGAAAGACCAAGGTTTCCTGAACAACGATAATCGGTTCAGGGTTAGTCGGGTCCTAACGATAAGCCGAAAGGCGAGGCGGATGGACAGCTGGTTAATATTCCAGCACCGGCGAGGGGTCCGACGGAGTGACGGAGAAGTGGAAGTCCCGCGCGCTGACGGAAATGCGCGTTGAAGGGCGTAGGAGAGCCGGGGAGGCAAATCCCTCCGGTGTTTCTGAGACCCGATAGTACCGGGAGCCTTCGGGCAAACGGATAGCGGACCTAATCATACTCCCAAGAAAAACTCCTAAGGTGTGCCCTTCGCCGCCCGTACCGGAAACCGACACAGGTGGTCGAGGAGAGAATCCAAAGGCGCTCGAGTGATCCGTGGCTAAGGAACTAGGCAAAATAACCCTGTAACTTCGGGAGAAAGGGTCCTCCTGTAAAGGAGGCGCAGAGAAATGGCCCAGGCGACTGTTTAACAAAAACACATGGCTTTGCTAAATCGAAAGATACTGTATAAGGCCTGACACCTGCCCGGTGCCGGAAGGTTAAGAGGAGATGTCACCGCAAGGGAAGCATT
>JABUUQ010000002.1:768707-771635 GCA_021443125.1 Bacteroidales bacterium
ACTTTTTCTGGCTGTAGTGGTTTAACAAGTATTACAATAGGAAATAGTGTAACAAGTATTGGAGCTTATACTTTTTATGATTGTAGAGGTTTAACAAGTATTACAATAGGAAATAGTGTAACAAGTATTGCAAGTAATGCTTTTTATGATTTTAGTGGTTTAACGATACTAAATTGGAATGCCAAGAATTATATCAATGCTAGTAGTTCAAATACTTTATTTTCTAATTTACAAAATCTTACTACACTAAATATAGGAGATAGTGTAGAAATAATACCTTCGTATTTTGTAAATGGATGTAGTGGTTTAACAAGTATCACAATACCAAATAGTGTAACAAGTATAGGCGACTATGCGTTTGATAGTTGTATAAATCTTAATTATATTTATCTTGGAGAACATATAGAAATAATAGGAGAATGTGCGTTTAGGAACTTATCAAACTTGGATACACTAAGAATACAAGCTAGTCTCCCTCCTTTTGTACAAGCTGCAGGATTTAATGGTGTTAATAGTGATGCAACGTTGGTAGTTCCTTGTGGAAGAATGGCATATTATCAATATGGATATGGTTGGTCGAACTTTGTAGATATAATCGAAGATTGTAATACGGATGATACAACCTCTGCATTGGTGGATGTATATGATGATAAAAAGATAATGGTTTATCCTAATCCAATAATAAATAATGCAACGTTAAGCATAGATAATCTTGCAACGGATATTCAAGTATTTTTGACAGATATGCAAGGAAGAATAATAAAGAGTTATGTAATGAAATCTGGGAAAAGCACACTTGAAATAGAAACAAACAACCTAAAAAGTGGAACATATTTTATAAGAATTGTAGGAGAAAACATACAACGAACAGAAAAGATTTTCAAGAAGTAGTTGAAATAATGGCAAATAAAAAAGCGGCTATCTTTTGGATAGTCGCTTTTTTTATTATAGTGTTTGGGATTATGCTAATCTTTTTTCAAGTCTTTCGCGGATTGCACCGATGAATTCAGCTGAAGTAACAGCCTTTGGTGTAACACCTTCCATTAGATTAACAAGGTCTTTTGTAGCAATACCTTCGTTAAGAGTATCGAAACATGCACCTTCCAATTGGTCAGCAAAGTTTTGAAGTTGAGCTATACCGTCTTTTTCACCTCTTTTTCTCAAAGCACCACTCCATGCGAATATAGTAGCCATTGGGTTTGTAGAAGTTTCTTCACCTTGCAAATATTTGTAGTAGTGACGAGTTACAGTTCCGTGAGCAGCTTCGTATTCGTAGTTGCCGTCTGGAGAAACCAATACGCTTGTCATCATAGCCAATGAACCAAAAGCAGTTGAAACCATGTCGCTCATTACGTCGCCATCGTAGTTTTTGCAAGCCCAAATAAATCCACCCTTGCTACGAATAACTCTTGCAACAGCGTCGTCTATCAATGTATAGAAATATTCTATGCCAAGTTTTTCAAATTCTGCTTTGTATTCGTTTTGATAAACTTCTTCGAAAATTTCTCTGAATTGAGCATCGTATTTCTTAGAGATAGTGTCTTTTGTTGAAAACCAAAGGTCTTGTTTTGTATCGATAGCGAATTTGAAACAAGAATGAGCAAAAGAACGAATAGATTTGTCTATGTTGTGCATACCTTGAAGAACGCCAGCACCTTTGAATTCGTGAATAACAACTTCTTCTTTCTTGCCACAATTGCATTCAAAAACAAGTTTAGCAGTACCTGCATCTGGAACTCTTATTTCTACACTCTTGTAAACATCACCATAAGCATGACGAGCAATAGTTATAGGCTCAACCCAATTTTTTACTACAGGTTTGATAGAAGGTATTGTTATTGGAGTACGGAATACAGTACCATCAAGAATAGAACGAATAGTGCCATTAGGGCTCTTCCACATTTCGTGAAGTTTGTATTCTTCCATACGTTTTGCGTTAGGAGTGATTGTAGCACACTTTACCGCAACACCATATTTTTTGTTTGCCTCAGCAGCATCTTTGGTTATTTGGTCGTTGGTTTCGTCTCTCTTTACAAGACCAAGGTCGTAGTATTCTGTTTTAAGGTCAACGAAAGGAAGTATAAGTTCTTCTTTAATCATTTTCCAAAGGATACGTGTCATTTCGTCACCATCCATCTCCACAAGAGGAGTAGTCATTTTAATCTTTTCCATTGTGTATAAGTTTTAATTGTTTGTTTGCTTTATGTTAAATTATTGGTCTGCAAATATACAATCTTTTTGTTAGACAAGAGCATTTTATTTGCAAATTATTTAGAACTTTACTGCAGTACCGCTACAAGTAACTATAAGCATGTTGTTTATTGTTTCGTAGTCTAAATCTATTCCTACCACTGCATGAGCACCGATACTCATTGCTTGGTCTTCCATTTCTTTCAATGCAGTAGCCTTCCCTTTTCGCAAAACTTTTTCGTAGGAATGGCTTCTGCCACCAAAGAAATCTTTCAAACTTGCCTTAAAATCCTTTATCGCATTTGCACCTATGACTGTTTCTCCAGATACTATGCCGCAGTACTCTTTTATTTCCTTGCCTTGAATTGTTGGTGTTGTTGTTAAAATCATAATATTAAAGTATTTAATTGTTTTATTTATGCTACAAATAGAATATATGCCAAAGAAACACAGCTGATAATTATCCATAACAAAATACCCTGAATCAAAGGTTTTAATCCTACAGCTTTAAGAGTTTCTTTTGTCAGACTTGCTCCAATGAAAAACAAAGATAAGGTGATAAGATGTTTTGCAAGTTTGTTTATTGCACCACCTATTTCACTGCCTATGCTTGCAAGATTGTCGCCAAGTACGGCAGGATTGGAAAGAATATAAGTGTTGAAAAGTATTGCAACAATAAACCATAATATAAATGTTGGTATAGACTTATACCAAGGTTTCTTTTGACCTTGTTCGGCA
>JABUUQ010000002.1:772378-774030 GCA_021443125.1 Bacteroidales bacterium
CTTCTTTCTTTCATAGTTTTTATTGTTTATAGTGATAGATTGCAAAGATACAACTTTTATTATTATATAAGGCAATAAAAGAAAAAATAAAGCAGTTGCAAAAAACAACTGCTTTAAGATAAAATTCTCTTTATAGAAAATTATTTTTTGTGTGCTGCATAGTAATTCATCAAGCAACCATCAGCCAAGATTTCTCTTTCGTCAGCTGTTAGGTTTTGGAAGAATAGATGAATGTCTTTTACGCCATCTTTAGAGATAACCTTAGCATCAATTTCTTCTTTGCCTGAAAGGATAGCTTCACGAATACCAGGAACAAATACAAAGTCGCCGGTATTGTAATCAAATGGAGTGTCCTTTGAAATTGTGAAAGGAACAAGACCCCAATTGATACAGTTGCTACGGTAACGTTTTGTTGCATATTCGTAGCAAATATTTGCATCACCACCTAATACTTTTTGACAAGAAGCAGCTTGTTCACGAGCAGAACCATCACCAGGTTTGTTTGCAAATACGCAAGAACCAAATGAAGTGTTTTCTGCATTAGCACCAACTTTTGCCAAAGCGTCTGCTACGTTCTTTGGAGTTTTGCCTGCTCTTCTTTCAAGGTCTTCGCTTTGAATTCTCTTGCTTATGCCTACATATTCAGGAACGCGTCTTGAAAGTGCAAATTCTGAAAGTTTCAAAGGATTAGAACGATAAGAAGAAGTCTCTCCAGAAGGTATCAATTCGTCTGTTGTTGTTACAGGATCGTGGATAACTGCTGCAAGTTCCAACAACATGTTTTCTTGCATAGGATACATCTTTGGCCAGTCTTTGATGTTTGGTCCATAGCGTAATTCCTGAGAATTGTCAGCCTTGCCATAGCCATTATAGATTCTTCTTTCATAAACTTTAGGGTCGTATTTGTATCCTTCATAGTTTACTGTGTAATCTATATCAGTTGCTGCTGTGATAACACCACCATTAACTGCAGTAGCAGCAATAGAACGAGCGTCCATCAAAGCAACCAACGAGATTTGACCTTGACCTGGTTTGCTACCTTCTCTATTAGGGAAGTTACGAGTTGTGTGACGAATACTCAAACCATTGTTTGAAGGAACGTCGCCTGCACCAAAGCAAGGACCACAGAATGCTGGCTTGATTGCAACACCTGCTTCAAGCAAATCTTCTGCTATATGAGAACGTGTAGCGGCAAGATAAACAGGAACAGATTGTGGATAAGCACTTGCAGTGAAATAATCGTTACCTGTAGATTTGTCTTTCAAGATTGCTGCAGCTTCTGCAAGGTTGTCGTATGTACCACCTGCACAACCTGCTATAATACCTTGGTCTGCAACAACTTTGCCATTCTTAATCTTGCTAACAAGGTCAATTTGTATCTTATCGCCAAAACGTTTGATTGAATCTTGTTCAACTTCGCGTAATATCTTTTCAGGATTTGCCTGCAATTCGTGAATACTGTAAGCATTTGATGGGTGATATGGCAAAGCGATCATAGATTCTTGTTTAGAAAGGTCTATCTTAATCATGCTGTCATAGTAAGCAACCTTGCCAGGACGAAGTTCTTTATAGTCTTGTTCACGATTGTGCATTTTGTAGTAGTTGTGAACTTCTTCGTCTGTTACCCAAATAGAAGTCAAACAAGTTGTTTC
>JABUUQ010000002.1:774072-775243 GCA_021443125.1 Bacteroidales bacterium
TTCTTAACGCCAGGGCCTGCAAATTCAAGAACTTTATTCTTTACAAAACCGTTTTCGAAAGTAGCCTTAACCAATGAGATTGCAACATCGTGAGGGCCTATACCTTTTCTTGGAGTGCCTTCCAACCAAACAAGAACAACTTCAGGAGCATTGATATCCCAAGTGTTTTCAAGCAATTGTTTTACCAATTCGCCACCACCTTCGCCAACGCCCATGTTACCAAGTGAACCATAGCGTGTGTGAGAGTCTGAACCCAATATCATATTACCGCATTTTGCCATTGCTTCTCTTGCATACTGGTGAATTACGGCTTGATTTGTTGGAACATAGATACCACCATATTTCTTTGCAGCTGAAAGACCGAAAACATGGTCATCTTCGTTGATAGTACCACCTACTGCACATAGAGAATTGTGGCAGTTAGTCATACCATAAGGAATAGGGAATTTTGTCAAACCACTTGCTCTTGCAGTTTGGATAATACCCACGTAAGTAATGTCATGAGAAATCAAAGCGTCGAAACGTATTCTCATTTTATTGCCTGTGCTGTGGTCAACATCGTGAGAACGAAGTATGCCATAGGCAATTGTGTTTTCTCTTGCTTCATCAGCAGACATGTTTGCAGTTTCTGCCAATGTTGTGCCGTCAAGAAGATAAACTCCTTTATTAAAAAGTTCTACCATTTTTTTGTTGTGTTAAATTTTTATTTGTTATTTATTTTCTTCAAAAAATGAACTTCGCAAATTTACAATTTTTTTTACTAATAGCAAGTTTTATTCAAATAAAACGGCGGAAAAATTTTTTATTCCTTTGTTTTAGAAAATTATAACAAGCTTTCGATAAACAAGGTTAGGGAAAGCATATCTGCCGCCCCACCAGGAGAAACATTGTCTTTTATATAATCTTTATTCATCTTTTCAAGTGCAAAGCAAGAAAAGTTCTCCAAAAGTTCCTTCGCTTCTTTTTGCACTTGTTTTGCTCTTTGAATGCCTTTCCTGTAATAGATATTTGTATCTTCGAGTGTTGTCATTATATATAACAGTGTTTTATGCAAAGCAAACTCGTCTTGCTTTATGTCTGTGTAGTAGGGTAGCCACAAAGAAAACAAATCATCATAAGCATCCCTTGCATTTTGCAAAGCACCCTTTATGTTGTTTTCTTCCAATACCTT
>JABUUQ010000002.1:776545-777580 GCA_021443125.1 Bacteroidales bacterium
CTTTGGGATTTTATGCCAAGATGTATTTGTCTTATCTCAAAATTCTGCTGAAAAGTATCTATCATTTGCTGTTCCTTTCGTATTCTTGTACCATTTCGGCAATTTTTGTCTTCAATTCTTCTTGTGTATGTGTGAAATTGCGCATACAAAAACGGGATTCGTTATCGCAAATCAGGCATTTTCTTGGCGAAAAACCTATATCTGTTCTCGACACAGGCACACCATTGCAATCAATCACGTCAATATCAAATAATCTTCCCAAAGCGTGAGATTCTTCTATCTTGCAAAGTTGTTTCTTTACCTCTTTACTTTCGCCATCAACAAGCATATACGCCTCAAAACCAGTATTCAAATCGTGTTGTTCAAAATATACTACTTGTTTTTTAAACTCTCTTTGCAGAATCTCTACCGCTGCACTTGCCACAACAAGAGATTCTTTATTCCTTTTTACTTTGCCAGGCATTATAACGGTAAGACACAACAAAGTTTTGTCGGGATATTTTTCCAACAAGGCTTTCTGTCTTTCCGCTCTTTTGTCGCGACTTTCCAATAATTGTTCAAGAGATATTTCCATACTATTAAGCTTTGTCATGTGCTTGTCTTTCGACCTAGATGCAAAATTACAAAAAAACTATTTCTTTTATCATACCTTATTTGCACTATTTCTTGCAAATTATTTGAAAAATATCAAAAAAAATACCTACTTTTGCAACAACGTTGTTGAAAATTAACACATAAATTAAGTAACATAATTATTAACATTGCTCTTTTATAGAGATTTTTAACCAGATTTATTATGAAAAGATTACAATTATTTTTTGTTATCGCTGTGCTTGCTTGTTGTTCTGGCATGGTAAAATCGCAAACCGTTAACGAGGGAATTTATTTTTCCAATCTGCCTCAATCAAACTTGTTTAATCCTGCATTGAATGGTAACAATATGTTTTATATCAATGTTCCTGTTGTTGGCAAGTTGGATTTAGGTTTCAAATCTTCAGGTTTCTGCTATATAGACCTTGTTCCCGAAAGAAAAGA
>JABUUQ010000002.1:777609-783245 GCA_021443125.1 Bacteroidales bacterium
ATCAGCAAATTGAAAGATGATAATTTTGTTGATATCGGACTTGTGGACAATCTTTTTGGTTTTGGTTTCAGAGTAGGAAAGAATCATTTTTCTTTTGGTCTTTCCATGAATTTGGAAGCAAGATTGGATTTCACTCAAGACTTGTTTGATTTGATTGTTAATGGCACGGAGAATTTCCAAGGTAAAAATGCAAAAATTTTTGACGACAAATTTATCAATTTTACCTCATTTTTTACTGCAAGTTTGGGATACTCAAGAGATGTAAGCGAGAAACTATCTTTTGGTGCTAATGCAAAAATGTATATGGGCGTATTTGACATTTCTACCGATAAGACCAATATAAGTTTGGATTTGTCTGATAATAACAAAACCAAGGTTTTGACCGACATTCATTTGAATACATCTATTTCTTTTGTGGATTGGGATGTTATTGGCAAGTGGCTGGATGGCAAAGATGTGAATTATTCAACAGGAGATGTGTTAAGTAATGCTATGGACAACATCGGTTTTGGTATTGACTTGGGTTTCAACTACAAACTGAACGAATCTATGCAGATAAGTGCGTCTGTGGTTGATTTGGGCTATATCAAATGGGCTCATGAGACAAATCAAATAGTTTCAAGACACCCTAACACACCTATAGACGTGGAAGGAATAGAGGATGACTTTGATAATTATGATGAGGCCGAGGAATATGCTCAGGATTTGATAGATACCATAAAGTATGCTTTTGATTTGAAGACTATTTCAGGAGAAAGCTACACAACAATGATACCTACAAAAATTTATTTGGGCTATTCTTGGAACTTTTTGAAGTTTAATTATTTTAATGCTTTATATAAAGGCCGTTTTATCAATGGAGAATATGAAAATTCTTTGATGCTTAACTATTCTTTCAAATCACGATTATTGCAGTTGTCAATAAGCAACACTTTTACACCTTATAATGCATTCAATCCAAGTGCTTTGGTGTCTGTAGCTGATTTTGTTTATCTTGGATGTTCATTTTCTTCTTCAATGATGCCTAATAAGGCAGATGCTTTCACAGTTTTTGGCGGTGTGAACGTGGCTTTCAAAAACTTTAAGACTAAAAAGGTAGAGGAAGAAGCACCTATATCTTTCTTAGAAAAGTAATCAGCAAAACACTCCGAACATCAACGTATATAAAACGAAGATACAATAAAATATTCCTTGCTTTCAACAAATTAAAAGCAAGGAATATTTTTCTAAAACAAGGTTTTAATTTTTTCTTTCCTTGTTTTATTTTAATGCAACAATTTATTGAAGAAAATATGCTGCAAAATCTTTTTCTTCAATGTTGATTTGTTCGCCTGTAGTCATATTTTTTATTTGTGGAGTCTTTGTTTGAAACTCTGATTCTCCAACAAGAACAACAAAAGGTATATTTCTGTCGTTTGCGTATTTCATCTGCTTTTTCAATTTTGCACAATCGGGATACACTTCGCAAGATATATTATTATCTCTCAATTGTTTTGCAAGTTTTAAGCAATAATCGCCTTCTTGTTCGCCAAAGTTTATGAATAAAACCTGTGTTGTTGTTGCTATATCTTCAGGAAATAGATTCTTTTCTTCCAAACAGTCATAGATTCTATCGGCACCGAAACTGATACCAACGCCAGACATATTTGGAAGTCCGAAAATGCCGGTAAGGTTATCGTATCTTCCGCCTCCGGTTATGCTACCCATCTCAACATCAAGAGCTTTGACCTCAACAATAGCACCAGTGTAGTAGTTCAACCCCCTTGCCAAAGTAATATCAAAGTCTATGTTTTCTATACCTAAGTTATTTGCTTTGTTGAGTACATATTCCAATTCTTCCAAACCTTTTTTGCCAACCTCTATACAAGAAATAATTTTGGCAAGGCTTTCAATTTTCTCTTTATTTGTACCATTGATAAGGAGAATAGGTTTGATTTTTTCGCAGTCTTCTACAGAAAAACCTTTATCTTGCAGTTCCTTCAAAACATTTTCCATGCCTATTTTGTCCAACTTGTCTATCGCAACAGTGATGTCGGTTATCTGATCCTTCTTGCCCAAACATTCAGCAATGGCAGAAAGAATTTTGCGATTGTTCAACTTTATTGCAACATTAAGTTTGAGTTTTGAGAAAACTTCACTGATAATCTGCAAAAGTTCCACCTCATTCATCAAAGAATCAGAACCAATAATATCGGCATCACACTGATAAAATTCTCTGTATCTGCCTTTTTGTGGTCTGTCTGCACGCCACACAGGTTGTATTTGGTAGCGTTTGAAAGGAAAAGTTATATCATTTTGATGATTTACAACGAAACGGGCAAAAGGAACGGTAAGGTCGTAACGCAAACCTTTCTCTGCAATCATTTTTGTGGCTTTATTTACCTCGGAAGCCTTGATGTGATTTGCAAATTCTTCGATTTTTTCCTCTCTAAGAAACATTCCCGAATCCAAAATCTTGAATAGAAGTTTATCTCCTTCGTCGCCATATTTTCCCATAAGCGTTTGAAGGTTTTCCATGGCAGGTGTCTCAATCTGAAGGAAACCATGCTGGCGATAAACATTGAGAATGGTGTTGAAAATATAGTTTCTTTTCTGCATCTGCAAAGGAAGAAAATCCCTTGTACCTTTTACTGCTTTACATTCCATTGTTGAGTAAGATATTCCGTTGTTAGATTTATTTGCTTTTCTTCAAATTAGCAAGAGATAGTATGACACCCAAAGCAACACCCAAAAGTGCGGCGAACAATACCTGATATTCTTTTGGCAACATAAAAGTTATTGTGTGGGCAGGGTACCAGAAGAAAGGTATAGTCTTCATGAAAACAAAACTCCACTGTCTTTGCCAATCCATTTCGCTAATGATTTTTTTCGCAGGAATAGGAGAGAAAAAGCCTTTGAGAGTTCCGCCAGTATTGCCTATATGTGTGTCGGTGATTTTGTGAATTGTCATGAAAACAGGGGCAAAGAACGTATTCATAAGTACAGACACAGAAAAAGCATAAAGCAATCTTATGCCAAAACTTTCTTCTGTCAAAGTCGAAGGGTTGATATCCAAACCGCATTTGTTCAAAAATCCAAACGTTCCTTGAGAGAAAATGCCCATAGCAATGCTTATGCAAGTTCCCAATACACCCCAAACCAATGCTCTTGGCAAAATACCAAAGCCTTTCTTGTTATACACACCTTGAGTTATTCTCAAACCTATGCATTCTCCAATTGTAGCAAGGATGCCGAATTTTAAAAATGCCATAACAAAGTTTCTCCAATCCTTTGCACCAGACCAGTCCAAAAACCAAGCCTTTATGGGTTCAACAACAACAAACAAAGCCACAAAAACGGCCAAACAAAGTATAAATACCAAATCTTTCTTTTTCATTTCGATGTATTTTGTTAATTATTTTGCAAAGATAAAAAATATAATTTGATTATAGAAAATTAAAACGAAGAAAGAAAAAATTAAAAGCAAGGAATAATTTGCTGAAACGCCGTTTTAATTTTTTTTGTATTTTTGCAAAATAAATAATGTTGTGAATATGCAAAATAATATATGTATAAGTGTTATTATTCCTGTCTATAATGCAGAAAGGTACTTGAATAAATGTGTTGATTCTTTGTTAAACCAAACATTTAGTAACTTTGAAGTGTTGTTGATAGATGATGGAAGCGTGGATAAGAGTGGTGCAATTTGTGATGCTTATGCAAAACAAGATAGTAGGGTAAAGGTATTTCATAAAAAGAATGGAGGAGTTGCATCTTCAAGACAATTAGGTCTGGATAATGCGAAAGGAGACTACATTATACATGCAGACCCAGATGATTTTGTTGAAAAGACTATGCTTGAGGAAATGTATCAAGCAATAAAGAAAGAGAATGCGGATATTTTGATAACAGATTTTATCTATTACTATCATAATAAACAAGATTATTGTGAGCAATCTCCTAAAACTGCGAATTCAAGAGAATTAATAGTTGATATTTTGTGTCATAAGCATAAAGGTTATGTATGGAACAAATTGATAAAGCGAGAGTCTATAGATAAGCATAATGCACACTTTATTGCAGATATAGATTTGAGTGAAGATGATTTGTTTTGTGTGCAAATGATGAAGGATAATGATGTGAAAATTGCATATTTGCCAAAAGCATACTACTATTACGCACAAGATGTAAATCCTCATTCATATACCCATAACTTTACTCAGAGAATATATGACAGTAACGACAAATTTATCAAAGAATTGGCAAAATATGATTTTGGTATAGGGTATAGCGTGCGTCTAACCGAATTTGCGTTAAGGTGTTTTTCTTATCATGCGTTATCTTCAAGAGAATTTTATGATAGATTCAATAAGGAGAAAGCAAAGTTTTTGAAAAAAGGTTACAATAAGATGTCTTATTTTTACCTTCAATTGTCTGCATCGGGCTATCAATGGATTGCCTATCCTATATTTAGAATTAGACAATTTTTCAAAAAGATGTTAGGAATATAAATTAGATTATCTTTGTTTCTCCCCTTATTCTTCATCGGTGGGTTCTGCTTCTGTGTTTGAGTTTGGCAGAGGTGCGGGATAGAGAGGTTGTTGTGTTTGTTCCTCACAATATGATGATATTTTCCCTTGCGCTTCGGTGTGTCCCATATCAAGAGCTTTATGAAGATATTCGCAAGCGGTTTCTTTCTTTTTCGTAAAGGCGTAGTTCAAACCCAATAAATAATAAATATCTGACACTTCCTGTTCCAAATACAAGGCTTTTTCGAGGTGCTTTATTGCTTTCTTGTATTCTTTTCTATTGGTGTAGATTCTGCCAAGGTTGTAGTATGCATCGAAAAAGCGTGGCTCAAGTTTTATACTGGTCTGGTATTCTTTCATTGCCTCGTCTATCTTGCCAATCTTCTCTAAAGAAATGCCTAAATTGTTGTGTGCAAAAGGTGTGTTGGGATTTTTTTGCAAGGCAATACGGAAATCCAATTCGGAGAACTGATATTCTTTCAAATTTGCATAGACTATACCTCTATAATTATAGGTGTCGGGAAAGGTGTCGCACAATTGCAAAGACAGGTTGAGATAGTAAAGAGCAGTGTTGTAGTCTTTGAGATAATTATGGTTGATTCCTTTGAGATATAGGGCGTAATAGTTGGAATCTATAGCAAGGCAAGTGTCAAGGTCTTTGTTTGAAGCAACATAGTTGGCCTCCGAACCTTGACAAATGGCTCTGTGCAAATATGCATCGTAGTTATTGAAGCCTCCTTTTATGGCAAGATTGTAAAAAGCTATGGCTGAATTGTATTCGTGCCGTTTTTCTCTCACAAAACCAAGGATATAATAAATCACATTAGGGTTGTCTTCTGTTATCAAGTCAATTCCAGAGTTATAACATTGAAGATAATTTTCCTGACAGAAATACAACAAAGTCTGAATGGTTTTGAAAGGTTTGAGTTCTTGCTTTTCTGTGAGTTCGTTCTTGCTTATATATCTCTGAATGGCAGAATTGAGTTTTTTGAAGTCATCTTTGGCAAACAAATTCAAGTCCAAAAGAATAGTTTTGGGAATGTCGGGCTCTGCAAGGCTTTCTGCAATTCTCTCACCCAAAAGATTGTCGTTTTCTTTGCTTTTCGACCAGCATATCATTTGAATTAT
>JABUUQ010000002.1:784155-785602 GCA_021443125.1 Bacteroidales bacterium
CACAACAATGCCATCGTTTTCCAATATGCCGACAATAGCATCGAGCTGTTTGTCTTGTATGTGTGTGTCGTATAAACTTATGAACATAAAATTAAATTATCTCTTTGCAAAAGTACGATAATTTTTGTTATCTTTGCATTTTGATAATTGGCGAAAAGAATGATAAAAGACAAACCTTTGATACTATCTATAGAAACTGCAACAAATATATGCTCTGTTGCTTTGTCCTATGGTGAGAATATTCTTGCCTATGAAGAGTGCAGAGAGCAGAATTCACACTCCAAAATGCTGTCGGTGTTGATAGAAAAGCTATTCAAATACACCTATTATTCTTTGCAAGAGATAGATTGTGTGGCTGTGAGCAAGGGACCAGGCTCATACACTGGCTTGCGTATAGGAGTTTCAACGGCAAAGGGTATAGCTTATGGCTTGTCGGTGCCTTTGATTAGCGTGGAGACCTTGCAGATTCTGGCTTATTCGTCTATGCAAAAATATCCCGACTGTTGTTATATGCCAATGATAGATGCACGACGCATGGAGGTATATACGGCAATGTATGATAAGGATTTTAATGTGCTGAAGCCTATCTCTGCTGATATAATCGACAAAGATCTCTATACAAGTTTGCATAAGGATAGAAAAATCGTGCTTTGTGGTGATGGAGCAGAAAAATGCAAGGATATTTTGAATAATGAAATATATATCTACGACCTTGCCACAGAACTGAGTGCCAAAGATATGATACATATAGCAACAAAGAAATTCGAGGCAAAGGATTTTGAAGATACAGCTTACTTTGAGCCTTACTATCTTAAAGAATTTGTTGCTCAAAAATCGCATGTGAAAGGTTTGTATGACTAAAATTTTGTATATTTGCACAATAAGAAACGACAATTAAGATGGGAAAAAATAAATTACAGAGATTTGCAGAAAATTTAACTTTTGATAATTTGTTCCAAGTTCCATACGATGAGATAAAAGACAAGGATTTTTTCTTGAAAGGCAAATGGCGTGAAGAGTATTTTCATAATGATAACCCCATTGTTTTGGAATTGGGATGCGGAAAGGGAGAATATACGGTTGGATTGGGAGAAAAATATCCTGAAAAGAATTTTATAGGCATAGATATAAAAGGAGCAAGGCTTTGGAGAGGATGCAAGACTGCTTTTGAGAATAAAATGAAGAATGTAGCCTTTCTTCGTTGTCATATTCAAATGATTGCATCTTATTTTGCAGAGAATGAAGTTGATGAAATATGGATAACTTTTTGCGATCCTCAGTTGAAAAACGAGAATAAGCGTTTGACAAATCCTCGATTTTTGAACAGATATGCCATGGTGCTGAAAAAAGATGCTATATTGCACCTTAAAACCGACTCAAGAGAATTATATGACTATACTTGCGAAACTTTGAAACAGGAAAATCATGGCATAATCTTTGCAACAGA
>JABUUQ010000002.1:785640-788316 GCA_021443125.1 Bacteroidales bacterium
ATACAAACATTCTATGAAAGAATGTATTTGAATGAAGGAAAACCAATCAATTACATAAAATTCAAACTTGGCGAAAAATAGAAACATATAAAGATAATTAACAACAAAAACTACACTGATATGAAAAAGACAATTTTAACATTAGCACTTGTTTTCTCAGGTGTTACTCTTTTTGCTCAAAGCGCAGAAGAAACATTAAACAAATGGATATCTACCTACTCTCAACTTAACACCGAAAAGAATTGGGATGGTATGATTCAGAATTTTGACCAATGCAGAACAGAATCGCCAGACTGGGCTTTTGCATTTTATTACAAAGGTTTGGCAGAATATAACAAGAATAACTATCAGGCATCCGTTGCTGCATTCACCGAATTCATAGGAAAAAATTCTGAAGACAAAACAATAGTTAATAAAGCCTATATGTTCCGTGCTCAAGGTTTCAACAAACAAGGACTTTATCAGCAAGCAATACAAGATTGCGACGAATTGTTGAAATTTGATGCTAACGACAAAGAAGCAATGCTTGAAAAAGCCAATGCTCACATGGGAATGAAAGATTATACCAACTATATAGCAGACCTTCAAGGTGTTTTGACTGTAACTCCTAACGATGCAGAATTATTGAAAAACATAGCAAATGCTTATGGTATGCAGAAAAATTGGGCAGGCGTTGTGGAATATACAACAAAAGCCATAGCAATAAATCCAAATGAAGCTTCTTTCTATGATTTAAGAGGAAGATCTTATTGTTCTTTGCAACCTGCAGGTGCTGAGAACTTCCAAAATGCATTGAACGACTTTAACAAAGCAGAGGAACTTGGAATTAAAACTTCACAGCTATATAATTATAGAGCAAAAGTCAATAAGGCTTTGAATAATCTTGATGGTGCAATAGTAGATTATAGCAAACTTTTGGAATTGAACCCACAAGATATGGCAACTTTGTATCAAAGAGCAACAACATACCTAAAACTTGCTAAATACAAAGAAGCTATGGCAGACGCAGATAAGATAATTGAAGCAGATGCACAGAATGTAAAGGCATTGAAAGTAAGAGCAAATTGCAAATCAAAACTTGGTGATGCAAAAGGCGCTCAAGCCGATGCAGCTTTGATTAAGGAAATAGAAGGCAAATAAAAGAAAGAAATATTTTTGTATGTAAAATTTATTTCTTAAATTTGCAACTTCTAAAAACATAAGTACAAAGAAATAAAAACATACTATTATTATGACAGACGAGAAATTATTTAGCGAATTTCCTGCAGTGTCAACTGAAGAATGGGAAGCAGCTATAGAAAAAGACTTAAAAGGAGCTGATTATAATAAAAAGCTTATCTGGAAAACAAATGAAGGTTTTGATGTAAAGCCTTATTACAGAGCAAACGATATTGAAAATTTTGAATACCTTAAATCAAATCCTGATGAAAAGCCTTTCGTAAGAGGTTACAATAAACAGGATAACGTTTGGGATGTACGTCAGGATGTAGATACAGAAGACCTAAAAGAACAAAACACTATATGCCTTGAAGCATTGAATAGAGGTGCAAATTCTATTGGTGTAAATGCCAAACAAGTTGAAACAGAATCTGATTTGGATGTATTATTCAAGGGTATAGAAGTTCAGATGATTAAGGTTAACTTTGTAAAAGCAAAGAACTTCCTTAACATATTGAAACTTTATGTGTCTTTCGCATTAAAAAGAGGTTTGGATGTTCAAAAGTTGCAAGGTAGCATTAATTTAGACCCATTCCGTTGCGCTTTGAAACATGGCAACTACAATGCTACAGAAAGTATGGATGCTATGGCAGAGACTTTGCATTTTGCTATGGAAAACCTTCCGATGTTTGACGTTATCGTTGCAAATGGAAGAATGTTTAAAAATGCAGGTTCTTCAATAACACAAGAACTTGGTTTTGCACTTGCTGAGGCTAATGAATACCTTTATGAAATGACCGAAAGAGGTTTCTCTGCTGACGAAGTAGGCGACAGAATGATGTTTTCTTTTGCAACAGGTGGTAACTATTTCTTTGAAATCGCAAAGATTCGTGCCGCTCGTTTGCTATGGTGCAAAGTAACTGAACAATACAAAGGTGCAACAGAAAAAGCAGCTCACATTCACGTTCATACAGAAAATACAAAATACAATAAAACAGTATTTGATGCTCATGTAAATATGTTGAGAACAACAACAGAGACTATGTCTGCTGCTGTTGCTGGTGCAGATTCTATTTCTGTAACTCCTTTTGACATTGCAATGAGAAAGAGTGATGAATTTTCTCGTCGTATTGCTTTGAACCAACAAATATTATTGAAGGAAGAGTCTTACCTTGATAAAATAGTTGACCCTTCAGCTGGTTCTTATTACATAGAAACCCTTACAAATAACATAGCAGAGCAATCTTGGAAACTATTCCAAGAAATAGAAAAACTTGGTGGCTTTGCAAAAGCTATTGCAGCAAATTTTGTTCAAGACCAAATAGCAATAACTCATGCAAATACAGCAAAAGATTTGGCAAGAAGAAAGAAAGTTATTGTTGGAACTAACCAATATCCTAACCTAATGGAGCAAGAAATAGAGGTAGACTCTCCTTCATGTTGCCATAAATGTTGTTGTCATGCTCAAGAAACACCTCAATTCAAAACATTGGAATGCACAAGAGAAGCAAAACCATT
>JABUUQ010000002.1:789629-792503 GCA_021443125.1 Bacteroidales bacterium
GGCAATTTGGGACTTAACTATTTTTATCATAATACTTCTTCATATCTTAGAATTGCCATAGACTACTATTTTTCCAAAGCACTGAAAAATGATACATGGTTCTTCAAACAAGGCGATGCATGGCTTGGCAGTGTGAATTATGCAATAAAAAACTACGAATTTACTATAGGTTACTACTACTCAAAGCAAATGATTTCTTTATATGGTTCGCCATTTTTCAGCAATCTCTGTCAAAGGGATAATCAAGATTATTATCCTGAAAATCAGTTGCTATATGGTAGATTTTCCTATGAATTAAAACCATATAATGCTTTCAATTTGTCTGCCTATACCGAAATTTTCTACAAATTGGATGACAAAACAAACCTTAGAAAAGAGGATAGAAGTGTTAGTTTTTCTATTGGACTTGTGCTTGATTTCAATGAAAAATTCACACTTTTGAAACGATAAATTTATAACAAAGGAAGAAAAAATTAAAACAAAGGAATAATTTTTTAGAAGCAAGGAATAATTTGATGAAAGCAAGTTCTATTTTGCATAAAAGTTTATTTGCTCTAACGATGTTTTATTGTTTTTGCGTGAATGCCCAAGGCTACGATGAGAATTTCTCAAAACCAATCGTAACAGAGAAGGGCGAATTTACTTATTACGAATTGTTTCCTATAAAAACATCACTTGGCGAATTGATTTTTTTGGATAGAAATCTCGGAGCATTGAGTGCCGATGTGTCTTCAGTGGATTCTTGGGGTGATTTGTATCAATGGGGCAGAGCAACAGATGGCCACGAAAAAAGATTTTCGGATACAACTACCTCTATTTCGCCAACTTACGAAGCAATAAACAGCTTATTTATCATAGATTCGGCAAAGGCAAACGATTGGATATCTTCGCCCGACGATGAACTATGGAACGATGCAGAGAGAACAAACAATCCTTGCCCTTGTGGTTATCGTTTGCCCACTGAAAGCGAATGGCGTGCTGTTCTCGACCTTGGTGCCGAGATAAAACCAACGGGCACAGGTGCCTACTACTTGGATATTGCCAATGGTGAATTGAAACTGCCTTGTGCCGGCTTGCGTAATGCTTTTACCGGAGATTTTCAATATCAGGGAATGCGTGGCTATTATTGGGCAGGCGATGTAACGAGCAAAGGCTTGTCGGGTTGTATGGATTTCAACAAAGCAGAGATTACAACCAATGTAACTATTATGGGGTTTAGGGCTTTTGGCCGAAGTGTAAGGTGTGTTAAGGATAAAACAAAATAATAGACAAATGGATAATATACTTGAAATCAGGAATGTAGTAAAAAACTATTCGTCTAAAACGGCAATAGACAATGTTTCTTTTGATGTGCCAAGAGGAGAGGTTTTTGGAATGCTTGGTCCTAATGGTGCGGGAAAGACAACGATGATTAGAATGATAAACCAGATAACTTTGCCCGACGAAGGCAAGATATTTTTCGATGGAGAAGAGTTGAAGGAAAAGCATGTGGAGTATGTGGGTTATCTTCCTGAGGAGAGGGGTTTGTATAAGAAGATGAAAGTTGGAGAAGTCGCCCTTTATCTTGCTGAACTAAAGGGCTTGAAACCATCGAAGGCAAAGCAGAAACTTGATTATTGGTTTGAAAAATTTGAAATTGCGGATTGGTGGAACAAAAAGGTGGAAGAATTAAGCAAGGGTATGCAACAAAAGGTGCAATTTATAACAACTGTGTTGCATGAGCCTAAACTATTGATTTTCGATGAACCTTTTTCTGGTTTTGACCCGTTGAATGCCAACCTTATCAAGCATGAAATTCTTGAATTGAAGAAAAAAGGCGTTACAATCATCTTTTCAACTCACAATATGGCCAGTGTGGAAGAAATTTGCGACAGAATAGTTTTGATAAACCAAGCAAAAAACATTCTTACAGGTGCAGTAAAAGAGATAAAGCAACAATTCAAAAACAATGAGTTTGAAATAATAACCACATCCGAGCAAATAGAACATTTGTTGATAGAAGGTGTTGAACTTGTCTCAAAAACTATGAATACAGACAACGCTCTTACCACTTCTATTGTAAAGATACCACAGGGAAAGAATGCCGACTTGCTTTCTTCTGTACTAAGAGAGACAGATATTGTATCTTATAGGGAAATTCTGCCTACTATGAATGATATTTTTATTAACGCAGTAAAATCATACAGCCATGAATAAAATTTGGATAATAATAAAGCGTGAGTATCTTACAAGAGTCAGGAAAAAATCTTTCTTTGTAATGACAATTCTTGGTCCTGTGCTTATGCTTTTGATAACTGTTTTGCCTATATTGCTTCAAGAAACCACACATTCGAACTATCATATTGTTGTTGTCGATGAAACCCAAAAAGTTCTTATTGATAATGACACTATTTCTTTCTTTGAAGGCAAGTATAAGAATAACGAAACACTTACTTTTTCCTATTCGAAAGATATAAATGCAGCACAAAAACTTTTGAAGGAAGAAAAATGCGATGGTGTTCTTGAAATAGTTTCCACCAACGACAATCCTCCAATAAAAACTTTCTTTTTCTATGGTGAAGATGACATTAGCATAGATGCAACGGCTGACATCAAAGACCAAACAAGGCAAATTTTCAAAAATTCCATATTGAGAGTGAATTATGATATGCCTGAAAAAGATATAAAGATAATAAACGACCCTAAAATCGGCTTTTATAGCAAAAGTATTACAACTGGCGAAGCTTCAAATTCAGATGTAAAAACTGGATTAGGCCTTATTCTTGGCGTTATTATCTACTTTTTCATTTTCTTGTTTGGAGCACAAATAATGAAAAGTGTAGGAGAGGAGAAAACTTCAAGAATTATAGAAATTTTAGCTTCAAGTGTCAAAAG
>JABUUQ010000002.1:795684-799731 GCA_021443125.1 Bacteroidales bacterium
AAATTGCCTGCTCCTGCTGTCCATGAGTCTGTAATTAGTTGTGCATGAGGGCCATTATAAACATAGATTATTACTGGATATTTTTTGTTAGGGTCAAAATTCTTTGGTTTTATCATACGAGTGTAAAGCAAAGTGCCGTCTATTCCTCTAAGAGTGTCGATAGTTATAGTTGGAGCATTGTCAAGTTTTGCAAATGGGTCTTCGCAAACGTCAAACTCTTTGAGTATTTTGCCTTTATTGTCTAATAAAACACTCTTGAAGGCTACATCGGTGCTTGAATAAGAATCTACAAATCTTGTTCCTTCTTCATTGAAAATAACATAGTGAGTTCCATGTTCAGGAGTAATTCTTGTGATTTTTCCATCCTTCAAATTAACAGAATAAAAGTTTCTTTCCAATGGAGAATCCTTGGTTCCATAGAAAAAGCACTCTGTTCCTTTTTTGTTGAAGCCTGCTATTTCGTTTACCATCCAGTTGCCTTTGGTTACTTGTTTGATTAGTTTGCCGTTGATATCGTAAAGATAAAGGTGGTCAAAACCGTCTCTTTCAGAAAAGTATAAGAATTGAGAAGGATTGTTTGGTAAAAATACTATAGGATGCTCTGGCTCAAAGTATTTATTGCTTGTCTCTTCAAACAATACCTTTATTTTTTCGCCATTGTCAGCATTGTACGCCTCTAAGCACATATGATTTTGCAGACGGTTGAGTTTTTGAATGTAAAGCGTCTTTCCGTCTGGAGAAAAGGCAAGGTTGGTCAGATACATCTCTCTTTCTTCCAAAGAATTGTCTTTTCTTGTGTTTATAAGTTGTGTTTTGTTTGTCTTGAAGTTATAAACGTATACCAAGACCTCGTGAGATTTCATTCCAGCCATAGGATACTTGATATTTACAAGTTTTGCTTCTCTTTCCTGTGTATTTACCAAAGGATAATCGCCAACCATGCTTTGATCCATGCGATAATAAGCAAGATATTCGCCATTGTCAGAGAAGAAGAACCCTTTTTCAATGCCAAATTCGTTTCTATGAACACTTTGACCATAGATTATATTTATGCTATCGCCATCGAAAGTAAGTTGTTTTTCGGTATTGTTGTCGCAAACAAAGACATTGTTGTCTCTAATGAAAGCCTGACGTTTTGTTATTGAGTTTTCTTCCAAAAAATTCTTGTTGGAATTGTCTGCAGTTGCTGTTTGTTCGTTTGCAACCTCTGTTGATGACATTTTTTTTGTGTCAAAACTCATCAATTTTCTATCTTTGTTGTAGTAGGTAAAGTGAGTGTTGTCTGTAAACTCAACAGGATAGAAACTTCTCTTTACTCTATAGGTTCCATCCATAAGATGCTCAATATCCAATACGTTTTGAGCAAATGCACTTGCAATAAAGAAACATGCAAGTATTGTTGCAAAAATTCTTTTTTTCATTATTCTAATATTTTTTCCAGTTTCTAAATTTCAAAGAGAAAACACCAAAGAAAGCTTCCTTGAATATCTTCATGCTCATCTTGCTTTGTCCTAATACTCTGTCTGTAAAGATAATAGGCACTTCTTTTATGTTGGCTCCAAGCCTCCATGCTGTGTATTTCATCTCTATTTGGAAGGCATAACCTACGAATTTGACTTTGTTGAAATTGATTTTTTCCAACAAACTCCTCTTGTAGCACACAAATCCTGCAGTTGCATCGCATACTTTCATACCCAAAACTTTTCTTACATAAACAGAGGCGTAATAAGACATAATAACTCTGCCTATAGGCCAGTTGACAACCGATATTTTGCCGTCGAGATATCGTGAACCCACACAAAGTTCTGCTCCTTCCTTGCATGCTTTGTATAAATCCATAAGAGATTTTGGAGGATGAGAGAAATCAGCATCCATCTCAAAGATATATTCGTATTGTCTCTGCAAAGCCCATTTGAAACCATGTATATACGCTGTTCCAAGCCCAAGTTTGCCTTTTCTTTCCTCAATAAAAAGCTTTTCAGGAAACTCTCGCATCAATGTTTTTACTATATCAGCCGTTCCGTCAGGCGAATTATCGTCTATAATAAGAATATCAAATGCTTGTTCAAGGTTGAAAACATAGCGTATTATGTTTTCTATGTTTTCCTTTTCCTTATAGGTTGGTATTATTACTATGCTGTCAGACATATTATATTATTGTTGTTGATTTGTTTTGATTTTCTTGAATTCCATAAAAGAGCCCAAAGATGGAGAGTCCATAGGATTCCTTATTATCTTGCCTTGCGGGCTTACAAGTACGAATGTAGGGAATGTTCTTATGTGAAAACTTTCCATTAAGTCGTAATTCTCGTCAAAATACACAAAATTCCATTTGTATTTGTTGCCCACTTTATTGTTTTTTATGAAATTATACATTCTTTCAAAGTTGTTGGAACAACAAATCGTAAGAACATCGCAATTGTCCTTTATGGAATCGTAGCAAAAGTGTATTCCCTCCAATTCTTTCAAAGATATCTCTTGTTCCAATCTTATAAAGCATACTATCAAAGGTTTGTCGTTTATGTATTGTGCAAGAGTCTTTGTTTCGTTGTCTATATCTTTGACTTTTAAGTCCCTTATATCGTGATTTTCTGCGTTTATCTCACCAAGAGACTGTATAAGATTTTCTGCGATTGTCTTATGTTGAGAGAATTTTGTTGAAGCAGCGAATTTTCCCAGCATATTCTTCACCAAATTCCTATCAAAATAACCGTCAAGATAGGAATCCTTCATTCCTTGCAAGAAAACCAATTCCCTAAAAACCTCATTCTCCAACACATTATCCCTACCCAAAGCATCGTTAAAGGCATTATAATTGTTTGTTGCAAGCCATTGTTCAATATCTGAGCGTTTTATGAATTTGTAACCTTTTGAAAAATACTTGCTAAACACATTCTGGAAACAATTCATATAAGCCAAATTGCTGTATAGTATAGGCTTGTGTGCAAATAAAGAATCTTTTATACTTTTTCTGCTTTTCAAAGAAAGGGCAAAGTCAATTCCCGCAAATTCATAGGTGATATAGTTTTGCATATAGTCATTGCCCTGATATTTTGTTATAAGCGAATCCCTTAAAGCGTAAAGATTGTTTATTGTTTCCTTGTCTTTGACAAACAAAAGTCTTTGGGAATCCAACAAAAACTCGTTCAAAGCATTGTCTACCTCTTGTATAGGTTGGTTTATGCCGTCGTATCTTTCCATAGTCAGTTCGCATGGCAAAGTAAGTCCGAAAGAATATGCATATAAAGAGTCTTCGGCAGTGAATTCAAAGTCTTGAACCTTTAATGCATACTTTGTTCCTGGTCGAGCAACAAAAGAATATCGCATAAGGTCTATTTTCAGCATTACAACCTTTTCTTCAGGCAATGTTATGGCAAAAGAAAATGTTGAATCTTCGTCGGAAAGTTTCAAAACCTGCTCTTCTTTTTGCAAACCAGAGATTGCATCGGCAACAGAATAGAGTTTTATTGTTTTTCCTGCAATGTTTTTCCCGCTTCCGCTGATAAAGACATTTTGACCAATGGAAACAAGGCATGATAGCAAAGTAACACCTAATAATATAGTTCTTTTCATGCTACAAAGTTAAGTAATTTTTCATAAACTTTTATAGAAAATATACTTTTTTGTTCAAAAAACACTTGCTATTCAACAAAATTATAGTAACTTTGCCACCATAAAAATATAAAGTTTCATCAAAATACTCAAATATGGCATAAGAATATCATCTTTTTCACTTTTATTTTAAGGAAAAGTACATTTATTTTTTAACAAACAAATTATATTCTTATGGCAGTGATAGACAATAGAACAGACTATGAACTTGTTAGAGCATACCAGAATGGAGAGCAACAAGTTTTTCAAATTCTTTTGAATCGCCACAAACAAAAAGTTTACAACTATATATATTCTTTGGTAAAAGACAAGAATCTTGCGGAAGATTTCTTTCAGGACACTTTTATCAAGGTTATAAACAATCTCAAGTCTAACTCCTATCACGATGAAGGCAAGTTTGTTCAGTGGGTTATGAGAATAGCACACAATCTTGTA
>JABUUQ010000002.1:799745-801037 GCA_021443125.1 Bacteroidales bacterium
AAGAATCAGAAAATGCACATGCTTCACTCAAATGAAGAGTATGATATATTCGATATTCTCAACAGTACCGAAAAAAACAAGGAAGATATAATGATAAGAGACCAAGTCTATAAGGATATACGCTTTATTATCAAACAACTGCCAAAAGAACAAAGGCGTGTGCTGATTATGAGACACTATGCAAACATGTCTTTCAAAGAAATAGCAGACCAAACCGGCGTTAGCATCAATACTGCTTTGGGAAGAATGCGTTATGCACTTATAAACATGAGAAAGATAGCAGAGGAAAATTCCATATCACTACTTAAATAACAATCTAATCCAGAATATTTTAATACGATAAGCATAGTAAAAATCCTTTCTTTGTTTCAAATAAATAAAACGGCGTTTCAGAAAATTATTCCTTTGTTTTAATTTTTTAGAACGCCGTTTTAATTTTCTGTTTTGGGCTTTTGCAATTTTTTCAAAAGAATAATAATAAAACACATTTGTTTTCGTTCTTATTGAAAAAGATTTTGTTGAAACTAAATAATAGACTATGGAAAAATATTACTATCTTTCAAAACAAATTTTCAATTCTTGGGTTCGAGACCTTGAGAGTGCTTATATTGAACAAGAGAGTACTCCAAGCCAACAGGTTTTAGATTCCATTATAGAATACTCTATGGTTGAGGAAGTTTATAGCAAGACACTTGATGCAAAAATTAGAATCTGCCTTAACTAAACCTATTCTTATTTGTGGCCCTTGTGCTGCAGAATCCCGTGAGCAGATTTTGTCATCTGCCAAGGAGTTGTCGTTGCTTGAAGTAAAGTGGCTTAGGGCTGGTATTTGGAAACCAAGAACCCGACCTTCTGCTTTCGAAGGTGTAGGAACTAAGGGTTTGTCTTGGCTTAAGGAGGCAAAAGATACATATAATATAAATGTATGTACCGAGGTTGCAAAGTCTAATCATATTGAAAAATGTTTGAAAGCAGGCATTGATGCACTATGGTTGGGAGCAAGAACAAGTTCCAATCCTTTCTCTGTAGAGGAGTTGGCAGAAAGTTTGACGGGTGTTAAGGATACTGCCATAATGATAAAGAATCCTATGATACCAGACGTGAAACTTTGGCTTGGTGCAATCGAAAGGGTAGAGAAACACACGGGTGTAACGCCTATTGCCATACATAGAGGATTTTCCCTTACAGATAACACTCCTTACAGGCAGAGTCCTTTGTGGAAAATTGCTTTTGAACTCAAACAATTAAGAAAAGATATAAAGATTATTTGCGATCCTAGCCATATTGCAGGC
>JABUUQ010000002.1:801164-804017 GCA_021443125.1 Bacteroidales bacterium
TTAGCAGATTTGTTGGCTGTAGTGAATTTTCCTGATAGCAATAAAGTCAGCAATAGTTTGTTATCTTTGCGAGAATCTTTGAATGAAACCGATAAAGTCATTATTGAGGCATTGGCACGCAGGATGCAATTGTCTGAAAGCATTGCCAAAGTAAAACAAAAAGAAAATATGACAGTCTTTCAAGCAAATAGATGGGAAGAAGTCTTGAAAACCTTGCTTGCAAATGCCGAAAGAAAAGGTTTGAACAAAGATTTTATAAAAGAAATCTACGAAATAATACATCAGGAATCTATAAAAATTCAGAATATAACCATCAAGAAATCAAGAGAATAATATTTTGATATGCTTTTTTTTGTAAAAAAGTGTATGGAAAAATAAAATATTATTGTAATTTTGCTCATTGAACTGAAAATCAGTTTAGAGTTAATAATTATTAATCAAAAACAAACAAAAAAATGAAATTTACAAATTTAGTATTAGGCGTTGCATTAGTTGCATTTATGGCATCTTGCGGCAGCAAACAAAGCACAGAAACTACAACAGTTTCAGCTACAGAAGAAACTACAACAGTTGAAGCTACTCCAACAGAAGAACCAGTTGCTGAAGAACCTGTAAAAGAAGCTCCAAAACAAGAAGCTAAAGCTAAACAAGAAACAAAGAAAGCTGAAACTCCAAAAGTAGACCCATGTGAAGCTAAAGTTGCTGCTTTCGAAAGCTACGCTTCAAGACTTGAAGCTGCTCAAGCAAGAAAATCACAAGGACCTGCTCAACTTAAAGAATTTGCAGCTCTTTGCCAAGAAGCTCCTGCTCAAAGAGAAGCTGTTGCATCTTGTAAATCAAGCGATGCATTCAAAACTCGTTGCGCTACAGCTCTTTTGAAAGTTAACGCTGTTCTTTCAAAAAAATAGTCTTAGCCTAATAGGTTAGTATAAAAGAGAGATTGTAATCTACAATCTCTCTTTATTTTTTTGTCTGGTGCTTCTTATGCATCATTTTTACTTCCTACTTTTTAGACCATCAAACCGCAACTTACATAAAATTAAAACAAAGGAAGAAAAAATTAAAAGCAAGGAATAATTTTCTGAAACGGCGTTCTAATTTTGGGAAACAAAATAAAAGAATATTGTAATTTTGCAGAAAAGAAATTTTGCGATGTTGCTGAAAAAATATAAGAGTTTGATGCTGCCCTTGGCAATAATCATAGGAGTGCTTTTTTCAAAATGGCTTCATAGTCTTGTGAATCTTGTGCCGTTTTTCGTATTTATGGTCTTGTTTTTTGCTTATAGCGGTTTGAATTTCCATAAAATGCGAATCACAAAACTGAATATCGTTTTGCTTATAGTGCATTTTCTTACGGCAATAGGAGTGTATTGGCTTTGTACTTTGTTTTTCAATCCCATAGTGGCGAAAGGTGTTTTAGTTGGTGTGATTTGTCCTGTTGCCGCTGCGGCTTCTGCTGTTGTGGTGGCTTTGGGTGGTAATAGAGAGATATGCGTAGTTCATATTTTGTTGGATAATTTCTTTATCTGCATAGCTGCACCGATAATGTTCTCATTGGCAGAAAGTTCTGCTGATATTTCTTTTATTGCATCTGCATTGATACTTCTTGGAAAGTTGTTTCCTGTGGTTATTTTGCCATTGTTGCTTGTGATATTGCTAAGAAAACTTACTCCGAACTTTGCAATAACTTTGAAAAAATACGAATGGCTCAGCATTTTGTTCTGGTCCATGGCTTTGTTGTTGAATATGGCTGCAACAGGTTGGGCTGTAATAGAAATAGGTAAGGAATTCAAAGCAGAAATCATTATTATGATTGTGCTTGCCTTTGTTATGTGTGTGGCACAATTCGGTTTTGGCAGGTTGCTTGGCAGACAATTCAACGAGAAAGTTGTTTGTGCGCAAGCAATAGGACAAAAGAATACAGGATTGGGTATTTGGATGGCCTACACCTACTTTTCCAACCCTCTGACTACCATGTATGCAGCTGCTTATGCAGTGTTCCAAAATATATTTAATAGCATACAAATGTATCTTCACGATAAGAAAAAGCGATAATTTGCGTTATAAAAGAAAAAGCTTTATGAAATTTAAGACAATAAGGATTTTTGCAATTTTGAAGAGATACTTCGATATTGTACCAGAGAAAGAAGAACAGCAATATGTGATTGATAGCATAAAAAAGGACTCTGTGTTTCGTGGGTCTAACGTATGGGTGCTTATATTCGCTATTTTTCTTGCCTCTTTGGGATTGAATGTAAATAGTACGGCGGTAATTATTGGTGCCATGCTTATCTCTCCTCTTATGGGGCCTATTGTAGGAATGGGATTTGGCATTGGTATCCGTGATTTTGAGTTTTTCAAGCGTTCGTTCAAGAATTATTTGCTTGCAACTCTTATTAGTGTTCTTACTGCCACAGTGTATTTTCTTATTACTCCACTGTCGCAGGCTCAAAGTGAGTTGTTGTCGAGAACCTCACCAACTTTATATGATGTTCTTATAGCTTTGTTTGGTGGCGCTGCGGGAATTGTTGCCATTTGCACCAAAGGCAAGGGCAATGTTATACCAGGCGTTGCTATTGCCACAGCTTTGATGCCACCTCTTTGCACTGCAGGATTCGGATTGGCTACAGGAAACTTCAATTACTTTATTGGAGCATTCTATCTCTTCTTTATAAATACCGTTTTCATTGCTTTCTCCACATTTATTGGTGTAAGACTCATGAAATTCGATGCAAAGGTTTTCAAAGACAAGGTGAAAGCCAAAAGAATGGGAAGATATATTATTGTCGTTCTTATTGTTACCATGATACCAGCAACAATAATGACGATAAACATAATAAATAAGAGTCTTTT
>JABUUQ010000002.1:804155-807043 GCA_021443125.1 Bacteroidales bacterium
CATCTCAAGAAAAGATGCGATTTTATAATATGGAGAACTACAAACTGCAAATCATACAAGGTACTCATTCCGACGCCTATATGGGAAATTCCAATGTGGATGTGTCGCGATTGTTGAACGAAGAAGACCTTTATATCTCCAAATTGAAAGATTCTTTAAGTAGCTACACAAAATTAGAGGATATTTCGGTGCAGATAAAGGAAGAAATAAAAGTTTTATACCCTAATATTGCCTCTGTATCTTTGGGAAAAACCAAGCAAGTAAGAGTAGCAGACGGCACAATAGAGAATATAAACTACGCTATTGTTGATCTGAAAGACAAATCTCAAAATACAACTGAAGAAAACAAGACTTTTGTTTCTTGGCTTAGGACACGAACAAAAACAAAGGATTTAAGAGTGATTTTCAACTAAATATCCAATTTATTCCACTTTCTTTACAGGAATACGATTGAACTCTATTTTTGTTTTTCTTATATCTGAAGTATTCATAGCGTTCTGCAAATTGCCTATGTAGTAGCCAGAGAGCGTACTGTCTTCATTAAAATAGGCATTTACACTATCGTTGCTTATATTCACAAAATAAGAACCATAGATTTGGTGTCCATCGTCGCTTATTGTGCGATTGGTGTAATAGATAACCTTTATTGGTGCTTGTTTTGTGTAGAAAGATGCACTATCTATGTGTATGAAAATATATTTTGCTATGTTTGTAGTTGCCGAAGAGTTTATATCTTCCGAAGAAGCCACAATATCTGTCCCGTAGAAACTGCTGTCGTCTTTTATTCGTGCATAAAATGTTCCCAAAGAGTCTATAGGTTTGTCCCAGTATTCGTTGCCGAAAGATGCTTTAAGAAAACTTTGGCTTGCATCGAACACAGGTCTTTTTATTGGTTTGTCTTCATTGTTTTCTTTACAGGAAGAGAAAAATAAAACAAGGAAAGAAAAAATTAAAAGCAAGGAATAATTTTTCATAACAAAGGAATAATTTTCTGAAACGGAACAAGAATTCAAAAAAATAAGGCGACAATAGAAAACAACTGTCGCCTTAAGGTTTATATGACTATTATTGCAATTCGTGAATTACAAGTCCTGAACGAAGTTTAGGTTCAAACCAAGTTGATTTAGGAGGCATAATGTTGCCAGTGTCGGCAATGCTGATAAGTTGGTCCATAGAAACAGGATAAAGAGCAAATGCAACCTTCATCTCGCCAGAATCAACTCTCTTTTTCAATTCGCCCAAACCACGAATACCACCTACGAAATCTATTCTCTTGTCTCTTCTAAGGTCTGTAATGCCAAGAACTTTGTCCAATACGTTTGTTGAAAGTATGCTTACGTCAAGAACTCCGATAGGGTCGTTAGGATTGTATGTTCCTTCTTTTGCAGTAAGTTTGTACCAGTTGCCACCCAAATACATAGAGAATGTATGCAATGCTTCTGGTTTGTAGATTTCTGCACCTACTTTTTCAACAGTGTAAGTTTCTTCAACTTTCTTTATGAACTCTTCTTCAGAAAGTCCGTTAAGGTCCTTAACAACTCTATTGTAGTCTATGATTGTCAATTGGTTAGCAGGGAAGATAACAGCCATGAAATAGTTGTATTCTTCATTGCCTGTGTGGTTAGGATTCTTAGCTCTTCTTTCCTGACCAACTCTTGCAGCAGCAGCAGTTCTGTGGTGTCCGTCTGCAACGTAAAGATAAGGTATGTCTTTTTCGAAAATTTCTTCTATTCTCTTGATTGTAGCCTCGTCGTTGATAACCCAGAAAGTATGACCAAAGTTGTCATCAGAACCTATGAAGTCATAGATAGGTTTTTCGTTCTTAACGATATTGCCAACGATAGAATCTATTTCTGCATTGTCTGGATAAGCAAAGAAAACAGGCTCTACATTTGCGTTAGTGATGTTAACGTGAACCATACGGCCATCTTCTTTGTCTTTTCTTGTAAGTTCGTGTTTTTTGATAATGCCGTTGAAATAGTCATCAACATGAGTACAGCCAACTATACCATATTGAGTTTTGCCATTCATTGTTTGAGCATAGATATATAGTTTTGGCTGTTCGTCTTGTACCAACCATTTGTTTGCTTTGAAACTATTGTAGTTTTCAACAACTTTTTCAAATGTTTCAGGAGCGTCATCAGCTGTGCCTGGAGCCAAATCTATTTCGGCTTTTGTTACGTGAAGTAAAGAATATTGATTTCCTTGAACTCTTTCTCTTGCTTCTTCTGAATCCATTACGTCATAAGGAAGAGAAGATAGTTTTGTAACTAATTCTTGAGAAGGACGAAGTCCTTTGAATGCTTTAACTCTTGCCATTTTCGTTTATTTTTATGTTATTGTTTTTGTATCTGAACAAGATATTATTCTTGTGTGTGCAAAGATACAAATATTATTTACAATAGCAATCAAAAAGCAAAAATAAATCTTCGTTTTATAAAAATAAAACAAAGGAATAAATTCTTAAAAGCAAGGAATAATTTTTTGAAACAAGGAAAGATTTTCGCCAATCTGCTGTCTATGCAAAATAAATTTCATATCTTTGCAGTTATATTACAAAAAAGACTTTGATAGGTTTTGAAGAAGAAACTCCTATATATTACACTCATTGCATTGCTGTTTGTCTCTTGTTCCACAACCAAAGACAAATGGGCGAATAGGACCTATCATAATGTGGTAGCACACTACAATGCTTTGTGGAACGGAGAAAATGCTTTGAAAGAAGCCCAACGTACAGTGGAAAAAGATTGGAAAGACGATTATACACGAATCCTCCCAATCTTTATCAATGGCACCGATGAACAAGCCAAAAGCATAAAAGCCAATACCGACAGGGCAATAGAGAAAGGCGGCAAGGTTACCAAAAAACACTCTATGCGTTTTTCGGG
>JABUUQ010000002.1:809586-811893 GCA_021443125.1 Bacteroidales bacterium
ACACTTATCTCCTATGCTTTCCTTTTCTACACTCCGGAGAAAACGAAAATGAAATTCGAGAAAGCTTTCCTGCTTACAAAAATCTTCAAAACTTTCGTCTATCTGTCAGTTTTTGCCATAGTATTGTTTGCACATATTGAAAAAAATGCTAAATTTGCATTTGCTTATTTGCTTATGTATTTTTGCTATAGCATTTTTGATACAATTACAACGAAAAAGTTATTGAAAACCAATAAATAAAACACAGAATATGAAAAAAACAATGAATAAGATATTGCTTGCCTTTGCGATTGTAATGCCTTTGTGCTTTGTTTCTTGCGAAAAAACTATAGAAGAAGGCGACGATTTTGTACAAGGAAAATGGAGAGACCTTGAAGTGATAAGCAATGAAGACCTTGAAAACTACAATTATAGAGATTATATTGAATATGCTCCTTATCACCACCAACTGAATAAAAGAAAGATAACCTACTATGTGTATGACAGCGACTCAACCTATGAAACAAAAGTCGGCAGATACACCATAAAAGGCGACACCCTTATTGTAGTGGATCATATGGAGGTAACAAAAACATATTTCCTTCAATCAGTCAAGAAAGACACTATGCGTTATCTTGATGCTCATGGAAAACTTTACACCTATGTTCGTTACAAAGGCACAGAGTATATTCCGCCAACACCTTCTGAAGAGGAAGAAGAAGGAGATGAAGAAAAATAATTTTTTGACAATAGAAACAAATAATAAAATATAATATCATGGATAAAAATCAAATAAAAGAAGTCATAGCCAAAAGAGCTGCATTGGAACTTAAAGACGGTTATGTTGTAAATCTTGGTATAGGTATTCCTGGAATGATTCCAAACTATTTGAAACCAGGAGTAAATGTGATTATACAAGCAGAAAATGGTATGGTAGGTATGGGTCCTAACGCAAAAGCAGGTGAAGAAGATGCGGAATGGATAAACGCAGGTGGTGCAAATATAACTGCAATGCCTGGTGCTGCAACATTCGACAGTGCAACATCTTTTGCAATCATACGTGGAGGCCATGTGGATGCTTCAATCCTTGGTGCTTTGCAAGTGTCAGAAAATGGTGACCTTGCCAACTGGATGATACCTGGCAAAAAAGTTCCTGGAATGGGTGGTGCTATGGATTTGCTTGAAGGAGCAAAGAAAATAATACTTACTATGGAACACACAGCAAAAGGTTCTCACAAAATACTTAAAAAATGCACACTTCCTCTTACTGCAAAAGGCAAAGTGAATATGATAATCACAGAAATGGGTGTAATGGATATAACTCCTGAAGGCATAGTTCTTAAGGAAATAAATCCTGAATTCACTTTTGAACAAGTACAGGAAGCAACAGAAGCAACACTTATAAAATCTCCAGATTTGAAACCTATGCTTCAATAAGATAGAAAATATCAGTCAAAATAAAACCTTGTTTCGTTTTCTTGAAACAAGGTTTTATTTTTTTGAAACTAAGTTTTATTTTCTTTATTTGCCTATACTTTTTGTTACTTGTTTATCTTTCGTTCAAATTTCGAATCCCAATTCTTTAAGTGTAATCTCCAATTCGAAATTAGTTAAACTCAACGCACTTATACTTATATCGGCCTGCTTGTAAAAAGATTCTCGTTCTTTTAGAGTGTCGCTTATGTAGTTCAGTTTTTCTTCGTCATTTTTGTCTGCCAACAAAGGTCGTACTCGTTTTGATTTTATTGCTCTGGAAAGAATTTGCGATGGCGTCAAAATAAGATAGATAGACTTGCCAAGCTGTTTTATAGTGCTGATATTATTATTCTTACATGGTAATCCACCACCTGTGGCAACAACTATATTATCTTTTTTCTTTAGAGCTTCCAATACTTCGCTTTCCTTCTCACGAAAAAAGGTTTCGCCCTTGTCTTTGAAAATCTCCTCGACAGTTTTGCCAACCAAATCTTCCACTAAATTATCGGTATCCAAGAACTCATAGTTCAGCATCCTTGCCAATTTCTTGCCTATGGTACTTTTGCCACAATACATGTAACCTATTAGAAACAAACGCATAAACTATCGTGCATAAGCCGTTAATTCCACCGATGCAAACTCTTTTCTCTGCAATTTGAACAAACCACAGGCAGCTACCATGGCAGCGTTATCGGTTGTATATGAGAATTTTGGAATGAAAACCTCGCATTTGTATTTTTCTCCAAGTTTTTCGAATCTTTCTCTAAGCAAAGAATTGGCAGAAACACCTCCAGCAATAGCTATATTCTTGATTTTAGTGTCTTTAAGTGCTTTCTCAAACTTTGATAAGAG
>JABUUQ010000002.1:811959-817945 GCA_021443125.1 Bacteroidales bacterium
ATCTTCCTTTAATTTATCCCTCAAAGTGTATAGAATACTCGTTTTCAATCCTGAAAAACTATAATCGTAGGCGGGAATTTTTGTTTTTGCAAATTCAAGCGTTACCTTGCCTTGCTTTGCCAGTCTATCTATGTGAGGACCACCAGGATATGGCAACGAAAGAATCTTTGCCGCCTTATCTATAGTCTCTCCTGCAGCATCATCTATAGTCTTGCCTAAAACTTCCATAGAATCAGATGCATTTACCTTGATAATCTGTGTGTTACCGCCAGAAACCAAAAGGCATAAGTAAGGAAATTCGGGCACTTTCTGACTTGTGGAATCTTTTACAAAGTGAGCCAAAACATGAGCTTCCAAATGATTTACATCTATTAGAGGAATACCCAAAGCTTGTGAGAAACTTTTTGCAAAACTTACACCAACAAGCAAAGAACCCATAAGGCCAGGTCCTCTTGTGAAAGCAATAGCCGACAAATCCTCCTTTGTGATGCCTGCGTTTTTTAATGCAACATCTACAACAGGTATTATATTCTGCTGATGAGCCCTTGATGCCAATTCGGGAACCACTCCTCCATATAGTTCGTGTACCTTTTGCGATGCAGTTACATTGCTTAAACACAAAAAGTTACTATCCATAACTGCCGCCGAAGTGTCATCGCAAGAAGACTCTATTGCAAGTATATATTCGTTCATTTTACCATTATTTTTTGCAAAGATAAGAAAATTTAACAAAACCCTAAAAACTCAGACCGCCACAAGTCTTATCTAAAATCCCAATACACCATACCATTCCCGAGTACTAACTTGCGTGAACAATGCAGTGTATTAGAGATTAAATGCATGTGTTGTTCGCGACTATAATGACTATAAGGGAATATCAAACATCGTGTATTTAGTTCGTGAATGATACAGTTTATTTGTTAAGTTGCATATAGTAAAACTTAATAAATAATTTGCTAAAACAGGTGTATTTTGTATTTTTTGTAGTAACTTTGCTATACGATTATTTTGATAAATAAAATATAACATTATGAATAAGATTGCTTTAATAACTGGTGCTACTTCTGGCATAGGCAAAGCTTGTGCAGAGAAATTTGCAGAAAAAGGTTTTGATGTGATAATTACAGGCAGAAGAAAAGAGAGATTGGATGCTTTGGAGAAGTCTTTGAAGGAGAAATTTTCAATACAAGTATTGAGTTTGAATTTTGATGTAAGAGACAATGCCCAAGTGGAACAACACCTTAACTCGATGCCTGAACAATGGAAAAATATAGATATATTGATAAACAACGCAGGGCTTGCAGCAGGAAAAGACCCTATACAATCTGCTTTGTTGAGTGATTGGGAACAAATGATAGACACCGATGTAAAAGGTTTGCTTTATATTTCAAGAGTTGTTTTGCCTTGGATGTGCAAGCAGAATCGTGGCCATGTGATAAATATTTGTTCTATAGCAGGCAAGGAAGTTTATGCAGGAGGAAGCGTTTATTGTGCTGTAAAACACGCAGTTGATGCTATAAGTAAGGGAATGAGAATAGATTGTTTGCAACATAATGTGAAGGTTACAAATGTATGTCCTGGAGCAGTGGAAACAGAATTTTCTATGGTTAGATTCAAAGGCGACAAAGAGAAAAACGATGCAACCTATAAAGGTTTCAAACCACTGACAGGAGAAGATATTGCCGACACTATTTTATATTGTGCCACATTGCCAGAACACGTAAATATCAACGACCTTGTAATTATGCCGACAGCACAGGCGAACAGTGGCTTATTTTTCCGTCAGAACTAATAAACATTGCAATAAACAATTTTCTATCAAGTATGTACGACCAAATTATCGACAAAAACAATCCCGATTCAGCATTGAAAGTAACCAAGGGTGTGGAGAATCCTATAAGCATAAATCAGAACTATTTGAAGAATGTAAGGAAAAGACAGGAACTTACTGTAGATGATTATGTTAAAGGCATACTCGAAGGCAACAGAACCATTTTGGCAAGGGCTATAACTTTGGTGGAAAGCAATTTGTATAAACATCAAGCTTTGGCACAGCAAGTTATAGAGCGTTGTCTTCCGCATTCTGGTGGCAGTGTAAGGCTTGGAATAACAGGAGTGCCGGGTGTAGGCAAAAGCACAACCATAGAATCTTTGGGCAAAATGCTTACTAATCAAGGGCATAAGGTTGCTGTATTGGCAATAGACCCAAGCAGTGAGAGAAGTGGTGGTAGTATTCTTGGAGACAAAACACGAATGGAACTTTTGGCCTCTGACCCTAATGCTTTCATTCGTCCTTCGCCATCTGCTGGCAGTTTGGGAGGAGTGGCACGCAAGACAAGGGAAATAATTATTCTTTGTGAGGCCGCTGGTTTTGATGTAGTCATAATTGAAACGGTAGGAGTAGGACAGAGTGAGGTTTTGGCACATTCTATGGTGGATTTCTTCCTATTGCTTCAACTTGCCAATGCAGGTGATGAACTTCAAGGCATAAAACGTGGCATTATGGAGATGGCAGATGCTATTGCAATAAACAAGTGCGAAGGCAAGGAGAAAGAGAGAGGAGAATTGGCTGCATCGAATTATAGAAACGCTTTACATCTTTTCCCTCCAACAGAAAGTGGTTGGAAACCAAAAGTTTTCACTTGTTCTGCATATGAAAATAATGGCATAGACACAATTTGGAAAACGGTTATGGAATATGTAGATATGACAAAAAAGACTGGCTATTTCTATCAAAACCGTAATACTCAAAACCTGAGAATTCTTTCTGAAAGCATAAATCAAGCATTGCGTGATAATTTTTATCAAAGTGAGATAATCAAAGAGAAACTTGAACTTGCGAAAGACGATATTCTCGACAATAAAATTTCTGCCTACATTATAGCACAAAGATTGATTGATGAGTATTTTGAATCATTGAAAACCAAATAAAACCATGAAGCGTTATTTTGTTTATTTGTTTTTTATTATGTTTGCCATGCAGTCTTGTGCCCAAAAAGATATTGTTCAACAACCTCCAACACAAACAGACTCAACAATATACAATAGAATCTGGGTGCTTACAAGGTTGAATAACAAAAAAATAAACTACAAGGAAGGCGATACAAAAATAACCCTTGTAGTTACTTCGGAAAATGAATATGCAAGTGGTTCAAGTGGTTGTAATACCTATGTAGGACAAGTTGTTATAAAACGCAACCATATCATGTTCAGAGATATAGGCACAACGCTTATGCTTTGTCCCGACAAAAACGAAGCTTTGGAAAGAACCTACTTGAACAACCTTAACGAAATAGACTCTTGGAGTATTATCGACGAGGATTTGTATCTTTATAAGAATGACAGACCAATTCTAATCTACACCAAAGAATAATGCACACTGACACAATACTTTATGCAGACGTTATTTTGACGTTGCATTTGCCTTTGTCTTATTGCTATCGTGTACCAAAATCTTTGCACGATAGTATAAAAGTTGGGCAAAGTGTTGTGGTACAGTTCGGTAAGAAAAAAATCTATTCTGCTCTTGTTGTCAATCTACACCACGATACTCCAAAAACTTCTCAGATAAAATATATCTTGGATATTGTTGATATAGAGCCAACTATAACGCCTAAGCAGATAGAATTCTTCAAATGGATAGCTGATTATTATATTGCCTACATTGGTGATGTGCTTACTGCTGCCCTACCTGCTGTATTCAGATTGAAAAGTGAGACAATAGTAGAGATATCACCTTATTTTTCAGGTGATTTGTCTGCTTTGAACACTGAGGAGCAGAATTTGGTTAATCAAGTTATACAAAAAGGCAAACTGAAACTTGAAGACTACGAAGGAGAGCAAGCCGACACTTTCCTTAAACTTGTAAGCAATCTTATAAAGCAGGATGTGCTTTCAACTGATGAGGAATTATATGCAAAATACACTCCAAAAAAAGAATTATGCATTGCCTTGAGCCAAGAATATGAGAACCAAGATAAACAAAAACAACTATTTACAGAGTTGGATTCCAAAAAATCTTTGGCATCTCAATCAAAAACACTTTTGACTTTTTTCTCCTTGTTGCAAGGCAGGGATATGGTTAGAAAATCCGAAATAATAGACAAAGGATGTTCTGTTTCATCCTTGCAGACACTATTAAAAAAAGGTGTTTTTGAGGTTAGGGAAGTGGAGGTTTCACGATTAAGACAACTAACAGAAACAAAGCAAATCGATAGCATTATACTAAATGATGAACAGCAAAACGCCTATGATTCAATACTTTCGCAGTGGAACAATAAGCCCGTATCCTTGCTTTATGGCGTTACTGGCAGTGGCAAAACCGAGATTTATATAAAACTTATAGATAAAATCATAAAAGAAGGCGGGCAGGTTTTGTATCTTATTCCCGAAATTGCAATATCTTTCCAACTTATAGAGCGTTTGGAACAATATTTTGGTAATAAGATAGCAGTTTATAATTCCAAATTCTCCACACTCGAAAGAGCAGAGATTTATAACAGGGTGAAACTTGCAGAAGACAATGATTCTCGTTTGCAAATTGTCTTAGGTTCAAGGAGTTCTGTATTCTTGCCTTTCAAAAATCTTCAATTGGTTATTGTTGATGAAGAACACGATGCTTCTTTCAAACAAGCAGAACCCGTACCTCACTACAATGCCAAAGATTCTGCCTTATACCTTGCTAAAATGTTCAATGCAAAGACCATTCTTGCATCTGCAACACCAAGTCTGGAGTCTTATTATCGTGCAAAACAGGGTGATTATCAACTTTTGGAGATAAAACACAGGTATTTCAATACACTTTTGCCAGAAATTCTTATCGCCGACACCAAAGACGCTGTAAGCAAAGGCGAAATGTATGGAGTAATGACAAAAATGCTTCACGATGAGATTGCCGATACACTGAAAAACAACCAACAAATCATAATTTTCCAAAATCGTAGAGGTTATGCTCCTCATATTACCTGTAATATCTGTGGTTATACACCAAAATGTCCGAATTGCGATGTTTCATTGGTGCTTCACAAACAAACGCATACCCTAAATTGTCATTATTGTGGCCATACGACTGATGTACCTGCCTATTGTCCTGATTGCCATTCTCATAGCATAAAAACTATTGGATTGGGAACGGAGAGGATAGAGGAAGAACTTGCAACATATTTCCCAAAGGCGAGCATAATGCGTATGGATTTGGACTCAACACGAACAAAACAGGCCTACGATAGTATAATAAAGAATTTTGCATCAAAAAAAATAGATATACTTGTTGGAACACAGATTGTTAGCAAAGGATTGGATTTTGATAATGTTGGTCTTGTGGGAGTGATAGATGCAGACACTATGTTGCATTTTGCAGATTTCAGAGCATACGAAAGAGCTTTTCAAACACTTTGCCAAGTTAGTGGAAGAGCAGGAAGAAGAACGGGTAGGGGTAAGGTTATTATTCAAACCTATGAGCCATACAATCAAATAATTAGGGATGTTAGCGAGCATAATTACGAATCTATGTTCAGCCATCAGATAAAAGAAAGAAAGGCATTGAATTTTCCTCCATTCTGCCGTATGATAAAAATTACTTTGCAACATAAGGATAGATACAACCTGAAAAATAAGGCCTACGAATATGCTTCAAATCTCAAAACTCTTTTTGGTACTCGAATGTTTGGTCCACAAGAACCTCAAATAGCGAGAGTTAGGAATATGTACAGCCAAATAATCTGGTTGAAGATAGAAAAACAACTATCTTACCAGATTTCTCGTACAAAATTAAGGGAATTCAACGAAGAATTCCTAAGCAAAGCCGACAACAAAAGCCTTAGAATTTCCATAGATGTGGATCCTATATAATTGAAAGACACGTATTTATAAGCGAATAATCTTCCCAAGCATTTACTTGCAAGAAAAAAGCCCTAATGCCAAAGCAATAGGGCTGTATAGTCTTGATATGTAGAACTTTTTAGTTTCTTGCTCTAATGCACTTGCT
>JABUUQ010000002.1:817963-831495 GCA_021443125.1 Bacteroidales bacterium
GTTGTAAAAGTTATGCCAACAAAGTTATACCAGTCTTTTGTTGATTTGTTGCCACGCATTTCGCCATCTTTGTGATACTGACCTTGATATCCTTCCAATTCGTTGGTTCTATCGGCAGCAGTGGCGGCTTGTTCTCCTGCGTAGGAAGTAAGAGTATTTCTGTCTACATAGGTTGTGCTTATGTCATCTATATAGTCGGTGAAAGTTTTTCTGAAACCCCATTCCAAACCTATGCAAGTGTAGGTTGAAAGGCTGAATTTGACTCCGACACCGAAAGGAATAGCAATCTGCACAAGTTTATAATTATCTCTGTCTTTGATAAGTCCTTGACCTTCAGTGTTTAAGTCGTGAAGATTTACTGTTATTTCTTCTTGTTCAATAGGGTCAAGAATTTCTGTCTTTGGATTGAAATGAAAAACAGAGATTCCACCAAACAAATATGGAGTAAAACGATGTTGTTTTGTACCTGTACGATAGTCCATAAAGTTGTACTCTGCTGTTAGTGCCAGTTCCTGAATGCCAGTATGGAAACGAAGGTTTCTTTCGTTTTCAAAATGAGCATCATCGCCAGAAAGTTTTCCAAACAATACGCTACCTTTCAAAGCCCAGCGTGGATTGAAATTGTATCTTGCAATAATACCACCCATGAAATGTGCATTATAGAAATTGAAACTGCTTTCAAACTGATTCCATTCTTTGTAGTCATCGCCTTTCTTGAACATGGAATTTATATCGCCCACATAGTTGGAAATACCACCCATAAGACCAAATTCCCAATTTGTTATTTGGGCGTTTGAGATTTGCAACATAGAAACCAACAAACCAAAAGCAAAAATGTGTTTTGTTTTCATATTTTTCATTTTAAGTTGTCTAAAATAGAACTTTGTTTTAATTTTTTATTCCTTTGTTTTAATTTTTTCTTTCCTTATTTGAATTTGTCGAAATCCAATACCTGCATATTGCGTATGTCTTTGCCGTCAATCTCAAAACGCACAAGGGTTGCCACTTGATGAAACCCTTGATGTCCGCAAGCACCTGGATTTATAAGTAGGAAATTATATTCATCGTCGTACATAACTTTCAAAATATGAGAGTGCCCGCAAATGAAAATATCGGGTTTTTCTTGTTTGAAATAGGGCTTTATATCTGGGTTGTAGTGTTTTGGATAGCCACCAATATGAGTCATAAGTATGCTTACGTCTTCGATTTTGAACGATAAAAGACCTTTGACTTCTGAATCTATATATCTATCGTCGCAATTGCCATACACCGCTATGACTTTCTTGCCCATATCTCTCAACTCCTCCAAAACATTCTCACCACCTATGTCGCCAGCGTGCAGAATAACATCAACATTCTCAAAAAAAGAGTATGCCTGCACAGGAACATAACCATGGGAATCACTCATTACTCCAACTCTAACCATTATTTCATTGATTTAAGTATAAGGTCGAAAGTTTCGTTGTTTTGTATTACGCCGTGAAAGTTTTCGCTGCCAGGACCATAGGCGTAAATGATAACAGGTGCTGCAGTATGACCTCCAGTTGAAAAATGCGGTTTGTCGTTATTGCCGTCTGCAACAAGTGTGAGCCCTCCAGTTTCATGGTCTGCCGTAACCACAACAAGAGTATTCTTGTCTTTCTTGGCAAATTCCAAAGCTATTCTAACGCATTCGTCAAAGTCTTTTATTTCGCCAAGCATGGTTTCAAAATCGTTGTTATGTGCGTAAGAGTCTATCTGACTGCCCTCAAACATAAGGAAAAAGCCTTTTTTATTGTTTTTATCAAGTCTTTCGAGTGTCAAAGCAAGTGCTTTTTGAAGAATATCGCCCCTTTCTTTGTAGATAGGCATATAATTATCGGCGAACATCCCAGCAATTTTCTGCGATTTTGTATTCAGCATTTCTGCTTCGGAAAAAACAACTTCATAACCTTTGTCTCTAAGGCTGTCTATAAGGTTGCGATTGTCTTTTCTTTGGTCAAATCTCATCTTTCCACCACCCATAAAAATGTCGCAATGCTCTGTAAGATAGAATTCTGCAATATCTTCTACAGAATCTCTGTCTTTCACATGTGCAATAAAGGAAGCAGGGGTTGCATGGCAAAGGTCGCAAGAAACAAGTATGCCAGTGTGTTTGCCTTTTTGTTTTGCAATTTCGAGAAGTGATAAAGAAGGATTGTCCTCTGCATCAACACCAATTCCACGATAGTGTGTTTTTTTGCCTATGGCTATTGCAGTGCCGCCAGCACCAGAATCGGTTACTTTTTTGTCGTAACAATTTGTTATAGAGAGAGCTGTGTGTGGCATAGAATAGATATTGAGATTTCGATTGTTGGCTTCGTAACTTGCATATAGTTGTGTAAGTCCTGTTCCGTCGCCTATGAGCAATATAACATTCTTTGCCTTCTTTTGTGCAAAAGCATTGGAAAACAGTAAAGAGAAAAATATGAGAGCAAAACAGATTTTCTTCATTATTTTCGGGTGTTAAATATATTTAAGTGGCAAAGTTAATGATTTTTTTGCTATTAAACGGACTTTGAGCAAATAAAATCCAAACTTATGCGTTATTAGATGCATAAAAACCAAAACAAAGCAAATAAAAATGAAAAGAAATTACACTATAATACTACTATTAGTTGCTTGTATGAGTATATTTTCATGCACAAAGAAACAGAATGCAGATGAATTTGCAATTAACAATCAAGCAAGTGAGCAAAGCAAAGTAGTTCAGCTATATACGGATTCTTTTGTCGAAAAAGTGTGTGAGATAAATCTTAATGCTGGCGAAAAAAACTTCAAATACAAAGGCGACAAACCATGTATAATTGATTTTTATGCCACTTGGTGCGGTCCTTGCAAGAAACAAGCACCTATTTTTGAATCTTTGGCAGAGAAATATGGCGACGATATTTATTTTTACAAGGTGGATGTTGACCAAGCAAGAGAAGTTGCAATGGCTTTCAATATCCGTTCAATACCAACGCTTATAATATGCCCAAAACCTGGCAATGCAATGTTGCTTCAAGGCCTTCAATCACAAGAATTGCTTGAAGAAATAATACAAACACAGCTTTTGAATAAGGAATAGTTGCTAAAACCAGCCTTTTTTTCTGAAATAAAGGAAGAAAGCAATAACCACAATTATCATAGTAATGCATATTACGCTGAATATGTAGGGACTGTTCATTCCTGGCAAGGCTACATTCATTCCATATATGCCTGAAAGCAATGTAAGAGGCAACATAATAGTTGAAATGAAAGTAAGGGTTTTTATAATCTCATTTGTACGATTGGTCTGCAAAGAATCGAATGTGTGAGACAAACCTTCAATAAGTTCGCCATAGTCTTCCACAAGGTCAAACATCTTTTGGTATTGGTCAAGTATGTTTCCCCAATAGTCTTCCATGTCTTGCTCATAACCTTTTATACCACCAGATTCAAATTGATGGAACACTCTCAATTGTGGTTTGAAAGATGTGTTTATGGCTATAAGATTCTTTCGTGTAACACTCAAATGCTCAAGAACTTGTGTAGGTTTTTTTGAGAAAATGTCAAAATTGATATTATCAACATCCGTTCCTATTCTAAGCACCAAAGAATAAGTCTCCACCATCAGCCTATCCAAAAGATTATACAACAAAGCGTCTGAAGAAGAAGTGATATCCAAACTATCGTCGTCATCTTCTGCATCTTTTTTCTTTGTAGGAAGATTTTGTGATTGGCGTTTGAGTTCGTTAAACATATTTTTTACCACCCAGTGTGCAGAACCTACAGTAATAATATAGTCTCTTCCCCAGAAAATCTTTACTTCCTTGAGCCTTATGAATTTATTCTGTTTGTCGAAATAAGGGAAATGCAATATAATGAAGTAATAATCATCATATTCATCTATTTTGGGTCTTTGATTAGAGGATTTACAGTCTTCGATATCCAAGGGGTGAAAGCCAAAAGTATCCATCAACCAATCAAAATCTTCATCAGTTGGATTAAATACGTGGTACCAATTTACCTCTTCAAATTTTATCGTATCAATCATCTGTAACCCCCTTTCTGCTTTAGAAATTTTGAAGTGCAAAAATACTAATCTTTTTTTTAATTACGAAATTTTTTTCTATTTCATTTTTTTTATTGTAACTTTGCACGCATTAAACATTTCATAAACAAAAAATCATAGTACTATGAAAACAATTCAAGATGTAAATCTTCAAGGCAAGAAAGTCCTTGTTAGAGTTGATTTTAATGTTCCTTTCGACAAGCAAGGCAATATCTCTGACGATACAAGAATACAAGAGGCTTTGCCAACAATCAATAAACTTATAAAAGATGGTGCAAGTGTTATCTTGATGGCACACCTTGGCAGACCAAAGAAAGGTGGTTTTGAACCAGAATTTACCCTTAAACCAGTTGCAGAATACCTTTCAAAACTTATAAATCAAGAAGTTGTATTTACTCAAAGCCTTCTTGGTGAAGAAGTTAGCAACCTTTGCAAAAATCTAAAGGCAGGTCAGGTTATGTTGTTGGAGAACATACGTTTCTATAAGGAAGAGACAAAAGGAGATGTTGAGTTTGCAAAACAACTTGCAGCATTGGGCGATGCTTATGTAAATGATGCATTTGGTGCAGCCCATAGAGAACATGCCTCAACCGCAACAATAGCTCAGTTTTTCCCACAAGACAAGTATTTTGGCTTGCTTATGGCAAGAGAGGTTGAGAATTTGAACAAGCTTATGAACAATCACGAAAAACCATTTACTGCTGTGATTGGTGGAAGCAAGATTAGTTCAAAAATTGGTATACTTGAATCTTTGCTGAACATTGTTGATAACCTTGTTATTGGAGGCGGAATGCGTTACACTTTCTATAAAGCTTTGGGTCATAGCATTGGCGACTCTCTTTGCGAAGATGACAAAATAGATGTAGCAAAATCACTTATGCAAAAAGCTAAGGAACAAGGTGTTAAGTTGTATTTGCCAGAAGATAGCATTATTGCAGACGATTTTTCAGAGAATGCAAATATCAAATATGTTGATACTATGGATATTCCTGAAAAATGGCAGGGTATGGACATAGGTGAAAAATCCGTAAAGACTTATTGCGATGTTGTATTGTCTTCAAAAACAATACTTTGGAACGGTCCAATGGGCGTTTTTGAAATGAAGAAATTTGCTGCTGGAACCAACGCGATAGCAAAAGCAGTGGCAGAGGCAACTGATAAAGGTGCATTTTCTGCAATAGGCGGAGGTGATAGCGTTGATGCAATAAAAGGCTCAGGTTATTCCGACAGAGTTTCTTATATCTCAACAGGTGGCGGTGCAATGCTTGAATTTCTTGAAGGCAAAGTACTCCCAGGTATAAAGGCAATAGAATAAAACTATAGGCAATAACCTAAAAAAAAGAGAAGTAGTAAAAACTGCTTCTCTTTTTTTGTTTGTAATAAAACTGCTAGTCTAAAATTTTTTACTATTGCTGTTTCAGAAAATCAAAAGCAAGTTCTGTATTGTTAGAAGTAAGGAATAAAAATTTATTTCTTTGTTCTAATTTTTTACAACTATATTAACGATTTTGTTTGGAACGAAGATGATTTTTACAACTTCCTTATCTGCTATTGCATTTTTAACCTGTTCGTTTTGAAGCACTTCTTGTTTAAGTTCTTCGGCATCCTTATCCAATGGGAAACAAATAAAAGTCTTTGTTTTGCCATTGATAGAGATAGGGTAGCGGTAGTCTGTATCTTTCAAATACTCCTCGTTGAACACAGGAAAGCCTGCAAATGCAACACTGCTGTTTTCACCCATCAAATGCCATAGTTCTTCTGCTATATGAGGTGCAAATGAAGCGATAAGTGAGCATAAAGGTTTCAAAATGGATTTCTTGTGGCATTTCTTTTCGTTCAACTCGTTGCAGATAATCATAAAACTTGATACACAGGTGTTTAGAGAAAATCTTTCTATATCGTCTTCTATTTTTTTGATACCACGATGCAGTATTTTTAACTCATCTTTTGTTGGTTCTTCATCGGTAACGCACAAACCATTATCGTTGGCATACAATCTCCAAAACTTCTTTAAGAAACGGCTAACACCTTCAATTCCTTGCACATCCCAAGGTTTTGATTGTTCGATAGGACCAAGGAACATCTCGTAAAGACGCAAAGTATCGGCACCATATTTCTCCACCAAATAGTCAGGATTTATTACATTGTAAAGACTCTTTGACATCTTTTCAACTTCATTGCCACAAATATACTTTCCATCTTCGAGAATAAACTCTGCATCCTTGAATTCTTCCCTCCAATTTCTCAAACCTTCAATATCAACTTCATTATTTGAAGCATCAACCAAAGAAATGTCTATATGTATAGGGTCTGTCTCGTATTCGCCTTTAAGATTGAAAGATACATATTTGTTTTCTCCTTGAATACGATAAACGAAACAAGATTTACCCTGAATCATTCCTTGATTTACCAAACGCTTATAAGGCTCATCCTTGCATGTTGCACCGATATCAAACAAGAATTTGGTGATAAATCTTGAATAAAGCAAGTGTCCGGTTGCATGTTCGCTGCCTCCAACATACAAATCCACATTTTCCCAATAATTATTCGCCTCTTTGGTAAAGAATTCTTCGTCATTTGTTGGGTCCATGTACCTTAGAGAATATGCGTTGCTGCCTGCAAAACCTGGCATTGTATTGGTTTCGTATGGATAACCTTCTTTTGTGCACCAGTTCTTTGCTCTTGCCAATGGAGGTTCGCCAGTTTCGGTAGGCAAGAAAGAGTCCACCTCTGGAAGAAGCAAAGGCAGTTCTTTTTCATCCAAAGCATAAGGGATTCCATCTTTATAATATATAGGGAAAGGCTCTCCCCAATATCTTTGACGAGAGAAAATGGCATCTCTTAAACGATAATTTGTTGTTGCATAGCCAAGATTATTGCTTTCTATGTAGTCTATTGCTTTGTTTATGGCATCCTTTACTTCCAAACCGTCAAGGAATTGAGAATGAATCATTTTTCCTTCTTTTGCATCCTTGCTTTCCTTCCATGCATAAGTGTTTGACTCTTCTTCTCCATCAGGAAGGACAACCTGTAGTATAGGAATCATAAACTTTTTGGCAAAGGCAAAATCTCTGCTGTCGTGAGCAGGCACTGCCATTATGGCACCAGTACCATAGCCCATAAGAACATAATCAGATATATAGATAGGAATTTGCTTTTTCGTTATTGGATGAACGGCATAGGCACCTGTGAAAATACCACTAACCTGTTTTACTTCTGCTTCTCTTTCTCTATCGCTTCTGCTCTTGGTTTGTTCTATGTATCTCTTGACTTCAATCTTATAGTTCGGCGTTGTAATCTTCTCAACCATAGGATGTTCAGGAGAAAGCACCATAAAACTTACACCAAATATAGTATCAGCACGGGTTGTGAATACTTCAATTTGTTCATCGTGGCCATAAACACCAAAATACACTGCACAACCACGAGATTTTCCTATCCAATTCCTTTGAATTTCTTTTATGCTGTCTGTCCAATCCAAATCGTTAAGACCTTCAAGCAATCTTTCTGCATAGGCGGTTATTCTCAACGACCATTGTTGCATAGGCTTTCTTTCCACAGGGTAACCTCCACGAACAGAAACGCCATTGACAACCTCATCATTAGCCAATACAGTTCCAAGCTTAGGACACCAATTTACCATAGAGGTTGAAAGATAAGCCAAACGATAATTCATCAGAATATCGCTTTGTTCTTTTTCAGTGAAACTTGCCCAGTCTTCTGCAGTGAAAGACATTGGTTTTGAACATGCTACATTCAATTCGCCAGCCTTGCCTTGTTCAAAAGCAGATATAAGTTCAGAAATAGGTCTTGCCTTATTGCAATCGAAACAATAATAGGAGTTAAACAACTGAATAAAAGTCCATTGAGTCCATTTGTAATAGTGAGAATCGCAAGTTCTTACCTCTCTGTCCCAATCGTATGAAAGACCAATAATATCCAATTGTTGTTTGTATCTTGCTATGTTTTTTTCGGTAGTAATGGCAGGATGCTGACCAGTTTGAATGGCATATTGTTCAGCAGGCAGACCATAGGCGTCGAAACCCATAGGATGCAATACATTGAAGCCTTTCTGACGTTTGTATCTTGCAAAAATATCAGATGCTATATAACCAAGAGGATGTCCAACATGAAGCCCAGCACCAGAAGGGTAGGGAAACATATCTAAAACATAGTATTTTTGTTTGTTGGCGTCAATTTCTGATTTGAAAGTCTTGTTGTCTTTCCAGTATTGCTGCCATTTTTTTTCTATTTCACTAAAATTGTATTCCATTGTATATTGTTGATTTTTAATCTTATAAATTCAAAATTTTGGACAACTGTTTTGCCAGAATAAAACAAAGTTTCGTTTTGCTAAAACAAAGAAATAAAAATTTGAAAGCAAGGAAGAATTTTTCTGCTATCTAAGATGTTCGCTCGAACGCACAAGTTTCTCATCTTTTCTTATTCCATTGCGTGCAAATACAAGCAAAACCATCTGCATTATAGGAAAATAGGATGCGAAACCATAGTTTGTTTTTGCTGATTCAGTATATGATTTTATTTTCTCTGGTTGAAGCCAAGTTGTAAGAATATCGTTCAATCCTGCTTTTTCCTCATAGAAAAACCAAACGCAAGTGTAGGCAACCAAAGCCAGAAAAGCAATGGCAAGAACTTTGAGCTGATTTTGTCTGTTTTTGTAAAGGAAAATCGTTATCAAAGACAATACAAGCACAACGCAGTTAAGTATAATAAGGGTTATAGAACATTTTTGCTGTTGAAAACTTGTGGCGTCTATACTCATTTTTTCAGGAATAAGTTTGTAGAGAATTTCCTGTCCATCGGGAAGAACATAGATTGCAAGTGGAAAATAAAACGCAAGAGCAGACAAAATAACTGCCAAAGCTAACCATACTGATTGAATTCTTTGTAACATATTGTTTAAGTTATTGATTGTTATTACTATATCTGTATTCTGCAAGGATAGAAGTTAGAAACATTTCATTACCTTGCTGAAATAAATTGCAAAGATAACAAATTGTTAGACAACAAGCAAAAAATAACAAAATAAAAAGAGGTAAGGATTGCCCTTACCTCTAAAATTATGCTATTGGTTGTTGTTTTGTCTATTAGTACATTCCGCCCATTCCACCTTGAGGCATTGCTGGCATTGCAGGAGCAGGTTCTTTGATTTCAGAAAGCACACATTCTGTTGTAAGTATCATACTTGCTATGCTTGCTGCGTTTTCAAGGGCAACTCTTGCAACTTTTGTAGGGTCGATAACGCCTGCTTTGTGAAGGTCTTCGAAAGTGTCAGTTCTTGCATTGTAGCCTTCATCACCCTTAAGTTCTTTAACTTTGTTGATTATTACGCTGCCTTCCAATCCAGCGTTGGCAACTATTTGGCGTAGAGGCTCTTCCAATGCTCTGCGTATGATTTGTATACCTGTGTTCTCATCTTCGTTGTCGCCCTTAAGATTTTTCAAAGATGCTATCGCTCTAATGTAAGCCACACCACCACCTGGGATTATACCTTCTTCCAAAGCAGCTCTTGTTGCATGAAGTGCATCGTCGAATCTGTCTTTTTTCTCTTTCATTTCAACCTCTGAAGCAGCTCCAACATAGATTACAGCCACGCCACCTGCAAGTTTAGCAAGTCTTTCTTGAAGTTTTTCCTTGTCGTAGTCAGATGTTGTTTTTTCTATTTGAGCCTTGATTTGTGCAACTCTGGCCTTGATGTTTTCTTTGTTGCCATTGCCAGAAACTATTGTAGTATTGTCTTTGTCAACAGTGATTTTTGCACTTGTACCCAACATATCCAAGCCTGCTTCTTCAAGTTTGAAGCCTTTTTCTTCAGAAATAACTGTACCACCTGTAAGAATAGCTATGTCTTCAAGCATTTCTTTTCTTCTGTCGCCAAAGCCAGGAGCCTTAACAGCAACAATTTTCAAAGAACCTCTCAAACGGTTCACTACCAATGTAGCAAGTGCTTCGCCTTCTATGTCTTCAGATATTACAAGCAATGCTCTGCCAGTTTGAACAACTTTTTCCAATACAGGAAGCAACTCTTTAAGGTTGGAAATCTTTTTGTCGTAGATAAGAATGAAAGGATTTTCATATACTGTCTCCATTTTTTCTGTATCTGTAACGAAATAAGGAGAAAGATAACCTCTGTCGAACTGCATACCTTCAACAACCTTTACTGTAGTGTCCAAACCTTTTGCTTCTTCGATAGTTATAACACCTTCTTTCTTAACTTGTTTCATTGCCTCTGCAATCATAGAGCCTATAGAAGAGTCGTTGTTTGCAGAAATAGTTGCAACTTGTTCTATTTTCTCCTGTGCAGAACCTATTTGGCGAGAACGCTTTTTAAGGTCGGCAACAACTGTAGCAACAGCTTTGTCTATACCGCGTTTTAGGTCCATTGGGTTAGCACCTGCAGCAACATTTTTCAATCCTGTATTAACTATAGCTTGTGCCAATACGGTTGCAGTTGTTGTTCCGTCGCCTGCTTGGTCGCCAGTCTTTGATGCAACTTCCTTAACAAGCTGTGCACCCATGTTTTCTATATTGTTTTCAAGGTCGATTTCCTTTGCAACAGATACTCCGTCTTTTGTGATGTGAGGAGCTCCGAATTTTTTGTCTATGATGACATTTCTGCCTTTTGGTCCCAAAGTAACCTTAACTGCGTCAGCCAATGCGTTTACACCATTACGCATCAACTCTCTTGCCTCTGTATTGAATTTTATTTCTTTTGCCATTTTATTACTTTTCTTTATGTTATAAACCAATTAGATGATAGCGTAAATGTCGCTTTCTCTCATTATAAGATATTGTTCGTTATCAACGCTGATTTCTGTGCCAGAATATTTGCCAAAGATAACTCTGTCGCCAACCTTAACTGTCATTGGCTCGTCTTTCTTGCCAGTTCCAACTGCAACAACTTCGCCTTCCATAGGTTTTTCTTTTGCTGTGTCTGGTATGATAATGCCTGTAGCGGTTTTTTGTTCAGCTTCGGCAGGTTTTACTAAAACTCTGTCTGCCAAAGGTTTGATTTTGATTTTTGCCATAGTATTATAATTTTTTAGTTAGTTATTTACAATTTCCTAAAACACACTTTCCAATTATGTGCCAAAGTTTCTGTTATGACAATTTGTCATAACAATACAGCTTTCATACAAAAATAGGGAATAAAGACAATATCTCTATTCCCATATTTATTTTCTGTTTTGTCTGATTATTTTATAGGATTAGCAGTATTGCCTTGTGCGTTGTTTGTTGCTGCAGGTATTGAAGTTTGAGCTGCATTGTTAAGTGTGTTTGTGCTTTTTCTTGTGCTTGGTATCAAAGCAGAAGAAATCAAACAAAGAACTATGAGAGCAATGGCAATAGTCCAAGTTGCTTTTTCAAGGAAATCTGTTGTTCTTCTAACACCCATAACTTGATTTTGAGAAGCGAAATTAGCGGCAAGACCACCACCTTTACCATTTTGCACCAATACAACAAGAGCAAGCAAAACAGCTGCTATCATAATCAGGATTGTAACTACAATAAACATCTTTTTCTTTTTTTATTTTAAGGTTATTAACTATTTTTTATTATCTCTATTTGATTTGCAAAGTAACTACTTTTTTTTGGATTAGAGGCCATAAGTCGCTGATAAATTTTTATCGCACCCTCCTTATTACCTTGAGACAGATACACTTTCGCCATTGTTTCGGTAACAATTTTGAATTCGTTTGAGGCGCTTTTTCTCACTATTTTGTCTATATTGTCGCCTTCCGATTCGGTTTCTGCAACTGGTGAATTGACTTTTGGCTTTTCTATCTTCAAAAATCTGTCTATCAACTCCTGACGAGTGGGATTGTCCGACAAACCTTCTTCTCTGTAGGCATCAATCTCGTTCATAATACTGCTGTTAGAAGAATTTTTAGCCACAGAATCGTTAGGTTTTATAGATTCTATAGGTTTTATCTCTTCTTTCTTTATATTAGTAACAAAATTTTTCAAATGCTCTCTGTCGGCAACATAAACGGAAGCTTTTTGCAACCATTCTTGTTTGTTGAAGCTATTGACAATTGTGGCATACTTTGCACCCAACACCCAGAAAAGATTGCAATAAGGATATTTTATTGTCAGTCTTTCCATAAGTACCAAATCCTGCATACTTATTATGCTATCTTGTGTTGATAATATGCTATTGAGTTTAGCTTTGTCCATTCGTTATGAGTCGAATTTTAACTTCAACTTGCAAAATTACAAAAAATAATTCTTACCACAAAAATAAAACGAAGGAATAATTTTTTGAAACAAAGTTTTAATTTAGCCAAATGGCGTTTTATTTTCTTGTGATTGCATGGTAATTTGAAAAAAAATGACAAAAACTATTGCTAGAAGAAAAAAAAGTATTACTTTTGCAAACTCAAATGGGGTATTGAATAATAAGAAAAAACATATACGACAATGAAAAGAACATTTCAACCTTCACGTAGAAAAAGAGTGAACAAACACGGATTCAGACTAAGAATGTCAACAACAAGCGGAAGAAAGATTTTGAATGCTCGCCGTCGTCACGGAAGAAAAAAATTATCTGTTTCTGACGAAAGATAGTATTTGAATCAAGAATAATGGCTTGATGAAGTTTAAGAAGTGAGCGGTGAGAAAGCACTGTTCACTTTTTATTTGTTTTTTGAGTGTTTTCTATCAAAGAGGCATAAATGAGAAAGAAAAAAGTCAATTATATTTTGGAGTCTGCACTTGTTGAAGGTTTTGCAGCAGAGGGCAACGCCATAGTGAAGCAGGACGAGAAGGTAATCTTTGTTCCCTATGTTGTTCCTGGTGATGTGGCTGATATAGAGGTGTATAAGCAAAAACATTCTTTTTGTCTGGCAAGGGTGAAAGAGATAAAAACTTTTTCAGACAAGAGGGTAGAGTTGCAATGTCCTCATTTCACACAATGTGGTGGTTGTTCATGGCAAATGCTTGACTATGAATGGCAAAAGAAGTACAAACAGCAACAAGTTATCGACAATCTCGAAAGAATAGGTGGCATAAATTGCGACAATATCTCTGAAATTCTTGGTTCCGACAACATTTATTACTATCGCAACAAGTTGGAATACACTTTCTCTAACCGTGCATGGAAAAAAGACTTTGTAAAGGGAGAACCAGAAACGCCTGCCTTGGGTTTTCATTGCAGTGGCTTGTTCGATAAGGTGCTTCCTATTGAAAAATGTGTGCTTCAAAGAGATCCATCCAATGCAATACGCAATTTTATCAGAGATTTTACACTTGCAAACAACATTCCATACTATAATATAAGGGAACACAGCGGTATGATGAGGAATCTTGTGATTCGTTCCACCGAACACGAAGATTTGATGGTCGTTGTTGTTTTTGCAGAAGACAATCAAGATGTTATTTCTTTGGTAATGAATGCTGTAAAGGAAAAGTTTCCTCAAATAACCTCTTTGCAGTATTGTGTAAATCAGAAATTCAA
>JABUUQ010000002.1:831577-833379 GCA_021443125.1 Bacteroidales bacterium
ATTCCCAGCCTTTGCAATTCAAAATAAGACCTAAAACATTCTACCAAACAAATGCACCTCAGGCGTTTAAGTTGTATAGTGTGGCAGCAGAGTTTGCAGATATACAAAAAGACGATGTGGTTTATGACCTTTACACTGGCACAGGCACAATAGCCAATTTTGTTGCCGATTGTGCAAAAAAGGTTGTAGGTATTGAGTATGTGGAAGATGCAGTGGAAGATGCACGATTGAACAGCAAGGAAAACGGAATAAACAATACAGTCTTCTATGCAGGCGATATGGCAAAGGTTCTTGATGATGATTTTATAAAAAACAACGACGAGCCCGATATTATAATCACCGATCCTCCTCGTAGCGGTATGGCAGAAAAGGTTGTGCAACAAATTCTTAGCACAAATGCAAGAAAAATCGTTTATATCTCTTGCAATCCAGCCACTCAGGCGAGAGATTTGAAGCTTTTGAGCAGCAAATACGAGGTAAAGAAAATTCAGCCTGTGGATATGTTCCCTCACACTCACCATATAGAAAATGTAGTCTTGTTGGAAAGAAAATAAAACCATTCTCCCTCTATGCCCGACGCTAAAACCAGAGAAAAAGAAATAGTAAGGATAACCATTATCGGCAGTATAGTAAATGCTGTGCTTGTAGTGGCAAAATTCATCGCAGGCATTGTTGGCCATTCTTCTGCAATGATAGCCGATGCAGTGCATTCCCTAAGCGATTTTCTTACCGACTTTGTTGTAATCATCATGTTGAAAATCAGTTCTAAACCAATAGACGATGACCACAAGTACGGGCATGGAAAATTCGAGACTTTGGCAACAACAATTATAGGCTTGTTATTGATATTTGTCGGTTTTGGCATTTTGTATGGCGGAGCAGAGAAAGTTTATGGCGTTCTTGTTCATGGCAAAACTCTTGTGGCACCAAGCTGGCTTGCTTTTTGGGTGGCGATAATAAGTGTTATTTCCAAAGAAGGTATATATCAATACACAGTCATCAAAGGCAAACACTTGAATAGCGAGGCGATGATTGCAAATGCTTGGCACCACAGAAGCGATGCTTTGTCTTCTATAGGTACTTCCATAGGTATAGGTGCAGCTTGTCTTTTGGGCGATAAATGGGCTATACTCGACCCTATAGCAGCAATAATAGTAAGTTATTTTATTCTGAAAATTGCAATACAACTGATAAAAACAAGTGTCAGTCAGCTACTTGAGAAATCTTTGCCAAAACAAGACGAAGACAAAATAGAACAAATTATCAGTTCATGCGAAGGTGTCAGCCAGATGCACCATTTGAGAACGCGACAAATAGGCTCCAATCATGTTATTAGCATGCATGTGAGAATGGATGGCAGCATGTCTTTGATGGAATCTCACGACAAAGCCACCGAAATAGAACATAAAATAAGGGAGTCTTTTGGCAAAGACACCATAATAAACATACATGTGGAACCTCTTAAATAAGAAATCCCACATGCCACCTTATTGTTGGTAATTCTTTTTCTAATTCTTACCCAAAAGAGAGAACATTTTCTTTTTGTAGTTTTCCACTCCTGGTTGGTTGAAAGGATTGACTCCAAGAACATAACCGCTTACGCCACAAGCCACTTCAAAGAAATAAATCATTTGGCCTATTGTCTTTTCGTTTATCTTCTCAACAGAAATCTTTATTTGAGAAACACCGCCTTCCAAATGTGCCAAGCGTGTGCCTTCTTCTGCTTTCTCATTTATCTGAGTCAATGAAAAACCAAGCAGATAATCCAATTGGTCATCATTCTCTGCAAGTCGTGGTATTGC
>JABUUQ010000002.1:833531-835858 GCA_021443125.1 Bacteroidales bacterium
AGTTGTTTCCACCACTCAGAGAAAAATACAAGGTTAGGTTGGTAATTCACCATTATCTCTATGCTTTTGCCAGCGTTGTATAGCAGATTTCTTGCAACAACATATTGAATCATAGGGTTTTCCTTACATTCTTTCAGTGAGTTTTCTCTTTGCATTTTGGCACCTTCAACAATTTTTCTTATGTCAAAACCAGCCACAGCAATAGGAATCAAACCCACAGGAGTCAAAACAGAGTATCTTCCACCAACATTGTCTGGTATTACAAAAGTGTCGTAACCTTCTTTGTCGGAAATGTTTTTCAATACGCCTTTTGCTTTGTCTGTGATAGATATTATTCTTTGAGCGGCCTCTTTTTCACCGTATTTGTCTATAAGATGCTTTCTTAGAATTCTGAAAGTTACAGCCGTTTCAGTTGTTGTGCCCGATTTTGATATGACAGCAAGTGAATAATCTTTCTTGTCCAACACTTCCATAAGGTCGGCAAGATAGTCTTCGTTCATAGTGTTGCCAGCATATATTATTGTAGGGTTTTGGTTTGGAAGAAGAGTGTCGAAATTGTGCTTCAAAGCCTCTATGACCATTCTTGCACCAAGATAAGAACCACCAATGCCTGCAACAACAAACACTTGTGAATTTTTTCTTACCCTTTCGGCAATTTTCTCTATTCTTGCAATCTCATTTTCTTCTATCTGACAAGGCAAATCAACCCAGCCAAGAAAATCGTTGCCTGCTCCGTTGCCTTGTTTTAGAGTTCTAAGTGCTTGAATACTTTGTTCTTGCATTTGTTCCAAATTGCTTAGAACATGCTTGTCTTTTTCGCTGTATGTAATTTCAATTTTCATATTCTTTATTTTTATTCGTTATGATATGGTTCGTGTTTAATGATTGTGAATGCTCTATAAACTTGCTCAACAAACAATAGTCTTATCATTTGATGAGAGAAGGTCATTTTGCTTATGGATATTTTCTGACCGAATTTTTCTTTGATGGAATCCGAAAAACCATAAGCACCTCCTATAACAAAGATTAAATTTTTTATTCCCTCATTTAATTTTTTTTGAACAAAGTTTGAAAATTCCATACTTGTGAACTCTTTGCCATGTTCGTCGAGAAGGAACACTTTGTCCTCATTGCCAATATGTTTCAGTATAGCCAACGCCTCTTGTTCTTTGAGTTGTGAGGGCGAAAGAGACGAAGCATTCCTAACATCCGGAATAACTTCAAGACTGAAATTGATATAGTGTTTCAATCTTTTAACATACTCATTTACACCATCATCAACAAAACCTTTAACCGTTTTGCCGACAACCAAAAGTTTTATATTCATCGCAGCAGTCGTTTTAGTTTTTTTAGAAATTGAAAGGTTTTTGAGTATTTTTTCTCAATAATCAAATATGGAGTCCTTGTGCCAGAAAAGAAACGGAAATAGTGTTCTATATTCCTAAGCATAGAGCCTTCCATATCAAAATCCTTTATACCCAAAGCGTTAGCATATTGCATAGCCTTGTAGGTAAGGAAGGAAACAGCATAATTCTGCTCCTTTGTTTCAAGCATTCCCGAAACAAGATTGTAGCATGTTGTCTTGTCCCACACAATCAACAATGTACCCATGGCTTTTTGTTGGGAGTCTTTGGCAACAAACAATTTGCCACTTCCATTCTTTTCGCATGCAAGCACTATTTTCTCAAAAATCTCGAAACTGTATGGTATTTTTGTGCCTTGCTTCTTATAGGTAGTAAGCAATAAATCGTTGTAAATATCTTTAAGACAGATGTTTTCGGTTTCTATTGTGAGTAATCTTTCTGCTCGTCTTAGGTTCTTACGCATCACAGGCAGAAAATTGGCGAAGCACTGTTCCATATCCGAAATATCAACTTTGTAGGTGTAGTGTACGGTAGCGTTGAAGCCATGCCAATACATACCAGTCCAAAAGAAATTTTCGGGAGCAAGCTGATAATTGAAATATGCTGGCTTTGTTTTGTCTATAAACTCTGCAAAAGCCTCCATTACAGTGTTTTCCAAAGAGTATTTTTCAGACAATCTGCCACAATCCGAATAGTCTATAAACATTCCACTAATAGGAGAAAGCAGTGCAGGAATTATAGTTGTGAAACCGAAAGTTTTGTTTATATTGTAGGGTAGTGCAGCAAGTATTTTCCCGTCTTTTTCATACAAAAACACATCCCAATCCTTTGAACATACGCTGTCCAGCCACCAATCCTGCATAAAGATATGGACATCGTGCTCTTTTAGCAATTGAATGTATTTTTGCTTGTTGGTCATTACTTTTTGTTGTGTTTTTCTATGCTTAGTCTGAAATCACTCAG
>JABUUQ010000002.1:836922-838941 GCA_021443125.1 Bacteroidales bacterium
CCCCTATATCGAAGAATTTGTAAGGTCTAAGACGAAATGGTTGGTGAACCTGAAAATAAAAACAGATAGATTTCATATACAGCCCTTTCTATTATTTGCTTGTTAGTGCGTAATTATAAACATTTATGATTTCTTTTGCCGCTTTGTCCCAATTTATCTTTTTCAACTCCAAGGAAGCGTTTTTCTTTATCATATCACTCATGGCAGGGTAGTGGGTCAAGGCATATATTGCGTCAGCCATGGCATCCACATCCCAAAAATCCACCTTTATGGCATAGGATACAACCTCCGAAACGCCACTCTGCTTTGATATTATGGTAGGCACTCCTTCTCGCATAGCCTCCAAAGGTGATATTCCAAAAGGTTCGCTAACAGAAGGCATAACATACACATCGCTTCTCTGAAACATTTCTTCCACCTGCTTGCCTTTGAGAAAACCAGTGAAAAAGAAATTTTTTGAGATTCTTTTCTTGCCCACCAACGCAATCATTCTGTTGAGCATATCGCCACTGCCAGCAAGCACAAAGATAATATTTTTGTCTTTCTTCAAAACCTTTTCTGCCGCCTCTATAAAATAGTCAGGACCTTTTTGGAATGTTACTCTGCCAAGGAAGGTTACTATTTTTTTATTCCATGCGTTAGGTATTCTTTCAACGGGTTTGGTGTTCTCGTCTATACCATTATGAACGGTTATGACTTTGCTTGCATCCTGAAGGTATTTTTCAACCACTATTTTCTTTGTGTAGTTGCTAACCGTTATAATTTTGTCTGCCATTGCCATACCTTCTTTCTCTATGTTGAACACGGTAGGATTCACCACTTGCCCGCTTCTGTCGAATTCTGTGGCATGAACATGAACAACCAAAGGCTTTCCCGACACTTTTTTGGCAACAATACCTGCTTTGTAGGTAAGCCAGTCGTGAGCATGTATGACATCAAAATCGTTCTCTCGGGCAATAGTTTCTGCTGTAATGGCATATTTTTCAACCTCATCCATAAGGTTTTCTTTGTAACCGCCTTGAAAATCGAAGCAACGGAAAGAATTTTCGACAATCTGCTCTTTTTCGCTGAAACTCCTATTCACTATATTATAATAGTCTTCCACTCCAATGTATGGCACAAGACGGCTATTTACCTCTATGAACGAAACATGCTTGTGAAACTCTTTTGTTATGGAAGTTTGAAGGTTTATCTTTACTTCGTTGGCTCCCAGTATTTTAGTGCCGTTGTCTTTCTCATCTTTCTGCCTGTTTGGAATGACAAAAAGAATGTCAGTGCCTTGTTTTACCAACGCTTCAGTCATTGAAAAACATGCTGTACCCAATCCTCCCGAAATATGAGGTGGAAACTCCCAACCGAACATAAGAACCTTCATAATACTCCTTTCTATTTGTTTGAATATAAGTCTATAAGGTATTTGATTCTAATCAATGCAGCCACACTCCATGCTTGCGATATGCTGCCGCCTGCCTTGAATGGAGGGTTGCCGTCGTACACCTCTGCAATCGAGCCTACGCAATAATCGCAAAGAATTTCTTCAAAACCCTTGTATATAGTCTCTATGAAATCCACACCATCTTTGCCATAAGTTCTAAGATACGCCTCTGCGAAAGCCCCTAAAAGCCAAGGCCATACGGTGCCATTGTGATAAGCCATATCTCTTTGCTTTTGGTCGCCAAAATAAAAACCTTTATAGTTCTTGTCCTTTGGCGAAAGTGTGTGCAAACCTCTTGGTGTAAGCAATTCTGCTTTAACTTTCTCAACTATAAGTTGTTGTATCTTTGTGCTTATTGGAGAGTATTCCAAAGAGCAGGCAAAAATCATATTTGGCCTTACTGCAAAATCTTTATGACTACCATCCACACAATCAGCAAGATAACCCAAAACTTTTGACCAGAAAGTTTCTTTGAAAACAGCAGGGAAAGCATTTTTGAAGTCAGCCCACTTATTCACAAACGCATCGTCGCAATTTTCCTCTGCCAAAGAAAGTGTAAACATTATTGCATTGTACCATAAAGC
>JABUUQ010000002.1:838947-840374 GCA_021443125.1 Bacteroidales bacterium
TTCCACTGCATAACCCTTTCTTTGCGTTACCGGATTGCCATCAACAATTGCATCCATCCAAGTGAGTGCTTTGCCTTGTTCATATTGCCACAAAAGATAGTTGCTGTCCATCCTTACATTGAAACCGCCTTGTTCAAAATTGTCAATGATGGCTTTCATGACTTTTGAGTATTTTTTCCAAATCTTTTTTCTGTTGGATGTTATGCTACAATACTGCTGCAAACACCAGAAAAACCACAGCGGAGTGTCGGCACTATTGTATGCTGCATTCTCTCCAACGCCCACATTAGGAAACAAACCATCTTTGAAATCCTTGAGCATTGTGTCGGTTGCCGAAATGAGCAAATCCATATCTTCCACACCCAAACACAAACCTGGCAGAGAAATAAAAGTGTCGCGACCCCATCGTCCAAACCATGGAAATCCCGCCACCATATTAACTTCCAAACCTTTTCTGCAGAAGAACATTCTTGCGGCACGCTTTAGCACATCTTCCATATTGTTTATATCGAATCTTATGCTTGCCTCTCGTGAGAAATCTCTGCTAAGCAACATAGGATTGGCACCTTCTTCTATACCGCAGGAAAGATAGAACGATTCGCCAGCCTTCATCTCGATAGAGAATGTGCCAGGCATAAGAAGGTCTTCCAAATAATCGTAGCCTCTTTCTTTCTCTTGTATATACTCAAAATCGTAGTACCAGTCGGGTTTATGCTCATACACCATTTTCTTCGAGAACTGAATGAACAATGGCGTATATTCCTTATATAATTGAAAACTTACACCATTATCCACAACCTGATAAGATGTGTCGGCGTTGTCGTTTCTATACGAAAGTTTATGCACCTGACGAAAAGCCAGCAAAGGTTGCAATTTGAGCGTTATAGGCGTATTTGCTTGAACAAGAGTGTATTTTATTAGTAATCTGTCTCTGCGTTGTTGAATCTGCATTTGCTTGGTCAGCACAATATCTCCCACACGAATGGTAGTGCAAGGCAGATTTTTCAACGAATACGATTCCAGATACTTATGACCTTTTGGAAAATATATACCGTCTTTGTATCTGTGCAATGCAAGATGAAATTCGTTGCCCTGCTGGCAAATTGTTTCATCCAAAGACGACAAAAGAACATGATTGTTGTTGTCTATTTGTGGTTGAGGTGCTATGAACAATCCATGGTATTTTCTTGTGTTGCAACCCGATAGAGTGGTGCAGGCAAACGCATTGGACATATTGGCACGAAGAATTTCCCTGTTCAAAGAAAATTCAAGATTGAGCAATTCATCTTTATTGAATAAAATCTCTTTCATCTCTACACATTATTTTATAACCCCAAAATTATAAAAATTTTCGGAACAATGCAATAAATTTGTGTTAAAAATGTGTTAAAAAAATGTTAAAGAGTTTGTTTGTCCTTTGCCTTATG
>JABUUQ010000002.1:841468-842636 GCA_021443125.1 Bacteroidales bacterium
GAACCATGCCAAACAGTCATCTTCTGCAAATAATTATCCTTTTCTATTGCATTTTCAGCATCTTTTCGTATTTTTGTAGCGTCTTTTATGCTAATGGTGACGGTTTCGGACGTGGCTCCAAGGTTATGTTTTGCATACGCATTGGTGACATTAGACGAAGGCATTTCAGCCCAAATGTTTATGGTTTCCATATCATTTGGGTTTGTTATGTTTTCTTTCTCAACAACAACTACAACACCATTTGATAAAGTCTTAATAAATCTTATACTATCTCGTCCGATATTATCAATAGAACCTTTTTCTATTCTATCAGGTGCTGTCATAATATAAGGAATAAGTTGTGCATCCTCTACACGAATAGGAATACTTGTATCTTTTAATTTCTTTCCATTTACTCCATGATTTTTCAATCCATGGCGTATTCCATCAGAAGTAATTATATGGTTATCTACACTAATACCTATGCGTTTGCGAATAAGGTCTTTTGTTATTTGTGGAAGTTCTAATACAAAAGTTTTGTGGAGACTCTGGTTTTCTAACCAAGACTTAATAATATTTTCAGCATTTTGAAGATTAGAAAGTTTTTTTGCTAACAATATATCTCCATCATTTAGTATTTTCTGCATTTCCTCTTTGTCAGTCCTTACATCAATACCAGCTTTACGAAGCAATCCAACAACTGCATTACCAATCTTTTGTTTTTCTTGCTCTTGTTCTATATCTTCCCCTTCATCCTCAATAGAGTAAAGCACAACATTATCTTCCTTGTCGCTTTTCTTTGCTTTCGCCTTTTCCTCTAACGCAGACTCTAAATTTGTAGCGATATTTTGTTGCATCTGTGCGTTTTTCTCAATGCTTGCCTTCACCAGCTTGTCAAGTCGCTGTATTGTTAGCGAGTATAGAGTTTGCTCCTTTCATAGTGGCGAACAATGCAGTGCGTCAGCCGAGTAAAGCATCAACGATGCCGAACGATGCAGTAATTATCAGAGTAGAAAGGTTTTACACTGCGGTAGCCAAGTAAAGTAACGAAGTTACTGAGCGTTGCAGAGATTTTCAGCAGTTTCGAAAAAGCGTTGGTTGGATGGTGCACTATATAGAATTACCCACCAACGCATCTTAATTGATAGAGGAGTAGTACATAAAACTTGTTTTTTTATGTACGTACTCT
>JABUUQ010000002.1:842892-844163 GCA_021443125.1 Bacteroidales bacterium
TTTGGATTTTATGGCATTTTTGTTGATTTGCTCAAAGGCTATAACCTTGCCAGTGTCGCGAGTGTGGAGTGCGTCAGCCGAAAAGTGCAACGAAGTTGCCGGCAGCCGAGTAAAGCATCAACGATGCCGTGAATGGTGCATTGTTCGCGAATATAGACTGCGGTAGCCGAAAAAAGTAACGAAGTTACCGAAGTTGCCGAAGTTGCCTGTGTAATAAAAAAAATGTTGTATATTTGCAAAAGTTAGAGGTGGAGGAAAAATGAGAATAGGTGTAAATGTAAGGCTATTGTTGCAGGGAAAGTTGGAAGGTATAGGCCATTTTTCCGAGCAGTTGTTGAAAAGAATGGTGCAAAATCATCCCGATGATGAGTTTGTATTCTTTTTCGACAGAAAATATGCCAAGGAGTTCGTATTTGCCAAGAATGTGAAACCTGTGGTGCTTCCTGTGCAGGCAAGGCATCCAGTGTTGTGGCAAATATATTTCGACTGGCTTTTGCCTTTCTATTGCAAAAAATACAAGATAGATGTGTTTTTCTCTCCCGAAAACTATTTGCCGAAATTGTCTTCGGTGCCTATGGTCTGCACCATTCACGACCTTAATTTCATGCATAATACCTCATATATCGGCAACAAAGGGCATCAAAAATATTTTATGAAGTATTTCCCTTTGAATGCAAAAAAGTGTGCCAGAATCGTTACTGTGTCGGAATTTAGCAAGCAGGATATCGCACAATCCATGCAGGTGGAGCAAAGCAAAATAGATGTGGTGTATAATGCTGCCAATGAGTGCTACAAACCTTTGGCAGAGGAAGTTAGAGAACAAATAAAACAGCAATACACCTCTGGCAAAGATTATTTCTATTTTGTTGGAGCATTGCACAAGCGTAAGAATTTGGAGGGAATGTTTCGTGCTTTCGATATTTTCAAGCAAGAGTCAAAGAGTGAGGTCAAATTGCTAATAATAGGCAACAAAAAATGGTGGGACAAAGATATTGAGTTGGCTTTCAATCAAATGCACCACAAAAACGATGTAATTTTCTTGGGCAGGCTGGAAAAAGAAAAGGTTGCTCAAATTGCTGGTGCGTCTTTGGGATTGTTGTTTGTGTCGTTGTTCGAAGGTTTTGGAATTCCTATTGTGGAGGCTTTTCAAAGTGGCACAGCGGTTATAACTTCCAACCTTACATCCATGCCAGAGGTTGCGTCGGATGCGGCTCTTGTGGTCAATCCCTACGACGATAGGCAGGTGGCAGAGGCTATGCTTCTAATCTATT
>JABUUQ010000002.1:844180-853780 GCA_021443125.1 Bacteroidales bacterium
GAAAGGTTTTGAGAGAAACAAACTTTTCTCATGGGATAAATCAAGCGAAAAATTATGGAAAATTTTGCAACAATGCACCAAATGACAACAGATTTGTTTCAAAGGGTGCTGAACATTTTTGAGTGTAGTTATGATTTGACAACAGATTCTCGCAAGGTGGGCAAAGGCAGTATTTTTGTGGGGCTGAAAGGTGAGAATTTCGATGGCAACAAATTTGCACAACAGGCTATAGACCAAGGTGCTGCGTTGGTTATAATAGACAATAAGGACTATTGCATAAACGAAAAAACCTTGTTGGTGGAAAACAGTTTGGTGTTCTTGCAAAAGTTTGCCAATTATTACAGAAAAACGCTTTCCATACCTTTTCTTGCTATAAGTGGAACAAATGGCAAGACAACAACAAAAGAACTTGTCAAAGCCGTTTTAAGCAAGAAATTCAAGGTGTTGGCAACCGAAGGCAACCTGAACAACCATATAGGTGTGCCTCTTACGCTTTTGAAATTGAGACCCGAAACAGAGTTGGCAGTTATAGAAATGGGTGCATCGGGGCTTAACGATATAAAGGAATTATGCGATATTGCAGAGCCGACTTGTGGCGTTCTTACCAATGTAGGCACAGCACATATAGAAGGTTTTGGCTCAGTGGAAGGTGTTTTGCAAGCCAAGACAGAGTTGTATAGATATCTCAACGCTGTAAATGGCAAAGTGTTTGTGAATAACGACGATGAAAGACTTGCAAAACAACAAGTTGGCAACAAAACAACCTATGCAATACACTCCGATGCAGATATGAGGGCAAGAACGATAGACAATGGAGAAGTTTATGCAGAGATTGAGTTTGAGGGCGAAACGATAAAATCCAACCTTGTGGGCTCATACAACGCATACAACATTCTTGCAGCGCTGTCAATAGGCAGATTTTTCGGAGTGGCGTTGAAAGATATGTGTGAGGCAATAGAAAACTATATTCCTCAAAACAATCGTTCGGAGATAAAAAAGACAGAGAAAAACACTCTTATTCTCGACTGCTACAATGCCAACCCATCTTCGTGCCACCTTGCAATACAAGCATTTGGAAAGATAGCAGCCACAGACAAAAGAATTTATATGGGTGCAATGAAGGAGTTGGGCAAAGTGAGCGAACAAGAGCACGAATTCATAGCACAGACAATAAAAAATATGAAGCTTTCGCAAGCAATTTTTGTAGGTGAGGAGTACAGGACTTTTGCACAAGGAGAAAATATATATTGGTTTGCCAATTCGTTGCAAGCCAAAGACTTCCTTATGCAAAACACTGTGGAAAACGCCTGCATACTTATAAAAGGTTCGAGAGCCACACAAATGGAAATTCTTCAGGATGTTTTATAGGGTTTTGGGTTTGATGTCGGGCACTTCGCTCGATGGTTTGGATTTGGCGTATTGCTATTTTGATATTGATGGCGACAAGTGCAAATACGATATCATTTGTGCAGACACCATAGCATACAGCCCTCAAATGAAAGATTTTATTCTTGCCTGCGAACATTGCGACGCTCAAGGTCTTTCCTATGCAGACTATAGGCTTGGAGAGTATTTTGGCACAAAGGCACGGGAATTTATAGAGGTTAATAAACTTGAGGTGGATTTTATTGCCTCTCATGGTCAGACGATTTTTCATCAGCCATCGAAGGGATTTACCACTCAGATAGGCAATATCTCTGCTTTGGCATCTAAGGCAAGGCATACGGTTGTCGGCGATTTCAGGGCTATGGATGTTGCACTTGGAGGGCAGGGTGCTCCTTTGGTGCCTATAGGGGACAAACTTCTTTTTTCTTCCTATGCCAACTGCTTGAATCTTGGAGGTTTCTCGAACATAAGTTTCGACAAAGACAACGAAAGAATTGCCTTTGATATTTGTCCTACCAATATGGTTTTGAACTATATAGCCTCTATGATGGGTTTGCCCTACGATAAGGATGGAGAGATGGCAAGGCAGGGCAGAGTGGATGAATTGTTTTTGAATGCTTTCAATTCCTTGCCATTGTATAATAGCAATGAAAGACAGAGTTTGGGAAAAGAATGGGTTAATGAAAATATCTTCCCTCTTATAAACAACTATCCCATAGAGCCCAAAGATTTGATGGCTACCTATCTTGACCACATAACAACACAACTGGCAAAAAACATTTGTGGCGATACACTCTTGACGGGTGGAGGTGCAAAGAACAAATTTTTGGTGGAAAGTCTAAGGAGCAAAACAACATACAATATAATCATCCCCGACGAATTGACCATAGACTACAAGGAAGCACTTATATTTGCTTTTCTTGGTGTGAGAAGAATGAGAGGTGAGATAAATTGTTTGAAATCAGTAACAAAGGCTTCACAAGATTCTTGTTCGGGAGTGGTGGCGTATTGGAATAGAGAATAAAAAAATGAGTGTAACAGTAGCAATAGTTCTTATTCTTTCGGGCGTTGTTGTAGGGTTTATCAATACTCTTAGCGCTGGAGGTACTACCATAAGTATAGCCTTGTTTCTTGCTATGGGAATAGATGTGCAGTCTATAAATGCAGTCAATCGTATAGGCGTTTTGATACAGAATGGTTTTGGCTCTGCAATGTTCTACAAACAAGGCTACTATAAACTCAAAGATATTTTGCCCTATTCCATACCTGTAATGCTTGGTGCTTTGGCTGGCAGTCTTACGGCTGTGAATTTGAGTGAGAGGACTTTTTCTGTCTGCTTGGCTATAGTGCTTTTGATAATGATAGTGTTTTTGTTTGTTGAGAAGAAAAAGACCAACAAGCAAGAAAAACCACTGACATTGAAGCGTTTCTTATTGTTTTTCCCTGCATTTTTCGGTATAGGATTTTTTGGCGGTTTTGTGCAGACAGGTACGGGATTTTTGCTTATTGCCGCTTTGTCGCTTTTGCTTGGATTCGATTTGGTGAAAACGGTTGCAACAAGAATGGCTTTGATGTTTCTTTATACCGTTGTTGCCATTATTGTGTTTTTTGTTAGGGGAGAGGTGGAACTGCAGTATTGGTTCTATGGGCTTATACACTCTTTGGGAATGATTTTCGGCACATGGATAGCAGGCAAATATGCGTTGAAAAAAGGTGAAAAAATGGTGAGAATTGTAATTGTTTTTGTAATTATACTCACTGCCTTGAACTTGTTTGGTATTCTTGATTTTCAGCAACTGTTCTCGTTTTTATAGCCTTGTAATCAACACTATATACAAAAAGAGCAACTCTGTATAGGGCTGCTCTTTGTTTTTTTTTATGTTGTGTGTTATAGAGAGAATTCTTTTTTTATCTCGTCTATGCAGTCGGTTTTTTCCCAAGGGTAGAAACAAACTTTCTTCAGTGTTTTGGTGCCGTCTTGGTTTATGAATTCCACATCTTTTTCGTATGGTGTTCTGCCAAAATGACCATAAGAGGCTGTAGGAGCATAGATAGGATTTTTAAGGCCGAAGCGTTTGCATATTGAATATGGTCTAAGGTCGAAAATTTTCATAATCTTTTCTGCTGTTTCTCCGTCTGAAAGAGTGGTGTGTGCTGTGTTATAGGTATTTACAAACAATCCCACAGGTTCTGCCACACCAATAGCATAGGCCACTTGTACCAAAACTTCATCGCAAAGGCCGCTTGCCACCATGTTTTTTGCCACATGACGCATAGCATAGGCAGCACTTCTATCGACTTTGCTTGGGTCCTTGCCAGAGAAAGCACCGCCACCATGAGAACCCATACCGCCATAGGTATCCACGATTATCTTTCTGCCAGTAAGGCCAGTGTCGCCAGCAGGCCCTCCAATGACAAACTTGCCTGTTGGATTGACGAACAATTTGTAACCTTTTGAGAACAAATCTTTTGTCCTTTGGTATTTTTGTTTTTCTACAACTCTCGGAATAAGAATGTTTTCTATATCTTCCTTGATTTTTGAAGTTTCAACATCTGCATCGTGCTGGGTGGAGATAACTATGGTATTTACGGCAATAGGATTGTTGTTGTCGTCGTATTCCACCGTTACCTGAGATTTTGAATCGGGACGAAGATAAGGCATAAGGGTGGTTGTTTTTCTTATCTGTGCCAATTCGTACACAAACTGATGAGCCAGCATAATTGGCAGAGGCATAAGGTCTTCGGTGTCTTTTGAAGCATAGCCAAACATCATTCCTTGGTCGCCAGCACCTTGATTTAGAGGGTCTTCGCGTTCAACACCTTGGTTTATGTCTGGACTTTGTTCGTGAATTGTAGACATAACGCCACAAGAATCGGCAGCAAACTGATACTCTCCTTTTGTGTAGCCAATGTTTCTAATAACCTCTCTTGCAATATCTTGCACCTCTACATTAGACTTGCTTTTCACCTCGCCTGCAAGAACAACCAAACCAGTTGTTACGAGTGTTTCGCAAGCTACTTTTGAATTTTCATCTCTTCGTAGGAATTCGTCCAACAAAGCATCTGATATTTGGTCGGCAACTTTGTCTGGATGCCCTTCTGATACTGATTCTGATGTGATAAATCTTGACATTTCCTTTTGTTTTTAATTGATTATAAAATTAACTAAAAGTGGAAATGAAAAAGGAATTGATAATTTGAGAATAAAAGTTGATGTTGTTTTAGCATTCTTTTATTGTGGTTGCAATCAATCCAAATCCGTCCACATTTTCGGTTTGCAAAAATACTACAATTTTTCAAAATAGCAACAAAAAACACACAAAATGCCAATAATTTTCTATTTTTTGCGACAGAATAAGGATATTACAAAAATAATTGCTATATTTGCAAGTTGATTTAGAAGACGAAAAAGAGCATACAATAATATATGAATCCAAACTTGAATCCAGACTCCGAAAGATTGTCAAAGCAAGAGAAAGACTATGAAAAAGCCTTGCGACCTCTTGGTTTTGACGATTTTACAGGTCAGGACAAAATAACCGACAATCTTAAAATCTTCGTGGCGGCAGCCAAGGAGAGAGGAGAATCTTTGGATCATGTTCTTTTGCATGGTCCTCCTGGTTTGGGAAAGACAACATTGTCGTATATTATTGCAAATGAGTTGGGTGTGAATGTAAAGATGACTTCCGGACCAGTTCTCGACAAACCTGGTGAATTGGCTGGAATACTCACGAATTTGGAACCTAACGATGTGTTGTTCATAGATGAAATACACAGGCTTTCCCCTATAGTCGAGGAATATCTTTATTCTGCTATGGAGGACTACAAAATAGACATATTGATAGAGAGTGGGCCAAATGCAAAAAGTGTGCAGATTGCTTTGAATCCTTTCACACTTATAGGTGCAACAACAAGAAGCGGACTGCTTACTGCCCCTTTGCGTTCGAGATTTGGAATAACATGCAGGTTGGAATACTACAATCACGAGACTCTGGCATCTATCGTAAAGCGTTCATGCAGAATACTTGACACTCCTATCTATGACGATGCAGCCTTGGAAATTGCTTCCCGTTCGCGTGGCACTCCAAGAATAGCCAATTTGTTGTTGCGAAGGGTGAGAGATTTTGCACAGATAAAAGGCAACGGCACAATAAATATGGATATTGCCCGTATGGCTTTGCAGGCTTTGAATGTGGATAAGAATGGGTTGGACGAAATGGACAACAGAATTCTTGCGGCTATAATAGACAAGTTCCACGGAGGACCAGTAGGGCTTACAACTATTGCCACAGCGGTTGGAGAAGATGCAGGAACGGTGGAAGATGTATATGAACCATTTCTTATTCAGGAAGGTTTTCTTATGAGGACATCCAGAGGTAGAGAGGCAACGCTATTGGCTTACAAGCATTTAGGAAAAGATATAGCAGGCAAAAAGGCTAACCAAAGCACATTGTTTGAGTAAAAAAACAAAAAAAATGAAAAATTTTTGAGCCGACTGCTAACTTTTTGGAACAAAAGATTGTTTATATAGAAAACACAATAATATATAAGGAATAAACTAAAAAATAAAAAATATGAAACGATTGTATTCAATTATCTTGTTAGGTATTATGATGCTATGTGCATTGCAAGTGGATGCACAGGTATATCAACTTAACGCTACAAACGATGGTCAGACCATTACAACTTGTACTGGTATTTCAAGGGATGACGGCAATACATCAAACTACACTGCCAACCAAGACAGACACATGACATTCTGCCCTGGCAACCCAGCACAAAGAATAAAACTGGCATTTGAGGAGTTTAATGTGCATCCTTCTGATACTTTTTTCTTGTATAATGGCAACTCTGTGGCTGCAACACCATTCTATTGTGCAGCAACAGAATCTCCTTACTATCAGAATACAGACCTTAACGGTATATCAATTTATGCTACGCCAGACAACCCAACAGGCTGTATTACAATGAGATTCTATTCAGATGGTGCTTCACAGGCAGCAGGTTGGAAAGCAACAATAACTTGCGAAACTGTGTGTCAGGATGTTGTTAGTGCTTTGGATACTTTCTATATGAGATATAACGAGACAGATGGTTGGACAACAAGACCTTTGAAAATAGACATAGACCCAACATTCAAAATGGTGGCAAACAATGTTCCTTACGACACAATCATAGAAGGCAATCACTATGTTCACGATACAATACGTTTCTATGCTTTGGATATCTGCGAAGGAGACTCTTTGGTTATTGTTGCCAAACCAGAATTCCCTTACAACGATTTGCAGTATCATCAAACTCCTGAAAACTGTATATATTCTTGGTCTTTTGGAGACAATGTGAATGCAGAAAGCACAGGAGACCCAAAAATAGGACACTCTTATGAAATGCTTAGTGGTTACGATGTCAATCTTGTTGTTCAAGACACCTCTTATGGCGGCTGTACTTCAAAAAATGCCATTACTGCTCGTGTAAGAATAGCACAAAACCCTATCAAGACAGTGGCAAAACTTCCTGATATGTGTTCGGGCGAAAGACAACAAATTTTCGTGGGTTATTCTGCAAATTCAACAATTATCGTCGATTCAATACAATTCAATCATACAGCAAGACAATCTTTCGATACCCGTATGTTCATTCCCGATGGTGGTCTGGCTGCAAGTGGTCAGGCTTGCTATGAGTCTCCTGTTCAGTTCACAACCTTTGCACCAAACGCAAGCATTGTTACTGGCAATGACATTTTAGATGTATGTATTAGTATTGAACACTCTTTCATAGGGGACCTTGGTTTCTGGGTGGTATGTCCTAATGGAAATGTGGTAACATTGAAATACAACACTCACGACAATGGTACTTTTCTTGGTGAACCAAACGAACAAGATGGTAGCCCCGCTAACGACTCAAATGCCAACCCTATAGGCACTTGTTGGACCTATTGTTTCTCAAACCTATATCTTGATAATGCACAAGGTGTAATTTCAGGTACTACACCTAATCATACTATAAGCGTTAATGGTCATACCACTCTTGACTCAACAACTTATGCATGGACTGAAGCCATTGCACCTTCAGGTTTCTTCCAAACACCACAGCAGACAGTAAATCAATCAACAACAGTTGATTTGAATGGTTTCAACTCTTTGATTGGCTGTTCTTTGAATGGAGAATGGAAGTTGAGAATTTGCGACAACTGGGGTTCAGATAATGGTTGGGTTTGTTCATGGTGGATGGATTTGGGTAGTTCTTCTGGCTCAAACTGGACATATCAGGTTCCTATCGATACTGTTGTTTGGACAGGGCCATTCCTTACAGATTTCACACCAACAACTGCAATCATAGCACCTCCTATAGACTCTTGCGGAGACCAAATCTACGATATCAACATCATAGACGCTTTTGGTTGTCCATGGGATACAATAACAGGTCTTTCAATAGTTTGTACTCCTGTAGTGGATTTGGGACCAGACCTTGCATCTTGCGAAGGCTTTGGCGTAACACTTGACGCAGGCAACGAAGGAGCAACAAGATATAATTGGGAACCTAATGGTGAGACAACAAGAACAATCTTTGCCAACCCACCTGTCAATCAAACAGGCATAACCTCTTATATTGCTCAGGTAACAAACTATAATGGTGTGCTGTATTGCTATGGTTCAGACACTGTAAACCTTAACATATACCCAGGAGCACAAGCTGCTTTCACCTCTGCCACATATCCTTTGGAAGGTTGCGAACCTTTTGAATTCCAACTATTAAGCACTTCAACAAATGTTGCTCAATACGAATGGCAGATAGGCGACGAAACATCTAACTCTCCAAATCCTACATTTACCTTCCCTTATGGAACCTACGACATCAACCTTAAGGTAACAAGTGCAGATGGTTGCGTTGACTCTGTAAATTACACCGACATCATCACAGTATTCAAAAACCCTATAGCAAACTTTGGATGGCAGCCTTCTGTTCCTTATGCTTCAAATCCTGTAGTTACATTCGTAAATCAAACAAAACCAGAAACATCTTCCAACAAATATTTATGGCAGTTCCAAACCAACAAACACAACGCCAACGATATAGTAAATGTAATGGAAACCGCTCCACAATATCTTTGGGAACCACAACCAGGAGAGTCTGTGGCAGGAGAATACACTGTAACTCTTGATGCTTATACCGACAACGTAGGACCAAGTGGAAACACCTACGAATGCCACGACACTATCTCCAAAGTCATCACAATTATCAACGACAACATTATGTTCCCTACGGTAATAACTCCTAACGGCGACGGAATAAATGATGTATTCTTCATCAGAAACCTTATAGATGGTCAGGCATTTCCAGATAATGAACTTGCAATTTACAATCGTCACGGAAAGAGAATTTACTATATGCAAGACCTTAGAACAGAAGATGACTTTTGGGACCCAGATGCAACCAACACTCCAACAGGTACATATTTCTATCGTTTCATAGGAAGAGGCCCTATCCGAGATGTTGAGTTCAAAGGTAGCGTTGAAGTATTACGATAAAAATAAATATTTTTTGCAAAAATAACGCACAATTCAGAATTTTGTTGTACTTTTGCAAATGGAATACAACGGAGAGGGGAGCGGAGACAGGTTCCCCTCTTTTATATATAGAATTTCTATGATAGACAAAAACAAAATAACAACCATAGTAGAGGCATATCTTGCAGAGAATCAGAGAGAAGATTTGTTCCTTATAGAAGTCAAAGTCTCAAAAACAAATGTTATATCTGTTGTTTTGGACGGAGACAACGGTATAAAAGTGGACGATTGTATCTCTATCTCACGCTTTATAGAGTCAAAAATGGATAGGGATAAGGAAGATTTCGAACTGACTGTAACTTCATTTGGATTGGGTGAGTATTTTGTTTTGCCACGACAGTTCAAAAAGAATGTAAATCAAACAGTTGAAGTCCTTAACACCGACGATGAGAAAACCGAAGGTATTCTTTCTGAGGTTACAAGCGAAGACATTCTTATTACGACAAAGAAAGACAAAAATGGAACAAGGATTCCGTTTGCTGAAATAAAGAAAGCGAGAATTATAATAAAGTTTTAATATATAAAGAATAAAAATTTTCATTAAGATGGAAAAAGTAAACTTGGTGGATTCATTTTCAGAATTCAAGGAGCACAAAGGTATAGATACAGAAACATTGATGCGTATTTTGGAAGATGTTCTTAGAGG
>JABUUQ010000002.1:853827-855290 GCA_021443125.1 Bacteroidales bacterium
AATGTAGATAAGGGCGACCTTGAAATTTGGAGGAACAGGGTTATTGTTGAAGACGATCAGGTTGAGGATGAAAATACCCAGATAGCATATTCAGAGGCCATAAAGATAGAGCCAGACTTTGAGGTGGGTGAAGAACTTTCTCAAGAAATACGCTTTGAAGATTTCGGCAGAAGAGACATTCTTGCCATACGTCAAAACCTTATAGGCAAGGTTCAAGAATATGACAGAGCAAGAATATACAACAAATATAAAGAAAAAGTTGGTTCAATAGTTGTTGCAGAGGTATATCAAGTTTGGAAGAAGGAAATAATGCTTTTGGATGAGGAGAATATAGAACTTACATTGCCAAAATCAGAGCAAATACCAGGAGATTTTTATAGAAAAGGCGACAATGCAAAAGCCGTTGTGCTTAAGGTGGAGATGAAAAATGGTATTCCAAGCATAATACTTTCGAGAGTTTCCCCTATTTTCCTTGAACGCTTGTTTGAAGGAGAAGTTCCTGAAATCTTCGATGGTTTGATAACTATTCGTAATGCTGTACGCCAACCAGGTGAAAGAGCAAAAATTGCTGTGGAAAGCTACGATGACAGAATAGACCCAGTTGGTGCATGCGTTGGTATGAAGGGCTCAAGAATACACGGCATAGTTAGAGAGTTGAGAAACGAAAACATAGACGTAATCAACTACACTCCTAACACCGAACTTTACATTACAAGAGCTTTGGCACCTGCACAAGTTGTTTCAATAGTTCTTCATGAGGATGAAAAGAAAGCTGATGTGTTTATGAAGTCAGACCAAGTCTCACTTGCGATAGGCAAAGGTGGCTACAATATCCGTCTTGCCAGCAAGCTAACAGGTTATGATATAGAAGTTTATCGCGATAGTGATATGGGTTATGAAGATGACGTTGATTTGATGGAATTTACAGACGAAATCGATACTTGGATTATAGACGCATTGAAATCTATAGGTTGCGACACAGCAAGAGACGTTTTGGCTTTGACCAAAGAAGATGTTGCAGAAAGAGCTGATCTTGAAATGGAAACAGTTGACAGCGTTTTTGAAATTTTAAGTTCAGAATTTGCAGAAGATTACGATAACAATGACTAAACTCTTTGAGAATCATTGTTTTGAAATAAAGTAATAATAAATAAATACAGGTTTATGTCAGAAGAAAAGAAGTCGATAAGATTAAAACAGGCTGCTACCGAATTCAATGTCGGAATAAGCACAATAGTTGATTTCCTTGCAAAAAAAGGAATAACAATAGAAAGTAAACCTACAACAAAAATCGAGGCTGATGCTTATGCTATGCTTGAAGATGCCTTTTTGAGTGAGAAACAAAAGAAGGACAAAGCCAATAGCATTCAGATAAGTGTCAGCAAGAAAGAAGAAGTTGTTGCCGAAGATATTCATGTTCAGGAAGAACCTCAGAGAGCATACTCTCAAAAAGAGAAATCTGC
>JABUUQ010000002.1:855296-856910 GCA_021443125.1 Bacteroidales bacterium
ATCATAATAAAGACAACAACTATCGACTTTGCAAACAAGCAGAATACTCCAAAAGAGGAGCAAACACCTAAGCAAGAGACTGCTTCTGGCCCTGCCATAGACGACAAACAAGCCGAGGTTATAGAATCTACCGATGGCAAGAAAGTAAATATCATCGGCAAGATAGACCTTGACTCAATAAACTCAAAGGTTAAGCCAGAAAAGAAGGAAAAACCTAATAGGGAAGACAAGAAAGCCAAAAAAGAGGAACACAAAAAAGAAAACACTTCTGAGAAGAAGGACAAGAAAAAAGATAAACCTGTAAAAGACAAGAAAGAACAAAAACAAGAGACTTCTAAACCAAACAATCAAGTTCCTCAACCAAAGGCAGAAACGACAAATCCAGAGGCTAAACCTGAATCAAAAGAAAATAATTTTATAGAGACTGAGTATGTGAAACTTTCAGGTCCTATATTGACTGGAGAGAAAGTTGATTTGACTCAGTTCGACCATAAGAAAAGCAAACAAGACAAAGGCGCAGCAGACAAGAATGCTAACGGAAAGAAAAAGCGTAAGCACATACAAACCAACACTGCCGCACCTGTAAAAAAAGACGGCAACCAACAAGGTGGCCAACAAAATGCTGGTGGAAAGAACAACAATCAGCAAAATCAGGCTAAGAAAAATGATAAGAAAACCAAAAACAAGAAGCATCAAAAGGTAGAAATCAACCAAGAGGATATAGAAAAGCAAATCAAAGACACTTTGGCAAAGCTTTCTCCACTTGGCAAGAGCAAGACTTCAAAGCATCGTAGGGAAAAACGTCAAATGATTTCTCAACAGCATCAAGAAGAATTGCTTCAACAAGAAGAGGAAAAGAAAATCCTTAAAGTTACAGAGTTTGTTACTGCTAACGAACTGGCAACGATGATGAATGTGCCTGTAACCAAAATTATCGCTTCTTGTATGCAGTTGGGTATGTTTGTTTCTATAAATCAAAGACTTGACGCCGAAGCTTTGCAACTTATTGCCGATGAATTTGGTTATCAGGTTGAGTTTGTAGGAGCCGAAGTCGTTGACACACTTAACAGCGAAGAGGAAGAAGACAGACCAGAAGACCTTGAACCACGTTCTCCTATTGTAACGGTTATGGGACATGTGGATCATGGTAAAACATCTCTTCTTGACTACATTAGAAAAACCAATGTTATTGCAGGAGAAGCAGGTGGTATCACCCAACATATTGGTGCCTACGAAGTTGTGCTTCCTCACACGGGCAGAAAGATAACATTCCTTGACACACCAGGCCATGAGGCTTTCACAGCTATGCGTGCCCGTGGTGCAAAGATGACAGACATTGCAATTATCGTTATTGCCTGCGACGACAAGGTAATGCCTCAAACAATAGAAGCAATAAACCATGCACAAGCAGCAGGAGTACCTATCATTTTTGCTTTGAACAAGATAGACAGACCAGGAGCAGATCCAGAAAAGATAAAAGGCGAACTTGCCAATATGAATTTGCTTGTTGAGGACTGGGGTGGAAAGATACAATCACAGGAAATATCTGCAAAACAAGGTGTTAACATAGATTTGTTGCTTGAAAAAGTTTTGCTTGAATCAGATATGCTTGAA
>JABUUQ010000002.1:856927-862955 GCA_021443125.1 Bacteroidales bacterium
AAGAGAGCAAAGGGTGTTGTTATAGAATCTTCATTGGATAAGGGCAGGGGTTATGTAGCAAAAATCCTTGTTCAAGATGGAACAATACACCAAACCGATTTTGTTCTTGCAGGAGCTAATTATGGTAGAGTGAAAGCAATGTATAATGAAAGAAATCAGCTTGTTACCGAAGCAGGTCCTTCTTCTCCTATATTGTTATTGGGATTGAATGGAGCTCCTCAGGCTGGTGATACTTTCAATGTTGTTCAAAGTGAAAAAGAAGCAAAAGATTTGGCAACAAAACGTCTGCAACTACAAAGAGAACAAGGACTTCGTACACAAAAACATATTACTCTCGACGAGATAGGCAGAAGAATTGCAATAGGCGACTTCAAGGAATTGAACATTATCTTGAAAGCCGATGTGGATGGTTCAGTAGAAGCACTTGCAGACTCATTACTAAAACTTTCAACACCAGAGGTTCAAGTAAATGTAATACACAAATCAGTCGGACAGATTACAGAATCAGATGTTCTTCTTGCAACGGCTTCAAATGCTGTGATTATAGGTTTCCAAGTAAGACCTTCACAAGGAGCAAGAAAGCTTGCAGAGCAGGAACAGATAGATATACGACTTTACTCAATCATCTACGACGCAATCAACGAGTTGAAAGATGCTATCGAGGGTATGCTTTCACCAGAGATAAAAGAGAAAGTTGTTTGTAATCTTGAAGTTAGAGAGACATTTAAGATTTCAAAAGTTGGAACAATTGCCGGATGTTTCTGCACCGAAGGAAAAATCAACAAGAATACCAAGGTGCGTTTGATTCGTGATGGTATAGTTGTCTATACTGGAGCTTTGGCTTCATTGAAGCGTTTCAAAGATGAAGTCAAAGAAGTTGTTGTTGGTCAAGACTGCGGTTTGAACATAGAAAACTTCAACGACATAAAAGTTGGCGACATTATCGAAGGATACGACCAAATAGAAATAAAGAGAACTCTAAAATAAAAGTTCTCTTTGCAAGGCCTCTTAGTTCAACGGATAGAACGGAAGTTTCCTAAACTTTAAATGAGGGTTCGATTCCCCCAGGGGCTACAAAATAAAATTATTTGAAAATTTTAGACTATTGTTCCGTAGATTTCTTACGGCGTTTGGATTTTTTATTCTTTGGGTTCAGTAATTTTTTCCTTGCTTTTGTTTTTCCTTTCATAAAAGACAATGTATGCACCTATGCAAAGTGCAGAAACTATTGCCATAATTATGGATGAAGCGTTTATTGCCGAATCGGATTGCAAACTTTCTTCTAATCCCAAATACAAGATAGTAACCACTGTTGCGTTGTTGAGAAAATGTGCTAATATGTTGGTCCAGATGTTGTTAGAGTAGTGGTAGATGATACCTAACACAAAACCTAAAATAGTTCTTGCTATGAAATTAGACATATCAAAATGCACAAGAGAAAACAACATTGACGCCAAAACTATACCAATCCAAGCGTTTTTTGTTGCCTGAATAAGAAGTTTTTGCACTCCAGCTCTGAAAAACCATTCTTCGAAAATGGCAGGAAGCACGGCAACGACAAACAAAATAAGGATATAACCACCAAAATCTGCTTTGCTAATCCATTGTTGTATGATATCATCGGTGTTTTGTGTGGAAAAAATCGAAACAAGAAAGTTGGACATAAATATCAGTGCAACAGCAAGTAAGAATTCCAACCAATGCGATTTTCTATTAAAAGTGTCAATGATTTCTTGCTTGTTCCCAAAATACAGATGAAAAATCAGCATAGGCAGTCCGAAGGAAAAAATTGTTGAAAGTGCTTGCAAGATAATTGTTGCGGTAACATTTTCGGAAAGATTGCCACCTTTTTGAAACAAAAGCACGAAAACAACGCTTGCAATGGTCATCACTCCAAACGAACATAGTGCTACAAATATCAAAGTCCAGAATTTTTTCATAGGACTGTATTCTTTACCCAAGAAATTCATATTCTAATTGTTTTATTCTGTAAATTAGTGTGTTATATTATACAAAAAAGATGACTCCACACCGAAAAAACATGCAAGAGTCATCTTTCAAATAGTGTTTTTTATAGGATAATAATCCTAAACGGTTTAATATTCTTCGTCGTTGAAGAAGAAATCCTCTTTTGTTGGATAATCTGGCCAAATATCTTCTATTGAATCATATACATCGCCTTCATCTTCAATCTCTTGCAAGTTTTCAACAACCTCTGCAGGTGCTCCACTTCTTTGAGCAAAGTCTATAAGTTCTTCTTTTGTTGCTGGCCATGGTGCATCTTCCAAATGAGATGCTAATTCTAAACTCCAATACATATATTCTTTATTTTTTATTTGTTATTTACTTCCAAAAGCGTTCTGTTTTGTGTTTTTCTTTCATTACAAAACGAGCTGTGGTGAAAAGATAGTCGGACAATCTGTTCAAATACCTTAAAACATTGTTGTTTAGTCCGTAATTGTCGGCAACTTCAACGCAAAGTCTTTCGCATTTTCTGCATAAAGTTCTTGCAACATGAATAGTGCATGCAGTACGAGAGCCTGAAGGTATTATAAACTGGTTTAATTTTGGAAGTTTGGCAGTCATTGCGTCTATCTTCTTTTCCAAAAATGCTACGTCTGCATCCAAAATATCGCCCATCTTATCCAAAAGTTCCTCTTTTTCGCATGCAACAATGCTTTCGCAGATAAAGAGTTTGTTTTGAATGATAGCAACTTCGTCTTTAAGGTCTTCGTTGGTCAGCATGGTGGAAACAAATCCCAAAACACTAACAAGTTCATCTATTTCGCCATAGGCCTGAACTCTAAGGTCGTATTTCTTAACCCTTGTGCCACCAACCAAAGATGTGGTGCCATCATCACCTGTTTTTGTGTAAATCATTGTTCTATTAAGTTCTTAAAGTTTGTTTTTGTTCTTATACTCTTTCCACAGATTTGATTTCTGGAATAGCATCTTGAATAGCCAACTCAACATTTTGCTTCAAGGTCATCATGGCATAAGGACAAGAGCCGCAATGTCCTTGAAGTTCCACATTAACAACCTTATCGTCTGTAAGAGAAACAAATGCTATATCGCCACCATCCTGTTGAAGATACGGACGTATTTGTTCTATCGCATTCTTTACCTTTGCTTCCAATATTTGTCTTTCTTCTGTTGTCATAATACTTTATAATTGTTTATTTTGTCTTTTCAATAATTTTGTCTGCCAAAGCCAAAAACGCCTGACACTCAGGAGTATCGTAGTTTGATGCTATAGGCGTTCCTTTGTCGTTGGATTCCGAAATAGAACAAGAGATAGGAATTTCTCCCAAAAAGTCTATATTCAATTCTTGTGCCAAACCCTTGCCACCATCTTTGCCAAAAATGTAATATTTGTTGTTTGGCAATTCTTTAGGTGTGAAATAAGCCATATTTTCCACCAAACCAAGAATAGGTACCTTTATATCATCGTGGTCAAACATATTTATAGCCCTGCGAACATCTGCCACAGCCAATTGTTGTGGTGTGCAAACAAATATAGAGCCTGTAGTGTGGAAAGTTTGAACAAGTGTAAGTTGAATATCACCTGTTCCCGGAGGCATATCAAGCACCAAATAATCAAGTTCGCCCCAATAAGTTTCACTCAACAACTGTGTAAGTGCGTTGGCTGCCATAGGTCCTCTCCAAATCAAAGCAGATTGGGTATCAACCATAAAACCTATAGACATAAGTTTAACTCCCAATCTTTCAACAGGTAGCATCCAATCTTTGCCGTCTTTTTCCATAGCAAGAATTTCCGCTTTGTCTATATTGAAAAGTGTAGGAATTGAAGGACCATATACATCTGCATCTGCCAAACCCACTTTATAACCTTTGGATGCAAGAGATATGGCAAGGTTTGCAGCAACAGTGCTTTTGCCTACGCCACCTTTGCCACTGCCAACAGCTATAATATGTTTGATAGAGCTCATTGCTTTCTGAATGGCTTCTTCTCGTTTTTTCTTTTCTTCAAAAGGGTTCATATTCTTATAGTTACAAGTTCTTAAATAGTTTTTGAAAGGGCAGAAAACCAACTTCTTTCAAAAGATTTGCAAAGGTACTATTTTAAGAACAAATAAGCAAGAATAGTAACAATTATTTTTGAAATTCTTGCATTGTTCCGATAAAATAAAATGGCGTTTTAATTTTTTCTTCCTTAGGAATAATTTTCTAAAAGCAAGTTTTATTTTTCAAATGGTCAAAAAAATTAAATTTTTCCTTATCTTTGCAGTATGATTCTGGACGGACTTAATAGCGAACAAAAAAACGCAGTGCTTCAAACCGAAGGCCCTATTCTTATAGTGGCTGGGGCGGGTAGTGGAAAGACAAAAACCATTACTCACAAGATAGCATACCTTATTGAGCAAGGCGTTTCTCCATACAGTATTCTTGCTTTGACTTTTACCAACAAAGCAGCTACAGAAATGAAGGAGAGAATCATACAACTTGTTGGCTATGAGGCTAAAAAAATACCTATGGGAACTTTTCATAGTGTGTTTTCCAAAATTTTGAGAGTGGATGGCAAAAAGATAGACTTTGAAAGCAACTATACTATCTACGACGAAAGTGATTGCAAAAAGCTTATAGGAGAAATTGTCAAAGCGTTGAAACTCGATGACAAGCAATACAACAAAGCAACAATGCTCAACAAAATCTCAAACGCCAAATGCAATCTTTTTTCTCCCGAAGACTATGCCAGTAGGGAAGAGAATTTGGATTACGATGAAAGAGCACGCATAGGAAAGTTCTATAAGGTTTATCAGATTTATCAAAGTCGTTTGCGTCAGGCTAATGCAATGGATTTTGATGATATATTGTTCTATATGAATGTGTTGTTGAGAGATTATCCCGAGGTTAGAGCAAAATATCAAAAGCGATTCAAGTATATTTTTGTTGATGAGTATCAAGATACCAACTTTTCTCAATACCTGATAATAAAGAAACTTGCTGCATATCATCAAAACATATGTGTTGTTGGTGATGATGCCCAAAGTATCTATGCTTTCAGAGGTGCAAACATACAAAACATATTGAATTTCAAGAAGGATTATCCCGACGCCAAGACATTCAAACTTGAACAAAACTATCGTTCAACCCAGACAATAGTAAATGCCGCCAATAGTGTTATAGCAAAAAATAAAAACCAGATACAAAAGACGGTATGGACTGCAAATCAGGTGGGAGACAAGATAGATTATTTTGAATTGCCTACCGACAGGGACGAGGCCGACTGTGTTGCCAAAAGTATTTGCCGAGATATTGCAGCAGGAGAACAAGGCAAAGAGATTGCAATACTATATAGAACAAATTCTCAGTCGAGAACAATGGAGGAAAGTTTGAGATTGAAGAATGTGCCTTACCTTATATATAGTGGAACTTCCTTCTATGATAGAAAAGAGATAAAAGATATTATTGCTTACTTCAGGCTTGTTGTAAATAACGACGATGAAGAAGCGTTTTTGAGAATAATAAACTATCCTGCAAGGGGAATAGGCCAGACAACCATAGACAGATTGAAAGTTGCAAGGGATGCAATGAAATGTTCTTTGTTTGTTGCTATTCAAAAACTTACGCCAGATAATCCTTTTGGAATAAGAGCCAATACAGTCAAACTTCTTTGGGATTTTTGCAGAATGATAGAATCTTGCACCCAAAGGGTTTATGATGAAGACGCCTATACATTAGGTAAAGACATAATACGCCTTAGCAAAATAAAGACCGATTTATCTTTGTTGGACGATAAGGAAGACAAAGACAAACTTGCACATGTGGAAGAGTTTGTCTCTGGTTTGAAAGCTTTTGTAGAGACAGAGGAAGAAAACATAGTGGATTCTCTGACTGGTGAGGAAATAAACATAAAGACAAAAACGCTTGATGTTTTCTTGCAACAGATTGCTTTGATGACCAATACCGACACCAATGACAATAATGCAGACGATAAGGTCAGACTTATGACTATTCACACTGCCAAAGGTTTGGAATTCAATAATGTATATCTTGTTGGAATGGA
>JABUUQ010000002.1:863435-864437 GCA_021443125.1 Bacteroidales bacterium
GTGGTTGATTTCGGACAAGAGGGTAAAAGAACCTTAATACTTAAATTTGCAAAACTGAAAATTAAATAATATGGAATATAATACAAAAAGAGATAAACTTATACTTCCTGAATATGGCAGACATGTTCAAAAAATGGTTGATCACTGTATGACAATAGAAGACAGGGAACAACGCAATGAATATGCAAAATATATTATTACCACAATGAGTCAGGTTAATCCTGCAGGCAAGGACGCTTCCAACTATAAACAAAAACTTTGGGACCATTTGTTCATTATCTCTGACTATAAACTCGATGTTGACTCGCCTTTTGCAAAACCAACAAGAGAAGAGCAAGCAGAGAAGCCACAACCATTAAAGTACAAGAACTCGAAAATTACTTATCGTCCCTATGGCTCTATTTTGGAAAGTATGCTGAAACGCATTTCCGAACTTGAAGAGGGTGAAGACAAAACAATCCTTAAAGAGCAGGCGGCACAAGAAATGAAAAAGTTATATCTTTTGTGGAATATCAACACTTGCGATGATGATGTTTTGAAGAAACATTTTGAGAATCTATCAGAAGGAAAACTTCAACTGCCAGAAGATTTTCAATTCAGGACAACACGCTCTTTTATGACTAATCCAAAGAAAAAGAATGCCAACAAAAAGCAACAGAAAAAAGTTGTTGCCAATGTGAAAAAAGAAAAACAAAAATAACAAAGCAATATGTCTTCTTTCAGAATTACAGGTGGAAAACATCTTAACGGAGAAATAAAAGTACAAGGTGCAAAAAATGAAGCTTTGCAAGTTATTTGTGCTGTATTGTTGACAAAAAAGAAGGTAACAATACATAATATTCCAGATATCAGAGATGTCAATAATTTAATCTCTTTGTTGGAATATCTTGGTTGCAAGGTAGAGAATAAAGGTTTGGGTACTTTTGTTTTTTACGCATCAGATGTGGATATAGAAAGAATTTATTCGCCTGAATACTGCGAAAGGGCAACACGTTTAAGGGG
>JABUUQ010000002.1:864502-866078 GCA_021443125.1 Bacteroidales bacterium
GACAAGATAGGAAGAAGACGTTTGGATACCCACTTTAATTCTTTTGAAAAATTAGGAGCAAGAATTTCATATAACTTTGAGACAATGTCCTATGATGTGGATGGCAACAATCTCAAAGGCACATATATATTATTGGATGAAGCTTCTGTAACAGGTACTGCAAATGCTGTTATGGCAAGTGTTTGTGCAGAAGGAGTAACAACAATATTCAATGCTGCTTGCGAACCATACCTTTATCAGTTATGCACTATGCTTAACAATATGGGTGCAAAGATAAGTGGGGTAGGCAGCAACCTTCTTACAATAGAAGGTGTTAGTGAGTTGGAAGGTTGTGAGCACACTTTGTTGCCAGATATGATAGAGGTAGGAAGCTTTATTGGTTTGGCGGCAATGACACAAAGCAACATAAGAATGAGAGATATACAATGGCGTCATTTGGGTAATATTCCTGAAGTCTTCTCTCGTTTGGGTATAAAAGTGCTTAGAGAAAAGGATGATATTATCGTTCCATCGCAAGACATATACGAGATAGAGAAATTTATGGATGGTTCAATAATGACAATATCCGACGCACCATGGCCAGGCTTTACTCCCGATCTTATAAGTATAGCTTTGGTTGTTGCAACTTTGGCGAGGGGTAGTGTGCTGATTCATCAAAAAATGTTTGAAAGCAGATTGTTCTTTGTTGATAAACTGATAGATATGGGAGCAAAAATTATTTTATGCGACCCTCACAGAGCAACGGTTATAGGCAATGAAAGAAAGTATAAACTGAGAGGAATTAGAATGACAAGCCCTGATATTCGTGCTGGTGTAGCCTTGTTGATTGCAGCAATGAGTGCAGAAGGAACTTCAATAATCGAAAACATAGAACAGATAGACAGAGGTTATCAAAACATAGACGAAAGACTTAATGCCATAGGTGCAGAAATTGAAAGAATAAATTAGTAAAGAAGATGAAAGAGATAGAAAACTATTTGCAGCCATTGAGGTTGAGTGATTTTATAGATACAGACGCAAAGCATTTTGCACCAACATGGGGCGAGAAATTGTTGATAAATAAAGAAGGTGAGCAATTCCCAAATATAGACAAGTCAGTAGAAATAGCTATTATAGGAGTACAGGAAGACAGAGCATCTGTGCATAATAAAGGTTGTGCAAAAGCTGCCAATGAAATAAGAAAGTATTTTTATGAATTGATGCCTCAAGATACCAAATTCAAAATTGCAGATTTAGGAAATATCATTTGTGGTGAAACAGTCAAAGACACATACTATGCAATAGCAGAAGTTATGTCGTGGTTGTTGCAAAGAGGTGTGTTACCAGTGCTTATTGGTGGTTCAAACGATGTTGTGATTGGTGCTTATATGGCTTATGTAAATATAGCACAAATAATAAATATACTTAATGTGGATTCTCGTTTCGATTTGATAGGAGACGACGAAGAAGTTACTGATGAAAACTACATACACAAACTTTTGTGCAACGACCCTAACTATCTGTTTGATTATTCTCATATAGCATACCAATCATATTTTGTAGATAAGAAAGCATTGGAGATGTTGGATAATTTGCG
>JABUUQ010000002.1:866108-869438 GCA_021443125.1 Bacteroidales bacterium
TCAGAATTAGACAAGATAGAACCAATGATAAGAGATGCAGATATGGTTGTATTGGATGTAAATTCCATAAGAGCTTCCGATGCCCCTTGCTCAATTTCTCCTCACGGACTATACGGAGAAGAATTTTGCAAGATAGTCAACTATGCTGGCATGAGCGATAAGCTTTCTTCTTTGTGTCTTACTGGAATCAATCCCGACAGAGATATAAATGGCAGAACATCTCATATTGTTGCTCATGCACTATACTATTTCATAGAAGGCTACCTATGGAGAAAAAGGGATTTTCCTCAAAAAGATAAGTCAAACTACTTGAAATTCACTGTGTTGATAGAGGAACAAGGCGACGAATTAGTATTTTATAAAAGCAAGAAAAGCGATAGATGGTGGGTTGAGGTGCCTTGCTCACAAGATTCCAAATACAAATACTTCAACCACTACATCGTACCATGCAACTACGAGGATTACCAGTCTGCAATGGAGGGAGAAGTGCCTGTTCGTTGGTTAATCGCATACAATAAGATGAATTTATAAGCCTATGTATCATATACTTATCATAGATGACGAGAAAGCTATCCGAAGAGCTTTAAGAGAGATTTTGGAATTTGAAGATTACGAAGTCAGTGAGGCAACCGACGGTAAGGATGCCATAGAAAAGATAAAGCAACAAGTTTTTGACCTTATTTTTTGCGACATCAAGATGCCAAAAATGGATGGTATAGAATTTTTGGAAAAATCCAAGGAGTTCAATACCGCACCTATCGTCATGTTTTCCGGACATGGCACCATAGAGACTGCAGTGGAGAGCCTGAAACACGGAGCTGTCGATTACGTTGAAAAACCTCTCGACTTGAATAGAATACTTGCCGTTGTAAAAGAGCAAGTTGCGAAGTCAAAACAAAATATTTCGTTACCAAAACCAATAAAACGCACCAAAACTCCAACAAATACCACCCAACAAACAACAATTATCGGCCAATCTGCTCAAGTCAAACAAATGCTTGCTATGATTGAGAGGGTAGCTCCCACAGATGCTAAAGTATTGATAACAGGCGAGAACGGCACAGGCAAAGAACTCGTAGCCAAGATGCTTTTCGAGAAAAGTTTGCGAAACAAGAACCCGTTCGTTGAGGTAAATTGCGCAGCGATTCCTAATGAACTTATTGAGAGTGAGCTTTTTGGACACGAGAAAGGTTCATTTACTTCGGCCGTAGCAAAACAAAAGGGCAAATTTCAGCTTGCTGACACCGGCACTCTTTTTTTGGACGAAATAGGAGACATGTCCCTTAACACGCAAAGCAAAGTTCTCACTGCGATACAAGAAAAGAAGATACAACCTGTTGGAAGCGAGAAAGATATTCGCGTAGATGTCAGAATAATTTCCGCAACTAACAAAAATTTACGAGAAGAAATCGAATCAGGACGCTTTCGTGAGGACCTATATCACCGAATCAACGTCATCGAAATCAAGGTTCCATCACTTCAAGAGCGAAAAGACGACATTCCATTGCTGGTTGACCACTTCCTAACTCTGATTTCCACCGACAACAACTCAGAACGCCTCACCATAGAGCCATCTGCCGTAAAATTTTTGCAGGATTACGACTACACAGGCAACATTCGCCAACTTAGAAACATAATTGAGCGTCTTACAATCCTATGCGACAAGACCATAACCCTCTCTGACGTAAAGAGTTACCTGTAATCCTCTACCCATTATTCATTTTACCACCTTTTTTACTGATAATCCACAATCCAATGCAGGTTATCAGCCCGTTAAGTAGTAATAACTCGAAGTCAAAGCTGTAATTGAACCACTGTAACGAGTTGTTATTCAGCACAAAGCAAATTATCGGCGACACAATGCAAACAACAGGAACCCATTTGTCCATAACAACACGCTTAGTAGCCAAACCAAACGCAAACAAGCCCAAAAGCGGCCCGTAAGTTATCGAAGCAACCTGGTAAAGCACGTCAATCAGATGCTCATTCTTGCAATGATAATAAAAAATTATCACAATCGTGAACACCATCGCAAAACCCACATGCACCCAATGGCGAATCCGAGTTTTTTTTGCTTCATCCACATTATTTTTTCTTTCAAAACCCAAAAAATCTATGCAAAACGCTGTGGTTAAAGACGTTAATGCACCATCAGCACTTGGATATAACGCCGAAATAAGCCCGATTATGAACACCAAACTGGCAATCGGCGGCAAAAACTCTATGGAAACCGTTGCGAAAAGCTCATCACCCGACGCCGCAATGCCATTTTTCGCCCTGAAAATGTAGAGAGCAGCACCCAAAAGCAAGAAAAGAAAATTCACAACAAACAAAATCAGCGAAAAAGTCAGCATATTCTTCTGTGCAGAGCGTAAATCCTTGCAAGAGAGGTTCTTCTGCATCATCTCTTGGTCCAAACCCGTCATCGCAATACAAATAAACATACCACCAAGCACCTGTTTCCACCAACAATTCCTGCTTGCCGCATCCGTATCTATGAAAACAAAATACTCACTCTTGCTTATCTCACTCACAAGGCCAAAAATATTGAAACCCAACTCCTTAGCCACCATCACAAAACAAAGAACCAAACTTATAAGCATAAAAGTTGTCTGCAGAGTATCCGTCCATACAATCGTCTTTACCCCACCTTTCATCGTGAACAGAAGAATCAACGCAAGAAACAGAACAACCGTCAGTTCAAACCCAAGACCCCACGCTTTGAACACAAAATTATACAACACAATAATAACAATGAACATCCTCAAACTTGCTCCAAGACAACGAGATAGAAGAAAAAAGAAGCTGCCTGTTCGATTCGAGAAAGTGCCATAGCGTTTGCCGAGATAGGAATAAATAGATACGAGATTCAATCGGTAATAAGTGGGCATAAGAACAAAAGCAATCACCAGATAACCAAGAAAATAGCCCACAACCATAAGCATGTAGGTGAACAAACGGTCATTCACCCAACCAGGAACCGACAAAAAGGTCACACCACTAAGACTTGCGCCAATCATACCGTAAGCCACTACAAACCAAGGGCTTTTCTTGTTGCCAGAAAAAAAACTCTGCGAATTGGCTCTTCGAGAAGTGAGATAGGTAACAAGAAACATCAAAGCAGTGTAAAGCAAAAACGCCACAAAAATAAGAATTTCCATAATAAATCAAAATTTTAATTTGTGCAAAGATAATAAAAATTTTTGATTTGTAAGATTTTTTGCAACATTATTGCGTTTTTCTGCAACTCATCCAAGTTTTCAGTGCATCATTCACGAATTTTTGAACTGAAAAGCAAGGTAACTTCGTTACTTTCTTCGGCTTACGCAT
>JABUUQ010000002.1:871018-872591 GCA_021443125.1 Bacteroidales bacterium
ACTCGCGTGAAACAGAAAATATTTTATAAAAAATTTGGTGGTTAAAAATATTTTTTCTATCTTTGCAAAAATTAAATCAACAATTAAATAATTTATTAACTTAAAACAAATTAATATTATGGCAATCGGTTATGTAAGAGTCAAGAGACAAATTATGGTTGGTGCAGAACCTGGCATCAAATACATGGCTCGTTTATTTAGAAACAACGATGTGGACCTTAAAAGAATATGTAAAGATATTTCTGAGTTGAGTTCATTGAGTGAAGGTGATGTTTTGAACTGCTTAAAGAGCTTTGAGACAGTTTTTTACCGCTATATCTCTAACGGACACGCAGTAAAACTTCCATATCTTGGGCATTTTATTCCAAAATTTAAGTCAAAAACTGTAAATACTCTTTCACAAGTTACTCCAGAAACAGTAACTGATGTGTCAGTTCGTTTCTATCCTTCAAAAGCATTCAAGAAAGATATCAAGGGAGCAGGGGTTTATGAAGTGAATACCAATATTACAGGTTTGCAAAACTTGGAATTAGGTGACCAAATCGCCGAAGAAGAACAGCCAGACAAGAAAGAATAGCAAAAATTCGGCAACTTCGTTGCGTTTTTCGGTGTCTTCGACACTTTTTTCGGCTAACGCAGTGCAGAATTCACCAGTGTGGAGTGCTGAAACAAGGTTTTTGGTGCAGAATTCACGGATGTGTATGCGTAAGCCGAAGAAAGGTAACTTCGTTACTTTATTTGGCTACCGCTTTTCTTGGTTTTCAGTTCCAAAACTCGTGAACGATGCAGTGGAAACGAGGGTTTGAGTGAATTGTTCGCCATTTATATATTATATATAGGTGTAAAAATTGCTGAATTCTTCGTTTTGTTGCTCAAAATTGCCGAACGATGCAGTGGAAACGAGGTTTTGAGTGAATTGTTCGCCATTTATATATTATATATAGGTGTAAAATGAAGTAGAAACTTGAAAAAATATGAATTATCCGTCTGTTCATCTTGAGAAAGTGATAAATGAGTTCTCCAAATTGCCAGGTGTGGGGCGCAGAACGGCTTTGCGTTTTGCTCTTTACTTGCTTTCGCAGGACGATTTGGAGGCAAAAAGTTTGGCAGAAGCCATTGTGAATCTGCAAAATGAGGTGAAAATTTGCAAAAAGTGCTTTTCCATCTCGGATAATGAGCTTTGCGAAGTGTGTTCCGACGAGTCCAGGGACAGTTCCTTGCTTTGCGTTGTGGAAAACGTCAGAGACGTGATGGCAATCGAGAACACCAATCAGTATAACGGCGTTTATCATGTTTTAGGTGGCGTTATCTCGCCTGTTGATGGCATTTCGGCAAAGGATATCAAGATTGCCGAACTTGTAGAACGCGTTGTGAAAGAGGATGTTAGGGAAGTGATTCTGGCTTTGCCCACAACGATGGAAGGAGACACCACTTGCTTCTACATTAACAAGCTTGTGAAGGATTATAACGTCAAAGTGTCGGTCATTTCTCGCGGTGTAGCGGTTGGAGACAACATAGAATATGCCGATGAGCTCACTTTGGGGCGTTCTTTGGTCAATCGCCTGCCGTTTGA
>JABUUQ010000002.1:873103-874815 GCA_021443125.1 Bacteroidales bacterium
TTGTCGCCCTTGCCAATGATGTCTAAGTATTCTTCTTTGAAGTTTATGTCGGACAATTTGAGGTTTGTGAGTTCGGAAACTCTGAGCCCTGTGGCGTATAGTAGGTTTATAATCAGCCGATTGCGCACTTCATGGAGTATTGTGGAGTTCTCATGGATTTTTAGCATGTTTTGGATTTCTTCTCTTTCGAGTATGTCGGGCAGAAGGGCGGATTGTTTGGGCAAATCGAGCAATTCGGCTGGATTTTTCGCTATCTCGTCCTTGAGAATCATGAATTTGAAAAACGCTCTTATCCCTTGAATGATACGGATTTGCGATGTAGTTTTCAAAAGCATGGATTCGGCGTCTTTTATCTGCTTTCGCTCTATTGTTGTCTTGGTTTTTTCCAATGAAATCAGGAATTCCTCCAAGTCTTTCACCGTTATCGTGTCGGGAAAAAGAGGAGTCGGAAGCCCATGTAGGTATTCCACAAATCTTTTGCAGTCAGCAAGATACGCCATTCGAGTATTCTCCGACAGAGAACGCTCAAGCAGCATGTAATAAGCAAAATCTTCGAGAAGTTTGTCCCAAATGTCTGTGTGCATACTTGGTTTTAGAGTCTTACTGGGCCGATAATGTTCATTTTTCTTTGAATCATGTTCGCTCTTCTTTGTACTTTGGGGCTCGGATGGGCGGCATCGCGGTGCAAAGGTGAGGGTAGAATGGCTGAAAGCAGGGCTGCCTCTCGTTTTGTGAGTTCTGAAGCGTGTTTATTGAAGTAGTAGAGGCTCGCTTCTTCCACTCCGTAGATGCCATCGCCGAATTCTATCACATTAAGGTAGACTTCCATGATGCGTTTCTTGGGCCACCAAAGCTCCATCAGCACTGTGTGCCACGCTTCCAAGCCTTTGCGAAAGTAACTCTTGTGAAGCCATAAAAAAGTGTTCTTTGCAGTTTGCTGAGTTATGGTACTGGCGCCGTAGATCGTCTTTCCCTTTTGGTCGTTTATCTTTCTGGCGTTCTCTATCGCCTTGAAATCGAAGCCGTTGTGGTTCTTGAAATTGTTATCCTCAGCTGCAACAACCCCTCTTAGCATATAAGGTGAGATATCTTCGAGTTTCACCCATGTTTTTCTTAGTCTTACCTCGCGATCTTTGGAAAATGTTTGCTCAACACAGCGTTGCACCATAAGAATTGTGAAAGGTGGGTTGACAAATCGGTAGAGTGCGGTAATCAAAACGGTGTATGTGATGTAGCAAATGGCGATAATGCACAGCGTTTTGAACAATCGTTTTATGGAAAACTTGTTTTTTGACTTTGCCATAAGGTTTTGGCTTTTAATTATAGTATTCTATCTCTCGTTTTGTTATTTTGAACGCCTCATCTTCGCAAAGCATGATGCGTTGTGTCCAGTTGCCCATCTGATCTGTTACATATATATTATTGAGTTGCAGAGTGGTATAGCCGGCTCTTTGTTTTACCTCCACAATTGGAAAACCTTCGGCGTTGTAGTGGTAACTTATCTTGTTGGTATAGGTATTGTCTTTGTCGAAAAGGGTGGTGGATAGCATATTTCCTTTGTTGTCGTATTTGTAACGGCATGATAATGTGAGTTTTCCGTCGGAAGAATAGACTTGTCCTTCGATTAAACGGCCTTTTTTGTAGATATATTTTGATATTTGTTCGACACTGTTGTCGGGAGTGAGGATTCTTTCTTCTATTATGTTGCCTTG
>JABUUQ010000002.1:875214-878446 GCA_021443125.1 Bacteroidales bacterium
AAAACGCACAAGCAAAAAATTATTATGCAATTATATAGATTTTTCATAGCGAAAATATAGTTTATATCGGTGAAAAAAGTGTGTGAAACAAAGTTCTGGCAGATTGAAACGGCGTTCTAAAAAATTATTCCTTGCTTCTGATTTTTTATTACGGCGTTTTAATGTGGCAGAGTGCAAAAAAAAATGCTATTCTCTTACTTGTATAACCTTGATTTCTATTCTGCGTTCCTGCATTGAAGAATCCAAAAATACACTTTGGCGTTTCTCTGCAAGGGTTGTTGGGTTTGGTGAAGTGGATTCAAGTTTGCCGATTGCAAGATGCTGAACGGCAAGTTTCTTTTGGCCATCCTCTGCCGTTTCATCCATATATTGCAAAAGAACTCCGTCGTTCCATTTTCTGAAATAGTTCTCCACAGAGTTGATTCTTCGTTCTGCAAGGTTGAAATTGTAATTTGTTTCGAACAAAGAGGAACAATAGCCGCGAATTTGAATAGTTATGTTCTTGTTGTCTTGTAATTTATCGAGGATATACTCACATATTTCGTTAAGTTTGTCATACCCTTTCTTAAGTTTGTTAGTCATGAAGTCGTCTATTGCTTTTATCTCGGCGTTTGCAAGAGAATCGTCCAGACCTTTTGTTCTTGATGCTTTATATTGGTTGCTTAGTGAATTATATAGCTTGTAGCAGTCCTGATATGAAAGGTCTGTAGTGGCACTTTCGCTTCCCGCATCAGGAGAATCGTTATGGAAGTAAAGAGAAAGAGGAAGGTCGGTGGCAGGATTGAAACCTGTCATCTTATTTATTATAGTTGACATGGTAGGTTCGTCTGGCAGATTGCTGGAAAACCTATATAAATCGTTGCAACAGGTTTTGTTGTCCTTATTGTTTTCTGTTGGACGGTTGGAAGTAAAGTATCCGTCGTTGTCTGAGTCGATTATGAAAGGATAAAGGTCGTTGGCAGGAGAATTTATAGGTTGTTTTAGATTTTCTGCCTGTGTCCATCTTTCCCTCCAGCCAACTGAACGGAAAATGTCAAATCCGCCAAAACCTTTGTGGGTGTCTGATGAAAAATAAAGCTCTTCCTCATCTTCAAAATAAAAAGGTGTTATCTCGTTTCCGTTAGTGTTGATTGTGGAGCCAAGATTTTTTGGAATATCGTTGGTATTTTTCATATCGATATACCAAATGTCCATCTTGCCATAGCCACCTTCTCTGTCGGAAGCAAAATACATAAGCACTTCATTGTTATATCTTGCAATGACAGGGTGGGTTGATGAATAGTCTTTGCTATATGTTGGCTTGAAAGCCTCAGGCTTTGACCATTTTCCGTTAGAGAATGTGGAAAAATAAATATTTGATATGTTTTTACCTTTCTTTTCTGTGGTCTGAGTGTAATATACTGTTGCGGTAAGGGTATCGAAGAAGAAATCAGAACAATTTGTTTTCTTTTTGTTTATATCGCCCCACTCAAGTTTGTTGGCTGGTGTGTAATAATCCTCATCTATATAGCTATAATAGATTTGGTTGTAAATATCTGTGTAGTATGTTTGTCCGTTTTTTGTGTTTGTTTTGTATTCTGGGGTAGTGAAAAAAATAATACTGTCTTTCAGCACAAAAGTATTAAGTTGTGATGCCTCGTTGTTAATGTTTTTGCCAAGATTTGTTATAGTGAAATCCATAGGAGTGTCGTTGTCGATAATCCAATCAATTTTCGCCAGCTCGTTTTTGCATTGCTTTCTTATTTCAATGTCATTGCAATCCAAAAGACAAGTATTCAAAAAACTTTGTGCCTGAATTATGTTGCCATTAGAGATAGACGCTTGTGCCAAATGAAGATATAACAAAGGATAAGTTTGGTTTATATCCGTGGTGTCGTTCTCTATCAAAACTTTTTGGTACCAAAATTCTGCTTTGTCATAATCCTTCATTGCCAAACAAGCTTCGCCACATTTATACATAAGAGTCAGGTTTTGTTTAAGGAACTTTCTGCCCAGCATATAATAATCCAAAGCCTGCTGATACTCATGTTTTTCCATAGATTTGTCGCCTGCTTTTTCGTATTCTTTGGCATATTTTTCTTGTGCAAGTAATGGTGTTTGCACAAAAGACACTGCTAAAACTATTGCTAAACTTAGAGTTTTTAGAATATTGGACATGGTATTTTTGTGTTTTTATGTTTTCCTCTGAAAGAAGGGTCGAATGCATAGGACAGCCAAATCTCCATCGCACCATAGGTATTTGACACCTTGGCTAACTGAGATATATTGACATCATAGGAAACGCCCACAAGAAAACTGTTATACTTATATTTAGGACTAACTATTATTGATTCGCCATTTCTGCAAAAAAGACCGATAGAAAGAAGTTGTTGGGTAAAAATAGCATCGTCAAGATGAATTACAAGGTCTGTTCCAGCAACAAACTCATTATATTTGTATTGTTGGTTGATGAGAATTTGTGGTCTTAATGCTAATTTTTCATTTATGTTGAAATAGTACGCTGTATTAAGATTGTATCTTCTGTGAACCTTGCTTTCATCGGTGCTGTTTTCGAAATAAGTCAAAGAAGGTTCGTTGATATTGAATACAGCAACACCTAACTGAAAACTTCTTTCGTTTCTATCAAATTGATAGGCGGCTCCGAGTGAAAGGGTATAGGTTGTGAGATTTTCGTATTTGATATTGTCATCGTATATGCCAGATTGGTTGAAATTTGCATTGACAGAATTGTATCCCCAGCTTTCTCTCTTGCCCAAAACGCCTATGGAAAGAAAAGAATCTTTCTTTCTATTCAATGCAAAGAAGTATGACAATGCAAAACCTATGTCTTGTTCGCCATAGGAAAGGCTTCCTGCCACATCATTAGTAAAAGAAAGTCCCAATCCCATACCACTGAGAGATCTGTTTGAGAACATAGGCTGACATTCAGCACTTGCAAGAAAAGTGTTGTAACCTTTGGAAACAGTAGACCATTGATTTCTGTAGATACTTGAAACTCTAAATTTGTAATTCATTAAACCTGTGTAGGCAGGGTTGTTAAACATAGGACTAAAACTCAAAGACGAAAAATGAATATCTTGTGCATCCACTTTTGAACAAACAAAAAGCAAACTGCAAAGAAGCGTCAGGCAAATGGACTTTACGCAAATTCCGATAATTGACTTTTCACACCACATCAATCATTTAACAAACCTACTTATTTGAGTTTTGCATTTATCATATCGTAGTCTCG
>JABUUQ010000002.1:878476-883365 GCA_021443125.1 Bacteroidales bacterium
TCTTGTAAAGCCAAATCTCCTGCTCTACGCTGGAATTCATAATAACCATGATATGCTGCCATAGGCACTTTTGCATAACCTCTTTCGTTATATTGAGCCACAAGGTTGTTTCTTTTGTCGTAAATCTCCACAATAACTTCCAATTCCGTGGTATTTGAAGCCATAGGCATGCCCATTGCATTGAAAACTCCCAAAGTAAAACCACTCAACCAACTCCATTTATAGTTGTTTTTGCAATAAATAGCGCCTGCTCTTAGAACTATATTGCCTGCTCTTAGGGTTGTAGGGTCGGAAATGTTTTCGTAAACATCATATACAAAGACTGTTGCAGCATCTTGTATTCTTTTTTCTGCTGTATAGAGTTTTGTGTTTTCATTAATCTCATATACGCCTTTGCCATAAGGAGTTTCCGTTAGGCCATATGGATGTTCCAAATCATTGCAGGCCTTCACAGAGTAGGAATTGGCACCATAGGCATTCTCAAACGAAGGCTGGTCTATCCAACAAGTAAGGCGTGGAAGCAGTTGTATGTTTTGATAGTCGGAATGAAAGGTGTCTTCTTTCAAACTTTTGCAAGATGTGAATGCTACAACGATAATGGCAGCTATAAGTAATGTTTTTTTCATAGTCTGTACAAATTTGTAGCAAAGATATTAAAAAAAAATGAAACAGACCGCAATACACAATAAATTTATTAAAGAAAGACGAGATTTTTTGCCTATAAAACGAAAAATTCTTTGTCTTCTGAAAGTTTCAACAGTGTTTCGTGGCTTATCTCGTTTATTTTTTTCGCATCAAAAGCTCTTTGCACCCTTATGTAATTGTCTGTAAATCCGTACATCTTGCCATCCTTATTGCTTTCTTCCCACAATACATTGCCTTCATAGCCTATATTTTGAGTGTAAAACTCTTTCTTTTTCTCAAAAGCAAGTTTTTGCAAAATATCGCTTCTTTCCTTGCGAATATGCACGGGAACACTGTCGGGAATATGCTGAACTTTTGTATCTGGTCTGTCGGAATATGTGAAAACATGAATGAAAGCCAAAGGCAATGCTTTAAGAAAATCATAAGAAGACTGAAATTCTTTGTCGCTTTCGGTGTTGAAACCTGTCATTACATCGCAAGCAATAAAGGCTTCGGGCATAATTTTCTTTATATACAACACTTTTTCTGCAAAATCTTCTCTTGTGTATCTTCTTCGCATTGTTTTCAAAACGATATTACTGCCTGCCTGCAAAGGAATATGGAAATGCGGCATAAAACTCCTTGACTCTGCACAAAAATCTATAATTTCTTTTGTCAGAAGGTTGGGTTCTATGCTCGAAATCCTATATCTTTTTATTGCGTCTATCTTGTCCAAGGCTTTTATAAGGCCCAAAAAATCTTCATCGGAATCTTTGCCAAAATCTCCTATATTTACGCCAGTTATAACCACTTCTTTTTTGTTTTCCTTTGCCAAGACTTCTGCATCCCTTACGGCTTGCTCTATACTACAACTTCTTGAACGGCCTCGTGCAAAAGGAATCTCACAATAGGAACAAAAATAGTCGCACCCGTCCTGAACTTTCAAAAATCCTCTCGTTCTATCTGAAAAAGAAATGGAAGAATAGAAACTTTTTAGTGTGGAAATATCAATTACGCAGTTGTGAAGAGGATGTGTTTTGCTCAATTCTCTTTCTTTTTGCCATTGAACAACCTTGTCTATAAGAAGATGTTTGTTGTCATTGCCAAGAATAAGTCCCACACCTTCGATTTTTTCAATCTCTTTTGCGTTAACTTGTGCAAAACAACCAATTACAGCAATAAGAGCTTCTGGATTGAGTTTGTGAGCCTGCCTTATTGCATTGCGACCTTTCTTTTCTGCAATAGCCGTTACAGTGCAGGTGTTCACAACATATACATCGGCCTTTTCATGAAAAGAACACTCAGTAAATCCCTCCTTTATAAATCTTCTCAACAAGTCGGAACTTTCGGCAAAGTTGAGTTTGCAACCTAAAGTATGAAACGCAATTTTTCTCATATCAGTTTGCAAAAATAGTGAATTTATGGCAAAGAACACCAATACCAATCTAAATTACTGAAAGCAAAAGATAAAAAATTAAAAGCAAGGAATAATTTTTTCTTTCTTTGTTTTAATTTTTTGAAATCAAGTTTTAATAATGGATTTTTTTGTTATCTTTGCAGTTTATAAAATCAAAACAAGAATAAATATGATAAACATTGATAAAATACAAACAATAAAGCAGGATTCTTCGGTAGTTTTTGTTTGCAACGATAGCAATATCAATTCGTTGAACGAAGGTATTTTGTCTAAACAACAAATAGAATACATAAAAAAGGAATATGCTGAAAGAGAAAGTAAGTTTTTTTCTTTCAATGAGTTGTCTAAATATGTGATTGTCTGTGTGGTAAAAGAAGACAAGCAAGAATATAAGGCAAAAGAACAATACAGAAAACTTGGTGCAAAGGTGTTGGAATTTTGCGACGAAAACTATATTTCAGACCTTCAAATCGACAGCGATTGCAGCAAGGAAAAAATTCTTGCCTTTACCGAAGGTATGATGATAGCAAGCTATATTTTTGACAAATACAAGACTGACGAAAAAAGATGCATACATCCTTTTGATAATCTGCACATTGCACACAAAGAAATAGCAAAAGAAGATATTGAATTCTTGCGTGTGGTTATTGAAGCTACAGAAAAAAGCAGAAATCTTGTGAATGAGCCAGTTATGGTGATAAATGCAGAGTCTTTGGCACAGAATTTTGTGTCTATGGGACAAGAAGCAGGCATAAATGTAGAGGTTTGGAACAAGGAAAAGATAGAGAAAGAAAAAATGGGCGGTATTCTTGCAGTCAATAAAGGCAGTATAGATCCTCCAACTTTCACTATTATGGAGTATAAGCCTGAAAATCACAAGAATGACAAGCCTATAGTTTTGGTTGGTAAGGGTATAGTTTATGATACTGGTGGTTTGAATATCAAAACCGACAACTATATGAACGATATGAAGGATGATATGTCGGGTTCTGCAACTATGGCTTGCACTATCTATGCTGCAGCACGCCTTAACCTGCCTTTGCATATCATAGCTTTGATGCCGGCAACAGACAATAGACCAAACGGAAATGCTTATTGCAATGGAGACATTATAAATATGTATGATGGTACAAATGTAGAGGTTATAAACACTGATGCAGAGGGTAGAATGATTCTTGCCGATGCTTTGGCTTATGCAAAGCAGTTGAATCCGGAACTTGTTATAGATGCTGCAACTCTTACTGGTGCTGCACAAAGAGCAATAGGCCCTTATGGAATTGTTGCAATGCATCAAGACGCAGAAAACTATATGCAAGCACTGAAAAAGGCTGGTGAAAATGTTTATGAAAGAATAGCAGAGTTCCCATTCTGGAGTGAATACGACGATTGCATAAAATCTGAAATTGCAGACATAAAAAACTCTGGCGAATCTTTTGCAGGAATGATAACAGCAGGCAAATTCTTGGCTTTCTTTACCAATTATCCTTATATTCATTTGGATATTGCTGGCGTTTCTTTCACAACAAAGAAAGATTCTTACAACAGATTGGGTGCAACAGGTTATGGAATAAGAATGCTTGTTGATTTTTTGAGGAATTTCTAAAACACAATAATAATGACAGATAATAACAAAACAAATAATTACAGACCTTCACGCAATAATAGAGGTGAATTTGGTTTTAATTCTCGTCCAAAGAATGATGCCTATGCTCCAAAACCAAGAAACAACAATCCTAACGAATTGGTAAAGATAGGTATTTCTCAAGGCGATATAAATGGTATAGGTTACGAGGTAATGCTGAAATGTTTTGCAGACAGTCGTATGATGGATTGCTGTACACCAATTCTTTACGGCTCTTCAAAAATCCTTTCCTACTATAAAAAACTTATAGGTGCCAATGACTTTGCTTTTTTGAACATTCGCCAAGCCAATCAAGCCGAAGATCATAAATTTAATGTGCTGAATATTATACAAGAAGAGGTTAAAATTGATGTAGGTCAGCCAACAGAAATAGGAGGCAAACTTGCTGCAATGAGTTTGGAAAGAGCATGCCAGGAAGTTATGGATGGTCATATAGATGCTTTGGTAACAAATCCTATAAACAAGAAAAACATACAAAGCGATACCTTTAACTTCCCAGGACACACAGAATACCTTACCAAGAAGTTCGGAGCAGATGAGTCTTTGATGATTATGACCTGCAGAAACATACATATAGGTATCATGACCAACCATCTTGCTCTTACCGATGTGCCAAAAATTCTTACAAAAGAACTTATAATAAGAAAATTGAGGGTTATGGATAATTCCCTACGAAGAGATTTTGGAATAAGAATGCCAAAAATTGCAGTATTGGCACTAAATCCTCACGCAGGCGACCATGGTCTTATTGGCAGGGAGGATGACGAAATCGTAGCACCAGCAATAAAGGAAGCATTCGACCAAGGAATTTTAGCTTTTGGCCCTTATCCTTCTGATGGTTTCTTTGGAAATGGCAGTATGAACGACTTTGATGGTGTTATGGCTTTGTATCACGACCAAGGCTTAATACCTTTCAAACTTATGTCTTTTACCGAAGGTGTTAATTTTACAGCAGGACTTCCTTATGTAAGAACATCTCCTGCACATGGCACAGCCTATGAGATAGCAGGCAAAAACCAAGCCTCTGCCCAAAGTTTTAGAAACGCAGTTTATCTTGCAGCAGACATCATAAGAAACAGGCGTGAGTACGATGAACTTACAAGCGACACTTTGAAGAAAGCACGCAGAGAAAATATGATAGATGAAGATATAACCAACGAACTACAAAAAGACGACGAAGAACCAACAATCTAATGACAGAAGATA
>JABUUQ010000002.1:883417-887522 GCA_021443125.1 Bacteroidales bacterium
CTCTTATGAGTACTATGTATTAGACTCTCCCACTATTGAAGACAGAGAGTTTGACGAACTTTTGCGTTATTTAGATAGTTTGGAAAGACAATATCCTCAATTTGCATCCCTTAATTCTCCCACACAAAGAGTTGGTGGCGAGATAAACAAGGATTTTCAGCAAGTTTCTCACAAATGGCCTATGCTGTCTTTGGACAATACCTATACAAAAGAAGAAATAATAGATTTTGTGCAGAGAGCCGAGGAATCGATAGGACAAAAAGATTTGGAATGGGTTTGTGAACTCAAATACGATGGCTTGGCAATCAGTTTGTTGTATAGTAATGGAGAATTGCAAAGAGCAGCCACAAGAGGCAATGGTGTTGTTGGTGATGATGTTACTGCAAATATAAGAACAATCCGTTCAATACCTCTGAAACTTCAAGGAGATAACTATCCACAAGAGTTTGAGATTAGGGGAGAAGTTATTTTCCCTCACAAACCTTTTGAAGAATTCAACAAGCAAAGAATAGAGAATGGCGAAGAACCTTTTGCCAATTGCCGAAATGCTGCTTCTGGCAGTTTGAAACTTCAAAACCCCAAAGAGGTTGCAAAAAGAAAATTGGATTGTATCCTTTATTTTCTTATAGGTAACGAGATAGACAACATAGATACCCACTACGAAAGACTTCTTAAAGCAAAACAATGGGGCTTTAAGACAGAAAGTTATATGGGAGTTGCACACAATATTCAAGAGATAATGGAATTTATTGAGTATTGGGACAAAGAAAGAAGCAATCTGCCATACGACATAGATGGAGTGGTTATCAAACTTAACAATGTAAAGTATTGGAATCTGCTTGGCTCCACTGCAAAATCTCCTCGTTGGGCCACTGCATTCAAATTCAAGGCAGAGCAAGCAAAAAGCATACTTCAAAATGTTGAATATCAAGTTGGCAGAACCGGAGTGGTAACACCTGTAGCCAATTTCTCTCCCGTGCATCTTGGAGGTACAATGGTAAAGCGTGCCACCTTGCATAATTCCGACCAAATGGACAAACTCAATCTTTGCTACAAGGACACTCTGATAATAGAAAAGGGTGGAGAAATCATACCAAAGATTGTTGCTGTGGAACACGACAAAGAACTTGAACAAACCAACAAACTTGAAAAAGTAGAGTTCATAAAAACTTGTCCTGAGTGCAATGCAGAACTTGTGAGAGAGAAAGAGCAGGCAGGATGGTACTGTCCTAACTACAATCATTGTCATCCTCAAATTTTAGGTCGTTTTCAGCATTTTATCTCAAAGAAAGCAATGAATATAGAAAGCCTTGGAGGCGAAAAAATGAGGTATCTTTTGGATGCAAACAAGGTTACCGATTTTGCTTCTTTGTATGAACTGACAACGGAAGACATAGTAGGCATTTATTCGCTTGGTGCCGAAAGAAAATTATCCATACAACAAAAAGGGGCGGAGAATATAGTTGCCGCAATAGATAAATCAAAGCAAATTCCGTTTGAAAGAGTTTTGTTTGCCCTTGGAATCCGTTATGTTGGTGAGGTTGGAGCGAAAACCCTTGCACGATATTTTGAAAACATAGACGCTATAAAAAATGCTTCTGTTGAAGAACTGCTTAATGTTGAAGATGTAGGCAATACGATAGCAGAAAGTGTATTCTCATGGTTTAGAAACGAAGAAAATCTTTTGCAAATAGAAAAACTTAAAGCACAAGGACTGCAATTTGCCGTTGAAAAACAAGAGATAAAATCTATTCTGCAAGGCAAAAGCTTTGTTGTCAGTGGCACTTTTGTTTCTTTCTCTCGCGAAGGCATCAAAAAAGCGATAGAAGATAATGGAGGAAAGAATGTGTCCTCTCTCTCAAGCAAAACTGACTTTCTTATCTGTGGCGAAAAAATGGGTCCGGAGAAGAAAAAGAAAGCAGAAAATCTTGGTATTGCCATGATAAGTGAGCAGGAGTTTCTAGAAATGCTTAAACAATAAAAAATATCCCATGTCAATAAAAGAAAATTTAGCTCAAGTAAGAAAGCAAATACCTGATAATGTAACTCTTATAGCTGTTTCAAAAACAAAACCCATAGAAGCATTACAAGAGGCTTATGATAACGGGCAAAGAGTTTTTGGAGAGAACAAAGCACAGGAAATGAGGGACAAACACGAAGTTCTTCCAAAGGATATTCAATGGCATTTTATAGGACACTTGCAAGAAAACAAAATAAAATACATAATCCCCTATGTTTCAATGATTCACTCTGTGGATTCGTTCAAGCTTCTAAAGGAAATCAACAAGTATGCAGCCAAACATGACAGAATAGTCGATTGTTTGTGCGAAATGGATATCTCTCACGAAGATACAAAATTCGGAATGAGCTACGAAGAACTTGAACAAATGCTTGGTAATGAAGAATTTAAGTCGTTGACTAACATTAGAATTTGCGGTTTAATGGGAATAGGCTCCATAACCGACGACAGGGAGCAGACAAGAAAAGAATTTAGAAATCTTAAGCAAATGTTTGACAACTGCAAGCAAACATTTTTCTCTCAAAATGCTTATTTTGAACATATAAGCATGGGAATGAGCGGTGATTATGATATTGCGATACAAGAGGGCTCAACTTTCGTCAGAGTAGGTAGCAAAATTTTTGGAGAAAGAGACTATTCAAAAAAATAAAACGCCGTTTCAATTTGTTGAAACTTGCTTTTAATTTTTTCTTCCTTTGTTTTAATTTTCTCTTTTGGGCATGCAATAAATTCTATTGCATTTGTTATTCTTTCTCGCTAAAAATTAAAAAATTACAAAGATTTTAGTGTAATTTGATTTTTTTTTATATCTTTGCACTTTCTTTTAGGGTGAGGAAAGCTTATCATTTCCTGCGAACCCGACAAAATATGTTTAATTCTCAAGTGGATAAGCGCTTGATACAAACCAAAACAAAAAATAGTTTCTATGAGAGAAACAAAAAACATTCAGCCATTGGCTGATTTCGATTGGAATGCCCTAGGCGAAAACAAAGAGGCTTACGGCTCAGAAGAAAAAGCAAAACTTGAAAACGCTTATGACAACACATTCAGCCAAATAGGCAACGGACAAGTTGCAGAAGGCGCAGTTGTTTCTGTTAATGACAGAGAAGTTGTTGTTAACATAGGTTTCAAATCTGACGGTGTTATCCCTGCAACAGAATTCCGTTACAATCCAGAATTGAAAGTTGGTGATACAGTTGAGGTATTCATTGAAAACAAAGAAGACTCAAATGGTCAGGTTCTTATGTCTCACAAAAAAGCTCGCATCCTTAAATCTTGGGATAGAGTTAATGAAGCATACGAAAGCGGTGAAATTATCAATGGCTACGTTAAATCAAGAACTAAAGGCGGTCTTATCGTTGATGTATTCGGTATTGACGCATTCTTGCCAGGTTCTCAAATTGATGTTAAGCCAATCAGAGATTATGATGTATTTGTAGACAAAACTATGGAGTTCAAAGTTGTTAAAATCAACAATGAATACAAGAATATAGTTGTTTCTCACAAAGCATTGATAGAAGATGAAATCGAAGCTCAAAAGGCTGAAATTATTTCTCATCTTGAAAAAGGTCAGGTTCTTGAAGGCACTGTTAAGAATATCACATCTTATGGTGTATTTATCGACCTTGGTGGTGTTGATGGTCTTATCCACATCACAGATCTTTCATGGGGTAGAATCAATCACCCAGAAGAAATCGTTCAACTTGATGAAAAAATCAAAGTTGTTATACTTGAATTCGACGAAACAAAGAAGCGTATCGCTCTTGGTTTGAAACAGCTTACTCCTCACCCTTGGGATCAACTTGATGCTGACTTGAAAGTTGGTGATAAGGTTAAAGGTAAAGTTGTTGTTATCGCTGATTATGGTGCATTCGTTGAAATCAGTGCAGGTGTTGAAGGTCTTATCCACGTAACTGAAATGTCATGGAGCCAACACTTACGCACAGCTCACGAATTCCTTAAAGTTGGTGACGAAGTTGAAGCAGTTGTTCTTACTCTTGACAGAGAAGAAAGAAAGATGTCTCTTGGTATCAAACAATTAGTACCAGACCCATGGGCAGGCATTACTGAAAAATATCCAGTAAA
>JABUUQ010000002.1:887590-891729 GCA_021443125.1 Bacteroidales bacterium
GATGGTTTGATTCACATTTCTGACCTTTCATGGAGCAAGAAAATCAAACACCCAGCTGAATTTACAAAGATTGGTGAAAAGATTGAAGTTGTTGTTCTTGAATTGGATTTGGAAAACAGAAGACTTTCTTTGGGACACAAACAATTGGAAGAAAATCCTTGGGATGTATTTGAAACAGTATTTACTATTGGTTCAGAACACGAAGGAACAATTACATCTATCAACGAAAAGAGTGGCGCAATCGTTAATTTGCCTTACGGAATCGATGGTTTCTGTCCAAAAGGTCAGTTGGCAAAAGAAGATAAATCAAGCGTTAAGGTTGATGATAAATTGAACTTCAAAGTTATAGAGTTCTCTAAAGAAGCAAAAAGAATAGTTCTTTCTCACACTCGTACTTGGAAAACTGAAGAAGAAAAGGCTAAAAAAGAGCCTGCTGCAAAGAAAGTTAACCAAATATTAGAAAAAACTACTCTTGGCGACATCGACGTTCTTGCTTCATTGAAAGAACAAATGGAAAAAGGTGAATAATTTATTCATATAACTCCTTGAGCCCTGCTATTTTTTAGTGGGGCTTTTTTATTTTTATATATTTTTGCACATATCTCTAATATTTTTTTTAACTTTGCGTTTTGTAAAAATAAACCTTTGTTTGAAAAATTTATTCCAAAGGAAGAAAAAAATAAAACGGCGTTTTAATTTACCGAAACGCTAATGCAGAACACTAACTTTGTAAAATATATGAAAAAACTTAACTTTGTATTTGCACTTGCTTTATTATTGCCTTTGTTTGCCACATCTCAAACATTGAATGTGCTTTATAGTTTTCGCACTTACTACTCATCCAATAGCAATTACGCTGAAATAACCACTGCCATTGATGCAAATACCGCAAAAATCGAAGAGATAAAGTCTGGTTTATGGGCAGGAAAACTTGAACTTACTACAATAATATGCCCTGTAAGTAATAGCGATTCAGCAATCTACATAGACAAAAGAGTTATCAAAAGTCCAGAGGTTAAAGATAAGAATGCTTTGAAAAACACCAATATTATGGATATACAAAGAATGGCTCTGGATAATGGAGATTATGTTGTGTATTTTGAATTGAAGGACATGAACACCACAGACCAACCTTTGCAATATCGTGATTTGATAAAGGTCGATTATCCCAAGAATGAAGTCAATCTTTCTGATATTATGCTGATAGACAGTTACAAAAAGACTGAACAAAAGAACGCTTATTCAAAAAATGGCTACGATTTTGTCCCTTATATGTTTGATGACATAAGCGAGGATACAAAAGAATTGAAATACTATGTGGAGGCCTACAATACAGACAAAGTTTTCGGCAAGGACAACTATTGTGCAATTGTTACAATCATAGAAAATATCTCTACAAACAAGAAAGTTGATTCTGTACAAGTGGTAAAAAGAATTAAAACTTCCGAAATATCTTCTTATATCGGTTCAATAGATGTAAGCAGTTTGGCAGAAGACAGTTACTACCTTACAGTTGAAATTCGCAACGGCGACAACATACTTTATGCCTACAAACGCCATCCATTCTACAAGAAAAGCAAAATAAAAATGAATATAGAAAATTTGGATATTCCATCTACTGCTTTTGTTAACCTTATTCCAGATTCTACCCTTACCGATAATATGTATTACACCATACCTATTGCATCCGAAGTCCAAAAAGATTTTATAAGAAAGAATGCAAAAACTGCCACACCTTCACAAAAACGCTATTTTCTTTACCAATTTTTCAAAGATTACAACCCATACAATCCAAATAAGGCCTATGAACAATATATGTCTGCCATAAACTATGTAAATTCTCACTTTAAGACTCAAATAAAAGAGGGGTACGAAACAGATATGGGCAGAGTATATCTTTCTTATGGTGCTCCTGATGATATTATTGACGAAAAATTCACTGCGTCAAGCGGTTTCCAAAAACGAACAACCATAGACCAACAACTTAATCCTTATGCACCAGACTGCGACCCTGATGGAGTAAATTACTACCCTTATCAAATTTGGATTTACCACAATACACCTTTTGGAGAAAGCAATCGCAAGTTCGTTTTCTATGCAAAACAAAGCAATTTGATAGAATACTTTCTTCTGCATTCCAATGCCAAAGGCGAATTGCAAGATCCATACTGGGAAAGAACCTTATCGAGAAACACTCTTGACGAAGGCGTAGAAGGAAAGGCAGGCAAACAGTTCAGAGTCGGTCATGAATAAAATTGCAGTAGTAATTCTTAATTGGAATGGTAGGGCAAAAGGCTTGATAGAGAAGTATTTGCCTTCCGTAGTAAAGTATTCTGCCAATGCAACAGTGTATGTGGCAGATAATGGTTCGGAAGACGACTCTTTGTTGTTTATTGCACAGCATTTTCCAACGGTAAAAACTATTGCATTAGAGAAAAATTACGGATTTACAGGAGGTTACAATAGAGCATTGGCACAAATAGAGGCCGAATACTTTGTTTTGCTCAATGATGATGTGGAAGTAACTTTCAAATGGTTGAGACCTGTCATAGAACTTATGGAAAGTGATGACAAAATAGCTATTTGCCAACCTAAATTGCTGTCCTACAAAGACAAAACAAAGTTTGAATATGCTGGTGCTGCGGGAGGATATATAGATTATTTGGGTTATCCTTTTTGTGCAGGCAGATTGTTTGAACACATAGAGGAAGACAAAAATCAATACAACAAAGTACGGGAAATTTTTTGGGCTTCAGGTGCTGCAATGTTTGTTAAAGCAAAGATTTTCAAAGAAATGGGCGGTTTGGATGAAGATTTTTTTGCTCACATGGAAGAGATAGATTTTTGTTGGCGAGTAAAAAATGCAGGGTATAAGGTCATGTATTGTCCAGACTCTGTTGTATATCATTATGGCGGTGCAACACTGAATAAAATCAACCCGAAAAAAACTTATCTCAACTTTAGGAATAATTTGTTGTTGCTCTACAAAAATCTTCCAGCCAAACAACTCAATAGAATCCTCAGAAAACGAAAATATCTCGACATTCTTGCTGCAATAGTCTTTCGTTTCACAACAAGCAAAGCAGAATATCAAGCAGTTATATCTGCAAGAAAAGATTTCAAATCAATGAAAGACAAATTCAAAGCAAAGAGAAACGAACAGATAACAAACTATCCTTCAGGTGTTTTGAAAAAAAGTATTGTTATTCAAAGCAAAGTTTTAAGGAAGACAAGATTTCCTCAACTTCGTTCTTGGTTTTAGCCTCCATAAGTCTTATTTTGAATGGTTTGAATCCCGTCATTCCCAAAAAATAACGAGGATAGAATTTTCTCATAACAGCGATTGCAGACCTTTCTCCGTACTTTTCTGACAATGCATTCAAGTGTTCCAAACATACATCGTATTTTTCTTTGAATGTTGCGGGTTCCCATGCTTTTCCATCCAAAGCACATTTGCATTCTCTAAAAAAGAAAGGATTTCCAACACTATGCCGACCAATCAGAATGCCATCCACACCATAACGATTCTTGTATTCCATCATTTTTTCAACAGAATCTATATCGCCGTTGCCAAAAATAGGAATTGTCATTCGCTTATTCTCCTTCACTTTGCCAATCAAAGTCCAGTCAGCCTTACCTCTATACATTTGTTGTTTGGTTCGTCCGTGTATTGCCAATAACTGAATGCCAACATCTTGCAATCGTTCTGCCACCTCCACAATGGGCTTGTCGTCTTCGTCATAACCTAAACGAGTTTTGACACTTACAGGTGTTTTTACAGCCTTTACAACTGCCGAAGTTATACTTATCATTTTTGGAATATCTTTCAAAATGCCACTTCCGCCACCTTTTCCTGCCACTTTCTTCATAGGACACCCCCAATTGATATCTATGAAATCGGGTTTCAAACTCTCCATTTTTATTGCGGCATCAACCAATGCATTTTGTTCATTACCAAATATTTGAATACCTATAGGTCTTTCAGATTCCAAGAATGAAGCTTTAAGGACAGACTTTTCAACATCCCTAATCAAAGCATCCGAAGCCACAAACTCAGTATATAGAATATCAGCACCATAGCGTTTGCAAATCTGCCTGTATTCCGAATTTGTAACATCGTCCATAGGCGACAAACCAAG
>JABUUQ010000002.1:892739-903493 GCA_021443125.1 Bacteroidales bacterium
GTGCTGTGTTTCAGTATCTTAGGTTTTCTTATAGGCAAACTTATAGGTTGGCCGACTTTCGATAGTCTGCTTTTGGGAGGTATGCTGATTATGTCGTCAACTGCCATTGTTTTCAAAGCTTTTTCCGACCTTGGACTGCAGAAAGAAAAATTCGCAAGCATAGTTTTTGGAATTCTTGTGTTTGAAGACCTTTTCGCTATAATACTTATGGTGATTGTTTCAACATTGGGAGTGAGCAAACAGTTTGAAAGTCAGATGATTTTGGTAGTTTTCAAACTTATATTCTTCCTTGTGGTATGGATGGTTTGCGGAATTTATCTTATCCCAACATTGCTTCGTAAGGTTAGAAAACATCTTAATGAGGAAACATTGCTTTTGGTGTCTATGGGATTGTGTTTAGGTATGGTTGTCTTTGCAACAAGTGTTGGTTTTTCATCTGCTTTAGGTGCTTTTATTATGGGCTCTTTGCTTGCGGAAACTCTTGAAGCAGAGAAGATTGAAAAGGTGATTGCTCCAATAAAAGACTTTTTCGGTGCCATATTCTTTGTTTCTGTCGGCATGATGGTTGACCCTAAAATCTTGATGGATAACTTTGGTATAATCATACTTATTTCTTGTGCATCGATTTTTGGAAAAATGATTTTTACAACTTGTGGTGTGAGATTGGCAGGGGAGAATTTGAAAACAGCAATGCAGAGTGGTTTTTCTCTTGCGCAGATGGGTGAGTTTTCTTTCATAGTTGCCTCACTTGGAATGAGTTTGGGAATTGTTTCTCCTACCGTTTATCCTGTTGTAATCGCCGTTTCTGTCATTACAACCTTCACAACACCTTATTGCATCCGCTTGGCAGAACCTGCATACAGGGTTATAGAGGCAGTTGTTCCTAAATCTTGGTATTCAATACTTTATCCAAACAAACAAGACGAGCAGGAATTGAAACCTTCTTCTACTTGGAGACAGTTTCTTGTGTCTTATTTTTCACGATTATCCACTTATATTATAATATGTATTGCAATTCTCGTTCTTTCTTCGTCTTTAGGGGTGGAGTTTGCAACAAAAGGAGAGCCAGTCTTTATAAAGAAAATAGTGCTTTCTTGTGCCACTTTGCTATTGCTTGCAATTTTCATACGCCCTATGATACACAATCAGGGCAAGCAGGCAAATCTTTTCCTATCTCTTTGGACTTCAGATATTAACAACCGATTTATCCTTTCATTCTTTATAGTTATCAGATATATCGTTGCTTTCATTTTGCTTTGTTCGGTGGTTAATCTTTATTGGTCTTTGCCTTGGTATGTTATTATAGTGTTTGCTGCCGTTTTCTTTGCAATTATTTTCCGTTCAAAGAAATTATTGCGTTTCTATTGGTCAGTTGAGTCTCGTTTTGTCAAGAACTTCAATGCCAGACAGATAGTTCAGCAAAGGAAATCAACGGAAGGTGCTATGAATGAACTGAACAATCTGCATTGGATAGACAGTAATGTGAATGTTGCACCATTTTTGCTTAGCCAAACAAGTGAATTAGAGGGTGAAAGTCTTAAAAATCTGAATTTTAGAAAGAAATACAATGCTTTAATTATATCTGTGCAAAGAGGAAGCAAGCAATTTGATTTTCCTGATGGCGATTTTGTTATACATGGCAACGACAAATTGCTTTTGCTTGGCACTTTGAACAATCTTCGCAAGTTGGATGCGGATTATGACACTTTGGTAATGGATTATAATCAAGTTCAGGTGCTTAACGACTTCAATATCAAGCAGAACAACAACCCTTCATCAATCATTCACTGTCTTACATTTATCATAGAGGAAGGTTCGGAATGGATAGGCAATTCTTTGATGGATTCTTCCTTGATAAAGCACAAATGTATGGTCATTGCAATAGAGAGAAATGATGCACCAATTGTTTTGCCTTCTTCTCATATTACATTCCAACAGCATGATTTAGTGTGGGTTATGGGAGATAAGAAAGTGCTATACAAACTTTTGGAAAGAAATTATTTTTCTAAAATATAACTTCTTTATTCGCAAAAAACAAAACAAGGTTTTAATTTATTAAAACAAAGTTCTGATACAATAAAACGCCGTTTTATTAGTTGTTGTTGCTATGGAAAAACAGGAAAAATTGTGGAATGAAGGCTATATAAAAGTAATGGTTGCAAATTTTGCACTCTATTTTGCATTCTATTTGCTCACCCCATTGCTGCCTTTGTATTTGAGTGAAAATTTCCATGCAACAAAAGATATTATTGGTCTTGTGCTTTCTGGATATACTCTAACATCTTTGCTTTCAAGACCTTTCAGTGGTTATCTTGTTGATAGTTTTCCGAGAAAGAAAGTTTTGATGCTGTGTTTCTTCCTTTTCTTTGTATTTTTTGCAGGCTATTTAGGTGCAGTTTCCTTATTGATGTTCACAATCATAAGAACAATTCACGGAATCCCTTTTGGAGCACTAACTGTCTCTGCTTCAACGGTTGCGATAGATGTTTTGCCATCTTCCCGTAGGAACGAGGGTATAGGATTCTATGGTTTGGCAAACAATATTGCCATGGCCATCGCTCCGTCTGCCGCTATTTTCATCTATAAGGCAACAAACAGCTTTGAAATTCTCTTTTGGTTGAGTCTAATTGTCTCATTTATAGGCTTATTGCTTGCTTATACAATCAAAATACCTCAAAAGGAAATAGTGCCGAACAAATCAAAACTTTCCTTAGATAGATTTTTCCTTGTCAGAGGCTGGCTTTTGGCAGTGAATATGGTATTTTTTGGATTTTGTTTTGGCGTTCTTAGTTCATATTTAGCAATTTACGGTAAGGAAGTGTTGCATATAACAACGGGAACAGGCACATATTTCACTCTTCTATCTGTCGGGTTGATTCTTTCGCGATTGCAAGGTAACAAAGGTTTGAAAGAGGGCAGACTGACGAATAATGCTGCAAAGGGTGTGCTGACTTCTTCGGTTGGTTACTTGCTTTTTGTGGCTCTTCCAAACGATTGGGGTTACTATCTTTCGGCTCTGCTTATCGGTTTGGGCAATGGACACATGTATCCTGCCTTCCAAAATATGTTTATTCAGGTGGCGCATCATAATGAGAGAGGAACGGCAAATTCTTCAATACTTGTGGCATGGGATATAGGAGTTGGAATCGGTGTTGTTTTGGGTGGATTTGTTGCAGAGCTATTCGGCTATACTCCAGCCTTTTGGATGGTTGCCATAGCTCAGTTTTCGGGTGCGATATTGTTTCTTGTGGCAACGCGAACTTTCTTCAAGAAAAGGCGAATAATAGAATAATATGTTGAAACGAAATAAAAATTTTGCAAAAACTTATGGCAAATTTCAAAGATTTAGATTTTGGGGCAGAAAAAGAAGATGTTTTTGCTGTAAATCCCACTAATCTTCAGGAGTTTAGGGAAAATGTGGCACAGATTGGAGAGATAGATGAGATTATTCTCGACCCTGTGAAAGCGGAAGGTGTTTATGTCTATACTTCCGACGCAAAAAAATACATGGATATGCTTTCGGGAATATGTGTCGGCAATGTTGGTCATAAAAATCCAAAAGTGGTGCAAGCAATTGAGAATCAGTTGAAAGATTATCTGCATGTGATGGTTTATGGCGAGTATATGCAAAAACCACAACTTGATTATATCAAACGCTTAAAGGAGTTTTTGCCAAAGGAATTAAGTCAGATTTTTTATGTCAATTCAGGAAGCGAGAGTATTGAGGGAGCAATTAAGGCAGCCAAGCTTTTCAATCATAGAAAAGAGATAATAACTCATCGCAATTCCTATCATGGCTCAACAATAGGTTGTGTTTCAATGATTTCTGGCAAAGAATTTACTCAACCTTTCCAGCCTCTTTTGCCAGATGTAAGTCATATTACATTCAATAGCGAAGAAGATTTGGCAAAGATAACAGAGAAAACATGCTGTGTTGTTGCTGAATGTGTGGCAGTGGGAGAAGGTGTGGAATTGCCTCAAAACGATTATCTTAAAAAACTTCGCAAGCGTTGCGATGATACTGGTGCAGTTCTAATTCTTGATGAAATTCAAACAGGTTTTGGTCGTACGGGTCGATTGTTTGCTTTCGAAAGATACGGTATTGTGCCTGATATTCTGTGTATTGCAAAAGCTATGGGTGGTGGTCTTCCTATAGGTGCGTTTATTGGGAAGAAAGAAATTATGAACGCTTTGAACAATCATCATCCTTTGATTGGGCACGCTACAACCTATGGAGGCAATCCAGTATGCTTGTCTTCTGCTTTGGCAACCTTGAACTATATTATTGAAGAAAATCTTTTGGACAGCATAGACGAAAAAGGCGAATATTTACGCAGTCTTTTGAAGCACAGACATATAAAGGAAGTCAGAGGAGTGGGCTTATTCAATTGTGTGGAACTGAATGAAGATGTTGATTGGCAGAAAGCACTGAAAGCATGCTTCAAACAAGGCATAATAACTGGCACTCATTTGTTTAATCCTATGTGTTTGAGTATAAAACCCCCATTAATAATAAGCAAAGAGGAGATAGAATTTGCTGTTGCAAAAATCCTTGCCGCCTTAGACAGTATATAGACAAAAAGAAAAGCCCTTAGCAATTTGCCGAGGGCTTTCTTGTAAAAAATTAAAATGTATGACTATTTAATAAAAAGTTTAGAAAATTCGCGTTTTTCTCTATTTTGCCATGCACCTTTGTGATAAACATAAGAAGCAATAAGAGGAAGAACTGTTGTAGCTTCTGCATAAACCATTTGTTCATACATTGGAGATACTTTGCCCCAAGAGCCTGCTTCTTTCAGTGTTGAAGAAGAGCAAGCACCATCTCTAACATCGGCAACAGTTATCTGAACAGCGTATTTGTGCATATCAACTTCATGACCTAAAACCTCTGCACATACAACAGTATCTTGTGCAAAATTCTTTGGAGTGCCACCGCCAATCATAAACAAACCTGTTGTTCCTGCAGCAATTTTTATATTTGTAAGTTCAAGAAAATCTCTTACAGAGTCTATGCTAAGATGCTTTTCTGGGTTTGCAACCTGATGCATAACAAGTCCGAAACCTGCAGAGCAGTCTGAAAATGCAGGGCAGAAGATAGGAACATTGTTTTCGTAGCAAGCCTGAATCAAAGAGTCTTTCTTAACTGCATGACCATCAGCAAGCCATTTTCCAATCTCATAAATGAATTCTCGTGATGAGTATGGTCTTGGTTCAAGTTGGTCTGCTATTTCCTTAACGGTGCGATCGCAGAATTGAAGTTCTTCTTCGTCGATATAAGTGTCATAAATACGGTCTACATAGTTGTCTCTCAATGTCATATCGTCAATGAAAGGAGTGCCTTTGTAGTGTTTGAATCCCAAAGCCTCAAACAAATCCATATCAATGATAGAAGCACCAGTTGAAACAACGCAGTCTATCATATTGTTCTTAACCATATCAACATAAACTTGCATACAACCAGCAGCAGAAGTACTGCCAGCAAGTGTAAGTATTGTTGAGCAGGCTTTGTCTTCCATCATTCTTTGCAAAATATCAGCAGCGTTTGCTGTATCTCTTGAAGCAAAAGACATATCACGCATTGCGTCTATAATTTCAGTAGAATTTATCTTTTTGATATCTACGTGTTTAATGGTTTCTTGCAATAAGTCTTTCTTTTCCATTTTCCTTAATTTTTATTTGTTTTTCTAAATTTTTGCAAAGATACACATTTTTTTTCTTATTTTTGCGTTATATTGTAAAATTTAAGAAAATGAGAAAAATATACTTTATACTATTGCTTACCACGAGCTTGCTTTTTGCCTCTTGCTCGAAAAACGATGAGAAAACATTAACAGACCAGATGAATCGCACGGTTAAAATAAAGCAAAATCCGGAAAAAGTGATTTGTCTTTCACCTGTAATGGCTGAATGGCTCTATAAAATGAATCTTCAAGACAAGATAATAGGCAGAAACTCGCTTTGCAACTATCCTTCCGAGATAATGCAGAAAACAGATGTCGGTTTGGTTTATCTATTGGACACCAACATAATAAAGACTCTTCAACCCGATTTGGTTATATCAAATTCCCAACTGCCAAAAAAATGGATAAAATGGTTTGAAGACAAAGATATAGACCTTATTCTTTTCAAAGGTGGCAACAAAGTGGCGGATATTTTTCCTGCGATAAGTCTTTTGGGTGAGATTTTCAACAAACAAGAAGATGCTAAAGCATTGATAAGCACCTATAAAAAAGAATTGGATGCTTTGGAAAAGACCATAAGCGACAACAAGTCAAGAGCCTATTTTGCAATAAAATTCTTCAAAGGTGTGGGCAATGGAGCAGAGGATATTACGGCAAACAAAGACCATCTCTACAACGATGTTATGCGTTTGGCTGGAGTGGAAAACACAGAATACAACAACAGCAGAATGACTATAGCGAGAGCAGACCTTGTAAATGAAAATCCCGACTATATTCTCACCTATGCAAACGACAAAGAAGAGTTTTGTTCAGTGCCTGTATATCAAAAACTTGCAGCAGTAAAAGAGGGTAGGGTTATAGGTATAGACAAAGCAATGTTGCAAGAACTTTCTCCAAGACTGATAGACGCAATAAAAAACATAAGACAACAGATATCAAATGAAGACAAAGAATAGAATTTATAGAACGCCGTTATATTTTTTTATAATCGCCTTATCTTTTTCGCAAACGGCGTTTTGTCAATACGACATCAAACTCGAAATATCTAACGCAAAAAACGATACTATTTTTCTTGGCTACTACTACATGGGAGCAACCTATGCCATAGACACTTGCGTGAATAAGAAAGGCAAATTCCAGTTCCAAAGCAAAGACAAAAAACTCGAAGACGGCATATATTTCTTTTCCAACAACGCAGGCAGTTTTTCGGAATTCATAATAAGCGATTCACGCAAAATGACTTTCAAAACCAAGGGTGAAGATTGGAATAAGTATATGACAGTCAAGGGTTCAGAGGATGAAAAAGTGTATTTGGACTATCTGCAAAAGTCTAATGTATTCACAGAGCAGTTCAAAAATCTTTCAAATCAAACACAAGACAAAGTGCTTTATAATCAAAAACTTAGTGCTTTGAAAATGCAGAGTGATTCTTTGAAGGAAGATTTCATAAGCAAGTATCCTCAACATTTTCTCTCAAAGGTGTTGAATGCAAGCCGTCCTATTGTTTTTCCAAAGTTTGAAAATATCTACAAAGCCGACGGAACAATAGATTCTCTGGCTATGCAAAAGGTTGGCTGGCAATACTATAAACAGCATTACTTTGACAATATAGACCTTTCTTGTTCTGGACTTATTCGCACACCAAAGGAGATTTTTCACAATACTTTCAATAATTTTTGGGACAATGTAATGAAGTATGAGAAAACCGATACAATAATAAAATATGCTGATTCTCTTATACTTGCGTGTAAAAATTCCTATGAAATGGAGAAGTATTTTATCAACGACATAGCAAGAAGATATCTTCTCGACAATGTTATGGGGCATGATAAAATCTATGTTCATATGATAGATAAATACTTCAAAACAGGTAAGGTTGCATGGATGCATCCTTCTGATATAGAAATGAATATCACAAGAGCAGACAAATGGCGCAATCTTCTTATAGGCAAAATTGTGCCAAATCTTTCTTGTCCCGAGGATGATGAAAAATCAAAGTGGCACAGCCTTTCGGATTTGCAGAACAGATACAAAATTCTTGTCTTTTGGAGTGTGGAATGCGGCCATTGCTCTGTGGAAATGCCAAAACTTGCAGAATGGTACAAGAACAACAAAGACAGATACAATGCAGAGATTTTTGCAGTGCATAGCGAAGGCGATATAAACGAGATGCACGCTTTTGCAAAGAAAAACAATATGTCGTGGATAAATGTAAATGGGCTTTATGCCAACTATGACTGGCACACCTATTTTGATATAGAGAAAACACCTGTAATATACATTCTTAACAAGGAAAACAAAATTCTTGCAAAGAACATTTCTGTGGAAAGAATTGGCGATTTGATAGAATTTTTAGAGAAAGGAGAGTTTGAATTATGAGAAAAGTTTTAGCATTATTTGCTTTTTTGTCATTGGGTGCTAACCTTTTGGCACAAAATAACTACGAAGTGGATTTTTATATACACGAAGATGAAAACGATACAATATACCTTACAAGTTTTCGAGGGGGAATAAATGAGATAAGCGACTCTGCACTAAGGCAAAAGGATGGTTCGTTTCATTTTTCACTTGTTGATTATCCACAAGGTATGTATATGCTGAAAGATTCTCAGAAAAGAGATATGTTTTCTTTTCTTTTGGACAAAAGCAACAAGTTTTCCATAGAAATCTACAACACTGGCGAGGCTTTTGTTAAAGGATGTGCAGACAATGATGCCTATATGCTCTATCAATACGAGAATAGAAAAGTGCAGGAGGCTATGTACTACTATCGTCTTGATGCACAAAAGGAACCAGACAAGAAAGATTCTTTATATGCAGAAGTAAAAGCCAAAATGGACAAGTTTGAGAAGTTCCAAGATGACTTTTTTGCAACTTATCCCAACAATTTTATCTCTGTTGTCTATAAAGGTATGAATCAAACCGTACCAACGCGATTTTTGGAGAATAATAGAACAGTTAAAAAAGGAATGGAGGCAGAATACACCTATTTTATGCGTAAGCACTATTGGGATTATTTTGATTTTACCGATATGAGAACTTTCTACTCTCCTTATTTTATCAAGCAATTCAACAACTATATCACAGATTTGACCAACCAAATAGCAGATTCTGTGTGTGTTGCGATAGATGACTTTGTTCAGATTGCCGACCAAAGAAAAGGCGGGGAATATGCTGACTATATAATTGGCTGGTATTTGTCAAATATGCCTCGTATGCCATTCTCCTACAACGAGATAGTGTATATCCATATGGTTAATAAGTATCTTGACAGAGCAGCCAGATATCTTCTGCCTTCGGATGTGGAGATACACAAACAATATGCGAACAAAATTTCACGTTTCTTGCCTGGAAAGCTTATGCCTAACCTTGTATTGCCTGATTTTGAAGGAAAAACACATAAACTCTATTCTCTTACAAATAAATTCACGGTTGTGTATTTCTTTTCTTCCACTTGCGAAAGTTGCAAGAAAAACATCGAGGTGTTGAAAGACCTTTACGCAACAAATAAGGAATACTACGATGTTGAGATTTTTGCTGTGGATTTGGATGAAGACTATGCTATGGCAAAAGCTCGTCAGCAAGCAGAGCCTTTCCCTTGGATAGTTACATATTCAGAGGTGGAAAATCTCAGACCTTACGGTTTTATTCTCGACCATACGCCAGAACTTTATGTGCTCGACAAAGACAAGAGAATAATCAACAAAACGCCTATGTATGAGCATATTGAGAAAACGCTTGATGCAGTTTTGAAGCAAGAACAACAGGGAAAGTAATTGCCAAAAATCACTATAATTTGTAAATCATATCGTTCAAATCTGTCCTTATATTCATTTGTGCAAGTTTGTTAGGGGTTGCACTTGGATATACACGATTGGAAAGGAACACTATGACAGATTGGTTTTCAGGGTCTATCCAAAGATAAGTGCCTGTAAAGCCAGAGTGTCCGAAAGAGTTTTGAGAGGCGTATTTTGAACAGTGTGAGGACTTTCCATTGATGAAAGGTTTGTCGAATCCCAATCCTCTGCGAACATTCTTATCTGCAAAATAGCGTTTGTTGAAAGTGTCTATAGTGCTTTTTTCAAGATAGCGTTTGCCTTCGAAAACTCCTTCATTCATAAGCATTTGACATATTTTTGCAATATCTTCTGCAGTTGAGAAAAGCCCTGCATTGCCACATATTCCATCAAAGTGGTAAGCCGTAGGGTCGTGAACTTCGCCTTGAATCAAACCACGCTTTTTGTCTTGCTCTGTTGGTGCTATAAGTTCTTTGTTTACAGATTTTAATGGGCAGAACATAGTGTTTTTCAATCCCATTTCGCTATAAAAATACTTGTTGGCAAACTCATCCAAAGATAGTCCGCTGACATTTTCCACAATCATTTGCAACAATACAAAATGCACATCGCTATACTCGTATTTCTTGTCTTTTTTCTTAACTTCGCCAACGCCTTTAAGGAAAGTTTTATTTTTTTCTTCCTTAGGATTAAGCCAAGATTTCAAAGGAACAGCAGGCAAAAAAGTATAGTGGGAAAGAAGTTCCTTGATAGTAAGTTTGCCTGCATTGGATTTTTTGAGTTCAGGCAGGTATTGTTGTATTTTGTCGTTCAAATCAATCTTGTCTAATTCGTATAACTTCATGACAGCCAAAGTTGTAGCCATTACTTTCGTTAGAGAGGCGATATCGAAAAGGGTAGTGGTCTCTATTTTTTTGTCTGACTCATAAGTAAAAGTGCCATAAGCCTTGTTGATTATCGTTTTACCATCCTTAATCATAACAAGTTGGCAACCAGGGTATGCTTTCTCTGCTATACCATTCAACACAAGAGAATCAATGCTTTGCACGGTTTTCAATTCTATGTTGTTGTCCATATAGAACTGCAATTCGCTTGTTTGTTCATCTTGCTGCATGTTTGGTTCTACAGTTACAGGCAAGCATGCTTTGTTGGCAATTTCTCCCAAAAGCATTTTTGCCACCGCCTTCTGATTGTAGGCAGTGTTTTCATAGCCGACAATAAAGCAAGTGTTTGAAAATGAACTGTCTATTAGTTTGAAAGTGTATGGATTGGCAAA
>JABUUQ010000002.1:903626-911162 GCA_021443125.1 Bacteroidales bacterium
TCTCAATATGCTGTCTCTCACTGATTTGCTTTGGGTTGAAGTGAGATTTTTTACAGTCAGATTGCATTTTTGTTCTATACCTTTAATTAAATTCTCAAAATTCGCAGCACCCAAAGTTATTAAGGTTACAGAGTCTTGCATAGCAATGCTTTCCACTTCTTTATTGACAACCGTTGCTGTGTTTTCTGCTATTGACTGATTGATTTGTTGAGCCTCTTTTTTCAAATCTTCACTTGGAAGTTCGTATTGTTTTTTGTTGCCCAACAAACCCATATCGTATTTAACCGAAAGAATTTTTCTGCATTTTGCTTTGATTGTTTTTTGCGATATTCTGCCACTTTCCACTGCTGCAAGTATGGCATTTATTGCGTTGTCGAGATTGTCGGGCATAAGAATAATATCCACTCCAGCCTCCAAAGCCCTTACTTCTGCCTCTCCATTGGAAAAACGAGAGGTTAGCCCTTTCATATTCATAGCATCGGTGAAAACCAAACCTTTGAACTTTAATTTGTCAACAAGATAGCCATCGATAATATCTTTGTTGATTGATGCAGGGCTCAAAGTGTCATCACTCAATGCATCAACCTGCAAATGCCCAACCATAGCACCCCAAACACCTTGTTTTATATTGTATCTAAAAGGGTATAAATCGACAGAATCTATGAAATCTTTGCTGTGATTGATGGAAGGTGTGGCTTTATGGGAATCTGTTTCGGTGTCGCCATGTCCTGGGAAATGTTTTATCACTGCCATAACGCCTTCATCTTGAAGACCTTTGATGTATTGCTCACCCAACAAGGCAACTTTGTATTTGTCTTGTCCGAAACTTCGCATATTTATTACAGGATTGTTAGGGTTGAGATTTATATCTATGGAAGGTGCGAAATTTATGTTTATGCCCAACGATTTGCATTGTTTTGCAATGTTTCTGCCCATATCATAAACCAAAGAATACTTGTTTGTGGGCAAGGCTCCCAAAGTCATCTGCATAGGGAAAGCCTCAATATCGGTCAAACGCATATTCAAACCCCATTCTCCATCTATGGCAACAAAAAGAGGTATTTTGCTGTGAGATGCGTATAATTTATTGAGTTTTAAGAGTTCAGCACTCGTACCTTTGAAAAAACACACTCCGCCAACATAATTGGAATCTATCTTTTTCAACACCTTTGAATAATATGCAGAATCGTTTGTGGATTGGGAATCTATCATTATTAACTGCCCAACCATTTCTTTCAGCGTCATATTCTCCAAAATAGCCTTTATATATTTGTTTTTCTGCTTGTTAGGGCTTATTGGTGCGTTTTCTGCATTTACAAAAATGATGATGAAAAATGCCAAAAACAATGTTGTGAGAAGTTTTTTCATAGTCTATTTTTTGTGAGAGTACATATATCTTTTTATGGAACGCTTTGGAGTACGCTCAAACTCTTCTGGCTGCAAATAAATCTGTGAGATTTGTTCATAACTTGGCAGTTCTTTGTTGGAATCTGTTCGTATCTGTTCAAGTATTTCAAGATATTTCTCTCTTGGCACTTCATCTTTGTCCAGCTTTTCTTCATCAAGATTTACAAGGGCTGTGATTTTGCCATCCTGTTCCACAACCAAAGACTCATTTACATATTCCATAGAGTTTATTTTGTCTTCAATCTCCTCTGGGTAAATGTTTTGACCATTTGACGACAATATCATATTTTTTATTCTTCCCTTTATGAAAACAAATCCATCCTTGTCCATAATAGCCAAATCACCTGTATGAAGCCAACCGTCTTTCAATGCTTCTTTGGTTGCTTCCTCATTTTTGTAGTAGCCAAGCATCACATTCTGACCTCTGACGATTATCTCACCAGGTATTTTTTCAGGGTCGGCAGAGTCTATTCTCACTTCCATTTCCTCAACAGGACGGCCGCAAGAGTATTTCTTTGTGTCTTTCCAATCAGAATAGCAGATAATTGGTGCACACTCTGTCATTCCGTAGCCTATGGTATATCTGAAACCAATTTTATTGAAAAACGCCTCCACTTCCCTGTTCATTGCAGCACCACCTATGATAACCTCATAAAAATTCTCTCCAAAGGCGGTATTCATCTCTGTCTGAATGCGTTTCATAAACATTTTGTCTATTACAGGCGTTTTCAGCAAAACTTTCACCAATCGTTTGTCAAGTAGTGGTTTGAGTTTGTTTTTGTATATTTTCTCAATAATCAAAGGCACAGAAATAATTATGTCGGGCTTTACATCTGCAAACGCTTGAGCAATGATTTTTGGCGAAGGCACACGGGTAAGGAAGTGAATATGAGTGCCACAAACAAATTCGTAATTAACCTCGAAAGCCATGCCATACATGTGAGCCATAGGAAGCATGCAAATAGTGTTGGAATACTTGTTCAGCGTTGTAATAACTCTGCTTGCAAAGTTCAGGTTGCCCATTATTGCACGATAGGGAATCATAACGCCTTTGCTCAAAGATGTTGTGCCCGAAGTATAGTTGATAAGTGCCAAATCTTCAGGGTTTTCCCTTTCATATCTTACATCTTGCTTGCTGAAACCATTAGGATATTTTTCATTGAAATGTGCGTCAAGATTCTCGTATGCTTCTTTGAATTTGTTGTCTTTGCAATACACAAGTTTTCTGCCTTGCATCTGAAGCACAGCCTTGACCATAGGCAGATTCTCTGCATCTATACCTTCCCAAACAACATCACCCACAACCAATAATTTGCACTCTGCATGATTCACCAAATGCTCTACATTCTGTGGTTTGAATTCGTGAAGCAATGGCACTGCAACGGCACCATAAGTCAATACAGAAAAGTAATACACAGCCCATTCGCTGCAGTTTCTGCCACACAAGGCAATATGGTCGCCTTTCTTTATTCCACAATGTTCATAAAAAATATGAAGTGCTGCTATTCTTTCGCCAACTTCTCTGAAAGTTATGGCATCTTGTTTGAAATTGCTAAGAGAAGGTCTGTCCCAAAAGTTGATAATAGATTGTTCTATGTTAGCAATAAAACTATTGTTGTCCATTATTTTTAGTTATTTAGTTATTTTGGCAAAGTTACAATAAATTTTTCTATTGACGCCTTGCACACTTCAAATATACCGCTCAACACAAAAGAAAGTGGCAGAAAATCCACCACTTTCATCATGAACAATTAAACAATTTTGAAAATTAAAAAAATGAAAAACACGCACTAAAACAAAGTGCAACATTTAACGATTGAAATTCTTATGCTTTTATGTGCAAGAAACTTGTACCCCAACGTTCAACTGCTGCTCTTTCCAATTCTTCTCTATGGTCTGGATGAGCGATAGAGATAAGCAGTTTTGCTCTTTGTTGCATGCTCTTGCCATACAAATCAACTGAACCATATTCTGTAACAAAATGATGAATATGATAGCGTGTTGTAACTGTGCCAGCACCTGGTTTCAAAACAGGAACGATTTTAGACATACCCTTTGCAGTAGCAGAAGGCATAGCCATAATTGCTTTTCCCTGAGGTGCACGAGAAGCTCCATAAACGAAGTCTATCTGACCGCCACAACCAGAGAATTGCTTTGTACCTATTGAATCTGCACACACCTGACCAGTCAAATCTATTTCTATACCAGCATTTATGGCAGTCATTTTTGGTTGTTGGGCAACTATGAATGGGTCGTTGGTATAGCAGCACTCTTTCATAAGAACATCCTTGTTGTTATCAAGGAAAGAATAGAGTTTTTCGCTACCCATTAGGAAAGTAGAAACCATTTTGCCAGTGTCGAGTTTTTTGTTTCTGCCGTTTATGATACCTTTTTCCACCAATGGCAAAACACCATCAGAGAACATTTCTGTGTGTATTCCCAAGTCTTTGTGGTTGCCAAGTTCAGCAAGAATAGCATTAGGGATATTGCCTATACCCATTTGCAAGCAAGCGCCGTCTTCTATCAAAGCAGCACAATTTTTGCCTATCTGTCTTGAAATTTCATCAACAGGAGCCATGTGAGCAAGATACAAAGGTTCGTCGTTCTCAACAAACATATTTATTCTTGACATAGGAATCATAGCGTCTCCAAAACATCTTGGCATGTTAGGGTTTATTTCTGCAATAACACATTTTGCAACATCCATAGCACCCAAAGTGTCAGCCACAGAAGTACCCAAAGAAACATAACCGTTTTCGTCTGGAGTTGAAACCATTATCAGCAAAACATCGCAAGGAAGATAGCCCTGACGATAGAAAGTTGGTATTTCGCTAAGATTTACAGGAATGTAGTCTGCTCTGCCACTTTGCACAGCCTCACGAACATTTTTGCCAACAAAGAAAGCATCATGACGGAAAATACCTTCGAATTCTGGGTCTGTATAAGGTGCAGGACCTTCGGTATGAAGATGATGCACATAAACATTCTCAAACTCATGATTTCTGCCTCTGTCGCACATTGCCTTTATCAAACTTTGAGGAGCAGCAGAAACGCAACTGATATGGATATGGTCGCCGCTTTTTATAACCTTTACAGCCTCTTGTGCTGAGATAGGTGAATAAGATTTTTGCATAATATCTATTTTGTTAAAAATTAAACTTTCATTTTTTGCAAAGATAATAATTTTTTTGAAAACAACCCGATTTTCTTCTTTTATTGTGATGCAATAGCAAAATTTTCTTGTTGTCAATCAAACAAAGTAAGCAAAAATACAACCAAAGTTCCACAAAATCAAAATCAAAGAATATTTTTCCACAACAACACTCACAAGTTTCACACCCGTGAACAATGCATCGCAAGCCAGAGTGAAAAATATATAACTGTCTATTTTCGAGGGTATTGTAGTGAGTTTTGTGTTTTTTCGAAAAAGCGGGCGGGCGGAATTGCATATAGGAGAGGTACGTTCCGCCCGCTTTTCTTAATTGATTAAGTAGTGATATATACATATAAATGTATGTATATATCACCTACTNCCTACTAAATTATCAATTAACTTTAATAGTACATATCAATAAAAATGCATTACTCACCAATGATAAAATGTAGTCTATACTCGCGAACATTACAATAAAAATACTGCATCATTCACGAGTGTAAAGATATGATAAGTTAGATTTATATGCATGTAAAAAAGCGGGCGGGCGGAATTGCATATAGGGGTGGTACGTTCCGCCCGCTTTTTTTTCTTCTTATTTGATTGCTATTTCAAAAAAAATATATATGTTTGCAAATTATTTGACAATCAAAACAACTATACAAAATTTATCAAACAAACTAAATTGAAGTATTATGGATAATACAGAAAACACACAAAATGTTGAACAAACTATTCAGACAGAGGTTGTTAGCCTTGAAACAATAGTTGCAGAGTATTCTTCTATGAGTAGAGAAGAGTTGGTAGAGTCAATGCAATTATTGATAGATAAGAACGATTTTGAAGAATTAAAAACTCGCATTCCTTTGATTAGAAATGCTTTCAACAATCTTCCAGAGCCAGAAGCAGAGGTGCTTGTGGTGAAAGAAGAGGTTAGGGACGAAGAAGGCAAAATAATAGAAAAGGCACAGACAAAGACAGTGGAAAACGCTGTTTCTGTGAAGTTCCGTGAGTTATACAACATATACAAAAAACTGCGTCAAGAACAGCAGGAGAGAGAAGAACAAGAGAAACAAGAGAACCTGAAGAAAAAGCAGGCTTTGTTGGAAGAATTGTCAAAACTTGTTGAAAGCACACAACCTTTGAAAGAGGTTTCCGACGAGTACAAATCAATACAAGAAAAATGGGCAGAGATAGGCAATGTTCCTCATTCTGAAGTAAATAATCTTTGGTCTTCATATTCATTCCTAAAAGAGAAATTCTATGAAAAAGTCAAAATCAACAACGAATTGAGAGATTTGGACAGAAAGAAAAACCTTGAGGAAAAACTTGCCTTGTGCGAAAAGGTTGAAGAATTATTGCTTGTGGACGATATTAACGAAAGTTTCTCTATGCTTCAGGCATTTCACAAACAATGGAAAGAGATAGGTCCTGTGCCATCAGAAAAGAACGACGAAGTGTGGGAAAGATTCAAAAGGGCTTCTGATGCAATCAACCAACGCAGACACGATTTTTATGAAAAACGCATCAACGAATTGGAAGAAAACAAGCAGAAGAAAGAAGCACTGACAGAACAAGTTAGCGAGATTATCAAACGAGAACTTACAACTATTTCTGATTGGAACAAGGCAACAGATGAGATAAATGCTTTGTTTGAACAATGGAAGACCATAGGACCAGTGCCAAAGGTTGATAACGAGGCTATGTGGGCCAAGTTCAAAAATATGATAGATGGCTTCTATGAAACCCGCAAGGAGATGTTTGCCAACACCAAACGCATTGAGGAAGAGAACTATAACAAGAAACTTGCAATTTGTGTAAAGGCAGAAGAGATAGCACAACGCACCGATTTTGATGCAGCAACAAAGGAATTGAAGCAATTGCAAGAGGAATGGAAGAAGATAGGTTATGTGAGAAAGAACCTTAGCGAAAAGATATGGTTGCGTTTCCGTAAGGCTTGCGATGACTTTTTCAACAAGAAAAGCGAGAACTATCTTCAAGTGCATCAAGAAGTTGAAGAGAATTTGCAAAAGAAAGAAAATCTTATTGAGGAGTTGAAGAATTTTGAATTTACCGACGACAAGCAGAAAAATGTGGAGACTTTGAAAGATTTTCAAAAGCGTTGGATAGAGGTGGGCTTTACTCCAAAAGAAGAAAGAAAGGCTTTGCAACAAAAATGGGATGAGGTTATCAATGCCAACAGAGACAAACTTCAGATTTCTGCCGATGAGATAGCATCAAAAAACAAATCTCGTTTCCAACAAACTATTGACCGCTTGAAAGAACAGGGTTCAGACGCTATGCAAAAGAGAATACTTGCCATAAACGGAGAGATAGACAGAATGGAAAACAATCTTGGATTTTTGGCAAACAGCAAGAATGCAGACTTGTTGAAAAAGGAATTTGAGAACAAAATTTCTCGTCTTAAAGCACAAAAAGCAGAGATTTTGAACCAAATGCAACAATCTCAGCAACAAGCACAAACACCAGAAGAAACAAAGGCTGAGGAATAAAATTTGATAAAAATCTCAAAAAAAAGCAAAAAAAATACTGCCAATTACGAAAAAAGTAGTATTTTTGCACCTCGATTTAGGGTAGATTATTAACATATTAAATAAAATAAGGTAATGAAGAAAGATATTCATCCAACTAGTTACAGAGTATGCGCTTTTAAGGATATGTCAAATGAACAAGTTTTCCTAACACGCTCATGTGCAAACTCAAAGGAAACAATAGAAATAGACGGTGAGACATATCCACTTATCAAATTGGAAATTTCAAATACATCACACCCATTCTTCACAGGTAAAGTTAAACTTGTGGATACAGCAGGTATGGTTGATAAGTATTTGAACAAATACAAAAACCGCAAACCTCTTAGCAACGTTAAATAATTTTCGTTAAGAGAAAGTACTGCAAAACAAGGCGGGTATCTTATCAAAAACAGATAAGATACTTGCTTTTTTGTCTATTGT
>JABUUQ010000002.1:911215-937737 GCA_021443125.1 Bacteroidales bacterium
ATACATTATTGCAAAATATCCTTTGTTTTATTTTGCCGACTAAAGAAAAAGTGTTATTTTTGTAGTCCGTTTAAGATAATAAAAAATTTGCCGAATTATGAATTATATATTGTTTGATGATGCAACACGCGAAGCATTGAAACCAATGACATACACAAGACCTGTATGCGAAATAAGGGTGGGAATTCTAACCATAAGAGAGAAATGGGAAAAATATCTTGCCTGCAAAACAAGTACCCTTACCGACGACTATCTTTCAAAGAAATACCCTATGGAAATGTCTGAGGCTATGTTGCTTATAAATGGTTCTGTATGCCCTACACAGCAAATAACAGATGCTATTTTGAAGATGCAACCAGGGCAGACACTTATTGCTTCCGATGTGATTATAGCAATGTATAAGACCAAGGAAGGCTTTTTGAGCGATGAAGAAGAGTCAAGCGAAAAGATAGAGTTTTGTGGCGAGTTCTCAAAGATAAATGTCTTATCTGATATTTTCTTGTTGAACGACAGAGAGTTGAGAGCAGACTTTGCCACGATAACCAAAGGCAGAAAATCTCAAAAACTTTCAGCAACCAACACAGTTTTGGGCGACGATATATTTGTTGAAGAGGGTGCAAAAGTGGAATGTGCTGTCTTGAACACACAAACTGGCCCTATCTATATTGGCAAAGATGCTGAGATTATGGAAAATTCATGCATCAGAGGACCTTTTGCCCTTTGCGAACACTCTACAATAAAAATGTCTGCAAAAATCTATGACGCCACAACAATAGGCCCTCACTGCAAAGTGGGAGGAGAGGTTAGCAATGTGGTATTCTTTGGCTATGCCAACAAAGCTCACGATGGATTTTTTGGCAACAGCGTAATAGGAGAGTGGTGCAATATAGGTGCAGACTCAAATGCCTCAAACCTTAAAAACACCTATGCCGATGTAAGACTTTGGAGCATAAGCAAAAACACTTTCATACAGACAAATACAAAATTCTGCGGCACTATTATGGGTGATTACTCAAAATGCGGTATAAACACAATGTTCAACACTGGCACCGTTGTTGGCGTAAGCTGCAATATATTCGGCTCTGGCTACCAAAGAAACTTTATTCCTTCGTTCACATGGGGAGGAAATGCAGGCACAAGAATCTACAATGTTGAAGATGCAATAAAAGTGTCTGAAATAGTGGAAAAACGACGCGATATAGAAATGAGTGAGGTTGATAAGGAAATTTTGCGATATCTCTACAAAGTATCCGTAAAAGATAGAAGAAGATTATAATATGTCAGACTATAAAAAAAAGAAAAACATTTTAGATAGCATAATAAAGGTTGTTGGTGGGGAACATTCAGGAATAATTCCAACCATAATAACCAACGGCCAACCAATCAATGACGACGATTTTATAGAGGAAATTCCATCTCAAGTGCCTATTTTGCCTTTGAGGGGTAATGTTTTCTTTCCTTCCATACTAATGCCCGTTACAGCAGGCAGAAGTCGTTCCATTGCTTTGATAAAAGATGCATACCATGACAAAAAAATAATAGGTATAGTGTCTCAATCCAACGATGCAGACGAGCCTACAGAGGAAGATTTGTTCAAAGTGGGTACTTTTGCAAGAGTTATGGAGACTATAACCATGCCAGACGACAGTGTTATGGTTATTCTGCAAGGTTTGGACAGATTCAAATTCAACGGCTTTACTACTCAAGAACCTTATTGGATGGGAACCTATGAACACTACGCAGACACTTGCAAAAAACTTCCTAAAGATGCTGATATTCTTGCATCTATGCTGAAGGATATGTATATGAAACTTTTGAAGATGACACCAAATGTGCCACCTAACCTTGTTCTTGCACCAAAGAATATCAAAAGTCCGTACTATTTGCTAAACTATGTTTCATCTCAACTCAATATTTCTTTGGAAGACAAGCAGAAATTATTGGAAATGAATGATTTCTCAAAGAGAATGAAGAAAGTTTTGTCTTATCTCGACAAAGAAATTCACGAAGAAGAGGTAAAAATGCAGATACAGCAGAAAGTATCTTCCGACATAGACAAACAACAAAGGGAATACTTTCTTCATCAGCAACTAAAAACTATTCAGGAAGAACTTGGCAACAATCCTACCGACCAGACAATCAAAGAATTGGAAGAAAGGGCGAAAAAGAAAGAAGGTTGGACGCAGGAGGCAAAGCAGACGTTTGAAAAAGAGATGAAAAAACTCTCAACTATGCACTATTCTTCACCTGAATACTCCATACAGTTGAGTTACCTTAGCTTTATACTTGATTTGCCATGGAATAAACTGTCTGACAATAAATTCTCCATAGAAGAAGCAAGAAAAGTTTTGGATGAAGACCACTATGGTTTGGAGAAAGTCAAAGAGAGAATAATAGAACACCTTTCTGTGTTGAAAATATCTGCCAAACAACCTTCAGCACCAATTCTTTGCCTTGTTGGGCCTCCAGGAGTGGGCAAAACATCTTTGGGAAAAAGCATAGCAAGAGCGATAAATCGTGAATATGTGAGAGTTGCGCTTGGTGGAGTGAACGATGAAAGCGAAATTCGCGGCCACAGACGTACCTATATTGGTGCTATGCCAGGAAGAATTTTGAAATCTTTGTCGAAAATGAAGAGTGCCGACTGTGTTTTTGTTCTCGACGAGATAGACAAAATAGGCACTATGTCTGCACATGGCGACCCTTCTTCTGCAATGCTTGAAGTTTTGGACCCAGAACAGAATACAGCCTTCCACGACAATTATCTTGATATCGACTATGATTTGTCAAAGATAATGTTTATTGCAACCGCTAATTCTTTGTCTAATGTCCACCCTGCACTAATAGATAGAATGGAGGTGATAAACATAGCGGGTTATATTGAGGAAGAAAAACTCGAAATAGCAAAGCGTCATCTTATTGCCAGAAGCATAAAAGCCAATGGTTTGAAAAAATCGCAACTTACTATGTCCGACGATATTATACAAAATCTTATACAGAACTATACAAGAGAATCTGGTGTAAGACGTTTGGACAAAATGATATCAAAAATAGTTCGCCACAGGGCAGTGGAGGTTGCAGAGGGTAAGAAATTCAAAAGAGCCATAAAGCAAGAAGATTTGCAGCCTATTCTTGGATTGCCAACAGCCTACCACGACCTTATTCTCGAAGAAGATACCGTTGGAGTGGTTACAGGGCTTGCATGGACAGAGGTTGGAGGAGAGATATTGTTTGTTGAGGCTTCAACCTGCAAAGGCAAAGGCGAAATACATCTTACTGGCAACCTTGGCAATGTTATGAAGGAGTCAGCAACTCTTGCTTTCGAATATTTGAAATCCAATTCTAAAATTTTAGGAGTAAGAGATAATGATTTGGAAACAAAGGACTTGAATATACATTGTCCAGAAGGTGCAACTCCAAAAGATGGTCCTTCGGCTGGTATAACAATGTTCACTGCAATGCTTAGCGTCTTTACCAACAGGGCTGTAAAACACAACTTTGCAATGACTGGCGAGATAACTCTAAGAGGAAAAGTTCTTCCGGTTGGAGGTATAAAAGAAAAGATTTTGGCAGCCAAGAGAGCAAAGATTACAGATATTGTTTTGTCTAAGAAAAACAAGAAAGACATAGAGGACATCAACCAGATATATCTTTCAGGGCTTACTTTCCATTATGTTGATTTAGTGGCGGAAATACCTGATATTGTTCTTGTTAAGAAGAAAAAGCAATGATGTTTGACTACACTTCCATAGTTGTTTCCTTGATTCTTGTGTTGGGAATTGTCTATGTTGCTTATTTTGTGGGCAATGGCAAACTATTCAACAGAACCAAGGAAGAACGCCAAAAAAGTTCCATGTCAAAGAAAGGCAGCTGGATTTTCTACATCTTTCTGCTATTGCTATTGTTGTTTTTTTTAGTAATGTATATAAAGTACAGAATCTACCTAAATGCTTGATGTTAAAGAGATAAGAAAGGATTTTCCTTTGTTGGAAACAAAAGTGAGGGACAAATTGCCTCTCGTTTATCTTGACAATGCGGCAACAACGCAAAAGCCTAAGTGTGTGATAGATGCGTTGAGTGATTACTATCTTCGCCTCAATGCCAATGTGCATCGTGGTGTTCATTGGCTGAGTTCTCAGGCAACTGATTATTTTGAACTTGCAAGGGAAAGGGTAAGAGACTTTATAAATGCTCCAAAGACAGAAAACATAATTTTCACACGGGGCACAACCGAATCTTTGAACCTTCTTGCAGAGACAATCTCAATATCTTTTCTTGATGAGGACTCCGAAGTGATTATATCCGAAATGGAGCATCATTCCAACATTGTTCCTTGGCATATAGCACAAAAAAAGCATAAATTCAAACTGAAATATATTCCTTTCAACGACAAAGGAGAGTTGGAGACAGAGCAGTTGCAAAATCTTATCACTCCAAAGACCAAACTTCTTTCTTTAACGCACATTTCCAATACATTAGGCACAATCAATCCGATAAAATCCATAATAGAACTTTGCCATAAAAACAATGTTATGGTAATAATCGATGGAGCTCAAAGCATTGCTCATCTTAGCATAGATGTTCAGGATTTGGATTGTGATTTCTATGTTTTTTCTGGCCACAAGGTTTATGCTCCAATGGGTATAGGTGTTGTTTATGGCAAAAAGGAATTGCTTGAAAAGATGTATCCTTATCATGGCGGTGGCGAGATGATAAAAGAGGTGAGTATGACTGCAACAACTTTCAATGACATACCTTATCGTTTTGAGGCAGGAACACCTTCAGTTGCCGATACAATAGGTTTGGGCGTTGCTTTGGAATATCTTAAAAAGGTTGGCGTTCAAGATGTTATAGCATGGGAAGACCATCTTATGCACTACGCCACCGAAAGATTGCAGACAATAGAAAACATAAGAATTTTCGGGCAAAGCAACAACAAATCTTCTTGCATTTCTTTCCTTGTGGGCAATATACATCATTTTGATTTAGGCACTATTCTCGATATGCAGGGCGTTGCCATAAGAACTGGTCATCATTGTGCCCAACCTGTTATGCAACACTATCATATAGAAGGAACCGACAGGCTTTCTTTTGCGATGTATAACACTGAACAAGAGATAGATATCTTTATGACTGCTTTGCAAAAAGCCATTGCCATGCTACAATAAATGGACAAGTTTCTCACCATAAAAACTGCATCACAAGGCGAGTACAAGGAAAGGAAAAGTTCTTTCTTGGCCTTTGCCTATCCCGTGTCTGATGCAGAGCAGGTGAAAGATTTGGTGGCCAACCTAAAAAAAGAATACTACGACGCCCGACATCATTGCTATGCTTGGCGTATCGGCGTTGAAAATCAGGCACAATACAGAACTTTTGACGATAGAGAACCTGCTCATTCTGCAGGAGATATGATTTTTTCTGCCATAGAATCCAATAACCTTACCAATATTCTTATTGTTGTGGTGAGATATTTTGGCGGAATAAAACTTGGAGCATCCAACCTTGCCAAAGCCTATAAGACATCAGCACAAGAAGCCATAAACAACGCAGAAATCATTGAAAAAACCATAGAAGCACAAATTCGTTTCTCCTTCGATTACAGCCTTATGGCGAAAGTTAATAAGTTTTTGAAAGACAATAATTTGAATAAAGAAAACTACACTTTTGTCTCTGGCAACGAAATACTTTTGACCTTTCCGCAAGATTTTTACAACAACTATCTTGCCCAGTTGCAAGCCATCTATGGTATAAATCTGTTGTAGAATTTTGTCAAAAAAGAAAAGGCCTGCATTTTGTTGCAGACCTGTTGTTCTTTCATCGCAATAGAAAATTATCTTACTATGCTAAGTTTTCCGTAATGCTTTTCGCCACCATTTACTGTTGCAACTATGTAGTTTCCAACGCTAAGCATAGAGATGTCCAAAGTTTTGTTGCTGTTTATCTTTGAAACCATAACAACTTGTCCGTTGGTGTTATAAACAAATACTTTTGAACCTTGCTCTGCATCTATGTTTATAATGTCGCATGCAGGGTTAGGATAAAGCATAAGTGTCTCAACTTTAATATCTTCCAAAGATACTGCAGCTGCATAATTATATTCGTATTCGCAAATATGTTGCAAAACGCCGTTATCGTCAAGAGCATAAAAATCTTCGAATTTGCAAGTGTTTGTGTTGTTGTAGTTCAATGGGCGTTCAGAGAATTTCCAAGGTGCAATTTGTTCAGGAGAGTTAGGATAAAGCGTTTCTGACACAAGTTTGTCGGTAAATTCCTTATAAACATAACGATTGATTACCAAACCGCTTGCCATAGATTTTTCTTTCTCGGTGCAGTTGCCGTTGGCGTCATAAGAATAAATCTCCTTGCTTCTGAAAACACCTTGACCATCAACGATATCATACTCTTCAACAGAAGCAAGCATATCGTTTTCATCATAACTATACAAGTATAGATAGGCAGGATACATATCTTCGCTGCTAAAATCGTATATCTCCCAATTTTCCTGTGTAATCTGGCCTTTGTCGTTGTAAGAGAAGATGATTTTTTGATATTCTTCAATGCCAGCAAATTCCAAAGTGGATTTAATCAGTTTGTTGTCAGCATCATAGGTGTTTCTGTAAATTCCACCCAAATTCCAAGAGCCATACAAAAAATTATAGTTGGTACGAGTAAGGCAGTTGTGTCTTTCGTCGTAGGTGTATTCAACATTAGAAACATTTTTCCACGCATTGTTCAAAAATTGCCAAGTGCTCAAACTTATTGCGTTGTTGTTGGCGTCATAAACTATAGAGTCGTGGCATTTGTAGCTGTCGCTGCCATTCACCTGAGAGTAAATGTCTATGCAACGGCCATATTGGTCATAGGTATAAACATAAGTCTCTATCTCATCGTCCGAAGCAATAGAAACAAGTTTTTGTGAAATCTCTTGAGCATAGGCAAAGCCCACAGCCACAAGCATACATACAAATGATAAAGTTTTTTTCATATTTTTAAGTGTTTTATGTTTTTATTTCATTCGCAAAGATAATAAAAAAAATCAATAGTGGAGCACTCCCACACAATAATAGACAATTATTCCTTGCTTTCGTTGCATCAAAACACCATTTTCCTTTTCCCAACCTGTGAATGATGCATCGTTCGCCAGTGTTAGAGAGTAGAGTACCAAGGTGTTAGTGTGTTTGTTTAAGGTGTCAGCATTGCAGCGTTCGCGGGTGTAGAGTGCGACAGCCGAAAAGTGCAACGAAGTTGTCGGTAGCCGAATAAAGCAACGAAGTTGCTGAACGATGCAGTAATTATCAGAGTAAAAAGTTAAGTTTCTCGTTTTGTGAGCATTACAGAGTGTTTTTGAATGAGCGAGCGAGCTAATGCACTATAGAGAAAAACTCGCTCGCTCATCTTAATTGATAGAGTAGAGTATATACATTTATATGTATGTATATACTCTTTACTCAATTATCAATTAACTTTGATATACTCATATAAATAATAATGTATTGTTCGGCAACTTCGTTGCTTTCTTCGGCTACGGCATCGTTGATGCTTTACTCGGCTGCCGCACTGCAGTGAGTTTTTGAATGAGCGAGCGAGCTAATGCACTATAGGAAAAAACTCGCTCGCTCACCTTTTTGCCTTGTTTTATGATAAAAAGAAACCCCACAACACTTGGGGTGGAGTGGGGATGATTATGAAAAGAATTACCAACAAATTTTGGTAATAATTCTACCTTCAAATTTTATGCCAAACTATCTGCTAATTTCTCAATTTGTGCAATTGTTTCTGGTTTTACGGTTGATTTTATAGTAACTTGTTCGTCCAAAACCTTTATATTACACAACTCTTCAAGTTTGCTTCTCATAAGTTTTGCAGCCATTGGAGCCCATGTGCCGTTTTCCATAATAGCCACTGTTCTGTTTTTGAAACCTTTTGATTTAAGATGTGCAAGAAAGTCTTCCATTTTTGGCATAAGACCGCCGTCGTAGGTTGGAGAGCATAGCACCATGCGGTCGTAGCGGAAAGCGTCTTCTATTCCTTCTGCAATATCGTCGCGGGTAAGGTCGTTTATAGCCACTTTGACACCTTTTGCTTCAAGTTTTTCCTTAAGAATATGTGCTGCCTTTTCTGTGTTGCCGTGCAATGTGGCGTAGGCAATAAACACGCCTGATGTTTCGGCTTCGTACTTGCTCCAAATATCATAAAGGTTGATATAGAAACCAAGGTCTTCTTTTAGTACAGGACCATGAAGAGGGCATATTGTCTGAATGTCAAGTGTTGCCGCTTTCTTCAAAACTGCCTGAACTTGTGCACCATATTTGCCACAGATGTTGAAATAGTAGCGTCTTGCCTCGCATGCCCATTTTGTTTTGTCGTTGATTTCTTCGCCCTTGCTGTTGTTTATGCTTGGTTCGTTGCATATTGCACCAAATTTGCCAAAACCATCGGCAGCAAAAAGAATCTTTTCTGTTGGCTCATAAGACATCAATACTTCTGGCCAATGCACCATAGGAGCACAAACGAAACTTAGGGAATGTTTGCCAAGGCTTATTGTGTCGCCTTCGGTAACTGTCTGAATGTTGTTGGAAAGGTCTGCATCGAAAAACTGTGCAAGGAATTGTGCTGCCTTTGGAGAACAAAGAATTTTTGTTTCAGGATAGTGCTTTATAAAAGTGCCCACATTGCCTGCATGGTCTGGTTCGCAGTGATGAACAACAAGGTAGGCTGGTTTTCTATCGCCAAGAACATTCTTAAGGTTGTTCAGCCATTGGTCTGTTTTTCTGGGATCTACGGTGTCCAGTACAGTTATTTTCTCATCAAGGATAACATAAGAGTTGTAGGCCATACCTTCTTCTATGATGTATTGATGCTCGAAAATATCAAGTTCAACATCATCAACGCCAATATAGCGAACACTCTCGGATACATTCATATTTTTCATATACTATAATTATTTTTGTTTGCGTACGAAATTAGAATTTGCAAAGATAGTAAAAAAATCTTAATAATTTTATATATCGTGTTTTTTAGAAGATATGGAAAAATTTAGTATCTTTGCAATCTAAAGTAAAAACATAGTAAAGAAATGGATTATAGAGAAGAAATGGGCAGAGACGATGTTTTGTCAAGAAGCCTTAAGGCAGGCAAGAGAACATATTTCTTTGATGTTAAGAAGACTAAGGCAGGTGAGAAGTATCTTGTGATTACAGAAAGCAAGAAAAGATTTAATGAACAAGATGGTTCATTTTCCTACGATAAACATAAAATTTTCCTATACAAAGAGGATTACGACAGATTTGCAGAACTTTTGTCAGGTATGATTACATATATGAAAGATGGTGTGGAACCTCCTGTAAATGAATTGGATGAGATAGGATTTTTTACAGAAAAGGACGAATTGGATTTTTTCAAAGAAGATTGATGTAAATAGAGAGTAAGATGACAAAAATTATTGCAATAGCAAATCAAAAAGGTGGAGTGGGCAAGACAACAACGGCTGTAAATCTTGCATCGTCGTTGGCTATAATGGAGAGAAAGACACTTTTGATTGATGCAGACCCTCAATGCAATGCTTCTTCTGGTTTGGGTGTTAATGAAGAGGAAGTTCAGGTCAGCATCTACGAATGTCTTATACAAGGTGCTGACGCCACAACAGCCATAAGGCCTACAACAACTCCCAACCTTGATATTCTGCCTTCGAGAATAGATTTGGTGGGTGCAGAGATAGAACTGCCTGATATGGAAAAGGGAGAGTATAGGTTGAAAGCTGTAATAGACTCAATAAAAGACAACTACGACTATATTATCATAGACTGTCTGCCTTCTTTGGGAATGGTTACAGTTAATGCACTTGTGGCGGCAAACAGCGTTCTTATACCTGTACAATGCCAGTATTTTGCCCTTGAGGGTTTGGGTAAATTGCTCAACACCATAAGAATAGTGCAGTCGGAACTAAATAAAGACCTTGACATAGAAGGTATTTTGCTTACAATGTACGACACTCGTTTGAGGCTGAATCGTCAGGTGGCAGAGGATGTAAAAAGACACTTCCAGCAGATTGTATTCAACACCATAATATATAATAATGTGAAACTTGCAGAGGCACCTTCTCATGGGCTTAGTGCAGTGATGTATGATGCAAACTCAACAGGTGCAATAAATTACATAAATCTTGCCAACGAAATAATTGCAAGAGAAGTGTCAGAACAAGAAGCAGAAGGTACTCAAGAAGAAACAATTAGCGAAAATTAAAAAAAGAATAAAAAAATGTCAAAGCAGAAAAGTTTTCCATTGGGTAGAGGATTGGAGTCGATTTTAGGAAATGCAGCAAATGTTGATTTGAAAAAAACAAATCAAAAAGTAGGTGCAGTAACTGCTGAGATTGCTAATATACCCCTTAAAGATATAGAACCAAATCCCGAACAACCACGAAAGGATTTTGATGAAGAGTCTTTGAACGAACTTGCACAATCAATAAAAGAAAATGGTATAATCACGCCGATAACAGTTAATAAGCAAGGCGAGAAATATCAGATAATTGCAGGTGAAAGACGCTACAGAGCATCCAAAATTGCTGGTTTGAGTTCTATTCCTGCCTATATCAAAGTTGTTACAGAGTTGCAGACAATGGAGATGGCTTTGATAGAAAACATACAACGCGACGACCTTAACGCAATAGAAATAGCCTTGTCTTTGAAAGCACTCATAGACGAAACACAACTTTCTCCTGCAGATTTGGGCAAGAAGATAGGCAAGAGCAGAGAAACCGTAATAAACTATATGCGTCTTTTGAAACTGCCTGCTGAGGTGCAGATTGCTTTGCGTAAGGATGAAATATCCATGGGGCACGCCAGAGGTATTGTTTCTGTGGAAGATGAGGCAAAACAAATAGAGATAGTTCGCAGAATAAAGGAGGAGAATCTTTCTGTAAGACAGGTGGAGACTATTGTTGCACGATTGAAAGAAGAGGAGAAGAAAGTGGATGTGCAACCAAAGGCAAAGAAATCAAAAGCGAAAAAGCAACTGCCTGAATATCACACAGAAGTGCGCAATAAACTGTCAAATGCTTTCTCTTCTAATGTTGAGATTACCCGTTCTCAAAGGGGTAAAGGGGCAATATCCATACCTTTTTCCAATGACAAAGATTTTGAGCGTATTGTGGCATTGTTGAAAATGCTGTAACTCTGAAAACATGTTTGGGAAATCTTTTGCAATCTGTATTTTTGTCTTTTTTGCTGCACTTTCCATGAAGGCACAGCAAGACACGACTATGAATGCAAGGGATTTGTTGATGCATAGGGTTGATTCTCTTAGAAATGCAGGGCAATTAAAGACTCAGACACCGCAAACAATAAAACAGCAAACAATAAAAATTGATACAGAGGAAAGCAAGAAACAGCACTCTCCAACCAAAGCGACACTGCTATCCACTTTTTTGCCAGGTGCAGGACAAGTCTATAATGGACAATGGTGGAAAGTTCCAATCATTTATGCAGCCTTTGGCACTATAACCTACTTTGCCATAACCAATTGGAACGGAAAAGAAAAGTTTAAGGATGAGTATTACGCAAGGGTGAATGGAGAAGGGCCTCAACTGCACGATTATCTTACCTATTCCGACCAAAGCATCTATAATCTCTACACGAGCTACAAAGACAATTTTCAACTGAGTATTATTATCGGTGTGGCGTTCTATGCTGTGCAACTGCTTGATGCTTATGTATATGGTCATCTTTTTTCTTTCGATTTGTCAGACGATTTAAGTTTCAACTGGCAACCCTATCTTTCAAATCGCACCTACGGGTTATCATTGTCGCTTTCTTTCTAACATGAACACAGACACAACAAAAACTCTGCAAAGTCTGGCAAAAAAATATAATACCAAAGATTTTATTCCTGCCGACCCAATAAGTTTTCCTCACAGATATTTAGAGAAAAAAGATATAGAAATTGCTGCTTTTATTGCTCAATGGTTAGCATATGGCAAAAGAGAGCTGTTTCTTCGTGTATTAGATTCTCTTGGAAAAGAAATGGGAGAGAGTCCTTTTCTGTATATTGCTCAGCAGAAATATATATCATATAAAGACGATGACACCAATCTTTATCGTTTCTACAAAAAGAAAGATTTTTATCATTTATGCTCCTGTCTTTATGATATTTACATAACTAAAGGCAAAGGCGAAAAATCAATGGAAGAAATTATAAGAGGCAATAATCTGCAATCTGTATTAGAAAATCTTATATCTTTATTTCCTGATGTTAAAGGTATTCCACAAAATACTAAATCAGCATGCAAAAGGCTTTGTATGTTTTTGCGTTGGATGGTTAGAAACGACAATATTGTTGACTTTGGCATTTGGCAAATCATCTCACCTAAAGATTTAATTATTCCTTTAGATACACATGTTTTTCAACAAAGCAAACGACTTGGCTTAACAACAAGAAACGATGCTTCTTTCAAAACTGCCATAGAAATAACAGAAAATCTAAGAAAAGTTTTTCCATCAGACCCAACCATAGCAGATTTTGCTTTGTTTGGTTATGGCGTTAATAATTAAACTCTGCTTTCAATTGAACAAAATGGCGTTTTATTTTGCTGAAACGCTATGCCTTTTCCCGAAAAATTCTTAACTTTGCACTCTATTATTTCGAGCGAAAATAACTAAAAAAATATAAAATATGGCTTTAATTAAATCTATTTCAGGCTTTAGAGGTACGATAGGTGGTCAATGTGGTGATAATCTTACACCTATAGACCTTGTTGGATTCGTTTCTGCATTTGCACAGTTTATAAAAGAGAAGACAGGCAAGAAGAAAATCAGTATTCTTATAGGCAGAGATGCAAGAATTTCTGGCGAAATGGTTTCTCATCTTGTTACGGGAACTCTTATGGCAATGGGTGTAGATGTCTATGATACAGGGCTTTCCACAACTCCTACAACAGAACTTGCAGTGGTTGATAACAATGCAGACGGCGGAATAATTCTTACTGCATCCCACAACCCAGTGCAGTGGAACGCTTTGAAATTTCTTGCTGGCAATGGCGAATTTATCTCAAAGAAAGACGGTGAAAGAGTGTTGGAATTGGCGGCAAAGAACGAATTTTCTTATGCTGAGGCCAAAGAGTTAGGCAAATACGTTGAAGTTAAAGACGCTGTGGCAAAACATATAGAGAAAGTGCTTGCTTTGCCATTGGTGGATGCAAAAGCAATAAAGGAGGCTAATTTCAAAGTGGCTTTCGATGCTGTAAATTCAACAGGCGGCTTTGTGCTAAGACAACTTTTGGAGGCTTTGGGTGTGAAAGAAGTCTATGGTTTGAACGAAGAGCCTACAGGTTTGTTTGCTCACAATCCAGAACCTTTGCCAGAAAATATAGAAGATATATGCAAACTTGTGGAAGAAAAGCAGTGTCATGTTGGTTTTGTTGTTGATCCAGATGTAGATAGACTTGCTTTGGTTACAGAGTTGGGCAATCCTTTTGTTGAAGAATACACTTTGGTTTCTGTGGCAGACTATGTGCTTGAACATACACCTGGCAACACTGTTTCAAACCTTTCATCTTCAAGGGCTTTAAGAGATATTACCGAAAAGAAATACAACCTTTCTTATGCTGCCGCAGCAGTTGGCGAAGTCAATGTAATAGAAAAGATGAAGGAGACAAACGCAATCATAGGTGGAGAAGGCAACGGAGGAGTTATCTATCCTGAATGCCATTACGGAAGAGATGCTTTGGTTGGAGTGGCTTTGTTCCTTACAATGCTGGCAAAAAGAAATATGACTTGCACCGATATCAAAAATACTTTGCCTCAATATGTTATAGCAAAAAAACGTATGGAATTGACTCCAGAAATTGATGTGGATATGGTGCTTAGGGAAATGGCGAAGAAGTATGAAAATAACGATGTTTGCACTATAGACGGTGTGAAAATAAATTTTGAGAACGAATGGGTGCATCTTCGCAAAAGCAACACAGAGCCAATTATAAGAATCTACGCAGAAAGCGACTCAGAGACCAAGGCAGAACATGTGGCAAACACTATAATTGAAGATATTATACAAATAATAAGAGGAAACCTATGACATACACAGATAAAGACAACAAATTCAAAAGATATTGCATAACTACAGCCCTTCCTTATGCCAATGGCCCTATACATATAGGCCACATGGCTGGCGTTTATATTCCTGCCGATATATATGCAAGATATTTGAGAATGATGGGCGAAGATGTGATATTTATAGGCGGTAGCGATGAACATGGAGTGCCAGTAACCATAAGGGCAAAGAAAGAAGGTTGCACCCCTCAGGATATTGTTGACAGATATCACGGAATAATAAAAAAATCTTTTGAGGAATTTGGCACAAGTTTCGACATCTATTCACGCACAACAAGCAAAATACATGAGGAAACAGCCACCGAATTTTTCCTAAAACTATATAACGAAGGCAAATTCATAGAGCAGACAACACAACAATACTACGACGAGCAGGAACAAACCTTCCTTGCCGACAGATACATAACTGGCACTTGTCCTATTTGTGGAAACGAAAGGGCATACGGCGACCAATGTGAAGCATGCGGCTCTTCTTTGAATGCAACCGACTTGAAAAATCCTAAAAGTGCATTAAGTGGCAACACTCCTGTGCTTAAGGAAACAAAACACTGGTTTCTGCCTTTGAATGACTACGAAGAATATCTTAAACAATGGATACTTGAAGGTCATAAGGAGTGGAAGACAAATGTTTATGGACAATGCAAGAGCTGGATAGACAATGGATTGCAACCTCGTGCCGTTACAAGAGATTTAGACTGGGGAATAAAAGTGCCAGTGGAAGGTGGAGAAGGCAAAGTCCTTTATGTATGGTTTGATGCTCCTATCGGCTATATATCTAACACCAAAGAATTTACACCAGATTGGGAAAAATGGTGGAAAGACAAGGATACAAAACTTGTTCACTTCATAGGCAAGGACAATATCGTATTTCACTGCATAGTTTTCCCTGCAATGCTCAAAGCAGAAGGCTCTTACATTTTGCCAGAGAATGTTCCTGCAAATGAGTTCCTTAACCTTGAAGGCGATAAGATATCTACATCGAGAAACTGGGCCGTTTGGTTGAATGAATACTTGGAAGATTTCCCTCAAAAACAAGATGTGCTGAAATATGTGCTATGTGCCAATGCTCCAGAAACAAAGGACAACGATTTTACTTGGAAAGATTTTCAGACAAGAAACAATTCTGAACTTGTGGCCATACTTGGCAATTTCATAAATCGAACAATAGTTCTTACACACAAGTATTTCGTAGGTAAAGTTCCTAAAATCAACGAATTGAACGACCTTGACAATGCAACAATCGCTGAAATTGCTACCTTCCCTGAAAGAATAGGCCGTTTGGTTGAGACATACAAATTCAGAGATGCTTTGTTTGAACTTATGAACCTTGCAAGACTTGGAAACAAGTATCTTACTGAAAATGAGCCTTGGAAGACTTTCAAAACCGATGTAGCAAGAACCGAGACAGTTTTGAATATCTCGCTTCAGATATGTGCAAACCTTGCTATTCTTGCCGAACCTTTCATACAGTTTGCTGCAAAGAAACTTCAAAACATGCTTAACCTTAAACCTATGCACTGGTTCGAGGCAGGCAAAGCAGACCTGTTGTCAGTGGGGCAAGCAATAAATCCTGCAGAATTGTTGTTTGAAAAAATTGAAGACGAGACAATTCAAAAGCAACTTGACAAATTGGAGGCAAGTAAGAAACAAAACGCTATAGCCAACGCAACAGTAGAGCCACAAAAGGCAAACTGCAGTTTTGATGACTTTGCCAAAATGGATATTCGCTTGGGAACAATACTTGAGGCGGAGAAGGTGGCAAAGACAAAGAAACTTCTAAAACTTACTGTGGATACGGGAATAGACAAAAGGACTATTGTCAGCGGTATTGCAGAACACTACACACCAGAACAGGTAATTGGCAAGCAAGTTGCTGTATTAGTGAATCTTGCACCAAAAGAACTGAAAGGTATTCAGAGTCAGGGAATGATTCTTATGGCAGAGAATGCCGATGGTGAGTTGTCGTTTATGCAACCAGAGAAAGTTTTCAAAAACGGAAGCACAATAGCATAACAATCTATTAATGAATAACTAAAGGGCAGTTTGGCGTTGTTTCGTAGGACTGCTCTTTGTTTCATTGACAACAAGTTGAAGAGATAGGCCCCAATAGTTTAATGGATAAAATTTCAGATTCCGGTTCTGACGCTGAAGGTTCGATTCCTTCTTGGGGTACAAGACAGAAACAAAAGCAAGGAAAAATTTTTCAAAACCTTGCTTCCAAAAATTCTTCCCTTGAAACAAATTTCCTATTTGCTTGCCAAATGTTTGCGCTGAAAATGAAAAATATAAGACTGATAAAGAGGGGAGTCCTTATCAGTCTTTGTTTATTGTTGTATGGCAAATTATTTGCCCATGCGTTTTGCTAATTCTTCTGAGATGAAAGATGCTACATCGTCTGCATAGGTGTTGGCACCGAAACCTGCATCGTAGCCAAGTTCTTTTGCCAATTCGTGTGTGATACGAGCACCACCGCAACAAAGAATGATTTTATCTCTTAAACCTTCTGCTTCAAGCATTTCCACAAGTTCAGTAAGGTTTTGGATATGTACATCTTTTTGTGTTACAGTTTGAGAAACCAACAAAGCATCTGCTTTCATTTCTATTGCTTTTGCTATGAATTCTTCGTTAGGCACTTGAGAACCCATATTCAAAGCCTCTATCATTTCGTAACGCTCTAAGCCATAGTGTCCTGCATAGCCTTTCATATTCATTATGGCGTCTATTCCGACCGTATGGGCGTCTGTACCTGTTGAAGCACCAACGATAACGATTTTTCTACCAATATGCTCTTTGATATATTCGTCATTTTCGTGCATATCCATTACATTGCTTTCCACTTTTGGAACATGAATAGTTGTGTAATCCACTGTATGTGTGCAAGAACCGTAGCAGTTAAAGAATGTGAAACCTTTTGTCAATTCTTTGTAGTAAACAACCATAGGGTTTTCAAAGCCCATTTTTTTCATAAGTTGTTTTGCTGCTTCAACGCCTTCTTCGCCTGCAGGAACGGGTAGAGAAAAACTCAACTGTGTTTTTCCGTCGTTCATTGTGTCGCCATAAGGCTTAACTTTTGTAAGGTCAAGCGTGGTATCGTAGTTACGCTCTTCTGTTGAATATAATCCTGCACTCATTATTGTTTTCCTCCTTTGCCTTTCATTAGTTCAATAAATGGATTGTAGTAGTGTTCGCTCTTTTCAAACACACCTTGCAAGCCTTTTCCTCCGTCTCTTGGTCGTTTTACATCGCCAAAAATTCCTTTTTCCAAAGCAGAGAACAATCCCTCGTTCTGCATTCTTTCCAAAAGGTTTACTGCATCGTCCAACACTTTCTTTGCACGGGTTTGCATAATACCGTCTTTTTTGAATTCTATATCATCACCAAAATCATGCATATTGTTGAAGATATAACGTGCGTTTTCTATAGAAACATAACGGTCTGACATGAAAGGAGTGTGGATGGCCTCTGTCATCATACCAAGAAGCTGCAAGCCTTGGTGTGTCATAATACCTATCTCGTTAAACAATGCGTCCTGAATTTGACCACGGAAAATGTTTCCTGTCATAAATTTTGTAGGAGGCATATATTTTATAGGAGCATTAGGGAAAATTTCTCTAATAAGCTGTGCTTGAGCTAATTCGTAAAGGAAACCGTTCTTTAGGTTAGGGTCCATTTCAAAAGCATGACCAAGTCCCATTTGTTCTTCCGGCATACCTGCTGCAAAAGCAAGCTGTTCGTTGATGAAATCGGAAGCCAAAACAGTGTGAGCCTCATCGAAAGCATCAGCAGTAGTAAGGTAGTTGTCCTCACCTGTGTTTATAATGATACCAGCATAACCATTGATGATACGAGAGAAGAATTGGTCGATAAGAGTACGCTTCATATTTATATCACGGAACAAAATTCCATAAAGAGCGTCATTTAGCATAACATCCAAACCTTCCAAAGCACCCATTGCAGCGATTTCTGGCATGCAAAGTCCTGAACAATAGTTGCATAGACGAATATATCTACCCACTTCCTCACCAACTTCGTCAAGAGCTTTTCTCATGATGCGGAAGTTCTCTTGTGTGGCAAAAGTACCGCCAAAACCTTCTGTAGTAGCACCATAAGGCACATAGTCAAGAAGAGATTGACCAGTTGTACGAATAACAGCGATAATGTCTGCACCTTGTCTTGCACCTGCTTGCGCCTGAATAACATCCTCATAAATGTTACCAGTTGCAACAATAATATATAGGAAAGGTTTTTCGCCTTCGCCAATAGTTTCTATATACTCTTCACGCTTTCTTCTTCTGTCTATGATTCTTTTCAAAGAAGCATCAATGTATGGTTGCAATGCTTCGCGTGCTTGTTTCTCGTCGCCTTGGGGTAGGGTAGTGATGTCGAGTTTGCCGTCTGCAATTTGTTGAGCAATCTCATTAGGAGAAAGTTTTGTCTGCAAAACAGCATTGCCCATAATAAACATAACACCATCATTAAGGCGTCCTTTTTCTTGAATGAAATCAACAACGACATTTGGCAATGGTACATCATTCATATCAACTCCATCAATACCAAGCAAACGACAGATTGTTCTTTCGCATGTTACGGTAGAATAGTCAGCAGCAAAGGTTTCGACCTCATCAGAGATTTTCTTTGCCAGTTGTTTTCCGTAAGCAACTTTGTTAAAATCTATACCTAATTTACTTTCCATTATTTTGTGTCTTTATTTCTTATAATTGTTTTTTCGACTATATATAATAATAAGTTGCAAAGGTACGAAAAAAAAATTATTTATAAAAATAGTATTGTCATTATCTATTCAGAAAATTGTAAACTCAATAAAAGATAATTATACAAAACTAAATAACAATACATTTGTAAATACAATAATACGACAATACATTTGTAAAATTGTAAATAAAGAACAATGTATTGAGTTGCATTACATAACTAAAAAACAAGGTATTGTTATAATATAGCTAATTATTGTAGTTGTCATAATATAAGTATTTTAGAAATTTGTGCTAAACTGTAACTTTACCACAGTTATTTCGTATATAAATTACACTTGTAAATATAATTATCATTAAATATGTAAATTTGTAAATATGTTACAAAAGTTAAATAATGTAAAATAAATTCACAAATGTATTATGGCAATACAAGATAGAATACTTCAAATTATGCAAAATTATGGTATGAATTCTGGTCAGTTTGCAAGCAAATTGGGAGTTCAACCATCAAACATTTCTCATATTCTTTCAGGGAGAAACAAGCCAAGTTTGGATTTTGTTACAAAAATTTTGAAGGCTTTCCCCGATATAGACTACAAATGGTTGGTTATGAATCAGGGTGCAATGCTTTCTGTTGGTGAGCATAAACGAATAGCGGCTAAAGAGGAAATAGTTGAAAAACAAGAAACAAAAGAGATAGTCATTCCTGTTGTGCAAGAAGAAAAAACAGAGCAAGAAACAGAAAAACAAAACGAGGTTTTAGATTTATTTTCTCCCGAAATAAAAAAAGAAAAGCCCGTTTCAATAATTGAACGCCCGATTGTTGTTCAGCCTACTGCAAAGCAGGAACTTTCAACGCAACCTATTCAAAAACATATAGAAAAGATTGTTGTATTTTATTCCGACAACACATTTGAGGAGATAGAAAAACGATAGTTTGCCTTGCTTCTTGATTTTTATTCTGCAAATGCGTTGAAATGTCTGAAAAAAACATTATCTTTGCATATTATATAAATGTAATATGTATTGAATTATGAATTTTAACGAAAAAGACATTTTAACGCTTAAAAAGTTTATAGAAAACGCTAACACAATCACTTTGCTATCTCACAATAATCCAGATGGCGATGCAATAGGTTCTACCTCTGCTATGTTTCATTATTTGAAGGAGAAAGGTAAAAATGTTGTTACTATCTTTCCTAACAACCCGCCTGAACATCTTAAGTTTATTCATGATGGAGTTAATCCAATTGTTGTTGAAAAGGAGTTTCAAAAAGCAAAGCAAAGACTGCAAGAATCTGATTTACTGATGATTTTGGATATGAATGCTTTGCACAGAAGCAATGAAAATCTACAAAATATCATAAACGAACTTTCTTTGACCAAGATATTGATAGACCATCACGAAAAACCCGAAACTTTTGATTTGAATTTCTCATATCCAGACGCAAGTGCAACATGTGAAGTCGTATATTCTCTCCTTAATACATTGGAAAACAAAGAGGTATTCTCAAAAGCAATATCTCTGCCTTTGTATTGTGGAATTATGACAGACACAGGTTCGCTTTCTTATTCTTGCGACCATCCTGAAATCTATTATATAGTTGGTAATTTGGTTAAAGCAGGGCTTGAGCCAAGAAACATACACTACGATATATTCAATAAATGGTCTGAGAAGCGTATGAAGTTATTTGGTTATGCTACATGTAAAAAATTAGAGATATTTGAAAAAGAAAGGGCTGCATATATATGGCTGACAAAGGAAGAGTTAAAGGATTACGACTATAAAACAGGGGATTTGGAAGGTCTTGTAAATGAGTGTTTGAAACTTGGAGATGTTGATTTTGGTGTTTTGATATCTGAAAGAAAAGATCATATAAAGTTGAATTTCCGTTCTAAATATCCGACTATAAATGTAGAAAAATTTGCATCGAAATGGAATGGTGGTGGTCATATTATGGCGGCTGCAGCCAAAAGTAAAGAACCTATGGAGGTTGTAAGAGAGAAACTTAAAAAACAAATCAAGGCAAAAGAATTCCTTTCTGAATAATATTTTGCGATGGAAATCCATAAAAGTCTAATTTTCTGTGCAATAGTCTGCTTGTCGTTGTCGTGTTCAAAAGCACCTAACGAAGATTTTGCTGTTGGAAGAAACGAACAAGAGAACCTTCAAAAAGAAAGACAGCAAAAACTGGAAAACTCTCTTACAGAGGCAAATAAAATCATTTCTGCAAAAGAAGAACAAAGGATTCTTGCCTATGCAGAGCGTAGAGGTTTGAAACTAAACAAGCATTCAGGAATTTATTACGAAGAAACAAAAAAAGGAAACGGCGTAATAATTGACGAAAACAAGTTTGTAAAAATCTCCTATAATGCCTACTATCTTAATGGTAACAAAGTGGAAGATTCTCAGCAAGTTAAGACTTTTAAGGTTGGTGGCGACACAGATATTGTTTTTGGCCTTAGAATAGCTGCAAAGCAATTGTCGAAAGGTAGCAAAGCTTGCGTTATCGTTCCCGACAATATGGCTTTTTGGCTTGATGAAAATGGCGAAAAACAAGAGGCCGATGCAACTTTGGTTTACGATATTGAAATTATTGATGTAGAATAAAATACAAAAGACAATAATGAAAACAACTATAAGACTGCTTGCAATTTTTTCAACAATTCTTATTCTTTTTCCTTCTTGCAAAAAAGACAACGGATTCGAAAAAACAGAGTTAGGGTTTTCGTTCAAACATTGCACAACAAACCAGAATTCTCCAAAAGCCAATGGTGGTGATATTATTTTTGGACAGATGAAAATTTTGTTGAACAACAAAGAACTGATTTTTTCCAATTATGGCAAGCCAGACAGGTTGTTTGTTATAGACAAGAACGCAAAAGTTGGCTCTATCGACGAATTCCTTACCACACTGCACCTTGGCGATTCTGCTATTATGGTAGCACCTGCCGACAGTGTAGCAAAATACCTTAATAATGTTGTTGCGAAACCAAGTGATAAGGTTTATTTCTATCTGAGCGTTACTCAAATTATCTCTGTTTCGGAACTTTCCACTCATGAGGCTGAAAAACTAAGAAATCAGCAGAAAGAAGAGGAGGCTTTGACAGAGTTTGTGCTTGCAAAGTATGAAAAGGCAGTGAAAAAAGAGAGTGGTTTATTCTATGTCAATATCTATGAAGGACAGGGTGCAAAGGCAGAGTATGGAAAGAAAATGGTTGTGAATTACACTGTTACAGACACTGCAGGAACAATACTTGACTCAAATGTGGAAGAGGTAGCAATAAAAGGAAACATAAAAACACCTCAAAAACATTACGCACCATTCGAATTTACATTGGGGGATGATGGTCTTATTGCAGGTTGGTCCGAAGGTATTTCATATATGAGAGCTGGAGGACACGCAAAACTTGTTGTTCCTTCGCGTTTGGCATATGGAGAGTTGGGTTTCCATTCCATAGGTCCAAACACACCTTTGGTTTTTGATATTTATCTGCTTAAAGTCCTTGACGAATAACAATAAAAGAATAATAAATGTTTAATAATAAATAACTTAAAGAAATGAAAAAGATATTTTTATTAGCGATTGCCGTATTTGCATTCGGTTGTCTTAATGCACAAGAATTGCCAAAAGGCTTCAAAAAGTCAGACAACAACATAATTTACAGAGTCAATAAAGTCAATGCAGAAGGCAAGCAAGTGCAGGAAAATGATATAACAATAGGAAAATTTTCAATAAAAATAAATGACAGTATAATTCAAAACACTTATTCAGCACCAAAAGACCATCCTTGTTTTTTGGTAAGCCAGCAGACAAAAGTTTTTAAGGGCGATTTGATGGACGCAATAACAATGATGAGAGAAGGAGAGGATTATACTTTTGCTTTTCCTGTGGATTCTATGCGTAAGATGATGAACATACCAGCAACAATAAACGAAGGATATGTTTATTATAAAGTAAAGGTTGCTCAATCAATCACCAAAGAACAATTTGAACAACAAGAAAAAGCAAGACAAGATTCCATAAAAGCCCAAAACGAAATACTTAAAGTAAAAGAACAGGAAACAATTGCTAACTACTTGAAAACAAACAATTGGAGCGACAAAAACATAGAGGGTATCTATTACAAGGAATTGAAGGAAGGCACAGGCGAATTGGCAAAAGTAGGTGATGTTGTCAAAGTTCATTATATCGGTCAGTTGTTAGACGGAACCTATTTTGACACTTCGGTTGATACAGTAGCAAAAGCAAACAATCTATACAACCCACAAAGAAAATATGAGCCATTGGAGTTTCCTATTGGTGCAGGAAAGATGATTCCAGGCTTTGAAATTGCAGTCAGACAAATGAAACAAGGTGGTCGTGCAGTTGTTGTATTGCCTTCAAACCTTGCTTATGGCGATAGAGATATGGGTGTAATAAAACCTTACTCACCTTTGATGTTCACATTAGAGTTGGTAAGTATTGAAACCAAACAGACAACAACAAAAACTAATAAATAATCAATTAAAACAAATTAAAATGAATCTAAATTTACAGAAACCGATAGTATTTTTTGACTTGGAAACTACAGGAACAACTGTAGGCAGAGATGAGATTATAGAAATAAGCATGATAAAGGTCTATCCAGACAATACAGAGGAGGAAAGAACCTATCTTGTGAAACCAAAGAATCATCAAACTATACCACCAAACATTACAGCCCTTACAGGAATTTCCGATGTTGATGTTGTGGATAAACCAACCTTTGCAGAACTTGCACAAGAGATAAAAACTTTCATAGGCGACAGCGACCTTGCAGGTTATAACTCAAACAAATTCGATGTACCTTTGCTTGTGGAAGAATTTTTGCGTGCAGGTGTGGATTTTTCTTTGGTAAACAGAAATCTTGTTGATGTTCAGAACATTTTTCATAAGATGGAGTCAAGAACATTGAGCGCTGCATACAAATTCTATTGCAAGCAAGAACTTGACGCCCATCATGCACAAAACGATACAAGGGCTACATTGGAAGTTTTGAAAGCTCAGCTTGATTTGTATCAGGATGCAGAATACAAAGACAAGGAAGGCAAAGTTTCAAAGCCAGTTCAAAATGATATGAAGCAGTTGGCATCTTTCTCAAAGATGAATAATTTTGTGGATTTGGAAGGTCGTATCTATTTGAACGACAAATGCCAAGAATGTTTTAATTTTGGGAAGCATAAAGACATGCCCGTTGAAGAGGTTTTTAGAACAATAGATCCTAATTATTACAAATGGCTGATGGATGCTGACTTTTCTTTGACTACCAAGCAGGTTATCAAAAGAATAAAAGACATGATGGTGTAATTCTTTCAAGTGTATAACAATATGAAAGTACTTTGCGTAGGCAGAAACTATGTTGAGCATATAGAAGAGTTAGGCAATGAAAAACCAGACAGCATAGTGTTTTTTCTAAAACCCGATACGGCTCTATCTCACAACAATGATGACTTTTATTTGCCTGATTTTTCCGAAGATGTGCATTATGAGTGTGAAGTTGTTGTGAAAATTGATAAGGTAGGCAAGACAATACCGGTGGAATATGCACATGAATACTATTCTGAGATTGCTTTGGGACTTGATATGACTTTGAGAGATGTGCAGCAGAAAGCAAAAGAAAAAGGATTGCCTTGGACCTTAGCCAAAGGTTTTGACTATTCAGCACCAATAAGCAATTTTTTGCCTTTGAGTGAGTTTGGAAAAATACAAGACCTTGACTTTTCTCTGCAAAAGAATGGAGCAATTGTTCAACAAGCCAATACAAAACAGATGATACACACTGTGGATGAGATAATTGCCTATATTTCGCAGTATATCACACTAAAAAAAGGCGACCTTATCTTTACGGGAACTCCAAAAGGTGTTGGAAAAGTGAATATAGGCGACAAATTTGTTGGCTATATAGGTGAGAAAGAGATGTTTTCTATAAATGTAAAATAAACAAATACAATTTTTTCTATGTTGCAGTCTTTGAAAATAGAGAACTATGCTTTGATAAAACAGTGCGATATATCTTTTCCACAAGGCTTTTCTGTGATAACGGGAGAGACTGGTGCAGGAAAAACCATTCTTCTTGGTGCTTTGTCTTTGGTGCTTGGTCAAAGAGCAGATACCAATGTACTGATGGATAAGGAGAAAAAGTGTGTTGTTGAGGCTGTTTTTACAATGCAGAACGACGAACCAACTCAGTTGCTTTTCAAAGAAAATGACATAGATTTTGATGTAGAAACAATTTTTCGCAGAGAGATTCTTCCCTCAGGCAAAAGCAGGGCATTCATCAACGATACGCCAGTGCAGTTGTCCGTAATAAAACTTTTTGCTACGCAATTGGTTGATATTCACTCTCAAACCTCAACTATAAACCTAAAAGACAGACATTTTCAGCTTAGTTTTGTGGATAATTTTCTTGCTGATAAGACTAATTTAGAGAATTATCGCAAATTGTTCGTTGAATACAAGACTTTGGAAAAAGAAATTCAAAATCTTAAAGACAAAGAGGCGGAATTTTTGAAAGATAAATCTTATAATGAGTTTCTTTTCAACGAATTGGAACAAGCAAATCTACAAGAAGATGAACAAGAACAGTTGGAAGAAGAAATAGATTTGATGTCTAATGCAGAAACAATAAAAGATAATGTATTGTCTTCATTGTTTTTGTTTGATAACGAAAATGATAACAACATATTGCACGATTTAACTACAGTTAAAAACAATCTGCAACACATATCTTCTCACAACAAAATGCTTGCTGAATTGTTGGAAAGGGTGAACTCTTCTTGCATAGAACTGAAAGACATCTATCAAGAATTGTCTTCTTTTGATGAAAGCATTGTTTTTGATAAGGAAAGGTTGGAGCAGGACAACAACAGGTTGACTCTGATTTATAATTTGCAGACAAAACATAATGTTCAGACAATCAAAGAACTTTTGGCGATAAAAGATGAATTGGATACCAAACTTCAATTTTCGTTTTCGGTAGGAGAGTTGTTGGAAAACAAGAATAAGGAAAAGGAAACCTTGTTATCTCAACTTGATAAGTTGGCACAAACTATTCACACCCAAAGACTTTCTTCTGCAAAGGAGATAGAAGAAAAAATAAAGCCGTTGCTTGCGTCCATGTCTATGAAAGATGCAGTTTTGAAAGTGAATGTGGAAAATCTTGCCTCTTTGAACGAAAATGGTAGCGATAGTGTATGCTTCCTTTTCTCAGCAAACAAAACCAAAGACAATTCTTTGAGTGATATGTCAAAGGTTATTTCTGGTGGAGAATTGTCTCGACTTATGTTGGCACTGAAAGCCGTTGTGGCAGAACGCTTTGCATTGCCTACTATGGTGTTTGATGAGATAGATACGGGAATAAGCGGGGATATTGCCTCAAAAGCGGCAGAGATAATGAAGCAAATAGGCAACAATCACCAAGTTATAGTGATTACCCACCTTGTTCAAATGGCTGCCAAGGCTCAAAATCATTATAAAGTGTATAAACAAGTTGTTGATAAACAGACAATTTCAAATATATCCCTATTGAATCAAGAAGAAAGACTGAAGGAAATCGCCACTATGATTTCTGGCGATAGCATCACGAAAGAAGCCCTTGCCAACGCCTCAAAACTATTGGAATAAAACAAAGGAAGAAAAAATTAAAAGCAAGTTTCAGTAAAATAAAACGCCGTTTTAAT
>JABUUQ010000002.1:937761-939129 GCA_021443125.1 Bacteroidales bacterium
GTCATGTCCATCACTCTGCCAGTGTCGGCATCTTTCATATCTTCGTAGAAGTGTGTTTTGTCGAAATAGTCAAATGAACGAATTTCGGTGTATTTCACATCCCAACCATCATACATTGTGCGTTTTGTCCAGTTGAAATACTTGTCTTTTTCGTATTTGTAGTAGTATTCTATTGTCTTTACCTGCTTGTTATCTACGGCTATTTCGCTTGTTCTGTTGCCATGAGGGTCGTATGTGTAGGTATATGTAAGGATTTTTTTGTCTTTTTTGTTGTAAACTTCTTTTCCAATCAGATTTGCATCGTCATCCCATTCGTAAGTTTCCCTTCTTGTCATTTGGTCGTTGCGATACCAAATTGCTTCGATAAGAAGGTTGTTGAAAGCACGCTTGTAATTAACCTTATCAACATTAGAATTATATGAATAGGTTGTTATTGTTGAGATTAGTGAGTCTGCAGGACCGTAGAAATACTTTATGTTTTTGTTTCCGTAAGAATTGTCGCTGTTTATGTCTTTTTCAACCAGCAAACCTTTGGTATTGTATGTATAAACCTCGTTTCTTATTGTTTTGTTTGCACCACCTTTTGAGTTAGGGTACTCTATCTCTGACACAGTAGCCAAACGACCTATGTTGTTGTAGGTGTAGGAAATAACAACAACGATTTTGCCGTCTTTTTCCTTTAAGGTTTCTTTTACAAGCTGGCGTTTTGAGTTGTATTCATAAGTAGTGCTTCTGTCTCTTTGGCCTGAAATGAAATTAACTCTTTCTACAAGCAAACGTTTATTGTCAAAAATCAGTTGATAGTCCTCAATAAATGAAGTTCTTTGGGTTTTGATGTTGGTATCTGCCTCAAACTTCATATATCTCATTTGTTTAGGATAGCCAAACAGATTGAAATCGTTGGTATTACAAGGACTTACCTGTGCGATTGAATTGATTGCAAGAATAGAAAACAGTCCAAAAAAGATTTGTTTTATTTGTTTCATAGTATATGTTATTTCGTTTAAGTTACAAAGGTACAATTTTTTTTTCAATTTGAAAATTTTACATCACAATTTACAAAGCAAACAGTTCAGTAGCCTTTTCTATGCTTCCTTGTTTGCCAACATCTATCCATAAGTCTGTATCGTGCTGAAAAGCCTTTATTTCATTGTCTTTTGCCAAAGAAAGATATAAATCTATCATTGAAAACTTGCCTTCAAGCGTGCATTTGTTGAAAATTTTCGGAGAAACAATTTGTATTCCGCTAAAAGCCAGAGGTCTGAATAGGGTAGCATTGCGTTTAATCTTCTCTTCCATCGTGCTATTATTCCTATGACCGCAAAGAATGTTGTTTTCATCAAAAAGAAGATAGCGTGATGTTTCCCT
>JABUUQ010000002.1:942120-943175 GCA_021443125.1 Bacteroidales bacterium
TGTCATATTTGCAAAGACTCTGCCGTCGTAGGAAATAAAACCTTCTTCTGGTTGGTACAATCCGGCTATACTTCTAAGCAATACAGTTTTGCCACTGCCGGATTTTCCTATAATAAGGTTGCATTTACCAGGAACAAACTCTGTATTTATGTTGTCTAAAACCTTTCTGCCTTGAAAGTATTTGCTTACATTTGAAACTTCAATCATAATTCTGACTATTATTCTTGGTTAAATGCTAATTGAAAAGACTTGTTACCAATATATTGAATATCATTATCGCTATACTGCTTTGCACAATGGCTTTTGTTGATTCCTGACCAACTTCAACGCTTCCTCCCTTAATAGTGTAGCCTCTGTAACAAGCAAGGGTAGAGATGATTACAGCGTTTATAGTTGCTTTTACAAGAGCATAGACTATTTCAGAGGTGGTAAAATCCAATCTAAGACCTTCCACATAATTGAAAATAGTGAGAGTGCCAGTCATATAGCCACCAATTCCACCACCAACAATAGCAGAAAAGATACTCATAATCATTAACAATGGGAAAAAGAACACACAAGCCATAACCTTAGGCAAAATAAGATAGGATGCTGTATTCACACCCATTACTTCCAATGCATCTATTTGTTCTGTAATTCTTTGTGTGCCTATTTCAGAAGCTATTCTTGATGCACACTTGCCTGCCAATATCAAAGAAATGATAGTAGGTGCAAGTTCAAGTATTATAGCTTTTCTTCCTGCATATCCATAAACCCATTTTGGATACATAGGGCTGTCCATATTGAGAATAATCTGTATTACAATGGCAGCACCAATGAAAATGCTTATAATCAAAACAATTACAATTGAATCTATGCCTAAAGCCTTAATCTCGAAAAGCACTTTCCTATAAAACACCACCCAATTCTGAGGACGTTTGAATGCTTCTTTCATTAGCAAAAGGTATCTGCCAAACTCAACTATGAAATTATTGATACGTTTCATATTTGTTTATAAAATCTCTATTTTTATTGCTTTTTCTTTACCACCTGCAAGCTTTATCTCTATGCGTTTT
>JABUUQ010000002.1:943217-945331 GCA_021443125.1 Bacteroidales bacterium
ATTTCTTTTTGTATAGCACGCTTTATAGGTCTTGCTCCAAACTCTTTTTTCTTGTCTAAGTCGAGAATAAACTGTTTTACACCGTTTGTTATATTTATTGTGTAGCCAAGATTCTCCACTCTTTTTCTTAAAGAAGACAATTCCAAATCAACAATTTTCAAAAGGTTGTCATTAGTAAGGGAAGAGAAGAAAACAATGTCGTCTATTCTGTTTAGAAACTCCGGAGCGAAAGTTTTCTTGATTTCTTTGTCTATTACGCCTTGTTCCAATGCTTTTTTGTTCTCTAAGACAGAGCGTGTTGCAAAGCCAATGCCCGTTCCAAAATCCTGTAAAGTGCGAGAACCTACATTGGATGTCATAATAATAATTGTATTCTTGAAATCTATACGTTTGCCTTGGGAATCTGTAATATGTCCCTCGTCAAGAATTTGCAATAATATATTATACACATCTTTATGTGCCTTTTCTATCTCATCAAACAAAATAATTGAATAAGGATGCTGCCTTACTTTCTCGGTTAATTGCCCAGCTTCGTCATAGCCCACGTATCCCGGAGGAGCACCTATAAGTCTGGAAACAGAATACTTCTCCATGTATTCGCTCATATCTATTCTTATAAGATTCTTTTCGGAATCAAACAGATACTCTGCCAAAGATTTTGCCAAATATGTTTTTCCCACACCGGTAGAGCCCACAAAAATAAATGAACCTATAGGTTTGTTAGGGTCTTTTAGGCCGGTACGGGAACGTCGAACTGCTTTTGCAATTTTGCTTATTGCATCCTCTTGGCCTATTATCTTTTTCTTCAAAACATTCTCAATATCAAGCAGTCGTTTTGTTTCATCCTTTGAAACCTTATCAACAGCCACGCCGGTCATAGAAGAAATAACTTTTGCAATATCTTCATCCGTAACAATAATAGGGTTATTTTTTATTTTGTTTTCCCATTTTTTCTTCACAGATTGGTAGCTGTCCGACAAAGCATTGCATTTGATTTTGTAACTATGGGCTTGTTCGAATTGTTGTTTGCCTTCTGCTTCTTTTTGCAACTTGTATGTTTCCTCAATCTGCTGTTCTATGGTTTTCAGTTCCTCTGGCAGATGAATTCCTTTTACATGTGCTCTTGCTCCTGCTTCGTCCAAAGCGTCTATTGCTTTGTCTGGCAAGAATTTGTCGCTTATGTATCTGTCGGAAAGTTTGACACAAGCCTCTATAGCCTCGTCTGTATAGGATACTTTGTGATATTCTTCGTATTTACTCTTGATGTTATGCAGTATTGTTATGCTTTCTTCTATTGTTTCAGGCTCAATCAAAACTTTTTGAAAGCGTCGTTCGAGAGCTTTATCGTTTTCAAAATGCTTTCTGTATTCTTCCAAAGTTGTTGCACCCAAACATTGTATTTCGCCACGAGCCAAAGCTGGTTTCAGTATGTTTGAAGCATCCAAAGAACCTTCTGCACTTCCTGCACCAACAATAGTGTGGATTTCATCAATGAAAATAATTATGTCAGGGTTCTTTTGTAATTCTGAAATCAAACCTTTAAGTCTTTCTTCAAACTGTCCTCTGTATTTTGTGCCAGCAACAATGGCAGCCAAGTCAATAGCATAAAGTGTTTTATCGGCAATGGTGTATGGAACGTCTTTGTTTGCTATCTTTATCGCAATTCCTTCTGCTATAGCACTTTTTCCCACACCAGCTTCTCCAACCAAAACAGGATTGTTCTTTTTTCTTCTGCTTAGAATCTGTATTACTCGGTCTATCTCTTTTTCTCTGCCAACCACAGGGTCTAATTCGCCTCGTTTTGCTGCCAAAGAAAGATTTTTTCCAAAACTTTCAAGGTACTGGTTGCCTTTGTCATCATCCATAGACATCTTTTTACCCAAATGAGACTTTGAATGATTATCTTCTTCGAAACTATCACCAGCTGCAGCCATAGGCATTCTGATTTCGAACTCGCCAATAATACCGCTGATTGTAGGTTCTATTCTTTCGGTCTTGCTATTGTCTATATTTTCTTTGTAAAACTTTGAAATAGACTCATAGGTAATTCCATAAGATGCCAACAAATCTTTTATTTCAGATGTTTTTAATTTTGAAATCCCCATTAGCAAGTG
>JABUUQ010000002.1:946979-952749 GCA_021443125.1 Bacteroidales bacterium
AAATGATTAAGAAAAACCTTGTTGCTTATCACTTTATTGCCGATATTTACGCCGTCGTATTTGTCTGTCAACAAGTCTTGATATTGTATATAGTAGGTTGCTTCCTGCATGACTGCCGCACCCAAAGCTGCAATAAGGCAATAAATGATAAATCTTTTGCTTCCCCATATATTTTCCAAGGTATAGCCAAACATCCATATAGAAAACATATTGAAAAACAAGTGAGAGAAGTTGGAATGCAGGAAAGTATAGGTCAAAGGTTGCCAAAAATGAAAAGCATCAGAGGCTATGAAGTGCAAACCAAAGACATTTTCAATGTGAATGCCTCTCATTTTCAATACAATGCTAAGAAAATATATCAGTATATTGCTTATAAGCAGATTTTTGCACACAGGAGGCAGGATTTGAAACCTTTGAGGACTGTAATTGTCGTTGTACATATTTGTTTTATGAGTTTAATTTGTGTTGTTCTAAAAATAATTTTCCAAAAAGTCGGCATCAACTTTCAATATAACCTTTTCATTGTTAGGAAGCAATTCGGGCTGAGGCAGTTTGAACAAATCTGCTATCAAATGTATGACTTCTTCTTTGTTAAGCACTTTCCCATGTTTCAAAGCTAACTTTTCCGACATTGAGAGCAAAAGTTTTTGGAGTTTTTCCTCTTTTTCAATCTCCAGATGCTCGCAATGTACGAATTCTTCAATCAATTCTATTGCATTTTCAGCGGAAATATCGGATGGTGTAGCGGTTATATCAAATGAAGCGTCGTCTTTGTAATACAACTCTATGCCCAAATCTCTTAATTCTTCAATCTTTTCCAAAATTTTGCAGGTGTCGTTTGGTGAAAACCTGTGGTTGTATGGCAGAAGTAGCTTTTGAGAAATTATTTCGGCGTTTTGTTTTGTTAAAAGCTTGTTATAAATTATGTTTTTTGAGGCTTTGTGCTGGTCTATCAAAAGAATGGAATCCTGCATGCAAGCAACAATATATTTATTCAAGAATTGGAAAGATTCAAATGTTGTTTTGATTTTGTCTTCTTTGACTATTGAATCTCTTGAAAAGCTTATTTCTGTTTGAGTTATGATGTTCTGCTCAAGTGATGGTGTATAGAAATTTTCATTCGCCAAACCTTGTGCAAAAGGGTTGAAACTATTGTTGTAGGATATCTTTGGCTTATAGTCAAAGTTTCTATTTGGAGATGCAGGAAAACTTAAAGATTTTTCAGAGAAGTTTAGCTGGGAACTTAATGTGTTTTGCCCTAATGCTTTCCTTGCTGCAGCATACAAAACCGAATAAATAACTTTATCATCCAAGAATTTTATCTCAGTTTTCGTTGGATGTATATTCACATCAATACTTTGAGGATCAACAGTCAAAGAAATGAAAAATACAGGGTAGGTTTTCTCCGGCAATAAGCCCTGATAAGCTCTTTCAATTGCATTTGCAAAGTAGGAATTCTTCATAAAACGATTATTTACAAAGAAATACTGCTCGTTTTTGCTCTTTCTTGTCAAATCCACCTTAGAAATAAAACCTTTGACCTTTACAATATCAATATCTTCCTCTATATTCAGCAGATTTTTGTTGAAATTCTCTCCGTAAATATCTGTAATTCTTTTCTTTGGCGTTGCTTTGTATAGATTATATGTTTGTTTGCCGTCAAGATACAAAGAAAACGCAATATCGTTATAAGATAATGCAATATTCAAAAAGGTGGCAATAATGTGGGAAGTTTCAATTTGGTTGCTTTTCAGAAAGTTTCTTCGTGCGGGAACATTGAAGAAAAGATTTTTTACCTTTATATCAGTTCCTTTTTTGCAATTAGCTATGTTTATGCTCTTTATATCGTTTCCCTCAATCAATACTTCAGTGCCTAAATCTTCGTTTTCCTGCTTTGAACGCAACTCCACCTGGGCTATTGCGGCAATCGATGCAAGTGCCTCCCCTCTAAAACCCATGGTTGTAAGGTTGTGTAAATCTTCAGCCTTGCTTATCTTGGATGTAGCGTGGGGCAGAAAGCATTTAGTGCAGTCTTCTTCATTCATTCCGCAACCATTGTCAATCAATTCTATCAATTGTCGTCCTGCATCCTGAATAACAACAGAAATACTTGAAGCTCCTGCGTCTATTGCGTTCTCCATGAGTTCTTTAACGACAGATGCAGGTCTGTTTACAACCTCTCCGGCTGCTATTTGGTTGGCAACGATAGGTGGAAGAATGTTTATGCCCATTTCAATACTATTTCACATAATACATACACCAAACAAACAATTATACAAGCAAATAGCAGAATTTTAGACATGGAAATAGGTGCTCCTATCTTGTCTTTCTTCTGTTCTTCCATGGCCTTGCGGAAATTTATCCTTCTATTGTAGGTTTCTCCGTTGTTTTCGCCATATTTTGCCTTCAATTGTTCGAGTTGTTCCTTTTTAGGATCATAAAATCTTGGCTTATACTCGAATTGCCTTGGTCTTTTATGCTCAAAAAATGTAGCCATAACTATTTTTGTTTTTGCAAAGATACAAAAAAAACTTATTTAATTGTATTGTCTTGGGATTTTAGGAAAATAAAACGAAGAAATAAAAAATTATTCCTTGCTTTTAATTTTTTGAAACGGCGTTTTAATTCTCTGAAATAGGGAAATAATTCAAGGTTTCGTTTTATTTATATTGTAATATTTTGCTATAGTCAAAAAAATGAGTATCTTTGTACATTCAAACAAGTAATAAAAGAACTTTAAGCACACAATAAAATATGATGGACAAGAATAATTATTGCATAATAATGGCAGGTGGTGTTGGTAGCAGATTTTGGCCAATGAGCAGACTGTCAAAGCCTAAGCAGTTTTTGGATGTGTTGGGTATAGGGCAGAGTTTGATACAAATGACTTATAATCGTTTCAAGACAATTTGCCCTCAAGAAAACATATATATAGTAACTAATGCCATATATAAGGATTTGGTTAAGCAACAACTAGAAGGTATTCCCGAAAAGTGCATAATAACAGAGCCTGCAAGGAGAAACACTGCTCCATGCATAACCTATGCGAATTTCAAGATACTTTCAGAGAATGAAAATGCAAATATAATTGTTGCACCTTCAGACCATTTGATTCTCAACGAGGCAGAATTCCTAAGAATTGTAAATAAGGCACTTGCAATAACCAAAGAACAAAATGTATTGGTAACTTTGGGTATAAAACCTTCTTATCCAAACACCGGATACGGCTATATACAATACTCAAAAGAAGATTCAATGCCAAAGGACAACGATATAAAGAAGGTAAAGTTGTTTACAGAAAAACCCGACATAGAAATGGCAAAGAAATTCATTGAAAGTGGTGATTTTCTTTGGAATGCAGGCATTTTTGTTTGGTCTTTGTCTGCAATAAACAAAGCTTTGCAACAATATCTTCCAGAGGTGTATAACATTTTCTTGGAAGGTATGGATTATTACAACACAGAAAAGGAAGAATCTTTTATAGATGAAGCCTATACCTCTTGTTCTGCAATATCAATTGACTATGGCGTAATGGAAAAGGCTGGAAATGTATATGTTATTCCTTCTGATTTTGGTTGGAGTGATGTAGGCACATGGAATGCACTTTATCAAGTGAGAGAAAAAGACGCTAACGGCAATAGTATTGTAGGAAAGAATGTAATGACCTACGACACAAAGAATTGTATTGTAACTATGCCAAAAGACAAACTTGTAATTCTTCAAGGATTGGAAGAATATATTGTTGTGGATTCCGATGATATTCTGATGATATGCAAGAAGGATGAAGAACAACGAGTAAAACAATTCCTGACAGACGTAGAAGTCAATACGGGTGTTGAATATCTGTAGATGAAAGATAGTAATTAAAACAAAATATAAGAAAAATGGATTTAAGACGAGTAGAAATCAAAGACCTTTTTACAGAAAAAGCCAAAACAATGGTAGGCTCTCAAGTTAGGGTAAAAGGTTGGGTAAGAACAAAAAGAGGAAACAAAAATGTTGCTTTTATTGCATTGAACGATGGAAGCACAATAAATAATATTCAGGTAGTTGCAGATGTTGTTAATTTTGATGAAGAACTTTTGAAAAAGATAACAACTGGTGCTTCTTTGTGTGTTGACGGCAATTTGGTGGAAAGTATGGGTAAAGGGCAGAATGTGGAAATTCAAGCCACAAGAATAGAACTTTATGGTGAGGCAGATGTGAATACTTTCCCATTACAAAAGAAAGGACACTCTATGGAATTCCTTAGAGAGATAGCACACCTTCGCCCTCGTACAAATACTTTTGGTGCAGTATTGAGAATTCGTCATAATATGGCCTTTGCAATTCATAAATACTTCAACGACAAGGGTTTCTTCTATTGGCATTCTCCTTTGATTACTGCTTCAGACTGTGAAGGTGCTGGAGAAATGTTCCAGGTTACCACATTAGATCAAGAAAACCTGCCAAGAAACGAACAAGGCAAGATAGATTATTCTCAGGACTTCTTTGGAGAAAGCACATTCCTTACTGTATCTGGTCAGTTGGAAGGCGAACTTGGTGCAACAAGTATTGGAAAAATTTATACCTTTGGTCCAACATTCCGAGCTGAGAATTCCAACACCCCACGCCACTTGGCAGAATTTTGGATGATAGAACCTGAAATGGCTTTCTATGATATAAAAGACAATATGGACCTTGCTGAAGATTTTATCAAATATCTTGTAAGATATGCTCTTGAAAACTGTAAGGATGATGTTGAATTTTTGAATAAAATGTATGACAATACATTGATAGATAGGTTAAACTTTGTTATTTCTCACGATTTTATCCGTTTGGGCTACACAGAGGCAATAGATATCTTGCTTGCAAGTGGTCATAAGTTTGATGTTCAGGTAAAATGGGGCATGGACTTGCAGAGTGAGCACGAAAGATTCCTTGTTGAGCAACATTTCAAATGTCCTGTCATACTTACAGACTATCCAAAAGAGATTAAATCATTCTATATGAAGCAAAACGATGATGGAAAGACTGTAAGAGCAATGGATGTTCTATTCCCACAAATCGGAGAGATTATTGGAGGAAGCGAAAGAGAAGAATCATACGACAAATTGCTTACTCGTATGAAAGAAATAGGAATGAACCTTGAACATTATCAGTGGTATTTGGATACAAGAAGGTTTGGCACTGTCCCTCATTCTGGTTTTGGACTTGGATTCGAACGTTTGCTTCTTTTCGTTACAGGTATGACCAACATAAGAGACGTTATTCCTTTCCCACGTTACCCAAAGAATGCTACATTCTAAACAATAGATTTTCAGAATCACCAACTAATTCAAACGATTATGGCAAGCAATTCTTTAGGACAAAAGATGAAGCAGACAACAAAGTTTGCTCCTTCGCAGATTCAGTTTATGAAGCTGTTGCAACTTCCTACGCTTTTCTTGGAACAAAGACTAAAGGAAGAATTGGAAAAGAATCCTGTCTTGGAAGAAGGCGACAATATAGACCATGAGAGTTTGGAAGATATAGTTAGACAGGAAGATGAGTTTTCTTCTCCTTCCGCCTATATGTCCGATGAGTTTGAATACAAAAGAATAAGAAGGCGGGACAATGAACTAAGAGTTGAGGCTGGAGATATTTATTCCTCTGGCACAACTCTCTATGAAGATTTATTGTCTCAGCTTTATATGTCGGATTTGTCGGAAGAAAGTCTGGTGATAGGCGAACAAATTATCGGTAATATAGATGAGCATGGCTATCTTACCCGTTCTACCGACGCAATAGC
>JABUUQ010000002.1:953384-961275 GCA_021443125.1 Bacteroidales bacterium
AAGCCGATGCGTTTGGAGGATATTGCAAAAATGACAGACAACGATATTTCAACAATATCCAGAGTAACGACAAAGAAATACGCCCAAACTCATTTCGGAACTTTTCTGCTTAAAGACTTTTTCTCTAATGCACTTGAGGATAATAGTGGTCAGATAGTTGCTGCAGATACCATAAAATCAAAACTTAAACAACTGATAGACGAAGAAGACAAACGGAAACCTTTGACCGACGACATTTTAGTTGGAATTTTGGAAAAAGAAGGCTACAAACTTGCAAGGAGAACTATTGCCAAATACCGTATGGCAATGAATATTCCTGTGGCAAGGTTGAGGAAAAAATTGTAATACAGAATCAATTTATTAGAACTTGCTTTCAAAAAATTAAAACTTGCTTCTAATTTAACGAAACTTGCTTTTATTTCAATAGAACGAGGATTTGATTTTTTGAGAACGGATCTTAAAAAGAAATATAGAAGAAATAATGGATAATTCAGATGTTTCACCTTTACCCTCTGCGAATAAGAAGGAGAGAGTGTTTGCAAAAATAATCTCTTTCTTGTTCGGACTTGAAACTATCCCTACTTGGTTGCTTGTTATTCTGCTGAATAATAGTGTGTTTGGCATTGATAGTGCAACATCTTTCTATATTCTTCTTTTGTCTTTCCTTCTTACATTTTGGATTCCAGGTTTTGCTGTATTCTACGCAAAACGCATCTATAAAAATAGTAACAAAGAATTTTCACAAAGAGGATGTTTCTTGATAGAAGCACTATATTTTCTACTCACATTTCTTTATATAAAAATCAAACAACCTCAAATGCTTTCCATTTGGCAGATAATGCTTTTGTTACCAGTATGTTATAAAATTGTTTCTGCTTTAATGTGTAAATTTGAGGCGTGTGTGTATTCTTTGTCTGCAGGTGTTTTGTTGGCATTTGCTTTCAAAATTTTTATGCTTAATCCTACTGTGTGGCTTCCTATATCTATAATTATTTGTGGGGCTTTGATGACCTCAAGACTTATTTTGACACAAACAACTATAAAATCTCAACTTGTGGGACTTGCTTCTGGTATTGCCACTTTTGTAATCTTTCTAATAATCATAAATGTATAGACTGCTGAAACACATATTATTTTTTGCCTTTGTGCTTCTTTTGCCTATAATTGCCTTTTCGCAAAACAACAAGCAAAAAGAAGATACTCGTAGCAAGAACCGACGCTATGCAGACTCTATGTACTATGAACACACCGTAAAGAAACAGCAGACAGTCAGTAAGGAAAAAGAAGATACTTTGCGTATAACAGCTAAGGACCTTAAGAATGAACCGCGATTTATCAGCGGCTTGGGCGAGATTCCTTGTGCAACATTATATCAAAACACTTGGATGAATGAAAAAGTCAAATCTGGCAAAGTTTCCTTGAAAGACTTGCCCGATGAACTTACTATTCGTCTTCTTGGCAAGAACAACACAGATAATTTTTGTTTTCCATGCAAAGGACCCAAGACTTCCAGTTACGGATGGCGGTGGGGAAGACCTCATATGGGTGTAGATATAGCAGTGAATATAGGAGATAAAATTTATGCAGCCTTTGATGGTGTTGTGCGTGTTGCCCGCTATAATGGAGGTTACGGAAATATGGTGTTGATACGACATTATAATAATATAGAAACGCTTTATGGTCATTTGTCTGTAATAAAAGTGCAACCAGGGCAAAAGGTTAAGGCGGGAGATGTTATAGGTCTTGGCGGCAGTACGGGAAGAAGTACAGGACCTCACCTTCATTTTGAAACAAGAGTGCTTTATGCTTGCTTCGATCCTGAATGGATAATAGATATTGAGAATAATTGCTTGAAAACAAAGGTGTTGAAAATAGATAAATCTTATTTTGGTGTTTCAGCTTCTCAGTCCATAGCAGACAAAAAAGTATCTAAACCATCTTCTTTGTCAAAAATCAGCAAGGTTATGGATGGTACAAAATATATTTCCCAAACAGAACTGAACAAAAAGGCACAAGAAAAAGAGAAAAAGAAGAATGAAATAGTGCATATAGACAAAAACGCCGACAAATCAACTTGGAAATATTATACAGTCAAGGAAGGCGATACCATAGAGCTTATATGCAAAAGATTTCACATATACGAAAAAGATTTGATAGAAGTAAACAATATAAAAAACAGAGAATTAACAATAAACAAACGAATAAGAATTAGATAATATGTCATCAGAATTAAAAAATTTATCCTCTTACAACAAAGAGGAGGTTCCTTCGGGAGAAAGATGCAGTTTCGGAATAGTTGTTTCCGAGTGGAATAGCGAGATAACAGAGGCTTTATTGCAGGGTGCAGTAGATACTTTGATTGAAAACGGCACAGATGAAAAGGATATACTTGTTCAGTATGTTCCAGGTGCATACGAATTGCCTTATGCAGCTTCTGAACTTTCAAAAAGAAAGAAATTGGATGCAATAATCTGTCTTGGTTGTATTATTCAAGGCGAAACTCGTCATTTTGACTTTATCGCAAACGCTGTTGCAAACGGAATAATGAATGTAAGCCTGAAAGAAGAAATTCCGGTAATCTTTGGCGTGCTTACAACAAACAATCTGGAACAGGCAAAGGAGCGTTGTGGTGGCAGAGTAGGTAATAAAGGGGTGGAAGCTGCAGTTACGGCTTTGAAAATGGCGGCACTATAAAATAAAACCCTATGTCAAAGAATCTTAGAATAGTTTTCTACGGCACACCCGAGATTGCGGCTATAGAATTGGAGTATCTTGTCAATCAAGGCTACAATATCGTTGGCGTTGTAACCAATGTGGACAAACCTATGGGCAGAGGCAAGAAAATAGCTTTCTCTCCAGTGAAGGAAATGGCTTTGCAACTTGGTGTGAAGAATATATTGCAGCCTGCAAGTATGAAAAGTGAGGATTTTCTTGCAGAGTTGAGTGCATTGAAACCCGATTTGCAAGTTGTTGTTGCTTTTCGTATGATGCCAAAGTCTGTTTATGCTTTGCCACCTTTGGGAACTTTCAATTTGCACACATCTTTGTTGCCTCAGTATCGTGGTGCTGCACCTATAAACTGGGCAATAATCAATGGAGAAAAAGAAACGGGTATCACAACTTTTCTTTTGAATGATAAAATTGACTGTGGCGAAATTCTGCTTCAAAGAAAGATAGCAATCAAAGCAGAAACCGATTTTGAAGAACTTTATAATGAAATGGCGGAACAAGGAAAAAAACTTGTGGCCGATACTATTGATTTGATAGAAAAAGGTTCTTTCGAAACTATAGTGCAGACAGAGGAAGAAACAAAGCCGGCTCCTAAAATTTTTAAGGAAGATACCTATATAGATTGGCATAAAAACGGCAATGAAATAGTGAATTTTATCAGAGGATTATGCCCAATTCCTGCTGCAAAGAGTATTTTTATTGACGAATCAACAGAAAAAGACTACGAATTCAAGATTTTTAAGGCTGTTTTTGAGAAAAATAATGCAAATAAACCTATTGGAACTTTGTGGATAGAAAACAACAAAGTAATTAAGGTGCGATGCAATGATGGAGTAGTGGAACTTGTTGATTTACAGGTGAGTGGAAAAAAACGTATGCTTGCTTCAGAATTGGTTAAAGGTCTAAGAATAAACGAATTATTAAACAAAAATTAATAAAAAAATAACTTTTTGCAAAAAAAATCTAAATAATTGATTGCTAGTAATAAAAAAATTACTACATTTGCAAATATAAAAAATTAAAGAACAATAAAGTTTAACACATTTCAAAATTTATCACTATGACAAAACAAGATTTCGCAGGATTGATGGCTGCAAAAACAGGTATGACAAAAGCTGATTCAGTTAAAGCTTACGATGCATTTTTAACTGTTGCTGAAGAATTATTGAAAAAAGGTGAAAAAGTAGCAATGTTAGGTTTTGGTACTTTCTCTCTTGAACACAAAAAAGCAAGAGAAGCAAGAAATCCAAGAACAGGCGAAACTATAAAAGTTGCAGCTAAAAACGTTGTTAAATTCAAAGCAGGTAAGGCTTTGTCAGAAAGCGTTCTTAAAACAAAAATTAAGAAATAATTTATATTCTTAAAGAACATTAAAGTCAAGTGAAAATTCGCTTGACTTTTTTTTATTTCCATTTTAATAAGACATCATTCCGAGAAAATAAAACAAAGGAATAAAAAATTAAAAGCAAGGAATAATTTACCAAAACGCCGTTTTATTTTTTCAACATCAAGGTCTATTAAAATTTGAGACTTATCAATTCGGTTATAATGGATTAGTCTTTTATTGCCGCAACAAAGCAACACCCTAAAACAAATACAGCACCCCTAAAAAAGAGATGCTGTATTATTATTTAGATTGAAAAATTATTCAGTCCATTGAATTACAAGGTTTCTGTCGCCAAAAGCATCATCAACTTTGCCACTCATTGGCCAGTATTTGTCATTGTAAGGCATAGGGAAGGCAGCTTCCTGACGAGTGTAAGGTCTGTCCCAAGTGTCTGAACAAATAACTTGCATAGTGTGAGGAGCATTTTTGATTAAGTTGTTAGCTTTATCTGCTTTTCCGTCTTCAACATCTTGAATCTCTTTTCTTATTTGTATAAGAGCGTCGCAAAGACGGTCGATCTCACTCAATGGTTCGCTTTCTGTAGGTTCTATCATAAGAGTTCCATGAACAGGGAAAGCAACTGTAGGTGCGTGGAATCCGTAGTCCATTAAACGCTTAGCAATATCACCACATTGAACATCTGAACTTAGAGAGAATTGGTTGCAATCAAGGATAAATTCGTGAGCACACATTCCTTGAGCACCATGATAAAGAATATTGTAAGCCTTTGACAATCTTACTCTCATGTAGTTAGCATTTAGAATTGCGTAAGCAGTAGCGTCTTTCAAACCATTGCCTCCCAATAATTTCAAATAAGCATAAGATATTGGTAACATCATTGCTGAACCAAATTTTGTTGAAGCTACATTTGTACCATTCTTTTCACCAGGAAGATAGTCAGCCAATTGTGCAGTACAAGCAATAGGACCAACACCAGGACCACCACCACCGTGAGGCATTGCAAATGATTTGTGAAGATTCATATGACAAACATCGGCACCAATATAACCAGGGCCAGTCCAACCGATTTGTGCGTTCATATTAGCACCATCCATATAAACAAGACCGCCATTTTCGTGGATTATATTTACTATGTCGAGAATTCTTTCTTCAAATACACCATGTGTTGAAGGATATGTAATCATCAAACAAGAAAGATTTTCCTTGTTTGCCTCTGCTTTTTCTCTCAAATCTTCTACGTCTATTTCACCATCAGCAGTAGCTTTCACGATAACGATGTTCAATCCAGCCATAGCAGCAGATGCAGGATTTGTTCCGTGAGCTGAAGAAGGAATCAAGCAAACTGTACGATTTTCTTGACCATTTTGACGTTGATAGTTGCGTATTGTAGTCAAGCCAGCGTATTCACCAGCAGCACCAGAGTTAGGTTGGAAACAAACTTTTGCAAAACCAGTCAAAGTGCAAAGAATATCATTCAAATTTTGAATCATTTCTTTGTAGCCTGTTGTTTGATCTTCAGGTGCAAAAGGATGTATGTTGGTAAATTCAGGCCATGTGAAAGGAATCATTTCTGCTGCTGCGTTAAGTTTCATTGTGCAAGAGCCAAGAGGTATCATAGCACGATTCAATGAAAGGTCCTTAACCTCAAGTTTCTTTAAGTAACGCATCATTTCTGTTTCAGAGTGATAAAGAGAGAATACCTTTTGAGTCAAGTAAGCACTGCTCCTCTTCATTCCACCTGTAATAACTTCATTCTTTGCAACTTCAGCAACCTTTTTTGCTTCTTTTCCGTTAGCCATCGCAAGAACAGCAAGAATAGCGTTAACATCTTCCAAAGAAGTTGTTTCGTCAAGAGCAATAGAAATAGTATTGTTGTCAATCAAGTTAAAGTTCATTTCATGTTTAACTGCAACGTCCAAAACTTTTGCTGCATCAACAGGAGTTGTGAAACGCACTGTATCGAAATAAACTTTATTCAATTGTTTGTAGCCATAAGATTCTGCTTCTTTTGCAAGAGTTTGTGCAAGATAGTGAATATCCTCTGCAATTGCTTTTATTCCTTCAGGGCCATGATAAGCAGCATATTGACCACTAACAATAGCAAGTAGGGCAGTGGCAGTACAGATATTTGATGTTGCTTTTTCGCGTTTTATGTGTTGTTCACGAGTCTGAAGAGCAAGTCTAAAAGCTTTATTACCTTGCATATCAATAGTTTGACCTATGATACGGCCAGGAATGTTTCTTTTGAATTCTTCTGTTGTAGCCATAAATGCAGCAGAAGGACCACCAAATCCCATAGGGTTACCAAAACGTTGTGCAGTACCTGTAACAGCATCAGCACCAAGTTCTCCTGGAGGAGTCAATAAAGCCAATGAAAGCAAGTCGGCAGCAACAGCAACTTTTATACCTTTGCTTTTTGCATCGGTTATGAAGTTTTTATAGTCGAATATCTCACCATTTTTGTTTGGATATTGAAGAATCAATCCATAATAAGTATTATCCAAAACTGCTGTTGCAGGATTTCCAATCACAAGTTCTATTTCTCTTGGCAAAGCTCTGGTTTTGAGAACTTCAATGCAATAAGGGAATAAAGTTTCATCAACAAAGAATTTTACAACCTTATTTTTTTGTTGTTCTCTTGAACGAGAATAGTAGAACATAAGCATTGCTTCGGCATCAGCGGTAGCTTCGTCCAACAAAGAGCAGTTTGCCAATGGCATACTTGTCATAGAAGCAATCACTGTTTGGAAAGTGAATAAAGCTTCAAGACGACCTTGAGAAATTTCTGCTTGGTAAGGAGTGTAAGATGTGTACCAACCTGGATTTTCCAAGATATTTCTTTGAAGAACACCAGGAAGTATTGTGTTATAAAAGCCCATACCAATATAAGACTTGTAAATCTTATTTTTAGCAGCAATAGCTTTTATGTGATTAAGGTATTCAAATTCGTTCATACCATCAGGAAGATTTATTTTATCTTCAAAACGAATTTGTTTAGGAATAGTTTTGTCAATAAGTTCGTCTACACTTGCAACGCCTATTGTTTTAACCATTGTCTTTACGTCTTCGGCTTGAGGACCATTATGACGTGAGGCAAAATTATTTGTAATCATTATTTTATTGTTTTTATTATTTGTACCTATATATAATATAATAGTGTATAAGAAAGTTCCCTTAAATAGTTGCAGAGATAAATTCGCCGTCAGCCTTAACCTTCTTTATCAAACCTTGAAGCACATTGCCTGGACCTACTTCAACAAATGTAGTAGCACCATCAGCAACCATTGCTTTTGAAATTTGAGTCCATTTTACAGGAGAAGTCAATTGCTTTATCAAGTTTTCTTTTATTAGTTTGCTATCTGTCATTGGCATAGCATTAACATTCTGGTAGATAGGACAGATAGGAGTTACTATTTCTGCTTTTTCAATACCTTCTGCCAATTCTTGTCTTGCACTTTCCATCAAAGGAGAATGGAAAGCCCCACCAACTTTCAATGGCAAAGCTCTCTTTGCACCTTTTTCTTTCAATAATGCGCATGCCTTGTCAATACCAGCCATTGTTCCCGAAATAACAAGCTGGCCAGGGCAGTTATAATTTGCAGGTACTACAACTTCATCTGTAATACTTGCACATACTTCTTCAATAACCGCATCATCCAAACCTATAATAGCAGCCATAGTACTTGGGTTGGCTTCACATGCTTTTTGCATAGCATTGGCACGGATGGAAACAAGTTTCAAACCATCTTCAAACTTCATTGCTTTTGCTGCAACCAATGCAGAAAATTCTCCAAGAGAGTGTCCAGCCACCAT
>JABUUQ010000002.1:963594-965834 GCA_021443125.1 Bacteroidales bacterium
AAGTCGTAACAAGGTAGCCGTACCGGAAGGTGTGGCTGGAATACCTCCTTTCTAGAGATGCCCAAGAGGCATTGACAAAAAGGACTTCGGACTGAAAGGCATTCATTCCGCTATCTCTCAACATCCCTTCAGATAGGGATTGGGCGAAAGAGATTTCCCCAAATCCTCCGGAGCGCTGAAGAAAAGGGAAACCGAGTAGGGGACTCCACCCCGGAAGGCTGTACCTGCGCAGAGAACTTTGACATATTGGAAAAAGAGACATATAAGAGATACAAGAGAAGTAATCGAAAGATTACAGCTTAGAATTCAAACGTAGTGATTATAGAAAATAATCAAAACTTTTACAATTCAACTCGAGACGAGAAAGTTAAGTAAGAGCGTACGGGGGATGCCTAGGCTCTCAGAGGCGAAGAAGGACGTGACAAGCTGCGATAAGCCGCGGGGAGGAGCAAATATCCCGAGATCCGCGGATTTCCGAATGGGGCAACCCGTCATCTGGAAGAGATGACACCTTATAAAGGAGCTAACGCAGGGAACTGAAACATCTAAGTACCTGCAGGAAGAGAAAACAACAGTGATTCCGCAAGTAGTGGCGAGCGAACGCGGAACAGCCCAAACCGACGGTGTTACGGCACCGTCGGGGTTGTAGGACCACGCCATCGCACATTGGATCTTTAGGGGAACGCTCTGGAAAGGGCGGCCGCAGACGGTGACAGCCCGGTACCCGAAAGAGATTCAAGGCGTAGTGGTATCCTGAGTAGGGCGGGGCCGGAGAAACCCTGTCTGAAACCGGCGGCACCATCCGCCAAGGCTAAATACTCCTGAGAGACCGATAGTGGACCAGTACCGTGAGGGAAAGGTGAAAAGAACCCCGAACAGGGGAGTGCAATAGAACCTGAAACCGTGCGCTTACAAGCGGTCGGAGCAGCAATATGCTGTGACGGCGTGCCTTTTGCATAATGAGCCTACGAGTTGCTTCTCACTGGCGAGGCTAAGCGACAGCAGTCGCGCAACCGAAGCGAAAGCGAGTCCGAACAGGGCGTTTAGTCAGTGGGAGCAGACGCGAAACTTTGTGATCTACCCTTGGCCAGGCTGAAGGCGCGGTAACACGCGCTGGAGGGCCGAACCAATAAGCGTTGAAAAGCTTCTGGATGAGCTGAGGGTAGGGGTGAAAGGCTAATCAAACTGAGAGATAGCTCGTACTCCCCGAAATGCCTTTAGGGGCAGCCTGGGGACAGTCTTCGAGAGGTAAAGCTACTGATAGGATGCGGGGGCTTCGCCGCCTACCAATTCCTGACAAACTCAGAATGCTCGAAGATGATTCCCCGGAGAGAGGCGGCGGGTGCTAATATCCGCTGCCGAGAGGGCAATAACCCAGACCCACGGCTAAGGTCCCGGAATTTGCGCTAAGTTGAACAAACGTGGTTACACTGCAGTGACAGCTAGGATGTTGGCTTGGAAGCAGCCATACATTTAAAGAGTGCGTAACAGCTCACTGGTCGAGCGGTGTTGCATGGATGATGAACGGGCATAAGCGCAGTACCGAAGCCTGGGAATACATAGTATTGGTAGGGGAGCATTCCAGCGGCGGTGAAGGTTCTTCGTGAGAAGGGCTGGAGCCTCTGGAAAAGCAAATGTAGGCATAAGTAACGATAAGGAGGGTGGGAAACCCTCCCGCCGAAAGACCAAGGTTTCCTGAACAACGATAATCGGTTCAGGGTTAGTCGGGTCCTAACGATAAGCCGAAAGGCGAGGCGGATGGACAGCTGGTTAATATTCCAGCACCGGCGAGGGGTCCGACGGAGTGACGGAGAAGTGGAAGTCCCGCGCGCTGACGGAAATGCGCGTTGAAGGGCGTAGGAGAGCCGGGGAGGCAAATCCCTCCGGTGTTTCTGAGACCCGATAGTACCGGGAGCCTTCGGGCAAACGGATAGCGGACCTAATCATACTCCCAAGAAAAACTCCTAAGGTGTGCCCTTCGCCGCCCGTACCGGAAACCGACACAGGTGGTCGAGGAGAGAATCCAAAGGCGCTCGAGTGATCCGTGGCTAAGGAACTAGGCAAAATAACCCTGTAACTTCGGGAGAAAGGGTCCTCCTGTAAAGGAGGCGCAGAGAAATGGCCCAGGCGACTGTTTAACAAAAACACATGGCTTTGCTAAATCGAAAGATACTGTATAAGGCCTGACACCTGCCCGGTGCCGGAAGGTTAAGAGGAGATGTCACCGCAAGGGAAGCATT
>JABUUQ010000002.1:970841-974442 GCA_021443125.1 Bacteroidales bacterium
AACAGAGAATATATTTGGTAATTAGAAGTTATTAAGGATTGTTATATAGTTTAGTATGAGTGAAATAATAACAGCAAATTTAGAATTAAAAGTGATTCAAGAATTTTAAACAAAAATGTAATGGAAACAAAAACATTGTTAATAAGTTTGGTAAGTGATCAAACAAGACCTAACGTACAATTAGCAAAAGAGTTGAAAATTACTGATTATCTCTTTATTTCTACAGAAGCAATGGAGAGAAAAGGATGTAGGAAATGGATAGAGAATGCATTGAATATCAGTGATAATAATCTGTTGAAAGTAGATGAAAATTCTTTTGAAGATATTAAGAATAAATTAGACTCATTTGATTATACTCAATATGATGAGATAATTGTGAATTTAACAGGTGGAACAAAAGTGATGACATTGGTTGTTTCGGAGTATTTTAAGAATACTAATGGCAATGTTAGAATGTTTTATATTACAAATAAGAATGAATTATTGCAATCATATCCAGATATTCAGTCGATTCAATGGGACCCAGAATATACATTAAGTGAGTATATGAAATCATATGGTTTTGATTGTAGCGATATGAATAAATTATCATGTTGCAGATTAGAACAAGCAACAAAAATCTATGAAGCATTTTCGAATAACAATAATATATATGAAGAATATAATGAAGCTATAAAGTTCATTCAATCTAAAAGGGGGAGAAACATTTCGACCAATGATTACAACAAAGTTAAATCATATTTAGAATATATAAGTTTTACACCTAAAACAGCAAATCAATTATCAAAGGAAGAAACGAAATACTTATCTGGAGACTGGTTTGAAGAGTATGTTGGATTGAAATTAAAACAAGAATTACAATTAACTGATGATAATATTTGGATAGGTACAAAGATATCAAAAGAGTTAGCACAAACTAATAAAAATGATAAAAAGATATTAGTAGGCGAAGATGCTCCAATAGAAGACGAAAAGTTGGATAATGAAATGGATATAATGTTTATGTATAAAGGAAAATTTTATACAATTGAATGCAAAACATCTATTTTAACAATTATTGACAATAAACCAAAAAATATCTTAGGAAATACTATTTATAAAGCAGATTCTTTACAAAAAAAGTTTGGTTTGTATGCAGACACTACTATTATAACATTAACAAACTTCAATAGTTTTTGTAAAGATTCTAAAAATAAATATATAAACAACAAGATTAGTTCCATTGGTAATTGCATCAATAGAGCCAACTTATCAAACATAAGAATTATTGATGGTGCAATGATGAAAAAATCTAAAACAATATATTCATTATTAGGAATAAAATTATAATTTTCCAAATCTTTAATATAGATAATATGACTGAAATAAAACTGACAGTATCTCAACAAAGAGTTTTTGATAAGATGTGTAAATTTGTAGAAAGTAAAGATGAAAGAATCTTTATTTTACAAGGCTATGCTGGTACTGGTAAAACAACAATGATGAAGTTCTTTGTAGAGTATCTTAGAAACAAAGATAAGCATTTTCAATTGCTTGCTCCCACTGGTCGTGCAGCAAAAGTTTTACGAGATAAAACAGATGAACAGGCTGCACAAACAATACATTCTATGATTTATACATTATCTAAAAACTGTTTTAATGTTAAAGATGATGATAAATTATTGAATATTAGGGACACAGGACAATTATATCTCGTGTTTGAACCACATGAAATAGATAGAAAAAAAAGTGCAGATGTAGTGTATATTATAGATGAAGCATCAATGATTTCAGATACTGAAGAAAAGCATATAACTCAGGCAAAATTTGGAACAGGCAAGTTGTTGACAGAATTATTGAATTACGACAAAAGGGAAAAATCCAAATTTATTTTTATTGGCGACCCTTGTCAGTTGCCACCTATTGAATCAACAAAATCATTAGCATTATTGCCTGAAAAATTTTCTTCTAGAGGGATGAAGGTTGTTCAAGGTAATCTAACAGAAATCATTAGACAAAAAGGGGTAAACTCAATAATATCTGCCTCTCAAAAAATTAGAGCATTAAAAGATATAGCCCCAGAAACACAACAAGAATATCGTTTTAAGACATGGGGAAAACTTCCTTTCAGGAATAGTCCTAACATTAAAATCCACCCCAATAGTGATGATATGTTAAAGGATTATATTGATAAAATAAAAGGTGGGGATTATAATGAAGCAACATATATTTGTCGATCAAACAAGCAATGTGAGATTACGGCGAGAGTAATCAGAAAACAATTAGGCTTTTCAGATAGTAACGTTGTAGAAAAAAATGATTTGCTATTGGTGATCCAAAATAATGCAATTTCCGGTTTAATGAATGGAGATATGGTAAAAGTTAAATTTGTTTCCAAAAAAGTATATAACAAAGCAAATTTAACTTTTAGGGAGATACAATTTAAGGAGTTGGTAACAGGTAGAGAGTATAGTCAGTTGTTATTGGAACAAACATTAAATCAAGATACATTAAACTTAGATACAATACAACAGACAGCTTTGTTTAAAGATTTTATTATAAGAATGAAACGTTCTGGTATAAAACCCAACACCGATGCTTTCCGTCGTGAATTATATAAAGATCCATATCTGAATGCTTTACGTTGTACTTATGGCTATGCTATTACTTGTCATAAATCTCAAGGAGGGGAATGGAAGGATGTTTATGTTGAAATGCCAAGAAATATAACATTAAACCCAACTAAAAGTACATATCAATGGATATATACTGCAATGACCAGAACTTCACAAGACTTGCATATTGTAGATGACTTTTATTTACAATAGTAGCATGTAGTTTAGCAAGCAGATAATTATAACAAACAATATACTCGAGTGTAGATATACCAAAATAAAACAAAGAAATAATTTACTAAAAGCAAGGAATAATTTTTTCTTTCCTTAAACTAATTTTTAGAATAAGTTATTAAGAAAATAACACATTATTGTTCTCTTTGCATTTAGGTATTAGATATTAAATAGATAAAGAAAAAAATCAATATAATATGGAAGAAAAGTATTTATATGGTGCAGCAGTTCAAGGTATTCAAAGTTTTATTTTTCAAACCAATGTGCTGAAAGATATTGTTGGTGCCAGCGAACTTGTAGAACAAATATGCCATGAAGAGTTAGAGAATTATACCAAAGGAAAAGTTGAAACAATTTTAAGTGCAGCGGGTAATATTAAACTCATTTTTGATTCCAAAGAAGATTGTCAAAAGATTGTTAAAAAATTCCCTGAACGTATTATGGAAATAGCCCCTGGTATTACTATCAGTCAAGCAGTTGTTAAGATGGAAGGAGATTATGCAGAGTTTCACAATGCAGTTGATGAACTTGAAAAAAGACTTAGAGTTCAACGCAATAGACCTATGCCATCACTTACAACTGGCTTAATGGGAATAAAACGTAGTAATAAAACAGGATTGCCTGCAAAAGAAATAAAAGAAGGAGACTATCTTGATGATGCTACTAAGGCAAAGAGAAATTGTAGTGGTAATTCAAAAAATTCAAAATTATGTAAAAAAGCTTTTGGTGAAGCTTTGTTAGCAAAGCAATTCCCATTTAATATTGGAGATATA
>JABUUQ010000002.1:974619-979027 GCA_021443125.1 Bacteroidales bacterium
ATCCTATACCATTGCGTCCCGTTGTTCTTGGGGGAGATGACCTTACAGTTATTTGTCGTGCAGATTTTGCCATAGAATATGTAGAAACTTTTATGAAAAACTTTGAAACTCAAACGGAAAACCTTTTAGGAGATATTTTAACACAACATAAAGTTTTTGATAATGGTGAAAAGAAATTGACAGCATGTGCTGGTGTTGCATTTATAAAATCATCTTATCCTTTTTATTATGGCTATGAATTAGCAGAATCTCTTTGCGGAAAGGCAAAGAAAGATGCAAAAGGACAAAACTCTTCTTTAGCTCCATCGTGTGTGATGTTTCATAAAGTACAAGATAGTTTTGTAGAGGATTATGACAAAATTGCAGAAAGAGAACTTAAGCCAAATAACTATGTTTCATTTGAATTTGGTCCTTATTATGTTCAGGATAATATAAAGGACAAACCAACTATAAAACACTTGCTTGAGTCTGTTGAAAAATTAAACTCTGAGGATGGTAATAAGATAAAAACTCATTTGCGACAATGGTTAACTGATTTGCATGAAGATAAAGCTATAGCAGAGCAAAAGAGAAAGCGTGTATTGTCTTTGCTTCCAGATGGAGAACTGAAAAAACTATTCAGAGAAACAACAGATATGAGCAATCCTAAAACAATGGCTTATGATATGTTGGCATTGGCGTCTATTAAATATCAAAAAACAAAGTAGAAATTATGACAGAGATAAAGTATAAAATAGAATTCTTTAGTAATTGGCATTGTGGTTCAGGTTTGGCAGCGGGTGCTGATGTTGATGCCTTAGTTGTAAAAGACAAAGATAATCTTCCTTTTGTGCCTGGTAAAACAATAAAAGGTTTGGTGCGTGAAGCAGTAGAAAGCATACAGGAATTCAAACAAGACAACAAAACAGAGAAAATCAAAGAGGCATTCGGCTTTTTTGATGATAAAGATAATGCTAACAAAGGCTGTATGTTTTTTACAAATGCGGAATTGGAAGAAAATGAAAGAAAGGCAATAATTAGTAATAACTTGCAGAAATATCTATACATTCCCGTATCACAGACTGCAATTGATGATAACGGAATAGCATGTGAACATAGTTTGAGAAAACTTGAAACAGTAGTACCATGCATTTTAGAAGGAAAAGTAAAAGATGTTTCTGAAGATTTAATGCAAGATATTATAGATGCACTTAAATTCATAAAACGATTAGGTATTAATAGAAATAGAGGACTTGGACGTTGTTCAATAAAAGTAGAGGAGAGAAAATAGTGAAAACATTGAAATTCAAATGCACTCTGCTGACAGATATTATTCTTAATATGAAATCAGCAAGCGAAGGAGCTAATTCAACTTTGGATTTTATACCAGGCAATTGCTTTCTTGGTATTGTTGCAAATAAGTTCTATGATGAAAAGCAATGTGAAAGAACTAAAACTTTGTTTCATTCAGGAGAAGTGCGCTTTGGTGATGCTCATCCCGCAAAAGAGAGTAATCGAGGACTGCGTATCCCTGCCGCTTTCTATTATGCTAAAGGTGATAAAATAACAGATGCTTGCTATATTCATCATTACATAACAGATATTGATAATATAAAAGCAAAAAATGGTACAAAAGCACAGTTAAAACAATGTCGTGAAGGTTTCTATATTATGACAGAAAAGGAGGGTAAGCAAATAAATATAGATAAATCGTTCGCATTAAAATCAGCTTATGATAGAGACAATCGTCGCTCCAAAGAGTCTGCTATGTATGGTTATGAGTCTTTGCCTAAAAATATGGAACTCTTATTTTCTGTAGAAATAGATGATTCTGTCAGTGATGAAATAGAAAAGAATGTCAAAGACGCTTTAATAGGAGAGCAAAGAATAGGCAGGTCTCGTAGTGCACAATATGGATTAGTGAAAATAGAAGAATATAATTATAATGAAATAGAATCATATAACGACACTAATACGGTTGTTGTATATGCAGATGCAAGATTGATTTTTTTAGATGCAAACGCACAACCTACATTCAGACCAACACCACAACAATTGTTAGGGGGTGATGCTAAAGGTAAAATATCATGGGAAAACTCACAAATCCGTACTTTTCAATATGCACCTTGGAATTATAAACGTCAATGTTATGATACCGACAGATGTGGAATCGAAAAAGGAAGTGTCATAGTAATAGAGGGTGTAGATAAGCAATATCAAGGCAGTAAATATGTTGGAAATTATAGAAATGAAGGTTTTGGTAAAGTTATCTATAATCCAATTTTTATGAAAGCAGAAGGTAATGGCTTAGCTAAATGCAAGTTTAAGGAAGCGACAAAGGAAAATAAATCTGGAACTATTTCAACTTCTGAAAGTAATCTATTCAAATACCTTAAGAGTCAAGAAAAAGAAACTAAATCAGTACAAAACATTTATAAGAATGTAAATGAATGGGATGGTGCAAAACTATTTATAGATAAGGAAAAATTTGCTTCTCAATGGGGGGCTATTCGTAATATTGCTTTGCAATGCAAAAATGATGACGATATAAAAAATAAAATAAAAGAATATATTTCTCACGGAGTTAAAAAAGAAGATTGGTATGGCGAAAGGACTAAAAAACTGATGGAATTTATGGATAATAATAAAGATAACTTATGGGCAGCAATTATTAATCTATCTTCAGAAATGGCTAAAAAATGTTCAAAAAATGGAAAATAAATATCAATATAGACTTATAGCTCGTGTGGTATTAGAGGCAACCACCCCACTTGCTTTACACTCTGGACAAAAAGAGATAAATACAGATGCCACTGTTGCAAAAGATGTTAATGGTATGCCTTTTATACCAGGAACTTCTATTGCTGGTGTGATAAGACATGCATTGAAAAATCAAGATGAAAAAACATTCTTCGGATATCAAGACAAAGATGGAGGGCAAGGCTCTGAAATAATGTTTTCTGAGGCAAGAATGATAGGCAAAGATGGTAAGGTACTCGACGGACTACAAACAATTGATTTTAAGGATGAATTCTATACACACTACAAATCTTTACCAGTTCGACAGCATGTAAAAATAAATCATAAAGGTTCTGCAGAGCAACAAGGAAAATTCGACGAAGAAGTTGTATTCAAAGGCACTCGTTTTTGTTTTGAGATAGAAGTATTGTCAAAAACCGACAATAATGAAAAGTTTAATGAAGTATTGAAAACATTGTATTGTTCAGAATTTCGTTTGGGTAGTGGCAGTCGAAAAGGTTTTGGAAAAATGAAAGTTGTATCTTGTAAATCAAAAAGTCTCAATCTTGAACAAACTGAAGATTTGCAGTGGTATCTAAATCATACAACTAATCTTGCAGAACACTTTGATGGAGACGATGTTTCAAATAAAGAGTTTTCTAATGCAACAACTTATAAATTAACACTACAACCTGATGATTTCTTTTTATTTGGTGCTGGATTTGGCGACGATGATGTAGATTTGGTTCCTGTAAAAGAAAATCAAGTGATATGGGAAAATGACGGAGGTATAGAAAAACCTCAAATGTCAAAAAATATGGTGCTTATTCCTGCTTCATCAATAAAAGGTGCATTGGTTCATAGAGTTGCTTTCCATTATAATAAAAAACGTGAAAGATGGGCAGAGGATAACAATGAAGCAGTTGTAGGCTTGTTTGGTAGTGCAGATAAGAGAGGCATTGTTCTTTTTGAAGATATAATAGAAGATATAGGGGTTGATAAGATATTTAATCATGTAAAAATAGACCGTTTTACAGGTGGAGCTATAGACGGAGCATTGTTCAATGAAAAAGCTACTTTTGGAAAAGGAAAAAGTTTTAGCACTACAATCACTCTTTTGGATAATACTGATTTTGTAGATGTATTTGAAGAAGCATTGAAAGATATCTGTAAAGGAATGTTGCAATTAGGTGGAGGCACAACAAAAGGTTATGGATTCTTTAAGGGGAAATTAGAAAAAAATAATGAAGAAATTATTAATGAATTATGAAAATAGATAAGTCTAAATATATAGGTTATATTTGGTTGAGTAATGCAACAAAACCAGAAATTCTACCAAGTGAGGGTGAGCTTGATACAGATTCAGTGGAAATTCCTTTTATTATAGAAGGACAGATGGTAGACAAAGAAAAAACAAAGTCTATTAGTATTAAATTTGTTGATGGTAAGACTATAGTCAAAGAATATAATCTTGTTGACTACAAAGAATTTGAGGAAGAAGAATTTATTCCAAATCGTATGGATGGCAAAGAAAAATTGCTTTTCAAGCGAGTTTGGCGTATAGAAAAAGATGATTTATGTGAAGGTTGGGAAGTTCTTCAACCTGCAGAATTAGTATTTGTTGGATTTAAAGAAAAGGAGGATAAAGATGGCAAAAATTAAAGCACCTTTCAATTTTGTACCACTGAAT
>JABUUQ010000002.1:981230-984446 GCA_021443125.1 Bacteroidales bacterium
GGGGTTATGAATAGTTTACGAGAACAAATTTTAGTCAAAGGATTAAAGAAACGAAAAGTTCATATTGCTTTAGTGGGAGGTCAACTTGCACCAGTGTACAATGCTATTGTTGCTGATAAAGCAGATATTGTTGAGGTCGTATATTCAGAAGCAACAGTTTCGCAAGTAGATAAACTTAAAGATGAACTCAATATTCCTATTATAGATTCCAAACCACTAGCACCAACAAATCCACGTAAGATTCAAAAACGTGCAAAAGAGTTGGCAGATAAGTATAGCAATGATGATATCACTGTGAATATTTCGGGTGGTGTAAAGTCTTGGGCATATTTTTTTAGTATTGAATTTTATAATTTGGAAAATGCAAGAGTGATTTATTTTGACCAAAATAATGTGCTTTGGGATTATAAAGAAATGAAAGGTATTGATGATTTTGAATTTGATATGTATAAGAATTTTCGTTTATATGGAAATCCACTTGACACATACAAACGATTTACTGATTATACAGAGTCAGACGATAAGGTAGCTGAGAAAATAGAAAACATAAGAAAACAACATCCACAACAATTCAATGGTTTGTTTATAGTTCAAGACCACAAAGAACAAAGTTTGTTACAGCAAAAAATTGGTCGTCGTTGTAGTAATAAAGATTATTCCCAAGTATCTTGGGATAAAACAGCTATAAGAGAAGGTGGAGATACACTTTTGGATATTAGTATATTTTCCAAAGGTGAAAAATTTGACTATCGTTTGCAATCGCCTCATGCTTTTGAACTTGCATTTGATGCAGGATGGTTTGAATACAAGATAGCAAAACTTTTTTCTGGTTGGGATAAGGCAAAAGAAGTCTTACTTGACTGTAGATTTCAAGCTGCAAATTCTGCCGACAAAAATCAGATTGATGTGATAGTAAATGCTGGAACTAAAATAATTTTTGTGGAATGTAAGACACAAATAAAAGCTATAACTGATATTGACAAGTTTAGCAGTGTGGTAAAGACCTATGGGGGTAGTGGAAGTAAAGGTGTGTTTATAACCTATGAAAAAAAGAATCTTCAAGCAAAAGAAAAGTGTAAGGAAAAGGGGCTTATTGATATAGACTTATCAAATAATTTCAGTGAAGAAGATTTTTACAAAAAAATGAATGATGAATTAAGAAAGTTAAATGCTTAATTATCACCCGTCAGATATAATTTCCCTTAAAACAAGTATTAAGATAGTTCACCGCAAGCATGCCGCAAATGTAAGGCTTGTATCGAAAACTAATAGAATCATTTTCTATGGCTAATAAAGCAATAAAACAAGAGATCGACAGACTGTTTACCGAAGTCCGTCAGTATCATGATAGTAAGAACTTTCGTGAACTGATGGAATTTTGTACTCGTTTCAAACATTTATCCCCGTACAATGCTTGGCTCGTAAATTTACAGATGCCTTCCGCACGTTATGTTTTGACCGAAAAGCAATGGTTGAAAAAATATAGACGTAAGATAAAACTGCACTCTCGCCCTTTGATTATTCTTATTCCATTCGGACCGATTTTCCCAATATTTGATATCAGTGAGACCGAAGCCATAGATGAGAACTCTACGTCAAAGCAAGCAATCTTGGACTACCTTGCTAATCCTTATCGGGTTAGAGGAAACATTCCTCTTGAAAAGTATCATAATTTAGTCAATAACCTCGCCTATTCGGGTATTGTTGTTGAGAAGTGCCTTGAAGCAGCAGGGATCTTTGGTGGCGAACTACGTTCAAAACCTGGCAAAAAAGTTGTTATTAAACGAAAAGAGAAAAGGTTTGAAACCGAAGCTGATTATGCCATTAGCATTAATGTAAATGCAGACATAGGTCAATCATTTGCAACTATCCTTCACGAACTTGGTCATCTATTCTGCCATCATCAACCACATCCTCAAAAAGCTTGGGAAAGTAGGAGGCCGTATCTAAGTCACGCAGAACGTGAGTTTGAGGCAGAGACAGTTTCATGGCTTATTTGTGAGCGTTTGGGTATTCATAACCCATCAGAAAAATATCTCAGTGGATATATAGAACGCAACGACATTCCTCAAGGCATCAGTATCAACCACATCCTCCTTGCAGTAGCAGAGATTGAAAAGATAATGAATCAGTCAGAAAGTAAAGCATTAAAACAAGGTCTGCTATGGAAACACCGAAAGGGCTTTAAGGATATCATGTCTGAAATATAAGTGAAGATTATAAATAAGATGGACTTGTTGTATTTGGAACCAAGCGTCCTATTTTGTTCTGTCTTAATCTAGACTTTCCATGATGGAATGTATTGGAATAATGCCATCATAGTGGATGGTACAAAGATAAATGGCTATAACAGTCAGATATCAGATTCCATTAAAACAAGGATTAAGACTGGAATTTACTCTAACTAAATTAGTTGTAGTTTTAAAAGAAAAAATGTTTAACTAAAAAAATACAAGAAAAATGAAAATAGAAAAAGGAATTAAAGTTTTATCAGTAATTATATTATTTTTTGGTATAATTAGTGCGATAATATGTGCTTGTACTATTACATACACTAAAAAGTATTCTGCTGAAATGTTACATGAGTTAGAATATACATCATTTAATGTTAGCACCCAAACATTAAGTAGTCTTGATGAAGATATTGCTAATAGTGATGATTATACACCAAAAGCATCTGATAAAGGTGTTATGGTAGAATATGATTATAAGTTTAATATTAGAGGGTTTGTTGTAACAATATCACTATTATTTGGCAGTGTTTTACTTTACTATGTCTTACAAGTGTTAGCAAATATATCTATATCCTTAAAAGAAATAAATAAGAAAATAGAAAAATAATTAAGATATCACTGCTAATTAAGACAAAGATTAAGAGATATAAACAAAAAGTTGGTCGTGCGATAATTCGCACGACCAACTTGCTTATTGAAAGTTTTGGTTTTATTTGCTCAACCAAGTCATTATATTATTTGTAACAATGTCGATTCTTGCATCAAAACTTTCTTTTGTGGCGTAGGCAATATGTGGTACGCAGATGCAGTTTTTGGCTTTAAGCAATGGATGATTGTTGTTTAGTGGTGGCTCTTTTTCATATACATCTATGCCAGCACCTGCAAGTTTTCCTTCGTTTAAGGCCTCAGCCAAAGCATTCATATCTACAACATTACCTCTCGAAGTGTTGATAAGAATTGCGGAAGGTTTGCAAAGAGAAAG
>JABUUQ010000002.1:984458-990502 GCA_021443125.1 Bacteroidales bacterium
ATAAGTTTCTCTGTTTCATTTGTTAAAGGGCAGTGCAGAGAAATAATATCTGATTCTCTCATAAGTTCTTCCAATGAAACATATTTTACACCTTCTCTTAAGAAAACAAGGTTGTCTTTCTTGCGTGTATAAACCAAAACATCAGTACCAAAAGCTTTGAGTAGCATAGTTGTGCGCTTGCCTATTGCTCCGTGTCCAACAATGCCTATTGTTTTGCCTTTGAGTTCATAACCAAGATAGTTATCCCTTGTTCCGTTGTCTCTTATGCTGTGATTGAATTCTGAAATCTTTCTATACACATCGAGAATAAGACCTATAACCAATTCGCTTACGGCTTCTGTTGCATAGCCTGCAGCATTTATTATCTCTATACCTTTTTCTTTGCAATAGTCTTGGTCTATATGGTCTATACCAGTGAAAGCCACTGCCAGCATTTTAAGGTTAGGGCATTTTTCAAGGACATTGCGTTTTAGAGGTATATTGGAAATAATAGCTATGTCGTTGTCTGCAATTCTTTCTGCAAGAGTTGTCTCGTCTTCTTTTCTATCGTAATACATAGAGAAAGAACAATTGCAAGCAGCAAACTTTTCTTTTAGTTCTTGCTCTTTTTCTCTGCCTATACCTATTGGCTCAACGGCAACTATTTTCAAATTTTCTTTCATAATGTATTTATTTGTTGATTTATTTTATAAAACCTTGTTGTCTTAGGAAAGCTTCACTTGTTGGTTCTTTGCCACGGAATGCTTTGTATAGTTCCATAGGTTTTTTGCTACCACCTTTTGACAATACATTCTTACGGAAAGAAGAAGATACCTCAGGATTGAAGATGCCTTTCTCTTTGAAAGCCTGCCAAGCGTCAGCAGCAATAACTTCACTCCATTTGTAGCCATAGTATCCTGCAGCATAACCACCTGCAAAGATATGAGAGAATTGTGTACTCATGCAACAATTTGGTTTTAGTTCCATAAGTTCTGCCATTTTAGAAGCTTGTTGCTCTATTTCCATAACATCACCTTCAAATGGTGCTTCTATGCTATGCCACAACATATCTAATTCGCCAAAGAACAACTGGCGGATAGACAACCAGCCAGCATTATATTGTTGGGCTGCTCTTATTTTGTCTATATATTCTTGTGGAATTGTTTCTCCTGTCTTGTAGTGAACGGCAAACAAATCAAGGAATTCTTTTTCATAGGCAAAATTCTCCATAAACTGACTCATAACTTCTACAAAGTCGTGAGCAACGCTTGTTCCTGAAAGAGATTGATACGTACACTCAGTCAGCATACCGTGAAGACAGTGTCCAAATTCATGAAGGAAAGTTGTAACTTCGTCGAAAGTCAATAGGGAAGGTGTTTTCTTTGTTGGCTTAGAGAAGTTTGTAACAAATTGAATCAAAGGACGCACCTCGTTGCCATAAACATTACTCTCTTCTCTGAAAGAAGTCATCCATGCACCGCCTCTCTTGCTTTCTCTTGGGAAAAAGTCAAGGTAAAGCACTGCCATAAAGCGATTGGTCTTTTTCTCCCAAACCTCATAAACTTTTACATCAGGATGATAAACCGGAATGTTCTTGTTTTCTCTGAATTCTATGCCATAAAGTTTTCCTGCAAGGGTAAATACTCCGTTCTTTACATATTCAAGATTAAAATATGGCTTCAACAATTCTGGAGAGATATTATATTTTTCTTGTTGCAGTTTTTCACTCCAATAAGAGAAGTCCCAACGGTCAAGTGTTTCAGTAAAGCCATGTGCGTTAGCATATTTTTGAACTTCTTCCAAGTCTTTCTTTGCAAAAGGCATAGAAGTATTCAACAAGTCTGCAAGAAAAGCGTTTGCCTTCTCTGGTGTCTCAATCATTTTGTTTTCCAACTGCAATTCTGCATAAGATTTGTAACCAAGAAGGTTGGCAATTTTCAATCTAAGGTTAGCAATCTCTTTCAAAATCTGCTTGTTGTCATTATTGTCATTGTGATTGGCTTTTGAGTTGTAAGCCATCCACATTTGTTTTCTTAAATCTCTGTTAGGACAATAAGTTATGAAAGCACTATAAGAAGGAGCGTCCAAAGTAAATACCCAACCTTTCATTTTTCTTGCTGCAGCCTCTTGTTTTGCTTCCTCAAGAGCATAGTTAGGCATACCTTCCAAATCTTTCTTATTGGTAATGTTTAGTACATAAGAGTTATTGTCTTTCAACACATTCTGATTGAATTGCAAAGTCAGAACACTTAATCTTTCTGTTGCTTGTTTGTATTCTTCCTTATCTTTTCCAGACAACAAAGCACCGCTGTTTATGAAACTCTTATAGGTTTTTTCCAAAAGCATACGGTCTTCTGTTGTAAGTTTTAGGTTGTCTCTTTGATCATACACTATCTTTATTTTTGCAAATAGCTGAGGATTCATATTCACCTCATTAGAGTATTGAGTCAAAGCAGGCATCAAATCTTGTGTAATCTGTTGCATTTCTTCTGAAGTGCAAGCTTCATTCAAATTAAACAATACACCTGAAACCCTGTCCAAAAGTTTGCCACTTTGGTCCAAGGCAACGATTGTATTTTCAAAAGTTGGCAAAGCCGTATTGTTTATTATTGCATTGATATCTTGTTTTGCTTTCTCGATAGCATACAACATAGCAGGTTTGTAGTCAGAAACTTTTATCAAATCAAAAGGAGGTGTTTCGTGAGGTGTAACCCATTTCATGACAAGAGGGTTTGAAGACTTGATTTTTGTCATTTCCTCTTGCGACATTTGTGCTGATAATAAACTTGTAGCCATAAGCATCGCTGTTAATATTGTTCTTTTTTTCATATTTATTGAATTTTAATTTCTTTGCAAAGATAATAAAAATTGTTTTCTTATTTCAAAAAAATAAAAGCAAGTTCTAAAAAATTAAAACCTTGTTATCTTTTTTCGAAACGCCGTTTTAATTTTTCAGGACAATTTTTTTTTATATCTTTGCACCATGCAAGCTAATGAAATTGAAAAAAACAACGGCGAACTCAAGCGTTATGCTTTGGTTTTGCAATATAATGGCAGGAATTATCATGGTTGGCAGAAACAACCTGGCGATGCAAGCATACAAGAAACACTTGAAATTTGTTTTTCCAATGTTTTGAAAGCCGAAACACAAGTGTGGGGGTGTGGTCGTACCGATACTGGCGTTCATGCAAGGGAATATGTGGCACATTTTGATGCAAAACCAATGACAAAAGATGAGATAAACAATTTTCTTTGGAAAATGAATTCCTATTTGCCTAACGATATACGATTGTTGTCCATGAAAATTGTTAACAATGACTTCAACTCACGATTTGATGCAATATCACGCACCTATAAATATTATATCACTCATACGAAACAGCCTTTCAATGATGATTTTTCTTGTTTCATACCGCAGAAACTGGATTTGAATCTCATGAATATAGCAGCTAAAATGCTATATCAGTACGATGATTTTACATCTTTTTCCAAACTTCACACACAAGTAAATAACAACATTTGCAAAATAATGTATGCCCATTGGGAAAAGTCGGAAGAATATATTGTTTTCACGATTAAAGCCAATCGTTTCTTGAGAAATATGGTTAGAAGCATTGTGGGAACTATGATAGATGTGGGTAAGGGGAAGATAACGCCGGATGATTTTGCAAAGATTATTGAAGCACAGGACAGAAGCAAGGCTGGTGTTTCTGTTCCCGCTAAAGCGTTGTTTTTGGAAAAGATAGAGTACGACAGAACAATTTTTTAGGGATTTTGTGTTGAGTTTTGAATAAAATTGTGTAAGTTTGCAAAACAAATGATTAGAACTATCAATATTTTACTAATTAAAAACATATTATAATGGAAAACATAGAATGGGGTAGCCTTGGATTTGGTTACTTTAAGACAGATTACAATGTTCGTTGCTACTATCGCGATGGCAAATGGGGTGAATTGGAAGTTTCTTCTTCTGAAGAAGTTACAATGCATATGGCTGCTACAGTCCTACACTACGGACAAGCTGCATTCGAAGGAATGAAGGCTTTCAGAGGTCAAGATGGCAGAATAAGAATGTTCCGTCCTTATGAAAATGCAAAGCGTATGATTTCTTCTGCAAAGGGTGTTCTTATGGCAGAACCACCAGAGGAATTGTTTGTTGAGGCTTGCAAGAAAGTTGTTAAGTTGAATGAAAAATTCATACCACCATATGGTACAGGCGCTTCTTTGTATCTTCGTCCAGTTCTTATAGGAACAGGTGCTCAAGTGGGCGTTCATCCTGCAAAAGAATACTTGTTTATGGTGTTTGCTTGCCCTGTAGGTCCTTACTTCAAAGAAGGCTTCAAACCAGTTAAGTTCCAAGTTGCAAGAGACTATGACCGTGCTGCTCCATTTGGCACTGGTAAGTATAAAGTGGGTGGTAACTATGCAGCATCTTTGGCAAGTGGTGAAAGAGCAGCAAAAGAAGGTTACTCAAACTGCATTTATCTTGACGCAGCAACACATACATACATTGATGAGGCAGGTGCAGCAAACTTCTTTGGTATCAAGAACAACACCTACTGCACTCCAGAATCAACATCAATACTTCCTTCAATAACAAATATGTCTTTGTGTCAGATAGCAGAGGATTTGGGATTGAAAGTTGAAAGAAGAAAAATTGCTGTTGAAGAATTGGATACTTTTGAAGAAGTTGCAGCATGCGGAACAGCAGCAGTGATTTCTCCAATCAACGAAATAGCAGACAGAGTTAATAACAAAGTTTACAAATGGGGTGCAGAAGCAGGTCCTGTTTGCACAAAATTGTATCAAACTCTTAAAGGCATCCAAGAAGGTCTTATTGAAGACAAACACAATTGGAATGTATTCATAGACTAATTGGGTTAGTTTTGTTGTTGCTTTGTTTGAGCAAAATAAAACCTTGAAATAATTTCCTAAAACGCTGTTTTAATTTTCTAAAACGGCGTTTTATTTTGTTAAAAAGCCGTGCTTTATGATTTACTTTGTATTTAATAAAGAAAAATAGGTGTTTTTCTTCATTTTTTTATTATCTTTGCAAGCCGAAAACTAATAAAGTACTGAATTATCAAAATGCTGAATCGACATTTTTTAAGAGCAAAAGTTTTGCAATCTGTATATGCTTATCATATTGGTGAGAAAAACGACATAAGCAAAGAAGAAAAATTGTTGTTTGCCAATATAGACAAACTCTATGATTTAGAGATATATCTTCTTTCCACTTTGTTTGAAATGAAGGCTATAGCAGAAGATGAGATAGAGGAGGGAAAGAACAAATATTATCCAACAGAGGAAGAACTCAACCCAAATATGCGTTTTGTGAATAATCCTATGTTTTCATTGTTGGAAGATTGCAGACAACTTAAAGATTCTATCAACAAACTGCATATAAACTGGAGAGACCAAAAAGAAGTTTTGCGTTCAATCTTCGACCATTTCAAAGCATCTGAGTCATACAAAACATATATGGCTCAAGAAGAAGTCAGTTTTGAGGAACATAGAAGAATAATCGTGCAACTATTTAAGAATTACATTATTAAGAACGATAATTTCTTTGATGAATTGGCAGAAAAGAGCTTTTCTTGGTTGGATGATTTTGATTTCATTTGCCAGATTGTAATTGTTTTGCTTCGTAATTGGAAAGAAGGCGAATCATTTGCTGTGTCATTGCCTTCACCTTTCGAGAAAACTATTGAAAATGAACTTGAATCAGACAGAGATTATGTTAAAAATCTTTTCCGCAACACAATTTTGCATTGGGATGAGTACGAATCTCTGATAGAAAAGAGAGCGTTGAATTGGGATAGGGATAGAATGGCTTTTATCGACGTTGTAATCATCAAAATGGCAATAAGCGAATTGGTTTATGCACCAACAATCCCTGTTCGTGTTACTTTGAACGAATATATTGAGTTGGCCAAAGAATTTTCTACTGAAAAAAGCCGTTTGTTTGTCAATGGTATTTTGGACAGAATAATAATAGATTTGAAAATGGCAGACAAAATACATAAGATTGACACAGAGGAATATACATACGATTATGCAAAAAA
>JABUUQ010000002.1:990581-993630 GCA_021443125.1 Bacteroidales bacterium
TCAAAAGACAAAGACAAAATTGATGTTTCGGTAGTGGAAAATCAGGCAACGATAAAATTTGACAATGATGTCTTGGATTTGCACACCATAAGAGACGGAGAAAAAGTTACAGGCTCTTTCAAATTCAAGAATACTGGCAGTTACGATTTGGTTATTTCGGATGTTCAAGTCAATTGTGGTTGCACAGTGGCAGATTACCCACACGAAGCAATAAAACCAGGCAAAGAAGGTATGATTTCCGTTACATACGATTCAAAAGGTGCTGGAGGTATGAGGATAGAAAAGGCTGTTACTGTCTATTCAAATACAAAACCTTCTTCAACCGTATTGAAAATCGTTGCAAATGTAGAATAATTATTTATTAACCTAAAATAAAACACTTTAACAATGAATTTATCAAATTTATTACTTATGGCTGGTGGCCAAAACGGACAAAGCAGTAGCTCTTCTGGTATAATCATGATGGTTCTTATCATAGTAATATTCTATTTCTTTATGATACGACCACAAACCAAGAGACAAAAAGAAGAAAAGAAGTTTAGAGAAATGCTTGAAAAAGGCCAGCAGGTTATGACTTTGGGTGGCATTCACGGAAAAGTAAAAGAGGTGAAAGAAACTACAGTTCTTATTGAAATAGCACACGATGTTGTTATTGAGATAGAAAAGAGTGCTATTGCAATGAACGCTAATGCAAAACCTGTTGAGAAGAAAGAAACAACAGAAAAGTAATTGTAATGAAAAAGTCGCTTAAGCGTATTTTATCATTTATTGCTAAAAACAAGCAAGGGAACATACTTGTTCTATGCTTGTTTTTAAGTTTTGTATTGTGGTTTGTTATCACTTATTCTCGTGTATATGAGCACAATGAAACCTTTGCAATTACTTTTGTAGACAACTCAAATAAAGTTGAATTCTTTACCAAAGACAGCGTTATCAGTGTTGAATTAAAAGTAAATGGCTTTGAGTTTCTTGCCAATCAGGTTTTTTCTGCAAACAAAAAGAAAGTTGTAATAGAACTTGATGATTTGAATCTCAACCTTAGCAAAGGGGGTGAAAAAATACCTATTGCAAGACTGAAACCCAAAATAATGAAATCGCTTGGCTACGAAGGAATGGAAGCAAAGATACTTCCAAATTCCATAAACCTTAGTTGGAAGAAAGTTTACTCTAAAAAAGTTGTTGTAGTAAGCAAATGTAAATTCTTGTTTAAGAAACCTTATGAGGCATACTTTCCTGCAGAAGTGCTGATGAAACAAGTGCTGATAGAAGGCAATGAAGCAGATTTGCAAAAGATAGATACGATTTATACTCAGCCTATTACCTATAAAAATATAGACAAGACAACTACATTTTTCGTGCCTTTGGATTTAAGCAATATGCCTCAAAATATCTATTGCCAAACAACTTCGGTGCCCGTTAGAGTGAGTGCAGAGAAATTCACTGAAAATGTTGTTGCAATTCCTATAAATGTCGTTAGATATGAGGATTACAAGAATGTAAAAGTATTGCCAAAGGATGTAAAACTAAGATATCGCGTGGCAATAAAGGACTACAACAAAGTGAATATAAAAGATTTCAATGCCTATGTGATTTGTTCCAATACGGCTATAAGCAATAATTCCAAATTAAAGGTAAATATCAACAACATTCCTGACTTTGTTCGTGTTGTTTCCGTTGTTCCAGAAAAAGTTGAATATATTCTTTATAAATAATTATGAGAACTCTTTCGGTTGCCTTAACAGGTGGTATAGGTTGCAGTAAAACTTTGTTGAGTAGGGTGTTTATCCATTTGCATATACCTGTATTCAATACTGATGAGAGAGCAAAAGCGTTGTATTCAAACAAAAACGTTTTGGAAGATATGCAACAGATGTTTGGCACTGAAATTGTAAGGGATGGAGTATTGGACAAAAAAATACTTTCGGCTATTGTTTTCAACGATAGGGGAGAACTGGAAAAATTAAACAAGTACATACACCCCAAAGTGCAGGAAGATTTTTTGCAATGGAAGGAAGAACAAACTAAAACCAAGGTTCCATATGTTGTTTTGGAGAGTGCTTTGATTTTTGAAACGCATTGGGAAAATATGTTTGACAAAATCATTTGCATAAATACGCCTTCTCATCTTGCAGTCCAAAGGGCTATGGTTAGAGACAAGGCAACAAAGGAGCAGATTTTGGAAAGAATTGCCAATCAAATGCCTACGGAGGAAAAACTCAAAAGAAGCGATTATATAATAGAAAACGATGATATTCAGTTGGTTATTCCTCAGATTTTAAGCATAGACAAGAATTTGAAAAAATTAAGTGAAGAAAACTATAAAAAACAATAAAATGAAAAAACTAATATTAACATTAGCATTATTGACTATCTCTGTTTCTGCATTTAGTCAATTGAGTACAAAACAAAACCCTCGTTCATTCAAAATGGATGTGAACGAACAGACTATTCCTCTTCAAACTTTGGAAGCACCAGATGTTGATTTGCTTTTGGCAGAGGATGAGGAAAATGCAAAAACAAATTTCAAACCACAAAGATGCGCCACTCATATTGCTTATAATGCTAACTTTTTCGATAAAGCTATGCATATTGCTTTGACTGATGCCGATTTGTATCTTTTGAAAATACATATTCCTTATGCACAAGCTTTGAATATCTATGCAAATAATTTCTATATTCCAAAAGGTGGCGAATTATATCTTTGGAATCCCGACCATACAAAAGTGCTTGGAGCATTTACTTCTGACAACAACAACGATGAAAACTTGTTTGCAACCGACTATGTTTATGGAGATGAGATGATTATAGAGTATTATCAACCAAAAACAACTCACGAAAAAGCTTCTTTCAATATCAACGAATTTGGTTATTTCTATAGAGATGTTATAAACTTTGAAGAAGCAAAATCATCTTATGAATTTCGTTCTTCAGGCACATGCAATGTGAATGCAAACTGTTCTGAAGGAAATGATTACAGAGATATTCAAAGAGCAGTATGCCGTATTCTTGTTTATATGGGAAGTTATGGTTCTGGATGGTGTACTGGCAC
>JABUUQ010000002.1:993875-995243 GCA_021443125.1 Bacteroidales bacterium
ATTCCTGCAAGTATCAATGCTTATTGGGTTGGTTGGACAAAAAACACAACAATGACAAGCGGTGGTATAGATTTTCATCACCCTGCTGGCGATATCAAAAAGGTTTCCACTTTCACATCTACTCCTACTTCTGCTCAATACCCTTCTGCAACTTCTACAAATAAAAATCATTGGAAAGTTAAATGGGTTTCTACAAGCAATGGTTTTGGAATAACAGAAGGAGGTTCTTCTGGCAGTGGTATTTTCAATAGAGATAAGAAACTATTCGGCACTCTTTCAGGCGGTTACTCTGATTGCGAACAGTCTGCATCTTATCAATACGACTTCTTTGGCAAGTTTTCAATATCATTCACCTATCTTTCTCAATGGTTAGACCCTACAAATTCAGGTGTTCAAGAAATGAACGGAAGAAGTTACAACAGCGCTTCGTCATTAGAGGAAATCAAAGACGGAATCTCTCTTTCTGTGTATCCTATACCTGCAAAGGACCAAATATCAATAAATCTTGAGAATCTTGATGACGATGCAGTTGTTTCAGTGCTTGACAATTTGGGCAGAACTCTTCTTTCTCAAAAAATAAGCATGGATTCAAAAAGAACAATTCTTGATATTAGTTCTTTGGAACAAGGAACCTATTTCATTAGAGCTTACTCAAACAAAAACAGCGTGATAAAGAAAATAACTAAAGAATAACTTTAGCATTTCTTACCTTAAATGAAAAAAAGAATAACATATTTTGCAATCGCATTTGTCCTAATAGTTTTGTTTTCATCTTGTTCCAACAGCAAGAATATGATGAAGCCAAGACGCAAAGGCAAATGCGATTGTCCTACATGGTCGCAAAACAATGACAGAAGAGCAATTGACCACAGCAATGAGGCCGTTTTTCCCGCCTGATACCGTGGAGGAAATAGCACATATTGTTTATAACTACAAACTTACCTTGAAAGTTGTGTCGCCTCGCAAATGCAGGCTCGGCACTTGCTACAAGAACAAAAGTGTTATAACAGTCAATGCAAATCTGCCGCCTTATATGTTTTTATTGGTTACTTTGCACGAAATAGGACACTTTGTTTCTTTGCAAAAATATGGTTTGCACATTCAGCCTCATGGAAAAGAATGGCAACAAGAATACAGCAAACTTCTCAAACATTTTCTTTATAAAGGTGTTTTTCCTTCAAAACTTGCTGAACTTGTTATGCAAGAGATAATTAAGCCCAAAGCAACATGCTCATTGCAACTTATGGAAGTGGCATCTTCTTACTAAAAAATAAAACGCCGTTTCAATAAAATAAAACGAAGAAATAAATTTTTCTTCCTTAGGAAAAAAAGAAGCAACTGGCAGAGTTTCAGTTGCTTCTTTTGTTG
>JABUUQ010000002.1:998005-999144 GCA_021443125.1 Bacteroidales bacterium
TTTCTTGATACAAAAAAAATCCTACGCCTGTTTGGTGTAGGATTTCTTTGTTATGTTTGTTTGTTCTATTTACCCATATTAAGCAAGAACTCTTCGTTGGTTTTTGTTCCTTGCATGTATTTTTTTATTAGGTCCATGGCTTCATTAGCTGTCATATCTGCAATATGATTCCTTACTACGAACATACGCTGAAGCATAGTGTCGGGAAGCAACAAGTCGTCTCTACGGGTTGAAGATGCAACCAAATCAACAGCAGGGTAGACACGTTTGTTGGAAAGCTTTCTGTCGAGTTGCAATTCCATATTTCCTGTGCCTTTGAACTCTTCGAAAATAACTTCATCCATTTTTGAGCCAGTTTCTGTAAGGGCAGTGGCAATGATAGTCAAAGAGCCGCCGTTTTCTATGTTTCTTGCTGCACCGAAAAATCGTTTAGGCTTTTGCAAAGCGTTGGCTTCAACACCGCCAGAAAGAACTTTTCCACTTGCTGGCGTAACGGTATTGTATGCTCTTGCCAAACGGGTTATGGAGTCAAGAACAATTACAACATCATGGCCACATTCTGTCATGCGTTTTGCTTTTTCAAGAACTATATTGGCGATTTTTACATGTCTTTCAGCAGGTTCGTCGAAAGTAGAGGCAATAACTTCTGCATTTACTGTTCTTTGCATATCTGTAACCTCTTCTGGTCGTTCATCTATAAGAAGCACAATAAGATAAACGTCGGGATGATTGGCTGCAATAGCATTTGCAACTTCTTTCAGTAAGGTTGTTTTTCCTGTCTTTGGAGGTGCAACAATCAAAGCTCTTTGCCCCTTGCCTATAGGTGTGAACAAGTCTATTATTCTTGTGGAAATGCTTTCGGATTTATGCCCTGTAAGGCAGAATTTTTCTTCTGGAAACAAAGGTGTAAGGTAATCGAAAGGCACTCTGTCTCTTATCTTTTCCGGACTCTTGCCATTTATAGATTTAACATTGACCATTGGAAAATACTTCTCACCTTCTTTTGGTGGGCGTACAGTACCAATCACCGTGTCGCCAACTTTAAGACTGAAAAACTTTATTTGGGAAGGAGAGATATAGATATCGTCGGGAGAATTCAAATAATTGTAGTCGGAAGAACGCAAAAAACCATAACCATC
>JABUUQ010000002.1:999177-1002233 GCA_021443125.1 Bacteroidales bacterium
AACCCTTCTGTATCTGCAAATGTTGTTTGTGGTATAGGAGTGTTTTGCTGTACAGGTGTGGCAGTTTGTTCAACTGTTTCCTCGTTTTCTTTCTTTGTTTCAATAAATTCTTCCTTGCTTATAATTTTTTCTTCCTTGCTTTCAATTTCATACTCTTTCAACTCTTGTTTTTTCTCTGTTGCAGGCGTTGTCAAAGTTCTTTTTATGCTTATAGGAATATCAAGAAAATCCAACTCTTCCACCACGGGACTTTCTGGTAATTTGCTCAATTTCAAATCTTTCACAATCTCTTTCTTTGCTTGTTCAAGAGTGTTGTTGGAATTGTTTTGTTGAGTGAAATTATTTTGACCTTTTACATTTGATTCTGCAATAGGTCTTGGTTTCAACCGTGTTCTAACGTGTTTTTGTGGCTGTTCTGCGTTGTTGGAAGCAAAAGATGTTTCTATTTTTTCCTCGTTTTTTTGCTTTGCAGGGCGTCCTCTTCTGCGTTTTTGAGTTTGGTCCTGATTGTTTTTTGTTTCTTCTTCCCGAGGATTTACTGCTTGATAATCAAGAATCTTGTATATCAACTCCTGTTCGTTTAACCGGTTGAGTTTTGATATATTCATAGACTTGGCTATCTCTTTCAATTCTTCTAAAGATTTTCCTTCAAGGATTGCTTTACTATACATATATTATAATTGAGTTTTTCGTAGTACAAATTGTACTTTAGTTTGTTTTTTTATTCAAATTTTGTTTGGGAAAAACTGAAATAATGAAACTTAATTCAGTAAATACGAGGCAAAGTTACAACTTATTTTGAAAATACATGCTTTTTTGATAATTATTTTGTATTTTTGCGCTTTGAAATTTTCGAATTTATGGACAAATATATCAGAATTTTAAGACTTGGCTGGCTTTTGGCAATGGTGCTTGCTATGGTGCCTGTTTTGGTTTCAGTAGTAATCATACTATCTGACAATCAAGTAAATGCCAACTCTTTTAATATGCAATCAAAGCAGATATATATAGCATTTTTTGTGCTTGTGGCTTTGGCTTTGTTGCTTCATATCCGTAAAAAGAAGATGTTGAAAAATGCAATCAAAGCTTCTTCTTTGGTAGGAAAGCTTCAAAAATACAGAACATATTACAATTTTTCGTTGTATGGGTATGCGTTTATCAGTGTTTTGATGACGATATTATTCTATTGTTTTACTCCATCTTGGGAATACTCTATAATTCAGGTGTTGTTTCTTTTATTGATTGTGATTTCAAGACCTTATGAATTGAAAGTAAAACTTGATTTGCAATTATCTGACAAAGAACAAGAAGACCTTAAATATCTGAAGGTGGAAAGAAAAAGCAACTACGAGTTTTAGGTGATAAAACGTGAAAACTAAATAAAATTAAAAAAATAATAAGAAAATGTTCAAAATTTTAGAAAAGCGTCAACTTACAGACAATATAGTATGGTTCAAAGTTCACGCACCAAATGTGGCTCATAAGTGCCAACCAGGTCAATTCGTTATCGTTGTTGATGATGAAAGAGGAGAAAGACTTCCTTTTACAATATGCGATTTCGACCGCAAAGAAGAAACTATTACATTGGTTATCCAAATAATAGGCGACGGCTCAAAGAAGCTTTCTCTTAAGGAAGTAGGCGACGAAATGAGAGATATTGCTGGTCCTTTGGGCAATCCATCTGAATTGATAGCAGATGTTGAAAATCTAAAAGACAAAAGAATAGTTTTCATAGCAGGTGGTTTGGGTACAGCTCCTGTTTATCCTCAAGCTAAATGGGCTCATGAGGCAGGCGTTGCTCATGATGTTATCATAGGTACAAAATCAAAATCAACACTTATCTATGAAGAAGAAATGAAAGCTGTATCAGACAATCTTTATGTTTGTACAGATGATGGTTCTTATGGTTTCAATGGCATGGTTACCAATTGTTTGGAAGACCTTGTTGTTAATCAAGGCAAACATTACGATATCGCTGTGGCAATAGGTCCTATGATTATGATGAAGTTTGCTTGCTTGATGACAAAGAAACTTGGTATCAAAACAATAGTAAGTTTGAACTCATTGATGGTTGATGGCACTGGTATGTGTGGTGCTTGTCGTGTATCTGTAGGCGGAAAAATGAAGTTTGCTTGTATTGACGGCCCAGAATTCGACGGTCATCTTGTAGATTTCGATGAAGCTATGCAAAGACAAAGACAATTCCCTGCTCACAAAATAGCTTTCAATACTCCAGAACACAAATGTAATCTTGCAAGCAAGGTGGAAGAATCTTTGGCAGAAATAGCTTTTGACAAGAAAAAGCGTGTTCCAGTCAGAGAACAAGACCCAGACGTAAGAAACAAGAATTTCGAGGAAGTATGTTATGGTTACAACGATAAGGAAGCAGTATTGGAAGCATCTCGTTGTTTGAATTGCAAAAATCCTCTATGTGTTAAGGCATGCCCTGTTAATATCAACATACCTGCTTTCATACATCAGATAGTTGAAGGCAACAACGAAGAGGCAATAAAGATACTTCACGAATCTTCTTCACTTCCTGCAATTTGTGGTAGAGTATGTCCTCAGGAATCTCAATGCGAAGGATCTTGTATTATGGGCAAAAAGAATGATGCTATTGCTATCGGCAAACTTGAAAGATATGTTGCAGACTGGGCAAGAGAACATAATTTCCACGATGAAGTAAATATACAAAAGAATGGCAACAAAGTAGCTGTTATTGGTTCAGGTCCATCATCTTTGGCTTGTGCAAGCGACTTGGCAAAAATGGGTTACACAGTAACAATCTTTGAAGCACTTCACAGAAGTGGTGGTGTACTTTCTTATGGTATTCCTGAATTCCGTCTTCCTAAGTCAAAAGTTGTTGAAAAAGAAATAGAAGAAGTTACAAGACTTGGTGTTGAAATAATTTGCGACACTCTAATAGGCAAGAGCAAAACAATAGATGATTTGTTCGCAGAAGGTTACAAGGCGGTTTATATTGCATCAGGTGCAGGTACTCCTAAATTTATGCCAATCAATGGTATAAACCTAAATGGTGTTGTTTCTGCAAATGA
>JABUUQ010000002.1:1002378-1007541 GCA_021443125.1 Bacteroidales bacterium
GTTGTTTATAGAAGAACATTAGACGAAATGCCTGCAAGAAAAGAAGAGGTTCATCACGCTCAAGAAGAAGGTATAGAATTCAAGACTTTGAACAATCCTGTAGAGATTCTTGCTGACGAAAAAGGTTGGGTAAGAGCAATTCGTTGCATCAAGATGGAACTTGGAGAACCAGACCAAAGCGGAAGAAGAAGCCCTGTAGAAATTCCAGGTAGTGAGTTTGAAATGGAATGTGATTGCGTTATCATGGCTTTGGGAACAGATGCCAACAAACTAATCACTTCTACAACAGACAATCTTGAAGTTAATAAGAGAGGAAATATAGTTGCAGACGAAAAACAAGCTACATCTCGCAAAGGTGTCTTTGCTGGTGGCGATATAGTTAGTGGAGCAGCAACAGTTATCTTGGCTATGGGTGCAGGCAGAACAGCTGCAGCAAGCATAGATGAATATATCAAATCTCTATAACAAATAAAATTTTATTGCAAATAAAGACTGTTTCCTTTTTGGGAACAGTCTTTGTTTTTATATAAAGTTGTGGTTTATTGAAACAAGGTTCTAATTTTTTCTTCCTTTGTTTTAATTTTCTAAAACGCCGTTTTATTTTTTTGAAACAAGTATTTGCATAAAAATTTTCTTATTCGGGCGAATCTTTCAAGAAAATTATCGTATTTGTTGCTTTGTTTCCTATTTTTTTTGTATATTTGCAAAATGTAAAATGACATTGTACTATGAGAAAAAACTATATAATTGCATTACTTTTAGCTTTGGTGTTATGTGGTTCAGCAACTGCTCAAAGATATAACCCAAATTCCATAAAAAGAGCAAATAACAAAGAGCAGATTCGCCTTGGTGTGAGATGCGGTCTTAACCTTGGAGACATGACAAGTGCTTCAGGTTTAGATGTTTGGAATGGTTTGGCTTTTTTTGATATAAATTCCAACTACATAGGCTTTACAGACACCAAACCTTTCAAGCTTGGATTGAATTTTGGTATTGTTGCACAGAGTCATTTCTTTAATAAGGAAAATCTTTTCTGGCAAGGAAGTTTTATTTATACTACAAAAGGCTATAAACTTAATACTCAGGATGTTGAGATAGATGCAACAGCTGCTTATATGCAGATTCCATTGGAACTTATCTATAAATTCCCAGCAAAGAATGCTAGTTTCTTGGTTTCAGCAGGTGCTTTCTTGGGTGCAGGTGTATATGGTTTTACTGATTTTGAAGATCATTATGGAGAAAACGACGATCCTCGTTCAAGCCACGCTGCTTTGCACGAACCTTATATAAATGAGGCACTTGGAACAACTAATTTGATAGGTTGCGACTACTCTGTGCATGGTGCAAATGTATATTGGAAAGACAAAGACGATACTTTCGAATCTGAAGGCACTTGGCGTTGGGATGCAGGCTTGCAAGTTGGTGTAGGTGTTGAGTATTGGAGATTGCAGTTTATGATTACATACCAGTATTCCCTTACTCCTTTCTATGATTATGGTCATGATTTTTCTTATCGCTACCAACAAAGAGGAGAGGACTACCATACATCATTTGAGTACTTCAACCTAAAAGATATAAAGTCGCCAAGACAACAAATGGTCAGTTTCACAATATCTTATTTCTTCGATAATTTCCAACATGGCATTAGACTTTAATCTATAATGAAAAAGAACTTACTCATAATCACTGCTTTACTGCTATTTACTTCAACTCTATCTGCTCAATGGAGATATAATAGGGATCGTTTTCTCATACAACAAGAATTGGCAAACGATACTTCTTTGCTTTCCCAACCTGAAAGATTTTTCTTTCACACTTCAGCATCTTTTGGCAAGGATTGGTTCAACAATTCTTTTGTTGCAACGGAATATGGTTTGGATTATGTTAGAAAAATCAACAACAAAGTAACTCTTTTTGCGGGAGTTAATTTGTATGACATCAATATAAACAAAGTTTCTAGGGATTTAGCACCACGAAGAAACGATGTAAATTTCTCTGCCTACATGGGCATGGATTATAAGGTTAATGAAAATCTTGCAATGTCGGGTTCTGTATTCTACAACTCTTTTGCATCAATGATTGGAGGCGATTTTGATATGCAATATCGCTTTAATGACAATACTACATTGAATATCTCGGCAACTTTTATAAAGACTCTACAACCTACGAGCTACCATTATCCCATCTCTTATTGGGATTATAATGTTTTCAACCCGTTCATCTTTGGTTACCATTGAGTTGAATTCTCTAATAGCTTCTGTTTCTTTGTCGTCAATATAGTCTAAACTAACTTTTCCGTACCATAGTATATTGTCTGCAAGAAGCAATCCGCCTTTGTTGAGTTTTTCAATGCACATTTCATAATATTGAGGGTAGTGAACTTTCTCTGCATCAATGAAAATAAGGTCATATTTTTCATTTAGCTCATTTACAACATCCAATCCCTGACCAAAATGCATTCTTATCTTGTTTGCAACATTGTTTTTCTCAAAATTATTTTTCAAAAAGCCTTCATATTCTTGCAAAGCTTCAATTGTATCAATTATACAGTCGTCTTCGGTTGCAAGGGCAAAGCATAGGGTGGAATATCCAGAGAAAGTACCAATTTCCAATATCCTTTTAGGTTGAGAAATCTTGCAAAGAATCATTAGAAACTCACCTTGCCAGGCTCCAGACAGCATATTTGGACGAACAAAACGAAGATGTGTTTGTCTTTCAAGGTCTTTAAGCTGCTGATTATCGTTTGAGTGCATACTCTCACAATAATTTTCAACACGTTTATCAATAAAAGGATGAATATGTTTTACTTTGTTGGTATTATCATCTTGCTTCATATTCCTAAATCTTATTGTGCTTTAATTTTATTGACGATATTGCTTGTTGAAAAACCTTCTAAAAACTCTATTGTAACAACTTCGCCACCTTTTGCCTTGACAATATCGTATCCTACAATATTTTCTGCTTTATAGTCGGCACCTTTTACAAGTACATCAGGCTGAACAAATTTTATAAGTTCATAAGGTGTATCTTCATCAAACAAAACAACAAAATCCACTTGAACAAGACTTGCCAAAATGGTTGCTCTGGAAATTTGGTCTTGAATAGGTCGCGACAAACCTTTGAGCCTTTGAATTGATTTGTCGGTATTCAGACCTAAAATAAGAATATCACCCAATTCCTTTGCTTTTGCAAGATAGTCTATATGACCTTGATGAAGCAAATCAAAACAACCATTGGTAAAAACAATTTTTTTGTTTTTCATTCTTAACTCTTCAAGTTTGCCAATAAGCTGATTGTGAGATAGTATTTTGTTTTTAATCTCCTGTATCATAATTCTTATCCTTTTTTCTTTTAGCAAAAATAATGAAACCGCAAGGGCCTAACAATATAGGACTGACTTGAGATACCAACCAACTCAACCACCCAAGAGCATAGCCGACTGTCTTGTTTATTGAATAGACTTCCAAAACTTTAGAGAATATTGCAGGATAAATTCCTATGCCTCCAGGTGTTATCATTGGGCCTATAGCACCTAAAACCGTAACTGTCAAAGCTTGCATAAAGTTAAGATTGAATGTGTCCTGCATTGCTTTGAACAAAACCCATGTGCCAAAAATCCAAAGAAACCAAATGAAAACAGAATAGAAAATAAAAAGCAATGGCTTTTCCAATTGAAAAACTGTTTTCATACCCTGCAAAATTCCAACGAAGAAATCTTTTATTTTTCCGAAGAAAGAATTTTTTGAAACGGCCTTTCTGAATACTAAAACAAGGATACAAATCAAAGCAACACCAATGCAAGCAATAACAAGCAGTTTAGTGTATTTTGCAGTGTCTATATCAAGGTTGGAAAGTATGTAATCTTTGAATATATCATATTCGCAAAAGAACGCAACAATAAAAATCAATCCGAACAGCAAGGTGTCTATTGCTCTTTCGGTTATTACTGTGCCGAATGTTTTGTCAAAAGGTATTTTATTTTTGGAACTTACCATTGTAGTGCGAACAATTTCTCCCAATCGTGGCACTGCAAGATTGGTAAGATAGCAACTCATAATGGCAAAGAATGTTGAAAATCTGCCTATATTGTATCCCAATGGTTTTATAAGCAACCTCCATCGTAAAGCTCTGATATAGTGAGAAAAAGTATTGATAACAACAGCCAAGATAAACCAAAAATAACTTGCATTCTTGAAAGAATCCATCATTTCTTTCAATTCTTGCGGTGATAGTTTGTTCACAAACCACCATATAAATGCCAAAGCCAACAAAAAGAAAAAGACTATCTTTGCTGTTTCCTTTAACTTTTTGTTCATAAGGCAAATAGTAAAAATATGTTGATTTTTAGCAGATTATAGTTTGTTATTCTTTGGGAAAATTACAGTTGGTTTGAATGTTTTTGCTTCTTCGTAATCCATAGTTGCAAAAGAAACAATTATAACCAAGTCATCAACTTGCACAAGCCTTGCTGCAGCTCCATTCAAACCTATAACGCCAGAATTTCTTTTGCCTTTTATGGCGTATGTGTCAAAACGAGCACCTGTATTTATGTTATAAATATAAACTCTTTCGTTTTCCAAAATACCTGCGGCCTCCATAAGTGCCTCATCTATCGTTATTGAGCCAATATAGTTCAAATCAGCTTGAGTAACCTTAACTCTATGTATTTTTGATTTCAAAACTTCTATTTGCATAGCTTTCTTTCAGTTTTATACCTCACAAAAAGGATTTGCAAAGTTAATCATATTTTCTTTAATAGCAAACCTTTATGATATTTTTTAGTTATAAATCTATTGTAATTCAGAATGTGGCGATGATAACCTGACAAACTTTATAAATCATAAAACAAGAAAATGCAAAAAACAACAAAGAATAAACCAAAGCAGGTATATGCGTGCTTTTCTGCAAGTTATAGGCATCGCCAGCTTTTTTTGCAGACTCTAAATTCAATTTCAATAAAACTATTGTGTCCAAAAATGTTTCCATAAGCAAGATGCAGGCATAGGTGTAGCTGATATAGGCGTAATATGCTTGAAACATAGAGAAATAAGCAAAGCAAAAATTCAATAAAGTGAAAAGCAGAGTCCATATAACACCGAAAGTGTTGCGAATATAGAAGATTAGAGCAATCAGATTTATGATAATGATGCAATAAAACAAATT
>JABUUQ010000002.1:1008229-1009612 GCA_021443125.1 Bacteroidales bacterium
GCATTCCTTATTTGCTTTACATCTGTGTTTTGCAGCAAAGATTCTTTGAAACCAAACCAGTCTGTATTGTAACCTGTCAAACCTTTATCGGTGATTTTCACACAATTAACAGCTCCAATCTCGTTGGCAATCGGAGAAACATCATCAAGATAATCGAAAATCTCTTTCTTGTAAGGTGAAGTTACATTAAAACCCGACAAATCATTTTCCAAAAGAATTTCGGTTAATTCTCCAAGATTTTTCAACTCAAAAAGTTTGTAACTATAATTGTTCAAACCAAGTGCAAGGAACTTGTCGGCAAAGTATTTTTGAGAAAAAGAATGGCGTAAAGGGTTACCAATCAGTCCATAAAGTTTTCCTTCCAACATAGCGCCGTTGCGATAAATTAAAACCTTGTTTTGAAAAATTATTCCTTGCTTTTAAGAAATTAAAACTTGCTTTTATTTTTTTGTTTTCTTCTTCAATCCGTTATAAATCAAATAAAGGACAAAAAGACCTGCCAAAGCAATGATAATATAAGATAATTCGCTATTGTATTTTTCTATCAAACCTTGCTGACCTTTAGCAAGATAGCCCAAAAGTGCTAATACAGAATTCCAAAGCAAAGCGCCAAGAGTTGTAAACAAACTAAATGACAATAAATTCATTCTTGCAATGCCCGCAGGAATTGAAATAAGCTGACGAACTGCTGGAACAAGTCTGCCTATAAAGGTTGAAACTTTGCCATGCTTTACAAAATAATTTTCAGCCTTGATGACTTTCTCTTTGCTCAACAAACACATATTGCCAAATCTTGAATCAGCAAATTTGTATATTATTGGTCTGCCGACAATTAGAGCAAGACAATAATTGATTAAAGCCCCCAACAAAGCACCCAAAGTGCCGAATAGAACGACAAGAACAATGTTCAAATCGCTTCCTTCCAAGGATGCCTTGTAAGCAGCAGGTGGTATAACGACTTCGGAAGGGAAGGGGATGAAAGAACTTTCTATGGTCATTAAAAGTGTTATTGTACCATAGTTCAGGTTGTCATTATACCATGAAACAACCTTTGACACTGTACTTTCTTCCTTTTGAGTTGTTGAATCGTTGTTGCTATTTTGTGCAATAACAGTTCTGAATGATAAAGTAAAGATTGAAAGTATTGCAATGACAATCAGTAGTTTGAAATTTTTATAATTTACCATTTTTTATTTCGTTTTGTGCTTGTTGATAATTCTTGTTTTGCAATAGGTCGGGGTAGTATTTTTCTATGTCTTTTTCGTAATCGCCCAACTCATAGAGCTTTTGCAGTGCTTTCTTGGTATAATCGAACAACTTGCTATCTGTGCATGAAATTACAAGCATTGCAAAATACAATTCCTTTGAAATTAGATTATTTCT
>JABUUQ010000002.1:1009648-1014011 GCA_021443125.1 Bacteroidales bacterium
TTTCCGTTCTCTGCACTGATATAGGATAAAGCAATCAAAGCAGACAATAGTATATCATCATCGTCATCGTTAAGCAATTCTGAGAAAATCTTCTCACTCTCGTTGATAAAGCCTGAAGCATGCAATCTTTCTGCAAGTTCAAGGAAAACTTGTGAGTCGAAACCATAACTCCAAGCCTTTTCCAATGTTTGCTTTGCAAGAACAGGTTGGTTTAGCAGGAAATAACATTCAACTAAACCCAACAAAGTTGAAGGTAATACCATTTCTCCAGCAGATTCCCAAGCATGCACATAATTCTTTTCTGCTTCGGCATAATTTTTCTTATGAAAGAATAAACTGCCTATGTTGTTGTAGTAGGCATAAGGCTCTTTTGTGTATTTTATAGCTTCTTCCAATTCGCTAATAGCCTCATATTCCTTATTGAGTTTAACTAAGATATCTGCTTTTAGGGCATGGCGTGTATCATCTTCATTATCTATGGCAATAGAATAGTCCAAGGCTTCCAAAGATTTTGCTAAATCACCATTATCATAGTGAATTGCTGCAATACACTGCCAAAGCATATCATTGAAAGGGTAGTCATCTCTGATACCTTCCAATATAGAAAGAATTTGTTGCTTTATTCCCTTGTCCCCATGCTCTGCACATTGTATGTAATACAATAGTATATCGTCATCTTCAGGGTCTTCAAGAAGGGCTTTTCTAATTAAAGGTTCTGCTTTGTCGGGTTGTGAACGTTTAAGGTAGATACGTCCAAGAAGGTAGTAGTTAAAATAATAATCTTCCTTATCTTCTTCTATAAGTTTCTTTAAGATGCGTTCGGCTTCGTCTATATTCTGATTGCTTTCTATGTATATGCTTGCAAGAGTGGAATATACCAAAGAAGATGCTGATTTTTTAAGACATGGACTAAGAACTTCCAGAGCTGTTGCATAGTTTTCTTTCCCTACATAAATACCTGCCATTCTCATAGCAACTTCTTCATCTTCAGGGAAAAGTTTGTAGGCACGAAATGTTGCTTCTTCTGCCTTGCTATAGGAATTGTTATCGTGATAATAGTCAATAATATCTACGTATTCGATAGAGTCAAACCATATTTTCTCATTCTTGTCAATCATACTTTCGTATTTTTTGACAAGATGCAACACTTCTTTATCTTCTTCGCTCATAGTTAAGAATTAACGCATTTCTACAGGAATCATGGCAACACGATGCAATACATTATTCTTGAAAATAACGTATATGTTACCCATATAGAACCATTGTTGGTCGCTTCCATCGAAATTAGTCTTTACTGCTCTTTCTGGTTTGCCCCAACTTTGCTCTACCATATCCATGCTCATGCCTTTTATAAGTTCTTTTTGGCAAATAGCTTTATAGAAAGTAGGGTAGGTGTCTCTGTATTTTTCAATCTTCTCTGTTGAAAGATAATCTCCGAAAGAAAGCATATCACCCAAAGCATAATCTTCTGGCATATAAAACTTTCTGCCTTTTTCATTACGCATCAGCATTTGATATTTGCCGTCTTTTACAACAACATCAAGGCATTTGAAGATATCTCCTTGATGAAGAGTCAAAGGTCTTTTTCTTCTTAAGTCAATTACAGTCAAAGGATATTTGTCTCCACGAACAGTAAATTCTTTATTCTTGTATTCTTTTTTGATTTTTGCATAGAAACTCTCTATCACAAAAGGAAAGACATCTCTTTGTGCTTTTGTAGGATATTTATAGTATATTGTGTCTCTTGAACCATTTTGTACAAGTTTAAGATATACATTTGTAAGACTTTCTGCATCAAAAGCAATATCTTTCACAACGAAAGTTTTGCCTGCAAGTTGTTTTGCTTTTGCCAAAGGATAGTCTGTAAAAGAGTACTTTCTACTATCATCTGAATAATTATACAGACGAGTGCCATTGAACAACCTTTCATAAGTTGCATCCGTAACAACTGGCAAGGTAAGTTTTTGACCTATAAGCTGATCTGGAACAATAGCATAGTTTGCATTAGTGTCGTAGGTTATTAAGTTCAAATCATCAAAAGCATAAGTCTCATGAGGGTATTCATTCTTTGCCGCATTGTAATAAGACATAGGAATGAAAGGACAATGATACTGATTATAAAAGTTTTGATATTCATAAAATACAGTATCTGTGGTGTTTCCAATCAACAATTTCATAAAAGGACGACGCATTTTTGAGTAATCTTTCATCTCATCCACTGCGTTATACACTCTATTGTATGAAAACTGGTCTGCAACATAATCAACAACAACAAACCATTTGCCTGCCAAAGTATTCAGTTGTTGCTCCGACATTCTTGTAAGTTTATAATATGTTACGCCACTTTTATCTTGTTTTTCATGAGGACCAATCTGGCCTACAAAAAAGTAGTTTAATAGTTCGGTATTAACATTTTGAAGATATAAAGTCTGACCAACCATTGCATAAGGTTTTGTCATAAAACTATGATATTGAGAATAGTCTGCACTATCAAAATCTGGTGTAACAGCATAGTCTTTCACTTGAGCCATTGCATGCAATCCAACGAAAGATAATGCCAAAAAGCAAAGACTTTTCCTTGTTAGTTTTTTCATTTTTCTGCTATTTGTAGTTGATAGTGCAAAAATACAAAATTATTTCAAGAAATACATCACTTTTTTTGTATTTTTGCAAAAAAGAAAAGTATGCAAATAGATATAATAACATTATTTCCTGCAATGTTCGAGGGGGTTTTCAATGAATCTATTCTAAAACGCGCCCAAACAAAAGGACATCTACAAGTAAACATACACAACCTTAGAGATTATTCTTTGGACAAGCACAAAAGTGTTGATGATTATGCTTTTGGAGGAGGAGCTGGCATGGTGATACAGATAGAGCCTGTTGCAAATTGTCTTAACGCCTTGAAAGAGAAAATAAACTACGATGAAATAATATATACCGCACCCGACGGAGAAATGCTTACCCAACAACTTGCCAACGATTTGAGTCTGAAAGGAAATCTCTGCATTCTTTGCGGGCACTACAAAGGCATAGACGAAAGAATTCGCGAACATCTTATAACAAAAGAAATCTCAATAGGCAATTATGTCCTTAGCGGCGGGGAATTGGCTGCTATGGTTATTGCCGACAGTGTTGCACGTCTTATTCCTGGCGTTTTGAATGACGAGCAAAGCGCTTTAAGCGATTCTTTCCAAGATAACCTTATTGCTCCTCCCGTATATTCTCGCCCTGCAGACTACAACGGATGGAAAGTGCCGGAAGTGCTTCTTTCGGGTCATGAAGCAAAAATAGAACAATGGCGATACGAACAATCTTTGGAAAGAACCAAACAACGACGCCCCGACCTTTTGAAATAGGAAACAAAACAACCGCAATAAATAACAAAACTTATTGCGGTTGTTTGCAAAATATGGTATCCAAACTATTTTATATACACTTTTAATCCAAGATGTAAGATATCGGATACCGTATCAAAAAACTTCTTTTTCTGTATATTGGCACAATGTGTAATAACCAACCACCCATTGCCAAGATCATGTTGAGCATTACCATACTTGCTATCGCGTATCTTAGAAATTACAGGCACTTTGGCAATAACAAGATTGTATTCTTCTACAACTCTACGAACTTTTTCAACACCTATTCTTTGTATTGCAGCAATCATTGTATCTACAGCAGTTTTTTCTTCTATCAATGTGCCATCAGGGAAAAGAATTGCAAAATTAGTTGCTGGAGAACGGGTAATTCTATTTGTTTTATCTATATTGTGCGTGCCATGTTCCACTCCGTTGTCAATACCTTTTGCTCTTATCTCCGCCATTTGTTCTGTTATTTTTCGTTTGCGTGAAATATGAACTTTCAAAGGCTCTCCTGGTATATGGTCAACAACCAGAACCAATTCTCTTTTCACTGGTTTTAGGGCTGGTTCTATCTTTTCAGTAAGAATCGGCAGAATAGTTTTTTGTATTATTTCTTCTTCCAATGCTCTGGCTTTGTTCTCAAGTTCCTCACTTATTGGCAAACCTTCTGAGCGAAGAGTTTCCATTGTTTGATAAAGATTGCTTAATCGTTTCATTTGCCAAAATTGTTTATCAAATTATTTTGCAGACTGCAAAGTTACATATTCATGGATATAAATGCAAGTTCTTTATGTGAAATTTTAATTTATCTTGTTAGAATGGCGTTTGGATTTATTGAAAGCAAGTTTCAGCAAAATAAAACGGCGTTTAAATTTTTTAGAACGCCGTTCTATTTTCTTTTAGAAATCTTCCTTTGGATACATTTCGTCCCACCATGAAGAATCTCCTTTCAACCATTTTGCAAACCAAGCATATATAGTGTTGTTCCATTGCATTCTTTT
>JABUUQ010000002.1:1014913-1016784 GCA_021443125.1 Bacteroidales bacterium
TATTTATATACATTTATTGAATCTTTGTCTTTGCAAGTAAGGTATATGTTATTCTCTCTTACTATAAAACTTTGCACACAAGGATTAAAATTTTTGCATATTGGATTTATCTCTTTTGTTCTTAGGTTCATAAGATAGAGAGAGTTGTTGAATGCGTTAGGAATCTGATTTTTTTTGACAGTTGAGCCTATTGAGTTGAAAGCTTCGTTGCTTGCAAGAATAGCTATGTTTTCCCCGTCCATCAAATACTGTGCATAACTTGCAAAACCATCTTCTTTCACCAAGGTATCTATTGTTCCGTTTTCCAAATCGTACTCATATATAGATGTAAAGGTAAAAGGACGTTTTGTTATGTTGTTATCACTCATTGAGAAGAGGATTTTTGTTTTTGAAGCATTAATATCATTCATATATGTGGAACGATATGTGTGGAACATTGGGCTTGTGCTGCCTGATTGTGCAAGATAAAGTACTGTTCTGTCTCTCCAACCTGGTATTCTGTCGTCTGGAAGGTAGATTCTTCGCAAATCGCCTGATGTGTTGTCTTTTTTTGATGTGTTAGAAACGATATATTCGTCCTGATTGCCAAGAAAATATATTAAACCATCAACTTGCATATCCACATCTTCCATTGCTTTTTGTCCTGTCAAAGGGTCAAGAAAACAAATCTTGTTATTGGCTGTTTTATACAATATATTTTTGTCCATAAACCAAGAATAAGATACGTAATTGTCTTCTTTGTAGATTATTTTGTCATCAGAAGATTGCCTTACTTCCATTCTATAGGTTGCTTCGCCGTTGTCTTTTATATTTTTGTAGCAAATCAAATACATATCGCCACTTTCCGCAATTGATATGCTGTAAGGATTTTCTCCACAGAGCATAGTTTTTAGCGTAAGTCCGTCATTTGAGTTGTTGGCAAGGTTTTCTGTTGCAAGAGTTGTTCTTAGTTTGTATTGATTGCCAGCCAGTTTTTCTTTTTCGCACAAAAGAGCTATGCCGACAGTATAATTGCCGGGTGCAAGAGTTTTTTCTATCTTGTTTTTGCTTGCTTCAGACAAAGTATCTTCTTGAGAAAGTTTTTCACATACCTTTTCGCCATTGACAGACACCTTGTATTTTGCATTTGATTCAACAAAAAACTCAACTTTTTGCTTATTGTTCACTGCAATAGTAAAATAATATCTGCAAACATAGTAATCATGCTTTATTTCTTTGTCTATTGCAACATCAACAAGGCCATTGTCTGCTTTTATATTGTATTCAAAATTTGTTTTTGCCTTTGGAGTTCTGAAATAGTCGTCAGCAGAATAGGTTTTGCCTTGATTGTTTTTCTCATCTATTATTTTCGGTTTGGTAAAATACTGCCATTCCTGAAAATACTCCGTAATAAAATTCTGGGCTATTGCATTGCAACAAAGCATAGCAAAAGCCAATAAAACAAATACTCTTTTCATATCGTGTTTTTGGTGTTATAGGTTTCTTACTGCCTATTTTTTATAGATAGGTATATAAACTATTCTTTTGGTATCGAAAAATGAGTTGTAGAAAAACTTTCCTACATTGTAGATTTTATAATATTGCTTAAAATCTTGCATTTCCTGCTCAGCATCATCGCCTCTAAGATAAAGGATTCCGTTTCTCATTGCATGATTATTTGTGTTGGATATGCGTTTTTTTGTAAGTTTATAAAAATCTTGCATACCTGTAACAGCACGAGAAACAACAAAATCATATTTTCCCTCAATCTCTTCCACTGGCTTTTGTTCTGCAACAACATTTTCGAGATTCAGAGCATCTTTTATTGCATTGACAACCTTTATTTTCTTGCCTATTCTGTCTATAAGGTGGAATTTTGTTTTTGGGAACAA
>JABUUQ010000002.1:1016789-1018014 GCA_021443125.1 Bacteroidales bacterium
AAAGGTATTCCAGGAAAGCCTCCGCCTGTACCTACATCCAAAACTTTTGCATTAGGGTTGAAAGTGCATATTCTCGCAATAGCCAAAGAGTGAAGTATATGATGAACAAACAGATTATCAATATCTTTGCGGGAAATAACATTTATTTTTTCATTCCACTCGGCATACAAATCTCCAAGTTTGGCAAATTTCTCCAATTGCTCGTCTGTAACAAAAGAGAAAAGCTGTTTGATATACAAAGTATCTATTTCAGGCATAATGATTATGGGTGAAAATTCTTAAATTCTTAAACGGATATCTTTTTGTTTTGTTTCAAGAAAATAAAACGCCGTTTTAATAAATTATTCCTTTGTTTTAATTCGCTAAAACGGCGTTTTAATAAATCGTTTCTTCGTTATGTTTTTATGTAACTTTATTCAGTAGGGATGTTTTTTAGTATGTCAAGGGTGTGTTCCCAAAACATTTGAAGAGTTTTTATGTCCATTTTCTCATCTGGAGAATGCACACCTCTCAAAGTTGGACCATAGGAAATCATGTCCATTTTAGGATATTTCTTACCTATAAGACCACATTCCAAACCTGCGTGTATTGCTCTGACAATAGGTTTTTTACCAAACAATCTTTCATAAGAATCAACAACAACGTTAAGTATTTCGCTGTCTGTGTTAGGTGCCCAACCAGGATAGCCGTCTGTATGCTCAACTTCTGCTCCCACCAATCTCAAACAAGATTCCACTCTTTTGGCTGCAGCTTGCAATGCACTTTCTACAGAGGAACGTTGAGATGTAACGATATGGAATTTATTGTCTTTTATCTTTATGGAAGCAAGATTGGTAGAGGTTTCAACAAAATTCTCTATTTCGCGACTCATAGCCAAGACTCCGTGAGGTGTAGCATAAAGAACATCCAATAATTTGTCTTGAGAAACCTTGTCAACAACCTTTTCAGGAGAAGCAACCTTAGTCAATTCTATTTGCATATCTGGTTCTGTTGTGCGGAACTCATATTGAAGTTCTTTGGTGAATGTTTCAACGATTTCTGTTATTGTTTTTTCATCTTCTTCCTTATATGTGAAAACTGCTTTTGCCTCTCTGGCTATTGCGTTTCTTAAGTTGCCACCATCGAAGCCTGCAAGGTGTATTTGAAACTTTTGATTGATATCCCAAAGCATACGATTCAAAACTTTGTTCGCACATGCTCTGCCTTTATTTATATCATCACCGCT
>JABUUQ010000002.1:1018023-1035078 GCA_021443125.1 Bacteroidales bacterium
TTAAGACCTTTCACCATTAGAGAAAAAGCAGATTTTTCTGTATTGTTTTCCCAAGAAAATGGCATATAACCCAAAGTATCCATACCTCCGGCACAACCGATAAACATTTCACCTTCGTCTTCTGAGTCAAGATTTATAAGGATATTGCTTTTTAATGCATCGTCTGCCAATGCCATAGCACCGGTAAGGCCTGTCTCTTCGTCAACAGTAAACAAACATTCCAATGGTCCGTGTTCTATAGTGTTGGAAGCTAAAATAGCCAAAGCAGTTGCCACTCCTATGCCGTCATCTGCGCCAAGTGTTGTTCCTTTTGCCTTCAACCAACCATCTTCTACATAGGTATCTATTGCATCTTTCTCAAAATCAAAAACTTTGTCGGAGTTCTTTTCGCATACCATGTCCATATGAGATTGCAAACATACCATTTTTCTGTTTTCCATGCCTTTTGTGGCAGGTTTTCTTATGATTACGTTTCCTATCTTGTCGGTAATGGTTTCAAGATTGTGAGAAAGTCCCCAATTCTTAAGGTATTCTGTCATTTTTTCCTCTTTCTTGCTTGGTCTTGGTATAGAAAGAATAGGCTTAAATTGCTCAAAAACTTCTTTTGGCTGCAAATTATCTAAATGTTCGTTCATAATTCGTGTAGTTGTTAAGAATTCATAATAATTTTCTTGCAAAGATAATCAATTTTTGTTTTCCTATCCAAATTTTATCAAAATAATAAAAACCAAATTGAGAATATGAAAAAATTACCTTAACTTTGCAGAAATTTTTCAACTATATGAATATATTGATTATCGGCTATGGGAAAATGGGTAAGATGATAGAAACCATAGCTTTGGAACGTGGCCATCAAATTGCAGGAATTGTTGATATAAACGACTCTTTGCACGATATAGACGCAAAAAACATTGATGTTGCCATTGATTTCACAACACCAGATTCTGTTTTGAACAATATAGATATTTGCTTGAATAAAAACATACCTTTGGTTGTTGGCACTACAGGCTGGTATGACAATTTGGAAGCAATAAAAAACAAGGTGGAGGCAGAGAATAAATCATTTTTGTATTCGCCAAACTTTGCCATAGGCGTATATTTGTTCAGAGAAATAAACAAAATTCTTGCCAAAACAATGGATAATTACAGCAATTATACACCTGAGATAACCGAAATACACCATATACACAAACTTGACGCCCCTTCTGGCACTGCAATCATTCTTGCAAACGAACTTTTGAAAGAATACTCATGGAAAAAGGAATGGAAACTGAATGAAATAGAAGATTCTAACCAACTGAAAATAACTTCGATAAGAGAAGGGGAGGAGTTTGGAACCCACATTATTACCTACGAATCTCAAGAAGACATCATAGAAATAAAACACAAGGCTAAATCACGAAGAGGGCTTGCTTTGGGTGCTGTTCTTGCCGCTGAATTTTTGAAAGGCAAGAAGGGATTTTTCACAATGCAAGACATGATAAAATAAAACGAAGGAATAATTTCCTGAAACAAGGTTTTAATTTTTTAGAACGAAGAAATAATTTAACAAAACAAGGAATATGAATTACTCATTAGGAATTGATATTGGCGGAACAAACACCAATATAGGATTGACAACAGAAGAAGGCAATGTTGTTGCAGTCGAAACATTCAAAACGAAAGCCTTTGACAAGGTGGAAGACTATTTGGATGAGATAACAAAAAGAGTTGTTATTTTATGCAAAAAAGTTGAACCCAAAGACACTATTCTTGGTGTTGGAATAGGTGCTCCAAATGGCAATTATTACAATGGCACAATAGAACATGCACCAAATCTTCAGTTTAATGGCATTATAGAATTAAAAAAAGAGTTGGAGCCACGCTTGAAACAAGAAGGATTTGATTTGAAGGTAACTGTAACAAATGATGCCAACGCTGCTGCAATGGGAGAAATGATTTATGGCAAGGCAAAGTTTGTTAAGGATTTTTTAATGATTACACTTGGTACAGGTCTTGGCAGTGGAATTGTTGTAGGAGGTAAATTGGTTTATGGAAGCACGGGGTTTGCAGGTGAAGTAGGTCATACAATAGTTGAGCCAAATGGTCGTCAATGCAATTGTGGCAGAAACGGATGTTTGGAAAGATATTGCTCTGCCACAGGTATAGTAATTACTGCCAAAGAAAAACTTGAAGAATGTGCAGCTTGTTCATTGTTGAGAGAGTATGATGAAAACGAGCTTACAAGTAAGGCAATATATGAGTGTGCCTTGAAAGGCGACAAAATTGCTTTGGAATGCTTTGACTACACAGCAAGGATACTTGCCCGAGGCATAGCAAATGCTGCTGAGGTTACCTCTCCAAGAAAAGTTTATCTATTTGGTGGTTTGGCAAATAGTGGAGAATTGCTTATAAACCCACTAAGAAAATACTTGGAAGAAGAACTTTACACAGTATACAGGAATACAATAGAAATAGAGCAGTCTGGATTGAAAGAAGCCGATGCTGCTATTTTGGGTGCCGCTGCATTAACTTTTGAATAGAAAGACAAAAATGAAGCGTTATTTGTTATTTGTTTTTGTTATTGCTGTTTCTTGTTCAGCAATGGCACAAGGTTTGCGTCTTCCTTTCTCTCAAAAAGAGATGGCAGAGATGTCGCCAAATCTTTTATTCTTCTATGATGCCAATTTGAGAAGTTCGGACAATAAGATAAAGGCAAAAGATTTTGATTTGGTGTTTTATACAAACACGTACGAAATTCTTGAAGCCAATGGTATAATAGACGATATGTTTGTTGGCACTAACGAAAAGCAATTGAAGGAAATAGATTCGAAAACATGGATTTATTCTTGCGAATTCTATTTGAACAAACGCCAATTGAAAAAGGATTATGCTATTCTCAACATAGAAAACATAGATGGCAATTGCGAACTATTCATTAACAAAAAGAAAGTTAGAGAATATCACAATTCATTTATGCGATACAGGGATGACATTAAACAATTCCTAAAAAAAGGCAAAAATAATATAGAGTTGGTTTTCACTCCCAAGGATAGCATAAGAATGAAGCAACGTGCTCCTCAATATCTTTATGGTTGGGATTGGCATCCTCAGACTCTTGCTCCAAAAATCAATGCAATCTATCTTACTTTTGAAGATAATGTACCAGTTCTTGAAGCAAAATATATTCAAACTAAGGCAATTAACAATAATGTTGCCCAAATGAATCTTACATTAAAGTTCGAAAAACCTTTGAATAGGGAATATACTCTTGTTTTATCGCCTAGAAAAAATAATGCTGATGGAATAAACAAGGAAATCACCCTTCAACCTAATACAACTGGCGAATATATTGTTGATTTTGAAATAGAAAATCCAAAACTTTGGTGGCCTAATGGTTTAGGTCCACAGCAACTTTATTCCAATGAAATGTGGTTGAAAGAAGACTCTTTATTCCTTGGAACTATTACCTTTGGAGTTAGAACTATCGACCTTGTGAGAGAAAAAGACGAATATGGCGAATCTTTTTATTTCAGTGTCAATGGACAACCTGTATTTGCCAAAGGTGCCAATTACATACTTACCCCAGAAAGTAAGGATGACGACATTATGAAAGCGGCAATGGCAAATATGAATATGTTAAGAATTTGGGGCGGAAGTGATTATGGAGATGATGCTTTCTATGATTTGTGCGACAGATATGGTATAATGGTTTGGCAAGACTTTCCTTTTGCTTGTGAGTTGTATCCTGCAGATTCTGCTTTTTTAGTTAATGTTGAAAAGGAAGCAATACAAAATGTTCAACGCATAAGCGGGCATCCTTCTTTGGCTCTTTATTGCGGCAACAATGAAATATGGGAAGGTTGGTTCAATTGGGGTTGGAAGGAATCTATAAAAGACACCACAAACACAGTTGCAGACTACGATAAATTATTTAGAAATTTGTTGCCAAATGTTGTTTCAAAATATGCTCCAACAATAGATTATATTCATTCTTCTCCAGTAGAATATGGTTGGGGACACGAAGAAAGCAGAAAGATTGGCGACTCTCATTATTGGGGTGTTTGGTGGGGCGATAGCGTTTTTGAGGCATATACTCGCAAAATTCCAAGATTTATGTCAGAGTATGGTTTTCAATCTGTGATGAACAAAACAACGGCCAGCAGATATTGCAAACATCCTTACACAAAAGATAATGAAAGTTTTGCTATTCATCAAAAACACGACAGAGGATTTGAACTTGTTGACGCAAGAGTACATCAATGGTTTGGAGAATACAATGACGATGAAGTATATATGATTTATTCTCAACTTACACAACAAGAAGGTATCAAACTTGCAATAGAGGCTCATAGAAGAAACAAACCTTATTGTATGGGCTCTTTGTTTTGGCAATATAACGAGCCTTACCCTTGTGTTGGATGGGGTTGTTTAGACAATTCAGGAGAAGAAAAACTTGTGTATTATACTGCACAGCTTGCTTTTCAGCCTGTGATTTTCTCAATAGACAAATATTCAAGCGAAGACTCCTTATTTATATATGTTTGTTCAGATGTTAACAATGACGTGTCTTTGGATTATCACGTATATATTGCAGATAACAATGATTCCAACAAATATTCTCTTACTACAAAGAATTTACAAATAAAGGCTAATGAAACAAAACAAATAATTTCTTTGGCATACAAGGATATAAAAGATTTTAACAAAAATACCGATTATCTTTGGATAGAAGGTATTTATAATGACGTTACTATAACAAACTATGCTTTCTTTGTTTATCCTAAAGATTATGTTTCAATAGATAAATACTTTCAAGTTCACTTCGATTATTATGTAGGAGAGGGAGATGAATTTGAAGACTTGAAAGAAGAATAAATAAACCTATCATAAAAACAAAAGGCGGTGTTTTCACCGCCTTTTTCATTATAACTCATTTAAGTTTAACCTCTTTTTATTGATTTACTACTTGAACTACTCTTTGTTGATTTAGTGCTCCTGCTAGTGCTTGAAGTTTTGCTACTTGTTGTCTTTTTGCTTCCAGAGATAGTTCTTGTAGGAGTCTTTGATGATGTTTTTGTAGTTGTAGTAGTGTTTCTGTTTGTTGTAGAAGTGTTTACTGTTCTTGTTGGTTGTGAAGTGCTTGTTCCTACAGAGTTGTTTGTATTAGTCTTTATTTCTCTTGAAGGTGTCGTTTGATTGGTGTTAGTATTCACATTTCTATTTACTGTTGATGAAGTTGAGGTGCTTGTGTTGCGATTTATATCTCTGGTTGGTGTAGATGTGTTTGTATTAGTTGTTGTGGTTGTATTGTTGTTGAATTCCCTATAATCTTTGTTTGAAGTTGGTTGAGTGGTATTTGTTGTTGGTTTTGCAGTAGTGGTTTCAGATCTGACAACTGAAGGAGTTTTGATTTGTGAATTGTTCACCATATCTGTGTTTGCTTTTCTTGAACTAAAATCATTGCTTGATTGAGTTGTTCTCTTTATGATTGTAGGGTCATTCTTTAAGTTGTTGTCAGATATTTGGATATTTGGATTGTTTTTTGAGAACTCATCAGCCATAGAATTTCTGTCTGCAATATCTCTTACTATAACAACTTCTGAGTTTGAGTAGTAATCAGCTTCGTTTAAGTTTTTATAATTTCTGCCATTGCCAGAAGGTTCTCCTCTGTAGCCTGTTCCATTATTTCCATTGTTCCTATCAATTCCTGAACCCATGTGAGAATCGCCTCTATCGTTAGATGCATTAGAATTGTTCATAACTCTGCGATAGTGTTCATCGTTATACCAATCTGGTTTCATATTTCTGTATGGGTCTTTTCTATAATCGTGTCTGTGTCTTGCACAATAGCCTGCATAGTAGCCGTCATAATATCCGTCTCTGTAGCCATTAGCATAAGCAAAGTTGCGATTGTATCCGTATCTGTCGCTCCAGCCATAATAGGTGAAGTAGAAGTATTCCCAATAGTCATCACAATTGTCTATTGCATCCAAAGCATATTCTCTTGCAAGCAAAGAATAGTGTATAGCTTGACGATAATTGTGATAGAAGTATAATTTTTGAGCGTAATCGTTGTAATAAACTGCTGTTGATACATTATTCCTTTCCCAATATGAATAATATGATGCTATTTCATAAGCTTTGTTGATAATGAAGGAAGTTTGCTCTATTGTATTTCTTGCTTGCTTTCTGCTATAAGCTGAACCGCCTGCAGCTGAAGCGTTACTTGTTGTGCAAGATGTGAAAAACATAATTCCACATAAAGCAATAATGCTGTAAATCAAACCTATTCTTTTCATGATGTATAATTTTTTAATTGTTTTTCTTATATTTTTATCAAAATTGATGCCAAAATTAATACTTTATTTTAACTTCGCAAAATAATTCAACAAACAAAGACACAGTATTATGAATACCAAAAAGCATTTTTTAACATTTACTATCTTAGTTCTTAGTGTTTTAACTATAAACGCCCAAGAGAAAAAAACAGTTACTGAAAATTACATAATGCAGTATAGAAACATTGCCCTGCAAAACGAAAAGGATTATGGCATACCTTCTTCCATAACTTTGGCACAAGGAATTATTGAGTCGGGTAGTGGAAGGAGTTCTTTGGCAAAGGAAGGCAACAACCATTTTGGAATAAAATGTCATCAGTCTTGGACTGGCAGAAAAATGTATAAGGATGACGATCAAAAGAATGATTGTTTCAGGGTTTATGATAATGCAGAGGAATCCTATACCGACCATTCTGCTTTTTTGAAAAACAACAAACGATATTCATCTCTTTTTTCCATAGACAAAAATGACTATCAAGCATGGGCAAAAGGTTTGAAAGAAGCGGGTTATGCCACCAATCCACAATATGCCAACTTATTGATAGATATTATTGAACTGTATGATTTGGACAAACTTGCAGATTCTGATTTTTATCTTTTGGCCGACAATACTTTTGTGAGCAATGAAAATAATAAAAAGGCAGAACCTCAAATAAAACAACCAACCCCAAAGCCTCAAACCCAAGAAAACAAACCTCAGCAAGCACAACAACCAAAAGCAAAGAAATCTTTGGGAGAAAAATTGTTTGGAAACACATCTTGGTGGAAGCGTCGCCACGAAACAGAACAAGAAAGAAAGCGTAGGGAGATGGATGAAAAAATTCAGAAAATGATTGACGAACAAGATGTTAAGAGAACAGATTTTGAGGTAAGTTTCGAATAAAAACAAAACGCCGTTTCAATAAAATAAAACGGCGTTTTAATTTTTTCTTTCCTTGTTTTAATTTTTTAGAACAAAGAACTATTTTTTGTCTCTGTCATAGTGTGGCATTTCGGTAGGAATAACCAAAGACAATTCCACCAAACCGCCAAAAGAACCGTCATTCTTATACCATGGACTTTGATATATAAGTTTCTTTTGTCCTTTTTTTGTTATGGTATATACGTTTTGGATATTGTCTTTAAGCAGGTGGTTTATAATTTCTTGAGAACGCTCATTGTGGCAACCCATAATATTGTTGCCGATAATGTTGTCATCCATAGATTTCAAATTGACTTCTTTTGAATGAGTGTTCATGTCAATAAAGTTGCCGTTTTCATCTGTTATTGTTATGGCAACGTCTTTCAATCCATTAGCCCAGTTTTCCATAATTCTATTTTTCTGAAAATAAAAAAGGTAAGAATATCACATTTTATGATTTCTTACCTTTTCATTGCGTTTATTGTATGATTATTTAGCAGATAATGCTGCCAAAGCTATTGAATAAGTCTTTGTAAGAGTTGAATCTCCACGAGAAGACAAGATACAAGGAACTTTTGCACCAACTACCATAGCTGCAAGTTCTGCATGAGCAAATTTTGTTGCAGTTTTGTAGAATACGTTACCTGGTTCTATAGCAGGCCATACAAGACAGTCGGCATCACCAGCCACTTGAGAATCCAATTTCTTTATTTGAGCAGATTCTTTGTCTATTGCAACGTCCATAGCCAAAGGACCATCAACGATAGCACCCTTTATCTGACCTCTTTTGTTCATTGTAGCAATCAAAGCTGCGTCAACACATGCTGGCATTCCTGTAAGCATTTGTTCAGTTGCTGCAATCATAGCAACTTTTGGACATTCTATTCCAAGAGTATGAGCAGTTTTTATTACATAATTAACTATAGCAGTTTTTTGTTTGAAATCTGGAGCAGGGATAACTGCAACATCTGAAGTGATAAGAAGTTTGTGATAAGCAGGAACCTCAAATACAGAAACATGAGAAAGAACTGGTTTTCCGCCTGGCATAAGACCACCTTCTTTGTTAAGGATAGCTCTCATGTATTTGTCAGTAGAGCAAAGACCTTTCATAAGAATTTGACCCTTTCCTTCGTTTATAAGAGCAACAGCTTTCATTGCAGCTTTTGCTTCGTCAGCCTCCTGAACCAATTCTTTGTATTTGTTTACGTCAATACCTTCTTTTTGGCAAGTTGCTTTGATTGTGTCTATGTCTCCTACAAGGATAACATCAACTATACCAAGGTCTATAGCTTTGCTTGTAGCACCTATTGTGTGAGAATCGTTTGCGTAAGCTGCAACCAATGTTTTTCTTGGAGCTTCTTGTGCTGCTTTTACTAATTCTTCTAATTTTTTCATTTTATTTTCTTTATATGTTTATGAGTTTAACTTTTATTTTTCATAGAAAGTGCAAAAATAGTTCGTTTTGCCGAATTGACAAAATAATTAAGCGGAAAATAGCTTTAAGATTGCGAATAAAATTAGTATTTTTGCAAAAAGAAAAATTGCTATGCAAGAAGAAAGAATTATAATGCGTGCTTTGGAACCCCAAGATGCAGAAAAAGTATATGAATGGGAGAATGACTACGAGCAATGGACAAACGGAGTGAATTCTCGCTTCTTTTCGTTATTTGCAATAAAGGAATATATTGCCAATCAGCAGAATGAAGATATTTTTGCTTGCTCCCAAACACGCAATATAATAGAATTGCATACAAATACAGGCAAAAGAATGATAGGTTGCGTTGATTTGTATGATATAGACGCAAGACACTCGAAAGCAGGCGTAGGAATCTACATAGACAGCAAAGAAAGAGGGAAACATTATGCCACAAAATCTTTGGAATTATTAGAAAAATATGCTGCAAATATACTTTGCCTTCATCAATTGTATGCTTTTGTAATTGAAGATAATACAGCAAGCAACTCACTTTTTACTTCAGCAGGTTACTCCCTTAATGCAACACTGAAAAACTGGGTAAGAGTAAAAGACAATTTCAAAAATGTAAATGTTTATCAAAAAATATTATAAGGATATGAAAGACTTTTTCACTAAAACAAAACAATATCTTTCTTCTCACAAGAAACTATCAAAAGCATTGCTTATTTTTGCAGGATTATTGATTGTTTTCATCATAATTATCTCTGTTCTTCTATCTGCAAAGTCCAATAACGACAAAGATGTTGAACTATACATTTATCCAAACACAACATACGAACAATTATGCGATACTTTGCAAGCACACAATATAGTAAAAGTCAATCGTTTTGCTTTTCGTGCCTATTCAAAAGCCCTTAATTTGAAAAAGAATGTAAGACCTGGCTACTACATTATTGATAGTGAGATGCCGGTGTTCAATCTTGTAAGACATCTTCGCAATGGGGAGCAAGAGCCTATAGAAATAACTATCTTATATGCAAGAAATATAGAGGAATTTGCCCAAAAGGTTACCAAAAACCTTATGATGACAGAGGAAGATTTACTAAAACAGATAGATAGTCTGAACTATGATTATCCTACAATGGTGTATAATGATATTCTTCCCGACACTTACGAATTTTTCTGGACAGTTTCTCCAAAAGATTTCTTGGCCAAACTCAAGAAGAACGCTGATAAATGGTGGAATAAACGCAAATCAGATGTGGAAGAGAGTGGTTTTTCGAAAGAAGAGTTGGTCGTTTTGGCTTCAATAGTCAATGAAGAAACCAATTACGACAAAGAAAAGAAACGCATTGCAGGTGTGTATGTCAATCGTATAAAAATAGGACAGGCATTGCAAGCAGACCCAACAGTAAAGTTTGCTATGGGTGATTTTTCAATAAAAAGGATTTCTGGAGATATGCTTAAAATCAATTCTCCTTTCAATACCTACACTCATACAGGACTTCCACCAGCACCTATATGCATTCCAAATATGGCTTCTTTGAAAGCGGCGATAGATTATGAAGAACACAATTATTATTACTTTTGTGCAAAGGAAGATTTTTCGGGTTCGCACAATTTTGCCAAGACTTTTGAACAACATCAAAGGAATGCAAAAAAATATCACAAAGCTTTGAACGAAAGAAACATCAAATAGGAACCTCAATAGACAAAAAAAGAGGGTAAGCTACTTATATCGCACCGCTACAACCCAATTACCTTGCTGCATTCCTGCCCTGGGGAGATTCATGGGGAGCTGGTCGTATAAGACTTACCCGATTGCAAAAGTACTACATTTTTTGTAATTAGCAATAATTTTTATTCCAAAAAATCTTCCATTGCTCATAATGGTCTGATATAAAACATCTAAAACACCTTTCTTATTTCCCAAAAATAAAACGAAGAAAGAAAAAATTAAAACGCCGTTTCAATAAATTAAAACTTGCTTTTATTTTTCTGAAACGGCGTTCTATTTTTGCACAAAAACACTTTTTCGCAATAAATTTGTTGTATATAGTTGTTTTATCACATTTTTTTTGTAATTTTGTAGTCTATAATATTATTTAGGAATATAATTATAAATTGATAAAAAATAAAAGTAAATGGATTTCAGCTTAACTAAACAAGAACAGTTGTTTTTGCAAATGATTAGAGAGTTTGCAGAAAACGAAGTCAAGCCATTGGCAGCAGAAATTGACGAAGAAGAACGTTTTCCTATAGAAACTGTAGAGAAAATGGGTAAAATAGGTATTATGGGTATTCCTATTCCAAAGGAATATGGCGGTCAAGGTGGTACAACACAAATGTACTCTATGGCTGTTGAGGAACTTTCAAAAGTATGTGCTACTACAGGTGTAGTTGTTTCTGCTCATACTTCTTTGTGTGCTCATCCTATTTTGGAATTTGGTACAGAAGAACAAAAACAGAAGTATTTGCCTAAACTTGCTACAGGTGAATGGGTTGGAGCTTTTGGTCTTACAGAACCTAATGCAGGAACAGATGCTGCTATGCAACAAACAACAGCAGTTGATGCAGGAGACAAATGGATTCTTAACGGAAACAAAATTTTCATCACAAATGCTTCTTATGCAAATGTATATGTAATTTTTGCAATGACAGACAAATCTTTGGGAACAAAAGGTATCTCTGCTTTCATAGTGGAAAAAGGCTTCAAAGGTTTCTCTGTGGGCAAGAAAGAAAAGAAACTTGGTATCAGAGGTTCAGCTACTTGCGAATTGATAATGGAAAATTGCGAAGTTCCAAAGGAAAACATGCTTGGCAAACTTGGTCAAGGTTTCAAAATAGCTATGATTACTCTTGATGGTGGTCGTCTTGGTATTGCTTCTCAAGCTTTGGGTATTGCAGAAGGTGCTATGAACGAAACAGTTAAGTATGTTAAGGAAAGAAAACAATTCGGCAGAGCTATTGGTCAGTTCCAAAATACTCAATTCCAATTGGCTAACATGGAAACAAAGATTAACGCTGCAAGATTATTGGTTCGCAGTGCTGCAAACAAAATAGATTCTGGTTTGCCTTTCTCTAAGGATGCAGCAATGGCAAAACTTTATGCAGCAGAAGTTGCAATGGAAATGACAACAAAAGCTATACAATTCCATGGTGGTTATGGCTACACAAGAGAATATCCTATTGAAAGAATGTTCCGTGATGCCAAAATTACAGAAATATACGAAGGTACATCAGAAGTACAACGTATGGTTATAGCAGCTCACTTATTAAAATAATTACAATTAGAAATCAAGAATAAAAATGAATATAGTAGTTTGTATTAAACAAGTGCCTGATACTACAGAGGTTAAGCTTGACCCAAAAACAGGTACATTGATTAGAGAAGGTGTTCCTTCTATTATGAACCCAGATGATAAAGGTGGTTTGGAGCTTGCTTTGAGACTAAAAGATGAATATGGTGCAAAAGTTACTGTAATCACTATGGGACTTCCTCAAGCAGAAGCTATACTTAGAGAAGCACTTGCAATGGGTGCCGACAGAGCTATCCTTTTGACTGACCGCAGATTGGGTGGTGCTGATACTCTTGCAACATCTTATGCTTTGGCTGGTGCTTTGAAGAAAATGGATTATGATTTGGTTATTTCAGGACGTCAGGCTATAGATGGCGACACTGCACAAGTAGGTCCTGAAATTGCAGAACACTTGGATATTCCTCAGGTTACTTATCTTGAAGAATTGAAATACGACGGCAAAAAAACTCTTGTTGTTAAAAAACAATTGGAAGACGGATATCAAATGGTACAAGTTGATATGCCTTGCTTGTTGAGTGTTTTAGCTTCTTCATACAAACCTCGTTATATGACTGTTAGAGGTATTGTTGATTGTTATGACAAAGAAGTTGAAGTTTGGAACGTTGATAATATCGAAGTTGACGAAACCAAACTTGGTCTTAAAGGTTCTCCTACAAGAGTTAAGAAATCATTTGCCAAAGGTCTTAAGGCAAAAGGCGAAGTTTTTGAACTTGAAGCAGAAGAAGCAGTTGAGCTTATCATCAACAAGTTGAAAGAAAAATACATTATTTAATAAGGAGGGCTGAGAAATGAATTTAGAAGATTACAAAAATATATTTGTATTTGTAGAGCAAAGAGAAGGCAAAATACAAAATGTAGGTCTTGAACTTTTGGGCAAGGCAAGAGAATTGGCTGATGTTCTTGGTCAAGAAGTTTATGCAATGTTCCTTGGCAATGGCATTAAGAATCAAGCTCAAGATTTAATATCTTATGGTGCAGACAAAGTCCTTCTTTGCGAAGACAGCAAATTGGAAGTTTATACTACTGAACCTTACACACAATCTATCTGCCAAATGATAAACGAGTACAAACCATCTATCGTTTTCATTGGTGCAACAACAATAGGTAGAGATTTAGGTCCAAGAGTTGCTGCAAGAGTTGGAACAGGTCTTGTTGCAGACTGTACTAAACTTGAAATCAACGAAGAAGAAAAATCACTTTGGTCAACTCGTCCTGCTTTTGGTGGAAACCTTATGGCTACTATCGTAAACCCAGACTGCAGACCTCAAATGAGTACTGTTCGTCCTGGCGTTATGAGAAAAATGGCAAAAGATGAATCTCGCAAAGGTGAAATAATAGCAGTAAATGTTAAATTTGACGAAAGCAAAATAACAGTCAAAGTTCTTGAAACTGTAAAGAAGGAAGCAAAAATCGACATCACTCAAGCAAAAGTTCTTGTTTCTGGTGGTAGAGGTGTTGCCAACAAGGAAGGTTTTGAAAAACTTGCTGCTTTGGCTGAAGTTATCAAAGGAGAAGTTGCTTCTTCAAGAGCTATGGTTGATGCAGGCGTTATTGAACACGACCGTCAAGTTGGACAAACTGGTAAGACTGTAAGACCAAATCTTTATATGGCTTGCGGTATTTCTGGTGCTATTCAACATATAGCAGGTATGGAAGACAGTGAATTTATCGTAGCAATAAACAAAGATAAATTTGCTCCTATTATGCAGGTTGCAGATTTAGGTATTGTTGGCGACCTTCACAAAATCATACCAATGCTAACAGAAAGACTTAAACAAGAAATAAAAAAATAATTATTTTGTTTATTTACAAAGGGTTTGTAAATAATGATGTTGTTTGCAAGCCCTTTTTGTATTTTTAGATATATGAAATCAATACAAGAATTGCAAGATATCTCTACTCAAATAAGAAGAGATATAATAAGGATGATTGCTGCTTGTCAATCAGGACACCCGGGAGGCAGTCTTGGTTGTGCAGATTTGTTCACAGCTCTATATTTTGGTATTATGGATGTTGAACCGGAAAACTATACTCGTGAAGGCAAAGGTGAAGATATGTTCTTTCTAAGTATAGGACACATTGCTCCCGTATGGTATAGTGCTTTGGCAAGAAGAGGATTTTTCCCTGTTAAAGAGCTTGCGACACTTCGTCAGTTAGGATCTCGTTTGCAAGGACACCCTTCTTATCATTCTAATCTGCCTGGCGTTAGAGCTGCAAGTGGTTCTCTTGGTCAAGGAATGTCTGTTGGCATCGGAGCTGCTTTGGCAAAGAAATTCGATGGCGACAACAAACTTGTCTATACTCTTCACGGAGATGGCGAAATAGAAGAAGGGCAAATATGGGAAGCTGCTATGTTTGCTGGTGCAAATCACGTTGATAACCTAATATCTATAATTGATGTGAATGGAGTTCAGATAGATGGCAGAACAGAAGATGTATGTGCGTCAAGTGATTTGAAAGACAAATTCCTTGCATTCAAATGGGATGTTGTAGAATGCAACGGAAACTCTATGGAAGAACTTGTTAAAGCATTGAATACTTGCAAAGAACATACAGGCAAAGGCAAACCAGTAATGCTTCTTATGCATACTTTAATGGGTTATGGTGTTGATTTTATGACAGACGATAATGGCTGGCATGGTAAAGCACCAAGCATGGAGCAAGCAGAAAAAGCTCTTTCTCAATTAAAAGAAACATTGGGCGATTATTAAAATACCTATCGGTTATGTCTTACTTTAGAAAATTATTTCTGCTTATTATATTAGCAACCTTGCCTTTTTGCATCTTTGCCCAAAATAAAGGAGTTAAGATTACAAAAAACACCAACAATGAAAAGACAAGAATTCTTTTTATTGTGGATTGCTCATATAATATGTATGAAAGATGGCAAAGCGATACAAAAATAAAAATCACACAAAACCTTATATCAAATCTTGTTGACACTTTGGAACAGCAAGATAGGGTTGAGGTGGCTTTGCGTGTTTTTGGAAGTGAGACAGATTATAGTTCACAAGATTGCGACGACACACATTTATTAGTTCCTTTCTATAGGCTTAACCAAGATGCCATTAAAGCAAAACTCAAAGCTCTTGTGCCAAAGGGAACTTCTGCTGTGGCAAAATCGTTGGAAAAAGCACAGGAAGATTTTCCAAAGGACAAAAACTGTCGCAATATAGTGATAATGATTGTTGATAATATAGACAAGTGCGATGGCAATATAGTAGAGGTTTCAAAAAAATTGCAAAAACAAGGCATATTCATAAAACCTTTCATTGTAGGAATCAGCAAGGGTATGAAGAATTTCTATCAAGATTGCGGTTCTTACTACGAAGCAAGCAATGAAGTGGAATTCACAAAAGTGCTTAACGACATTGCTAAACAAGCTCTGCATAATACCACTGCACAAGTAAATCTTTTGGATTCATATATGGAAGTTACGGAAACCAATGTGCCTATAACTTTCTACGACACCCAAAGCAAAAACCTAAAGTACAGTATTTTCCACACTTTCAACAAAAAAGGTGTTTCAGATACATTATTGCTTGACCCTTTGGTAAATTACGATGTTGTTGTTCACACTATTCCACCTGTAAAACTTGAAAACATAAAAATAGCCGCAGGTTCTCATACTATTATTCCAATCCAAGCACCGCAAGGAAATATGATACTAAAGTATGTATCAGCAAAAACGAGCAATGCAAAAGATTATCAAATAGTAGTAAGACAGGCTGGAAAAAGAGAAACAATAAATGTTCAAGAAATAGGCAAAAAAGAACGCTATCTTGTTGGTAAATACGACCTTGAAGTTTTGTCTTTGCCTCGTCTTTTCCTCGAAAATGTTGAAATAGGACAAAGTTCTACCACAACAATTGAGATTCCACTTCCTGGTTCCTTGCATTTGGATAAAGGTTCTGTAAATATGATAGGCTCTTTGTTTGTAAAGGATAAGCAGGAAACAAAATGGATAAAGAATCTTGATGAGGATAAAATAAAAGAAACTATAGAGCTTATGCCGGGCGAATATATGATAGTTTTGAAAGACAAATCATCAACAAAGACAACCGATACTATAATAAAAGAAGTGAAAATTGAATCAAGTAAAACGACAAATGTTAGTTTGTCAAAGAAATAATAATTCAAAATATGAAAGAATATAAAGTTCTTGGCGAAAAAGATACTCGTTCAGGATTTGGCGAAGGATTGCTTGAAGCAGGCAGAGAAAACAAAAATGTTGTTGCTTTGTGTGCAGACCTTACTCCAAGTGTAAGAATGGATTTATTCCAAAAAGAATTTCCTGAAAGATTCGTAGAAGTAGGTATTGCGGAATCAAATATGATAAGCATTGCTTCTGGTATGGCAATAGCAGGCAAGGTTCCTTTCGTTGGTTCTTTTGCTGCATTTTCAACAGGAAGAACCTATGACCAAATCCGTCAAAGTGTTGCTTATTCAGATACTAATGTTAAAATTGCAGGTTCTCATGCTGGCATAACATTGGGCGAAGATGGTGCAACACATCAAATTCTTGAAGATTTAGGTCTTATGAAGATGTTGCCAAATATGGTAGTCATCAATCCTTGCGACCACACTCAAGCGAAGCAGGCAACAATAGCTTCAGCACGCTACAATGGTCCTGTATATATTCGTTATGGCCGTCCAAAAGTTCCTGTATTCCTAACTGAAGACACACCTTTTGAGATTGGCAAGGCTTTGATACTTAACGAAGGAAAGGATGTTACAATTGTTGCTACCGGACATCTTGTTTGGCCAGCCCTTCAGGCAGCTGAAGAACTTGAAAAAGAGGGTATAAGTGCCGAAGTTATCAACATACACACCATAAAACCGTTGGACAATGAGGCTATTTTGACCTCTGTAAAGAAGACTGGTTGCGTTGTTGCTTGCGAAGAGCACATGTACAACGGAGGTTTGGCAGACAGTATAGCTCAATTATTGGTAAGAAACAGCCCTGCTCCAATGGAATACATAGGCATAGACGACCAATTTGGAGAATCTGGCAAACCTATGGAACTTATGGCAAAATATGGTTTGGACAAAGAGCATATAATTGCCGCTTCAAAGAAAGTTATTTCAAGAAAATAA
>JABUUQ010000002.1:1036848-1037964 GCA_021443125.1 Bacteroidales bacterium
TTTCTTTCGGAACTTATTATTGAGATTGCTGTAGAAAAGGAACTGAAACACAGATTGCTGACCTATTTCAAAGAAAACAATTTTAATTTGGGTGAATTCCTAAATTACAAAAACAAACTTATTGTTTTGGGTAACAATATTGAACTTAAATCTGTTTTGGAAAGGAATCCGATATCAATAAAAGCCAATTCGGTAAGGGATAACAAGATAAAAGTCAGCAAAGATAAGGAAGTAACCACAGATATACAGAATCAAGAACTCTTTGACTTGCTAAGAAATTGGCGAAACAAACTTGCTAAAAAACAAAATGTGCCTGCCTATACAATAGTTTCCCAAAAAGGTTTGATAGGTATTGCAAACCTTAAACCACAAACTGAAAAAGAACTTCTAAAAGTCTATGGAATTGGTCCAAAAACCGTAGAACTTTACGGAAAAGCCATTCTTAAAATAACAAAAGCCAATTAAAATCTTTTATTTCTGCTTTCGCAATGATTTATGAAACCTTCTGTGGTATAGAATGCCGGCAGTAAGCAGTCCAGCCATAAATCCTGCAAAAATACTCTCTGCTCCCAAGTTCAGAATAAAGCCACAAACATAGGCAAATCCCAAAGCCACAACAAGATAGGAAAAACATGCATAGAAAAACGGCTTTATAACATCGTTTATCGCTCTAAGACCAGCAAGTCCCGAAACTTGAGTTCCGTCCAATAGCTGAAAAAATCCTGCAACCACGAAAAGACTTGTTGCATATTTGATTACATTTACATCATCCGAAAACAAAGTCGCTATATTCTTGCCAAAGAAAATAAATATCAAAGCAAAACAACCCATAAAGCAAATAACCATATTCCAACCTGCAAAAAACTGCCTTTTCATCTCCTTTTTATCCTTCAATCCATAAGCATGCGAAACCAGAATCGTTGTTGCCGAACAAATTCCCGAAGCAGCAAGGAAAGATGTGCTAATAATTGTGCTAATTATCTGGAATGCAGCAAGATGATAGGCGGAAAGCCACCCCATCATTATAGTTATACCAAACAAAGAGAACATTTCAACAAACATTTGTCCTGCTATAGGCAAACCTATTCGTAAAAGAATTTTCTGAAGATAAGCAGA
>JABUUQ010000002.1:1039693-1046620 GCA_021443125.1 Bacteroidales bacterium
AACGATTTGAAAACAGAATTGAGTAAGTAATTTGAGAAAATTTTTAGGATAGCGAAAAAATTATCAACTTTTTTGTGTTGAAAAATTTTTGATTTTTTTTGTGCCAATTATGTCGAATTTTGTCAAAAATAAGCTAAAAAACAACACTTTGAAAGAAATTTGGCATATTTTGAAAATTCTCAAAAAAAATACTTGAAAATTTTTATTTGATAAAAAAAAATCGTATAGGACTACTGCAAAAAGCTCTGATTGTTTCAAAATATAAATTACAATAAATCAACACAAAAAGAATTAAAAATAAGAGCTGACGCAATTTTTTGATAAAATAACCTTTTCAAATTCTCATATACGAAAACTTTTGATAGCTTGCAAAAAAAAATAAAAAAAAATCACATTTTATTTATTCCTATCTTTGCTAACTGAAAAAGTAGGCTATAATTTTTTGTTAAAAAATAGTAAAGATAGATGGTAAAAGTTGATTTTCATAGTATTTGGGCAAAATGTTTGCAGTTTATCAAGGATAATATTTCTGACGATGAATTTAATGTATGGTTCAAAGATCTTAAGGCTGTTGCGCTAAAAGACAATACTCTGACATTAAAAGTTCCCTCTCAGTTCTATTATGAATATATAGAGTCTCATTATATTCAGATACTTAGGGCGGCAATAGTTAAAGAGATTGGCACCGAGGCGAAATTGCTATATACCTATGATATATCAAATACCCCAACAACCTTACCTTCCAACAACAAAGACTATAAGGAAAACCCATCTCAACCTTTGCCTATTTCTATGGATACTCCAGCAATAAGACAATTGCCAAATCCATTTGTTATGCCTGGATTAAAGCCTGTGAAAATAGAATCAAGACTTAACGAAAATTATAGCTTTGATAATTTTATTGAAGGTCATTGTAACCAATTGGCAAGAAGTGCAGGGCATGCTGTGGCGGCAAACCCAGGCAAGACAGCTTTCAATCCTTTCTTTATATACTCTAATGTAGGGCTAGGAAAAACACATTTAGCTCATGCTATAGGTCTTGAAACCAAAAAAATACACCCTGAAAAGACTGTTTTGTATGTTAGTGCCGACACCTTGCACAGACAATATATGGCAGCATGTGCCCAGAAGGTTGTGAATGACTTGTTGCAATTCTATCAAATGGTAGATGTTTTGATTATCGATGATATTCAATTTATTAAGACAGCTGGAATGCAGGAAATCTTTTTCCAAATTTTCAATGAACTGCATAGCGAAGGCAAACAATTGATATTCACATCAGACAAGGCACCTGCAGATATTACTGGTTTGGAACAAAGAGTGCTTTCACGATTAAAATGGGGTTTGAGTGCAGAATTGCAGGTTCCAGATTTGGACACACGAATAAAAATCATCAAAAACAAACTGATGAATGCTGGAGGAATCAATATGCCTGAGGAAGTTATTCAGTATCTTGCCTTTAGTGTAAACACTTCCATTAGAGAACTTGAAGGAGCCTTAACTTCATTGATGGCACATGCGACAGTATCAAAGAAAGATATTACTATAGAACTTGCAAGGCAGATTGTGGATGGTTTTGTTAAGAGCAACACACGAGAAATTACTATAGATTATATTCAAAAGGTTGTTTGCGGTTACTTTAATATATCTTTGGAAAAAATGCTTTCAAATTCACGGAAACACGAAATAGTTGAAGCAAGACATATTACTATGTTCTTAGCCAGAAAGCACACAGGTGCTCCACTTACCACCATTGGAGAAAAATGTGGTCATAGAAATCATGCCACTGTCCTTCATGGATGCAGAGCAGTTGAAAACTTTTTGGATACAGACCAAGAATACAAAAATTGTTTGGCTGAAATAGAAAAGAAAATCCTTGATTAAGTCAAGGATTTTCTTTTATAATTCTATGCTTGCTGCAAATTCTTTTACCAAATCTTGCAATAAATTATTTTGTTTTTGGAGTTCAAAAAACTTATCCATAGCTGTATATGCTTTGGCATTATGTTCTTGTTTCTCCATCATAATATCTATTTTCAGATTTTCATAAAGCAATTCTTTTCTTAGCTTTTGCGCAATATCGGTCTTATGTTTGGTTATTTCTTCAAAATCAAAAGAATTTTTTGCCCAAATTTGAACAACATAATCAGTATTAGATTTTATTTCAACACTAGATAAAGCAAAATAAAGGTTGGATTCAAAGTCTTTTATCTTGTTGGAATAGTCCTTAATTACCGAAACAACATCATTTATATTGAAAGGAACAAGTTTTGCCTGCTCTTCTGTTTTTGGTTCTGTAACATTTGTTGATTTAATGGAGAATGCGGAAGTTTTGTTTCGGTTTAATAAATCTATTTTAGGAGTTGGAGGAGTAGTTATTTGTATTTCCTGTGTGTTTTCTTGCGTTTGGATTGGCTGTTGTATGATTATTTCATCACTATTGGAGTTTTTTTTTCAGCCCCTGCAGATAATTTTGCCATAACATTACACATTTTCATAAGTAACAACTCAACGCACAACCTTTTATTAGAAGACGTTTTGTATTCTTGTGCTGTTTTGTTGGCAAAATCAAGACAACGCAAAATAAATATCGTTGGACAATTTTTGCTTTGAAGCAAGTATTTTTCTTGAACAGAAGCTGGCACATCCAACAATTGTATTGTCTGTGGATTCTGGCAAACCAACAAATTTCTAAGATGAGAGGCAAGACCATTTACAAAGATGTCGCCCTCAAAACCTTTTTTCAACACCTCATCAAACTTTAATAATGAATTTGTTAAGTCTGCAGCTAAGAAAAAGTCTATAAATTGGAAAAAATATTCATAATCCAAGATATTCAAAGAAGATATTACCTCACTATAAGCAAGGTTGCCATTTGTGAAAGCAACCATTGTGTCAAAAGTAGAAAGAGCATCGCGTAAAGCTCCGTCAGCCTTTGTTGCAATGATATCTAATGCTGCCTTTTCATACTGTACATTTTCCTGCTTGGCAATATATTCCAAATGATTTGAAATATCTATATTGTTGATTCTGTGAAAATCAAAAATTTGACAACGGGAAAGAATAGTAGGAAGTATCTTGTGCTTTTCTGTTGTAGCAAGAATAAATTTTGCATAAGCGGGAGGTTCTTCCAAAGTCTTTAGAAAAGCATTGAACGCAGCAGAAGACAACATATGAACCTCATCTATGATATATACCTTATATTTTCCGTTCATAGGAGGTATATTCACCTGATTTACAAGCTCACGAATATCTTCCACAGAGTTGTTTGAAGCTGCGTCAAGTTCAAAAATATTCACTGAAGAACCATCATTGAAACTTTTGCATGAGTCGCATTCGTTGCAAGCTTCAATTTCATCGGTAACATTCAAACAATTTATTGTTTTTGCCAAAATACGAGCGCAAGTTGTTTTGCCTACACCTCTTGGACCACAGAACAAAAACGCTTGTGCCAACTGTTTGGAAGCTATGGCGTTTTGCAGGGTAGAGGTTATATGCTGCTGACCAACCACAGACTTGAATGTGGCAGGACGATACTTGCGTGCTGAAACAATAAATTCGTTTTCGTTTACTGACATAGGTATTTTGTTAGTTTTTGTGCAGATTCGCTTTTTCTTAAGTTATTTAGAGCTCTTTCTTTTATCTTTCTGGCTCTTTCCTTGGTAATATGCTCTGAGTTTGCTATCTCTTCCAATGTTTTGTTATGAGAATATCCTATACCAAAAAATTGAAAAATAACCTTTCTTTCCAAAGGAGATAAGGTAGATAATGCTTCCTGTATATCTGTACTCAAAGATTCCTGCATAAGAGTATCGTCAGGAGTTTTATCATTATCTGGACGCAAAACATCTATAAGATTTGTGTCTTCGTCTTCACCAATAGGAGCATCAACAGATACAACCTTGTTGCCGGCAGACACAGTTTCATGGAGTTTTTCCAAATCCATATCCAAAGCTGCTGCAATCTCTTCATCAGAAGGTGGTCTTTCGAATTCTTGTTCCAAACTTGCCTTGGTCTTCTTTACTTTGTTCAACAAGCCCACCTGATGCAAAGGAAGTCTTACCATTCTTGATTTGTCGGCTATTGCTTGCAGAATACTCTGACGAATCCACCAAACAGCAAAACTAATGAATTTGAAACCTCTTGTTTCATCGAAACGCTGTGCTGCCTTTATCAAGCCAAGATTTCCTTCATTTATAAGGTCCTGAAGCGAAAGTCCTTGATTTTGATACTGTTTTGCCACAGAAACCACAAAACGCATATTGCTTTTAACCAATTTATCCAAAGCAGCTTGGTCTCCATTCTTAATCTTTTGAGCCAAAACCACTTCTTCTTCTGGCGAAATAAGTTCCTCTTTGCTGATATCTTGCAGATATTGATAAAGAGAACTTGAATTCCTATTGGTTATTGATTTTGTTATTTTCAGTTGCCTCATAATATGCAAAAAATGATTTGTGCAAAAATACTTACAAAGATTTATCCCTACAAGAACATTTTAACAAAGTTATCAACCGTTAAATGTTGATTTCTCGCAGACATATTGAAATTGCTATATATAATAAGGTATTCAAAACATAAAAATTCTTTCTTCGTTTCAATAAATTAAAACGGCGTTTTATTTTACTGAAACTTGCTTTTAATTTTCCGAAACAGGCATTTTTGTTTTTGGCGGGCGGAGAACTAAAAATAATATCGTAAATTTGCATTGCAATACAAGTCTATAAAAACATTTTACACTATGGCAAAAAAAATTATTCTTAACAAAAACAAAGAAAAATCAATTCAAAGAAAACACCCTTGGCTTTTTTCTGGTGCAATAGCAAAAAAAGATAGCGAGATTAGGGAAGGAGAGATTGTAAAAGTCTATTCCTTTGAAGGAGAATATCTTGCCACTGGTTTTTGGCAAAATGACACCATAGCAGTCAAGATACTTTCGTTTGAAAATGAGAATATTGACAAACATTTCTTTGAAAACAGAATAAAACAAGCCGTTTTGTATAGAAAAAATCTCGGTTTCTTTGATGACGAAGGCAATACTATTTTTCGTCTTATCAATGCAGAAGGGGATTTTCTTTCAGGTTTGATAGCGGATTACTATGATGGTAATATAGTATTGCAGTTTCATAGTGTGGGAATGTATTTGATGAAAGAGATTATAGTGGAAGCATTGTTGAACGCTTTGCCTGAAACTAAAACTATTTTCTCCAAATCTTCTTCAACTTTGCCAAAAAAGTCGCAAATAAGTGCCAAAGATGAATTTTTGTATTCCCAAAGCGAAGAACCTTATTTTATTGCAAAGGAAAACGCTTGTAAATTTCTTATAGACTACAAGGAAGGGCAGAAAACTGGCTTTTTTATTGACCAAATGAGCAATAGAAAACTTGTTTCAGAGATTGCAAAAAACAAAAAGGTGTTGAATTGTTTTGCCTATACGGGTGGCTTTTCAGTTGCTGCATTAAAAGGTGGTGCAACCTTTGTTGAGAGTCTTGATATTTCCAAAAAAGCCGTGGAAGTGTGCAATAAAAATGTGGAGATAAATAACTTTTCCGACAGACATAAAGCACTGGCAGTGGATGTTTTAGATTATTTAGATAAAGTTGAACTTGATGTGTATGACATGATAATTCTCGACCCTCCTGCCTTTGCAAAACACAACAGAGATTTGAATAGCGCTTTGAAAGGTTACCGTTCCATAAACAGAAAAGCTATGGAAAAAATCAGAAAGGGTGGATTCTTATTTACTTTCTCTTGTTCGCAGGCTGTAGGCAAGGATGATTTTATGACAATGTTGTTTTCTTGTGCCGCTCTTGCCAACAGGAAAGTAAGAATAGTAAGGCGGCTTCCTCATAACTTCGATCATCCTCAAAGTATTTTCCATCCAGAAGGCGAATATCTCAAAGGAGTTTTGTTATACATTGAATAAAAATGATGAGGCACAGAAATGTGCCGACAATAAAGTATTGTTCAAAATTTTGTCTATTCATTAAAATTCATTAACTTTGCAACCTTAATATTTTATTGCTTTTGTCGGTCTTTGGGACTGATGTGGCTTTGCCGTATCTAATGGTAAGCAAATTGAATGCCTGAACAAAATTTAGATAGCAGAAGAATAGCAAAAAATACTATTATTCTTTATGTAAGAATGATAGTTTTAATGCTTATAAGTCTATATACCAGCAGAGTTGTCCTTCATCTTTTGGGCGAAGACGACTATGGTATCTATAATGTTGTGGGTGGAGTTATTGCAATGTTCTCTATGCTTTCGCAAACCCTGTCAACAGCAATAAGCAGATTCCTTACATTTGAATTAGGCAAAGGAGATATTGGCAAATTAAGGAGAATTTTTTCGTCTTCCCTTATTATTCAGATGTTTATGTCTGTAATTATCATACTCTTAGCAGAAACTATTGCAGTATGGTTTTTGAATAATAGAATGAATATACCTTTGGAGAGAATGGATGCTGCAAGGTGGGTATTGCAATGTGCTTTGCTTATTTTCATTATAAACCTTGTCAATGTGCCTTACAATGCAAGTGTGATTGCTCACGAGAAAATGGATACATTTGCATATATTGCTGTATTGGAAGGAGTTTTGAAACTTGTAGTAGCCTTTTTGCTTGCAGTGTCTTCTTATGATAAGTTGAAAGTTTATGCAGTGCTTTTGCTGATTGTTGATATTGCAACAAAATCCATTTATTTCTTTTATTGCAGACGACATTTTGCAGAATGTAAGTTTAAGTTTGCTTTCGACAAATCTCTAATCAAACAGATAGGTTCTTTTGCTGGTTGGAATTTATTGGGTAATGGTGCATGGATACTCAGCACCCATGGTGTGAATGTATTGACCAATGTATTTTTCCCTGTAAAAGTCAATGCAGCAAGGGGAATAGCAATGCAGGTTAATAGTGCCATCCAAAATTTTTCAAG
>JABUUQ010000002.1:1046665-1051077 GCA_021443125.1 Bacteroidales bacterium
ATGGGCAATGTTTCCTATATGCATGATTTGGTTATAAGAGGTGCAAAATTTTCTTTCTTTCTCTATCTTTTCTTTGCCCTTCCTATTTGCATGGAAACGGAAAAGATTTTGGATATCTGGCTGCATAAAGTTCCCGAATTTGCTGTTATTTTCGTAAGATTAAGCATTATTGGAACAATTTTCACTGTTTTGGCTGAGACTCTTATCAAGGCAATGTTCGCAACTGGCAAGATAAAGAAATATCAAATAATTGTCGGAATAATAGCTTTGTTGGACATAGTGATAACCTATTTTGCCTACAAATCTGGCTGTTCGCCAACGATAGCTTATGTGATTTTCATTGCAATATACTTTATTCTCACATTTGTTAGGCTTTATATAGTCAAGGATTTAATAGAACTCAAAGCAAAACGCTACCTTAAAGAAGTGTTATTAAAAGTTACCATTGTTTCTCTTGCTTCCATGCTGCTGCCACTGCTATTTATTATGACTAACGAGGCTTCTTTGCTCAGATTATTAGAAACCACAATTCTTTGTTTTGTTTCTACGGGATTAAGTGTCTATTATATAGGAATGGATAGAAAAGAAAGAGAGTTTATAGTAAAGAAGATAAGAACTAAATTAAGAAAAAATCATGCTTAAGGAAAGACAGTCGAATTTTGAATTGCTTAGAATAGTGTCAATGCTTATGATACTTGCTTTGCATGTCAATTTCTATGCTTTAGGCGCACCTTCAAATTTTGAGATTGCTGCAAGTCCTTTGGGAGCATATACAAGAATATTTTTTGAGTTTGTCTGCATAGTTGCTGTCAATGTTTTCATACTTATTTCTGGTTGGTTTGGAATAAATATCAAACTCAAAGGATTCCTAAAGTTTATTTTCCAAATACTTTTCTACTATACAGGCATTTATCTTCTACTACTCATCATAGGAACAAGAACTTTGTCTTGGGAAGGATTCAAAGAATGTATTTTTGCACAAAAAACAGGATGGTTTATCAAAGCTTACATAGGATTATACATTATTTCTCCTGTTTTGAACACCTTTGTAGAACACGCTTCAAAAAAACAACTAAAAGCTGTTATCGTTGCATTTTATATATTCCAAACAATCTATGGTTGGTTTTTCGTAAAATCAACTAATTTCTTTGCACAAGGCTATTCAACCTTCTCTTTCATAGGATTATATCTTTTAGCCAGATATATAAAACTATATGCCACAAACAACAAATACCTTAACAAATCTAAAAAGCACGATATTACTGTATTTTTCGCCCTTTGCGTTTTAGAAACCATCTTGTTTGCCGTGAGCAGAGCTTGTAATTGGAACGAATTTACACCGACCCTATGGATTTATTCAGCACCATTGGTAATTGTTTCTGCATTATATTTGGTTGTTTTCTTTTCAAAGCTCAACATTACAAACAAATTTATAAACGTAGTGGCGGCAAGTTCATTTTCTGTCTATCTTTTCCATAGCGACCCTAACATAATGCCAATCTATACCAAAACAGCAAGGGAGATTTTTATGAATTATTCGTCCATTGCTTGCCTTGGTTTGATTATATTGGAGATTTTGGTGTTTTATATTGTAGCAACAATTATTGATAAGGGCAGAATCTGGCTTTGGAACAAACTTTGGAACTCTTGCGGTCAAAAAATAGAGTCATGGTTTGCAAAACTGAAAATATGAAACGGGTAATAATTCTTACACAACCTTTAAGGAACAACTACGGCGGCCTTTTGCAAGCATATGCTTTGCAGAAAGTTGTAAAGGACTTGGGGTATGATGTAACTACCGACAGTGCAAAAAAATGGGATAGAAAAGACAGTTTTCGGTTCCGCAAACGACTTTTTATTGCTCAGTGTATCTATCCTTGGGTAAAGGGTATAAAACCAGTGAAATACAAAGAATACAAACTTATAGCCCAACATACTTCCAAATTTGTGGAAGACAACTTGATAACTGTTGATTTTTTCAAAGGCAAAAAGCACCCAAAGAAAAAAGACGTAAGCAAATACGATATTTTTCTTGTGGGTAGCGACCAAGTTTGGCGAAAAAGATATTCTACTCTTTCAAAATATTATCTTGCTTTTTTGAACAAAGAAAATAAAACAAGGATTGCTTATGCTGCATCTTTCGGATTGGACAACATAGACGAATACACCAACGACGAAAAGCATATTTACAAGCAACTTGCCAAGAAATTCAATGCCATAAGTGTGAGAGAAAAGAGTGGACTTGAGATTTTGAAAAACGAATTCGGTATTGAAGCAGAATGGGTTTTGGACCCAACTTTATTGCTTGCCCAAGAGGATTATTTGAAACTTTGTTTTAAGAAATTAAAAGCAAGGAATAATTTATCGAAAGCAAGGAAGATTTTTTACTATGTTCTAGACAAGTCAGAAGAGAAACGAAAAATAATAGATTTTATTCAAAACAATCAGCAGGCTGAGGTTTTTACTGTTATGCCAGAAGAAAAATTTGCCTTGCATACAACCGATATAACAAAATGTGTGTATCCTGCTGTGGAAGAATGGGTTTTGGCTTTCAACGATTGTGATTTTGTTATTACAGATTCATTCCATGGCACAGTATTTTCAATAATTTTCAACAAACCTTTCTGTGTTGTCGCCAACAAAACAAGAGGTATAGAACGATTAAGCTCTTTGCTTGAAATGTTTGGCTTGCAAGATAGGTTAATTTCTTCGGAAAATGATTTGACAGAGGATTTTATAGCCAATTTATGCAATATCGATTTTGAGACAATAAACAATAAAAAAGAATTATTAAAAACAAAATCGCTGGAGTTCTTAAAACACGCTTTGAGTAAATAGGTATGATAGAAAATTTAGTATCAATAATTGTTCCTGTCTATAATGCAAGCACTTACATCGCCACTTGCGTTGAGTCTTTATTGGTACAAACATATAAAAACATTGAAATAATTTTGTTTGACGACGGAAGCACCGATGATTCTTTGGCAAAATGCAGACAGTTTTCCGAACAAGACAATAGAATCAAAGTTTTCACCCAAGCAAACAAAGGTGTAGCCCAAACAAGACTCAATGCTTTTGACAATTCCAACGGAGAATTTATAACTTTTGTTGATTCCGACGATTATGTTGCCAATAATTATGTGGAAAACATGCTTTCACATCTCAAAAACGAGAATGTGGATATGGTGTCTTCCCAAGTTGTTATTGTGAAAGAAGGGAAAGAAAAAAAAGTTGTAAGATATGTTGAAGGCAGATTTGACAAGAAGGGAATCAAACGCATATTAAGAAGATTTTATCTTTGTGATAAACGAACTTTAACAACAGGTATTACAACCTATCTTTGTACCAAACTAATAAAACGGGAATTTGTAAGGGAGGCTCTTGTTGCTGGCTTAAATCTTTGGTATGGCGAGGACCAAGTTGGAGTAACCAAACTTTTGTATAGCATAGATTCGTTGTATGTAAGCCAGGATTACACCTATTATTATACAATGAATTCTTCCCAAGCTACAAAAAAATATGATGCTTCTTTGTGGCAATCTATGATAAGTTGCTGGCAAAGACAGATAGATATAGATAAAAACCGTATTCTTTCTAAACAGTTGGCTTATAGAATGATGCTGAACATAAACAACGCATTATTTGCAAAATATGCCTACAAACTGACAAATTATAATGAGTTCAAGAATCAAATTTCTTTGGTTAGAGAGAACGAAACACTGTCTATTTTGTTTGATAAGAAGCATTTGCATATCACAAGAAAGATTGATTGTGTTTTTTATTTATTGAAACGCAGGCATTACAGGTTGTTGTATTGTATTTTGAGACTTAAAGGGTTGAAAAAATAGATGACAGAATTGAAATTAAACATACCGCAATCGTTTTTTGAGGAAGAAATTCGTGAAGGCTACACTGTATCAACGCAAATGAAGAAGGTGTGGGCTGTTCAATTGGATTTGCTTGCAGAATTCCAAAGGGTATGTGATAAACTTTCAATAAATTATATTGCATCGGGTGGAACAATGCTTGGAGCTGCAAGGCATGGCGGTTTTATTCCATGGGATGATGATGTTGACTTGATGATGTTGAGGGAAGATTACGAAAAACTGCTGGCATATGGCAATGAATTCGCTCATCCCTACTTTTTGCAAACATGGACTAACGACAAGGGCTTTTTTAGGTGCTTTGCAAGGTTGAGAAACTCAAATACAACTGCTATTCAGAATATGGAATTGTATTGTGGCTTTAAGTATAATCAAGGAATCTTTATTGATATTTTTCCAATGGACTCTTTGACAGACGATAAGGCGTTATTGGAAATACAAAGCAAGAAAGCAAAAAAGATTCTGAGGAAAGCGTTGTTTCAATCTTCGTTTCAGTCAAGATACTACAAAGATAAAAATATAGTAAAG
>JABUUQ010000002.1:1052274-1054180 GCA_021443125.1 Bacteroidales bacterium
TTTATTCCATGGGACGATGATATGGATTTCGGAGTTGCAAGGCAAGATTTTGAAAGACTAAACGCCATATTATCCAACAACTTACCCGAACATATAAGATTGGTTTCCAATAAAAATACAGAAAACTTCTATGGTGGTTTCATAAAACTTGAAGATACAAGAACTTTGATAAAAGAGAACTCATCAGAATACGATTTCGGAGTAAATATAGATATCTTTCCGTTGGATAAAACCGACAATGATTTTTCTATACTGTCAAAAAACAAACGGATAAACACTTTATACAAAATACATTGTTACAGATTTTACAAACTTGCCAACTATTCTCTACCTAAACGCTTAATATCAAAAACTTTGCATTTATTACATTTCCCTAAAAACAAGTTTCAAATACTCAATATAATAGAAAAAAAACTACTAACAAACAAAGGCGACTACATAGCTAACCATTATGGAGCTTGGGGTATGAAAGAAACTGTAAAAGCCTCAGTGATGGGAATGCCAACGCTATATAGTTTTGAAAATGAGCAGTTTTATGGAGTGGAAAACGCAAAATCATATTTGGAGGCTTTGTATGGAGATTTTATGACTCTGCCCAAGGAAGATAAAAGGCAGACACATATCAAAGAACTAATTATCAAATGAATATACTCGTAAATACAACAAATTTGAGTGCTGGTGGTGGCTTGCAGGTTGCCGATTCGTTTTGTAGTACTTTGAACAGATACGAACAGCATAACTTTGTTGTTGTTTTATCCTCTTATCTGCACTCCACAAAAGAAAAAATAAAGCATTATTCCAATGTAGAAGTTTTTGAATACGATATAAAAAACAATATACAAACTATTGTATTCGGGCGAGATAGATTTTTGGATTCTTTGGTTAGGGACAAAAAAACAGATGCTGTTGTTACAATTTTCGGCCCTTCGCGTTGGAACCCAAAAAACGTCTTTCATTTGAGTGGTTTTGCCATGTCGCAATTGGTGTTGAAAGAATCGCCATTTTTCAGCATCATTCCACTAAAAGAAAAACTAAAATGGAAGTTTGGCAACTTTGTCAGAAAATACCTTTTTGCAAGAAGCACCAAAGTTTTTTTCAGTGAAAACCAACTGATTTCGGATAGGGTAGAGCAATTGTTCAAAAACTCAAAATGCTATACCATCACAAATTACTACAACCAGGTTTTCGAGGAAATAGAAGCAAGTTCTAATAAATTAAACCTTGCTTTTAATTTACTGAAACGCCGTTCTGATGAAATAGTTCTTTTGAATATCTCAACGCCTTATCTTTTCAAAAATTTGCCTATTGCCATAGATATAGCCAAAGAATTGAAAAACAAACACAAAGACTTGAATTTCAGATTTGTATTTACTTGCAAAGAAAGCGATTTTCCTCCTATTGAAAAGGAACTGAAAGATTGTTTCTGCTTTTTGGGGAAAGTTGCTTTTGAAGAGTGTCCGAATTTGTACAAACAATGTGATATAGTTTTTCATCCAACGCTATTAGAGTGTTTTTCAGCAGTTTATCCTGAAGCAATGAAGATGCAAAAACCTATTGTTACCACTGATTTGCCTTTTGCACATTCTTTGTGTGGTGATGCGGCTTTGTATTATTCGCCTCTTTCTGCTCAAGATGCTGCAGAAAAGATATATACTTTGTCTCAATCGGTGGAATTACAGAAAGATTTGATTCAGAAAGGTGAAAGACAATTGGAAAAATACGATACATATATTCAACGCAGTGAAAAGATTATCAAGGTCTTAGAATCTTATGTATAGTATTTTATATTCGGCATTACAAAGTATGACAAACAAATAGAGGGATGGAAAAGAAGAAGATTTTAGTAATTTCCGAGGTTTTCTATCCAGAGAATTTTCTAATCAACGACCTTGTCAAAGAATGGAAA
>JABUUQ010000002.1:1054903-1056391 GCA_021443125.1 Bacteroidales bacterium
CAATATAATCAAGTGGAAGATGTTTTGCGTCATAGCGATGTTTTTGTCTTGCCACTTATTCCTAATGAAGAGATAGAAAAGACCGAACCTTTGAAACTGCAGTCATATCTTTCTGTCGGTAAGCCGATATATGGTATTTTGAACGGAACTTGCAGGAAAATAATAGAAGAAAATAATTTGGGACTATGTGCAAATCCTATGAATATGGAAGAAATTGCCAAAGGCTTTGAAGATATGTTGCAATATGCAAAAGAACACAAAGAAGATGTATTTCTATCTGCCCAAAAGCTATCACAGGAAAGATATAACAAACAACGTATAATTGAAACAATAAACAAAACGATTTCATTAACATAAACGATATGCCAAAGATAAGTGTAATAGTTGCAGTGTATAATGCTGAAAAATATATTAGAAGATGTGTTGATTCTCTATTGAATCAAACATTTGCAGACTTTGAAATTCTGCTTATAAACGACGGAAGCAAAGACAAAAGTGGCGAAATATGTGATGACTATGCCAAAAAAGACAATAGAGTCAAGGTTTTCCACAAAGAAAATGGTGGTGTAAGCCACACTCGTCAGTATGGAATAGAAAAAGCTTTGGGAGAATATACAATACATGCCGATCCTGACGATTATGTTGAAAGCACTTGTTTGGAAGACTTGTATAAAGAAGCCGAAAAGACTGATGCAGATATGGTTATTTGTGATTTTGACAATCAAGAAAGGCTTGCCACAACCTATATGAAGCAAGAGCCGACAAGTCTTCAGCCTGATAGTGTTTTGCACGACTTGTTCGCCGGCAGAATATGGGGAGCAATGTGGAATAAGCTTATAAAAAAATCATGCTACGACAACTATAACATAAAATTTCCTGAAAATGTAAATTTATGGGAGGATTTATTTGTTTGTTGTTCCATACTAAAGCAAAATATCAAAGTGGCTTATCTTCCTAAAGCTTTGTATCATTACGACAATATAATGAATGAAGGTTCTTTGGTAAGGAAAATATCTTTGAAATCGGTTTATTGGCAGGATTATTTCATAAAACATTTTGCAGAAGATATGACAAAAGAAGAGTTATATGCCAAAAAAGCACTGACATTGCAAAGAGCTTTCGCTGGTAAAGTGATGTCTGCAAATGAATTAAGAAATTTGTATCCTGAAATAAACAACGAATACATAGCAAAGCACAAATGCGATATAAAACACCCAGAATCATTGGCTTGCAGTTTGATTTTGAGGTCTTATCCTGAAAAAATGGTTTACTTGTTAAACGATGTAGCAAATTATTTCGTTATTTGGTTTAGAAAACTTCGCACAAAGCTGAAAAAATAATGCTGAATATCAAAGAAAAAAAGGATTGTTGTGGTTGTGGAGCATGCAAAAATGTGTGCCCAAGGCAATGCATTTCTTTGAACGAAGACAATGAGGGATTTTTATACCCAAGCATTGATTCTAAAGCATGTATAAATTGTTCTTTATG
>JABUUQ010000002.1:1056409-1066069 GCA_021443125.1 Bacteroidales bacterium
CTAAACAAGCAAGAGTCAAAAAAGCCTATTGAGGTGTTTGGGGCAAAGAATAAAAACGCAGATATTCAAATAAAAAGTTCCTCTGGCGGTATTTTTACGATTATTGCCGAAAAAATCATAGAAGATCAAGGAATTGTTTTTGGTGCACGGTTTAATAAGGAATGGGAAGTTGTTCACGATTATGTAGATAGTAAAGAAGATTTGCAATATCTACGAGGTTCAAAATATGTTCAAAGCAATACTGGTGATTGTTTCAAGAAAGTGGAACAATTTCTCAAGGATGGCAAAAAAGTTTTGTTTAGTGGAACGCCTTGTCAGGTGGCTGGACTAAAAAATTTCTTGCAAAAAGACTATGAAAACTTGATAACGATAGATATTGTTTGTCATGGAGTGCCAAGTCCAAAGGTTTGGAAAAAATATCTTGCAGAAAAATTCACCAAAGACAAAATAAACTCTGTTTCATTAACAGATAAAACAACTGGATGGAAGCAACGAGGTGTTCAAATAAAGACTAAAGAAACAACCCTCACAGAAACATATAACACAAATCTGTATATGAGAGCTTTTTTGAAGAATCTGCATTTGCGACCAAGTTGTTATGATTGCCAATTCAAAAATTTCAACAGTGGAAGTGATATTTCCCTTGCAGATTTTTGGAAAGTAGAGACAAGGTATAAGGATTTTTTCGATGATAACGGCGTTAGTCTGGTTTTAATCAATACATCAAAAGGGCAAAACCTCATCAGCGCAAATGAAATCGAGAAAATTGCCACCGATTTAGACTTTGCAATAAAATGCAACAGCCCAATAATAAAATCAGTTTTGCCTCACAAAAAACGAAACTATTTCTTTGCCAAATACGATAAAAGGAATATAGAAAAATTGATTAGAAAATGCCTTGCAAGACCTTGGCACGACAACAAACAAAGGACAAAACAAATTATAATTTTGATTTTTAGAAAGTTAAACCTATATAAAAAATAATTATTATGGCACAAGTTAGTGTTATTATAGCAATATACAAAGCAGAAAACTATATACATAAATGTCTTGACAGCTTTCTTTGCCAGACATTGAAGGATTTTGAGTTGATTTTGGTGGATGACGGCAGTCCCGACAAGAGTGGTGAGATTTGTGATGAGTATGCCAAAAAGGATTCAAGAATAAAAGTTTTTCACAAGCAGAACGAAGGCGTTGCACTTACAAGAGAATTCGGAATAAGCAAGGCAACAGGCGAATACACCATACATGCCGACCCTGATGATTGGGTGGAAAAAGATATGTTGCAATCATTGTATGAGAAAGCAAAGGAAGATGATGCAGATATGGTATTTTGTGATTATTTTCTTAATGTCGACGGCAAAGAAACCTACATGAAAGAAACGCCAACACCAAACAGCACTATTGCAAAAGATATTCTGCTATTCAATATAGAGCGGTCTTTGTGTACCAAACTTATAAGACTTTCTTGTTACAAAAAATACGATGTTCATTTTGCGGAAGGATTCAATCATGGTGAAGATTTTTTGGTTTCTATGCAATTCTGCAAACACAAAGAACTAAAAATATCCTACCTCCCAAAAGCTTTCTATCATTATATAAAAATAACTAACGCCAACTCTATTACAAAAACGAGAGAACAATCCTATAATAAAGATTCTTTCGCCTACGACTGCCGTTTTTTGCAAGAATTGAGCAAGCATATTGACAATAAAGATGACTATGACTATCAAGATGCAGTAAATATTTTCAGAGCATTTTCATATAAAGTTTTTTCATCAAAAGAATTCAAAGCAAGATTTTATCAAAACAAAGGAATATTTATTCGAAACCTTGGTTTAATAAAAGGAAGCTTGCTTTTAATTTCAGCCTATGGTTTCAACTGGATTTCTTACCCTATGTATAAAATCATAACCAAAATAAAAAGTTTTGCACATGCCATTCGTTAGTGTAATTATACCTGTCTATAATGCAGAATCTTACATCAGAAGATGCGTTGATAGTATTATGAATCAAAGTTTTACGGATTTTGAACTTTTGCTTGTAAATGACGGCAGCAAGGACAATAGTCTGGCAATTTGTAAGGAATATGCAGCAATTGACAATAGAGTTAAAATTTTTGACAAAGAAAATGGAGGTGTTGCATCTGCAAGACAATTCGGTTTGAACAAAGCAATAGGCGAATATACCATACATGCCGACCCTGATGATTGGGTGGAAAAAGATTGGTTGCAAGAATTATACAACAGGGCAAAGGAAACAAATGCCGATATTACCGTTTGCGACTATTATTTCGATACTGAAAAATCTTCAACAGTCTTTGTGCAAAAACCTAATGAAGAAACAAGGGAATCGTTTCTTGATGGAATGATTCATGACAAACTTTTGGGTGCTTTATGGAACAAACTGATAAGAAGAGACTGCCTTGAAAAATACTCAATAGACTTTGTTGAAGGATTAAACTATTGTGAAGATTTTCTTGTCTGTGTAAAATTGTTGGTAAATGAAGATATCAAACTTGCATACACGCCAAAGGCTTTGTATCACTACGACCAATATTCCAACAACAACTCCTACACACGACGATACAACGAAAAAATACATGATTATGAGTGTAGGTTATTGGAGATTCTTAAAGATTATTTGACAGAAGAGCATTTGAATTACAGAAAATATATTTTGGCTTATAACGAATTCAATAATTATACATTATCTTCAAAAGAATTCAAACAAAAATATGCTTCAACAAAAGATGTTTTGGTAAACAACGCACCATTAAAGCTAAAACCTTTTCTGTATTTGTCTTCCGTTGGATGTTATTCAGTAGCAAGAAGCATTTATAAAGTATTTCAAAAATTAAAAAACAATTAAAAAGTAAAAATATACATTATGTGGCTTTGGATAATTATTTTTGTGGTTCTATTCACCTTATCGCAATTCTATAAATACAATCCTTGGATTTTTTGGTCTTGTGTTATAGTTTTGATTGTACTGTCAGGTTTTAGAGATCTTTGTGTTGGTATAGACACACCAAATTACAAACAAGGTATGACCTATGTTGCTATGGGTATATCGCCATACCAAGAACCTGGATGGAATCATTTGAATCAATTTATTGTCAATCACGGAAACGACTTTAATATGTTGAAACTATTGGTTGCAACGCTTACAATAATTCCCGTGGCTATCGTATTCATAAGGATAAGTCCTAATCCGCAATTATCTTTGTTCTTTTATTATGGTATGTTTGCCTATCTGAACTCTTTCAACGGTATGCGACAATTCCTTGCCATATCTTTCGTTCTTGTAGCCTATATGTTTTTTATAGAACGAAAGTATATATTCTCCTTGATCTTTATTCTCATTGCTTATCAGTTCCATCATTCTGCTTGGTACACCTTGATAGTTTTCGCTTTGCCTTTCTATAAGTTTTCAAAAGATATTTGGACTTATGTTATCTTGATTGCTACACTTGTTATCGGCATTGTAATGAACGATAGCATGGTAAGATCACTTACATCATCCTATTCTTCCTACTTGGATAGTAGCAGTTTAGGTTATAGAGGAACCTCTTCAATTTGGTTCGTTTGGAGTTTGATACTTTCTATTTTGCTGGATGCTTTATTTGTTTTCGTATATCTTAAGACAGACTACATAAAGCGTAATTCTATAATTTTCAAAATCTTTTTCCTTTCCATAATAGTCAACAACTTGACCTTCAAACTTGTTTTAGGTGCAAGACTTATTCTTTATTTCACTATAATACAAACAATTCTTTACCCTATCTATTTCAACAAACGCTATCAATATACAAAATGGGTAATTTTAGCATATATTACAGTTTTGTTCATTAAAATTCTTTTGGGTTCGGGAGGATTCTATGGAGGCGTTTACCCTTACAAATCTGTGATCTCACAATATATTTATTACTAATAACTTAATAACGATGTTATTTTCACTAATCATTCCTTTATACAACAAAGAAAATTACATAAAAGAGACTATAAACTCTGTTCTTTGCCAAAGTTTTTCCGATTTTGAACTTATAGTTGTTGATGACGGCTCCAAGGACAATAGCGTCAGCGTTGTAAAATCCATAAACGACGAAAGGATACAACTATATCAAAAAGAAAATGCAGGTGTCTCTATTGCAAGAAATTACGGCTTGAATCTGGCAAAAGGAGACTTTATAGCATTTTTGGATGCCGACGATTTATGGCACAAGGATTTTCTTTTGAATATGTCTAACCTTATAAAAAAATATCCAGAGGAAAAGTTTTTTTCCACAGCTCAAATTCTCGACAGAAATGGTGTGCAGGAAAAAATAACGCATAAGGAAGAAAAAGGGGAGGACTACATTATAGAAGATTATTGCAAGGAAAGGACTTTTTGCAGAGTAAATTTGTGTGCTGTAGGTTCTGTTTGCATAGAAAAAAACTTGCTTCAAAAGGTCAAAGGTTTTTGTTCTGGCATAAAATACGGCGAAGATTTGGATTTATGGCTTCGTTTGGCATGCGAAACAAGGTTGGTATTTTCCAACAAACTCTATTTTACATACAATATAGGCGTGCCAAACAACACTGCCAACTCATATAGAAAGCGTGAATTCGTATTTCCTTATTGGAATTGGTACAAATACAAATACTTCAAAAAGAGTAGTTTGTATCTATTTACAACCCGTGAGATTCTTAGTATGCTGAAAGATGCAATAAGCGCTCGTCATTTTGCCGACGCTTTCTTCTATTTGAGAAAAATAAGGTTGTGGTAAAATAAAACCTTGTTTCAATAAATTAAAAGCAAGGAATAATTTCTTGAAACGCCGTTTTAATTTTTTCTTTCCTTGTTTTAATATGACTAATCAAAAATATAGAACAATATAATGAAAATAAGATTTTTTATCCCTGCGCTATATAACTCTGCCGGTATGGAACGAATCTCCACAGGGCTTGCAAATATCCTAAAAAGGAAAGGTTATGATTGTGGTTTTGTAGTCAAAGAATCAAATACCAACTCTTTCTTTCCTTTGTTAGAGGGTATTACTATCAAATCTCTGAATGTTGATGGCGATATAAAGAAGGTGCGTTGCAAGGCAGGGAAAGAACTTAGAAAATACTTGAAAGAAGAGCGTCCTGATATATTTGTTAATGTGGATGTTTCTATGATACAGATAAGTGCTTTGGCATGTCATTTTCTTTATGGAGTAAAAATGCTTACATGGGAACAATTTTCTGCTGCAGCTATAAATACTTTGCCTAAAAAACTGCAAAGATATCTTGCCACAACCATTTGTCGCAAGATGATTGTGCTTACAGAGGCAGACAAGGCAATGTATCCAAAAATTTTGCAGAAAAAAGTTTGTGTTATAGGCAATTTCACTCAGATAAATCCAGAAAATATCCATACAAACTTATCTAACAATACGGTAATCTCTGTTGGACGAATGGCAAACGAGAAAGGTTTTGACCTTTTATTGCAAGCATGGCAGAAAGTCAAGGAAGCGTATCCGGATTGGAAACTTAAGATTTTTGGAGGTGGCAAAGAGGAATATGTTTCTATGTTAAAAAACTTGGCACATAAATTGCAAGTGGAGGATGTTGTAGAACTGAATGCTCCTGTCAAAGAGATAGGCAGAGAGTATGAAAGGGCTTCTATTTATGTTTTGCCTTCACGGCATGAGCCTTTTGGTTTGGTGCTTATTGAGGCCAAATCATTTGGTTTGCCTGTTGTTTCTTTTGATTGTCCTTATGGTCCCAAAGAAATAGTCAAAGATGGAGTTGACGGTTTCCTTGCTGAAAATGAGAATGTTGAAGATTTGGCAAACAAACTCAAAGCATTGATTGCCGACAAAGCCCTTAGAGAAAAATTTTCTTTTGAAGCTATTGAGGATTACAAAGCAAGATGGGCGGAAAATAGGGTTGAAGACAAATGGACTACTTTGTTAAATAATTTATAGTATATGAATGAATTATTTTCTATTATAACACCTTGCTACAATGCAGGAAAATTTATTGAACAAACTATAAAGTCTGTTCTTTCCCAAACATATACGAATTGGGAAATGCTTATCGTTGACGATTGTTCCACAGACAATTCTGCAGAAATAATAAAAAAATATGCAGAGCAAGACAGCAGGATTTTTTACTACAAGACAGAAAAAAGTTCTGGTTCTCCAGCCTTGCCAAGAAACATAGGCATAGATAATTCCAAAGGAAAATATATTGCGTTTTTGGATTCTGACGATTTGTGGTTGGAAGATAAGTTAGAGAAACAGTATAAATACCTTACGGAACATAATTGTAATTTTGTATATTCAAATTATGAGAAAATCGACTTTCAAGGCAAAAGAGAGAATCGCATTGTAGAGGTACGCAAAACCACTGGCTACAAAGATATGCTTAAAGTCAATTCCATACCATGCCTTACAAGTTGTTTGAGTAGGGATTTGATAGGAGATAATCGATTCAAGCAGATTCAGAATGAAGATTTTGAATTTTGGTTACAGATATTAAAGAAAGGAAGTGTAGCTTATAACATTGGAGATATAACTTCTTTGTATAGAGAAAGCGAAAATTCCCGTTCAAGTAATAAGATAAAAATAATCAAGAGTCGTTGGAATATAATTAGAACAAGAGAAAAAATATCGCTTATTGCTTCCTTGTACTATATTATTTATTATGCATTTGCCGCAACTCTAAAATTTATAAAATAAACTATGAATATAACATTAATTGGTGCAAGTGGTTTTGTTGGAACAAGACTTATAGAATTGTTAAGCAGGGAAAAAGAGAACTATTCCTTGAAAAATATCGATATTGCAGAGAGTCATTTTTTTCCTGAAATAACAAAAAAAGGTGATGTAAGAAACCAAGAAGATTTGGACAGGGAACTGCAAAATACAGACATAGTTGTTTTGTTGGCAGCCCAACATAGAGATGATGTTACGCCTACTTCTTTGTATTATGACACAAATGTGGAAGGTATGAAGAAGACTTTGCAGGCTATGGAAAAGAACAATGTGAAAAGACTAGTCTTTTTCTCATCTGTTGCCGTATATGGCTTGAACAAAAACAACCCTAACGAAGAACATTATGCAGACCCATTCAACCATTATGGCAAAAGCAAGTGGCAGGCCGAACAAGTATTGCAAGAATGGTACAAAACACATCAGGATTGGAATATAAACATAATTCGTCCTACTGTTATATTTGGAGAAAGAAACAGAGGAAACGTTTATAACCTTCTTAACCAGATTTCTTCAGGCAAATTCCTTATGGTTGGCAACGGAACAAATGTAAAATCAATGGCTTACGTTGGAAATATCGTTGCTTTTGTAAAATATATGATTGATGAGATAAAAGATAACTACAATGTATTCAATTATATAGACAAGCCAGATTGCAATATGAACGATTTGGTGGCACATATCAGCAAAGTGCTTAACAAACATATACCAATGATTCATTTTCCTTATTGGTTGGGAATGTGTGGTGGTTATTGCTTTGATATTTTAGCCTTTGTAACTCGCAAAAAACTAAATATATCTTCTGTAAGAGTAAAGAAATTCTGTGCAACCACCCAATTCGACTCATCAAAAGTTTTGGCTTCCGGCTTTGTTCCTCCTTATACTTTGAAAGAAGGCTTGGCAAGAACATTGGAGTTTGAGTTTGTTCATCCAAAACCAGATGATATTCAATTTGTTTCAGAATAAAATTTTACTTATCGGAATTTTGTGCATTGTTGAGCCAATCATCATCTATACCTAAAAGATGACAAAGATTTAGAGCTTCGTTTGGCACAATAGTGTTGCTATCTTGAATAAGTGAATAGTCTATATTATCTGCAAGATTCTCTATAGAAATAGGGGCTTGCAGATTTTTGTTTATAAAGCCTTTGACTCTCAATCTTTTGCAGTCGGCAGTGATATTTGAATAATGAGTTGTGATTACTGAAAGTGAGTTCCCAAGAGATAGGGTAGAGATAAAACCATTCAATAACTTGATTCCCTCAACAGGATTCGTTGTTCGTGCCAACTCATCCGCCAAAACCAGATAGCGTTTTTTTGTTTTGACTTTTTGGATTATATCATTCAAACACAAAATCTCGGAAGCAAAAGACGAAAGTCCCTCATTTTCATTCTGATTATCGCCTATAGAGCATAAAACTTCCTCAACCAATGAAATAGAGCAAGTTTTGCAAGGTACAAAAAAGGCATATTGAGTCATAAGTTGGGCAAGTGCAAGAGTTTTTAGCACAACGGTTTTTCCAGCCATATTAGCTCCAGTTATCAAAACAGGCTTTTCTTCAATCGTTATATCGATAGGCTGAAAATCCTTGCCTTTTTTGTTGAGTGTTTGCTTTATGATAGGGTTAAAAATATTATAATAAGTTGTTTGAGAATCATTTGACAATGTAGGTTTGACTAGATTCAAATTTATATTCAACTCCGCTTTTGCCAATGATATATCAAACAACGCCACTCTTTCAACCTCATCTTGCAAACGCTTGATATGTTTTTTTATTTCTTCGCTTAAATTTTTTCTAACCTCGTTTTCTATTTCTAAAACCTCGTTATAAATTTTTGTTGTTTCGGGATGCTCTTCTTTTTTGTATTTTTCAAACAATGCTCTTTTTTCTTTCAATCCTTCCTTGTAGGATGAATAAATGTAGAATTGATTAACTTCCAATCCTTCAGGGTCCAACAAAGATATAATATCTTGTAGATTTTCAAAAACAAAATCTTTGCTTTTTATGCCTTGCAATTTGGAATTCAGTTTCTTGCAAGAAAGACAGAATGCTTTAATTTCAAACAAAGCAATATCGTCAAGTGTTTCTCCTTGTTGCAATAATTTCAAACTACCACCAATATTATGAATGTCATATAAGATACATTCAAGCAACATCTTGTCATTATCCTTTATATGAGAAAGAAAATTCTGACAATCTTCAATCAAAGCATATTGTTGTTCAAGATAAGCCTTATCAACAGAAAATTCCATAGACAACAACTTATCTCTACCCATAGAAGTTTTGATAATAAGTTGCTCATATACAGTTTTCAACAAAGGAAAATTGATTATCGCTTGTTTGAATTTCATAATATTATAATTTTATGTCTCTTATGTTATAAATAGGCAGATTTATTTTTTCTCGTAGAGAGAATAGCATTGCTTCATTATTGATTTTGAAACCCAAAGGAGAGACTGGATTTGCAGTAATAGCCAATAATTTTGTTTGATGTAAGCACAAAATTTTGCCTCCATTGGAAAGAAACCAACGAGTATTCAACGGAGAAGAAAAAATATGGGTAAAATCTCTTGTTATCAAAGTATATTCTTCTGCCTTACCTCTTGTTTTTATCAGTTCTATGAGTTTGTCGGTTATCATGCCAGAAACAAATAATGTCTTGCCTTTTGAAAAAATCACATCCTTATATTTGTCCAACATAAGCAAAGAAGGAATTTGCAAATCTTCCGTATTGCCTTCATTATCAATAATAGAATGAATTCCAGAGGTTATTTTAGATAATTTTTCCGACAAAGTTTTTTCCACAGTCGGCAACTTTGTCATATCATACATAAACTTGGTTTTGTCTGTTATCTTATCTATATTTGCAGATACCACCGCACCAGTGGAAAGTATCATTGCCTCAGTTATGGAAGG
>JABUUQ010000002.1:1066176-1083080 GCA_021443125.1 Bacteroidales bacterium
AGCATTACATTTCCATAGGATTTTGCCTCTGCAGTTACCAATCTTCCCAAAGATGTAGAGTAGTGCGACAAACCACAAACGGAAGAAATTATTTGTTTGCTGTCATACAATTTTTCTGATGTAACAAAAATTGTTTCGGGGTAAACAAAAACTTTTGGTTTTGCTGTTGCAGTAACCTGATCCAGCGTTTCACCATCTATACCTATGGATGTAACGGATATTTTCTTAGAAAAAGAATGCAGGCGAGAGATAACATAATTCAATGCCTCTGTCTTGCCTGCATTTTTGTCCATACCCACAAAAGATATACTCTTATAATTCAATATGTCTTTTATAAAAGGCATGGCTTATGGTTTAGAATCGTATTGTTCTATTATTTTCCTTCGTTCTCCATTCTTTTGCGATTTCTTTCATGGCGTTCCAATTCTTTTGGTTCCATAGACATTCTGTCTCCATGAAGCAAACCAGCAACACCTTCTCTTTCTATATCTTCTTTAAGGAAGTCTACATCACATTCTCCAGGGATATAGGTTTCAGGTTCAGAGTATGTAGTGATTACGCCTTCATAATTTCTCATAACAACCTTGCCAGGAGCTTGAGAAATGATGTATTGAGGCATTACAGGTGTTTTTCCACCGCCACCAGGTGCATCCACAACGAAAGTAGGCACTGCATAGCCAGAAGTATGGCCACGAAGATTTTCCATAATCTCTATTCCCTTAGAAACAGTGGTACGGAAGTGCTCCAATCCCATAGAAAGATCGCATTGATAGATGTAATAAGGACGAACTCTCATTTGAACAAGACGCTGAACCAACTTTTTCATGACTCTTGTATCGTCATTAACACCTCTCAACAAAACACTTTGGTTTCCAAGAGGAATACCTGCATTGGCCAACTTAGCACATGCTTCGGCAGCCTCTGGAGTACATTCGTTTGGATGGTTAAAGTGAGTGTTCAACCATATTGGGTGGTATTTCTTAAGCATATCGCAAAGTTTGTCTGTTATTCTCATAGGACAAACAACTGGAGTTCTTGAACCCAAACGTATTATTTCAACATGAGGTATAGCTCTCAATCTTTGAATAATGCTTTCCAACATTTCATCGCTTACCATCAAACTGTCGCCACCTGAAAGCAATACGTCACGAATTTGAGGAGTGCGTGCTATATAGTCTATTCCTTGTTGAATAAGGTCAGTGCCTACTGTAGCATCCTTTTGTCCTGCAAATCTTCTTCGTGTGCAATGACGGCAATACATTGAGCACATATCAGTTATAAGGAACAAGCATCTGTCTGGGTACCTGTGAGTAATTCCTGGCACTGGAGAGTCCTCATCTTCGTGCAATGGGTCCAAAAGGTCTGCTTTTGCCTGATGAGTTTCGTTTATTGTTGGAATAGCTTGGCGACGAATAGGGTCGTTAGGGTTATTTGGGTCAATATGGCAAAGATAATAAGGAGTGATAGCCATACGCAAAGTTTTCAAAGCTGCTTTCACGCCATCTTCTTCCTCTGCAGTAAGAGTAACATATTGTTTTAGTTGGTCAAGTGTCTCTATACGATTTTTCACCTGCCAATGCCAATCGTTCCATTGTTCGTCTGTAACATTTGGAAACAGTTCTTTTCTTCTATCTACTTGCATAATTTTATATTTTGTTTGTTTCTTATTCTATAATTGTTCGTTTGAACTGCAAAGTTAGTGAAAAAATACAAGAATATATCAAAACAGCCAAAGAAAATTTTGTTGCGTCAGACTAAACGCCTAATCCATAAAAATAAAACGGCGTTTTAATTTGCTAAAACCTTGTTTTAATTTTTTGAAACGCCGTTTTATTTTTGCCTTTACTTGTTTTGTTGTTCAAAAAGAATAATGCCCTTATTTTTTGCGACATTGAAAAAGATTATTTAACTTTGCACTTTTATAAACATAATAAATAGAGGTATAAAAATGAAAAAAACAATCGTTACAATGGTGGCAATGCTTGCTGTACTAAGTTCTGCATTTGCTGCTCCTGCACCAAAGGCGACACTTCCACCAGATGAAGGTATGTGGTTGCCTATGTTCTTCCAAAGACTGAACTATTCTGATATGAAAAAGCTTGGTCTTCAACTTACTGCAGAAGAACTTTATAGTTTCAACAACTCATCTTTGAAGGATGCAATAGTTCAAATGGGTGAATTTTGTACTGGCGAAATGGTTTCAGCCAACGGACTTATGTTTACCAATCATCATTGTGGATATGACGCAATAGCTTCATCTTCAACAGTTGAACACGATTATCTTACAGATGGTTTTTGGGCCAATAGCTATGAAGAAGAAATTCCTATCCCAGGCCTTTTCGTTTCTTTCCTACGCGAAATGCATGATGTAACTGCTGATGTTTTGGGTTCTCATGTTAAGGATTTGAACAAGAAACAATATGCAGAGGAAATAGGAAAAAACATAGCTGAATTAGAGAAAAAATACTCTGAAGACGGCAAATATATCGTTACAATAAAGGATTTCTTTGAAGGTAACGAATACTATATGTTTATATATGAGAGATTCTACGATGTTCGCCTTGTTGGTGCTCCTCCTTCTTCTATAGGAAAATTTGGTGGCGACACAGACAACTGGATGTGGCCAAGACATACAGGCGACTTTTCTATCTTCCGTATCTATGCAGACAAAGACAACAATCCTGCTCAATATTCAAAAGACAATCAACCATATCAGCCAAAGCATTTCTTGCCTGTAAGCATCAAAGGGGTAGAGGCTAATGATTTTGCTATGATTTGGGGTTATCCTGGCTCAACAGAAAGATATATGACTTCTTTTGAGGTTGAAAATACTTTGAATGTATTGAATCCTGCTTTGATAGAAACTGGTTCTCGTATGCTTCCTATTATGAAAAAGAATATGGACAGAAGCACAGAGGTAAGATTGAAATATGCTTCAGACTATGCATCTATGATGAACACATGGAAAAACAAACAAGGTGAAAGCCGTGGTTTGAAAAGATTGAAAGTGTATGACAAAAAGAAAGCTATTGAAGACAGATTGGAGGAATGGGTTGCCAAAGACGATTCTCGTTCTCAATACTCTTCAGTTGTATCTGATTTAAGAAACTCTTCAAAAACTATCTTCTCAAGTGCAAGTAACAAAACAGCTATGTATCACAATTTTGGTGTAATGCTTAGCCAAAGAACTTTGTTTTCTCTTCGTGCTTCATTATCATTGATTATAGGAGAAATGCAAGGCGGTCTTGATGAGAAAGGTTTGGAACGCTTGAGAGTTTATGGTGAAAATCATTTCAAATCTTATGACCAACAAACAGAAAAAGAATTGTTTGCAGAACTTATAAGAATTGAGACAGGCTTGCCATTAGAATATAGAATTGCTGCGATAGACAAATTGGTTGCCAAAGAAGGCGGCGTTGATAAGTTTGTGGAAAAAGTTTTCAAGAAATCTATCTTTGCAAATGCAGAAAACTATGACAAATTCTTTAAGAAACCAAAAATGAACAAACTTCTTGCAGACCCTATGTGCATTGTTGCACAGGCTATCTATGCTGCAATTGCTCCAGATGAAAATTCAGCAGAAGGAGAAGTTGCTATGGCAAATGCAAAACAAAACTTCGTACAAGCTTTGAGAGAAATGGATGCAAATCTTGTTCGTTACCCTGATGCAAATTTCACAATGAGAATGACTTATGGTTCTGTACTTGACTATTATCCTGCTGACGCAATTCATTATGACTTTACAACAACAATAGACGGCATAATGGAAAAAGAAGACCCTAACAATGACGAATTTATCGTACCTCAAAAACTTAAAGACCTTTATTCTGCAAAAGATTATGGTCAATATGCAGACAAAAACGGCAATATGACTGTATGTTTCCTAACAAACAATGACATTACAGGTGGAAACTCTGGCTCTCCTGTGATAAATGCAAAGGGGGAACTTATTGGTCTTGCTTTCGACGGCAACTGGGAGGCAATGAGTGGCGATATAGCATTCGAGCCTGAACTTCAAAGAACAATTTGTGTTGATTCACGCTATGTATTGTTCATTATAGACAAATTTGCCAACTGTCAAAGATTGATAAACGAACTAAAAATTGTTAAATAATACGAAATAATACACTATGAAACTGAATAATCAGATAGACAAAGTATCTTATATTCTTGGAGAGGATATAGGAAACAGCATAATAAGAGAAGGATACGAATTAAACTTGGATGTTTTTGTTGAAGCACTGAAAGCAGCAGCACAAGGCAAGAGTGAAAACCTTCTTTCAGCACAAGAAAGAGGCGAAACAATGCAAGCATGGCAGAGTGAGCAACAAGCAAAAATGCAGGCTAAGATGCAAGAAGAATCTCGTGAGGCAAGAAAGCAAGGAGAAGAATTTTTGAAAAACAATCGTCAGCAAGCAAATGTTACAGAGACTCCTTCAGGACTTCAATACACTGTTATTCAAGAAGGTGTAGGCCAAAAACCAAAAGCAACCGACAAAGTAAAAGTTCATTATCACGGAACATTGCTTAACGGCACTGTTTTCGATTCTTCTGTACAAAGAGGAGAACCTATAGTTTTCGGTCTAAACCAAGTAATTGCAGGTTGGACAGAAGGTGTTCAACTTATGAGTGTTGGAGCCAAATATCGCTTCTTCATTCCTGCAGACTTGGCATACGGAGACCAACCTGTAGGCAATATACCTGGCGGAAGCACACTTATATTCGAGGTTGAACTTCTTGGAATAGAATAAACAAACAATTATGTTGGAGATTTTCGTTGAGAGTGTTGCAAATCTGGAAATTGTTTATGGCAAAGATGCAACTCTGAGCAATAAAGAAAATATCTCACTCTTAGGCAGAAAATTTCTTATACAAAAACTAAAAGAGCAAGGTTTGTCTTTTGACTTCCATATCTCATTGGAAGAAAAAGGCAAACCTTTTTTTACTCATAATTCCAATATTCATTTTTCGGTATCTAACACACAAAAATTTATTGCAATAATCTTATCGGATAAAAAGGTGGGAATAGATATTGAACAAACGAGAAAATACAACGATTCCTTGATAAAAAGATTTTTTAACAAAGAAGAAATCATTTACCTTAAAAATCAAAACGACTACGATAAGAATAAAGCATTCACACAACTATGGACAATCAAGGAATCTTTCGTAAAAATGACTGGAACTGGCATTGCAAATAATTTTAATAATCAAAATCTTACACCTATCAACTCAATTTTTACTTTATCTCAGCAATACACAAAACTTTCTGCCAAAATCAATAGTTTTTATATTGAAGAAAAAGACTTGTTTGTCAGTTACGCAGTCCAAATCTAATTGTTGATTTCATAACTTGCAAATAAAATTATGAAAATAAAGCAAATTTTCTCTTTCATCGTTGTTCTTATACTTCTGGGTAACAATCTTTTTGCCCAAATAGAGATTATGACTAACGAATTTCTTTACGACACAGCCTCTTTTCCTTCTTGCCACGCATCCACTTTGACAGAAGCAGAAAATGGAGATATTCTCGTTGCTTATTTTGGTGGTTCTTATGAAGGTTGTAAAGATGTAAATATCTATCTTTCAAGGAAAAAGCATAATTCTACCTTTTGGGAAAATCCTATTGAGATTGCTAACGGAGAAATCGAAGGAACGATAAAAGAAAAGAAAGCTTGCTACAATCCAGTCTTAATAAAAATGCCTGACAATCAGATTGTTTTATTCTTCAAAGTAGGAAATTGCGTTCAGGACTGGAAAGGCTACTATTCTGTTTCCGATGACAATGGTTTATCTTGGAGCAAGAAACAACCCTTGCTTGAAAATTTTCTCGGCCCTGTAAAGAACAAACCTATAATACGCAATAACACAATGATTTGTGGCTCTTCTACCGAAAAAGATTGGTGGAAAATCTATTTTGAATTGCTGGACTTAAACACAAACCAATGGTCAAAAACCGATAATATAAAGACTGAAAAAGCTGTTTCAACGATGGAAATGCCAAAAGGCAAGAAAAAAGATATACTTTGCATACAACCAACAATTTTCACTTTGGAGAATGGAGATTTGCTGGCTTTGAATCGAACAAAAAACGGATTTCTTGCAAAAACAACCTCTAAAGACAATGGCAAAACATGGTCTAAAGTTACTTTAAGCAATATCCCAAATAACAATTCGGGCATTGACGGCATTACTCTGCAAGATGGCAGACACCTTTTGGTATATAACGATGTGCAAACAAAGAATGGAGAGGAGATGGGGGCGAGAACACCTTTGACTATTGCTATTTTCGACAAAGATTTCAAAGAAATAATATATAAAACCAATATAGAAACCGAACAAGGTGAGTTTTCCTATCCTTCTGTCATTCAAGATAAGAACGGAAAAATCCACATTGCTTACACTTGGAATAGAAAGAAAATCAAATATATTTGCATTAAATTATCAGAATAGGCTTTCAAAAAATTAAAACGGCGTTTTAGAAAATTATTCCTTGCTTTTAATTTTTTAGAACGGCGTTTCTGTTAGTGATTAAGAAATTCTTATTAAGCATATGGTGCCGAAATAAAATTTATTCTATATCTTTGCAAAGAAAGATGTTAACTTTTTATGATATATAAAGTTCAGTTCAATTATATTACAAATAAGATAATATGAAAAAGAGATTAGTACTAACTTTATTTTTGCTTGTTAATGTATTAACATATGCACAATTAAGCACAAGTTTTGTTGAAATAGGAAAGCAATGGAATATATGTCATACATATTGGAATGGAACACTCCTAACATATTCATATAAAATATCAGAAGAAGACACTGTTTATAATGGACATACCTATAATAAGGTAGAAATAAGTAGGCATTATAATTATAATCAAGAATTGGACCAATGGGAGAATTGGAGTGATATTCGTACTTGGATTAGAGAAGAAGGGGGCATTGTATATGCATTAACGTATGCATATACAGTGTCAAATGGATATTTTTATTCTATAAAATATCTCAATACAATACCAATAGAGTTTGTATTATATGATTTTAATTTGCAGATAGACGATACATTAGACTATGTTATTATGCCGTCTGTTGTATATGATGCATATACAGAAATCCTTGGTCCATGTTATGTAAAAGCAATAGATATAATAACTACATTAGATGATGTTCAACGTAAGCGTATTATTTTATCAAAAGTATATATTCCGTGGGGTATACCTGAAAAAGAAATAACAGAAGAATGGATTGAAGGAATTGGTAGTAGGCGAGGATTATTTAATACATATACGAGATTCTCTTCGTTGTTATGTCTAAAAGAATCAGAGTTTTTTGATTTATATGAATGGAGAAAGTTGTTATAAATATCTTATTGTGAATTTAGACCAAGTATCTGATGATACAATTTTCCATATTTATCCAAATCCAGCAAAGGCATATGTAAATATTGTCGCAGAAAAATATCCAATTACTCTAATAATAAGTGATGTACAAGGTAATGTTATTAGATAAGATATATATTATCAAAATACAAATATTGATTTACAATATTTACCATCTGGGGTGTATTTTATCAATTGTATTGAGAGTAATAAGAAGTATAAAATAATAAAATCAGAGTAATTATGAAAAAAATGAGAATAAAAGTACTATGTTTACTTCTAGTTGTAATATCACTAGTTTGTTTTGTTGCATGTGAACCAGAAGAAGATAAACCAATAAGAACAAATACTGGTATCACAGACATTAATATTAGTGATTTAACATTAGAAGAATTTAAAGATATTCTTATTGGAACTTGGGTAACAACATTACAAGGTAACTACGGATATGATACGGTTGATTTTTTAGAAAGTGGGGTAATACATGAAATATATCCAACATATTTGCGTAACCATGATGGATGGAATTACATTATTACAAGAGATTCAATATTTACATCTATATCAGGAGATGTATGGAATCTCTCGGAAATATTTTCTTTTTATGATAGTTATATTTATGACCATGCTATATATTATATGGAAGTAAATAATGGAAATCCAGATGGAGTGTATTATAGAGACCAATATGTTTATTGCTTAATCCTATATATGAAAGATGATGAGTTTAGTTTAATCATTCCAGACTGGCATCCAAATAGTTTGACGGACGTTGTTGGAGAACTTGTAGAATTTAAAAAGATGAAATAGAATGAAAAAAATATTAATATCATTAGTATTTTGCATTATATGGAATAGTGTTTTTTCTCAAGATAGTACATACTATTACTTCAATGGTATAAGGGAAACTTTATATAAAATTACTAATTATCTTATTATAGATGGTTTAGAACAAAATATTAATCATTTAGATGCTTGTATAGAATTTAAGGATATCTTATCAGTTGATTCAAATAGAGTGTTGATCAACCATAATGATGAAATATATAGTACTAAATTGTTTTTTAATCAACCGTTATCAATAAATGAGTATCAAGATGTTTTAGATACGATTAGGATAAGATATAATATTAAGACAAGGGAATGTTATCGTACAAAGAGTTATACAGAGTCTACTGCATCAAATTATTTTTATGTTAAATTAAGAGACTCTTCTGATGCCAATTTACTTCAATCATATGCAGGTTACTACAGTTGTAATATAGTTGATAATGATCCATTTATGTCTTTATGGTATACGCTTGAAAATAATAATGATACGCTTAATAGTATAGAATTAGCCAATATCTTTTTTGAATCTAATTTTTTTGATAAATCTGAACCAGATTTACTATCTGCTAACTATTTATCATCATATAACCATTTATTAGATAGTTGTAATTCTGATCAATGGGGACTTTTTGGTGCAAATAATATCAACGTAAAAAATGCTTGGGATTTAACAACAGGAAATGGTATTATTGTATCTGTCATAGATAATGGTATTGAATTAACACATCCTGATATGTATCACAATATTCTTACTTTAAGTTATGATGCAAAGCAAAGAACAAATCAAACATCTATATATGGCAATACAGCAAGTCATACTTATAGTCATGGTACAAATTGTGCTGGTATTATTTCCGCAGAAAACAATGGTTATGGAGTAATAGGTATTGCATATGATAGTAAATTATTATCTGTATGTAGTCCAAGTGATTTTGTTAGTTTGCAAATAAGGGCTTTGGCTGATGGTATATGTTGGTCATATCTAAATGGAGCAGATGTAATAAATTGTTCATGGTATTCAAATAAAAGCGACTATATTAGAGATGCAATAAATAGTGCAACGACTCTAGGAAGGGATGGATTAGGATCTATTGTTGTAGTGGCAGCAGGTAATCAAGAAGGGAAAATTCATTTTCCTGCAATATGTGAAAATACAATTGCAGTAGGAGCTATTGATGAAAGGGCTACACGTGTATCTGTTTCTTGGCAAAGTTGTTATGGCGAAGAATTAGACATAGTTGCACCTGGCATAAATATACCAACGACAGATATAACAGGAACATTAGGTTTAAATAATGGTATATTTACATCGGAATATTCAGATGTAGATTATACGAATAGATTTGATGGTACAAGTGCAGCATGTCCTCATGTATCAGGTGTTGCAGTGTTAATTTTATCAGCCAATCCAAATCTTACTATGCCACAAGTTAGAGAAATTATATCACGATCAGCTCGGAAAATAGAAGAAGATACATACATGTATAGGGAAAATGACGGAATCCACAACTATGGTTCATGGAACGAAGAGGTAGGTTATGGACTTGTAGATGCATATAAATCTGTTGTTAAGGCCAAATACTATGATTGCTATAATTATGAACCTTTTATCTTTTCTAATGATATCAATGTAACAACGACAGTAAATGAAGATGCTTTTGGCTATGGAGATATCATTATAAAAACAGGGGTAATTGTTACATTGCAGTCAACATTGTTCTTAGCTCCGAATACAAGGATAATAATCGAACCAGGAGCAGAACTAATAATAGATGGAGGTGTTATTACAAGTGCGTGTAGTGGATTTTGGGAAGGTATTTATGTTGTGGGAGATAAGAGTTTGCCACAAACAATGACAAACCAAGGTAGTATAATAATGAGTAATGGGGCAGTTATAGAGAATGCTAGATGTGCAATCCATACATGGGCAGAAAATGATTATAATACAACAGGTGGTATCATACAAGCAACAAATTCTACATTTAAGAATAATATAAGAGGTATAGAATTTTTGTCATATATGAACCATATTACATCATTACCAGACATAGAAATAGACAATGTCAGTTATCTAAGAAATTGTACATTTACATGGGATGATGATATGTTTGCAGCAAACTCAGAAAACTATACACATGTTTCAATGTGGGATATGAAAGGAATAAAAATACAAGGATGTACTTTTAAGGATGAACGAAGCATTAAGGATAAAATAACTACAGGTATAAATACAATTAGTTCAGTATTTAGTGTAAACGCAGCGATGGTCGGTACATCGATATATAATCTAATAGAACAAAACTCAAAATTTGAGAATATGATATATGGTATACGAGTAGGAAATACAAGTGATAACCTTCCGTTTACAATAACAAAGAGCGAGTTTAAGAATAACTATACAGGAGTATATGCTACAAATGCAGATAGTTTAAGTATAACCAATACATACTTTAATGTAGGAGTTAACAATTTTGCAAATGCTACATATTCTAATAGTGCCTTAGGATTAGTAGTAGAATCATCTAGAGGTTTTGAGATAAAAAATAATAATTTCCAAAGTTCAACAAATACACAAACAACAGGGACAGTAGGACTTCAAGTAAAAGGCAGTGGACCACAAAGCAACCTTGTAAATAATAATGTTTTCAATAAACTACACTATGGGACTCAGACAATAAATAACAATATTGGTTTAAAATATATGTGTAATAACTTTACAAATTGTCAATATGGAATATCGGCATTGTTATCATCTTCAGCTTTGGGAATACAAGGTTGCTTAAGAAGTGCAGCAACAAATACTTTTAGTAATAATATGACAGATTTGTATGCAGATTTTGTAGCAACATATACCTACTATTATCCATCAACAAGTGGTGTACCAAGTCATAATACAAATGTTATTACACGTTCAGCTATACCATCTCCATCTTCTTGTGGAACAATAGGTGTTGTTCATTTAGAAGATATACCTATTACTCCCATTTTTCCAAATCTTATGAGCTTAACGTCAGTGTTTAATGGAGTTGATGTAGATGAACTATACATATTATTGGTAGCAGAATATGGTAATCTGTATAATGTTCCAGAGAATCTTTTAAGAGCTCTTGCAGACCATGAGACAAAAGAAGGATTAAAAGCAAAAGAAATATTATTCTTCAAAGGTTTAGAGTTGTCATATCATCCTATAGTAATAGAAGTTGCAGATGAAATGGTAGAAGTAGAGAATAAGATGATAACAATAACAGAAAACATTGCCGATAGATATATAAGCATAACACCTAACCCAGCAAAAGATGAGATAACTATAGTTGCAGAAGGATTGGTAGAGATACTTAATGAAAAAGGCCAGATAGTCAAAGAATATACCATATCTGGCAAGCAAATAATAAATATCTCTGATATAGAACTAGGTATATACTACATTAAGTCAAACAATAAAATAGAAAAACTAATAAAACAATAGGATATAATTATTTGAATAAAGCGAAAGATTTTCCCAATAGGGAATCCTCTTTTTTGTTGCTAAGTAAATAGTTTTCTTCCTTCGGTTTTATTTCACCTATCTTCAAAACATTGTTTTTTCACTAAAAATGCGTTTTAAGGCATTTTAAGGGCGTTTTTAGACACTTTTCACTTTCAAAATTTTTGTAAAAACGATTTTTTTTGTAATTTTGTATATTGATTTTTGAGTAAAAGAAAAGCATTTTAACTAAGATAAACTATTATACAGAACATGGAAGAATTCAAAGGCGAAAGAATACAAAATGTAGATATCGTGCCTCAAATGAAACAAGCCTACATAGACTATGCTATGAGTGTTATTGTTTCCCGTGCTTTGCCAGACGCAAGAGACGGAATGAAACCTGTGCATCGCAGAATAATGTATGCAATGGGCGATATGGGCATGACCTACAACGCAAAGCATAAGAAATCAGCCAGAATAGTAGGTGAGGTGTTAGGTAAGTATCACCCTCATGGAGACTCTTCTGTTTATTATGCTATGGTAAGAATGGCACAACGTTGGGCTTTGAGATACACTCTTATTGACGGACAAGGAAACTTTGGTAGTATAGATAATGACCCTCCTGCTGCTATGCGTTACACAGAAGCAAGGATGTCAAAAATCGCTTCAGAGTTATTGGCTGATATAGATAAGGAAACAGTAGATTTTACAAATAACTTTGATGATTCTTTGGTGGAACCAACAGTTCTTCCTACAAGAATACCTGCTTTGTTGGTTAATGGAAGCAATGGTATTGCAGTAGGTATGGCTACAAATATGGCTCCGCACAATCTTTCCGAATCTATCGATGGATGTATTGCCTATATAGACAACAAAGACATTACTATTGACGAACTGATGCAGTATGTAAAAGCTCCAGACTTCCCAACAGGTGGCATTATCTACGGATACGACGGAGTGAAAGATGCATACCACACAGGAAAAGGCCATATAGTTATGAGGGGGCATGCAACCATAGAGACTTCCAAGAATGGTGGTCATGAACAAATAGTTGTATCTTCTATCCCTTACGAAGTTTGCAAAAGCGACATGGTGAAGCATCAAGCAGAACTTGCAAATGAAAAGAAAATAGAAGGAATTGCAGACATAAAAGACGAATCCAACAAAGACGGTATAAGAATTGTCTATAAATTAAAGAAAGATGCAATAAGCAGGGTAGTGCTTAACAAACTTTATCAATACTCTGAACTTCAATCTTCTTTCTCTATAAACAATATTGCCTTGGTTAATGGTCGCCCTCGACTATTGAATCTTAAGGATATTATAGCTATTTTTGTTGAACACAGAAGAGATGTAGTAGAAAGAAGAACACGCTATGAATTACGGAAAGCCGAAGAACGTTTGCATATTGTTGAGGGATTATTGAAAGCTCTTGATATTATAGATGAGCTTATCAATTTGATTCGTTCAAGCAAGACTGTTCAGAATGCCAAAACCGGAATGATTGCACGCTGGCATTTTACAGAGATACAAGCCTCTGCCATCGTTGAAATGCGTCTTCGTCAGTTGACAGGCTTGGAAAGAGACAAACTTCAACAAGAGCATGATGATTTGGAAGCATTCATAGCAAGATGCAAAGAAATTCTTGGCGACATCAATATCCTTATGCAAGTTGTTAAGGATGAACTTATTCAAATAAAAGAAAAATACGGCGACGAAAGAAAAACCGAGATAGAATTCAACTCTAAGGACTTTAGAATTGAAGATATGATAGCAAACGAACAAGTTGTTATCACAATTTCTCATCTTGGCTACATAAAAAGAACGCCTTTGTCTGAATACAAAACTCAAAATCGTGGTGGCACAGGCTCAAAGGGTAGTGCAACAAGAGATGAAGATTTCATAGAATATGTTTATGTTGCTTCAATGCACGACTATATGCTTCTATTCACCAATAAAGGCCGTTTGCATTGGATGCGTGTTTATGAAATTCCAGAAGGCACAAAGACAAGCAAGGGTAGAGCTATTCAAAACTTGTTGAGTATTGAAGAAGGAGAAGTGGTTAAAGCATTCATTAATACAGGAGACTTGAAGGATGAAGAGTATGTAAATTCAAAATATGTAATCCTTTGCACAAAGAAAGGCATCATAAAGAAAACTTCTTTGGAGGCTTATTCTCGTCCAAGAAGCAAAGGTGTCATTGCTTTGATAATCAGAGAAGGAGACGAACTTCTTGAAGCAAAACTTACGAATGGAGCAAACGATGTATTTATGGCAGTAAAATCTGGCCGTTGTATACATTTCAATGAAAAAGATGTAAGACCAATGGGTAGGGGAGCTTCTGGTGTTAAGGCAATATCTTTGGATACAGACAACGATGAGGTTATCGGTATGATTTGCATTGAAGACATTACAACGAAAAATGTTATGGTTGTTTCAGAAAACGGCTATGGAAAGAGAAGCGATGCAAATGAATATAGAGAAACCAAACGAGGTGGCAAGGGTGTTAAGACTATCAACATAACAGAAAAGACTGGCGACCTTATAGCAATTAAGGATGTAACAGATGACGATGATCTTATGATAATGAATCGTTCTGGTATAACTATTCGTTTGGCTGTCAATTCTTTAAGAGTTATGGGTAGGGCAACTCAAGGTGTGAAACTTATAGACCTTAAGAAGAAAGACACAATTGCAGCTGTTGCCAAAGTAGATCATGAGGAAGCAGATGAACAAGCCTTAACTGAAGATGGTATAGAAATTGAAGAAACAATCAAAACAGAAACAACAGAAGAATAAATAGGATAATTAACAGAATACTAATAAATAAAACCGATGAAAACAATGAAAAAAAGTTTGTTATTCGTAGTATTGTTGGGTGTTGCATCACTTGTATCAGCACAAACAATGAAAGTTCAGAGTGCTTATTCTGATATGAAAAATGGTCGTCTATTAAATGCAAAACAAAATATAGATGATGCATGTAAAGACGAGAAAACATCAAGAGAATCAAAGACTTGGAATTATGCAGGTTTGATTTACGCTCAAATAGTACAAGCATTGGACGAGAACAGCACAGCAGACAAAAAAACAAAGAAAGAATTAAAGAAACTTACTGAATCTCAACAGCAAATATGCCAACAAGGTTTGGAAAACTTCAAAAAATGTCTTGCATTGGAGAAGGAAGCAAATAGCACTGAATTTGTTGGAAACTCTATTGAGGCGATGAAAGTTTTGTGTGGCTACTCTTATAAGTTTGTAGGGGATATCTACAATAGTGGTAAATACGAAGAAGCAATTCCTTTGTTTGCACAATTGGCAGAAAATGCAAATATAGCTAAATACAAGGAAATTGAACTTGAAGCAAAATTCTTCCAGGCAGATTGTTATAGAATGTTGCAAAACAAAGACAAACAAATGGAAATTTATCGTGAGTTAGCAAAACTTAACACTCCAAGACCAGAAGTTTATCTTTCTATTTATCAAGAGAATAGAGCAAGCAACGACACTGCAAAGGCAATCAATGCTTTGAAAAAAGGCGTAAAAATGACAAAAGACAACAAAAATGCATCTATAGCAATGAAATCTGCACTTGCATCAGCATATATTTGGGCAAATCAAAAGCCTGAGGCAGACAAATTGGTAGCAGAAATGTTGGAAGGTGGTGAAAATGATGCAAATACACTAACTTCAGTTGCAGGTGTTTGCGTTGACATGGGCGATATGGCAAAAGCAGAAGAACTTTATACAAAGGCAATAAACATAGACGGCAAAAATCTTAATGCTTATAGAGGTTTAGGTCTTGTTTTCTTCAATACAGCCGTTGATGAAAATGCTGCAGCAGAAAAACTTCCACCAGATCCAGAATTTGATGCTGAATACAACGCTCACAAGAAAGCTTGCTTTGATGCTTTTGAAAAATCTGTTCCATATTTCACCAAAGTTCTTGAACTTGACACTAAGAATTTCGATGCTCTAAAAGCTTTGAAAACAGTTTATTCTCAACTTATGAGCCGTTCAGATGCAACACCTGAATCAAAAGCTGAATACAAAACTAAATATCAAGACGTAAGTGCAAGACTTCAAGAATTGATTAAATAGTTTTCCAAAAATATGTAATCACATTCTTTTGAAAAATAATAATAAACACAAGAGAAAGAGGGATTTTAAGAAATCTCTCTTTTTCGTTTTATCTTCATTTTAGTTTACATAATATTTATTATATTTAATTTGTTTTTGAAAAATTAAAACAAAGAAATAAAAAATTATTCCTTTGTTTTAATAAAATAAAACGCCGTTTTATTTTATTGAAACAAGCTTTTGAAAAATTGCAACAACAATATTTTTCAAAAATCCAGCAAATATCATTTTTCTTATATAAATGTATCTTCTTAAAGAAAAATATCATAACTTTGCAATCTGTGTTGCAATTCATGGACTTTGGAATTGAAACATTCAAATTTGTGAACAATAAAACAAAATAATATCATGGAAAACAAGAAATTAAAAAGGTCTATGACCAACAAGAAAATCGCAGGAGTTTGTGGCGGTTTTGCAGAATATTTCAATACAGATGCCACAATAATCAGAATAATAGCTCTTATTCTCTTATGTTGCGTTGGCGGTGGCTTGCTTGCATATCTTATTTGTTGGATAGCAATGCCTACAGAATAGAAAATGAACATAATAATCTTAGGACCAGCATATCCTTATCGCGGAGGTATTGCAGCATTTGGCGAACGCCTTGCCCATCAGTTCCAAAATGAAGGTCATAGCGTTGAAATGTACACTTTTACTCTGCAATACCCTGATTTTCTTTTCCCTGGCAAAACGCAATACTCAACAGAATCAGCACCGAAAGACCTTGCAATTTACAGAAAGATAAATAGTTGCAATCCTTTCAATTGGTTATGTGTTGGCAATGAGATTAGAAAAAAAGCACCCGATATGTTGGTCGTGGGATTTTGGTTGCCGTTTATGGCACCTTGTATGGGAACTATTTCTCGCATAGTTCGCAAAAACAAAAAAACAAAAGTTGTTGCCATACTTCACAATCTTATTCCTCACGAACAGAAATTTACCGATAAAATTTTTGACAAGTATTTTTGCAAATCGGTAGATGGTTTTCTTGCTATGTCAAAAGCAGTGGAGAAAGATATTGATGTGTTTGACAAAAAGAAACCTCGTTGCTTCTCCCCTCACCCATTGTATGACCATTTTGGAGAACCTGT
>JABUUQ010000002.1:1084013-1087389 GCA_021443125.1 Bacteroidales bacterium
GCATTTTGCATAACATAAGAACCTTTGAAACCAAAGCGTCCTATATTGAATTTATTGTTCAAAACAATTTGAATCAAGGATGTGTTGCCTGTATTCAGTTGTAGTTTCTTATCGAACCAATAAGAATCTTTTATATCAAAGTAACTGAATTTCAAATCAAAGGCATCAAATAGTTTTACACCAAGGGAATATCTTTCAGTAAAGGTTTTACCGACTTTATTATTGAATAAAAAATTTGCTGTTTGATAGTGGGAAAATATATAATCGGCCTGCTTGTTTTGGATAGACATATCAAAATACACTTTACATTTATTTTTCCATTGATTTTGACTGCCTTCCTTGTTTATTTCAATTATAGACAATTCTTTCCAATCTATTTGAAAATCATTGCTATAATTGTTTGACGCAATGCTATGCTTATATGAGATTTCGCCAAAATAAGATAAATTTACCCTTGCTTCTGGAGTGAAAACAGCAAACTTTTTGTCTTCAACAAGGTCAGAGAATTTTATAATATCGTAATTCACGCCTATGTGTAAAGGAATGAAAAATTTCTCTGTTTTGTTTGTAAAAATATCATTTGTCCAAAACAAAGAATTACGCCAAATAGTTGTTCCTAAACTATCTGTTGATGTCATGTTCTCATCATTATACAAACGAGCATAGCGTTCGAAACTTATTGAATGAATCAAAGCACCAGCATTAAAGAAATTTTGCTTAAGTGTATCTTTAGATAAACGTAATGATTGATTGAAATAGAATTCATTAGTCTTCCATTTAGACCAACCAGCACTGCTATTTGTAGGATAAGTTGAAGCAGAACTGAATGCATCGTTTATAAACAAAGAATCTGACAAAATCCCCCCATTTTCTTGTATAAAAGCCCTGTTATGTACGAAAGCACCATTTGCTCTGTATAATCCATTGGTAGAAATATAGTTTAAGGATACATTAAAAAACTGATTCTTTACGCCAGAGTTTTGAAAATCTCCATTAGCATAATTAACTTTGTATTCCGTTTGCAAGTTGAGACCTTTGTAGATGTTTTTTGCAAAATTTATATCAAAATACTGCCCGTTATCCAATCCATTGCTATAATTGAAAGAAGTGTAAGCTCTGCGATTTTGAAAGTATTTAACATTCTTACCCGTAAAAATATATGGCAGATAGGTATTGCATTGCCGTTGATAATCAAAAATATCATTATTACTATACAAAAGACTTTGAGATGCAGAACCTTTTGTAGAAAGATACTGATAATAAGGAGTAAAAGGGCTTATCATCTCATCGTAATAATGAATATCATTGTAGTCATAAGTCATTCTTTGAATATCTTCAACCAAATAACTGTCTTTTGAAGCATTGAAATAGAATATCTTATGCAATGATGTATCAGTAACAAAAGAGGAATTATCTTCAACACCTTGAGCACAAAGTTTTTGAGTGAAAAAGATAATTCCTGTAAGTAATATAAAGAATTTACACTTCATTATAACAATTCAAAATTGTTATTGCAAAGGATGTTCCATTAACCAATGTTCACAATCTATTGCTGCTATTGCTCCTGAGCCTGCTGCAGTAATCGCTTGCTTGTAGCGAGGATCCTGAACATCACCAGCAGCAAAAATACCTTCTATACTTGTATAAGATGAGGCGCCTTGAGTTTTTATATAGCCAGCTTCATCCAATTCTATTTGGCCTTTGAATAATTCTGTGTTTGGTATATTGCCTATTGCAACAAAAACACCCATAACATCAATGCTTTTTTCTTCTCCATTATCTGATGAAACAACCTTAAGACCAGTTACACCTTCTTCATCTCCAAGTATTTCCACAGGTTTTTGTTTCCAAAGAATTTCTACATTTTCTTTAGCTAAAAGCATGTCTTGAACAGCCTTGCTTGCACGCAATTGGTCTCTTCTTACCACAAGATAGACTTTATTGCATATAGTTGAAAGATATAAAGCTTCTGAACAAGCAGTATCACCACCACCTATAACTGCCACATCTTTCTTTCTATAGAAAAATCCGTCGCAAGTAGCACATGTAGATACGCCCATACCTCTGAATTTTCTTTCACTTTCAATACCTAACCAACGAGCAGAAGCACCAGTTGATATAATAACGCTTTCTGCCAAGATAATGTCTTTGTCTTCTGTTTCAAGCACAAAAGGACGCTTTGAAAAATCAACCCGTATTATGCTTTTATTTCTTATTTCTGTATTAAATCTCTCTGCTTGCTTTCTTATATCTTCCATTAATCCAAAGCCGGAAATACCTTCTGGGTAGCCAGGAAAATTATCTATCTGATCCGTCATAGTTATTTGGCCACCAGGTGCAGTGCCTGTAAAAACAATAGGATTCAAACCTGCTCTTGAAGCATATATTGCAGCTGTATATCCGCCTGGACCAGAGCCAATAATAGCACATTTTATTCTTTGTTCACTCATTGCGTATAAAAATTTATCATTTATTATTTTGCAAAACTATTAAAAAATACTGAAAAAACAAAGGGAAGATTTATATATTTGGAAAAAAATCTTTATCTTTGCTAATAATTTCTAATATGATTAAGGGTATAAACAAAATATTATTATTGTTATTTGCCGTTTTGCAAACGCAGATTGCTTTTTCGCAAATCTCTGCAGATGATGTTCTTAATCCAAAAGAAATAGGTTTGACAAATTGGGTGAGCAACCAAGATAATATATTGTCGCCTCAAACGGTAGAAGAATTAAACAATGCCATAAATCAATTATACGATTCCACCTCTGCACAAATTGCTGTTGTTGTAATAAAAGGAGACAAATACACTTCTGCAAGAGAACTCTCTATGGAATTGTTTGATAAATGGAAAGTTGGCCAAAAAGATATTTCAAATGGTTTGATTATTCTTGTTGTTTTGGAGTCGAGAGACTGTTTTTTACGAACTGGTTATGGACTCGAGGGATGTTTGACTGATGCCTATACAACAAGGATTTTTAACGAAGAAATGAAACCTTGTTTTAGAAAATTAGAATGGGATAAGGGCGTAACGAAAGGCTGTTTCAGATGCATAGAATCAATATATACGGAATACAATAGAAATGGTAATAGTTTGCAAAAGAATCCAAATGCAGAAAAAGAAGAATTCAGAAAGTTTATTTTAGGTTGTATTGCAATATATTTGGTTATTGGTTTGGGATTTTTTGTTTTCATACTTATCTCTCTGCCAAAAAGTTCAGCACATATCAACTCCAACTATAAAATAGAGAAATATAATGCTTACAAACGTTCTTATAATGTTTTGATTCCTTTTTCTATTATTTTTGTTTGGTGGCTATTACCAATAATCAAAAGAATCTATACAACACATCAAAACAAAACAAGAAAGACT
>JABUUQ010000002.1:1090482-1097516 GCA_021443125.1 Bacteroidales bacterium
AGCAAACTAACTTATATCAAACGCTTTATTCCAGAAGCGTTATCTTCTGCTCGTATTGCATTTGTGGAAGAAAAAAAGGCTGAAGTTTTGCATAGTCTTTCTGCTTGGTTACCTATGATAAGCGTAAATAAGGATGAAATAAATGTTGCCGAATTCATAGATGTAATGAAATACAAGGCAAAGGGCAAAAAACTTTCAAAGGATGAGAAAATAAAAATCAAAATTCTGCAAGCCCTACCCTATGAAGAACCAGAAGTAATAGAAGAAAGTATTGAAGAAGAGCAAACAAACAAAACACCTGTTATTTTTGGTGACGATGATTTCAACCCTAACGACAACGGAGTCCAAGGTAACTTATTTGAATAAGAAAACAAAAAGGTAATCAGATTACATATTTGATAGAGTAATCATTGCTTGTTTCTTTGCTTTTGGGAATGTGTGTATACTTTTGATACTGCTCATAATGCTATCACATGTATGGTGGAACAAAGAAACCGTAATCTATTGCACAGAACAGCAGTCTTCTTCCATTATGAAGGGTAATTGAAAAAAACTTGAAAAATTATAAATATGTAAAAAATCATTTGTATCATTGTAACTAATATATGAATAAATATAAAATGAAACAGATTAAGAAAATACTTTTAGGATTGTTCCTAATCATAGCATTTGTAATATGCTTCATAGCGTGTCAAGATGAAAATAATGATGTAGAAAATCTTATAGGTACCTGGCATTTAATAGAAATAAAGAAAGACGGACAACTTATAAACATACAATATGATTCGAGTATTGTGCAACAACACAATCTCACTAGTAATGATTTTTATAATGTTACTTTTAATGAAGATGGAAATATTCAATCAATAGCCTTTTCAAATACTATTGATGCAAAATATGAAGTAAATGGAAATAGAATTAGAGTCTATGATGTTTTATCAACACAAGTTCTTTCAAGTTTTCCATCAGATAGTATTTTTCTTTATGGTATCTGTACTGTAAATAGTTACAATATAAATAGTAGCGTTTTGTTATTGTTTAGTGAATCTTTAAGGATTACCTTAAAATTAAGGAGATAGAATGATGAAGGGATTATATATTGTGTTAGTTAATGTTTTGTTCGCATTCGTAGCATTTGGACAAATTAGTACTAATGAAAAACCAATTAGTTTTTTTGATAAAAATATACCAACTATTGATAAAATAGAACGTATGCCAATTTTAGATATGGAAACTATTAATGCAGAAGATTTTTTTGAGGAATCAGAGGGTGTGCCTTTTAGGTTTGGTATCTCCCATTTTGTAAATTTTACAACTGAAAATTCAGGAAAATGGTATACGATGGATAATGGAGATAAAATTTGGAGGTTGGCTGTGGAATGCCCAGATGCATTGTCAATAAATTTACTTTTTGATAAATTATGGTTACCTAAAGACAGTAAATTATTTGTATATAGTTTGGACAAAAGAAAATGTATTGGTGCTTTTACATCATCAAATAATAAAGGTTCAAGAGAAGATGTTAAAGGTTTTGCAACACAGCTAATATATTCAGATAAAATTGTATTGGAATATTATGAGCCAAGTATTGTGGAGGGGAATGCAATTATTTCAGTATCAAATATAGTGCATGGTTATAGATATCTAGGGGAACAAATAGGATATACAATATTATCATGCCCAGATGAAGTTAATGTAAATTGTAATGAAGGTTTAAGTTGGCAAAATGAAAAAAATGCAGTTGCAATGATTGTTGTAAATGGCAATAGGGTATGTACAGGCTCCCTTATCAATACAACTGAAAATGATTTCAGACCTTATTTATTAACAGCTAATCACTGTTTAAATAGTGCTGATGCATTAACTACACCAAGATTGGATTGGATATTTTATTGGAAATATGAAGCACCTAATTGTGAAGATCCTGTAGAAGAACCTACTATTTATTCAACAGAAGGTGCCACTATTCTAGCAAACGCAAGTAAAGGTGCTCTAAGTGATTTTGCATTACTTCGATTAGAAGAAGACCCTAGATTTCTTCAAGATGTTGAATTATATTATCTTGGTTGGAATAATTCAGAGGATGCAACACAGAATGCAATATGCATACATCATCCTAAAGGAGACATAAAGAAGATTTCAACATCTAATTTTATACCTCAAAATTTTATATATTCTAATAATACACCTAATTATTGGAGAATTGTATGGTCTGAAACAGAGAATGGATATGGAATAACAGAACCAGGTTCATCAGGTTCTCCTTTGCTAAATGAAAATGGACATATAATAGGACAACTTTTAGGTGTTATTGGGGAAAATAATTATGTTTGTGATGAGAAATATAATAGTATATATGGAAAATTTAGTAAATCATGGGTAGGCATAAATTATTCAGGGAATGAAAGAAACTTACATCATTGGCTTGATCCACATAATTCAGGGATTACAATAAGTAATGGAATTTCATTTTATCCATGTCAAAATAATAATGTGCTTATAAAAAATATACAAGACGAAGATAATATTATTTCATATGAGACTTACGGATATGGTACAATTATTATTAAATCTAATGTTGTTCTAACAATTACATCAAATTTACGTATGGCACCAAATTCCAAGATAATCATAGAACCAGGGGCAAAGCTAATAATAGACGGAGGTACTATTACAAGTGCATGTGGTAGTTATTGGGAAGGAATCTATATTATGGGAGATAAGACATTACCACAAACAATTGGAAACCAAGGTAGTATAGTTTTGAGTAATGGAGCAGTTATAGAGAATGCTAGATGTGCAATTCATACATGGAAAGAAGATGATTGGAATACGACAGGAGGTATAGTACAAGCAACAAACTCTACATTTAAGAACAATATCCGAAGTATAGAATTCCTATCATATAGGAACCATATAGCATCTGATCCAGATATAGAGATAGACAATGTAAGTTTCTTAAGGAACTGTACATTTACTTGGGATGATGATATTCTGACTACAACATCACAAAACTTCAACCATGTATCTATGTGGGAAATGAAAGGCATAAAGATACAAGGCTGTACTTTCAAGGATGAAAGACGTGTTAAGGATAAGATAACTACAGGAATAAATACAATTAGTTCTGTGTTTAGTGTAAGTGAATCACTTGTTGGCACATCAATACATAATCTTACAGAACAAAACTCAAAGTTTGAGAATATGACATATGGAATACGAGTAGGAAATACAAGTGAGAACCTTCCATTTTCAGTAACAAAGAGTGAGTTTAAGAATAACTATGCAGGTATTTATGCAACACATGCAGACAACTTAAGTATAACAAATACACACTTCAAAGTAAAAGGAAACAATGACTTATTAGATGCGACATATTCAAATAAAGCATTAGGATTAGTTGTAGAGTCATCAACTGGTTTTGAGATAAAAAACAACAACTTCAAAAGTTCTACAAATACACAAAACATAGGAACTGTAGGACTTCAAGTAAAAGGTAGTGGAACACAAAGTAACCTTGTAAATAATAATATCTTCAACAAACTACAATACGCAACACAGATAACACAAAACAATAATGGTTTGAAATATCTATGTAATAACTTTACAAATTGTCAATATGGTATAACCACATTGATATCAGATACAGTAAATACATCATTAGGTACACAAGGATATTTAAGAGGTGCAGCAACAAATACATTCATTGGCAATACAACAGATTTATATGCAGATTCTCATACAAGTTATACATACTATTATCCATCAATAGGATTTGCTCCAAGTCATAATACAAGAGTAATTACACGTTCAGCTACCCCTTCAATGTTAGCTTGTGGAACGATAGGTGTTATTATAGATGATTTACCTATTACTCCAGTATTTCCAAATTCTATGAATTTAACATCAATGCTTAATGAAAGCGTTGCAAATATTGATGAATTATATGTTTCATTGGTTGCAGAATATGGAAACCTATACAATGTTCCAGAAAACCTTTTAAGAACCCTTGCAGAACATGAGACAAACGAAGGATTGAAAGCAAAAGAAATACTATTCTTTAAAGGCTTAGAACTATCATATCATCCTATTGTTTTAGATGTAGAAGATGAGATTATTGATGAAGATATAGAAATAGAAAATAAGATGATAGTAAATACAAACAATGTAGATAATGAAATAAATTTATCACCAAATCCAGCAAAGGATGATATAACTGTTTATAGCTTTTCTACAATTGTTAGAGTAGAGATTCTTAATAGTAATGGACAAGAGGTAAATAGAATAGATGCATCAAATAACGAATTAAGAATAAATATCTCAACACTTGCAAGTGGTTCTTATATTATGAGAATAACAAACAATGATAACAATGTTTATACGAAGAAATTTGTGAAGGAATAAACTTGTTTACATAATAGGATAGTTTTTTTTGTACAGGACTCAAAGTGAAAGTACTTTGAGTCTTTTTTTATTGTTACCTAGTAGGTTGAAAATTGGATGACGATAAGGAAAACTATAAACTCTTTCTTCGTTTTATTTTCTTTGACTAGTTAAAGAAAAAAAGGAGTTCATTTTTCGTGAACTCCTTTTTGAATTTTGATGGTTTGTTGTTTGATTATTTTTTGAAATATCTGTTGTATAAACCTTCAAAACCTTTACCATGACGAGCTTCATCTCTTGCCATTTCGTGAACAGTGTCGTGGATAGCGTCAAGATTTTGTTCTTTAGCGTTCTTTGCAATACGTAATTTGTCTGCACAAGCACCAGCTTCTGCATTCATACGTTTTTCAAGGTTAGTTTTTGTATCCCATACGCAGTCTCCAAGAAGTTCTGCAAATTTAGCAGCATGTTCTGCTTCTTCCCAAGCATAACGTTTGAAAGCTTCTGCTATTTCTGGATAGCCTTCTCTATCTGCTTGACGAGACATAGCCAAGTACATACCAACTTCTGTGCTTTCGCCCATAAAGTGTGCGTTAAGGTCTTTAATCATTTCTTCTGATGTTCCTTTTGCAACACCTACTACGTGTTCAGCAACAAATTGAAGTTTTTCGCCTTCGTTCAATTCAGTAAATTTTTCTGCAGGTTGTTTGCATTGAGGGCACTGTGCTGGAGCTGTATCACCTTCGTGAACATAACCACATACAGAGCAAATCCATTTTTTTGCCATAATGTTAAATTTTTAGTTGTTTGTAATTAAGTTATTTTTTATGATTTTCGTTAAATAATTTCACTCTTTCAGCAAAAGCAGGAAGAAGTTCATGAGGCACCAAAGAAACGCATGCTCTCAAACCTTGTTGGTCGCTACCTGTGATATCAAGACAAATTGCAGAGATACCATAGTAAACCAATTCGTTAAGAGTTTGTTCGCCTGTCATACCCGGATAGTTGAAAGTAAAATAGAAACCATCAGCGATAGGGTCATTCATATCCTTGTCATAAACAATTTCAAAACCATTTTCAACCAAAGCTGTCTTCATAAAATTGGCCTTATTCTTATAGTCTTTCAACGCTTCCACAAAGTCATATTCGCCATCGTTACAAGCCTTCATAACAGCTGCCAAACCATATTGAACAGAATGAGAAGTTCCTGAAGACAAAGCATATATAGAGCCATAAACTATTGCCCTGCCGAAAGTATCTTGAGCAAAATACTTTTTCATATAGTCGGTGTGCCAATCGTAAAGTTCAGGTGAAACAACAATAACGGCGATTCGTTCCCCTGCATAAGAGAAAGCTTTGGAGCCAGATATCATCAAAATATATTTCTTTGCCCATTTTGCCACTGTTGGCTGGAAAGGAGAAACACCTGGTTTAGCATAATCTTTTCTAAAGTCCATTCCAAAATATGCCAAGTCTTCCAAAACTATTACATCGTATTTGTTTGCAACTTCTGCAATAATCTGCAATTCATCTTCTGTGAAGCAGAACCATGCAGGGTTGTTTGGAGAAGAATAAACGATACCTGCAATCTCGCCTGTTTGAAGATAAGATTCAAGTTTTGCTTTAAGTTTTTCTCCACGATATTCATATACATCGAATGTTTCAATATCTATTCCCAAAATCTTGCATTGCTGTTTTTGAACAGGAAAACCAGGGTCTATGAACAAAAGTTTGTTTTTCTTTTCATCCATTCTTGCCACTGTCATGAAAGATGCAAAACTTCCTTGCATTGAACCTGTAACTGGAATACAAGCATCTTCTGGCACGGTTACATCAAGAAAATTCTTTACAAAGCGTGTTGTTTCGTGTTTCAACTCTTCTGTTCCGTAAATATCAGGATAGATTGCAGAAACACCATCTTGCAATGCTTTTATTTGAGCATCAACACCTTGCTTTACTGTTGGAAGACCAGGAACACCCATTTCCATTCTCACGAAAGAAATTCCTGTCGCTTTTTCTATATCATCAACAATCTTCTTTACCTCGCGAATAGAAGCTTTGCCAACGCTTTTTATTTTGTTGTCAGAAATAATCTGGTCAACTTTTTCTTTGTTTAATGGTATTGTATTCATATATTTGTCCTTTATCTTTAAGTATTATTCTTATCTAAGGTTAGAACCATTCGTTTGGTTTATTCCATCGTATTTTGCACTTTGAGCAGGATTTATCTCCTTCATTATTGAAATAATCTCCGTTTGCTCATTGGCAGGTGCTGCTTTATAAATATTTACTATCTCATCTGCTTTCGCTTCCACAAACTGCGTTACACAAACCAAGCCACTGCGTTCTTGATGCACTTGTTTAAGTTCTTTTAAAGCTTGCAATATATTGTTTCTTGCAGATATCTGGTCATCATCACTCAACAAATCCAAACCAAGCCTATGATATTTATACAAAACACTATGCATTGCTGAATAGGTTGAGTTAGTATAATTTTCAATCATCCAATATTTATTGTTATTGCCACTTTCTGCTCTTTTCCATCCTTTGTTTGGAGATTTTTGTGCGGCAGAAACTATATTCTGACACTTCTCAAAATACTTTTCTCCACCATTCATTTCAAAACTATCACCGTCCAATGCAAGAAAGTA
>JABUUQ010000002.1:1098018-1101027 GCA_021443125.1 Bacteroidales bacterium
GAATTTTTGTCTATTATAGTTACTTTATTGGTATCTACCTCAAATCCAGCCCCTTTATCGTTCAAAGAATTCAAAACAATAAAGTCAAGATTTTTCTTAACAAGTTTGCTTTTTGCATTTTCTATCTCATTATCTGTTTCCAATGCAAAACCAACCAAAATTCGCTTGTTTTTTCTTTCTCCAAGTGCTTTTAATATATCTTTTGTAGGTGAAAGTTCCAAAATCAAAGCATTTTCTTCTTTTTTCATCTTGTTCGAATGCTTATATTTTGGTGTATAATCAGCCACAGCAGCAGAACAAATCCCTGCATCACTCCTATCAAAGCACTGCAATGTTGCTTGATACATATCTTCTGCCGACTGCACCTTTATAAGTTCAAGATTAGGATTGTTCTCTATTCTTTCGTTGGTTGGTCCCGAAACAAGAAAAACTTTTGCACCTCTTGCCAACAATTCTCTTGCTATATCATAGCCCATCTTGCCTGAAGAATTATTGGATATAAAGCGAACTCTGTCTATTTGTTCCCTTGTTGGTCCTGCAGTTATTGTGAAGGTTTTGCCTGCAAAGTCTTGTTGTTTGGCAAACTCTTGTTTTATATATTCAAGAATTTGTTCTGGTTCAGCCATCCTTCCTTTTCCCGATGTACCGCAAGCAAGAAAACCATCATTTGAGTCTATTATCTTGACACCATTGCTCAAAAGTTTTCGCATATTCTCTTGCACTGCAAAATTCTCATACATAGCAGTATTCATAGTAGGAGCCAAGAATATGGTCTTTTGAAATGCCAGCAAGGTAGTGGAAAGTGCATCATCAGCTATACCATTTGCAAATTTTCCTATTATATTTGCTGTTGCAGGAGCAATAATTGCAAAATCTGCCCAAGCTGTCAAAGATATATGTTTCGTTGTCTCCTCTTCTATATAAGGAGTGAACATATCATAATAAACTCTGTGTCCCGATAAGGTCTGCAAGGTTGTTTCGGTGGTAAATTGCAAAGCATTCTCTGTTGCTACAACTTTAACCTCACAACCTTCCTTTTTCAGCAAACGGATAAGCATAGGAGTTTTGAAAGCAGCTATACCACCGCTTAACCCAACCAATACTTTTTTTCCGTTCAACATAGTTTGATATTATTGTATTATTCTTCGTCTGTGTTTTCTTGGATAGGTGCTTCCATATTGCCATGACCTAACTCATCATTGCGATAAAGCAATTTGTCGTCTTGATACTCTTTTATAGCAATAAGATAAGGCTTTGGCAATTGTTCGTAGAAACGAGAAACCTCTATTTGTTCCTTATTCTCAATAGAATCGTCTATGCCATTTTCACTAATAGCAAAGTCTTCTATTTTTTTGTTAAGTTCTTGCTTCAAATCTGTTGCAATCTGGTCTGAACGCTTTGAAAGCATAGCAACTGTTTCATAGAAGTTACCTGTTACTTTACTGAAATCGTTTACGTTTCTTGTTTGTGTAGTTTGATCTGCCTGTGTTTTCTTATAATCCATTAGTCAATATATTTTTAATTATACTTTTCCAATTCTGATTGTGCATATTGATACTTAGACTTCAATTCGGCTATCTTGCTTTTGTCTGTAAACTTCTCAAACAAAGCCTCATACCTTTCATAATCCAATATCATTGCATTCCATCTTTCTTTCTTTTTCTCCTCAACGCTTCCGTCGGCAAAATAATAATCCGCCAACACTATATAATACATGGCATCTTGACGGTATTGCGTTTGGTCGGAGTATTTGTTTATAAAGTTCTTCAAAGCAGTTTGTGCTGCTTGATACTGTCCTATTTTGAAATAGTTATATGCTTGTGTATAATCTTTCTTGATAAGTTTCAACCTTAACTCATCCATACATTTGTTCGCTTCCTTAACTCGTGGAGAGTCAGGATACTTGGCAATGTAATCTTGAAAAGCTTTTATGGATTCCTGACTCAAAGTCTGGTCAAGATAGAAATCCGGAGACTCCTTAAATTTGCAATAAGCTGAAAGGAAAAGGGCTTCTTCGGCTTTCTGTGAGTATGGAAACCAACGAACGAAGTTTTCAAACTGATAACCAGCAGCATAGTACTGACCATCTTCCATCAAACTTTTGCCGTAATACATGTTGACTTCCTCTGCCTTGTCTTTGCCACGAAAATAAAATATCAAACTCTCAAACAATTGATTAGCATGATAATAATCCCCTTTTTCATAGGCCCTCACAGCTGCTTCATACTTGGCATCGTTATCGTTTCCCTCCAAAAGTTTTTTATGACTACTCTTGCAAGATGCCAAAGTAAGAATACATAAAGCAATGATAATAAGATTCTTAAGCCCAATAAGTTTATATGAATAAATATTCGTTTTCACTGTAGTTATGTATTAGTTCAAAATATTTTGCAAATATAATAAAAATAATTGACTTATCGGCAAAAACTGCCAAAACTATTTTATTTTCCTCACATCTTTGCTTCCCCCCACCACTCTCCTATCACCAAAAAATAAAACAAAGAATGTCTTAATCCTTGTTTTAATGGAATATGATATCTGACGCGTTTTGCATGTTAAAGAACGCTTTGAGTAATTCAAAGTCTTAATCCTTGTTTTAATGGAATATGATATCTGACCCAAACGTCTTATAATTGTAGCGACTACCATCAGCGGTCTTAATCCTTGTTTTAATGGAATATGATATCTGACAGTTCGGACTTATTAACAAAAAGTGGGGGCAACACTAGTCTTAATCCTTGTTTTAATGGAATATGATATCTGACAAAAAGAAATCAACATGAGAAAAGAATTAAAAAAAGAGTCTTAATCCTTGTTTTAATGGAATATGATATCTGACCTTGATTTTCAACAATTTACGGGCTTGCCAAATCCGAGTCTTAATCCTTGTTTTAATGGAATATGATATCTGACAAGCGAAAATTTACAAGCATGGAAAAATTACCAAAACAGTCTTAATCCTTGTTTTAATGGAATATGATATCTGACACTCAAAAAAGCGTGATTGCA
>JABUUQ010000002.1:1101939-1108090 GCA_021443125.1 Bacteroidales bacterium
TTCCCCCCACCACTCTCCTATCACCAAAAACTAAAACAAAGAATAGTCTTAATCCTTGTTTTAATGGAATATGATATCTGACCGAGCGAACAATAACATGACAAACAAAGTTTTATTTGTCTTAATCCTTGTTTTAATGGAATATGATATCTGACGAATCTTGTTTTTATAAATGGCAAATACGATGACATGTCTTAATCCTTGTTTTAATGGAATATGATATCTGACTACAATACAAGTAAATACTTTTTATCACTTTACTTAAAAAGTCTTAATCCTTGTTTTAATGGAATATGATATCTGACTTGTCTGGCGCTCTGCTTCCACATCAGCCATTAGAGTCTTAATCCTTGTTTTAATGGAATATGATATCTGACACATTTGTGCATTAAAATATTAGTGCAGAAATGCAGGGGTCTTAATCCTTGTTTTAATGGAATATGATATCTGACCCTCGGAGATTGACAAGGGAAGTTCCACGCTTTTTTTGTCTTAATCCTTGTTTTAATGGAATATGATATCTGACTGGCTGGTTGCTGTCAGTTGTTTCGTTGGCAAATGCGTCTTAATCCTTGTTTTAATGGAATATGATATCTGACAAGCACAACGAAAATGGCTCAGGAAATTCTGAGGGTCTTAATCCTTGTTTTAATGGAATATGATATCTGACAAATAATTATTGCTGTCCGGTAAAACTCAAAAGTCTTAATCCTTGTTTTAATGGAATATGATATCTGACAGGTATTTTGCTATTTAGTTGTGTTTCATTTTCTTGTAAACATAAATTTTTATTTTTCAACTCTTTTTCGCCAAAAAAGTGTACCATTTTTTGTTCTTTATTTCTCCCCTCTTGCTTCTGTAAAATTAAAACGCCGTTTTAATAAATTATTTCAAAGAACTAATTTAGTCTTTCTTTGAAAGAATTTTCGAATGCAAAGTTACAAAAAAATATTGTTATAACATTAAAAAAACAAAGTATTTTTGCTATGAGTAATTACGTCTATTGCAATTTCCTGTCCTATAACTTTCATTGCATTTATTTGTTCGGTTGAAACGGGACAAATAATTATACTATCGTGATTCTCATACAAGGATTGAATTTCGGTTAAATCGCTTCGGATTTCTCTGTATTTTTCGCTGTCAAGGTCTGCCAAAAATATAGATTTTTGTATTCGTGTGCAACCTTGCTTTTGCAGATATTTCACCACATTATATCTCACCTTGTTACTTTCTATGTCATACATAACAAAAAACAACATATTCCCTATTTTTCTTTGTTTGTCATTTACAATACCTATAATCTTTTTTACTCTTTGCTCCAATGTTGGCAATTTGTCTATATCTGCAATTTCCCTGTTTATTTTTTGTTCTGGAGTGAAAGTTGCATTCTTCATCACCAACAATCGTTCCTTGTAGTCCAAGGCTGTCTTTGGTTTTCTCATAAGTTTTCAGCAAAAAATGAGTCTATCAATTCTTTCATTTGATTTGTAAATTCTCCATCAGTGCCTCTCAATGTTGTTGGCACAATATTGAACACTCCTCTCAAACTGCAATACACATTTATTTGTGCTTCTTTCAACCCTACCCGCAAATGAAACTGTTTGCCATAACTTATGTTTTTTATTCCTAAAATGGCAACACCAAAATCTTGCAAGAACAACGACAAAGGCTCTACAATTTCTGCCAGTCTTTGAGGTATTATTGCATTATCTTCCTTGTTTTGCTGCCTTGTCGCCTCTTTTTTGAAAAGATGTTCTTTAATCTTTTTCATAACAGCGTCTTCGGGCTCGTTTGGTCCTTTTTGTTTGGCAACATCTTTGTTTTGTTGTTCTATTTGCTTGTCTTGCTGGTGTTTAAGGTCGAAAAGTTCAAAAGTATTTTCCTCATTGACATAGTTTTTCAAATCAACTGCCTCAGCATTAGGGTTATAATAGCAATTTGCATCAACACTTATAAAACAAGCCCTGCTTACATCCGAAGTAACACTATCCACAACCTGTTCTATATTGTATTGTTTTGCAAACTCTTTGACAAATTTTTGATAAAACAAACTATATATGCCAGCATCAAAACATTTTTCTTTCAGTTGGAAAAGTATTTTGAGCCCATCAAGACTTGGCGAGGCAAAACACACTTTTACTCTTGAATCTTTGCAAATTCTTGTTCGCAAATCCTCCAAGACAATTTCTTTGGAGTGCAGTTTGTCTAAATCTAATATAAAATACTGCGTACTTACAAAGTTTTCTTTGCGACGGAATGGAGGGTTGAACGTTGCACAAACAAAGAAAGGCAATCTTTTCTTTTGTTCAGAATAGCGTTTTATGTCCATATCATAGACAAGTCGCAAAGTATTTATAAGGCTTTCTATCTCTGGTTTGGGAGTTTTGATACTTTTGACCAATCTCTCCAACTCAACTTTTTTCATTGGGTCTTTCTTGTCTATGACCGATTTTCCACACATCATCATAGTTGATATTTTTTGAAGATTTGTGCAAGATTTTGAGCATAAAGGTTGATTTGTTGCTTTCTGCTTCTGCTTACGCCTTTGACAACTACGACTTCTTCCAAGTAATCGTTTATTGCTTGTATCAAAACCCTTCTTCCCAGACTTTCAAGCCAATAAGAGCCGTCTTCTCTGACAGAATAATAGTCTTCGTTGACAACTTGTTGGCACAAAAGCGAGAAAACAATATATTCCACCCACATTCTATAAAGTTCAATAACATCATAAACCAATACGGGCCTATTGTAATCGTCGCGATGCATAACACCAACATAAGGGTCTATACCAGATTTTATTAAAGCACCTTCTATTTTCCCGTACAAGATACCATAACCATAGTTTAGCATAGCATTGGTTATGTCTGTTGCGGGATTTTGGCTTCTTCCTGCAAATTTATATTGTGTTGGCAAGATTTCATTGATTGTGGCAAAATAAATTTTTGACGCCTGCCCTTCCCAACCTCTAAGAGTGGCAGAAATATCTTGCACAATCTCGCCTTCAAGTTTTTTAACCTTTGTTTTATAGTCCTCTAACCTGCCTATACTTTTGTTTATCAAGCGTGTAGTCTTTTCATCTTCGGGTGTGAACATAAGCATTACCGCTTGTTGTTGTTCTATCTTTTTAACTATTACGCCTTTTATCCATTCGACAGCATCTTGTGAAAAAGAAAAATTTATTTGTCCCTTGCGAATCGTTGAGATAGAGCCATATTTTGGACTCCATATTCTTCCCATAGGTTTTCCCGAACGATCCATAAACAAAACGTCTATTTCTTTTTCTATTGCCAAAAGAACAGCATCGCTTGTTATTTGTGCCCCCTTGCTTATTTGAATGCTTTTTATTCCTTCTGCAGGGATGCGTTGTTTGCCTTCGGCATTGCAGATTACAAAACCCTCATTGTCTCTATTTAGAGAGGTTCCGAATGTGTTTATTATTAGTTCCATCGTTGTTGTCTGAAAATCATATATTGTGTGCAAAGGTTTCTATTATATGAATTCCCTTTTACTCGTATTTTCTGAATTTTACAAAATTAAACTGTGAGACTTTATTGCCGTTTTCTTCTACATAAACATTTCGTTCTGTTGTACTTGCAACACAAAGTATATTTTCGTTTTGCAACAATTTTATCAAACAAAAAGAAAACGTCATCTCGCCCATAATATGCACAACAATGTTTTTCTGCTTGTTAAGTTCCAAAATTTTTTGCAAGAAATCATTTGCAAGGTTTTTGATTTCTTCCTCTGTTGCATAAGGTGCAATTGCAGGGAATTCCATATCCATAACATCTTCATACAATTCTATGGCAGAATCATACTGTTTTTTTGTCCAATATTTTAATGGATGATTAGATAAATTGATTAACATATACTAATTAGCTTTTTTGTTTATTTCTTCAATTACTTTCTTGAATTTTTCCTTATCACAAAAAATTATTCCTTGCTTTTGATTTATTAAAACAAAGGAAGAATTTATTGAAACAAAGAAAAGGAGACTCCTTTGTTGAATCTCCTTTTTTGTTACAACACATCAATGTGCTGAATTATTGAATTATGCGTATAATTCTTCAAATATTTTTCTTAGTGCTTCGTTTTCTCTCAACTCTTGAAGAGTAATTTCTGCATGTCCTTTAGTGTATCCGTTGCCGATAATCATTGTTACGTCGCTACCAACACCTTCAGCACCCAAAGCAGCTTTTGTGAAAGATGTACTCATTGAGAAGAAGTAAACTATACCATCATTCTTTGTGCAAAGAACAGATGTCATTTCTGTATCTGGAACATTTACGTTGTTGATGCAGATATCAGCCATTTTGCCGTCTGTAAGTTCAGATATTTTTTCCATCATAGCCACTGGATCGTTAGCATTGCCTGAGAAAACAACATCACAGAAACCAAGTTCTTGCATACGTTTTGTACTTCTTTCGCTGTGGCACATACCAATAACTTTACCAGTAACGCCTACGCGCTTTTTAGCTTCGTAACAGCATAACATACCACTCTTACCACCTGCACCGATGATTAGAACTGTATCACCTGGTTTGCAAAGTTTAGCAGTTTGAGCTGGAGCACCTGCAACGTCAAGAGCAGAAAGAGCAAGTTTTTCTGGCATATCTTCTGGAATCTTTGCATAGATACCACTTTCAAACAAGATAGCTTTACCTTTTATGTCAACTTGGTCTACATCTGGACGAATCTCCAAAATTTCATCTATTCTCAATGGAGTAAGAGACAAAGAAACTAATGTAGCTATTTTGTCGCCTTCCTTAAGGTCTATTTTGCCTTTCAAAGCGTCGCCAATCTTTTCAACGCGACCTAGAAGCATACCACCACTACCTGTACGGCGGTTTCTGTGTTTGCCTTGTAGTTCAACATTCAAAAGCATTTCCTTTTTCATTGCTTCTATATCATGATTACAGAAATTTGCTATATCTGTAAAAGATGCAGAGTCGATATTAAGGGTTTGAACATCAATAAGAATTTCATTGTCATAGATTTCATCCATGTTGTTGTCTATCTTATTGGCTGGTTGTGGAAGAACGCCTTTTGGCTCAATTACACGGTGTGTTCCGTATTTATTACCTTTTTTTTGCATAATATTAAATTTTTATTTGTTTGGTTATTTACTTTTATTTTGTCAGTTTGCAAAGTTACAAAATATTTTTAATGAAATATAATTTTAATTGTCTTTTTTTATTACTCTGCTTGGATTTATCGAGGTTTGGAAGCTAAACAACACATCTCCCGTTAGCGAAAGTGCATAAACGGCACCAGAAACTGTATAGTTCTTTGCGTCTGTAAGGAATATGGTATTATCAAAAACTTGTATATGATATATAGTTCTGCCATTGATACTATCCAAGGCAATATGGGTTGGGGATGAGGTGTTCAGATTATTCAAATCAAGATAAGCCAAACCATCTGAATCAGACTTGTTAAAGTCAAAATAAAACAATTTTCCAGCATAAATATCAAAGTCAGTCATATATCTATTCGTACTATCGATTTTATCAATCCCTTGAAACACATACAGCCTTGGCACAACACTATAATTTCCCACTGAAAGAACATAGGCTTTATCTCCATCGGATTTCACTATTGTAGGATTATCCATAACATCAACAAGTTTTTCTACCGTGAAACTTGACAAATCAATTATTGAAACTTTGTTGTCGTAGTTAGGGAATGCCAAACCTCCTGAATTTGCCACATATAATTTATTTCCTGCTATGGCAAGCCCTTCTGGATTTCTGCCTTGAGTTTCCAAAACATCTTCTATTTGTTTTGTTGCTGCATTTATTTTCAATACTGTACCATCAAAACATGATACATATACATAAGAGTTTTTTGCTACAAGGTGTCGCGGCTGCCTATTTACATTGTTTTCATTTACAGTTGGAATACTATGTTTGAATTCTCCATTTTGTGCACTGATAATCGTGATATTTGCACTGCCATTAACAACAATCCACGCCTCATTGCCAACCTTTATCATATCATTTGCAGTTTCACCAAGACCTTTGCCATTAACATTTGTGTAAAAATCCTTTATAGTTCGCAAACTATCGATATCACAAAAATCAATAGTAGAATTATTTTGACCATACAAGCCTTCGCACATAACAAAGTAGCCATGCGTGTTGTTAATCTC
>JABUUQ010000002.1:1108163-1115404 GCA_021443125.1 Bacteroidales bacterium
ATGTTGTTTAAATTTTACGTTTTGTTTCATTGTTGTTGTTTGTTATTATTGTTTAGAATTCTATTGTTGCCTTGATATTGAAATTTCTTCCCATCATAGGATAAGATTTTACTATCTCATATTGGGTATTTAGTAGGTTTTTTACATCCAAAGTAAGCTTATAATCAACTTTTTTCGCACTTATGGAATAGGAAATATTTGCTCCAAAATCGTTATATGCTTTCATGAGATTTTGTTCTATATTTTCCACCAACGCATATCGCTTATCTACAAACATTGCCGAACATCCAAAATTCCATGACTTCCAATCTGCTTGCGCTATTACAGACAAAACATTTTGTGGCATATATGGAAGAATTTGTTTATAGGTATAGGATTGTTCATCTGCATCTGCTGCATGCTGATAGGAATAATTGATTTTGCAATAAACCTTTGTCTTGTCTAAAATTGCAGAAAAATCCAACCTAACATCCACTCCATAAATTTCCACCCTACCATAATTCAACATAGCCCAAAGAAAGACATTCCCTTTCGGTATTGCAACAATTTTATCCTTGACTTTATTATGATAAAAGCTTATTTCAGCAAGCAGGTTGCACGATTTGAAGTTCAAATTATAGGAATTTGTCCAAGAAAACTGGGTAGTCTGCTCTGGTTTCAGGCGAACATTTCCCATATATCTGTAATACAATTCGTTGAAAGTAGGCATACGGAAAATATCTTTATAGAAAAATGAGGAAGAATAGTTGTTTTTCTTATAGGAAAGGCAAAAATAAGGAGAAAAACGGCCTTTCTGTCTTGTGGTGTCAAGATATGTATCGGCATAAAAAGAATGCAACACATTTGAAGTCAAAGCAAAATTATAAAACCTCCAATCAACAATAAAAGCAGTCAAGGAAGATAATCTTTTAGGCTCATCTAATACTATAGTTGAAGCATATAAAGAATTATAATATAAATCATTAGTTAAGGTGAAAAATAAATTTTCTCGAGGTTGAAAACTAAAAGCATTATTGTCATATATTAGTTTTTGAGTATACCTATCATCCTCCTTGCCTTGAAGATTAAAGACGTAAGGATCTATATATTCGGTGAAATTCCAGTCGAATTTTGCATTGTTTTTATATGTAAACAAACCATTCAAATAAGAAGTATATGAAGATTGAAGAAAGCAATTTTCATTATAAAGCCTTTGTTTTGAATTGTTATAGTATAGTGTTACATTTGAAGGCAAACCTCGATTGGAATAATAATAGTATGCTTTTAGTTTAAGAAAATTTGTCCTGTTGATATCATGAAACCAATTTATCTCAGCATGTGAAGAAAAAATATCGTTATTCTCCCTCTTTAGTTTTTCGGTTTGATAATTTTGAGCACTGCCATAATTCAACACATACGGATAACGACCATCACTATTCAGCAAATCACCATATAATGTAATGATATTTTTTTTGTTTACCCTGTTTGCAAGATATATATTGAGGTTGGCGGTATTGAAGGAACCATAAGACAAAGAAATATCGCCACGAGTGCTTTTGTCTATAAGGTCCGGCTTTTTTGTCTCTATATTTATGCTGTTTGCCAAAGCCAAAGAACTTGCTGTTGGTAAGGTTGGAGAAAATTGTCCGTTAGCCATAAAGATATTTGACACAGAAGAAACAGAAAATTTGCTTAAATCTATTTGTCCTGACTGATTATCAAAGATATTTACGCCATCGTAGGTAATGGAAGTATGGTTTGCCGACAACCCTCTAATGCTAATAGTTTTCACTCCGCCCAATCCACCGTAATCTTTTACCAATGTACCAGAGAGAAACTTTGCTGCATCCCCTACACTATTGGCATTGATTGCGTTCAACTCCTTTGCAGACAATCTATCCGTATCGTTTTGCTTTGCTTTCTCTTTTTCGCCCAAAACGACAACGCTATCCAATGTTTCGGTCCTTATGGTATCTTGAGCCAAAACACTAAAAGACAACAATATCAATATTGTCAAGAATAATCTTTTCACAAAGAATGAAAATATGTTGTTTGTTATTTTTTGCAAAGATAGAAAAAAAATATGTATTTTTGTAGAAATTTGAACATTATGGGAAAGAGAATAATAATTACTGGTGCTTCTTCTGGCATGGGTAAAGAAGTCGCAAAGATATTTATATCAAAAGGTTATATCGTTGGTTTGGCTGCACGAAGGCTTGAAAAACTACAAGAATTGCAAGAACTTGACAAAGACAATGTTTTTGTTGAACAAATAGATGTAACAAAAGAAGATGCAGGTGATAAACTTCAGCAACTTATTGACAGAATTGGTGGTCTAGATATCTATTTCAATGCAAGTGGTGTAGGTTGGGAAAACAAGGAACTTGCTATTGACAAGGAGATTACAACGATTAATACAAATGCTTTGGGCTTTGCTCGAATGATTGTAACGACTTTCAACTATTTTGCAAAGAAAGGATTTGGCCAAATTGCCGTAATATCTTCTATTGCAGGCGTTAAGGGTATGGGAGCAGCACCTTCATATTCTGCAACCAAGCGATTCGAAAATCACTACATAGACGCATTAGAACAATTGGCCCACATAAGAAAACTCGATATTAAATTCACAGATATTAGACCTGGTTTTGTTGCAACAGACCTTTTGGACAACGATAAAAAGTACCCTCTTCTGATGGACAAAACCTTCGTTGCCAACAAAATAGCAAAAGCCATTGAAAAGAAAAGCCGTTGCAAAATCATTGATTGGCGATACAGAATACTTGTATTCTTTTGGAAACTATTGCCTTCATGTTTGTGGAAAAGAATGAATGTATCTCATAAATAAAAAGACTGTTTCAACAAAATAAAACGGCGTTTTAGAAAATCCAAACGCCGTTTTATTTTTGTATTCCTTTGTTTTATTTTAGAGTGTCAAAACTCCAAAATATATTTAAGGAATTATTATCTATTAACTTGGAATTTTGTTACTCCGTTTTTGATAAAGTCAACAATTTGTCTTGCTGCTGCCAAACCTGCATTGATGTTAGCTTCTTTTGTTTGAGCACCCATTTTCTTAGGTGTTGAGAAGTAACGAGGAGCAAAGCCTTTAAGTTCTTCATCATTAGAAGCTGCTATATCTGTAACATAACGGAAATCTTCTCTTTCTGCCAACAATTTAGCCATACCAGCTTCATCAATAACTTCTTTTCTTGCAGTATTAACCAAGCAAGCACCTTTTGGCATCTTTGAAAGAAGTTCGTAGTTGATAGAGTTCTTTGTTTGGTCGTTTGCAGGAATATGAAGAGAAACATAGTCGCAAGAAGAATATAAATCGTTGATATCTTTTGCAACCTTAACGCCGTCAGCCTCTATTTTTTCTGCAGGTACGAATGGGTCAAGAGCCATAATTTCCATACCCATAGCCTTTGCTTTTTCAGCAACCAATCTACCAACATTTCCATAAGCGTGGATACCTAAGCACTTGCCTTTAAGTTCTGTACCAGCCACAGGAGTAAAGTTTGTTCTTGCCATGTAGATCATCAAACCTATTGCAAGTTCAGCAACTGCGTTTGAGTTCTGTCCTGGAGTGTTCATTGCAACTATACCCTTTGCTGTGCATGCTTCAAGGTCAAGATTATCGAATCCAGCACCAGCTCTGACAACTATTTTAAGGTTGTTTGCATGGTCTATTACCTCTTTTGTAACTTTATCTGAACGAACTATAAGAGCATCTGCGTCTGCAACTGCTTTATAGAAGTCGTTAACATCTGTATATTTCTCTAAAAGAGCAAGTTCAAAGCCTGCACCTTCTACTATCTCTCTAATGCCGTCAACAGCTGCCTTTGCGAAAGGTTTTTCTGTTGCTACCAATACTTTTGTCATAATTTCTTCTTTGTTTTTTGGGTTAAAAATAAAAACAGATAGCAAGGTATATTTATACCCCGCTATCTATCAATGATTTTATGCTAATATAATTAAGCATTTTTCTTTTCAAATTCTTGCATACAAGCAACAAGAGCTTGAACATCCTCAAGAGAACAAGCATTGTATAAAGAAGCACGGAAACCACCTACACTTCTGTGTCCTTTTATACCAACCATACCTTGAGATTTAGCAAATTCCATGAATTCTTTTTCTTTGTCTTCGTAGCCTTCTGCCATTACGAAGCAAACATTCATAAGAGAACGGTCTTCTTTTGCTACTGTACCTTTGAACATCTTGTTTCTGTCGATTTCTCCGTAAAGAGCATCAGCTTTTTGTTGATTGATTTTTTGAATCCAAGCAACACCACCATTAGCTTTCAACCATTTCAAAGTTTCGTGCATAACAAAAATTGAAATTACAGGAGGAGTGTTAAACATTGACTCTTTTTCAATGTGGTTTCTGTAATCTACCATTGTAGGAAGAACAGGAAGATTTTTTCTGTCTGTTATTTTTCCAAGAACATCTTCTCTAACGATAACGAAAGTAACACCTGCAGGGCCTACATTCTTTTGTGCACCACCATAAATAAGAGCATATTTTGTTACATCAACAGGACGAGACATGATATCAGAAGACATATCTGCTACAAGGTTGATTGGGCAGTCGATATCTTCTTTTATTTCTGTACCATAGATAGTATTGTTTGTTGTGATGTGGAAATAATCAGCATCAGCAGGGATTGTGTAGCCCTTAGGTATGTAGTTGTAGTTTTTGTCTTCAGAAGAAGCGACAACAACTGTTTCACCAAATAATTTAGCTTCTTTTACAGCTTTCTTTGCCCAAACACCTGTTTGAAGATATGCAGCTTTCTTGTTCAACAAGTTAGCAGGAACTGTAAAGAATTGAGTTGAAGCACCACCACCCAAGAATAAAACTTTGTAGTTCTCAGGAATGTTAAGAAGTTCTCTCCATAGTTGTACTGTTTCAGCCATAATTCTTTCCCAACCTGGTGTACGGTGAGATATTTCCAACAAGCCAACGCCTGTGTTGTCGAAATTCAATATAGCTTCTCTTGTAGCTTCTGTTGCTTCTTTTGGTAAAACGCAAGGACCTGCGTTAAAAATATGTACTTTTGCCATGTTTGATTTTTAGTTTTAATATTTTTACTTGTTTTATTTCAAATAGATACTCTCATAACAAAGAGCATGAAAGTATTTTGCAAATATAGAATATATTTTTCAAATTACCATAACTTTTTTGCAGATTTTTTTCAATTGCCTACAAATAGTGAATTTATCTTACGAGCATAAGCTGGACATTTTGCGTATATTGCTTGCCGTTTAGGTCAATATACTTGATTATTACAGCATAAACACCTTGTTGTGCATAGCTTCCATTTACTTTTCCGTTCCAACCTTCATTTATATCCTTTGTGGCAAAAACTTGTTTGCCGTTGCGAGAATATATCTGCATTTCATAAGACTGCAAATCTCTGTATGCTGGTTTGAAAATGTTATTTTGAGATTCCTCTGGCGTGAAAGCATTTGGAACGAACAAATTTCCTTGGTTGATAAGTTCATTTTCAGCAATAGAAGACTTTGTTTCTGTTGTTTTACCATTGCTTTCAACTATAAGTTTTGGCGTTTTTTTGCTTGCGGTTTCCTGTTTGTTTGATTCTTTCTTTGTTGTATTTTGCTGAGTTGTGTTATTAGCAATTTGTTCCTCCACCTCAGCAACTACGATTTGAGGATAGGATGCAGATATTACCTTTTCAGTTTCATTATTCGCCAAATTTCCATCTCGACTATTGCTTTGATTTTCTGCATTTTCTATTTGAGTAAATTGAAACTTGCTTTTATTTTGCTCAAACGAAGGAATAATTTTTTCTTCCTTTGTTTTATTTTTCTGAATTGGGCTTTGATTTTTTTCTGGAGATAAAACAACAAACAAAATGCTGGCAACCAATACTGTTAATCCCGAAATTGCCAAAGTTTTGAATGGAAAAACTTTTTTAGGCAGTTGTTTCTCTATGTTTTGCCACACTTGTTCTGAAGGGTTTTCCTTTATCTCCTCTATCTTCTTGCGAAAATTTTCCATATTATTTATTATTGTTTTGTTCTATATCTTTCAAAAAATTTCTCATCTTCTGTTTGGCTCTGCAATTCAAACTACGCAAGGTTGTTTGCTTTCTATTCAGCATTGTTTCAAGTTCTTGATAAGTTAATTCGTCAAGTTCTATCATATTGAACACCAATCTCTCATCGGCAGACAATATATCCATTGCATCACGCAGATTTTGTGCTGAAAACCTCTCAACATCCACATCGTCAAAAGCATTTGTCTCATCAGCGAACGCATTGTCCGTTATATCTTCCTTATATATTTTGTTTCTGAGAGTGTTTATGGTGTAGTTTCTGAAGAATACTCTAAGCCAAGCCTTCAAAGAACCTTTGCCACTATACTTGTGTATGTTTGCAAAAAGTTTTATAAACGCATCTTGCAATATATCCTCAGCGTCTTCCTTACAGGAAACATAACGACGACAGACCGCAAACAATTCAGATGCATAAGTATCATAGAGAGTCTTTTGAAACTCTCTATCATTCTTGCGACATCCTTCTGCTAATTCTTGGTCTGTGTATTTCATACCAACAATGACACAATGCAATCAAAATTTGTTGCAAAAAGATAGAAAAATAATAAAAGATATCTTACTTTGAAGATTTTGTATTGTTTTTTTTCTGGACGGAAAAGCCAAAAAATCCTAGTTGCTGACCCAAAGAATAGTACTTTCCATGGCAATAGGCAATCAATCCCGCTTTCTTCAAATCAAATTCGCCAGTTCGTTTGTCTATATACTTGTCATCAGCATTTACTCCAACGACTTTTGCTATGAACATATCGTGAGAACCGAGTTCTTTGATATCAACAATTTTGCATTCTATACTCAAAGGACTTTCCATTATCATCCAAGTGTTGATATTTGGTGCTTTTTGTGGTGTAAGTCCCGTTTCAATGAATTTATTGCAGTCTTTACCACTTTTTACTCCGCACCAATCTGTTTCCCTTACCAAATCCTCTGTGGTTAAGTTTATTACAAAACAACCTGTTCTTTTGAGAATTTCATAACTATGGCGACTTTTTCTTACAGAAATATAACACATTGGAGGTTCCGAACTAATTGTTCCAGTCCAACCAATAGTAATAATGTTTGCCTCTGCTATATCCTCTCCGCAACTTACCATTACAGCAGGCAAAGGGTATATCATAGTACCTTTTTTGAATTGTTTTTTAGCCATTTATCAAGTCGTTTTTTGTTATCTTTATTTTGGAAGGGA
>JABUUQ010000002.1:1116148-1122572 GCA_021443125.1 Bacteroidales bacterium
GTATCCGGCAAAACCCAGTTTTCACTTGAACGAACAAGACGACCATACTGGAATCCAGCACCAAGGGTTATGCCTCCAGTCTTATCTATCCAATGTAGCATCAAAGGAATGTCTATATAATCGAGTTTCGCCTCATATTTGAAAGGGTCTGCATACTTTACCTCTTTTGCTCCTCTTGTTGCATAGTTTATTTCCAAAGATGCTGCCAGCCCTTCATTAGGTTTGTCTGCATTGAATGGTATCATAGCACCGATACCTGCTGTAAAACCCACTTTCTTAAAGCCATACACCTCATCGCCGTCTATTTGTGCAACGTTTCCTCCTGCAGATACAAAACCTTTGAAGAATTGCGCCATTGCGTTATTGCTTGCCACACACATAAAAGCACAAAACAATATGGTATATGCTATTTTTCTATAATTTATCAGTCTCATTTTCAAAATATATTACGTTTCTATAAAAACGCTTTCCTTTCCTACTTATTGTTCAAGCCCATTCGGGTAAGTATTTCTTTTTCTATTCTGTCTGGATACTTGATACTTTCCAAAGTCCACTGAATCAATGTATCCAACTGCTGTTCCTTGCTAATATGCCAATCAATATCAGAATTTCTCAACTTATCTGTCAAATAGTGCAGTGTGATTGCTGCCGAAACAGAGATATTGAAACTTTCCGTAAATCCATACATAGGGATTTTCATAAAGCAATCGGCGTTTTCTATGGCGTCCTTGCTTATCCCATCCACTTCTGAACCAAAAACTATTGCAGTCTTCTCGTTGATATCCACATCTTGAAGGTTTATATCGTTTTTGTATGGCATTGTGGCAATTATTTTATAGCCTTGCTTTCTTAAATCATTGAAACATTCAACGGTATTATTTTCAAATTTATTGTATTTCTTTATGTTAAGCCATTTGTTTGCCCCTAAAGATATGTCATCGGTAACCTCAAAGGAGTTGTTATTCTCCACTACCCTGACTTCCTGCAATCCCAAGCAGTCGCAAGTTCTTAATACCGCAGAAGCATTTTGTGCTTTGTGTATATTCTCTATCACAGGCACAAACCAATCGGTTCTAAAAGCGATATTTTTTTCTATAAGCTCTTTTCTGTTTGGAGTAATGAACTCCGACAAATGAGAATAGAAGTCTTGTCTTTGTTCTAAATCTAAATTTTTATATAGCATAGCATTATATTAAAGTATCATCTTATTATCAAACGGCCGACATAAAACAGCAGCATACCCAACACCAAATTCAGCGTCATATAGGCTATCATCAGCAAAAACTGCGATTTCATAAGACCATAACTTTCGTTTATGAAGGTAGAGAATGTTGTAAATCCTCCGCAAAATCCCGTTACAAGCAATAGCAATAAAGAAGAATTCATGGCAGTATTCTTTTCGGCATAACCACAAAGAATTCCAACAAAAAAGCAACCCAATACATTGACCAGCAATGTACCCCAAGGCAAAGTGTTGGAAAACCAATGGGCAGATAATTGGGAAAACAAATACCTGCACCCTCCTCCAAAAAAGCTTCCCGATGCCACAATAAGAAATTCCTTTAACATCTTTTATTCTTCCTTGCTTTTAATTTACTGAAACTTGCTTTTAATTTTTTATTCCTTCGTTTTAATTTTCTCTTTCTTTGTTTGTGAAAATTAGAAAATGCAAAGATAAAAATATTATTGTAAATAGTGAAAAATAAATTAAAAACAATAGGCTGTGGATAAGTTTTTGTTGGCAAAACAGCTTTTTGTCATTTTTTTTTCTTACTTTTGCATTTGATTAACTGGTCTTTTATGCGAAACAATCACAAAAAGACACAAACAATTTTATAAATATGAGTTTGAAAATAGTAGTTTTAGCAAAGCAGGTGCCAGATACAAGAAATGTTGGCAAAGATGCTATGACTCCAGAAGGAACAGTCAACAGACAAGCATTGCCTGCGATTTTTAATCCTGAAGATTTGAACGCTTTGGAAATGGCTCTTGAAATCAAAGACAGAGTACCTGGCTCAACTATCACAGTTGTAACTATGGGACCTGGCAGAGCAGCAGAAATAATAAGAGATTCTATGTTTAGAGGTGCTGACAATGGTGTTGTACTTTCAGACAGAAAACTTGGTGGTAGCGACACATTGGCTACATCTTACGCAATATCTCAAGCAGTAAGAAAAGTGGGTAAGGCTGATATAGTTTTTGGCGGACGACAAGCTATAGACGGAGACACAGCACAAGTTGGTCCTCAAACAGCTGAGAAACTTGAAATTCCACAAGTAACCTATGCAGAAGAAATAATAGATGTTACCGACAAAGACATAACTATAAAACGCCGTTTGGAAAGAGGTGTTGAGGTTGTAAAGGCAGAATATCCTCTATTGGTTACTGTACATTCTTCTGCAAAACCTTGTCGTTTCTATAATGCAAAACGTGTTATGAAATACAAAAAAGCTTTCTCTAAATCAGAGGCAGAAGCTAATGGATTCGACACTAATCTTTGGAATGAGTTCCCATATCTTAAGATAGAGGAATGGAGCGCTGCAGATGCAGGCTGTGAAGATGACAGAATAGGTCTTGCAGGTTCTCCAACAAAGGTTAAAAAGATTGACAACGTTGTTCTTACACAAAAAGAAAATGTTACCTTAGAGCCAACTGACGAAAACATTGACTCTCTTGTAAAACAACTAATAGATACACACATAATAGGATAAGGATATGAATAACGTATTTGTTTACTGTGAAATAACAGAAGAAAATTATATAGCAGACGTAAGTCTTGAGCTTATATCAAAAGCAAGAAAACTTGCAAACACTTTGGGTGTCAAACTTGAAGCTATTGTTGCCGGAAGCAATGTAAACGATTTGGAGAAAAGTCTTTATCCTTATGGTGTAGATATCATAAACTATGCTGATGATGCTCGTTTGTTCCCTTATCAAACATTGCCTCACTTCTCTATAGTTACAAAACTTATCAAGGAAAAAGAACCACAAATAATTTTGTTTGGAGCAACAAGCGTAGGCAGAGACCTTGCACCAAGAGTTGCATCTTATCTTCGTTGTGGTCTTACTGCAGACTGTACTTCATTGGAAATAGGCGAATATGAAGATAAGAAAGAAAACAAAGTAATAAACAATTTGCTTTATCAGATACGTCCTGCTTTTGGTGGAAACATCATTGCAACTATCGTAAATCCATACACTCGTCCTCAAATGGCTACAGTTAGAGAAGGTGTCATGAAAAAAGAAATCTTCTCTGAATCTCACAAAGGTGAAGTTATAAAACTTGATGTTAGCAAATATGTTTCTGAGTCAGACTTTTGTATAAAGATACTTGAAAGACATATTGAGCAACAAAAGATAAACATAAAGGGTGCTCAAATAATCGTTTGTGGCGGTTATGGTATGGCTTCTAAACCTGAAGGCTTCAAACTATTGCATGAATTGGCAGATGTTCTTGGTGGAGAAGTTGGTGCTACACGTGCTGCCGTTGATGCTGGCATGACAGAACATGAACGTCAAGTGGGACAAACAGGAGTAACAGTAAGGCCAAAACTTTATATAGGTTGTGGCGTGTCTGGTGCTGTTCAACATAGAGCAGGTATGGATCAATCTTCAAAAATCATAAGCATAAACACAGATGTAAATGCTCCTATCAATTCTATAGCAGACTATACGATTATAGGTGATGCTTTTGAAGTTATTCCAAAGCTTATACAATATTACAAGAAAAATAGCAAATAAATTTACGAACAAAAAAAGAGACAAAATATATGGCTAATTTTTTTGATGACAATGAAGGATTGAAGTTTCAGCTTAGCAATCCTATGATGCAGGAAATCATCCGTTTGAAAGAAAGAGACTACGCTGACTATGGCAAATATGATTATGCTCCAAAGGACTATGAAGATGCTGTAGATTCATACCAAAGAGTGCTTTCTCTTATAGGCGAAATCTCTGGAGAAGTTCTTGCAAATAATGCTGAAAGTGTAGATAACCAAGGCGTTAGAATAGAAAACAATGCAATTATTTATGCCGACGGAACAAAAGAAAATCATAAAAAACTTACAGATGCAGGTGTTTATGGTCTTTCTCTGCCAAGACAATATGGTGGTTTGAATTTCTCTTATGTTCCTTACGTTATGGCAGCCGAAATCGTTTCTCGTGGAGATTGTGGCTTTGCTAACATTTGGGGCTTACAAGACTGTGCAGAAACTATTTATGAATTTGCAAACGATGAGATAAAAGACAAGTATCTTCCTATGATCAACCAAGGCTATACTTGTTCTATGGACCTTACTGAACCTGATGCTGGTAGCGATTTGCAAAGTGTTCGTCTTAAGGCAACATTCGATGAAGCCAACAATTGCTGGCGTTTGAATGGTGTTAAGCGTTTCATCACTAACGGCGACGCAGACATAAAGCTTGTTTTGGCTCGTAGTGAAGAAGGCACAACCGACGGTAGAGGTCTATCATATTTTGTTTATGACCGCAGAGACGGAGGCGTTACTATTCGTAGAACAGAAAACAAACTTGGTATTCATGGTTCTCCAACAGGCGAATTGGTATTCAACAATGCTCCTGCCCAACTTGTAGGTGAAAGAAAGCTTGGTCTTATAAAATATGTAATGGCTTTGATGAATGGTGCTCGTTTGGGTGTTGGTGCTCAAAGTGTAGGCCTTTCAGAAGCAGCATATAGAGAAGCTCTTCAATATGCAAAAGAAAGAGAACAGTTTGGCAAGGCTATCATCAATTTTGAACAAGTAAAAGAAATGCTTGCCAAGATGAGAGCAAAGACAGATGCCACAAGAGCTTTGCTTTATGAGACTGCAAGATGTGTAGATATCTACAAATCTTATGAGGCTATCTCTCGCGAAAGAAAACTTGAGGCAGAAGAACGTCAAACACTTAAAACATACACTCGTTTGGCAGATATGTTCACTCCTCTTCTAAAACTATTCTCTTCTGAATATGCAAACCAAAACACTTACGACTGCATACAAGTTTATGGCGGTAGTGGTTTTATGAGAGACTATCCTTGCGAAAGAATGTATCGTGATGCTCGTATCTTGACAATCTACGAAGGCACTTCTCAACTTCAGGTTGTTGCTGCCATTCGTGGTGTTATCTCTGGAGGTTTCCTAAACAGAATAAAAGAATACGAAGCAATGGAGGCAGACAGCAAGTTCGATTCAATGAAGAGTGTTCTTGTATCTCTTCGCCAAGATTTTGAAGCTTGCGTTGAAAAGATAAATGCTTTTGGCACAACATCTGCAGCTCACGAATTCAATTCAAGACGTTTGGTTGAAATTGCTGGTTACATCATTATGGCTCATCTTCTAATTATCGACGCAAACAGAGACGAACAATTTATGGCTTCTGCAAGAATAATGACAAAGATGGCTCAAGAACAAGTAGCAGAAAGAAAAGCATTTATAGATAACTTCCAAGAGTCAGACCTTGAAGACTACAATGCTTTGGCAAAATAAACGATAACAAAATAATTTATGGGACTCTATTGTTTTAGGGTCCCTTTTCTTTTATACATAATAACAATGAATAGCGTAGTTATAGTTCTTCCAATTCTTACTGTGCTGATGTTTGAGTTGGGATTAAATCTTAAAATTGACGATTTTACTCTTTTGGTCAAGCGTCCCAAAGCAATTTTTGTGGCATTGTTTGGGCAGATAATTCTTTTACCTTTGGTGGCTTTTGGATTGTGTCATTTGTTTCACCTCTCTCCTATTTTTGCTGTGGGAATGATGCTTATTGCCTGCTGTCCTGGCGGTTCAAGTTCCAATGTCTTTTCCATGCTTGCCAAAGGCGATGTTGCCCTTAGTGTTTCCCTTACAGCACTAAGCAGCATTATAACCCTTTTCACTTTGCCAATCATTATGAGTTTTGCCACCGACTATTTTGCTTTCCAATCCACAGAACAAATATCTCTGCCCATAGGCAACCTTCTAAAACAAAACCTTTTGCTTATGTTTCTGCCTATTATTATAGGTATTATTCTCAACTACAAATGCAATAATGTTGCTCAAAAGATAGAAAAAGTTTTGTCAAAACTTGCCTTTCCTTGTCTTATGCTTTTGGCTGGTATTTTCTTCGTTGAACAATACAGCACAATAATAAATAATATACTAACCCTTGGCTCTTGCATACTTTGCCTTTTGCTTGCCTGCATATTCGTTGCTTTTCTTATTGCAAAGATTTTCAGACTCAACAAAAAAGAAGAACGCACCACACTTATAGAGGTAGGAATGCAGAACGCAGCACAAGCCATAGCCATTGCATCCTCACCATTCATTATGAACAATTCAAAAATTGCTATCCCTGCAATACTTTATGCCCTTCTAATGAATGTAGTCCTTCTTTCCTATGTTGCAATAATAAAAAAGAAGAAAGAGAATTAAAAGTTGTTGTA
>JABUUQ010000002.1:1125058-1127327 GCA_021443125.1 Bacteroidales bacterium
GCTGCACGCATATTGGTAAGTTTCTTGGTGATGACAAGGTTGACAACAATGTCGTCGGGTCTTAGGCCTTCGCCAACAACCATTCCAGTGTAGATATCGTCGCCTGGTTCAACAAAGAAACGGCCTCTGTCTTGCAGTTTATTCAAAGAATATTCTATAACCTGGCCTGTTTCTTTGGCAATCAAAGCACCCATTCGTTTAGATGGCATCTCACCTTTCCATGGCTCAAAACCTTTTAGTTGGTGGGCTATAATTGCTTCGCCTTCCGAAATAGTAAGAATAGTATTGTTCAAACCGATTATTCCACGAGAAGGTATAGAGAATTCTATGTGCTGTCTGTCGCCTTGTGGCTCCATTGAAATAAGTTCGCCCTTTCTTGCAGTAACTTGTTCTATTATTTTGCCGGAATAATTCTCTGGTGTAACAATAATAAGCTGTTCTATAGGTTCGCACTTCTTGCCATTGATTTCTTTGATAATAACTTTTGGCTGTCCTACTTGAAGTTCATAACCCTCTCTTCGCATTGTCTCGATAAGAATACTAAGGTGCAATATGCCACGACCATAAACTATCAAAGTATCTGGAGAATCTGTTTCCTCTATACGAAGAGCCAAATTCTTTTCCAACTCTGCATAAAGTCTGTCTCTAAGGTGGCGAGAGGTTACAAACTTGCCTTCTCTGCCAAAGAAAGGAGAATTGTTTATAGTAAACAGCATTGACAAAGTAGGTTCGTCAACTTTGATTGGTTTTAGTGGCTCTGGCTCTTCTTTGTCGCAGATTGAGTCGCCTATATCGAAATTATCTATTCCCAAACAAGCAACAATCTCTCCCGCTTCAACAGGATTTTTAACCTTTTCTTTTGCCAAACCCTCAAAAACATACAATTCTTTGATTTTTGACAAGATTTTTTCTCCGTTTGGCTTGCATAATAGAACTTCTTGGCCAGCCTGCAGCGTTCCTCTGTGCAAACGTCCCACTGCAATACGGCCTACATAAGAAGAATAGTCCAAAGAAGAAATCATCATTTGGGTGTTGCCTTCCAAGTTTGGATATTCTGGAATGTATTTTATGATTTGGTCCAAAAGATAGGAAACATCTGTTGTTGGTTTGGTGTAATCTTCTGACATCCAGCCCTCTTTTGATGAGCCATAGACAGTAGGAAAATCCAATTGGTCTTCTGTAGCTCCCAAAGAGAACATCAAATCAAACACTTTCTCTTGTGTGGCAATAGGGTCGCAGTTTGGTTTATCCACTTTGTTGATTACAACAATAGGTTTCAAATGCATCTCTATTGCTTTTTGCAATACAAAACGAGTTTGTGGCATTGGACCTTCGAAAGCATCAACAACCAAAAGCACACCATCGGCCATGTTCAACACACGCTCCACTTCACCGCCAAAATCGCTGTGTCCTGGTGTGTCGATTATGTTTATCTTTACTCCTTTGTATCTTATAGAAACATTTTTTGAAAGAATAGTTATTCCTCTTTCGCGTTCAAGGTCGTTATTGTCAAGAATCAGTTCTTTTTTTTCTTGATTGTCGCGAAAAAGTTTGGCTTGGTAAAGCATTCTGTCTACCAATGTTGTCTTACCATGGTCAACATGAGCAATAATAGCTACGTTGCGAATATTTTGCATTTGTTATGTCGTTTTGAGTTTATGTTAAAATCAATAAATTATTTGTCTTGTTATTTTGCAAAGATGGTTTCTTTGATGTATTTCAAAGCTTGTGCAATACCTTCTTTGTCTTTGCCACCTGCAGTTGCATAATATTTTTGGCCACCGCCACCACCTTTGATGTGTTTGGCAGCTTCACGAATGATTTTGCCAGCATCCAAGCCTTTTTCTACCAAAGAATCCGACATCATTATGGTCAGCATAATTTTTCCGTTGGCTTCATTGACACCTGCAAAACAAAAATCTTTGAATTCGCCTCTGAAACGGAAGGCAATGTCTTTCATAGAGTCTGCATCCAAGTCAAGCATAGGTGCTTCAAAATAATCTATGCCGTCTATTACCTGATGATTGTTTTGTTTCAAATCGTTATAGATATTGCCAGCAGCCTGTTTTGCCAAATCCTCGATTTGTTTTTTTAGAACGGCGTTTTCTTCAACTGTCTTCTTGATTGAATTTACCAAATTAGGCGATGCTTCGTAGAAAGAACGTATAGACGCTATGGTGTCTTGCATAGAATAAAGGTAATTCTCACATTCTTCGCCTGTTACAGCCTCAATTCTTCTTATACCTGCAGCCACTGCACTTTCTGTAAC
>JABUUQ010000002.1:1127351-1130881 GCA_021443125.1 Bacteroidales bacterium
GTGCTCTTTACATGTGTGCCTCCACAAAGTTCTATAGAGTTTCCAAAGCGAATAACCCTTACTTTGTCTCCGTATTTCTCACCAAACAAAGCCATAGCACCCATTTTCTTTGCCTCGTCTATTGCTATTTCTCTGTAATCGTCAGCAGGATTGTTTGCTCTTATGGCTTCATTTACCATTTTCTCCACATTCCTTATTTCTTCCGTTGTCATTTTTGAATGATGTGAGAAGTCGAAACGCAAACGCTTGTCATCCACATAAGAACCTTTCTGTTCCACATGCTCTCCCAAGATAGTTCTAAGTGCATAGTGCAAAAGGTGGGTTGCAGTGTGGTTTCTTTCTATCGCACTACGTCTTTTGGTGCTTACTTGTGCTGTAAACTCAACATTATCAATAGCATTTGGAAGATTTTTTGCAAGATGTATTGCAAGATTATTCTCTTTCTTTGTATCGATTATAGTTATTTTTTCGTCATTGTTTTGAATAAAACCTGTGTCTCCTATCTGACCACCCATTTCTGCATAAAATGGTGTCTTGTCAAGAACAATCTGATAAAGATTCTGGCCTTTGCTTTCAACCTTACGGTATTTTACAATCTTGACTTTGGCATTTGTTTCGTCATAACCCAAGAATTGAAAATCAGTATAGTTTGGCATAAGTTCAACCCAGTCATCTGTTTTTACGGTTGCTGCATTACGACTACGTTCTTTTTGTTTTTGAAGGTTTTGTTCAAAAGATTCCATATCCACTTCCCTGCCATGTTCCTTTGCCATAAGTTCTGTAAGGTCTATAGGGAAACCATAGGTGTCGAAAAGTTCAAAAGCAAAACTACCATTGATTTTTCCCTGAGGGTTATCGGCAATATATTTCTCGAATTTGACGATTCCGTTTGACAAGGTCTTCAAAAATGCATTCTCTTCTTCTTTTATAACTTTGATAATAAGTTCTTTGCCTTTCACTAGTTCGGGATATTGTTCTCCCATTTGACAAACAAGAGTATCAACAAGGTTGCACATAAATGGTTCGTTGAAATTCAAGAATGTATAACCATATCTCACTGCTCTACGCAAGATTCTACGGATTACATAGCCTGCTTTGGCATTTGAAGGCAAAAGACCGTCTGCTATTGCAAAACTTACTGCTCTCAAATGGTCGGCAACAACTCTCATTGCTATGTCTTTTTTGTTGTCTTTGCCATATTCAAGGTTTGCATTCTTGGCTATAGTTTGCAAAAGTGGCTGAAATACATCTGTATCGTAGTTAGACTGTTTGCCTTGCAAAACCATGCAAAGTCTTTCAAAGCCCATGCCTGTGTCTATGTTCTTTTCCTTAAGCGGAACAAGAGAATTGTCTGCCAAACGGTTGAATTCCATAAACACAAGGTTCCAAATTTCAATTACTTGAGGGTTGTCTTTGTTGACAAGTTCGCGACCAGAGATTTTTTGCTTTTCTTCCTCGCTTCTTAAATCAACATGGATTTCTGAACAAGCGCCACAAGGTCCTGTTTCGCCCATTTCCCAAAAGTTATCATGCTTGTTGCCAGGAAGAATTCTGTCTTCGCTTATCCATTCTTTCCAATAGTTCAACGCTTCAAGGTCTGGCTCCAAACCTTCTTTCTCATCGCCACCAAAATAAGTAACATAAAGATTTTTTTTGTCTATCTTATACACTTCTGTCAAAAGTTCCCATGCATAAGCAATAGCTTCTTTTTTGAAATAGTCGCCAAAAGACCAGTTACCAAGCATTTCGAACATGGTATGGTGGTAGGTGTCGTGGCCAACTTCCTCCAAATCATTATGTTTTCCGCTTACACGCAAGCACTTTTGAGAATCTGCCGCACGATTGTATGGCTTTTGCGTATTGCCAAGGAAAATATCTTTGAATTGGTTCATACCCGCATTGGTAAATAGCAATGTAGGGTCATTTTTCACAATCATAGAAGATGAAGGAACTATTGTATGTCCTTTAGATGCAAAAAAATCAATAAATGTTTTTCTTATTTCGTTAGATGTCATATTACTAAATATTTATGGTCTTATAATACTTTACATTTAATCTGCAAAGTTACAAAAAAAATGCGAAAGATTAAAAGTTATCTTTGCATAATTATTATTGACAGCCTTTTCAAATAAATGAAACCTTGTTTCAATAAAACAAAACGGCGTTTTAGAAAATTAAAACGCCATTTTATTTTGCTGTAACGCCGTTTGGTGAAAACCAAAGAATTATTAAATAAAATATAGGGTATTTCTATCTAATAATTTCTCTTGAATAGTGGTGTGATGATTTGTAGGCATCACATTTGTGTGAGGCACAAGAAGCAAACATTACGCATATTACTACTGCTACCAACACTTTTGCTATTGTCTTTTTCATATTGTTAAATTATTTGTAGGTTTTATATTCTAACGCTCTATTTCCGTTTTTATTTTCTGTATACGGATTTTATTTTCTAAATGTTACTTTTATGTTTTTGGCTTCTTTGATAGAATTTGCAACATTGCTGCAATTTGCATACCAAACATTCGGGATTTCTTGCCTTACAAGTGTATCTGCCAAGGAGAATCAGTTGATGATGAAGCAAAGCCACATCGTCTTCCACTTGTTTCGAATAAATTTTAAGGTTGTTCATAAGTTGTTCTTCGGTCTGCAACACAGTTTTTGCATTGACTGTAAGACCTATACGATTGGATACTCTATGCACATGGGTATCCACTGGCATTTTTGCTTGATGAAAAACAACGGAAGCAATAACATTGGCAGTCTTTCTCCCTACACCGCTGAGAGTTTGCAACTCATCTACACTTTCAGGCACTTTTCCGTCATAGACTTCAACCAAACGTTTTGCCATATTTGACAGATATTTTGCTTTGCTATTAGGATAGGAAATGGATTGTATGTATGGGAAAATATCTTCGGGACTTGCCTTTGCCATGTCTTGAGGTTCTTTGTATTTTTCAAACAAAGCTGGAGTTACCATATTGACCCTTTTGTCTGTGCATTGAGCCGAAAGAATTACAGCAACAAGAAGATGGAAAGGAGTGTCGTTTACAAGTTCTGTAGTGGCATTTGGATACATTGTATTCAATGCTTCGAGTGCTAAAAGATATCTTTCTTGCTGTTTCATACTATTTTACTATTGAGAATTTGACAACAATGGGATGATGATCGGAAAAATCCACTTTCTTGCTTTGATAACTTTGTGTCTTTACCTTGTCTTTGTGTGTTAATACATAGTCTATTCTATAGGCAGGAAAGATTCCGTTGTAGGTTCTGCCCAATCCTGTTCCCTTCTTTACGAAACTGTCATCGGCAACTGCATTGAATTGTTTATAGACGTAGGAAAAAGGTATGGAATTAAAATCACCTACAATTATATAGGGTTTTTCGCAATCGTTTATAAGATTCAGAATGTTGTCGGCTTGGTATTTGCGTTTGTTGTCTGCATAAACCAGTTTTTTTGCCAAAGTTTTGATGCCAGACTTGTCGTTCAAATCTCCACTTTTAAGTTTTGAGAAAGTGTCTTTGCT
>JABUUQ010000002.1:1130961-1136429 GCA_021443125.1 Bacteroidales bacterium
TTTGTTGAATTTTCCACACTATCGGTTATATTGCCTGCATCCCTGATAAAATACTTGGAATAGATAACACAGTCGCTTATTCTTTTATTATAAATTTTGTAATAATGGAAATGATAGCGATATTTCAAGCCTTCTGTCATTCTATTATGCACATTTTCTTTGCAAGCGATGTTTTCAACAAAATCCTGAAAGCAAACAATATCTGCTTTGCTATTTGCAACAATAGATATGATGGAATCGAGATTTTCTTTTTGCTTGTCTTGCTTGCTTTGCCTGTCTTCAAACAAATTTATATCGTGATTGAAACCCTCAACATTGTAGGAAAGAATTGTAAGAGTGTTTTCTTTTTCTTCCTTGCCGAAAGAAAGATTATAGAGCCTTGGAACAAAATCGTAATGCAAAATAATACATGCCAAAGATAAGATTATATTCCATCTTGAGCCTATAAGAAGCCACAAAAGTATAAAAATAATATTGAGAATCAAAGCAATAGGATAAATATAACCCAAAAGAGATACAAAAGAATTCATTCCAAAAAAAACATGCGTAGGAAGATATGTGGCCAACAACAATAAAGCCACAATAATGTTCAATGCCAACAAAATTCTCTTAACTACAAACATATTTTAGTTGTTTTCCCTTACTCTGCTTGCCTTTGAAGTGTTGTAATTATTGACTTTCCACTCTCCTTTTACCTTTATCATATTCCAAACCAAAGAAACAGTGTTGCCAAACTCGTCTGTGGAAGAAACGATTGCCTTTGCCCTTTCTCCATTAACGTCTATATCGGTTATATTGAAAGAAGGGAAAACTACCATCTCAGCACTAATGTTTTTCATATTGTCTATCTCGGTTTTCATATTTGGAGAAACAAGCGAGTATATTTTTTTGAAATCTTTGTTGTTGATACAGTGATAATAATCGTTTAATACAACTTTTATCAAGTCCTCATCGGCCTTGTCTTTCGAACAAGAACCAAACATAAAGCCCAAAGCCACACAAAAAAGACTTATTGCAAAATATCGTTTCATAATTATAATCCAATGCGTTTGCGAAAATAATATATTTTTCTCAAATAGAGCCACATTGCATCAAGCAAATTCAATACTTGTTGCTGTTTCAAAAAATCACAAGCCTGTTTGGGAAAAATAAAACGCCGTTTTAATAAAATAAAACGGCGTTTTAGAAAATTATTCCTTGCTTTTAATTTTGCGATACCAAACTCCTACCATTCTTTGTCGTATTCGTTTGAAATTCCAACGGCAATAGTGTCTTTTGGTGTTGATTCGTCATCTTCTCCTCCTGCTGCGTTGCAATTATCTTCAAATTCCAGTTCGGTAGGTCTTACAAAGCCTCCCTTGTAGAAAGTAAGGTTAGAATTTTTTTCACAGTCTGCCATAAAATATCCGAATACAGGCAAAGCCATTGCAGCACCTTGCCCCCAAGTCATAGAAGAAAAATGTATGCTTCGGTATTCGCCACCAACCCAAATTGCTGTGGCAAGTTTTGGATTAAGTCCTATGAACCAACCATCAGAGTTATTGTTTGTTGTTCCTGTTTTGCCTGCAAGAGATGACTTGATGCCATATTTGTATCTAAGCCTTGAACCAGTACCACCATCAACAACACCTTTCATTAAATCAACCACAAGATAGGCAGTGCGTTCGTCTATGGCAGTATTGCTTTTTGATGTGAAAGATTCAAGCACCATACCCTTGTTATCGGTGATTTTTGTGATGAATATAGGTTCTTTATGCACACCTTGATTAACAAAAGTAGCCATTGCACCAGCCATTTCCCAAACAGTTAAATCTGGAGTTCCCAAACAAATAGAAGGTACAGCTTGTATAGGGTTTTTTATACCCATTTGGCGAACCATACTTATGACACTTGAAGGAGAAGTATAATCTTTCATCAATCGTGCAGAAACATAATTGACTGAATTAGCCAAAGCCCATTTAAGATTAACTTCTTCGCCCTCTCTTGCATGAGAAGAGTTTCTTGGTGTCCAATCATCATACTCTGGGAAAGTTATAGGGGAGTTTTCTATTAGATGACAAGGAGTTATCTCACTGTCTTTCATTGCTGAAGCATAAACAAAAGGTTTGAATGTTGAACCTATTTGTCTGCGTCCAAGAGTTGCGTTGTCGAATTTGAAATGTTTGTAGTCTATACCCCCAACATAAACTTTTACATGGCCGGTTTGAGGTTCCACAGATACCATACCAGTATTCAAGAAATACTTATAGTATCTTATTGAATCCATAGGAGTCATTGTGGTGTCTATCTCACCATTCCATGAAAAGATATCCATTTCTGTAGGAGTGTTAAAGCTTTCCTTTATCTCTTTTTCAGAAAAGCCGTCGCGAACCATGTTGTTGTATCTGTCGGAAGATTTAAGTGCTTGGTCATAATACTTGTTTATATCTTCTTGAGAGATACCTGTAAATGGTGCACCCTTTCTTCCTTTGCATTGTTTGAAGAATTCGCTTTGCAGTTGTGTAAAATGTTTTTGCACAGCATTCTCTGCATTCTTCTGCATATCGTAATTAATTGTCGTATATATTCTTAAACCATCGCGATATACATCATAAGGTTCTCCATTTGGCTTATAATGAGTTTTGCACCACTCTCGCATAAATAATCTTACCTTTTCCCTGAAATATGTGGCAACACCTTGGTCTTGAGTAGTAGGATTGTAGCGTGTTATAAGGTCGGTATTTATTGCTTGTTCGTATTCAGAATCGGAAAGATAGCCATATTTGTTCATTTGCGAAAGAACAACATTTCTTCTGGTTGTTGATTTTTCTTTATGGCGGTAAGGATTGTAGGTTGTGGGTGCTTTCAAAAGTCCGACAAGAACTGCACATTCTTCTACTTTAAGGTCTTTTGGTTGTTTTGAAAAGAAAGTATTTGCAGCCGTTTTTATACCAAAGGAATTAGCACCATAATCCACTGTATTCAAGTACATTGAAATAATTTCTTGCTTTGAATACCTGCGTTCAAGTTTTACAGCCACCACCCATTCTTTCAGTTTGTAGTAAGGAGTGGTGAATTTTGACACTTTTTCTCTTGGGAACAAGTTTTTTGCCAATTGCTGTGTTATTGTACTTCCTCCACCAGAATGTTGCCTGCCAATAACAGTCTTAAACAATACTCTGAACAAACTTCTTGTATCTATACCGCTATGTTTCTCAAACCTTGCGTCCTCTGTTGCCTTCAAAGCATTCAAAAGTGAAGGAGGCAAATCTTTGTAATCAACATTTGTTCTGTTTTGAATACCTATATATCCAAGCAATTGCCCGTCATCTGCAAAAACTTCGCTTGCAAGGTTGCTATTGGGGTTTTCCAACTGTTCAAACGAAGGCATAAAACCCAAAGCTCCACAAGAAAGAAGTATGAAAAACAATGTTATAAGTCCAAGTATTATACCATAGATGGACCACATGCGTTTCACATACACTTTATTCTTATCTTGTGTCTTTTTTTTCGTTGATTGTCCTTTATTCTGCATATTCTAATTATTCAAAGGCATTTTTTCAATATGTATGCCGACAGATTCAACACCTATAAGATTGGTATCTCTTGTTGCCTGCTCCAATCTAAAAATGTATTCTCCTTTTTGATTCAATTTTACATTCTTTGCAAACCAGAAACGATTGTCTTTTGTGTCTGCATTGCCTTTACCCTTCCATGTTCCGTCGATATTTGTAAGTTCGCACTCGATAGTGTCCCTTGTAGTAATGGAACCATCGGGATAAATAGTAGTCAAAAAGAAAAATATGTTATTGTATTTGTAATCAGTGGTATTACATAGATTTATGGCGAACTTGTATGTATCTACCCTATCGATATCTTTCACCTTGACTTTGAAAGATTTAATATCGTCTTTGTTCCAAACGTTTTTTTCTACATTCTGGCTTTTGTCAAACAAAACATCAGAATTACAAGATGAGAAAACAATAGTCGATACTATTAATAAATTCAAATAAAGTATCTTCTTCATATTATTCCTTTACCTCTGTTTCAACTTTGAATGACTCCAAATCTTCAGGACGCTTGTTTTTCCTGTTCATTGCCATAATTTTCTTGACATTATTGACACTTATAGGAATCAAATCCATGGAATCGGTGTATGAATACCACATTATTTTCTTCAATACATCAATTTTATGAGACTTTGCCTTGCCTTTCATTGTTTCAAGTTCAACTCCCATTTCTGGAAAGTCCTTCAAAGCATCTTGATATACATCATACTCATAATTTAAGCAACATTTAAGTTTGCCACACTGCCCTGCAAGTTTTTGAGGGTTGGGAAACAACTGCTGAACCTTTGCAACGGATGTTCCGACCGAAGAAAAATTATTAAGCCATGTTGAACAACAAAGTTCTCTGCCACAAGTACCTATGCCTCCCAAGCGTGAAGCCTCTTGTCTTGCACCAATCTGCTTCATTTCTATTCTTATACGGAACACTTCTGCCAATCTCTTTATCAATTGTCTGAAATCAACCCTGTCATTTGCAGTATAATAGAATATAGCCTTCGTTCCATCGCCTTGATATTCAACATCATTAATTTTCATATCAAGATTTTCTTCCAAAGCCATCTTTCTTGTAGCGAACAAAGTAGCATCCTCTTTCTCCATTACCTCAAGCCATTTTTCAATATCTGTTGATTTTGCCCTGCGATAAAGTTTCTTGACATTTTCTATATTAAAGCCTTTTTTCTTCTTCATTTGTATTCTGCACAATTCGCCAGTCAAAGAAACCACACCTATATCGTGTCCTGGTGTGCCTTCTACTGCCACAATATCTCCTTGATTGATTTCCAAACCTTCGGGAATTTTGTAGAAATCCTTGTGAGAATTTTTGAATCTTACTTCAACATAATCAAAGTATCCTTGTGCAGAAGGTGGTTTGATGTCTTGCAGCCAATTGCTTACATGAAGTTTTTCGCATGATGCCAACTCTTTTTTGCCAATAGTCTTATAGGATTGAGGTATAGATGCACAACCACGAGTTAAAGTCAAAGGTTCTTCGTAGGTTTTTGGCAAAAGTCCTATTGTTGGGTCCTCATCAAAATATGGATGAGTATGTTCGGCAAGAAACATCTTATTAAATTCCTGCTTTGTGTCAGCGTCAATTATAGACTTATGGGAACGAAGATTTATTTCGCCGTTTGGCTCAATTATTCCTTCGTTTTCTTTTTTTATTTCTTCGTTTTGATTTATTGAATCTTCGTTTTGCATTATTGAAAATATATATGTGTGAATCGGGGTTATCTTTTTTCCAAAAGCATTCCCAATTTGATTATCAAATTAAATATGTTTATCTTTGCGTTGGCATTTCTATCCACATTATGCTGTGCTTTTTCCATCAGAGTACAAATACCTTCGAGATTGTTTATGGTTATAAACTTAGGAAAATTGTCTTTGAATTTTTCATCCATAGTTTCCAAAGGATGTTGT
>JABUUQ010000002.1:1136485-1144063 GCA_021443125.1 Bacteroidales bacterium
GCAATAAAACTTTTCAAATTCTCTCTTGAAAGTTTGCTGATATCATCCGTGAATTTAATTATCTCTCCTGCGTTTTTCTTGTAGGTAAGTGCCAATCTGTTTATTTTGATAAATAATTCCCTATGTTTTTCTGCCGCTTCAGTGTTGGCATCATTCATCTTTGTCATATCACCTTCGCACAAAATAGCATCACGTCTTACTTCTTGTTCGCTAAGATGAGGTTTTGATTTGCTAATTTCCTCAGCAATTATATCATCAGATAAAGGTGAAAGTTGTATTTGCTGAACACGGGAAAGAATAGTAGGAAGTATTTTCTCTTTTCTTTCTGCAGTTAGAATAAATATAGTATTTGGATATGGTTCTTCAAGAATTTTCAGAAGTTTGTTGGATGTTTGCTCATTCAATCGGTCTGCGTGCCAAATAATTACTATTTTGTATTTTGATTCATAGGCAGTCATATTTATGGAAGCAAGCAATTCTTCCGCATCTCTTACATATATGCTACCCTGTTTGTTTTCCGCACCGAAAAACTCAAGCCATGAATTCAAATCAGCATAACCTTTCGTTTCCAAAAGGAAGTCTCTGAATTGGGAAATAAACAATGATGCTGTGGGATTAGAAGTTATTTTCTCTGTTGTTGCTGTCGGGAAAACAAGGTGCAAATCGGGATGAATGATTTTCTGGTATTTTTTGCAAGAAGGGCATTCGCCACAAGAATCTTCCTGTTTGTTCTCACAGGAAATGTATTGTGCAATTGCCAAAGCCAAAGCCATTGCGCCATAACCATCTTTGCCGTCAATCAAAACTGCATGAGGGAAATGATGATTGTCTATGATGGCTTTTAATTTGCCAACTAAAAATTCTTGTCCTTTAACCTCTGAAAATTGCATACCTAATAAATCTATCAATTTACAAAGATACAAAATTTTCTTGAAGTAAAAGGACAAGAATGTCAAATTTTACTAAAATAATGTCTTATCTAGTAATTAAATTCCATTGATTCTGTTGAAAAATCCGGTTCTTTGTTGAATTCTTGTTCCTGATGGTTGTTGTATTTATGACCACGCTGGAAAGAAACAATCATTGCACCAATCATTTTCGTCAATTCAACAAGCATTTCTCTTGAAACATTTGACTGTTCCTCTGAAAAAATACCATTTTTCAAAGCCATAGATGTGTAAACAACGCATTGTCTAACATTACTCTTTGCAAATTTCAGATACTCCACAAATTCCATTTTATGATTTGATGAACCATCGGCAATATTCATTGCAACTTTTGCAGCTGTATCCAAGAAAGGCATAAGCAAGGCTTTTTTGCTGAAATCATCAGCTTCTTTTGTCTGATTCAAAAGCCATGAGTAATAATCCATAGACTTGTCATAGACTCTTAAATCTTCAAATCTAAAAAAACTTGTAGTTTTTTGCTCTTCCATACTGATTAGTTTTAGTTAATAAATATATTTAGTAGTTTCGATACATTATTCTATTTCTGCAAAATGCTTCATAAATTGCACTCTATAGAAAGGAGAAACTGTATTATTCTTTTCTATTGCAAGTCTGCCTCTAAAATCATTCAAATTATGGTAGTTTCTTTCTTGCATCCATTGTTTCAATCGTTCATTAGCCTTTGTTATGAAAGAGAAATCTTCTGTATATAATGCAGATGCTACTTGAACAGTATTTGCACCAACAAGCAATAATTTTATTATATCTTCTTCTTTATGCACACCACCACCTGCAGTTATAGGACAATTGATAAGTTTTGAAAGTATTGAGGTCCACTTTATTGTATTATAGACTTCTGATGGAGAAGAAAGAACATTTGCTGGGTGTATAGATTCATCTTCAATATTGATATCGTGTTCCATAAAGCGATTGAACAAAGATAATGATGATATACCCAACCAAGACAATCTTTGGCAGAATTTGGCTAATGCTGCAGAGTAAGGGCTTATTTTTAATGAGATAGGAAGACTTACTATTCTTCTTATTGTCAAAATTATGTCTTCATAAATTTGTTCAACATCCTCTGAAGAAACATTTACGTTTGAAGGAAGGATGAACATGTTCAATTCTATACCATCGGCACCAGCTCTTTCTATTTCTTTTGCAAACTGAAGCCATTCTGTTGTAGAAATGCAATTCACACTTGCAATAATAGGAATATCAACTGCTTTTTTTGCCTCTCTAATCAAATTAAGATACTGTTCAACTTGATTGTTACGGGTGTGTTCAACTATATAAGCATAAGCATCCATCATTTCGCCTGCGTTCTGCATCACTCTTGTGTTTCTGCTTATCTCGTTTGTTATTTGTTCTTCAAACAAAGACTTAAGGATTATTGCACCAGCACCAGCTTCTTTAAGTTTGATGATATTCTCTATGCTATTTGTTTTACCGCAACTGCCTGCTATTATTGGGCTGTTGATTGTCATGCCCATGTATTGAGTCTGTATGTTCATATTCGTAAGATTTATTTTAGTCTTTTATTATTCAAGGGGCAAAGATACATCTTTTATTTTATAAATGCAAATTATTTTAAGTTTTTTTTATTTTTGGCAAGTTTTTTATTAAAATTTGCAAAAAAAACACCGATATGTTGAAGAATTAAATTATCTTTGCACCTTGAAATTCTAAAAAACGATTATTTAACAATATAACTATATAAGGTAAAATGAGTACAGAATACAAAAAAGACGTTGTAAGCAATCAAAACGACGAAAGAGAAAACCTTCAAGTTGGTGAAGTTGTTGCGAAAACAGAAGAATTTATCAACAAAAACAAAAAATCAATACTTATAACCTTGGCAGCAGTCATTGTTGTTATTGTTGGTGTATGCGTTTATTTTTTGGGAATAGTTCCTTCTAAGGAAAAGAAAGCTGCAAATGCTATGTTTGCTGCAGAACAATACTATATGCAGGATGATTACGAAAAAGCATTGAAAGGCGACGGCAAACATCAAGGTTTTCTTGCTATCAGCGAAGATTATTCAAGTACAAAACAAGGCAAACTTGCCAAATACTACATTGGCAACATCTATTTGAACCAAGGCAAATTCCAACAAGCAGTTGAATATCTTAAAGGTTTCAGCCCAGATGACGCTTTCATGGAAGCACAAGCAAAAACACAACTTGCAGATGCTTATGTTGAACTAAACCAATTAGATAAAGCAATAAGCAATTACGAAAAGGCAGCATCAATCAAGCCTAACGATTTCAACACCCCTGCAATTCTTATGAAACTTGGAACTGCCTACGAAATGAAAAAAGATTTCAAAAAAGCTCTTGAATGCTACAAAACAATCAAATCAGACTACCCTGCTTCTCAAGAGTATGCTACAATAGAAAAATACATAAGCAGAATGAACTCTCTGCTTGAAAAATAATTAAGTTAATACTAATTGAATTTGACGCTTCAATAAATTTTGAGGCGTCTTTTTTTTATTTGGTCAGAACGAAGAAAGCTAAAATCAAAAGCAAGGAAGAAAAAATTAAAACAAAGTTTTGATAAATTAAAACGGCATTTCATTTTTCTTCTCCCCTTATCCGTTTTCTAACTTCTAAACGAAAGATTATTGTATCTTCTAAATAATTGTTTTTAAGCTTGTTATATACTATTATATAATATATGTATAAGTTTGTATTATTTTTGTATTGTAATGTGGTTAATTTTTCTTAAATTTGCACCCTAATTTTAAGGGAAAAATAAAGAAATAATAATAATTAAACAACTAACATTTTAATGAAGATAAAAACATTAGCTGAGCTTACAGCGGTTAAGGAAAACGCTTGTAAGTTGATGTCTGCGAGATTGCAAGGTGATGTTACAGGCGTTACTCAAGCAAAGTTAGACAAAGCAAAAGAAGAAGGTTACAAGATTAACATTCTTGTTTGTGGAGGTACAGGTTGTACCGCTTCAAAAGGTGCTGAGATAATAGATAACCTTAACAAAGTCATTAAGGAAAAAGGCTTGGACAAAGATGTTATCGTTATCCGTACAGGTTGTTTTGGTTTCTGTGAAAAAGGCCCTATCGTTAAGATAATGCCAGACAATACATTCTATACAGAAGTTCAACCAGACGACGCTCAAGAAATAATTGAATCTCACATACTTGGCAATGAAAAAGTCAAGAGATTGCTTTATTTCGACCCTGATAAAAAAGAACATATAGACAATTCTCAAGATATGTCTTTCTATAAAAAACAGCTTAGAATTGCCTTAAGAAACTGTGGCTTTATAGACCCTGAAAATATAAATGAATACATTGCGAGAGATGGTTATCTTGCTTTGGCTAAATGTCTTACAGAGTACACTGCTGAACAAGTTATTGATATAGTTACCAAGTCTGGCCTTAGTGGTAGAGGTGGAGCAGGTTTCCCTACAGGAAAAAAATGGGCTTCTACTGCAAGAGCAAAAGGCGACCAAAAATACATAGTATGCAACGCTGACGAAGGCGACCCAGGTGCATTTATGGACCGTTCTATCCTTGAAGGCGACCCTAACTCTATCGTTGAAGCTATGGCTATTGGTGGTTATGCAACAGGTGCAGACAAAGGTTTGATATATATTCGTGCAGAGTATCCATTGGCTATTCATAGACTTGAAGTTGCTATTGCTCAAGCAAGAGAATTAGGACTTTTAGGTGAAAATATCTTCAATTCCGGATTCAATTTTGATATAGAATTGCGTTATGGTGCAGGTGCTTTCGTTTGTGGTGAGGCAACAGCACTTATTCATTCTATGGAAGGAAAACGAGGAGAGCCTACATTCAAACCTCCTCGAACAAGTGAAAAAGGTTATTTGGAAAAACCAACAACTGTCAATAATGTAGAAACTTATGCCAACGTTCCACCTATAATTCTTCAAGGTGCAGAATGGTTTAGCTCAATAGGTACAGAAAATTCAAAGGGTACAAAAGTTTTTGCTCTTGCAGGACAGATAAATAACGTAGGTCTTATTGAAGTTCCTATGGGAACTACTCTTAGAGAAATCATTTTCGAAATTGGTGGTGGTATAAAGGATGACAAAAAGTTCAAAGCAGTGCAGACAGGTGGCCCTTCAGGTGGTTGTTTGACAGAAAAGCATTTGGATATTCCTATTGACTACAAATCACTTACCGATGCAGGCTCTATGATGGGCTCAGGAGGTATGGTTATTATGGATGAGTCTTCTTGTATGGTGTCTATAGCAAAATTCTATTTGGACTTTACAGTTCCAGAATCTTGTGGTAAATGTACACCTTGCCGTATAGGTAACAAGAGATTGAGCGAAATGCTTGACAAAATCACAAAAGGCAAAGGCACAATGGAAGACCTAGAACACCTTAGAAACCTTTCAGAAACTATAAAGGACACTGCTCTTTGTGGTCTTGGCCAGTCTTCTCCTAACCCAATACTTTCAACTTTGGACAACTTCTGGGAAGAATATGTAGAGCATGTTCAAGATAAGAAATGCCGTGCTGGAGTATGTAAGGACTTGATGAGATATGAGATAAATCCAAATGTCTGCGTAGGTTGTACAGCTTGTGCAAAGAATTGTCCTGTTGATGCTATTCATGGAGAAAGAAAATCTGCTCACGAAATAGACCAAGATACTTGTATCAAGTGCGGAACTTGTATAAATAAGTGTAAATTTAATGCTATCAGAATTAAATAATAAGGGAGGACGAGAGAAATGGAAAATATGATAAATCTTACAATTGACGATAAGAAAATACAAGTACCAAAAGGAACAACAATTCTTAAGGCTGCCAGAGCAAATGGTATAGAAATACCAACATTGTGTCACTATGAACTTAAGGGACAAGGTATTGAAAACCGACCTGGTTCTTGCAGAGTTTGTATGGTAGAGATTGAAGGTAGAAAAAATCTTGCTGCTGCTTGTGCCACAGATGTTAGCGAAGGAATGGTTGTCAAGACTCACACCCTTAGAGTTATTATGGCAAGAAGAACAGTCGTTGACCTTATGCTTTCAGACCACCCTGCAGATTGCTTGATTTGTCCTCAAAGTGGTAAATGCGAATTGCAAAAACTTGCCCTTGACCTTGGTTTGAGAGAGATAACTTATGCTGGTGAAAAATCTGTTTACAAAGTGGATATTTCTCCTGCAATCATTAGAGATGTCAACAAGTGTATAATGTGTCGTCGTTGCGAAACAGTATGTAACAAACTTCAAACTGTTGGTGCTCTTTCTGGTGTAAATAGAGGTTTTCAAGCTGTTGTGGCAACTGCTTTTGAACAAGATCTAACAAAGAGTTCTTGCGTAATGTGTGGTCAATGCGTTCAAGCTTGTCCTGTGGGTGCTTTGTCAGAGGTTGACAATACACGTCAGGTTATGAGAGCAATAAACAATCCTAAGAAAACAGTTATCGTTCAAACTGCTCCTGCTGTCAGAGTGGCTTTGGGTGAAGAGTTTGGCATGAACCCAGGAAGCAGAGTAACTGGCAAAATGGTTTCTGCTCTTAGAAAGATGGGCTTCAACTATGTTTTCGATACAGACTTTGCTGCCGACCTTACAATTATGGAAGAAGGCACAGAAATGCTTCAGCGTATCAATAGATTTATGAATGGCGACAAGACAGTAAAACTGCCTATTATGACTTCTTGCTGTCCTGGTTGGGTAAACTTCTTCGAAACCTACTACCCTGATATGCTTGATATTCCTTCAACTGCAAAATCTCCTGCGCAAATGTTTGGTGCAATAGCAAAGACTTATTGGGCAGAAAAACTTGGCATAAATAGAGAAGATTTGGTTGTTGTTTCTATCATGCCTTGCGTTGCAAAGAAATACGAATGTCAAAGAGACGAGTTCAAAGTTAATGGCAATCCAGATGTTGATTACTCTTTAACAACAAGAGAGTTGGCAGATATGATAAAACTTATGAACATACCTTTCACAGAACTTGACGAAGAAGAATTTGATAGACCTTTGGGAGACTCTACAGGTGCTGCTGTTATCTTTGGCGTAACTGGTGGTGTTATCGAAGCTGCCACAAGAACTGCTTACGAATTATTCACAAAGAAAGAATTGGGCAAGGTTGAATTCAACGAACTTCGTGGCCTTGATGGTGTAAGAGAAGCAACAGTTGATTTCGATGGCACTCCTATTCATATAGGTATTGCTCACGGCTTGGGTAATGCAAGAAAACTTTTGGATAAGGTAAGAAAAGGTGAAGAAATGTTCCACGCAATAGAGATTATGGCTTGCCCAGGTGGTTGCGTTGGTGGTGCAGGACAACCTTATCACCATGGCGATTTCTCAAAAGTTGAAAGACGTTTGGCTGCTGTTTACGAAGAAGACAAAGAAAAGTCTTTGAGAAAATCTCACGAAAACCCTTATGTTCAACAACTTTACAAAGAATATCTTGGCGAACCATGTGGAGAACTTGCTCATACACTTCTTCACACTCACTATTTTGACAAGTCAGAAAAGAATTTTGGTAACTAAAATCTTTAGGAATTATGGCACAATTTGAATTAAACGAAGAGAAAATACAAATTATAAAAGAAGTATGTGAAAAGCATGGCAACAGAGCCGGTGATGTAATACACATTCTTCATGGTGTTCAAAATGCTTT
>JABUUQ010000002.1:1144093-1146157 GCA_021443125.1 Bacteroidales bacterium
ATAGCAAGACAAATACATATGCCTGTAGCACAAATATATGGTATTGTAAGCTTCTATTCTTTCTTCACCATGGAACCACGAGGCAAATACCCTATCTCTGTATGCTTGGGTACAGCTTGCCACGTTAGAGGTTCAGACAAAATTCTTGAAGAATTCAAACGCCAACTTGGTATAGGCGTTGGAGAAACAACTGCCGACGGCAAATTCTCTATCGACTGCCTACGTTGTGTTGGTGCTTGTGGTCTTGCCCCTGTTGCACTTATAGGCGACAAAGTCTATGGCAGACTAACAGTGGATAAAGTCAAAGATGTTTTGGCAGAATACGAAAACATAGACTAAACTTCAATAAAAAAGAGAGAACATTTGATGTTCTCTCTTTTTTTGTTTATTTTCTTCCTTGCTTCTAATAAATTAAAACGGCATTTCAATAAAATGAAACGCCGTTTTGGTTTGTTGTATCTGCTTTGCGATTTATGAAAACATATCTTTCATTTTATCGAAGAAACTTTTGTCTTTTTTGTCTGGGTTGGGTTGGAATTCTTTGAAAGAGTCCAATTTTTCCAACAAATTCTTTTCTTCTTTTGTTACTGATTTTGGCACCCAAACATCTACCCTAACCAACAAATCTCCGCGATGATATGGATTATTCACATCTGGCAGACCTTTGCCTTTGAGCCTATAAACTTTTCCGCTTGGCATACCTTGCTCTATTTTGAATTTAACCTTGCCATTCAAAGTAGGAACTTCGAGAGTTGTGCCTGTAACAGCTTGAGCAAAAGTGATATAAGATTGCAAACAAAGATTATTGCCATCTCTTTCAAAATTCTCGTGTTCTACCTCCTCGATTGATACAATCAAATCGCCTGGCACTCCATTTCTTGCCCCTGCATTGCCTTTGCCTTGGAAAGAAATTTGCATACCATCGGAAACACCTGCAGGAATTTTTATTGTTATTACCTCGTCTTGCTTAACTATTCCATCACCATGGCAGTTGGTGCATTTTTCTTTAATAACCTTGCCTTCGCCTCCACACACTGGGCAAGTTGACTGGGTTTGCATTGCACCAAGAATGGTTTGGCGAACTTCTACAACAACACCAGAGCCATGACAATGAGAACAAGTTTCCATTCCTGAACCGGATTTAGCACCAGAACCATTGCAAGTTGGACAAGAAACATATTTATTGACTTTTATTTTCTTTTCTACGCCTTTGTCTATATCTTCAAGTGTCAATTTTATCTTGACTCTAAGTGATGAACCACGATTAACATGTCTTGACTGCCCACTTCTGCCTCCGGAAAAACCACCAAAGCCACCGAAACCGCCACCAAACAAATCTCCAAACATAGAGAAAATGTCGTTCATGTTCATTCCACCTTGGCCAAATCCACCATCACCACCTAATCCTGCTTCTCCAAATTGGTCATACCTTGCACGCTTGTCTTTATCTGAAAGAACACTATAAGCTTCTGCTGCTTCCTTAAATTTTTCCTCAGCATCCTTATCACCAGGATTCTTGTCTGGATGGTATTTCAACGCAAGTTTTCTGTAGGCTTTCTTTAATTCATCCTCAGTTGCGTTCTTTGAGACACCAAGCACCTCATAGAAATCTCTCTTTGCCATAATATACTTCTATTATTTTGTTTATTGTGCAACAACAACTTTTGAAAATCTCAAAACCTTATTATTCAAAAAATAACCTTTCTCTACCTCGTCTATAACCTTGCCTTTATCCTCCTCTGTTGGTGCAGGAAACATAGTAACTGCCTCATGCAGATTTTCATCAAACGCTTTGCCTTTGGCATCTATTGGTTTCAGCCCTTTTTTCTCCAAAATACCATAGAATTTCTTGTAAATCAAATTCATACCTTCAAGCATTTGCTTAACCATCTCATCTTCGGATTTTGCCATATTCTGCAAAGCCCTATCGAAATCGTCTAAAATTGGAAGCAAGGACTTTATCAAATCCTCTCCTGCATTTTCTATCAGATCAAGTCTTTGTTTGTTGCTATGCTTACGGAAGTTTTCGAAATCAGCATAAAGAGTAAGATATTTATTGTTTGC
>JABUUQ010000002.1:1149292-1150657 GCA_021443125.1 Bacteroidales bacterium
GCAACCATATCTAACCAACCAGTACGTCTTCTTCTTCCTGTCGTTGAGCCGTATTCGTGTCCTTGTTCACAAAGTTTGTCGCCATATTCGTCAAACAATTCTGTTGGGAATGGGCCACTTCCCACTCTTGTGCAGTATGCTTTTGTTGTACCAAAAACCTTGCCAATATGCGTTGGAGCAATTCCCAAACCGGAACAAACTCCTGCAGATACTGTTGTTGAAGAAGTTACATAAGGATAGGTTCCATAATCTATATCAAGCATCGTGGCCTGTGCACCTTCTGCCAAAATACGCTTTCCTGCCTGAAGTTGCTGGTTGATATAGTATTCCGTGTTCTTTATGTTGAATTTCTTGATATCCTCTATTGCTTGCATCCACATCTTTTCATATTCCTCCAAAGTATATTCGCCTATTTTGAATTCAGAAACCGAATATCCCAAAGATTCTATGTGTCTTATGTGTGCATTTTTGGCATTTTCATATTTTGAAGCAAAATCTTTTTCAAATATATCGCCAATTCTTATACCTGTTCTTGCTATCTTGTCGGTATAAGCAGGGCCTATGCCTTTAAGGGTTGAGCCTATTTTTTTTGCTCCTTTGGATTGTTCATTTGCAGCATCGGTCAAACGATGTGTAGGAAGGATTAAATGAGCTTTGTTTGAGATAATTAAGTTGTTTTCAGGAGTAAAACCTATTTTGTGCAAAGACGCTATTTCTTCAAGAAAAATCACAGGTTCCACCAATACGCCATTACCAATTATATTTTCTTTTTCCTTATGGCAGATACCAGAAGGAATAATATGCAACGCGTGTTTTATTCCATTGAATTCCAAAGTATGACCTGCATTAGGACCACCATTAAAACGAGCTATAATATCGTAGTTTGGAGAAAGGTAATCGACAACCTTGCCTTTTCCTTCGTCACCCCATTGTAAGCCAAGAAGTATATCTACTTTATTCATTTCTTTTAGTTTTTTGAACACGCAAAGATACAATATTTTCTGCAATTTTCAACCTATAAACACAAAAAATTAAAAGCAAGAAAGAAAAAATTATTCCTTGCTTTTATTTTTTTGAAACGGCGTTTTATTTTTCCCAAATAGGATTGTAAAACAAAAAGCCTCCTATTCATCTGAAAAAGAATAAATAAGAGGCTGTTTTATCAAAAGAATGTTTGTTCTAATCTTGCAAATGGTATTCCACAAGTGCTTCCAAAGGTGCTTTTATAACTTTATTGACTGCCATATTGTATTTTTTAGCCACTTCCTTAAAAACTTCTTGTGCGTGAAAACCGATACTGCCTACTACATTGATAGGTTCTGCGTTGTAGTTGGTGTATTGGGTTACCTGCATTTTGAAGAAGTT
>JABUUQ010000002.1:1150678-1163671 GCA_021443125.1 Bacteroidales bacterium
TTTCTGCAATAAGGGTCTTGTTGTCTTGTAATAGCAAATTTTGCAAAAGAGGCAAGATAGAAATTTGGGACTTCACCCTGATACAATCTATTAAGGAAATCAGCTTCTTCTCCTGGGTTTTCCTTTGCAAATTCTTCTGAAAGATGTTGTGGCATTTGATGACGCAAATAGTTTCTCAGCACAAGTTTACCTATATTGGTGCCTGCACCTTCGTCGCAAAGCACATAACCCAATGAAGGAAGGTTTTCGGTAATTTTCTCTCCGTCGTAAAGGCATGAATTTGAACCCGTACCAAGAATTGCAGCCACTCCACTTTGTCTACCACAAGTCGCCCTTGCAGCACCAAGCAAATCATCTTCTATATGTATCTCTGTATTTGGCAGATACTTTTGAAAAATGTCTGTCATTTCCTTTTGCTTTTGTGGAGTTGAGCATCCAGAACCATAAAAGTGCATTTGCTTCACTTCGTTTGGCTCAATGTTGGGAACAACTGCTGCTTCAATCTCTTTAATCAAGTTTTCCTTAGTGATATTATAAGGATTCATTCCTACGGAAGAAAAGTTTTTTCTTTCACCATTGGCTTTCAAAAAGCACCAATCAACTTTCGTTGAGCCACTATCTGCTATCAGTAACATAATTCAGTGTTATTTTTTTATAAATTTAGTTGTTGTTGTGCCTGCATTTGTTTTTACTGCAACAAAATACAATCCGTTTTCAAGGTTTGAAGTATTTATAACATTGCTATTTGATTCCATAACTTTCTGACCAAGAGAATTCATAATTATTGCACTTTCAAAATTTGTAGCTTCTATGTTCAAAACATCTGTTGCAGGATTTGGATATACTGAAACGCCAGACAATTCCACGCTTTCGATAGAAGATGAACTTCCTTTGTCGCCTGCAGAAATTGGAGTGTTAGGTGTTGAGTTGTAAGCATAGCCATAAAGAGTTACATTTACATTATCCCAATCTATTCTTGCCCAACCATAGTATGTATTGCCATTGTTGGCAAATTTGAAGCCTACATATTTGTCGCCTGTCATACCTTGACCAAAAGAAGTCTGACCAGGAACGTACAATACATTGAAATAAGGAGAGCCATAACCGTCTTCAAAACCATAGAATTGAGAAGAAGGGCCTATGACTGTATTGTATGCAAGCGCTGTTACATTTGCATTATAAGATGCTGGTGTTGAAACAACTGCAGTGCCTGGAAGAAAACTTGCAAAGAACACTTCTTCTGAGTAATAGTTCTGTATCATAAACTCAGCTTCGCCTCCAAAGAAATTCAAAGCATATTCTGTTGTTCCGTTGCCTATTACAACAGGATTGTTCTCAAGATTGGTATAAACAACTTGTGCATTAACTGCTGAGAAACTAAGTGCAAACAAGCATAAAGCAGTAAAGATTTTTTTCATATTCTGTTATTTTTTGTGATTTATTATTAAAAGTATTGTTTTCTTGCTTTCGGCAAATTCTTTCCTTGTTTTGTTTTCTTAGAACTTGCTTTTAATAATTTTTTCCTTTGTTTTATTTTTTCTTGTCTTGAACGCATTTGGATTTTTCTCTTTTGCGTTCAATAAAAAAGGAGTAGTCTATTATAAATCAATAGACTACCCTATTTGTTTTAGCAATTCATTGCTCCACATACATGGATAACTTGACCACTTACATAAGAAGACAAATCTGAACCCAAAAATACGCAAACTTTTGCCACTTCTTCTGGCTGGCCTCCTCTACGCATAGGTATTTGTGCTTCCCATGCCTTGCGAGCTTCTTCTGGTATTTTTGCAGTCATGTCGGTAATGATGAAACCTGGGGCAATAGCGTTAGAGCGTATGTTTCTTGAGCCAAGTTCTTTTGCAACACTCTTTGTGAAGCCTATGATACCTGCTTTTGATGCAGAATAGTTTGCTTGTCCTGCGTTGCCTGAAACACCAACAACACTACTCATATTTATGATAGAGCCACTTTTTTGTTTCAACATGTATTTTTGGCAAGCATGAGTAAGGTTGAAAACAGATTTAAGGTTGACTGCAATAACAGCATCCCAATCCTTTTCGCTCATACGCATAAGAAGATTATCTTTTGTTATACCTGCATTATTCACCAAGATATCTATGCGTCCAAAATCTTTGATAACTTCATCAACAACTCTTTCGCTATCTTCGTAAGAGGCAGCATTTGAAGCATAACCCTTAGCCTTTATACCCAAAGCAAGAAGTTCTTGTTCGGTTTCTTCCATAAATTGATCGCGGTTAAGGTCTGTAAAAGCAACCATAGCGCCCTCTCTTGCATAAGCCAAAACTATTTGTTTGCCTATACCTCTTGATGCTCCTGTAACAAGAGCCACTTTGTTTTCAAGTAATTTCATATAAATTTAGTTTTTATTGTTTTAACTTAATATACATTATGCCATTTGTTTGTGTGTTATTTTCGCCCAAATAAAGCGGAAAAGCATCAAGAAATTATAAACTATTGCTTTTATTGGGCCAAAATGTTTTATCATTATCTCAAAACGTTCCCAATTTGCCTTGAAAACATTTTGCGAAGCATGACCTCCTTCAAGAAAATAACTGAAAGTGTGGCTGCTTCTCGAAATAAGTTGTTTGTCTGCCTTATCCACTGCCTTCAACATCCAATCGAAATCTGCACAATGCCGATAACTTGTATCGTATTTTGAGACAATACTCCTTTTAACAATGAAAGATTGGTGGCACACTACCATTCCCCAAAGAAAAGAGTTTTTTTTAATCGTCTTTGGCAGTTTCAAACGTCTTTTTCCTATCTTTTCGCCAGATTTATTTATGATTTTTGTCTGTCCACAATAGATATCTTGCATCAAAATAGAGGATTCCATAATGTCAAGCAAAGTTGTTTTGTGTGGAATCTTGTCTCCAGCATTTATAAACCAAACATAATCACCTTGAGCAAGATACAAACCTTTGTTCATAGCGTCATAAATGCCATTGTCCTTTTCTGATATATATTTTGTTATGATATCTCTGTTTTGTAACAAAATTTCCTGAGTTCCGTCGGTAGAAGCACCATCTATAACTATATATTCAAAATTGTCATACTCTTGTCGTCTTATGCTTTTCAATGTCATTTCAATAACATCAGCAGCATTGTAACACACAGTAATTATAGATACGAAAGGATGTTTCATAATATTGTTTAATTTGTTTGAATCAATCTGTTATAATAGTTTTCAACTGAATAGTTTTCGTCAAAATCTTTTCTGCAATTAAAGGTCAAAGTTTTATAAGCCTCATTATCACTGAACAAAAGGTTGATTTTGTCTTTTATTGCCTCAACATCTCCAATTTCCACCTTATAGCCGTTGTAGTTGTCTTTGACTACTTCTGCCATTACACTTAAATCATTTACTATCAACGGAGTATAATGATACAAAGCCTCGACTAAAACCATTGGAAAGCCTTCATACCAACGAGAAAGGAACAAAACAACCTTGCATTTTGAGTAAAACGCAGACATTTGCTTTTTATCCAAAAATCCTTCGAATTTCAAATTCTTTGGCAACTCGTAATTTTCTATTTCTTTGGTAATTTTCCCTGCTACACAAAACTCATATTCAGGCATTTGTTTGGCAAGAGAGATAAAATCAAAGAATCCTTTTTCCTTTGTAAGCCTTCCAACAAAACCAATAACATTCTTTTTGTCAAAATCCAAAACTGGTGGGGTTTCCAAAGGAGTGTAAGTGTTTGGAAGACGGATAATTTTTTCTTCATCTATACCATTGGATGCAAGAATTTGCTTTTGGAATTGCGATAGTGAGAAAAATTTATCCACATACTTGTAGTAGTTGCATTTTCTTACGATACTGAATTTCAAAGCAAAGCTGAAATCCGATAGTCTTTTTTCTGTGCAATGGTTCTTAAAGCAATTCCATTCCCTATGCTTGCCAAGACATTTTTCACATATCTCTCCTTGATTGAAAAAGATGCCTATAGGACAGAAAAGTCTGTAATTATGCACTATCTGCCAGACTTTTACACCATTTTTCTTCAATAAAGGAATGATTGCAGGAGAAATGATTGAGAAAACATTGTGAATTATTGCAACATCGGGTTTTTCTTCCTTGATAATCTTTTTTATATCTCTGATACTCTTATAATTATAGATAGAAGTAAAGGTTGTCCACATCTTGCCCAAGAACCATTTTTCTGCCTCTTGATATGAACGAGTGTAGAGTCTTACCTTGTGTCCTTTACTCTCCAACAAATGTTTTTGGAAAGCCACCACAGATTCTTCTCCGCCTTTATCCCTATATTCGTTATGTATTATTAAGAAAAACATAGTCAGTTTCAATAATCAGTGGCAAAGATACAAAAAAAATACAAATAACACCTCATCTAAGCACTTTTGCACGCCAAAATAAAACAAAGGAAGAAAAAATTAAAAGCAAGGAATAATTTTCTAAAAGCAAGTTTTAATTTTTTCTTCCTTGCTTTTAATTTTACAGAACTTCAAAGTATCAGTTTTTGTTTTTGCAATAATCGCAAATACCGCAATCTTGAGATGTTTCACCAAAATAATTCAGTATGTATTGCCAGCGACATTGATTTGAAAACACATATTCTCGTGCCTTCCTGCCTCTGTCTTTTGCCGTTTGCTTTGGAAGATAATAGAAATCTTTGCTTAACAAATCCTTTTCAAAATAAGGACGGTCTTTTGTCAGCACAACAAAATCGCCTTTGCCATTACAAATATAATCTATCAGCCTGTTTTGTGCCAAAAATACCAAGTCCTTTTGTATTTGTTTCAATGGCATGTGTGATTGTTGGGCTATCTCATATTCGTTTATCTCAACAGCGTCGTATCTTATATTTATCTTGCCACGCAACAGAATATCAAAAAGATAGAAGTATTGATCATATTCGTTGATAAAAGCTTTGACTGTATCAATTGATGCAATAAGCTGCACTTTTGTAATAGGATTAGGGTTGTTATCTACATATAAATACCCCTCATGCTCAAGTACTTTCAATGCTCTGTAAATTATTTCCTGTGGTTCTTGCAAACGCGACGAGATTTGGGCAATATCTATGCTGATATTGGTACCCAATCCAGATCCAAAGGCAATCTGGGCTTTTGAACACAAGAAATTATACAACTGATATATGATTTCTTCTTTAGGATATGCGTTGTCTGTTATATTTTGTTGTTCTTCTACATCCTTATCGTCATATAAAAGAATGTTATGTGCCATTTTACCATCCCTTCCTGCCCTTCCAAGTTCTTGATAGTACAATTCTATTGATGTAGGCATATCAGTGTGGATTACAAACCTGACATCCTGTTTGTCTATACCCATTCCAAAAGCCGTTGTAGCAATAATTATCGGCACTTCGTTATTCATCCATCGCTTTTGTGTTGTGTCTCTTTCATAGCTTGTTAGATTGGCATGATAAGGAAGGCAATTTATGTTGTAGTGTTGCCTTAGCATTTGTGCCAAAGCCTCTGTTTCTGCCCTGCGTCTGCAATATATTATGCCAGAAGCTTGAAGGTGTTTGTATGTTCTTACTATGTAGTCAACCTTATCAGCTGTCTTTATCACACGAATATGTATGTTGTCGCGTTTGTAGGAACTTTTGAATACGGAATACTGCTTGCTAATTTTTGGGAAAAGAAGGTATTTGAGAATATCTTGTTGCACTTTTTCGGTTGCAGAAGCAGTGAGAGCGACAAAGACTGCCTTTGGAAAAATACTTCTTAACTCTCCGATTTTAAGGTAAGATGGTCTGAAACTATGGCCCCACTGCGAAATACAATGAGCTTCATCAACAGCAATAATAGAAACTTTCACTTGCTGAATAAAGGTGATGAAATCTTTGTTTGCTAATCTTTCGGCGGCAACAAACAAAAATTTTGCACGATGGTTTAATATATGATTTTGTGCCGAAGTTTTTTCATCGTAACTTTGACTATGACACAGTTTTACCGCTTTTATTCCATGTGATTCAAGTGTTCTTATCTGGTCATTTATTAAGGACAGCAAAGGTTCAATTACCAAACAAATACTACCTTGCATTGCCAAAGCAGGAACTTGATAGCAAATGCTTTTGCCAGCTCCTGTGGGCATGATAGCCAAAGTGTCTTTACCAGAAAGAATTGAGGATATCACCCCTTCCTGATGCAAACGGAAAGAAGAATATCCCCAATACTTTTTTAATATGTCTAATGCGTCCTTCAAGCTATTTCAAAGCCTCTGTTAAAGCTTCCATTACAGCTTCCGCCATTGTTGGATGAGGATGTACTGAATCGATTAGTTGTTGCGCTGTCAAACCGTTTTCTCTTGCAACAACAATCTCTTCAATCATTTCCGTAACATTATCTCCAACCATTGAACAACCCAATATCTTGTTTGTGTTCTTATCTACAACAACTTTCACAAAACCATCTCTGTTTCCTGCTGCAGTTGCCTTGCCAGAGGCCATATACATAAACTTTCCTACCTTATATTCCAAGCCTGCTTCTTTTGCCTTGTCTTCATTCATACCCACAGAAGCAACTTCAGGTGTTGTGTATGTACATCCTGGTATATTGTCATAAGAAACTGGTTTTACATCTTCGCCATGAATATGTTTTATACATACTTCCGCTTCCTTGCTTGCAACATGTGCCAAAGCAGCACCAGGAACTATATCACCAATAGCATAAATACCTTCAACATTTGTTTCATACCATTGATTAACAAGCACTTTTCCTCTTTCGTTGGCTATGTTGAGATTTTCCAATCCAAGACCTGCAAGATTTGTTTCCACACCTACTGCAGAAAGAACAACATCGCATTCTATTGTTTCCGTTTTCTTTCCTGCAAGAGTTACAACACAATGATTATCTACAACATCCACCTTTTCCACAGAGGTTGCTGTATAGATTTTCATACCATTTTTCTTGAAACAACGCTGTAATGTGCTTGCAACTTCCTTATCTTCGTTTGGAACTATCTGAGGCATAAATTCCACTAAAGTAACTTGTGTGCCTATAGACTGATAGAAATGAGCAAATTCGCTTCCTATAGCACCACTACCAACAACTACCATTGATTTTGGCTGTTCTGGTAAAGTCATTGCCTCACGATATCCGATAATATACTTGCCATCTTGTGGTAAATTAGGCAAAACTCTTGAGTGTGCGCCAGTTGCAAGGATTATTTTGTCGGCTTCAACTATTTGAATGCCTTCGCTTGAAGTTACCTCTATGGTTTTATCTTTTGTAAGCATAGCCTGACCGAAAATAACTTCAACATTTGCTTTTTTCATAAGGAATTCAACGCCTTTGTTCATAGCATCGGCAACTCCTCTTGAGCGTTCAACTATTTTTTGAAAGTTTGGCTTAACTTCTCCTGTTATTTCAATGCCGTATTCTGCCGCTTTTTCTGCATAATGATAAGCTTGTGCGGATTTCAAAAGGGCTTTGGTTGGAATGCATCCCCAATTCAAACAAATACCGCCTAATCTTTCTTTTTCAATAAGGGCAACCTTATAGCCCAATTCTGATGCTTTTTGTGCAGCAACATATCCACCAGGACCTGCACCTATAACTGCTATATCGTATCTCATAATTTTATTTATTTTTCTTCTGTTTGCAAATTTACAAAAAAATAGGCGAAAACGAAACGCCGTTTTAATTTTTTATTCCTTGCTTTTAATTTTCTAAAAGCAAGTTTTAATTTCTTGTTTCTTAGTCATACAAAAGGAATGTGCCAGAATGCTTTTCCAGTTTGCCTTCGGAATTTACGAATTGTATGTAATAAATATAGGTATCTATCTTGCAGAATTTTCCATTATATTTTCCATCCCATCCTTCTTCAACATCGTTAGTTGAAAACAGCATAGTACCCCAACGATTATATATTTTGAAATCGTATGACGAATTTTTAACAAAATGGCATGCCGGTTTGAAGGTGTTAATTTCTTGGTTTCCGTCGCGTGGAGCAAAGGCATTTGGAATAAAAAAGATAGTTTCTTTTTTTAGAAAGTTGTGTGATGAATTTGCTTCTTCTTTTCTATTGTCTGGACCAAAGCCTTGTTCTGTAGCGTTGACAAAATAATAGATTTTATCAGTTGAAGACATTTCATCTCTTGCGTCATCAATATATACATTGGCAGATGTGGAACCAAGATAGGTGGCAGAATTCACATCTCCTTCCTCATAACGAAAAACATCGTAACTATCTGCCTGCCAAAGCATAGAAGGAGTCCACATAACTTTGTTTTCGGAAAAAGAAACCTCTTCCACAACAACCCTAAGTGTCTTTGCCGTATTGCTTGAACGGGTATAAGACACGCCACACACATCCGAAGCCTCCAAATAGTAGGAATAAATGTTTGAAAGTATATCTTCGCCTATATAATCTTGAATTTCAATAATTTCTGCACCTGTATAAGGTATTGTGGCAACCAAAGAAAACACTCCGTTATCTTTTGAACGATAGAGTTTGAAGTCTTGAATCTGCTTTTTGTTATCTACATAAGCTCTTACGGTAACACTTTTGTTGTCTGCATTGACTGAAGCTGAACGCATAATAATAAAATCCAAGGTGTCGGCAGTATTCTGATTTTTTGTTACCTTGTTGGAGTATGCAACGTAATCGGTATTCGCTATTGTTGCCTCCACATAGAATGTTGTAAGACCATTGCTTGCTGGAATCGCAATATCTATTGTTGTATTGTCTGTTGTTGCTACCACATTGAAAGGACTATTGTTTTGACTCATATATATATTATAGGAAGGCAAGCCATTGCAAGTGGTTTCAAAGCTATTCCAAGACAATTTTGCAGGTTGGGCACAATTTGTCAAATCTACAGTCAAAACCATATTAGGAAATGTTGATGTTCTCAAAGAAGTATTCATGCAAGAGTCGAATGCCATTACAGCCAAAGAGTTTATCTCTGTGATATCGCAAGAATTGCAAGCATAAACACTTGCTTGGGCGTCCCAAATAGTATCTAAACTTACGCAAGGATTGCCTTTGCATATCACATAACCAAGAACATCTGGCGAAGGTGAAGGAGTCCAAAGCAGATTATACTGTTGTGTTGCCAAATCTATTGAAGCATATCGAGCACCAGGCCATTCAGGTATTTCAGTGTCGCCAGTAACAATTTGAACCTCATTGCTCACAAGATTGTTTGCCGTTTTTATGTAATATGTAAGTGTATCCACGCAAGAAGGATTAAGAGTGTCGGAATAATTGCAGTTACCTGCAGAGATATCATTGGCTATTGCAACAAAATCTATGTCGTTGAGTGCTGTGCTTTTTCTGTATATAGTTGAGCTTTCGGAAGATGTCCATTGCAAAACAACATTTGTAGGCGACACAAGCACTCCTTGCAGAAGAAAGTCTTGTGCCTGTGTTGCAAAACTTAAGACAACTAAATTTAATATAAAAAAGCAGAGTTTTTTCATTTATTATTGTTCTTTGATATTGAAATCAGGAACTCATCTTCCTTGAAATACTTATTTGCAAGCTCGATTATGTCGTCTGCAGTTGTGGATTGCACTTTGTTAAGCATGTAAGAATTATAGGTATCAGGAAGATTATAACGAATAAAGTACTCATAATTCTCGCTTATCTCTTGCACGCCGTCTGTGGCACGAAGCAAATCGCCTATCATATAGTTTTTAACCGTAGCAAGTTCATCTTCAGAAACTTTTTCTTCTCTCAAGCGTTTCATTTCTTTGCGTATCTCATCCAATGTAGCATTATCTTTGTCTGCAGTTACATCTGAAACTATCAGCATAACACTGCCATACTTGAAAGGTGCAATAACAGAGTCTATTCCATAGGTATAGCCTTTTTCTTCCCTGATATTTGACATCAAACGCGAATTGAAATATCCTCCAAACAAACAATTAAGAACAGAAAGCGATATAAAATCTTCATGAGCAACCTTTGGCATCAGCCTTCCCATAGCAATAGACGCTTGAACGGCAGAATCCAAAGGTGTGATTATTGTTTTATTTTTCGGAGTCAAGTCTATATTTATCTCTTGTCTTGTTGTATCTGCAGTTGTTTTGTTCCAAAAATCTTGTCCCAAAGATTTGTCAAGCAAAGAATAGAATTCTTCATCCACATTGCCCGATAACATTATATAACATTGGTTGCAGGAATATCTTTTTCGGTAAAAATCTCTCAAATCATCAGCCTTGACATTGTCGTAATCCTCTACTCTCGCATACATTCCATAAGGATTTTCTTTGCCAAACAGTTCCTGCATAAAAGTTTTGTGAGCCAAGAAATTAGTCTTTTGAAGTTTTAACAGATATTCTTGTCTTGCGTTGTTGATAGCAACTTTGAGGTTGTTTTCAGGAAATACAGGATATTTAATCATCTGTTCTATCAAAGGCAAAACATCTTTCTGATATTGTTTCAAAAAAGAAAAACCAAGAGAAGTTCTTTCGTTGCTTGTGGAAGGCAAATAATTTAACCCGTAAAAGTCAATCTCATCTGCCAATTCTTGTGCTGAAAAATCTTTTGTGCCTTGATTGAGTTGGGTTTTGGTGAGTGATGCCGTGAAAAACTTGTCTTGTGATATTGTTCCGGCATTGTCGAAAATGATTTTCATAAACACAACATCCATCTCTGGATTATTGAAAGAATAAACCTTGATTCCGTTTGACAGAACCTTGCTTTCAGGAAAATAATCCTTGACTTTAATTTGAGAAAACTTCGGAATAATCATGCTTGTTAGAATTCAATGGTTAGTTTTGCATTTAATCGTGTTGGTGTAAGATAATTAGGCACAGAATAAGAGGCACCTGCAAAATCCTGAACGTACATATATGAAATTACATTCTTGGTATTGAAAACATTAAGCCACTCAAGATTTACCCAAATTTTCTTTGCAAAACGCATAAAATTGTTCTTTGCCCATGAAGCCTCTTCATCTTTAATTCTGAATGTAAAAGCGATATCTGCTCTTAGGTAGTGAGACATTCTTAGCACAATGTCTGTGTTTGGAGGGTAGTAAGGATATCCGCTACCATAGTTGAAATTAAGATAGACTCTCATCCATGGCATATTTGGCAAGTAGTCTTGGAATGAAACACTTGCATTAAATAATTGGTCGGTAGGTCTTGGCAAAAATCCTTTGTTATCCCCTTCTATATCTTGCTCTGTTTTCATCAAAGAAACTGTAACCCAAGAATCTATGCCACGAATAAATTCTCCAAACAGTTTCATATCCAAACCAGCTGCGTAACCTGTTGCGTTATTCAAAGCAGAATATCTTAATCTCACGTTATCAATTCTATAAGGAATAATATCCCAAAGATATTTGTAGTATGCAGAAGTTATAAACTTGAAATTTCTGTCCAACATCTTGAAATTCCAATCGGAAGACAAAACAAAATGCCATGATTTTTGGCTTTTAATATCTTGATTTATATCTCCTTGCTCGTTTCTGTACTCTCTATAAAACGGAAACTGGGCATAAATACCTGTTGCAAACCTAAACAAAATATCTTTATTGATATTTGGCTTATAACTCATACTTGCACGAGGAGAAGGAAAGACTTCATTATTAAAGCTCCAATACTGTGCTCTCACGCCAAGGTTGAAAAAGTATGTACCCGCTTGTTTCTCCAGAGTGATTTGCCTTTGTGCATATGCAGTCAAACGATTAGACGAAATTGTATTGTCGGAACGATAGCAATCTTGAAGCAAAGGTGAATTTGGTCCGTCGTATATGCCTATATTATCTGGTATTGAAGGAATTGTATAGTCGGAAGAATCAACCATTTTCCACTCACGAATCCAGTCATCTATCTGTTCTCTTTGATATTTAAGTCCCCAAGACAACAAACCATTGTCATAATATTTGTATCCTTTATGTTCTATATTGAAAATAGTTGCTTGCAAATTGTTTCGTGCGTGTTCAAGATAGGTTCCTATGCCTCTGTCAAACTCTTCCTCACTTCCCAATCCTCCTGTCTCGTATAACCAGTACTGTCCTTGTATATCATAGGTTTCTTTCTCGTTTGTGGAAAATGCAGATGCAATAAATTTCAATTGCAAATCCTTTCTTAATTTATGATTTAGCATCAAAGCTCCGAAATATGATGTAAATCTGTCCACTTCCTCACCATCAAAATAAATTTTTAGGTTAAGAGTTTGATAAACATTGCCAAACTGAGTTTCTCTTGTTTGTGGAATAAAATTATATCTATTATCGGAAATATTACCCAAGAAAGCCAGTTCTGTTTTCTCGTTTATGTCATAAGTCAAATAAGTTTGCAAATCATTGAAGTTGGAATTGTAGTCGCCACTTGTTTCCAAAGAATTCAGCAAATACTTGTTTGTTTTGTTTCTATAACCTAACTGATAGGTAAAACGAGAACCTATCAAACCTTCTATATGCAAACTGCCGCCCAAAAGTCCTATACTTGCATTGCCATTGAATTCTGTTGGTTTCTTGTATTTGATATCAAGCACAGAAGACATCTTATCGCCATATTTTGCGTCAAACCCACCTGAAGAAAACTGAATATCGCCTATCATATCGGTATTTATGAATGACAAACCTTCCTGCTGGCCGTTTCTTATGAGTAAAGGTCTGTAGATTTCAATATCATTTACATATACAAGGTTTTCGTCAAAATTTCCTCCCCTTACAGAATATTGTGAAGAAAGTTCATTGTTTGAGGAAACACCTTCTGTGGATTTTATTACATTTTCCACCCCACCTGTTGGGCCTGCTGTATTTTTTGCCCACTCGGTAGAAATTCTTGTAACGCCGTCTTCTCTCGAGTAATCGCCTTTAACTTCAACTGCATCAAGAGTTTGAGAACTTTGTTCAAGCACAATATCAATTTCTTTATTCTGTAAGGAAGATAAAATAATTATTGTATCAAAATCCTTAAAACCTATGCACGAAAATCTTATCTTATATTCCTTGTTTGCCTTTAACGACAAAGAATAATTACCATTTTGATTGCTTGTTGTACCGATTGGCTTATCCA
>JABUUQ010000002.1:1164674-1171110 GCA_021443125.1 Bacteroidales bacterium
CTTTTGGCAATAAAGGAGATGTATAGACAGAAAGGTTCAAGCATTCTTACGGATGCAAACGAAAATATTGAAAGTGGTTTGATTATACGCCACCTTCTTTTGCCTAAACATCTGGAAGAGAGTAAGAAAGTGTTGGATTGTATTGCTTGGGAACTATCTACATCGGTTACTCTTTCAATTATGAGCCAATACAAAGCCCCTTATAAAATGCCTTTTGAGGAATTGAATTTATCAACACAAGTAGAAGAATACGAAGAACTTACTGAATTCTTCTATTCTTTGGGTTTTCACAACGGCTATCTGCAGGATTTTTCATCACAAACAACCTGTGTGCCAGACTTTGAGAATAACCGATTTTTGAACAACGATTAGAGAAAATAAAACTCCGTTTCAAAAAAATAAAACGAAGGAAGAATTTTTTCTTCCTTCGTTTTATTTTTACCAAACTTTATTTTATTTTTTTGTAACTTTGCCAAAACAATTTTATAAAAACAACTATTATGAAGGATTACGAATTGATAGAACAGGCATGGGAAAACCGTGATTTATTGAAGGAGAAAAAATATATAAATGCAGTAAATGACACTATTGCATTATTGAATCGTGGCGAGATAAGGGTGTGCGAAAAACATGAAGACGAGTGGCAGGTGAATGAATGGATAAAAAAGGCTATTTTAATGTACTTCCCTTTGTGCGGAATGAAGAAAATGAACGCTGGAGATTTGGAATTTGCAGACAAGATAGCAACAAAAAAAGATTATATGGAATGGGGAGTCAGAGTTGTGCCGCCTGCAGTTGCAAGATATGGTGCGTTTGTTGCTCCAAATGTCATTCTTATGCCTTCTTATGTAAATATAGGTGCTTATGTTGACAGCGGAACAATGGTAGATACTTGGGCAACAGTGGGATCTTGCGCCCAAATAGGCAAAAATGTGCATTTGGCTGGAGGTGTCGGCATAGGTGGAGTTTTGGAGCCTATAGGAGCAAAGCCTGTCATTATTGAAGATGATTGTTTTATTGGTTCAAGATGTATTGTTGTTGAAGGTACAAGAGTTTGCCAGGGGGCTGTGCTTGGTGCTGGCACTGTAATAACTGCTTCTACCAAAATAATAGATGTATCTGGCAGTGAACCAAAAGAATACAAAGCATATATACCTAAAAACAGCGTAGTGATTCCAGGAAGCATTACAAAACATTTTCCTGCAGGGGATTACAATGTAAATTGCGCCTTAATAATAGGACAAAGGAAAGAAAGCACCGACAAAAAAACCTCTTTGAATGATGCTTTAAGGCAGATAGAAAATTAGGTTCTTGATTAGGTTTTGTGTTTTTCCTTTTTTGCAGCAGGGAATAAGATATTATTTAGAATAAGCCTGAAACCAGGTGAGTTAGGAAAAAGACTTAAATCGGTTTTTGGGTCACCCACATAATGCCTATAGTCTTCTGGATCGTGCCCAGCAAGGAATGTCCATGTGCCTTTACCATATTCTCCATGAATATACCTTGCTTCTGCTATAGATTTGTTTTCGCCCATGACAAGTACGTTAGATTTCAAAAGATTTTTCCTGAATGCAGTTGTTTGTCCGTAGAAACCCTTTATTATTCTTGTGTGATTTTGTGTAAGCATGGTAGGAATCCAATCCCATTTTGCTGAAAAATCAAACAAAACAAAAACGTCGTTGCTTTCCTTCACCATTGATGCTCTTTCTTTGGAAACATCAATATCGGATATTCTGTATTGTGTTGGATTTGTTTCTATATGAAAATCTTTGAAGGCAAAACAATTATCGTAATTAAGTTTGCTTTGAGCGTTATTGTCCATTGCATCTCCGTCGAACATGGATTCGCAAATATCCACCCCATCTGCAGCCAAAGCTATATCGAAAGAATCTGTAGCAGAGCACATTGCGAACATAAAACCGCCACCAACAACAAAATCTCTTATCTTCTTGACAACAGCAAGCTTAAGGAGAGAAACTTTATTGTAGCCAAGTTTCTTTGCCAAAGCTTCCTGAAAAGCAACATCCTCTTTATACCATGCAGCAGTCCTGTAATTTGCCCAGAATTTGCCATACTGCCCCGTAAAATCCTCATGATGAAGATGCAACCAGTCATATAAAGGTAATTTATCGGCAAGAACTTCTTCGTCATAAACAATATCATATGGAATTTCCGCAAAAGTAAGTACCAAAGTTACGGCATCATCCCAAGGTCGTTTGTTTTTTGGAGAATATACAGCTATTTTTGGTGCTTTCTGCAATTTAACAACATCCATATTTACTTCTGCATCAGATATTTCGTCAATAATAACAGACATTTGAGAGTTTGAGATAATTTCATAACTAACCCCTCTCAACCTGCAAAGCTTTACGATTTCTGCATTTTCCTCCATTGCAAACGAACCGCCTCTATAATTCAGCAACCAATTAACATCTTGGTTTATTTCCAAGGCTCTATATGCTATTCCATAGGCTTTAAGGTGATTCTTTTGCTGTTCATCCATTGGAATCAAGACAAAAGACGCAAAAGATAGTATGCTTGAAAGCAGAACAAAGAGAAAAGATATATATTTCTTACTAAAAATCATAGAGTCAAGATATTAAAAAACAGAATCGTCTTCCATATCCAACGGAGAGATATCATCGTTCATACTTGAGCCGACGGTCATTGTGCCTGTTGCAACATCAAATGATGAATTTGGACCAAGACTATCTGTAGAGAAAGAAGGCATACTAAAATCCTCTAAATTATGGAATCTTGTAGTTGAACCTTGGAATCCAAGCCTTGCATTTCCTACGCTTCCTGCCCTATTTTTTGCTATGTTTATGTATGCGATTCCTTGTGTAGAGCCTTGTTCATCTTCCGTTACGCCATAATATTCCGGTCTGTAGATAAACATAACAATATCGGCATCTTGTTCTATCGCACCCGATTCTCGCAAGTCTGACAATACTGGTTTTTTGTCGCCACCTCTTGTTTCCACAGCACGAGACAACTGAGAAAGTGCAAGAATAGGTATTCCCAATTCTTTAGACAAGGCTTTCAATTGTCGAGAGATAAAGCTTATTTCTTGTTCTCTGTTGCCATTGCCTTTTCCTTCGCCTGCAGACATAAGTTGCAAATAATCAATGAATACCATTTGAATATCGTATTTTTGTTTCAACCTTCTGCATTTTGCTCTCAAATCAAAAATACTCAATCCTGGGTTATCATCAATAAATATAGGGGCATCTGCCAAAATTTTTGTTTTCTCCTTGACGTTTTTTATAGTCTGCTCGTTCAAATTCTCGCCTCTTTTCAATTCATGGCCATTTACTCCTACTTCAGAAGAAATCAAACGCATTGTAAGTTCCATTGCAGTCATTTCCAGTGAAAAAATTGCAACTGGTTTCCTGAAATCCACTGCTATATTCCTTGCCATAGACACAGCAAAGGCAGTTTTACCCATAGCAGGACGGGCTGCCAAAATTATAAGCGTACCTGGTTGGAATCCGTTTATCTGCTTATCCAATTCCATAAAGCCTGTCTGCACTCCCAAAGCACCACCATCCGATGTACTTATTTCTTGCAATTCCCTTATGGCATCATTCAACAATCCAGATATGTTTTGTGTTGAGGTGTTGAAGTTATTGTCATTTATTTCAAGGAACCTTGTCTCTGTCTTATCAAGCAAATCAACTATATCTTGCGTTTCATCATAGGCTAAAGTCAAAGTTTCGGTAGAAACACGAATAAGTTCTCTTTGAATATACTTCTCTGCTAATATACTAACATAATATTCTATATGAGCGGCAGAAGTAACATGGGCGGCAAGGGTTGAAATTTTATAGGAGCCACCTATTTTGTCCAACATGCCTTTCTTTTTCAGTTTTTCTGCAATAGTTACTGCATCAACTGGCCTTGCATCATGGAACAAGTCTTCTATGGCAGAGAATATCTCCTTATGTGCAAAATCATAGAAATAATCAACCTTCAGTCTGTCAATAACATTAGATACAGCATCCTGACTAAGTATCAAAGCGCCCAAAACACATTCTTCCACATCGTTTGCCTGTGGTGGTATCTTATTATTATTCAATGAGAAGGCTGTTTCATAAGTCATTCTTCTTGGTTTCAATCCTATGTTTATATTATTGTCTGCCATAAAAATTATTTTCTGCAAAATTACACTAATATCACTTTATAGAAAAGAAAAATCATGTTTTCTTTTCAACATTTTGCACAAATTTTCAACATTATTCTTTTGTTAATACAAAAGGGATGCGTTTCTCTATCGCCTTTCCTTCATGGAATTTATGCTTAAATCTGTATCCTATACCCCATTCTATGTAGTCTGCTTTTCTAAAATCATAGGCTCTAAGGGTAAATTGTGCAAAAATGTTTTTTGGAAACTGATATCTCAAACCTATTCTTTGTATAAACTTGGAATAATACATTTTCTCGTTTTCTTTGTGTCTGTAGATATAGATTCCAGGGTCAAGAACAAAAGAAAAATTATGAAGATTGTATTCGTAGGTTAGATAGATAGAAGATGTAAATCTTTGATATAGAGATAAATCATCCTTAAAGCCATTGGTATAGTACGATTTTACATTCTTGCCTATAGATTCGTTATAAGTAACATCCAAACACAAGCCAAGAGAATGAGTGAAAGTCAATTGCCTTTGGAAACGCCCTTGAATACCAAATATAGGATAGGCTGCCCTTGCATCTGTCATATTGTTTGTGTCGGGATTAGGATAGGTAACAAACACTCCCTTTTGTCCAAAATATGCAGATAGCAAAGTTTGCCAGTGAGGTGTAAATGAAAGTATATCGTATTCGGTTTCAGATGATTTATATTTCTTCGTATGGACTATTTTCTCTGGAGAATAAGAAAGACCAATTATTGGCGTAAGAATGTTTAGGCCCTTATTTGGTTTTTTCATCGTTCCATTGGAAAAATGAATAAAAGCGGCACCAAGATTTGCGTGAAAATTATCGTTGATATTGTATTGTCCTTCAACATCCAAGTGCAGATAGCATTCAACAGGGGTGGAAACTGCAACATTATACTTGTTTGTTTCCGAATATCCTTTCCATATGCCTGACAATCCGAATGCAACCTCTGTCTTCAAAGCAAAACGCTGTGTATTAACAACATGAGCACCAATAATGCTATATATTCCAAAAGGATTTCCTATATTTTTTGAATAATTGAAACGACCATGAAACAAACCAAAACCATAGTAATAACCATTATAAAGATAGTGCCAAGGTTGTGTGCCATCCACTTCATTAGTTACTCTCAAGGAGAAGTTTTGCATGTACGTTATTTTTGTATTGTCTTCGTTAATACCTCTTACAAAGTCATTTATAGGAGCCACCCAACCATTTCCCAACGACAAAGTAAAGGCAAGATTATTGTCTTGTGCATTCCCTAAAATTGAAAGCAAGAAACAAAAAATTAAAACAGCCTTTCGTTTCATTATTCCTTCGTTTTATTTTTTTATAACCTTATTCCAATTCCCCATTCTATCCAATCCGCCACATGAAAATTGTAAGCCCTCAAAGCCATCTGCACAACTATGTAATCTGTAAGGTTGTATTTCAATCCTAAACGCTGGTATTCTCTTGAAGCATAGCCATGTACCTGCCAGAAAGCATGACCTGGTTCAAGATAGACAGATAAGTTGCTGATATTGTACTGAAAAGACAAAAACATACCTGCTGACATTTTGTCTATGTAGTCGTAATCTCTTTTTTCAGGATGAACCAAATAAACTGAATCGGTTTTGCCCACAGCAGTATTTTGCAAACATTCCAAGCCAGCACCTATAGAGTATTTTTCTGTTAAATTTCTCAAATATCTTCCTTGCAAACCATAAACAATATAGGACTTTTGCACACTTTTCTTGTATGAATCAGTTTTCATATAGTCAAAACCAACAGCATGAATTCCGGCAAAAGTGTTGATGTACCAGTTTTGTTTGCTTTTTTCGGTGGAATCTATTGGTTGAGGCAAGATATTTTCTTTTGTAATTCGTTGAGGATGATATGTTAAGCCGAGTTCCAATGACAAAGTATTGATTCCTTTATTGGGCTTAAGCACTGCACCATTGGAAAAATGAATAAAAGCTAAAGAAGTGGAAAAATCAAAATAGTTATTCAACTTCCAAAATCCCTGAAAATCCAAATGAAAATAGGTTTCAATAGGCAAAGACACTGCAACATTATATTGATTGTCAGAACCATAACAATCAAAAATCCCAACAATACCAAGGGCTAATTCGTTTTTGAAAGTGAAGTTTTTGTATTTTATTGGAGAAAAACCAGCAAAGCCATAAAATGCAAAAGGGTTGTTAAGATGTTTGGAATAATTGAATCTACCATAAAATGCACCTAATCCGAAACGGAAATCATTATACAAATTTTGCCAAGATTTGGAACCATCAAC
>JABUUQ010000002.1:1171338-1173863 GCA_021443125.1 Bacteroidales bacterium
AACCATTTTTATCTTCTTGCTATCAATGCTTCCATAATTTGAATAGCATTTGTTGCAGCACCTTTTCGAAGATTATCTGCCACAACCCACAAATTCAAACCGCTTTCCACTGTATTATCACGACGCAACCTTCCAACAAAAACATCGTCTTTACCTTCGGAAATAATTGGCATAGGATAGATATGTTTTGATGGCTCATCCAAAACAGTTATTCCTTTTGTGTTTTCAAGCAAAGAGAAAATATTTTTTAATTCGTAAGGTTTTGAAAATTCTATATTTACACTCTCGCTATGACCTCCCACTACTGGCACACGAGCCACCATAGCAGTAACTTTTATCTCTGGTTTGGCAAGAATTTTCTTTGTTTCGTTGACAAGTTTCTCTTCTTCGGTAGTGTAGCCATTGTCGAGAAAATCACCACCATAAGGCAAAACATTATGATATATTTGATGAGTATAGGCCATTTGGCATTGTTCTCCTTTTTCCTCTGAAGCCAACTGCTGCACTGCCTTTACACCTGTTCCCGTAACGCTCTGATATGTAGAAACAACTATTCTTTTTATATCGTATTCCCTATCCAATGGAGCCAAAGCAACAAGCATTTGAATCGTAGAGCAATTTGGATTCGCAATAATTCTGTCTGATTGTTTTACAGCATCGATATTGATTTCTGGAATAACCAAAGGCACATTTTTATCCATTCTCCAACATGAAGAATTATCTATCACTGTTGTATTTTTCTCTGCGAACAAAGGTGCATACTGCTTTGAAGCCTTGCTACCTGCAGAAAAAATAGCATAATCGCAGTTTTGATTTATAGCATCTTGCACACTAACAACCATAAGTTCCTTTCCTGCAAACGAAATCTTTTTTCCAACGCTTTTTTCTGAAGCTGCAGGAATTATTGTTTCCTTTGCAAAACCTCTTTCTTCCAAAACTTTCAACATTACACTGCCAACCAAACCAGTGGCACCAACAACTGCTATTTTCATATATTTTAATATTTTTGATTATTCGTCTGAATTATTGTGTATATAGTTTTGATATGCTCGGAAAACATTTGCCCTTGACATACAGCCGACAAATTTTCCCTTATCAAGAATTATAATTGTGTATCTATCTACGCCTTTGAATTTCTTGACTATCTGTTCCATTGTATCGTTGATATCAGCGATAAAATACTCAGAATATCTCATCAGTTTCTTAACCTCTAAAGTGTCATAATACTCAGGATGAAACAAAACATTACGCACATCATCCAATACAAGCACACCTTTGAAATTATTTTCGTTATCAACAACTGGAAAGAAGTTTCTTGAAGAATTTTCCACAGCTTTCACAACATCTCTCAACTTGGCATTCTCATCCAACTTGTAGAAATTAGTTTCCAATATCTTCGTCTTATCCATAAAGTGAATAGCTGTTTTGTCTTTGTTGTGTGTCATCAAATCTCCTTTATTTGCCAAAGGCTGAGCATAAATAGAATATCTGTTAAAACTTCTAACAACAAGATAACATATTGTAGACGAAATCATTAAAGGCACCAACAAAGCATAACCTCCTGTAATTTCCGCTATCAAAAAGATAGATGTTAGAGGAGCATACATAATGCCAGCCATAACCGAAGCCATACCAACAAGAACAAAGTTACTTTCAGCTACATTTACTCCCAAACCTATGATATTCAATGTTCTTGCAACAAAAAAGCCTACAAATCCGCCTATAAACAAACTTGGTGCAAAAACTCCACCAACACCACCAGAAGCACAAGTAATATTGGTTGCAAAACATTTTATCAAAACAATTGCCAAAGTAATAACTATTACAAGATAAGGATTTCCTATCCAATCATAAAAGAAACTATCTTGCAAAAGCGACTGCATATCATTGTTTAACAAGCGATTAAGCCCAACATATCCTTCTCCAAACAATGGTGGAAAAATAAATACCATACCTCCAAGCAAGACTCCTCCCAAAATAATCCTCCACCACATTCTCAAAGATTTGAATACTTTATTTACCAATTTGCTTACTTTGAAATAATATAGTGATATTAAAGCGGATACAACACCCAAAATAATAAATGCAGGTATTTTGGCTAATTCGAAAGGAGCATTGACCGAAAAAGAAAACTGCATATCTGTGCCAAGAAAGAAATAAGATATCATAGCTGCAGAAATAGCAGAAATAAGCAATGGAAGAATACTTACCATACTCAAATCCAACATAAGAACCTCAAAGGCAAACAAAATTCCTGCTATTGGGGCCTTGAATGCTCCTGCTATTGCTCCCGCTGCACCACAACCTACCAAAAGAGTTGTAAGATGAGCGTTTAATCTAAAAAACCTTGAAACATTTGACGCAATGGCACTTCCTGTATAAACTATAGGAGCTTCCAATCCCACAGAACCACCAAAAGCCACTGTAATACTAGAAGTTAGCATAGAAGACCAACAATTGTGAGGCGCAATTCTTCCTTTCTTACGAGAGATTGCATACATCACCTTGCTGACTCCGTGAGAAAG
>JABUUQ010000002.1:1176182-1177318 GCA_021443125.1 Bacteroidales bacterium
ACACTAACAATAGGCGATTACGCACGAAAAAACACCAAAGCAACACTTACAATAAAAGATAATGTGGCTACAGCTGTATTATACAATGTAAAATTCTCAAGACTTATGCCTTTTGCTGTTGATGCGACCATTCCAAATCTTACAGTAAGCAAGAAAGATGGCAAAATAATTGTTACAGGCAACAATATCACCCCTACCGTGAAAGGCAAAGGCTATGGAAAGTTTATGATTAAGAATTTTCACGGCACCATTGATGGAGAAAATGTCAATGCATCCACTCTTATGGGTGATGAGAAAGTAACCTACGTTGGCAAAACCAAAAAATAACTCACATAGAAAGAGTTAATTACATCTATTACCATTATAAAAAATCAAAACGAAGGAATAAAAAATTATTCCTTCGTTTTATTAAATTAAAACGGCGTTTTATTTTTTCTATTCTTTTGTTAGTTCTATCTTTTCACACTATTGTTTTTCAGTTTGTTTGATTATTGTTCCATGTCCTATGCTTACTCCTTTGCCTATACCTACATAAGAGGGTAATAGCAAATTCGTTTTGAATTTTATATCAAACTGCATCATTTTCACTCCTTTATATATGCCTATATTGGAATTTAGCACATTTGTAACCCTACATTTCAAAGTATCTTCAAGATAAACACCAACACCTTTTAGGAGTGATAGAATATTGGCAACAAGAATTTGCTCCAACATCTGGTATCGCTCTACCAAACTATCTAATTCCATGTATTTTTGATAGTTTTCATGATTAAAAGGCATCCATTTTTTTATTATATACTCAAATTCACAATCATGTAGTTGAATAAGTGTTTTTTCTGCCTTGATTTCTTCAATTTCTAAAACTCTTTCTCGTTTATTTACAGTAACCTTCTTAGATTCTTTATTAAAAAAATCACTAATTATCTCTGTTCCCTCTCCTATACAAACTATTGCAAATTTTCCATCCAATATTTTATACTGAATCAATGGGTAAGAATATCTCAACCCCTCTAATGTATGGTTATGGAACAACAGATTGACATCATCACCCAAAAGCTTGACAACTGCACCTCTAAATTTTGGTATTTCTGTATGTGATATAAAGTTATCAAATTTTATTGTTAAAGTTTTAAGAG
>JABUUQ010000002.1:1178209-1180217 GCA_021443125.1 Bacteroidales bacterium
GAGTCATTTGCGATTGCGTCAAACGCTTGTTGGCAAAGTGCAAAAGTTCTTTTTCTATCAACTGAAGCATTCTATCTATATATTTTTCTTCCGTGCCAGTGTAGATTTGGAAAATGCCATTGTCGCTATATGCCTGATAACTAGATTCTATTGTATAGCAAAAGCCGTATTTCTCTCTAATATGCATATTCAAGGCAGAGTTCATGGCAGGAGAGCCCAAAATGTTGTTCAATAACGAAAAAGCAATCTTTTTATCGTTTTTATAACTATAGGATTGCGTGCCTATCATAATATGGGCTTGGCAAGTATCTCTGTTTTCCTCTATTGCTTGTGGTTTATAGTGATAAGAAGAACGTCTGCGCTTGTTTGTTAGATTTTGAGGATAGATAGCAAAATACTTTTCGCACATTCTAACCCATCTTTCAAAGTCTATATTACCAACAGTTGAGACTACAATAAGATTTGTGAACCATTTGCGTTGAACAAAGTCCTTAACTTGTTCGGATGTAAAGTTTTCTATTCTTTCTGGCGTACCAAGAATCATTCGACCAAGACCTGTATTGCCAAAAACCAAACGTTCAAAATGGTCATAGATTAAATCAGTTGGAGAATCCTCATAAGAATTTATTTCTTCCACTATTACCGATTTTTCTTTTTCCAATTCTTTTTCTGGAAAGACAGAATTGAAAACTATATCGGCAAGCAGTTCCGTTGCTCTGTCGTAGTAATTATTAAGAAAAGTGGAATAAACAACTGTTTCTTCCTTTGTTGTATATGCATTCAACTCTCCACCAACCCCATCTATACGAGAAAGTATGCTTGATGAACGACGATTTTTTGTACCCTTGAAAATGCAGTGCTCTATAAAGTGAGCCATACCATTTTCATTGATATGTTCATCCCTGCTCCCTACATCAATAGTTACACCAAGGTGAGCAACACCCGAAGGAGTATATCGATGCACAAGTCTTATACCATTACTCAGCGTATGATAACTATAAGGGTATTGTTGCAACATTTTCTTTCGCTATCGTTGAAATTTGATAACGCAAAACAAGTTTCTAACGAGAGATAACGTAGTAGTTACCACCCATTTTTGTCTTCATGTTACTCATTAAGTCGTTTGCCTCTGCCAATGTTCTGCGAGAGCCATAACTTACATAGTATATAGGTGTTCCACTCTTGATTTTTGATAGCACGTAACTATCATAACCCAAAGATTTAGCTTTTCTTGCCTGTTGTTCAGCACGTTTTTTGTCTGAATAAGTGCCATCAACAACATCGAAGCCAAGTTTAGAATAATTTTGAGACAATACAGGTGTATTATCTTCAACTATCGTTGCTTGTTGCTGTGGTTGTGTTGCAGTTGTCTGCTTTGTTTTATTGGTATTGGTTGTTGTTGCTTTCTTTTTAGGAGTGGCAGCTTTTTGTGTTTGGTTTGAATTGTCATAGTATTGTGGAGCAGGTGCTTCAGTTGCTATTTCCGGAGCTGTTTCCTCTGTTGCAGAAACTTCTTCCACTGATATTTCTGGTTCTTCTGTTGGTGTCTGAACAGCAGATTGTATAACTGTAGTTTCTGATTCTGCATTTCTAACAGGAATATAGTATGAAAGTTTGTCTGTTATTGGAGATAATGCTTTGATGTCTTTCAAAAATCCCATCCAATGAGCACCTACAAAACCACCACACAATAACAACAATATCAATACTATCCAGAACAAAACAAACCAAAAACCTCTCTTCTTTTTCTTAGTCTTTTTAGTTTTACCTTTTGGAGTAGAGGAATGTTTTTTAACGATATCTTGCAATTCCATTTGCATAGCATCCTTATCTGCAACTTCCATCTCTTTTTCAGCAGGTTTGATATCTTCAACAATGATATTTTCTTTGTTTTCCTCTGCCTTTTCTATTGTTTCTTGCGTTCTGTCTGCTATCGGAGTGGCATCAACATCAAGTTTGTCTGTTACTTCTTCTGCTGCTATTGGTGTTGCAGCCAAAGTTTCAACAA
>JABUUQ010000002.1:1181033-1182978 GCA_021443125.1 Bacteroidales bacterium
TATCAAATCATTCAAATCTTTATCTCTATTGAAAGGCACTCGGCTTCTAGAGAAATACAAAGCTTTATCGTTCTTTGACTTAACAACCTTGACTATATTTTTATCATCAACATCGTTTGCCTTGTCTATCAATTTGATAAGCGTAACAATATCAGCATTTTGAGATTTAAATCCCTCCAAAACTTTGACTATCTGCTCTTTTTGGATTAGTGGTTCGTCTCCTTGTATATTTACAACAACATCATAGCACTTGCCATCCTTTTCAAGAAAAGACAATGCCTGCTCACAGCGTTCCGTTCCGCAAGAAAGTGTTGAAGATGTCATAATATACTCTCCTCCATTCTCTTTTACCACATTTGCTATTCTATCATCATCGGTTGCAATAAAAACATCATCAAACAAATCGGCGTTTTTGACTGCATCATATACCCACATAACTATTGGCTTATCATTTATCAAAGCCAAAGGTTTGCCAGGGAAACGCGAACTTTGGAAACGCGATGGTATAAGAGCAAGTTTTTTCATATTAGAATAGTCCGTTTATTTCAGCATTTATCTTTTCAACCACAACACCAAAGTCCTCAGGATTATCAACAAAGTTCATATTGTCCACATCAACGATAATTTTCTTTCCTTCGTAGGAATTAACCCAATCATCATATCTTTTGTTCAATGAAGTTATATAATCCAAACGAATAGATGCCTCATAATCTCGTCCCCTCTTGGTAATCAGATTGATAAGTGTTGGAACAGAAGCTTTTAGGTAAATAAGAATATCTGGTTTTGGTGTCAGAGAAATCATAAGGTTGAACAAAGAACGATATGTCTCATAATCACGAGAAGACAACAAACCCATAGAGTGCAAATTAGGTGCAAAAATGTATGCATCTTCATATAAAGTTCTGTCTTGCACCAAGTTATCATACTTTTTGCAAGATTCAATAACATGTTCAAACCTTCTATGAAGAAAATATATTTGAAGATTGAAAGCCCATCGCCTCATATCTTCATAAAAATCAGATATATAAGGATTGTTATCTATATTTTCATATACAGGCGTCCAACCAAAATGCTCCGAAAGCATATTGGTAAGAGTTGTCTTTCCACTTCCTATATTACCTGCAATAGCTACATACATAATTTCAAGAATCTGTAAAAATCAATTCGCAAAGTTACACAAAACTTATCAAATCAAAAAATTATTTCCTTGTTTTCTTTTACTGAAACGCCGTTTTAATTTATTGAAACGAAGAAAGAATTTATCTATTCAATAACTCAAGTAATACTTTATTAAAATTGTTTAATCTTCACGGAACAAAGTTTTTACGATTTCTACTCCGTCTTTGTCAGGTGTTATTTTTACACCTAAATCTACCGATGTTTTCAAAACACCATTAGCGTCAAGTCCCCTCATTACATCTATATTCACATAGATTTTTGCTTTCTCATCCATGCGATAGAATTTTTCTCCGTTCAAATACTCCAATATACCTTCAATATCTTGCATGCACGCAATTTTATTGCCTTTAGTTGTAATAACTTGCGTCTGTTTTCCAGTAGGACGAACCATTGCTATATCGTTTTGAGAAACTTCCATATCCTTATCCATAGTTTTCAAAATCAATATATCTTCTACAAGTTTGTCATTTTTGTATGTAAGTTTTTGAACAGTTTGTTCGAATGAATTATAGACAATCCATTGGCCTTCTTTGTTATTATCTTTGTATTGACCTTTAACTTTTACTTTTTTTGTAGGGTAATACTCGGTGTATACACCATTCATTTTATCGTTTTTGTAGGTGCAAGTGTAGTAACCTGCAGAATACAAACTTTTGAAGAACTCTCCTTCTCTTTTTCCTGCCTTATAAGTTGCAACTTGTATAACCTCTTTGCCACTATCGTCCCAAACTTTTTCCTGACCTTCCTTTTGATTGTTTTTGAAGTA
>JABUUQ010000002.1:1183036-1184962 GCA_021443125.1 Bacteroidales bacterium
TCTATATAATTACCTTCAGCCTTCAAATTACCATTAGAATGATAGAGCCAAGCATAATTATTCTTGCCATTGTTTGAAAAATAGTTTTTTAGACTTACTTTTCCCTTGCTATCGTAATAATAGAATGTATCCACAGGATTGTTATCCTTGAATTGACCATCGTAAATCTTCTTTCCGTTTTTTGCAGTCTTTGTCCAATGGCCTTGTTTTCTTCCTTGTTTGTCTGTAGTGTTTTGTGCATAGGCATTTGTTTGCCCAATAAACAACACAACACTTGCAATAATTGTTAAAGTTCTAAGATTCATTATTTATTTCGTTTTTATATTGTTTGCAAATTGAATTAAACTGTCATATTTCTCGTGTATAATGGTTTCATCGTAGGGTTCGCCAGTGTGATTGTCTATAAAGACATTATACATTCCCAAATTCTTGCCGAAAATCATATCTGTATTGGAATCTCCCACCATAATACTTTGCGAAAAATCCACTTCGGGAAAATCCTCTTTTGCTTTTAGCCCCATACCTATGGAAGGTTTTCGCATCAAAGACTGTTCTTCTTTCAAAAAAGGACACATATACACTTTGTCTATTCGCCCTCCACTTTCGTTTATATCGTTCAGCATCAGCAGAGTAAGCTTGTTGAAATCATCTTGGGTAAACAATCCTTTGCCTATGCCTTGCTGATTGGTGATTATGAAGATTCTATCAAATATCTTATTGAAAATTGCAAGTGCTTGTTTTACACCATCAATGAATTCAAACTCCGAATAGGATGTAATGTAGCCTCCCATTTTTCTTACATTGATTACTCCATCCCTATCCAAAAACAAGTATTTGCAATTCTCTTTCATATTACTTATTGTTGTGTGAGAATAGTTTTTTTTCCACTAATTCGCAAATGATATGCCCTGTCATGATGTGGCATTCCTGTATTCTCGGCGTAGTTGTTGATTGTATTTCAATAAGAACATCAGCCAATTCTTTCATTCTGCCTCCTGTTTTGCCTGTTAGGGCTATTGTCTTCATTCCCTGCTCTTTGGCGGTTTTCATTGCACGCACAACATTTTCGGAATTTCCGGAAGTAGAAATACCAACAAGAATATCACCTCCCCTTCCTGCTGCCTGAGTCATTCTTGCATAAATATCATCATAGGAATAGTCATTTGCAACCGATGTAACATAGGAAGAATTTACATGAAGAGCCTCTGCATATAGTGGTGGTCTGTCCATATAGAATCTTCCGGACAATTCTGCTGCAATATGCTGAGCATCCGCCGCTGAACCGCCATTGCCACAAAACAAAACCTTGTTATTGTTGCTGAATGCCTCAACAAACATCTCCACAGTCTTATCAACAGCATCCAAATAACACTTGTCTGTCAATAAACGCTGCTTTACATCTATTGCTTCTTCAATAATATCCCTTACATTCATAAGACAATTATTTATTAAAAGTTTTGTTCTTTTTCTATCAAGTAATTGTTTCTTGTTGTTGAGTTTCTACCGATAAGTTCAGCAAGAAAACCTGTAAGAAACAACTGAGCACCAAGCAATAACATAACCAAAGCTATATAGAAATAAGGACTTTCGGTAACAAGATGCATTTCAGGACTCCAACCATTTGACAGTGCCACAAGTTTCTTTACTCCAAGAATAATAGTTGCCACTATTCCTATCAAAAACATAATACTTCCCAAAGCACCAAAGAAGTGCATAGGTTTTTTAGAGAACTTTGACACGAACATAATAGAGATTAAATCAAGATAACCATTGATAAATCTGCTCATACCAAACTTGCTTGTTCCAAATTGGCGTTTTTGGTGTTGCACAACCTTCTCTCCGATTTTTGAAAAGCCAGCCCATTTTGCTATTACTGGAATATATCTGTGCATTTCGCCATAAACTTCTATGGATTTAACAACATCT
>JABUUQ010000002.1:1185023-1188756 GCA_021443125.1 Bacteroidales bacterium
TTTGAAGGAATGTTTTTTGCAATTTTGGAATCGTATCTCTTTTTCTTCCAGCCAGATACCAAATCAAAACCATCTTCTTTTATCATTTTGAAAAGTTCTGGTATCTCTTCGGGAGAATCTTGCAAGTCTGCATCCATAGTAATGACTACATCACCACTACAATGCTCAAAACCAACATTCAAAGCTGCACTTTTGCCATAGTTTCTGCGGAATTTGACACCTTTTATATTTGGATTCTCAACAGAAAGTTTCTCTATCTCATTCCAAGACTTGTCTTTGCTACCATCATCCACCATTATAATCTCATAAGAATAGGAATTTGCATCCATAACCTTTTTTATCCACTCCGACAATGGCCTTAGAGATTCTTCCTCATTCAACAATGGCACTATAATTGAAATATCCATAGTTTTTTATTTGATTTCGTTAAATTATTCCTTACTTCTAAAAAATTATTCCTTGCTTTTAATTTTTTGAGACGGCGTTTTATTTTTTCTTTTCTTTGATGTATGGTGCAGCCTTCTCGTTTCTGAAAATCATAGCCGAAATAAATGCTGCAAGAACCGACATAACCATATTATACATCAAGGAACTGATAGAAAGAAAAGATATTCTGTAGCCTGTCATATCGGGAACAGCTTCGCCTTTCTCTGTAAAGTTCTTCACTAATACGCCTATACTCCTTTTCAAGAAAGAATCTTCGCCATTATCTATACTTGTTGCGTAAATATACATAAACATTGCATAAATAATGCAAGCAATGATGTTTGACAACAAACTTAGAAGATATGCTTCCTTGAATGTTATTTTTTTATCTGTCAAATTGTTACGATAGTAGTAGGTCGCAATGCCACCACCTATAAGCATAATTGCAAAAACCGTCCATGTTTCTGCTTTACTTACGGGAGCATCGGGAGCAAAGCCTATCAAATATCTTAGGAATAAGACAAAACTCAAGACAAGCCCAAGAATAAGGCCATATTTCAAGGATGCTTTGCCATAAGAGCCGTGCATTTCTGATTTATATCGTCTAAGAATTTTAACCATTATTGTTTTGATTTGTGTTATTGTATATTTTCTTGTTGATAACCATAGTCCATGCAAGCAATAATACATATAATATATTGCCAACAAAGGAAAGAATGAAAGATGTAAATAAAAAAGAAGCCTTCATTACCGGAATAAGTTGAGGGTTTTCCGTAAAGAGTTCTATATTATTGATTTTGTATTCTTTCATCATTTCAAACATTGCATTCAACACTTGAGTGAAATAGAAAGGATCCAAGATAGTTATCTTCAAATAAAGATATAGCGTGTTGAAAGCAGCTATGCAAAGAGTAACAAGGCAACCTATAGCAAAATATCTGCCGAATTTTATGTTTTGATTAGAGTATAATCTTCTATAATGCCTAAAAACATAGAGCAAAAAGAACAAAGTAATAGCAAAACCTATGTCTGAAAAAAGAAGTTTGTTTTCAAACTTTGTGTAAAAGCCAAGCAGATTGTATAAAAACATAATAAAACCTGCTATAGAGCCATATCTAAATGCATATTGCAAGTATGCTTTCTTTTCTTCTGTCATTGCCGTTTATTTTACAGTGATTTCATCAACAAATACCCATGATTTTTTGCCGTAAGCAACATGCCATGAAGGTAGAGTATTAGTTCCTTTAACCTCAAACTTGACATAACGGAATTTATCTTTGTATTTGAAGGTGTATTCTTTAACATGAGGATTATTTCTATTGTATCCGTCCATTTTCTCTGTGCCTACTTCTACGTATTTCTTGCCATCTAATGAAACAAGGCACTTAACTTGATTTGGATGCAATATCCAACTTGTAGGTACAGCCAAAGAAGCAATTGAAATAGTTCTATTTTTTGTTTCTTTTTCCAAATCTACAACAATTTCAAAGTCTGGTCCCCACCATCCTAACCAATTCATATTGTAATCGTCGGCACCTCTCACTCCATCAGTCAAAACCATAGGATTTCCTTTGCAATAAGAAGGTGTAGCATCAGGATTGACTGTTACTTTCTTTTGAAAAGCCAAATCATTTTCTATATCGATTTCAAGAAAACGCAAAGAAGTTCTATAATATGTTTCAGGTGTCAAACCTCTTTCGTTCATATGAGATACGTTTTGCTTTTTGCATACTTCATAAAACTTATCAAGCTTTGCCTTAAGGTTTTCTCGCAAGATATATTTGCCATTTATCTTTTGATACCAACCTCTTTCGCCAAACATATCTGATTTTGCTATTTCCATTATTGCATAGTCGATAGCAAGCCTTACTGTCTGTACTCTTCCTTGGTAGGTCTTGTTGTTGGCAACCAATTTCTCTGCTTCTTCCATTATGCTGTCATATCTGGAAAGATTGTCCTTGCTAAAGATATTGTCAGCATAACGAATAGGTGCACCATATATATTCAAAGACACTTTACCCTTATAGCTTATTGCCACAGAATCAATATCATCCATGTATTGTCTTACTTTTGGAGCAGCAGGACCATAGTAGCCGTGCAAAAACTCATTTATTATAGAGTCTTGATTTGCATAAGGGTCCCAAAGCAGTTTTGCCAACAAATAGTTTTTCAGTTCAGAAAAGTCATTTCCTGTTTGGCAATTTGCTTGTTGGAATTGCAAAGTTGCACCATTCTCCACAAAATACTGTATATTAGGTTGAAGAACATGGAAATTAGGGAATGGCGCTATGTAGTAAGCAAAATCGCATTCGTAGTCCCAAAGATATATGTTGTTAGTCTTTTTGCCCCAATCTTCAAGGTCTTTTGCAAAACAACCTTTTGGTGTTCTTTCCTTTTCCTCCTCAATAGTTATATTTCTATTTGCTTCTATTGTGCAAAGCATTATTTGTACGTTCTTTTCTGGCACAAGAGTTTTTGGAGCCTTACGAGAATAGATATATGCCAAAGTAGAAATAGTTTTGTTTGGGAATGCTTTTGCCATCTTATTCACGAACTTGATAATAGGTGCTGCTGGTGAGCCTTCCTTGTTTATCAATTCCATACATTTGTCGCAATGACAATACGCATCATTATCGTTTTGAGAAACACTCCACCAATTCCTGTCTGGTTGCAATGCCATTTGATGTGCAAGATTCTCTTTCATTATTTTGAAAACCTCATCATTGGACCAGCAAACCTGTTCTCTTGACCTTTGCCCATTAACCAAAGCATAGTATTCGGGATGAGATTTGAAGTATTGGCTTGGTGGCAATAGTTTTTCAGCAGTATGAACATAGAACCCCCTTGCAAAAGCCTCTTGGTAAAGGTCTGTTTTTATCCAACGCTGATAATCTTTATGTTTCTTTGTAAATGACGAATTTATTTCACGGAATTTGTTTGGAGAAGTGTAGGAATACTTTGTATTTGAAGCAATTGAAAAATTTTTCTTTGACTCAAAAGTTATGCAATCGGGAGCAAACATTCTCATACCAAGTTCTCTTTCCAAGAAATCAACAACAGAATAATATGTATTGCTGCCATTGAAAAGCACTTTTTCGCCCGCAACAACATAAGAAGACATATAAGTCCTAAAATCTATATTATTGTTTGCCAATCCTCTTGCTCTGCCAATCACAAACTCTTTTTCCTGACGAGGATATGTTTCATCAAATATCGCAACCTTTGCTTTGCAAACATCTTTCAAACTCTTTTGCAACAATTTGGCTGCATCCTCTTCTTCGGTGGTTGAAGCCTTTGGAATGATTAT
>JABUUQ010000002.1:1189818-1190910 GCA_021443125.1 Bacteroidales bacterium
CAATAAAGGCAATTTTTTTCGCAAATGTTTGAGTATTCTATCAATCCACGCAAATGCACATAATTATCAAGATATTTCAACTTCGTTTCATTCGCTTTGGCAAACAATTCCTGCATATCCTCCCCTTCCAAAGAAAGAAGATATTTTATTTCCTCTTTATTAAAACGCCGTTTCAGCAAAATAGAAGCAAGTTCTAATTTCATAAAAGCAAGGAATATTTTTTTATTTCTTTGTTTTAACCATGGCTTTCAAAAATTGGGAAGTTGGAGTGTCGGCATTCTCAACCATATTCTTGACAGTACCCTCAAAAATTATATTACCGCCATGTTTTCCTCCACCTGGACCGAGTTCAATAAGCCAATCTGCAGTTTTGATAATGTCTAAGTGATGCTCTATTATCAATACCGTATGTCCGTTCTTTATCAAAGTGTCAAAACACTCGTTTAACTTTCTTATATCATCAAAATGAAGTCCCGTTGTTGGCTCATCAAAAACAAATAATGTCTTTCTCATCACAGAACCTCGTTCAAGGAAGGTAACCAGTTTTATTCTTTGTGCCTCTCCGCCAGAAACAGTTGAAAGGGATTGACCAAGCTGCAGATAGCCCAGCCCTACTTTTTGAAGAATCTTAAGTTTTTTGCTGATTCTTCTAAGACTTGCCGTGTCGTTATCGCTAAAAAACTCAACAGCTTCATCAACCGTCATAGCAAGAACATCAGATATATTCTTTTCTTTGTATTTTATTTCCAAGGCATCTTCTTTGTAGCGTTTGCCATGGCATTCTTCACACTCCAAAGTAACATCCGCCATAAATTGCATGCTTATATTTACAACGCCTGTGCCTTTGCAAGTCTCACAACGACCACCCTCAACATTGAAAGAGAAATAACCTGCATTCAAATTACGAGCTTTTGAAAGAGGTTGCTCTGCAAAAAGAGTACGAATATCATCAAAAACGCCAGTATAAAGTGCAGGGTTGGAACGAGAACTTACCGCTATGGAATTTTGGTCAACAACCTGAATGTCTTGTATCAATTTTATTGCACCTGTAGCCTCTGAACATTTTGGAGCATAATCGGTTGGATAACCATA
>JABUUQ010000002.1:1192372-1194352 GCA_021443125.1 Bacteroidales bacterium
TTGTAGTTCTCAAGAATTGCATCAACAACATTGGACACAGAATCTCTTTTCACCTCTTGCCCTGAAATTGGTGAAAAAGTCCTGCCTATTTTTGTATATAAAAGTTTAAGATATTCATAAATCTCTGTCATTGTTCCTACTGTGGAACGAGGATTTCTGTTTATCGACCTTTGATGTACTGCTATTGCCGGAGGGATACCTTCTATTTTATCCACCTCTGGCTTTGGCATACGACCGATAAACTGCCTTGCATAAGAAGACAAACTTTCTATATATCGTCTTTGACCTTCTGCAAATAAAGTATCGAAAGCGAGAGATGATTTCCCGCTTCCTGATACTCCTGTAATTACAGTAAAACTATTTTGTGGTATGCTTACGGAGATATTTTTGAGGTTATTGACCTTTACCCCCTTAGCAATAATATAAGATTGTTTTTTCATTCAAAATTGCTAGTTCTGGCTCTTAGAGATTGTTTCTCTCATATCAGTATCGGCTTGGATGTTTTTCATTTTGTAGTAATCCATAATACCAAGATTGCCTTTGCGGAAAGCTTCTGCCATTGCCATAGGTATTTCTGCCTCTGCCTCAATAACTTTTGCACGCATTTCCTGAGCTTTTGCCTTCATCTCCTGTTCTGCAGCAATAGCCATTGAACGTCTTTCTTCTGCCTTTGCTTGTGCTATGTTTTTGTCTGCATTAGCTTGATCCATTTGCAATTCAGCACCAATATTCTTTCCTACGTCTATGTCTGCTATGTCGATAGAAAGAATTTCGAATGCCGTACCTGTGTCCAAACCTTTTGAAAGAACGAGTTTTGAGATACTGTCTGGGTTTTCCAATACATAAGCATGAGATTCTGCACTACCAATAGAAGTTACAATACCTTCGCCAACACGAGCAAGAATTGTTTCTTCACCAGCACCACCTACCAATTGACTGATATTGGCTCTAACTGTTACCCTTGCTTTTACGATAAGTTGAATACCATTTCTTGCAACTGCAGCAACTGAAGGTGTATCTATCACTCTAGGATTTACACTCATTTGTACAGCTTCAAAAACGTCTCTACCTGCAAGATCAATAGCAGTGGCAGCTTTGAAATCCAAAGAAATGTTTGCCTTATCTGCAGAAATAAGAGCATTTACAACTCTCTGCACATGACCACCAGCTTGGTAGTGAGCCTCAAGAGCATTGCTATTCAAATCCAAGCCTGCTTTTTTTGAGTTAATCATTGCGTTGACAATAATTGCAGGTGGAATCTTTCTCCAACGCATAAACATCAATTGAACCAAAGAGATTTTAACTCCATTTAGCACACACTGAAACCATAAACTGACTGGCACTAAATAAAGAAATACCATAAGTAATACAATACAAAGTATTACGATAATTGTTGTTGCTGTAAGTCCCATAATTTTTTGTTTTTATTTGTTAATAATTGTTTTTAATTAAGCGTCAACAGGTTTTACCCTTATTTTGTTGCCATCCACTTGTTCAACAATAAGTTCTACATTAGGGTCAACAAAAGAAGTTGATGTAAAAACCTCTACCCTTTCTCCATTTATCATTGCTGTTCCCATTGGAGCAAGGCGTGTTATGCTTTTACCCTTGTCGCCTGCCTTTATCTCTATTTTCACTTCATTGACTTTTGAAGATATTTCTTCTTTAAGAGAGAAACGTTTCCAGGTTTTTGTTCTTAAAGAATAGATAAGAAGCACAACGCAAAGGACAACTTCTGCCACCAAAAGACCATAGCCCCATGCTGTGCCAAATTCTTCAAAAACTTTGAATAAGCCCCAAATTGTCAAACCCAAACCAAGCAAACCTGGAAAACTTGTTCCTGGTATTGCCACAAGCTCTAATACTATCAAAGCCATTCCTACAACAAGTAAGAGAATAATAAATAATAAGTCCATAATTGTTTTTTTATTTTAATTCAACTGTCAAATGTTTTTGTTCCAAAGCAACACACATAGGAAA
>JABUUQ010000002.1:1194893-1199563 GCA_021443125.1 Bacteroidales bacterium
AGCCACATCTATATCTTCATCTATTTTTGCCCTGCGGATTATTGAAGATATACGAGCATAGGTGTATTGAATAAAAGGTCCTGTATTACCATTAAAATCAATACTTTCTTTAGGATTAAACAACATTGTTTTACTTGGGTCAACTTTCAGCATAAAGTATTTCAAAGCACCTAAAGCAAGAGTATTATAAAGTTGGTCGGCTTCTTCTTCGGAGAAAGTATTCTTGCCATGGCTAAGCGTTTGTTCTTTTGCCTCTTGATACATTGCTTCCATAAGGTCGTCTGCATCAACAACGGTTCCCTCACGAGATTTCATTTTACCGTTAGGCAACTCAACCATACCATAAGAAAGATGATACAAATCTTTTGCCCAATCAAATCCAAGTTTCTCCATAACTTTTTTAAGAACTTGGAAATGATATATCTGTTCATTGCCAACAACATAGATAAGTTTGTCAGAAGAAAAATCATTATGTCTTAAACAAGCGGTGCCAAGGTCTTGCGTCATATATACACTTGTGCCGTCTTTTCTCAAAAGAAGTTTTTCATCTAAGCCTTCGCTTGTTAGATCTATCCATACTGAACCATCATCTCTCTTATAGAATACACCTTTGTCCAAACCTTCTTGAACAAGATTCTTTCCCAAAAGATATGTGTTTGATTCGTAATATATTTTGTCAAAATCTATTCCCAAGCGTTGATATGTTTTGTCAAATCCTTCATAAACCCAAGAATTCATCTTTTCCCATAGTTCTCTAACTTCAGAGTCTTTGTTTTCCCATTTCACAAGCATTTCCTGAGCCTCTTTCATAATAGGAGCTTCCTTCTTTGCTTGTTCTTCATCCATACCATTAGCAACAAGGTCTGCTATTTGTTGTTTGTATTCTTTATCAAAAACAACATAATACTTTCCTACCAAATGATCACCTTTTATACCAGAAGTTTCTGGTGTTTCTCCATCGGCAAATTTCTGCCAAGCCACCATACTTTTACAGATATGTACGCCTCTGTCATTAACAAGATTAACCTTCTTGACAACATTACCATTGGCTTTAAGTATCTCTGCAACCGACCAACCCAAAAGATTGTTTCTTATATGTCCAAGGTGCAAAGGTTTGTTGGTATTAGGAGATGAGTATTCTATTACAACAGGACTCTTGCTCAAATCTGTAGCAACAAATCCAAAACTTTCATTGCATTTATTCTTATCAAGGAAAGAATTCCAATAAGTCTTATCAACCGAAAAGTTCAAAAAACCTTTTATCACATTGAATTCCTTTGCCAACTCTGTCAATTCCTTAACCTTTTCGCCTATTTCTTGTGCTACTGCCTCAGGGTTTTTCTTTGCCATCTTCACGTAAGGGAAAACAACAAGGGTATAATCCCCCTCGAACTCTTTCTTTGTTGGTTGCAAGGCTATTGCGTTTGATTCTACATCAATACTGTATAATTCATTCAAAGCTTTTGCGATAGCTTCCTGTAATAATTGTTGTATCATTTTAGTATTTATAGTATTTTTCGTTGCAAAGATACAAAAAAAAGCAGAAGTAAACAATACTTCTGCTTTTTATTTTAGTTTATGTTAAAATTATCTAACAACAACTTTCTTTGTAGCTGTCATACCGTTAGCATAAGCTTTAACAAAGTATGTACCATTTTCAAGGTTAGCAGTTGAAACTGTTACGTTGTTAGCGTTAACATCGCTTGAATAAACAACTTGACCATTTACATTGTAAAGTTCAACTTTTGTAATGTTAACTTTTGAGTTAAGAGTTACAAAATCAGTTGCAGGGTTAGGATAAACAGACATTGAAGCAAAGTCAGCAACTTCGTTCAATGAAACTGTGCCACCACCATAAACGAATTCAACAGCAGTGATGCCAGTCATATCCAACATACCATTGTAAGCAGCCCAAATATAAACATAAGTTTCACCTTCTTCGTAAGCTCCACTTGAAAGCAAACTTGTTGACCAAACTTCGTTTACATCATCATATAGTCCAAATGAGAAATATGAACTATATTGGCCAGATACCCAATAACTCAATTCTTGTTCGTAAGAAGCTTGTTCGTTAGCTATTTGATCTGGGTAGTTTTCAAGCCAGAATAATGCAGAGTCTTTAGGTTCGCAAAGGAAATAGTATCCAGCAGTTTGGTCGTTAGGCATAATTGTCCAGAATATTTCGCCATCTTCTACATATTCTTGTTTTGTTATTGTCAAATTTGCCTCACCTGTGCGAGAAGAAGCAGGAGTTGTGAAAGTTGTAGAGAATTCAACAGTATCACCAGCACCTATTGCAATACCAGCAATTTCGTAACTTGTAGAACCAACAAGGTCACTCAAAGATTGAGAGCCACCTTCTGTTTCAAAAATATCAACACCATAGTAAGTAGCATATTGTAGTGCCAAAGTATCGATATATTGAGCAAGAGTCACTCCTAATTGTGCTTGAACATATTCAGACAATGTTTGTGAGCCATCAGTGTCCATATAAAGGAAGAAGTATTTTTCTGTACCTGCATTCATAGTTACATCAAATGTAGCAGTGAAAAGACCCTCTTCTGCAAATTGGAAGTTAGAAAATTCAACACCAACTGTTTTTGCCATTGAACGAGCAGCGCTTACAGACAATTTTGTAGCATTCATGCTTGTTTTGAATTTCATAGGAGTGTTCAAAGTTGCATTTTGTCTTGTAAGACCTTGTGCAAAAACTCCAAATGTCAAGCCCAATGCAAGGGCGAATAAAGTAAGTTTTTTCATTTTTTTGATAATTTAAGTTTATAATTTGTTTTGTTTATTTATTTCTACTTAAAGAAACGATGCAAAAATAAAACATTTTTTTCAATTCTTGCCGTTTTTTTTCATTTTTTCTTATTCGTTTTGTTTTAATAGGTTGATTTTCAAAAATAGAGCGATAGTATTTTCATAGAATACAAAGGCATGGAATCAAAAGCAAGAAAGAAAAAATTAAAACGGCGTTTCAGCAAATTAAAAGCAAGGAATAATTTATTGAAACAAAGAAATAATCAAATCTTTCTAAAATTCTTCATGATTGTGTCGAGGTCGGTCTGCAAAGAATAGTTTCTTGCATATAGCAGATTGAGTCTGTGAATTGTTGGAAGCGATAGATTTTCTTTGGAAATGTTGTCGGAAATGGCAAAAATTGATTGCTTTATCTTTGGAAGTTCAGCAAGGTTTTCATCTTTGGCGTCATAACCCACAAAAGTTCTTTTTGCTATCAATACAAGAACGATGTTTTTTATTGCTCTGAAAGGTTTTTTCTCTATAAAAAGCAAAGGAACAATAAAAATCAATAACAATAAAGCCAAAAAGAAATCGAACAATCTTTTTTTGCGTCTATTTGTTTCGCTTGTTATGCTATTGACACTCATAACATAGACATCGGTTGCTGTGTTGATAGTGTTGCTGCCTATGATAAAGTCGCTATCGGGTGCAATGGTGAAACGCACATTGACATTGGCAAGAAGTGTCATTGTTTTTATTATACTGCTTTGTGTTAGTGAGTTGGAACAGAAAATAACTTCACCAACCTTATAGATTCTTACTATATCTTCCAACTGGTTGATATTGCCAAGGTAGAAATTTTTGTCTTCATCCTCTGCTGTGGCAATCATACCTATAAATTCGGGATTAAGGTTGGTGTCTTTCAGTAATCGTGCTACCCTTTCGCACTCTTTTCTATCGCCAACAATAGCATAGGAGTTTATAAACTCTTGAGACAAAGTCCAGTGTCCTGTTTGGATGAAGTGTTTGATGTATCTGATAAGGAATAATATAGCATAACTCAAAATAGAGCCCATAAGCACCATTGCTCTTGAATAACGCATTGATGCAGGCATAATAGAATAGACTACCAAAAGGCTTATCATTCCGAAACCTACGCCATAGAGCAGTTTGTATGGTTTGAACTTCTTTTCATATCCTCCAAACAGATAGACAGAAAAAAGAAGTATTATAATATAAATAGGTATGGCAACAAGAATATAGTGTATCGGGTAGTAATCTACATCGTTCCAATAGGTTGTTGCCCAAAACTTTTCCAAGAAAAAGAAACCACAATACACACAAACGAAATCGATAAGAGGCAAAAGCAGGTTATTGAAAATTCTTGTAAGGAAAGACAGTGTGGCTCTAAACCAAATGGCAAGTTTTATGATGATTGAAAAAATTTTTGTTTGAGAATTTGACAGATGTTTCTTTGCAAAAATATCCATAGCGTTGTAGAAAGTATAGACATAGTTCAAAGAACCTTTTTTTGTGCTCTCTCCTTTGTAGTGTATTATGCTTGTGTCGGCAAAATAGTAGTTGTTATATCCTGCCAAAGTAATACGATAAGACAAATCTATATCTTCGCCATACATAAAGAAGGTTTCATCCAAAAGACCGCTCTTATCCAAAGCTACCTTTCTCATAAACATATAGGCTCCCGCAAGAATATCCACTTTGTTGGTCTGTTCATAGGAAAGGTGCCCCATATAATAGCCACAGTATTTTGAAGAATGTGGAAACAACTTTGAAAGACCACTCATTTTGCAGAAACAAACCCATGGAGTCGGGAAACCTCTTTTGCTTTCCTTGAGAATTTTGCCTTGTCCGTCTATCATCTTGACACCTAATGCACCAGCATCAGCGTGAGAGTCCATAAAATC
>JABUUQ010000002.1:1201974-1207540 GCA_021443125.1 Bacteroidales bacterium
CTGCCAATATACTTATGTATCAAAAAATTGGAAGCGTGGCAACAAATTATCCTTTGATAGCTTTTTCAGAAAAAAACAACAAAGCAAGAATGGGTTTTGTTATAGGGGAAAATATATGGAGATGGAGAATAAACAATTTTTTGATTAACCAAACGCATAACGAAAGCGACGAGATTATTCAAAAGACAATACAACTTGTGGCAGATAAAACAAAGAATTCTCATTTTCATATAGAGAAAAAAGATATTTATTCCCAAAATGAAGATGTTGTAATCAACGCCCAACTCTATAATGATAACTTTGAACTCATAAACACTTCGGATGTGGAAATTGCAATAACATTCAACAACAAGACACAGAACTATATTTTTGGCAAAACATCAAACGCATATCATCTCAACCTATCTAAACTCAAGGAAGGCGAATATACATACATTGCAAAAACAACTTTCAACAACAAAACCTATTCAGAAAAAGGTTCTTTTGTTGTTACGGCTATTGCAATGGAACAAAGCGATTTGAGGGCAAAGCATTCCGACCTTTTCACTTTGTCTAAAAAGACCGATGGCAAGATGATTTCACCTAAAGAAGTAGAAAAATTATATGATTTAATAAAAAACAACCCTCAAATAAAACCTATAATTCACGAAAGTATAGAAAATCGCCGTTTTATCTCACTTTGGTGGTATTGGCTTTTGATTATTTTAAGTTTAGGCGGTGAATGGTTTTTGAGAAAGTATTGGGGAAAAATATAATTACTTGTTATGAATTTGAAAGACAAAATAAATAACAATCTTTTTACACTTATCGGCAACGTTGCTGATGAATTGAATTTGCAGACTTATGTTGTGGGTGGTTTTGTGCGTGATACAATTATGCACAGACCAAGTACAGATATAGATATTGTTACTATTGGTTCTGGAATAGAGCTTGCACAAAAAGTAGCCGACAATCTGCCTGTGAAAAAGAAAGTTTCAGTTTTCAAAAACTTTGGAACAGCAATGATTCATTACTATCTCGACAACAAGGAATGGCAGATAGAGTTTGTTGGAGCAAGAAAGGAGTCATACAGAAGCGATTCCCGTAAACCAATAGTAGAAAACGGCACATTGGAAGACGACCAAAATAGAAGGGATTTTACTATAAACGCAATGGCTATATCTTTGAATAAGGCAACTTTCGGAGAACTTGTCGACCCTTTTGATGGAGAAGCAGACATTAAACGACAAATTATTCGCACACCTTTGAATCCGGATATAACCTTTTCGGATGATCCCCTAAGAATGTTGCGTTGCATAAGATTTGCCGCACAATTGGATTTTTCTATCTTGCCAGAAACTTTTGATGCAATAACTCGCAACAAAGAACGCATAAAAATAATCTCACAAGAAAGAATTTGCGAAGAATTAAACAAGATGATTTTGTCGTCATTCCCTTCCCTTGCATTCAAATTGCTGGATAGATGTGGGTTGCTGGCAATAATTTTTCCTGAAATGGTGGCTTTGAAAGGCGTTGAGAGTGTTGGGGAAAAATCTCACAAAGACAATTTCCGTCATACCCTTGAAGTTTTGGATAATGTTGCAAAACAATCTGACAAACTTTGGCTTAGGTGGGCTGCTATAATGCATGACATTGCCAAACCGCTGTGTAAAAGATTTGATGCTAAGGTGGGATTTTCGTTTCACGGGCATGAGGTGAAAGGTTCCAAAATGGTGCAAAGCATTTTCAGAAGGATGAAACTGCCGATGAATGAAAATATGAAATATGTGCAAAAACTTGTTTTTCTTCACCTTAGACCAATAGCTTTGGTTGAGGATGAGGTAACCGATTCTGCTGTAAGACGCTGTCTGTTTGAGGCAGGAGACGACATTGACGACCTTATGATTCTTTGCACAAGTGATATAACTTCCAAAAACCTTGCAAAAAAGGCCAAATATCTGGCAAATCTTGAGTTGGTCAAGCAAAAAATGCTCGAGATTGAAGAAAAAGACAGAATACGCAACTTCAAAGTCCCAGTAAGTGGCGAAGATATAATGTACATGTATGATTTGCAGCCATGTAGGACTGTAGGAATTTTGAAAGACAGAATAAAAGACGCCATTCTCGACGGAGAAATTCCGAATGACAGACAAGAAGCATTACAATTGCTTTATAAGGAAGCCGAAAAACTTGGTTTGACCCAAATAAACAAATGAAAACTCTCTACATCATAGCAGGCCCAACGGCAAGCGGTAAGACATCTTTCGCTATTTCTTTGGCAAAGGCATTGAATACAGAGATAATTTCTGCTGATTCGCGTCAAATATTCAAAGAAATGAACATTGGTGTTGCACGCCCCAGCGTTGAAGAATTGAGAGCAGCAAAACATCATCTTATTGCCACTTGGAGCATTTTTGAGGACTATAATGTAGCACGCTACGAGAAAGAATGCATTGAGATTTTAGAAAGATTGTTCGCCACGCACGATAGTTTGGTCATGTGCGGAGGCAGTGGAATGTATATTGATGCCATTATCAATGGAATAGATACCATGCCCGACGCTGACAAAGCAATAAGAGATAGTTTGCAAAAGGATTTTAATGAGAAAGGTCTTGAATATCTGCAAAAACTATTGAAAGAAAAAGATCCAAAATACTATCAAGAATGTGATATTCAAAATCATAGAAGAGTAATCAGGGCTTTGGAGGTATGCTTGCAAACGAACAAACCTTTTTCTACTTTTAGAAAGGAAACAAAACAAAAAAGAGATTTCAAAATCAAGGTGTTTGGGTTGGAAAGAGACAGAGAAGAACTTGTGGAACGTATAGACAAAAGAGTGGATTTAATGATTAAAGAAGGACTTGAGCAAGAGACTGAAGTATTACTTCAATACAAACATCTCAACGCCTTAAATACAGTTGGTTACAAGGAGTTGTTTGATTACTTTGAGGGGAAAATTTCCAGAGAAAATGCGATAGAACAAATCAAAATCCACACCCGACAATATGCAAAACGACAAATGACTTGGTTTAGAAAGACAGAAAACATACAATGGCTTAAAACTCAAAATAATACATTCACAATTCCATCAGATTTATTATGAAAAAAATATACTCTACCATCATAGAAAATTCTTCCTTGCTTTTGATAAATTATAAGCAAGGAAAAAAAAATTATTCCTTACTTCTAATTTTTTCTTTCTTGCTTTCATTTTCTTCCCATGCTCAAAGAGTTGATTTTGATAACGATTCCAATCTTATATACAACCCTTCTTTCGAACAACATCTGTCTTGTCCTCAACGCATTGACCCATATGGTTATATGGATGAGCCTACAGCTTGGTGGCAACCTACGAATGGTTCTGCCGATTACTATAATAATTGTGGCGGAAAACAATGCCATGTTCCAAAAAACAAACTTGGAATCCAATATCCAAGAACTGGCGAAAGCATGGTGGGAATCTACACATCCTTAACGGATTACAGAGAATATATTGAAACAGAATTGAAAGAAAAACTGCAAAAAGGAGAAACCTATCGCCTATCGTTTTGGGTTAGTTTGAGCGAATTTTCACCTTCTGCAGTTGCAACTATTGGAGGATTATTTACCGATAAAATGATTTCCGATACAACTCGTATGATGCTGACACAAAACGATATAAAAGTTTCACAAAATGGAGTAAAACAAAAACTTGCAACATACTATAAGCCTCAAGTTGTTAATCCTTATGCTAATGTATTGGCAGACACTTTGGGTTGGACAAAGATAGAGGGCGAATTTGTTGCCGAAGGTGGCGAAAAGTTTCTGACCATTGGCAATTTCTACCCTGCAGAGCAAAGCAATGTGGTTTATCCTATAGGGTTAAGAAACATTCTTCCAGGTGCTTACTATTATATTGATGATGTGGAACTGTATTGTCTCACCTGTGGAAAACCAAAGCAAATAGGTGATATTTCAATTACTAAAACAAAGGATACAACCGACTATTCTGTTGGCAAAATCATTGTTTTGGAAAACATTTTCTTTGATTTCGACAAAAGTGTCCTACTTCCTCAAAGTTATGTTGAACTTCACAACCTTATAAACCTTTTGAACTCTAAACCAAATATGAAGATAGAACTATCGGGCCACACAGACAACAAAGGCAAAGACAAATACAATATGCAACTTTCCTTGGATAGAGCACAGGCTGTGTATGACTATCTTATTTTGGCGGGAATAGACAAAAAGAGATTGAAATACAAAGGCTATGGAGCAACACAGCCTATTGCAGATAACAAAACAGATGAAGGAAGAGCAAAAAATCGAAGGGTGGAATTCAAAATTCTTGATATGTAAGCCATGATTCATATTTTTTTCTTACCTTTGCAAAAAATACTAACTAATAAAACTCTAAAAAATGAAAAACACAAAAATCTTTTTATTGATTGCTGTATGTGGTTTATTTGCTGCATGTTCAAAAACTGTTGATTGTGATTGCTATGTAGTAAGAACAGATGCAAGTACAGGTGCAACATATGAAAAAGAATATGATATAGATGATTACGAAGGTTCTTGCAATGAGATTACCGAAGCTGACCTTCCAGTAGTTTGGGATTCTACAATGACAAGCAGAATCTTTTGCGAAGAAGACGACTAACAGATAATACATCATTAAAGTGAAAACTCTGATAAAGAATATCAAGGGTCTTGTTCAAACAGAGAATAAGGCTCGTGAGGCGGTTTGCGGAAAAGATATGGCAAATGTAAATGTCATAGAAAACGCATACCTTTTGATAGAAGACGATAAGATAGCGGACTTTGGCACTATGGATTCTTGTCCAGCAAATGCCGATAAGGTTATTGATGCTACAAATCGTTTTGTTTTGCCTTCTTTTTGCGATTCCCACACTCATTTGGTTTATGCTGGCTCTCGAGAAATAGAATACATAGATAAAATACGAGGCCTTTCCTATGAGGAAATAGCAGAAAGAGGTGGCGGCATAGTTAATTCTGCATTGCGTTTGCAAAAAGCATCAGAAGAAGAATTATATGATGATGCTATGCAAAGACTTGAAATGATGATAAAATACGGCACTGGTGCAGTAGAAATCAAATCAGGTTATGGCTTTACAACAGAGGCAGAATTAAAAATGCTTAGGGTTATCAGAAAGCTGAAAGAAAACTCTCCTTTAACAATAAAAGCTAATTTCCTTGGAGCCCACGGAGTACCAATGGAATACAGAGGAAATATTGACGCCTTTGTTGATAAAATTGTTGAAGAAATGATTCCTAAGGTGGCAGACGAAGGACTTGCAGACTTTATTGATGTATTTTGCGATAAAGGTTTCTTTACTGTTGAGCAAACAGACAGAATGTTGTTCGAAGGTGTAAAAAGAGGATTGAAACCTAAAATACATGCTAATGAGCTTGCTGCTTCTGGTGGAATACAAGTGGGAGTAAAATACAATGCTGTGTCTGTTGACCATTTGGAATATACTGGCGAAGAAGAGATAAAGTGTTTGAAAGCTTCCAAGACTATGCCTACAATATTGCCTGGTGCTGCCTTCTTCCTTAATATGCAATGTGCTCCTGCAAGAAAGATGAT
>JABUUQ010000002.1:1209040-1212600 GCA_021443125.1 Bacteroidales bacterium
CTTGCTTTTCCAGATGAAACAATAAACGAATCGGAACTCTTAAACATCTATCTTGCCACCGAAGATTTGAGAAAATACCGTCCTATACAATATATTATAGGAGAGGTGGATTTTTTGAACATTCATATAAAAATCAATGAGCAAGCACTTATTCCTCGCCCCGAAACAGAAGAATTGGTACAGTATATAATAGACGATTGCAATAAAGAAAAAAGCGAAAATCTCAACATTCTCGACCTTTGTTCTGGCAGTGGCTGTATTTCTTTGGCATTGGCAAAAAATTTCCCTAATGCAGAAGTAACCGGAATAGATATTTCAAAAGATGCTATTATGCTTGCAAAAGAAAATTCAGAAAAACTACAATTAAATAATGCTTATTTTATTGAAAAAGACCTACTTAGCACAGATTTCAACTTAGAAGAAAAATATGACATAATTGTTTCAAACCCTCCCTATGTACGTGAAAGTGAGCGAATTGAGATAAAAAATAATGTTTTAGACTATGAACCATGGCTCGCTTTGTTTGTAAAAGATGAAAATCCGTTGATTTTTTACCAAAAAATAGAAGAAATAAGCAGGAAATACCTTAAAAACAAAGGAAAAATATATCTCGAATGCAATAATTTTTTAGCAAAACAAACAGAGGCTTTATTCTCTCAAAAAGAATACTTTACAGAGATAAAACAAGATATATTCGGCAAAGACAGATTTATTTTTATTGAAAAAAGTTGAAAAAAAATTTGGCAGTAATCAAAATTGTCGTACCTTTGCACACGGAGAGTTGGCTGAGTGGTCGATAGCGGCGGTCTTGAAAACCGTTGACCTTCACGGGTCCGGGGGTTCGAATCCCTCACTCTCCGCTCAAAGAGTTAAGATAATTAACTCTTTTTTTTATTTTACTACTCACCATTATTTAATTTGAGACAAAATACCTCACAAACAAAACACCATTGATTAGAATGGCGTTTTATTTTTTTATTCCTTGCTTTTAATTTATTAAAACGCCGTTCCAATTCACTGAAACGGCGTTTTATTACAATGTTATAATAATTAGTTTTGTATGGTCAAACTCTTTTGTCTATAACCTTAAAGAAAATTATTTGGAATAGCGTTCAACTATTTCGTCGGCAAGCACAACGCAGCTATGACAAGGGAATTTTGCAACACCTTTTATATCCTTACACGTTAATGCACCAGCAACTTTTTTGAATTCTTCCTTCACTTTTTCTATATCCACACCTTTTTTCTCCAAAAGGTAGATAGCAGCATGCAAGGCGCCACAATAGCCATTAGGAGCTTTGCCAGCCATAAATGCAGCAAAGTCTTGTATTTCCTTATCCGTAATTCCAAACTCGTCCTTAAAGCCAAGTAAAACACTTTGAGCACAACTATAAAACATAGGTGGCACCCTGAAAAACTCCACTGATTTTTTTCTTGTTTCCATATTATTCCATTTTTCCGTATTCCAATTCCTTGCCATCCTTACCATATTGTTTGCGTTTGCCCGTTGCTTTCTGCGTTAGGCGTATGCGATAAACGGCAGTCCTGTCAAGACTTCTTTCTATGGCCTGCTCAAAAGAATGCATATGATGAGGCAAAAATCTCTCGCATATTGCTTTCAAGCCCACAATTTTCTCATTCCTATCCTCCAAAAACTCGACCACTCCAAACGCAGTGGCGGATTTGAATTCCAAAGTAAAAGCATTGTTTGGCGAAACAAGTGGTTTGCACTTTGTTACAGCGATAAGACAAACATTTGCATTGACTTTTAATATATCATTCTTCTTACCTTCCAACGCACAGTGAAAATAAAAATCCTTGCCTATTCTTGCCAAAGACAAAGGCACAGCATAAGGCATACTATCTTTTGTATCTACCATAGAAACAGTGATATATGGTGCTTTGTCAAAGATATCCAAAGCCCATTCCTCACTCATTTCCCTGTTTGCTTTTCTCATAATTCTTTTAATTTGGTAGCAAAGTTATGAAAAATTATAGTAGCAGAATAAAACGAAGAAAGAAAAAATTATTCCTTGCTTTTAATTTTTTCTTCCTTTGTTCTAATTTTTCAAAAGCAAGAGTGTTTTCAAGTTATTAGTAATTCGCTCTTTGCCAAAAACAAAACCGACGCCAAAAACAATGTTTTCAGCGTCGGTTATTTTATTTGCTTTATTTGATTATGCGTCTATATTTGCGTATGTTGCGTTTGCTTCTATGAATTCTTTTCTTGGTGCAACATCATCACCCATAAGCATAGAGAATACTCTGTCGGCTTCGGCTGCATCCTCTATTGTTACATGGCGAAGAATTCTTTGTGTTGGGTCCATTGTGGTATTCCAAAGTTGGTCTTCGCTCATTTCTCCAAGACCTTTGTATCTCTGAATCTCGACACCATTATTTCCACCCAAAGACTCAATTATTTGAATTCTCTCCTCTTCTGTCCAACAGTATTGTTTGAAAGACTTGCCTTTTTGAACAAGATACAATGGAGGTGTAGCAATATAAACATGTCCTGCCTCAATCAACTCTCGCATATAACGGAAGAAGAATGTAAGAATAAGGGCTGCAATGTGCGCACCATCGACATCGGCATCGGTCATAATAATAACTTTGTGATAACGAAGCTTTTCCATATTCAAAGCCTTGGTGTCGTCTGCAGTACCTATTGAAACGCCAAGTGCTGTGTAGATATTCTTGATAGATTCGCTGTCCAACACTTTGTGTGTCATTGCTTTTTCAACATTAAGTATCTTTCCTCTCAAAGGAAGTATAGCCTGATATTCTCTTGCCCTGCCTTGCTTTGCAGTACCACCAGCAGAATCTCCTTCGACAATGAACAACTCACATATTGTAGGGTCATTGCTTGAGCAGTCTGACAACTTGCCTGGCAAACCTGCAACACCAAGAACCGTTTGTCTTTGAACAAGATCTCTTGCCTTTCTTGCTGCGTGCCGTGCCTGTGCTGCAAGAATTACTTTATCGACAATCATCTTTGCTTCCTTTGGATGTTCCTCAAGATATGAAGCCAACTTATCGGAAATCATTTGAGAAACAGCGCTGACAACCTCACTATTACCAAGTTTTGTCTTTGTCTGTCCTTCAAATTGAGGTTCGGCAACTTTAACTGAAATAACAGCAGTAAGACCTTCCCTGAAATCGTCGCCGGCTATTTCAAACTTAAGTTTTTCAAGCATTCCCTCTTTTTCTGCATAACTTTTCAAAGTTCTTGTCATACCCTGACGGAATCCTTGCAAGTGTGTGCCGCCTTCATGAGTGTTTATATTGTTCACATAAGAATGAAGGTTTTCAGTGAAAGTAGTATTATACTCCATTGCTATCTCAATAGGGATACCATTCTTCTCTCCCTCAATATGAATAGGCTCTGGAGTAAGTCTTTCTCTTGAACCATCAAGATAGGTTATAAAATCTTTCAAACCATCTGAAGAATAGAAAGTTTCGGATTGGAAATTGCCTTCTTCATCCTTTACTCTCTCGTCTGTAAGTTTCAAAGTAAGTCCTTTGTTCAAGAATGCCAACTCTCTAAGTCGTGTTGCAAGTGT
>JABUUQ010000002.1:1213991-1221657 GCA_021443125.1 Bacteroidales bacterium
CCTGTATTTGATGCTATTGCTGCATTAACTCCCACAAGTTCGCCATTGATATTTACCAACGCACCACCACTATTACCAGGGTTCATTGCAGCGTCTGTTTGTATGAAAGAAGTCAAAGTGTTTGCATTGCTTTTTCCGTTTAATATGTCAAGATCGCGTGCTTTTGCTGAAACTATGCCTGCCGTTACGGTACTTGTAAGGTTGAACGGGTTGCCGACAGCCAAAACCCATTCACCAACTTCCACAGCATCGGAATTACCATACACCAACGGAACAAGATTTTTCTCCTCTATCTTTAGAACTGCCAAATCTGTATAGGCGTCTGTTCCAATTACTGTGGCAACATATTCTCTTTTGTCGTTAAGGGTTATTGTTATGCTATCAGCATCTGCAACCACATGATTATTTGTTACAATATAGCCATCACTCGAAATTATCACGCCACTGCCAGAAGTTTTATAGGTACGCTGGCGAGGTTGAAAGCCAAAACCACCGAAAAAGTCATTAAAAAAATCGTTATTGAAGAAATCGTCGTAATAGGATGACTGCTTATGTGCCTGGCATTGAATATAAACCACAGAATGTATGCTTTTTTTTGCTGCTTCTCTGAAATCCTGAGCCCAAGCACCGAGAGTTAGAGAAAGTAATGTAATTGTTAAAAATAATTTTTTCATTTTCTATCGTTTTTTGTGTTAAAATTGAGTCAAACTATATTAAGAACGTAAGATTTGTTAAAATTGTATTTATCTCTCCCAATAATTGAAAAAAAAATCTTATCTTTGCACACTAATGACTAAGGAATCAAAAGAACATAAACCAAGTATTTGGAAAAAAATACTAAGAATCTCTGCTAAAACTTTGGCAGGTATTTTGATTTTTGTATATGTTCTTATTGCTTTACTTAATACAACAATCGTTCAATCTTTTACGGCGGCAAAGGTAGCAGACTTCTTTTCCAAGGAATGGCATACAAAATTTTCAATAGGTGCTTTGAACGTTTCCCCTTTTATTCATGCTGGCATAAAAGACATTTATCTTGAAACACAACAAGGAGACACTCTTCTTTCTGCTTCATATATTGAAGCCAATCTTTATAATCTCAAGGATTTCAGCCATATAATAGTAAAGAATGCTACAATAGAAGATATAGTATTCTATATGGATTTGACTGAACAAGGATTAAATTTCAGTTTTATTATAGATTATTTCAAGGGAGCACCGAAAGAAGATGATACAACAGCATCCAAACCTTTTACTTTGGAGGTAAAAGATATCAATCTCAAGAATACACATTATCGTCTTAGGAATCTAAAGTCAGATAACCCTATCGTAAAAGGAATGTTTGCCGCAAATTGCATAGAGGCTTTTGATGTGAATATGAAAGCCAAGGATTTCAGTTTCTGCAAAGGGGATATAAGTGTAAATATGTTGCATTTTGAAGCCAAGGAACGTTGTGGTGTTGATATAAAAGAACTTAGCGGTCTTATAAAAGTCTCTCCAAAAGGAATTAGTATTGACAAAGGAATTATGGAAACAGCTTCTTCTCGTCTGGATTGGGATGTTTCCATGACAACTACCTCTTATCACACCTATTCTTCTTTTATTGATTCTGTATTCTGCAAACTTAACATCAGAAAAGGCTCTTATGCTGGTTTGCAAGACGCTTGTCATTGGACACAAAGGGTTGTTGATGCAACACAACGCGTCTATCTTGCCACAAACCTTGAAGGCACTCTCAATAATTTGATAATAAAAAATCTGAATGTAAAGACAAACGAAACAAATGTACAGACCTATGGCGCTATAACAGGATTGCCTAATATAGACAACACCACTTTCAACCTTGTATTGCAAGATATTTCAACGTCTTACGAAGATTATCTTTCTCAAAAACTTGGAACAATGGTTCCAGAGTTGAATCTACCAGATATGATAAGTCGTTTGGGCAATGTAAACATAAAAGGTAATTTTGATGGTAGTATAAAAGATTTCATTACCGACCTTCAGATTTCTACAGATTTGGGAACGATGAATCTAAACGCCGAAGCAATTTCTTATAAGCAAGGTTTGACAAAATATAACGCCGGAATAATCAGCCCAGGCTTTGATGTAGGAAAATTATTGAACAACAATATTTTAGGACACACCACTCTTGTTGCTGATGCTGAACTTTCGATGGGCGATATCGCAAATATGACTGGCAAACTGAAGGCAAGGATGAACGATGTCTATTTTAAGGGTAATTCCTATGATGATGTACAACTTGAAGGCGATATAAACGGCTACGATATCAATGCCGACATTGTTCTTAATGACGAATATGCTAACCTTATTGCCGATTGCAAACTCAATTACAATGGTTCTCCAAGCATAAAACTCAATGCAGATATGGCGAAAGTGGATTTGCATAAAATGAATCTCTTCTCATTTTCAGATACTTCCGCAATTATCACTGCAACTCTTGATGCTGACGTGCAAAGTTTGAATATTGATAGTCTGAATGGCAATTTATATTTGAAAAACCTTAATGTAAAAACTGAGACTCAAGATATTAACATCAACAATATCAGTTTGATAATGGTGAATGACTCTTGCGAAAACACCATAAGCCTTTCCTCTGATATTATCGATGCAGATTTTACCGGCAAATATACGATTAACACCATTACAGAGGATATAAAACATTTGTTAAACAACTATATTCCAGATTTTTCAAATCTTTACTCTGACAGCACAACTACAACAAAACAAATATCTCAAACTAACGATTCTCTTTCAAGCATTTATACAACCCAATCTGATTTGCAATTCAGTTCAACGATAAAAGACATAAGCCTTTTGAAGACTTTGTTCAATCTTGATATGAAAATGAAGAAGCAAATTGACATACAAGGACATATAAATCAGGAAAATTTATTGTTCTGCAAAATAGATATTCCGGAATTTGCATACACTCAGCAGCAAATAGAAAATGCTAACGTTCAAATAAAAACAGTGGAAGACAGGCTTGACATTGATGTTGCGACGAAGAAGTTTACACTTTCTCCAACCCAAGCTTTCAAAGATATTGCCGTTGCTATAGAAGTGGATTCTTCGGAATGCAAACTTTTGTTGCGTGGTTGCGATGCAGAAGATGACTCCACAAATGCAAGAGTACAGTTTTCATCATATTTTACCGATAAAGGTTTGCAGGGAAACTTTACAGATACGTACCTTAACATACAAGGCGAAAGAATTTTCTTTAATGACAATCATATTATAGGTATTGCCAACAAGAATATCTCTTTGATGAATTTTGAAATCTTGGCCAAAGACAGCAAAATAACACTCGATGGCTTGGTTTCAAAAGAAGGCAAACTTAATTGCAGTTTTGACAATGTGGACCTTTCTTTGATAAATCCGTTTCTTGAGTCTATGGATTTGAAACTGCAAGGAACAATAAACAAAGATGTGGAAGTATCAAATATATTGGACAATCTCACCTTTACATCCAACCTTGAAGCCAACGATATTGCAATAAACAACGTTGAACTTGGCAAAGCATGGCTTAGTGTCGATAATAGTTTGTCTCCTGACATACTTAACACTCACATTCGTTTCCTTTACAAAACCAACAACAAGACTTACCTGCCTTTGCAAATAGTTGGCACAATTGCTCCAAAAGATGAACAAAACCAAATGGACTTAACAATAAATATGAGCAAGTTCGAACTTGCCGTAATAAAGAGTTTCATATCTTCTTTTGCATCTGATGTTGAAGGTTCTTTATCTTGCGAAAACCTTACAGTAAAAGGACCATTTACTTCTCCTGAAATTCATGGTGTTATCAAGCCAAACAATGCTGCAATGCGTATAAACATGCTTAATACAAAGTATTGGTTCAACGATGATATCAAAATCAGCAACAATAAAATTGCTTTCAATGATTTCAAACTCAAAGACGCACAAGGAAACAAGATTTACATAAACGGAGATGTTGCTCACAACAATTTTACAAGCTTTGACATTGACTTAAGTGTTATTGCCGACAAAATAAAAATACTCGACACCAAAGCAGAAAGCGGACAAATGTATTATGGCACTGCTTATGCTTCAGCAAATATGCAAATTCTTGGCGATTCATCCATGATTAGCATTACAGGTTCTGCAAAGACAGAGCCAGGCACCTCTCTAACTGTTCCGGTTTCAAGTAAAGCATCTGCAGAAGAGCATAGTTATATTTCATTTGTGTCTGCACAAACAGACAATCAGGATGATTCTCTTTTGGCAAGCCAGAACAACAACAGCAAATCCCTTGACTACAACATAGCAATAGATTTGAATGTAAATCCTAACGCAAAACTATATATTCCTATGGACTTCACTCAACTCAAAGGCGATTTGGCAGCAGCGGGAAATGGAGATTTGCGTTTGGAAATAGATAGCAAAGGCAAATTTTCTATGGTTGGAACTGTTGCCATAGACAATGGAAACTTCAAATTCAACATTATGGATGTTATGGAGAAGTCTTTTGTTCTTCAACAAGGTGGAACTCTTACTTGGGACGGAGAACCTGCAGGGGGAACAATGGATGTTACTGCCATATACAAAACAAAAACTTCTCTTGCCTCATTACTTGGTGCATCTTATTCTCGTCCTGTCGATGTGGAAAGCATTATTCATCTCACTGGCGTGATGACAAACCCTCAACCTTCGTTCGACATTCAGCTTCCTAACACCGACGAACAAACATCAGAACAAGTATTTATGCAAATAGATAAATCAGACGAAAAAGTTATGCTCGAACAAACTGCTTCAATACTTCTTACGAATCAATTCTACTATTCTCAAGGCGGTTACGAAACAACAGCATTGCAATCTGGCGTAACTTCTTCGGTTATGGGCGTTGCATTTTCTCAACTTAGTGGTATGATTACCAATATGGTAAAAATAGTTGATGTTGGTTTGAACTACACCAGCGGTAGCGAAGCAATAACCGATCAAGTGGATGTAAATTTGAGCAAAAGTTTTGGAAAGTGGGAAATTTCAGTCAATTCAACCTTTGGAGGCGATGACCAAACCTATACAACATCCAACGCATCAAACATAATAGGCGATTTGTCTGCAAAATACAAATATACAGACAACCTTAGGTTTGAAGTATTCAGACATTCCAACGCAAACGACTTTACAAAATACAATATCTCGCCTTATACACAAGGAGCGAAAGTCGTTTACAAAAAAGAATACGACTCTGTAAAAGACATATTTGTCAAGAAGAAAAAGAAGATGAAAAAACAAGGCGATTCCACAAAATAAAACAAAGGAATAATTTTCTGAAACGCCGTTTTAATTTTTTCTTTCTTCGTTTTAATTTTCGCTTACAAGACAAAAATTTTGCTTTACATTATTTTTTTGACTATCTTTGCAACTACATTTTATTGAATTTAGAATAACAATCGTATTATTAACCAAATAAATCAACACAACATGAAAAAACTAACACTTGTTATCCTTGCAATAACTCTTGCTTTTGGTCCTGGGGTAAAAGCCGACGAAGGCATGTGGTTATTGATGTTTTTAGACCAACAGACATACAAGGATATGAAATCAAAAGGTCTTAAACTAAGTTCTAAACAAATCTACGACATTAACAAAGCAAGTTTGAAAGACGCCATTATACAATTTGGCAGAGGATGTACTGGTGAAATTGTTTCAGATCAAGGTCTTATCCTTACAAATCACCATTGCGGTTATTCTTATATACAATCTCACTCAACAGTTGAGAATGATTATTTGAGCAATGGCTTTTGGGCTTATAGCAAAGCTGAAGAACTTCCAAATCCTGGCCTTACTGCAAAATTCTTTGTAAGAATGGAAGACGTTACAGACCAAGTTCTTCAAGGAGTTTTTGACAATACATCAGAAAGCGAGCGTTTGGAGATAGTAAGAAAGAATTCTCGCAAAGTTGTTGAGAATGCTACAAAGGGCACAACCTATAATGCAGAAGTAGCAACAATGTTCAACGGCAACCAATACATATTGTTTGTTTACGAAATATACAAGGATGTTCGTTTAGTGGGTGCTCCTCCTTCTTCTATAGGAAAATTCGGTGCTGATACAGATAACTGGATGTGGCCAAGACACACTGGCGACTTTTCTGTGTTCAGAGTTTATACCGATAAGAACGGAAAACCTGCAGAATACTCAAAAGACAACATTCCTATGAAGCCAAAACACTATCTTCCAATATCTTTGAAAGGTGTAAAGAATAATGATTTCGCTATGATAATCGGATATCCTGGCACAACAGACCGTTTCCTTCCTTCTGCCGGAGTAAAACAAGCTATAGACATATACAATCCATCTGTAGTTACAGCTCGTACCGCTCTACGCAATGTTATGGACGCAGATATGAAGGCAGACCCTAAGGTAAGAATACAATATGCTGCCAAATTCGCTTCTCTATCTAATTATTGGAAGTTCTACATTGGTCAGACTCAATGTTTGAAACATTTGAATGTGCATGGAACAAAACAAGACCTTGAAAAGAAACTGGCAAACTGGATAAAAGAAGACAAAACAGGCAAAAGAAACGAATTGTATGGCACTGCATTGGAAGATATAGACAATTACTATAGCAAAGCTGGCGAATACGATTATTTGAGAGTATATACAAACGAGGCAATCCTTCGTGGCGCATCTATTTTCTCTATTTCAATGAGAATGGAAGCACTTGAAACGGCTTTGGAAAAGAAAGACGACAGCAAAGTTGAGGCTATATGCAAAGATATGAAGAACTACATAGAAGGAGTCTTCAAAGACTACAACGAATTGACCGAGGAAAAACTTATGGCTGCAGGTCTTGATGTTTATTTCCGCAATGTGCCTATGACACAGCAAAGTTCAGCCTTCCTTTCTTATGCTTTCAAATATGGTTACGACTTCAAACAAATTGCAAGCGACATTTTCAAAACATCTCACTTTGTTACAAAAGAAAAAGTTTTGAAAGTATTGGATTCAAAAGACATTTCAATCATTTCAAACGACCCTGCATATATTCTTACAAAGCAAATCCTTGATAACTATCGTGAAAAAATGAGTTCAATTCAAGATCAGAGAGAACAACTTTCAAGAGCTAACCGTTTGTTTGTCAAAGGTATAATGGAGATGGAGAAAAACAACAAACACTTTGCTCCTAATGCCAACTCAACAATACGCTACACTTACGGACAAGTAAAGAATTACTCTCCAAAAGACGGTATGACTTATAACTACTACACTACTCTCGACGGCGTTATGGACAAGGAAGACAACTCTTCTTGGGAATTCACAGTGCCAGCAAAACTTCGTCATTTGTATGAAACAAAGGACTACGGACAATATGCTCAAGACGGCACAGTTCCCGTTGCTTTCCTTTCAAATCTTGATATAACTGGCGGAAATTCTGGTTCTCCAACATTGAATGCCAAAGGAGAATTGATAGGTATTGCTTTCGACGGCAACTGGGAGGCAATGAGTGGCAACATAGCTTTCAACCCTGATTTACAAAGATGTATCTCTGTGGATATTCGCTATGTTCTATTCATTATAGACAAGTTTGCAGGTGCAACAAACCTTATTCAAGAAATGAAAATAGTAAAATAAGGCATTATCACTCTAAGACAATAAACAGCAAAAGCAACTC
>JABUUQ010000002.1:1223669-1231321 GCA_021443125.1 Bacteroidales bacterium
CAAGAATGCTTTGTATAAAAATGTATTTACTTCTATTTCAGAGAATTTAGAGTTACCAAAAGCAAACAAATACTACAAAATATCAAAACAAAACAATCGTTCTTCGCAAGATATCATGACTTTTGCCTCCGAAGATGCTTTTTTGATTGAAAGTTCCGACAAAATAAGTCATGCATATATGTTTGCTACTCCTTTGAATGAAGAATTCACAGATTTTGTTGCCCAATCCACTTTCGTTCCTACCCTTTGGAATATGGTGCTTTATGCTCAAAATCTTGCAAAACCTTTCTTATTCATGAACGACAATGCTTTCGTTGATTTGTCTCTTTATACCGACAATTTGAAAAGCGAGATTATCAGTTTGAAACAAAAAGATATAGAAATCATTCCTCAAATGACAATGGAAAGTTCTCATAAAGGTTTCAAAATACAGAATCAAATAAAGAAAGACGGCTACTATTCCATTTTCGATGGAGAAAACAAAATCAGCGAACTGGCTTTGAATTATCCGCGACAGGAATCCGACCTTAGATTTCTGAATTCCAACGATATAGAAAAGCAATTAGAAAAATCGGGATACAAAAATATAAATGTATTCAACGATAGAAAGATGATAGGCACTTATTTTGCTGACAGCAAAAAAGGTTTTGATTTCACCTATCTTATTTTGTCGCTTTTGGTGCTTTGTATTATTGGTGAAAGCCTTGTACTTTGGAAAATGAAAAATAAATAATTAACAATAAAAAACACGATGAAAAAAATTTTATTAGGTTTAGCGTTTCTGTTGCCTTTGCACACTTTTGCTTTCGGCAATATCGATGAAACATTAGTTAATCAAGAGCAAACAATTACTGCTCAAGATGCGGACACTTCTGCAAAACTTCCAAGTCATTGGACAGCAAAATCAAGTTTAATACTGACTATGGAACAAACTCAGATAAGCAACTGGGCGGCAGGTGGTTTTTCAAACATTGCTTTCGGAGCTTTGTTCAAAGGTTTCTACAATTACCAGTATGAAAAGCACAAATTAGACAACACTGTCGAGCTTTCTTATGGCAGAACAAGACAAGACCTTTCTGGAGAAGGCATTTGGGCTGAAACAAACTCATGGGTAAAAAGTGAAGACAAGATAGAACTCAACTCTATCTATGGTTACAAAGCTTTCTCTAATTGGAACTATTCAGGATTGCTGAACTTCAAATCTCAATTCGACAAAGGTTTCAAAGATACTACACTCATTTCTGCTTTTCTTGCGCCTGCAACCCTTACTTCTTCAATCGGTATGGAATATAAGGTAACAGGCTTTTCTGCATTGTTCTCTTTCTTGACAGGAAAGACCACTTATGTGGAAGATGCCAGACTTAGAGGAGATTTTTTGAAAGATGGAAAAATCATTTACACTGCAACAGGAGATGATGCCTTCAAATTCTCATTAGGTTCTTATATAAAATTCTTCTACCAAAAAGATATATACAAGAATATCAATCTTTTGGCAAAATTAGACTTCTTCTGGGATTATGAAAAACCTATTTTGGACACAGATATCAATGCCGAAGTTTTCTTAAATATGAAAATCAGCAAGTATTTGAGTGCTTTCATTAGTGTTCAGGCTGCAATAGACAAAGATTTCTCAACAGCATTGCAGTTCAAAGAAAGATTTGGTTTTTCAATACCTTTGAACTTCTAAACAATTCTTTGTTTCAATAAAATAAAACGGCGTTTTAGCAAATTAAAACGCCGTTTTATTTTTTTATTTCTTCGTTTTATTTTATGAAGTCAAAAATATCAGTTTCTATTGGTTCAAACAAAGATAGCTGGTTTTCCAAAACATCATCTGCAACAACGATATTGGCAGCCAAAAACTCTTTCACTATCTTTTTTGCCGCCATTTTTTCCGTCAAAGAGTTTTGTTTGGCATATATTTCCAAAAGATAGGAATCTTTTGCAGACAAATACAAATTTATATTCGTATGTGTTTTTTTCTTAATGCGTTTTGCCATTATCAAATGCTTGTTGTTGGGTTATGAAACTTTGTTTTGTTTGTCAAAAGTACAACAAAAAATCCATTTACCAGCCTTTTGATGCAAAATAATTAAATATCAAGCAATTATTTTACAGTTCTAAATAGTTTATTCCAACGAACCTTCTTCAAACCGCTTTGATCCTTATTCCATGAGAACCATACATAAGACGCCTTTCCTACTATGTGGTCCTCAGGCACAAAGCCCCAAAAACGAGAGTCAGCAGAATTATGACGATTGTCGCCCATCATCCAATAATAGTCCATTTTGAAAGTGTAAGTCTTTGCAATCTTGTCGTTTATGTACCAAGTATCGCCTTTTTTCTCCACTTTGTTGCCTTCAAATGTTGCAATAGCCCTTTGATAGAAAAGCATATTATCATCATTTACCTCTATCTGCATTCCTTTGTTTGGAATTTTCACAGGACCATAGTAGTCTATATTCCAGCTATAGCTTTGAGAATAAGGGAACAAGTCTCTGCTTCTATAGCCTTTCATTGCAACAACTGGGAACAATTCTTCAATGTATGGCATACTCTTTATCTCCGCAGCAATTGCGCTTGAAAGTGGCAAAGTTGCATATACCTTCAGTTGATTTATATCTTCCTGACTCACACCTGCACTGCTAAGGAAAGATTTTGCGTCTGGAATTTCCGGATGGAAAAGAATCTGACACAAAAACTTCTTATTGTTCAAATCAGATATCAAAGAATAGTCTGTTTGCTTATCATCTAAAGGTGTGATTGCGATAATATAAGGATGTTCTTTAAGTTTCTCGACATTGTCTTTATTCAAAGGCAGATAAGCATACATATTCATTCTTTCCATGTCCTCAATGGAAACGCCGATATTAACAAGTTCTTTTTCATTAAAGTAATAACCATCCTTAATCTTTATTGCGTGTGTAATCTGATAGTCTTTCGGACTCTCTATTTGCTTACCATTGATATAGACATTGCAATTTCTCACCTCTATTGTCTCTCCCGGCAAACCGATACAACGCTTTATAAAGTTTTCTCTCTTATCTACAGGACGAGAAATAATATCTCCAAAATGTTGTTTGTCGTTCCACACCTTATCTCTGCCATAATCTCTCACCAAAGCATAATAACTTTCGTTGCTTTGAAAAGTTGTTGAAAGAGTGTCTCCATCAGGGAAATTGAAAACAACAGCATCTCCTCTCTTTACAGTTCCCAAACCAGGCAAACGATGATATGGCAACTGAGGTTTTTCTATATATGATTTCATTGAGGTAAATGGCAGAGTATGAGCAACTAATGGAAAACTCAAAGGAGTATTAGGTATTCTTGGACCATAAGCCATTTTGCTAACAAAAAGAAAATCCCCGACCAAAAGACTTTTCTCCATTGAAGAAGAAGGAATTCTATAAGACTCTACAAAGAATGTTCTAATGATTGTTGCTGCTATCACTGCAAAGATAATAGCGTCTGCCCAATCTCTTACTGCACTGATTTTATGTTCTGGCAAATCTTTAGGATGTGTGTATTTCTCCTTCTTGCTCCAGCCAAGTATAGGAAAGATAACCCAAGGGAACAAAGCAGTAAGCACTTGATACCAAAGAGAATACTTTTTGAAACACTTGACAAACTCTATAAAAACAAGAATAATGGAAAAGATATTGATAAAAGGTATCAAACAATAGAAAATCCACCAACGGCTTTTGTTGATTATCTTTACTGCAATAACGATATTATAAATAGGAATAAGAGCTTCCCAACCTTTATAGCCGGCTTTTTTGAACAAACCCCACAAGCCAAAAAACACTAATATAGCTTGAATTAAGAATAATGTTATGTAAATATCCATAATGTTTTATAATTTTAATAAAAAAGTTACGTTTTATTGTTTTAGTTGATAACGAAGAAAAAATAAAATAATTGTATGAAAAAAATATTTATTGTAGCAATTTCGCTATGTTTTTCTCTAAACGCAATAGCTCAAAATGCCGATTTGAAATCTGCATCAAACAAAATGGTAAAACTTATGTGGATGATAGAGAATGCTTATGTTGATAGCACAGATATAGGCAAAATAACCGAAGAAGGCATCAAAGCAATGCTAAAGGAATTGGACCCTCACTCAACTTATATTCCTAAATCCGATGTTCAAAAAATGAACGAGCCATTGCAGGGCAACATTATAGGCATTGGCGTTACCTTTCAAATTCTCAATGACACCATTCATGTGATAGATGTTGTTGCCGACGGTCCTGCAGATAAGGTTGGAATGTATCCTGGCGACAAAATACTAAAGGTTAATGACACAATAGCAACCGGAAAAGAGATAAATAACGATTGGGTTACCACTCACCTTAGGGGAAAGAAAGGAACAAAAGTCAGAATCGTTGTTGAACGAAATGGCAAAGGCGAATTGACTTTCGAGATTATAAGAGACAAAATTCCTTTGAACAGTATAGACACATGGTTCATGATAGACAAAGAAATAGGCTATGTTTCACTGCGTCGTTTTGCCCAAACATCACGCGATGAACTTGTTGCAGCAATAGACAGTCTTAAACAACAAGGCATGAAAAAGCTTATATTCGATTTGAGAAGCAATGGCGGAGGTTATCTTGATGCTGCGTTCAAAATTTGTGAAGAATTCTTGCCAAAAGACAAGCTTGTAGTCTATACAGAAGGCCTTCACCAAAGTCGGCAAGAGTTTGTAACATCCTCAAACAAAGGAGTATTCGAGAAAGGTGCACTTGTAATTCTAACAGACGAATACACAGCTTCTGCTTCCGAAATAACATCGGGTGCAGTGCAAGATTGGGAAAGAGGTGTCATCGTTGGCAGAAGAACTTTTGGCAAAGGACTTGTTCAAAGGCCTATAAACTTGGATGATGGTTCGCAAGTAAGACTCACAACAGCAAGATATTACATTCCATCTGGCCGTTGCATTCAAAAACCTTATGCAGATGGCACCGAAGAATACTATAAAGATTATCAAAAACGCTATTCTCATGGTGAGATGGTAAGCATTGATTCGATTTCCTTCCCAGATTCCCTAAAATATCAAACGATGAACGGCAGAACTGTCTATGGTGGAGGTGGTATTATGCCAGATATTTTCGTTCCTATGGACACTACAAAAGCATCTTCTTACTTTGTGGATTTGAGGAGCAAAAATATTTTCAACGATTTTTCAATAAATTTTGTTGAATCAAAAAGAGAAGAATTATTAAAGGAACTTCCTAAATTTGAAGACTTTGACAAAGCATGGCCAACAATGAACATTATGCAGGAATTCACAAAATTTGCAGAAGAAAAAGGCATAACACCAAAAGAAAACGACACCATTGCACAGGAAATAATTGACAAATCAAATCTTCATATAGAATTGACAGTCAAAGGTTTTATTGCAAGAAACTTGTATGGCACAAAATTCTACTACAAAACTATTCAAAACAACGATGAGACGCTTCAAAAAGCCATAGAACTTATTCGTGACGAAAAACAATACAAGAAAATTTTGAAAAATTAGTTTGTAACATATTCAATAACAAACAAAAATAAGCAGAGTAAAAACAAACTCTGCTTTTTCTTTGTTTGGCAAAATTAAAACGCCGTTTCAGAAAATTATTCCTTTGTTTTAATTTCTTGAAACGGCGTTTTAATTTCTTATTTCTGCCTTCTTGTTGAAAAACTATTTAATCATAATCACCAAACAGCGAGAACTTCTCCAAAATTCTTCTATTGACTCTATTACTATGGATGCTGGTTTTGACTCATCGCCGGTAAGAGAGTAGGAAGATTTGGCATGAGGAGTTATTATTTGAACTTTCTTGCCTGTAAGAGGTATTTCGCTTATGTTTCTCATATCTATTTTCTGCATATTGTCTATTGCACCATTGTTTGCAAGTACAAGGGTTTTGCCTATGCCTATGAAACCACCCTTAGAGTCGATAACGCCTGCTTTTTTCAACTCTTTCTTTGTGCCAACAATAAAATAAGCAGTATATCTTTCATCTTCAAGCTCAGCCATCACTGATTTATTTTTCTTGTTCTCTGCTTGAAGTTTCTTAACCTCTGCATTAAGACCATCCAAAGCAACATTTTTCTCCTGAAGTTGTTGTGTTAGGGACGCAATTTGGCTTTCTTGTTCCTCTACCCTTTTATTCATTTCTTCCAACTTGGTTTTCAAGCGATTATTTGCTGCAAACGAATTCTTCTGACTGCTAAGGTTTGCCTCCAAACTTGCTATTTTTTCCTTATCTTTTGCCAACAACTCTGCAATAGCATTGATTTTTGCACCAATACTTTGAGCCTTGCTTTGATTTATATCACCATCTTGAATAGCAAGGGTTTGCAGTTCGTCGTATTTAGAAGCAATTGTGTTGAGATTATCGTCTATTTCGGTTATTTGCGCTAATAATGTTTCAACTTGGTTGCCTTGGTCGCGAATAACGCTTTGGAAAGAATCTCTTAGAAGTTGTTCTTTCATCTGTTGCTCTTTCTTTGAAGTACAAGCAGTTAAACATAAAACCGCTAAAGCTGAAAGGATTATTTTTCTTTTCATGGTATTTGTTATTTATTGTTTATTGTATTTTTTCTTTGCTGCAAAATTTCTTTTTCAGGTAAGGAGAAGCCAAAGCTCCAACAAGCAAAAGCACAAGTAGCACCGAACCAATCAGATTTATTATTCCGCCTGTTTTAATGGTTGAAGATTGGCAAACGAACTCTACTGTATGTTCTCCTGCTGGCACATTCATGGCCCTTAACACATAGTTTGCACGAAAATATGGCACTTCCTTGCCGTCAAGATAGCAATGCCAAGAATCTTTGTAGTAAATCTCTGAGAAAACCAAAAGTTGTGGAGTTTTGGTGCTTACTTTATATACTCTTTTCTCTGGATTGTCCACATCATCATTCACAAACACAACTTTTGAAGTAGTATCTGCCTTTATTTCATTGGCTTTTACTACATCAGAAAATTGTTTATCTATGATGATTGTTTGTTTTGGATTAAAATTATCAAGAGCCAAAATTTCTTCATCGGCGTTATTAACCCATTTTATATTGTTTACAAACCACGCAGCGCCACAAGCTTCGGTATTTTCAATAAAAGCCTGCTGATTTATAATAACATAACGCGTATCAAGCATATTCAAAACTCCCATATTCGGCATTGGAAAGTTTGGCATTTGAGATGCTTGATAATAAACTTGACGCAACTGATTTTTTGCAAGAAGTGCAGTGTCTTGAATATCGTTTTGTTTGTATGAAGTGTTGGTAAAATAAAAGTCTATAATATCTTGGTATCTTTGAAGTTTGGCAGCATGATATCCTCCTATTGAAGGGAAGAAATAAGAGGTATTTGTTTCGTTGAAAGTGTTAACTGCCATATTATAAACTCTGTAGTGAGCAGGTTTTTTGGCTTGTATCTCATTATAAAGCATTGTTTCAGCCTGTGATTGTGAAGGAAGAGCCTCCATTTGTGTTTGATAACTCAAATCATTATTAACATATCTTTTTGCCACTCCCCATAAATCAATTACAGAACAAAGACCTATGATGCAAATCACAAGAATCTGGTTTTTAAGCTTGCCTTTGAAATAAAGCAACAAAGCAACAAAAGCAATAGTAATAAAGATAAAACTTCTGAAAGCGTC
>JABUUQ010000002.1:1232223-1241831 GCA_021443125.1 Bacteroidales bacterium
ACACCAAGTACGATTGCAGTGATTAAAGTGTAGTATGTAATCTGTATATGATTGAAAGACAACTGCATACCCAAAGAAAGAGTAAATAGTGCCAATCCATAAACATATTTTTTTCTGAATACAAGAATCATACCTGCAAGAATAGGAGCCATCATAGCCATTGCCCAAGCCTTTGTAATATGGCCGACACCTATAATAATGATATTGTATGAACCAAGTGCATAAATCAAACCTGCAAACAAAGACATCCAAGGATTAGCACCCATACAAACCAAAAAAACATAGAATCCTAAAGCCATAAGAAACATAATACCAGCACTATGTGAGATTGGGCCGAGTGTAAATATATTATTGATAACCTCTTCTATGTTATAGTTGTTGTCTGATTTGATTTGATAGGTTGGCATTCCCGAAAACATGGAATTGGTCCATTCTGAGTAGTGATGAGACACTCTTTCGTAATCATCCAATGACTTACTCATACCTGCAAACTGAGACATATCACTCTGATTCAACTGTCTGCCGTCAAGTATAGGAGAAAAATATATTAGTGAGCATGCAACAAATGCCACTACTGCTGCAATGTGAGGTAGTACTTTCTTGATATTCATTTCTTCTTTTTATTTCGTTATTTGTTGTTTTATTTTATAGTTTGCAAATTTAATAAAAATAACTGACAACACAAAAATGAAAAAACAAATAATAGAGAGAATTTATTGAAACGGCGTTTGGTGAAATTAAAACGGCGTTTTAGAAAATTATTCCTTGCTTTTAATTTTTTCTTTCTTCGTTTCATTCAAGTGAATTCTTTTTCTTATCTTTGTAGATTGTAAAACATAGCATGTATTTAATTAAAAGCATATAGAAATGAAAAGAAATTTATTACTAATCAGCAATTCAACAAATGCTGGAGAGAAATATCTTGGCTGGTGCAAAGATATGATAGCAGAATTCTGCAAAGAAAACAATGTAAAGGATGTTTTATTTATTCCTTATGCAGGTTTTGCTCAAGGATACGACAAATACGAAGAAAAAGTTGCCAATGTATATGCAGAATATGGCATAAAATTACATTCTATTCACCATGAAGAAAATCCTATTGACGCTGTAATGAAAGCAGAATGTATTGCAGTTGGTGGAGGTAACACTTTCTATCTTGTGAGAGAGATGCAAAGAACCGGAATTATGAAAGCGATAAGAGAAAAGGCCTTCTTGGGTATGCCTTATATGGGTTGGAGTGCAGGAAGCAATGTTGCAGGCTTGTCTTTGAAGACTACAAATGATATGCCTATCGTTGAGCCAGAAAGTTTCGACACTATGGGGTTAGTTCCTTTCCAAATCAATCCTCACTATACCGATTTTGTTGATCCAAAACACGGTGGAGAAACAAGAGACGACAGAATAAACGAATTTATTGCTGCAAATCAAGATACAAATGTTGCTGCCATTAGAGAGGCTACTGCTTTGCGTTTGAAAGAAGGAAAACTTTCTTTGGTGGGACGCGACAACAAAATGAAGGTATTCCGTTTTGGCAAAGAAACCATGGAATATTCTCTAACAGATGATATCAATTTCTTAATGAAATAATGAAAGAAGCAGAAGTTTTGAGGGAAGGAAAGATTCTTATCTATCCTACTGACACCATTTGGGGCATCGGTTGTGATGCCCTTAATGTTTCTGCTATTGAAAAAGTAAAAAAAATAAAAGGAAGAGACAATACAAAAAGTTTTATCTTGCTAATGAGAGATTTGGATATGCTGAAAAATTATGTAGAAAAGATTCCAAATGAAGCAATCAAACTAATGCAGGATATAAATGAGCCTTTGACAATAATTTATCCCAAGGCGAAAAATTTACCCATAGAACATCTTTCTTTTAATCAAAGTATTGGAGTAAGAATACCAAAAGATGATTTTCTGCAAACTCTTTTTGAAGAATTTCCTTACCCAATAGTTTCTTCGTCTGCCAATTTCTCTGGGCAAGACTCGCCAAAGACGTTTTCCGATATAGATAAAAACTTCTTGGAACAGGCAGACTATATTTCAAAAAGACAAGCAGAGAAAAATGAAACGCGTCATTCTTCCCTGCTTTACCTTATCTCCGAATCTGGAGAAATTATTCAATTGAGATAATTTGCTATTCTTCGTTTCTAATTCCTTTTTTGTCGAATGTAAGTGTTTCTGCAGCATCATCAATAAAGTAGTATTGATTTTTGAACTGAAGATAAATTTTCATATTTGCAGGATAAGGATATAATCTAAGTATTGTATCTCCAATAACTTGATAGTATTGAGCCATTGCTATGTAGTAAAAATATCTTTTTTCTATTCTGCCTTGTGGAGCTACATTTGAGACAAACTCCATAGGTATAGAAATTCTTGATGTTTGCGGATCTGTACGCAAATGTTCAGAATAGAATGAATTTTTATCACCATATCCTGTACATTGACCCAAATTCATAAATTGGATTGTAAAACCTTCTGTTGTATCGCTGATTTTTGCGAATTTAGGCTCGATAGAAGTTAATTTCCAACCGCTGTAAACCAATCCGTGAGATGATGAAAAATATCCACCGCTTGGTGCATCGTTGTAATGGTTGCTTTCGCATGAGCAAAACATGCTAATACTCAATACTGCTACTAATAGACTTGCTAATTTTAATGTAATCTTTTTCATTACTATGTCCTATTTTTATTTGTTATTGATTAATTAATTATTTTTTCTACTAAATCGTTTATTGAAGCAAGATACACTGGCTCAATATTTGAAAACTCTCTCAAAGAATCCCTATTGTATTTGCTGATAAATATCTTTGTAAAACCCATTGCTGAGGCTTCGTTTATTCTTCTTTCTATAAAAGGCACAGGTCTTATTTCTCCCGAAAGCCCTACCTCTGCTGCAAAACAGAATTTCTTGTCTATTGGAGAATCTTGGTGTGAAGAAATTATGGAAGCGACAATTGACAAATCTATTGCAGGGTCATTTACCTTTATTCCTCCCGCTATATTGAGAAATACATCTTTGTTGCTCACCTTCACGCCTGCCTTTTTTTCCAACACTGCCAAAAGCATATTCATTCTTCTTAAGTCGAAACCATTAGAAACTCTTTGTGCAGAAGAATAATAAGTTGGAGACACTAAAGCCTGGGTCTCTATCAAGATAGGGCGTTTGCCTTCCAAAGTTGCACAAATGGAAACGCCGCTAAGGTCTTCCTCTCTTTGCGACATAAGAACTTTTGACGGATTTTCCACACACTGCAAACCAAAAGAAGTCATTTCGTAAATTCCTACCTCATTTGTTGAACCGAACCTATTCTTTATAGAACGTAATATTCTATAGCCATAATTTTTGTCGCCTTCGAATTGCAGAACTGTATCAACCATATGTTCCAATATCTTTGGACCAGCAAGGGAACCGTCTTTGGTGATATGACCAACAAGCAAAATAGGAATATTGTTTACCTTGGCAAACTCAATAAGCTTATCGGTGCACGCTCTAACCTGTGTGATGCTACCTGCAAAACTTTCCACCTCATGTGTTGTCATTGTCTGAATAGAATCAATAATAATCACACTTGGCTTCACCTCTTCTGCAGAAGCAATAATACTTTCTATATTTGTTTCAGCAAGGACAAAGCAAGTGTCTGAAGTGTCCTGCATTCGTAATTGGCGAAGTTTTATTTGCTCTATACTTTCCTCGCCCGAAACATACAATATAGTTTTATCTTTTATATGTAGTGCAACTTGCAACAAAAGAGTACTCTTGCCTATTCCAGGTTCTCCACCAATAAGGACAACACTGCCTAAAACCAAACCACCACCTAGCACTCTGTTCAGTTCAACATCCTGAAGATTCAGTCTTGTGCTTTCAGAGTATTCAACTTTAGATATTGGCAACGGATATTTGTGTTCCCTATTTTTTGAAGGAACTTTTGTAGTAGGAGAATTGCTTGTTATCAATTCTTCAAATGCACCCCATGCTCCACATTCAGGGCATTTGCCTAAATATGATGAAGATTGATAAGAACAATTCTTACATATATATACTACTTTCTCTTTTGCCACTTGCTATCTTAAACTTTTGTTAGCTTGGTTTGATTTTTACTTTATACTTCATCTCTTTTTTATGAGAGAATTTCTTTTGGTCCTGCTCATATTTGATATGATGAGGACCTACCGGCATATCTTGCAACACATATCTCTGCATTTGTTCCATAATACCAAGATAGTGTGCCTCCTTTTCATCGGTAACAAGCTTGTCTTTGGCATTGCTTTTTGGTGGCATCTGACTGTCATAGTTAAAATCTGCCTGACGAGAAAACAAAGTATCCATAGTTGAAGTCGATATCATAGTATAATGTGCCACTGCATTGATATTTGTTGTCCACCAAGGTTTTTCGAAACGAAATATGGTTACATACATAACTGCATCAACACCATATTTCTCTTTATATTCTTTAATATCAGTTACTTTAGTGTATTGAGAAGATAATTTGGTCGTATCCTTATTGTATTGGTCTATCATATACAAAGCAGGCAAAACATAGTAACCTTTATAGGTTAGTTCTTTTGTCAACGCCACATAAAGCATTTCGTCTGCCTCTGCATATTTAGAGCGATTCCAAGGGTAAAGAATCAAAATAGTTTGAGGTTTTTCCTTATACATTGAAGGATAAGTAATATCTCTATCTATTTTCTCTGGAATTATTTTTCTGTACGTTCTTTTGAATATATTGCCTTCTTTTTCGTCCTTATCGGCATTCTTTATAATATCTTTTTTCTCCTTATCGCTTATGGCAGTTACTGATTCTTCTTGATTTTCAGTTATATTCTCTGCTTCTTGTACTGGTGTTGTTGATTTATCACGTGGATTTTTTTCCATCATAGAAAGCACTTGTTCCATTGTGCTTAATTCCTTCTTTTCAGATACTTGTTCTTCTTGTGCAACTGTTTCTTTCTCTGCTTCAACAACTTTCTCCTCAACACTCACCACTACTTCTTCAACGACAACTTCCTCATCTTCAATTGTTTCATCTACAATCTCTTCTATTTTCTCCTCTGTTTTTTTGCTTTTTGCCAAGTCTTTTTGAGCTTGAGCCAAAGCCTCTTTTTCTTTTCTTCTTTCCTCTTTGATACGTTCTTTTTTCGCTTTCTCGGCGTTCTTTATCAAATCATCTTGTTCTTTTTGAGCCTTCTTTTTTGCTTTTGCCTCTGCTTTTTTCTTTGCTTCAGCCTCTTTGGAAAGTCTTTCTTGTTCCTTTATCTGAGCTTTTCTTTTTTCCTTCAGTTCTTTTTCTTTCTTCTTCTGCAATTCTTTTGCATCTTTCTCTTTATCAGTCTTTTTCTCCACCTTTTCCACATTTGCCATTTGTTGTTCAGGCAAAGTGTTTTCGGTACTCTTTTTTGACGAAGAGCAAGAAACAAAGAATAATGAAAGACATAAAACTATAGATAGTATATTTCTCATAAGCCCAAATTCTTTTTGAATGTTTCCACAAAGGTTTTGCTTTCAGGATAAAGCGAAACTTCTTTTTCAAGCCAAATATATGCAGAATTAGTGTCTTGTTGCTGTAGCATCAAATAAGCATAATCAACGCAAGTGCCTGGAGGTATGCGAGTTTCGTCAAATTCACTCTTCTTTTTGCTTCCTTTGGATGTTACTATCTTTTCATAACTTTTCTGAATCTTTTTCACATCCCTGTCGCCCGTGGTTTTAGCATAAAAATAGGCAGCTTCATCATAATCCTTGTATGAATAAAGCTCTTTTGTGCAAGAAACACAAATCACACACACAACAATACAAACAACAAAAAGTATTCTGTTTTTCATATATAAATTACAAATATATTTGGGTGTGCAAATTTACAAAAATTATTCGAGATACACAAAAAAAATCTTTATTTCGCCAAAATAAAACGAAGAAAGAAAAAATTAAAAGCAAGTTTCAGTAAATTAAAACTTGCTTTTAATTTATTGAAACGCCGTTATAAAATTATGTACTTTGCTTTAGTTTTCAAGCATTGAGAAAATTTTTGTAGACCTCTGGAAGATACCGTTCATATACGCTATTGCAAGACCATAATTGCTTACAGGGATGTTTTTTTCTATAAATGGCAGCAAACGATTGTTAAGTTGTCTTTCCGTTGCCATGCATCCACCACATTGAATCACCAGTTTGTAGTCTTCTGGCCTGTCTTCCATATTTGTTAATCCCGCAACTGCTTTGAATGTCAAAGATTTACCAGTATATTTCGTTATCATTTTTGGCAGTTTAACCCTTCCGATATCTTCACAAGTAGGTTGATGTGTGCAACTTTCAAGCATTAGAACCTTGTCTCCGTCATTCAATTTGTCGAGCATAGGAGTTCCTTTGATATAATGGCTGAAATTACCCTTCTCTTTTGCCAAAAGAATTGAAAAACTTGTAAGCATAATATCGTCAGGGACTATCTTGCTAACATAATCAAAGGCTTGTGAATCTGTAATAACAAGTTTCGGTTTGTTGTTTTGCAACATTTTCAAGGTATCCTGCAATTCGGTTTCCTTTACAACTATATTTATTGCGTTATTGTCCAAAACTTCCCGAATCATCTTGACTTGAGGAAGAATCATACGACCTTTGGGTGCTGAAGAATCTATAGGGGTAACAAGAAGGACTATATCGTTTTTAGAAACTATGGAATCCAAAATACTTTTCTGTTCTGCCTTATTTTTCAGTTGATTGGCAATAAAAGAACTAAGCCTTTGCTTTGATGTTTCGTCCTTTGAAGATACTGAGATAAGGTTTTTGATTGCCAAAGTCTTGGAATTGGCTATTTCTTCATCTTCTTTGTTATGTACAATAATGTAAGGTATTGAAAATCTTTCACTTTGCTTTATCAAATTCTGTTCATAGTCGCCTATTATGTTGTTTGTGGTTACTATAACACATAAATCTATAAGCGAAAAAGCCTCCAAAGTTTTTTCAACACGTTGCTTACCCAAAGAACTTTCATCATCTATTCCTGCCGTATCTATCAAAACAACTGCTCCAAGGTTGTACAGTTCCATTGTCTTTTTCACAATATCCGTTGTCGTACCTCTTTGCTCCGATACAATAGAAATATCTTGCCCTATAAGGTTGTTAATCAGCGTACTCTTGCCAACATTGCATCTTCCGAAAAATCCGATATGCAGTTTATTTTCCCTGTGTTGTTCCATAGTTTTGCAAAAATACGAATTATAATTGAAAGAATAAAAAAAAGGTTGTATCTTTGCACATTATAAACAACGAAACAAAATAGATTAAGAACATGATAAAAGTTGATATAGGAGGAAACAACAAATTCGAGCCTTGGAGCAAAGAGTTTTGGATAAAAATTCTTGTTATGACATTGGCAATCTGCATTGTGTGCTGGGTATGGAATGGAGAGCCGGGAAGCACAACAAAACCTTATATTGACGGGCCTTTGTACGCAATAGTTTTAGCTATTATAATAAGTATTTTGAATAGTTGCATAAAACCTTTGCTTTCTTTATTGTCCCTGCCTTTGATTCTCTCAACATTAGGGCTATTTACTTTGGTTATAAATGCCATTATAATAATGATAGCTGCAGGATTGATGGGTAATCATTTTGATATTAACGGATTCGGAAATGCTTTTTTATTCTCCATAATTGTATATATATTGAGTTTTGTCTTGGATATACCTCGAAGAGTTAAAAAAGTATCAGACCTTCTTTCTTCCAAACACGACCCTTACAGAGAGAACAATCCACATAAAGATGAGGCAACTTTCACTGAATATGAAGATGTTACAGAAGAAGAAAACAATAGAAACAAATAAAATAAGTTTGTAAAATGAAAATTTGCAGAACTGTACAGGAATTAACTTCAATAACTGAACAACTAAAACAAGAAAACAAAACAATAGGTTTGGTTCCTACAATGGGAGCATTGCACGAAGGACACAAATCTCTATTTGTCAGAGCAAGAAAAGAAAACGATATATTCATCAGCAGTGTTTTTGTAAATCCAATTCAATTCAACAATAAGGAAGATTTTGAAAAATATCCAAGAACAGAAGAACAAGACATAAAAATTCTTGAAGAATGTGCTTGCGATATTGCTTTTATTCCCACTGCAGAGGATGTTTATGGAGGTCAAACACCAGAAACTTTCACTTTTGGACAGTTAGAACAGGTGATGGAAGGCGTTCAAAGGCCAGGACACTTCTCTGGCGTTGCCAATATAGTCTCTCGTTTGTTTATTTGGTCGAAGGCAGATAAAGCTTATTTTGGAGAAAAAGACTATCAGCAAATAGCAATCATAAAAGATATGGTACGACAAAAATCATTCAAGATAGAAATCGTTCCATGCCCTATTTTCAGGGATGAAGACGGCCTTGCAACTTCTTCAAGAAACGTAAGACTTTCTGCAGAAGCCAGAAAAATTGCTCCAAAAATACATCAGATTCTTTTGGAATCTTATCGTCAAAAAGATTTTTTAAGTATCAGTCAAATAAAAGCTTTTGTTGAAGATGAATTCAAACATAACAAAAATTTCGTATTGGAATACTTTACAATAGTAGACGATAAAACTCTTCAACCAGTAAGCCAGAGAGAAGAAAACCAAGGAATTGTTGGTTGCATTGCTGTATGGCTCGACGGAGTAAGACTTATTGATATACAAAGATATTGGTAAAATAAAATAATACTTATAGATATGAAACAAATTATTGAATGCGTGCCTAATATCAGCGAAGGCAACAATCAGAATATCATCAACCAAGTTGTTGAGGAAATAGAAAAAGTTGAAGGTGTCAAACTTCTTGATGTTGACCCAGGTAAAACAACAAACAGAACTGTTATTACATTTGTTGGCGAGCCAGAACAAGTTTGTGAGAGTGCTTTCCAAGTTGTAAAGAAAACTCAGGAACTTATAGACATGAGAGGACATCATGGAGATCACCCAAGATTTGGTGCTACCGACGTTTGTCCTTTGATTCCTGTTGCCAACATAACAATGGAAGAAGTTGTGCAATATGCTCGCAAGCTTGCAGAACGCATCGCTACAGAATTGGATATTCCTGTTTATTGTTATGAAGATGCAGCTTTCAAACCTGAAAGAAGAAACCTTGCTACTTGTCGTGCAGGTGAGTATGAAGGATTGAAAGACAGAATATCAAGCAACGATTGGGCTCCTTGTTTCGGACCAAAAGAATGGAGTGAAAAAGTTGCCAAAAGTGGTGCAACTGCAGTAGGAGCAAGAGATTTCCTTTTGGCTGTAAACTACAATTTGAATACTACTTCTACTCGTAGAGCCAATGCTATTGCTTTCGATGTCAGAGAAAAAGGAAGAAAGAAAAGAGAAGGTGGCAAAGTTAATGGCAAACCTGTTCTTGACGAAAATGGAAAACAAGTATGGATTCCTGGAACTCTTAAAGGCACAAAAGCTATTGGCTGGTATATTGAAGAATATGGCATAGCACAAGTTTCAATGAATATAACAAATGCCAATGTTGCACCTCTTCATGTTTGCTTCGACGAGGTAAGTGCAAAGGCTGCAGCTCGTGGAGTAAGAGTTACAGGCGTTGAAATCGTTGGTCTTGTTCCTAAAAAGACTCTTAT
>JABUUQ010000002.1:1241921-1243260 GCA_021443125.1 Bacteroidales bacterium
GATGACTTAAAACCATTCGATCCTAAGGAAAAAGTCATAGAATATATGATAGAAGATTCCAACAGCAAGAAACTTATAGATCTTACTTGCAAAGGCTTTGCCGATGAGACTGCAAGCGAAAGCCCTGCTCCTGGTGGCGGTAGCATCTCTGCTTATGTAGGCTCACTTTCTGCTGCTTTGGCAACAATGGTTGCTAACCTTTCTTCTCACAAACCAGGTTGGGATGACAGATGGGAAGAATTCTCAAAAATAGCAGAAAAAGGACAAGCTTTGAAGGATGAATTATTGCGTCTTGTTGATGAAGACACGAACTCTTTCAACAAAATCATGGATGCTTTTGGCCTTCCAAAGAAAACAGAAGAAGACAAAGCAAGAAGAACAGAGGCTATTCAGGCTGCAACTAAGTATGCTATTGAAGTTCCTTTCCAAACTCTTCAACGTTCTTTTGATTGTTTTGAAATATGCAAGCAAATGGTTGAAACAGGCAACCCTAATTCAGTTACAGATGCCGCTGTCGGCATTCTTTGTGCAAGAACTGCTTGTATAGGTGCCTTTATGAATATGAAAATCAACTGTGGCAGTCTTACAGACAAAGCTTTCGTTGATGACATATTGGCAAAAGGACAGGCTTTGGTAGATAAGGCAAACGAAATAGAAAGAGAATACACTGCCAAAGTTATGGAAATGATTAGCAAATAGTATTTTAGAACTATAATACTAAAAAAGGATGGTAGCAATTACCATCCTTTTGTTTTATATGCTATTTATCAGAATTCTTTTTCTCGAAACCTACTGGATTGTTCAATATAGGCAATTGTTTTTCTGTAAAACCAAGCAATTTTTGTATTGATTTGGTGTCGTGTGTCGCACGAGTAACAGTTGCCAAACCTACAGACTCACAATAAAGGTTGATATTCTCGCTTACTATGCCTGCATCAACACAACCCATCTTCATTGCTCTGTCATCATTGCTTCCAAAAATATCAAAATCAATAACCATAAGCAAAGAAATTGGTGCATCAAGAACAAAATCCTGAGAAAATGGTTTTCTACCATTAGGACCTTCGTCGCCACTTTGTGCAATAAATTTTCTAAAATCCCCTTCCACAATATTACGCAAAAGATTTTCGTGTCTAATATACTCATATACACCCTTATCTGTAAAAACAAACAAACGAATTTCCTGTCTGTTCATAGCAGTTGGCGATGTTATGTGTTCGTTGTCTCGCGTCAGTCCGCAAGCTGCCCAACACAAATTGCTCAACATCTCTTGTGAAAGTTCCTGATTCAAATAATTGCGGACAGAATGTCTTGTCTGCAAAGTTGCAATAACAGATTT
>JABUUQ010000002.1:1243272-1258462 GCA_021443125.1 Bacteroidales bacterium
AAATCTGGCTTTGGTAGTTGTATGTCCTGTGCGTTCATAGTCTCTAAAACAAATATTGAGAACAAAAATACTATTATCTTTTTCATTTTTCAAAAGTTTAATTTTTGCAAAGATAGAAAAATTTTTCCAACCCGATTTATTAAAACGAAGAAAGAAAAAATTAAAATGGCGTTTTAAGAAATTATTCCTTGCTTTTAATTTTTTGAAACGGCGTTTTATTTTCGCACTATCTTAGAAAAAATTATCGTATCTTTGCCCTAAGGTTTAGAATCCAAAAAAAATCATGGAAGAAAAGGATATTTACACGTTGTCTCAAGTTTGCAACAAATTGGAAAACAGCATAAAAACAGCTTTTCCTCAAAGTTTTTGGCTGAAGGCGGAGATTTCAAAATTGAATCTTTACACCCAGTCCGGTCATGCTTATCCCGATTTGGTGGAAAAGCAGAATGGGAAAGTTGTTGCAGAGATTCGTGGCATAATTTGGAGAAGAGAGTTTGAGAGAATCAACTCAAAATTCATGCAAATTCTGAAGCGACCTTTGGAAGACGGCATTAGTATAACTTGCAGGGCAAGATATAATTACCAAGCCTTGCATGGATTGAGTCTAATCATAGAAGACATAGATCCTTATACTGCTTTGGGTGAGTTGGAAAGGGAAAAAGCAGAATGTATTCAACGATTGAAAACCGAAGGCCTTTGGAATGAAAACAAAACCAAGTACCTACCTGTTCTTCCAAAGCGTTTGGCTGTAATTTCCGTTATGAATTCCAAAGGATACAGCGATTTCATACAAACAATCGGGGGTAATACATTAGGAATCAACTTTTTTACCCATATTTTTCCTTCTCTTCTTCAAGGCGATGGAGCTAGCATTCAAATGAGATATGCTTTGCAAAGTATCGAAAAGGTAAAGGATTATTTCGATTGCGTTCTTATTATTCGTGGAGGCGGTGGCGACATCGGTTTAACTTGCTATAACGACTATATGCTTTGCCACGATATTGCCAATTTCCCACTCCCAGTGCTTACAGGCATAGGCCATTCCACCAATGAGACGGTTGCCGAGATGATAAGCTATAAAAATTTCATCACACCAACGGCTTTAGCAGAGTTTTTCTTGGGAAAATTCGACGAACAGTTAATTAATATTGACGGAATGAAGAAAAAAATCATTTCTTCAACTAAACAAACTCTTGTTCTTGAACATAACAAATTTGAAAATACGAAAAAACGCATAATTTTGGGCATTAGAAACATTTTTGATAAAGAAAACAACAATCTTGAAAGCAATAGAAAAATTCTTAAAGTGCTTAGCCCTGAGAATATCTTGAAAAAAGGCTATTCAATCACCACTTTGAATGGCAAAATCATAACAAGTGCCGAACAAATAAAGAATAACGACAAAATAGTAACCAAAACATTCAACGGAGAGTTTGTTTCCGTTGTTGAAAAATAGGATAAAATCATGGAAAACAAAGAATTAACCTACGAAGAAGCATATTTGGAACTTCAAAACATAGTAAAAGAGATTGAAGATAACAACATAGGACTCGACACCTTGGAACAACATCTCAAAAGAGCGAGTTGTCTTATAGATTACTGCCAAGAAAAACTAAAAACTGTTGAGATAGATATCAATAAACTTATTGCCGACTTAGAAAAATAAAAGATACTCCATTGTAAGCAACAGAGTATCAAAAGTAATAAAAAATATGGTAAGTTTTTCTACGTCTTATTCAACAACCTTGTTAAAATTGCCTCTCAAATCAAACTGCAATTTCTTTGAGTCGCCTTTTTTATTTATTTCAACTTGATAATTCTTTTGGTTTTTGCTATCTGTGATATACACATTGCCAATAGAATAACCTGAATAATTCTCTTTGATATAGTCGGTTATATCACTTGGAATGTATTCCTTTGGGATAACATAGAAGGTCTCTGTTCCTGTGCGTGTAAACTTAACCAGACAAGTGTTATCTACTGTATTGAAATTGGCAAAGTAAGTTACGGTGTCTGCCATTTCCCACTTAACATCTTTCAAGTCAATATCGGCATATTTTTTTGTAAAGTCCTTGATATATCTTTCAGGAACATCCCTTTGATCCACTGACTTATAAGGAGATTTTTGTGTAGCACAAGCTGCAAAAAGCAAAACAGCCACGACGATTAAAGCATATTTTTTCATTTCTCAAATCATTTTAATTTGGTTTAACAATGCAAAAGTACAAAAAAACTTCTTAATACCATAATAATAAGACAAAATTTGCAAAATTATCGTTTCAACCAATACTCTCTTTCTTCCTTAGGCATTTTTTCTATGGTATAGCGAAGGGTTGTTCGAGGAAAATCTTTTATATTACTTTCCAAAAATTCCAAAACCAAGTCTTTGTTCTTTGTTTTATAGACATCTCTCAACATCCATCCAACTGCTTTGTGCATAAGGTCGTGCGGATGTTTCAAATGCTTTTCTGCAAAATACAAGCACCAAGAAGCATCATCGTGTTTCGTAGGAATCATTGTGCAAACCATAGAAATACGTTGTTTCCACAAGCATTTGCTATCTGCAAAACTATCAAGAATTGTATATTTGTAACTTTCGTTTTGTTGAGGCGTGGTATCTTTCGTTCCCAACAAGGTTGGCAAAAGCAACCACTCCCCTATAATTTTTGGAGCACTCAAATCCACTAAATCCCAGTTGTTTGCGTATTCAGCATAGTTAAGATACATCTCCACAATCTCATCTCTACGCCTTACGGACTCCAAATCATTTATCAGACGCTTCTTATTGTAGATACTAAAATGGTGAACGAGTAAAAGAAAACCACACATTCTCACCTCATGCCATTTGTTTGTGAGAAGGTTTGGTATTTCCTGCAAAGGCAAATCCTTGCTATTTTTCACAATAACATGAACATCAGGCATTTTTATACCCAAAAATTCATCACCAAAGCCATAATCTTCTGGCTTTTCAGTTTTGAAAAATCGCATAAGGTTGTTCCTTTGTTCGTCATCCTTAAGCGATTCCATGTAAAGTATAATATCTTTTGCTGTCATTTCTTTACACAATTTTCAAAGCAAGAAAGGATTTATTAAAACGCCGGAATCTTTTTCTAAAACGAAGGAATAATTTTTTGAAACCTCGTTTTAATTTTTCCTTGCTTTATCTTAAAAAACTTTCCATTGCAAGTTTGTAACCTTTTAAGCCGAATCCTATTATAGAACCTTTGCACACGGGAGCCAAAAGGCTTTTTTGTCTAAATTCTTCCCTTGCAAAAATATTGGAAATATGAACCTCCACAACAGGTTGCCTGATTGCAAGAATAGCATCACGAATAACTACGGATGTATGGGTGTAACCTCCTGCGTTTATGATAATTGCATCTGCTGAAGCTTGTTGCAAAGCATTGACTATTTCGCCTTCTATATTGGATTGAAAGTAGGATATTTTTATATCTTTATACTCGTTTCTCAAATCGTTAAGATATGTTTCAAAATCAACGCATCCATATAATTCTTCTTCCCTTTTGCCAAGCAGATTGAGGTTTGCACCATTGATTATCAAAATCTCTTTTATGCTGTCTTTGTTGTTCATCATTCTTTTTCCTCCCTATACATTTCTATTTTGCAAATGGTCTTATCTTTGTCAAATACAAATAGTTCTGGCACTTTCCAAAGATATTTTTTTATTAAAATATCTGCATCTTTACTCCAAGCGTTCAGCCATTGTTTAGGCATTTTTTTCACATTTTCCAACCACTCTTCACGAGATATGTCTGGCGGAATTGTAAGCACTGCAATAGTTTTTTCTTTTATTGCTTTGTTTAGGTGTTTGTCTCGCTTCAGTTTCTTAATTTCTTTGTGACAGTGTTCGCAATAAGGGTCATAAAACAATACATAGAGAGTGTCTGCTTTGACTTGGTATAAAGATGTAATAGAATCATTATCAATTATTTCTATTGCAAAATCAACACCTTTTGTTCCAAGTTTCTGATTGTTGTATTTGTCAAAAAAAATTGCAGAACAAGAACTATCTTGAGCAAAAGCAAGACCTATGCTCATGAAAGCAAGGAATAAATATACAAAACCTCGTTTCATTATTCTACAACAAGCTTATCGCCCTTGCTTGGTATGAAAACATTTTTGAAACCTGCATCTTTAAGTGTTTTGGCAAAATGATGCTGTGTTTGTTCTTCACCATGAACAACTATAACACGCTTTACTATTGCTCTGTCTTGATGATCGATAAATTTTATCAACTCGTCGCAATCGGCATGAGCAGAATAACCCTCAATTCTTTTGATATCTGCATTTACTTTGTGCTGCACACCAAAAATAGAAACAAGTTTGTCGCCCCTGAGTATCTTATGGCCGAGTGTTGTTGGAGAACAATAACCCACACCAAGAATTGTAGTTGATTTCTTTTCTATATTGTTGGCTATATGGTGCTTTATTCTTCCTGCCTCCATCATTCCTGAAGCTGAAATAATAATCATAGGCTGCATAGAGAAGTTCAATTCTTTTGATTCCTTGCTTGACTGTATAAATTTAAGACTATCAAATCCGAAAGGGTCAGGGTCTTGTTTCATAAACTCCTTTAATTCGTCGTTGAAGCAATCACTGTGAAGTCTGAATATATTTGTGGCATTTACACTCAAAGGAGAATCAACATAAACATCTATAGGTGGCAACTTTCCTGCCTCCCAAAGATTGTTCAACACATTTATAATTTCTTGTGAACGACCTACGGCGAACGATGGAATAAGAAGTTTGCCTTTTTTTCGCAAACAAGTGTCTTTTACTACATCCAACAATGCTTGTTCGCTTTGATTAACTGGCTCATGCGTTCTGTCTCCATAAGTAGACTCCATAATGATATACTCTGCCTGTGGAAAAATCTGTGGTTTGCGAAGAATGGCTGAAGTATATCTTCCTATGTCGCCAGTATATGCAATAGTTGTAGGATTTTGTTTGCCATTGTCGAAAATTTTTATGTTACAAGTAGCAGATCCAAGTATATGGCCATTATCTGTAAACATAATTGAAAAACTTCCAAAGCGAATCTCCTTGTCATAAGGTATGCTTATAAAATACTGCATAGAGTTTCTGGCGTCTTCTGCAGTATAAATCGGTTCCACTGTAGGAAGTCCTTGCTTTTCCCTTTTCTTATTGAATGTTATAGTATCTAATTCTTGAATATTTCCTGAGTCTGGTAGCATTATAGCACACAAATCTCTTGTAGCAGGGGTAGTTATTATTGTACCTCTAAAGCCTAATTTAACAATATAAGGTATTAAACCAGAGTGATCTATATGTGCATGGGAAAGAATAAGATAATCAATTTCTGTGGGGTTGAATCCTAAATTTCTATTATCAGCATCTGTCTCCATACCCTTACCTTGATACAATCCACAGTCAAGTAAAATTTTTGTACCATTGTTTGTTGTAATCAAATGCTTGCTACCTGTTACTTCTTTTGCAGCTCCTAAAAATTCTATAGTCATAAAGCGTTTTGTGTTAAACTTTACGCAAAGATAATACTTATTTATCAAACCTTTTATATTTTTTGCTAATTTCTTTGTATCTTTGCAAACTTAAATTGAAAGATTTTTGTGTATGTCTTAAGGAAGGCATCAACAATGGCGAAAAAAAAGAAAAAGAATTTGACAAAAAGAGCAATAATAATATCATCAGTATTACTGTTTCTTTGTTTACTGGCAAGCGTAGTGTATGTTTATGGTATGGATTACTATAGAAAATACTATGCGTGTCCGCAACTTGGCGTAAATTACAACAAATATCCAGTTTTTGGCATTGATGTATCTGTTCATCAAGGCAAAATAGATTGGCAATTGGTTGCAGAAAGCAAAATTTCCTTTGCTTTTATGAAAGCAACCGAAGGGCAAAACTTTGTTGACAAGAATTTCGAAACAAATTGGAAAGCTGCAAAAAAGCAAAACATCATTGTTGGTGCATATCTCTTCTATAAATTCAACAAAGACGGAAAAGACCAGGCAGACAACTTCATAAAAGTGGTTAAAACTTTGGAAGACAACGATATGCCTCCTGTTGTTGATTTTGAATTATGCTATGGCAACCGATTTAGCAAAGTATCTCATAACAAAATACAAAACCAACTTCTTAAATGTCTTAGACAACTCGAAAAACATTATAATTGCAAGCCAATAATCTATACTAATATAGACACATACAACAAATACATCAAAGGTTCTTTTGATGATTATCCATTATGGTTGTGCAGATTATGCAGCGAGCCCAATATTCATTCATGGTCTTTTTGGCAGTATTCTCACAAAGGCATTGTTCCTGGCATAAAAGGCAATGTTGATATGAATATCTTCAATGGTTCATACACTCAATTCGTTGATTATGTGTATAAATCAAGAGGTATAGAAGTAAAGAAAGCAGAACGCAAAACAGAACACAAGAATAACAATGTCAAGCCAAAACAACAATCTTCAAAGAAAAAGCCAGCCCAAAGTGCTAATAATAGACGAGGCACACGAAGTACTAAAAAATAATCTTGAGGCTCATAATTTTCTTTTAGACTATCATCCCGAATACACAAAAGAAGATATAATAAAAAACATATCTTCTTACGATGCTTTGATAGTAAGAAGCAAGATTGACATTGATAAAGAAATCATAGATAAAGCCTTAAATCTCAAATGCATAGCAAGAAGTGGTGCAGGAATGGACAGCATTGACACCGACTATGCTGAAAGCAAAGGAATAGAGTGTATAAATTCACCTGAAGGCAACCGAGATGCTGTAGGCGAACATGCTTTGGGTTTGTTGCTGGCACTTTTCAACAATATAGCATCAGCAGACAAAGAAGTAAGGCAAGGTATCTGGTTGAGAGAAGCAAATAGAGGACTTGAGATTAAAGGAAAAACAATAGGAATTATCGGCTATGGCAACATGGGAAATGCTTTTGCCCAACGTCTTTCGGGTTTCGATTGCGAAGTTATAGCATATGACAAATACAAACACTATTTTTCAAATCCTTTTGCCAAAGAAGTTTCTTTGGAAGATATATTTAGGAATGCCGATGTATTGTCTTTGCACACTCCTCTGACACCTGAAACAAAATACATGGTCAATGAGAAGTTTATCTCAAAGTTCCACAAACCTTTCTATCTTATCAACACGTCTCGAGGTAAAGTTGTATGTTTGAAAGATTTGATAAAAGCAATGAAAGATAAAAAAATACTTGGTGCTGCTCTCGATGTATTGGAATATGAATCAATGTCTTTGGGCAGACTTACGCCAGAAAATCAGCAAGCCGAACAAGAGTTACAAGAATTGTTTGCCATGAAAAACACAGTTCTTTCTCCTCATGTTGCAGGGTGGACAAAAGAGTCTTATTATAAGCTTGCCTACTATCTTTCCGAAAAAATCATTCGTTGTTTCGAAGAAACAGCAAATTAAAACAAGGTTTCAACAAAATAAAACGCCATTTTAATTTATTGAAACAAAGGAAGAAAAAAACGACTCTTTAGACAAATCGGGCAATAGATTATTGAACAAATAGAAAAAGGCTTGAAAGTTATACTCTCAAGCCTTTTGTTTATGATTCAGTATTCTTTATTTAGCGTAATTTACAGCTCTTGTTTCACGAATAACTGTTACCTTAATCATGCCAGGGAATACCATTTCTGTTTGAATTCTCTTTGAAAGGTCCATAGAAAGTTGTGCTGCTTCTTGGTCTGTCATCTTTTCTGCAGAAACAATAACTCTAAGTTCCCTGCCTGCCTGAATAGCGTAAGTCTTCAATATACCATCGTAAGACATAGCCAATTCTTCCAATTTATTCAAACGATTTATGTAAGCTTCAACAACTTCGCGTCTTGCTCCTGGTCTTGCTCCTGAAATAGCATCACAAACCTGAACAATAGGAGCGTAAAGACTTGTCATCTCTATTTCGTCGTGGTGAGAACCTATAGCGTTGCAGATTTCTGCTTTCTCTTTGAATTTTTCCGCAAGTTTCATACCATGTATTGCGTGTGGAAGTTCTGGTTCATCGTCTGGAACTTTACCAATATCGTGCAACAAACCTGCTCTTTTTGCTATCTTTGGATTCAAACCAAGTTCTGCAGCCATAGTAGCACAAAGATTAGCAACTTCTCTTGAGTGTTGAAGAAGATTTTGTCCGTAAGAAGAACGATACTTCATCTTACCAACCATTCTTACAAGTTCGTGGTGAAGATTTACTATTCCTAAATCAATACAAGTTCTCTTGCCTATTTCCATAACTTCTTGATCAACCTGTTTCTTGGTCTTTGCAACAACTTCTTCAATTCTTGCAGGGTGAATTCTACCATCGGTTACAAGTTTATGCAAAGAAAGACGTGCAACCTCTCTTCTTACTGGGTCAAAGCAAGACAACAAGATAGCATCAGGAGAATCATCTATGATAACTTCCACTCCTGTAAGATTTTCCAATGTACGAATATTTCTTCCTTCACGACCAATGATGCGACCTTTAACTTCTTCGTTCTCAAGGTTGAAGACTGAAACTGTATTTTCTATTGCTGTTTCTGCAGCCGTTCTTTGAATAGATTCTACAACGATTTTTTTGGCTTGTTGATTGGCTGTCATCTTTGCCTCTTCAACAATTTCCATAATTTTATTCATTGCATCGCTCTTTGCTTCTTCTGTCAAAGTTTCAACAAGTTGAGCTTTTGCTTCTTCTGCGCTAAGTCCGGCAATTTGTTCAAGCTTTTGTACGCTTTCTTGATATGTTTTTTCAACTTCTTCTTGTCTAAGTGTAAGTCTTTCTGCTTGTTTTTTAAGCTGTTCTTTAGCTTGATTAAACTCAACACTTTTCTTTTTCAATTCCTCAACCTCTTTATTGAAAGATTGTTCTTTTTGACGAAGTTTGTTTTCGCTTTGTTGAACACGATTGTTTCTTTCCTGACATTCTTTTTCGTGTTCAGACTTCAACTGCAAGAATTTCTCCTTTGCCTGAAGCATTTTTTCTTTTTTAATGATTTCTGCCTTATCTTCGGCTTCCTTTACTATGCTTTCACTCTTTTTCATAAGAGTTGAACGCATCATTTTTGTAGCTACAAGAATTCCTATTCCAAATGCTACAATTGCTACGATTATGCTTATTACTACTCCCATAATGATTGTTTATCATCATCGAAAGTTAAAGAAAAGATATATGTATTGACCAAGAAAAAAAATGCTACACCGCGATTATGGACATAGGAGTTTGCGCAAAACCCTATTATGATAAGATTTAGGCGCCTGCCAACATCAATCTTCCACTGTCCCAGAGGACTCCAAAAGGAGTGAGGCCTGATTTCCTTTGACCCAAGGCTAACCCATTATTGTGAATTAAACTGTTGAGTTTGCGAACTGTTATCCAAACCCGATGTAGCTTACAGTTTATTTGTTTTATTTCAAATATCGCTTCAAAAATATTGTTGTTGGTTGTGTATAATGTATTGTATAAACTATTTTTCTACATTTGCCAAAGCCATGTCTAATAACTTATCTACCTCTATTGCAGTTTGGATATCTTTTTGTTCAGCTGATTTTATCTTATTCAACTCTTTGAATTTTTCCTCTGTTTTTATGTTTGAAACAACTGCTTGCAACAAAACCATAGCCATCAAATCTTGCTTGTCTCTATAATCCTTCCTATTTGCATAAGCATTTATACCAGCATTTATAGTCTCGTTAGCTTTTCTGAAAACCCATTCGTCTTCTTGCCTTATCTTAAGATTATAGCTTCTTTGACTAATCTCCAATTCTATTGCAATTTTTTCATCCATAAACTTAATATCCCACTACATTGATGATATTACAGCAATACTTTTATCTATTTTTTCTATTAAGTCGTTAATAATATCTATATATTCAGAAACTTCCGAATTGTTAATTAAATTAGTTTTATTGTTTATTCTTTCTTTTAATTCTTTATTTTCTTGTTCTATTCGCGTCTGTTGAAGTTTTAAAGTTTCAATTTGAGCATTCAATCTCTTTATCTCTGCTTCTCTTTCTGCCAATATTCGCTTCATATCATATTCTCTTCCAACAAGAATAGTTACTTTTTGTTTTATAGAAGCTAATATGTCAGTCAAATCTTCCATTTACGCGTTTATTGTTTTGCAAATTTATAATATTTTTACAACACTTTACTTGTTTTGCAACAAAAATTTATTCAATAGGCAATTCGTGGCCCATTCTTTCTTTTTTTGTAACAAGATAGCCATGATTGTAGTGATTTGGTTCTATTACAATAGGAACTGTCTCTGAAATTGTTATTCCAAAACCCTCCAAACCTACTCTTTTCAATGGATTGTTGGTCATCAATCTCAAATTTGTTGCATTCATATCCCTAAGAATCTGAGCACCTATTCCATAATTTCTTTCATCTGGTTTGAAACCCAAAGCAACATTTGCATCAACAGTATCCAACCCTTGTTCTTGAAGATGGTATGCATGCAATTTGTTAATCAAGCCTATACCTCTGCCCTCTTGATTCATATATACAATAAGGCCTTTACCTTCTTTCTCTATCGTTTGCATAGCAGTGTGAAGTTGGTCGCCACAATCGCATTTCATGCTACCAAAAATATCTCCTGTGGCACAACAAGAATGAACCCTGCAAAGTATTGGTTCGTCTTTTTCCCATTCACCTTTCTTTAGTACAAGATGAGTAAGACCATTATTTAGTTGTGTATAAGCTATAAGTTTGAACACACCAAATTGTGTAGGAAGTGTTACTTCTTCTTCTTTCTTTATAAGGGTTTCGTGCTCCAAACGATATGCTATCAAATCCTTAATAGTTATTATTTTAAGGTTGTGCTTTTCTGCAAACTCCAACAACTGTGGCATTCGTGCCATTGTGCCATCTTCATTCATTATTTCCATCAAACAACCTGCAGGATACAAGTTGGTAAGTTTGCAAAGGTCAACGACTGCTTCTGTATGGCCAGCACGTTTCAAAACTCCTTCATCTTGAGCATACAAAGGATTGATATGACCAGGACGACCAAAGTCTGTAGGTTTTGCATTAGGATTTGCAAGCCAGTTTATAGTTGCTGCTCTGTCTGTTGCAGAAACTCCTGTGGTGCAACCTTCCAATTTATCAACGGTTATAGTGAAAGGAGTGCCAAGCATAGAGGTATTGTCTTGCACTTGGTGCGGAAGATTAAGTTCTTGACACCTTGACAAAGTTANNNNGCACACAAAACTCCTCTTGCATGTATAAGCATGAAGTTCACTTGCTCAGGAGTTATTTTTTCCGCTGCAATAACTAAATCACCCTCATTTTCACGGTCTTCGTCATCTACAACTATAAGGAAATTGCCTTTTTTGAATTCCTCCAAGCCCTCTTCTATAGTATTTATTTTTGCTTTCATCGTTAGTTTCTACTAATTTTAGATTTTCGTAATTGATTTGCAAAGATAGTAAATATTTCAGAGAATATCCATTTTTTATTGGTATTTGTATTTTTTTTGTATCTTTGCACACCCAAACAAAATACTTGATGCAGGTTTTTCATATAATAACACAAGGAATGTTTTTCGGTTTGACTCTGTCGCTTATGATAGGGCCTGCTTTCTTTACCTTGCTTCAGACAAGTATTTCCGAAGGTTTCAGGCGTGGTGCACATTTGGCTATAGGAGTTTCTATAAGTGATGTGCTTATGGTTTTTGTGGCATGGTATGGTCTTTCATCTGTTTTTGAGACTGGCGACACAAAAAAGATAGTTTCCATTATTGGAGGTGTGGTTATAATCTGCTATGGTCTATATACAGCCACACGCAAACACATTTCACCAAAGACAAGGCAAACAAAAACACTTAAAAACAATAAATTCCAATTCAAATACTTAGGACAGGGTTTCATATTCAATATAGCAAATCCAGGAACATGGCTTTACTGGCTCATACCTGTCAGTGTGGCAAGTGCTTACACAAAAAGTTCAGAACAGATAATCTTTTTGGTTGCTATTCTTTCAACAAACCTTTGCGTTGATTTGCTTAAATGTGCCATAGCCAACGAATTAAAGCGATTTTTGACAGACAACGTAATAACAATAATAAACAGAGTAGTCGGAACAATACTCATACTTTTTGGCATTTTCCTTGCAGTTTCCGTATTCTTTCCCGAAAATGCTTTAATCAACAACATACAACACTAAAACAACATAAGTTTTTCTGTAAAAGAGAAAACAAAAAATTAAAACGAAGAAAAGATTTTTTCTTCCTTTGTTTTAGTAAATTATTCTGGCGTTTTAATTTTGGAATACAAAAGAGAAAGAGGCAGTATTCTCATATTGCCTCTTCTATTTGGATTATCTATTTGATTAACACCATTTTAGTAATGGCAAATCTTGTCTTGAAGGCATAAGTTCGTGCTTTGGATAGATTCTGAAAGCATAGTTATGAACTCCTGCCGCCAAAGATGTTGTTTCCAATGCATATTCCGCTTGTTTGCCTCTTATTTCTGTTATTTCAAATGGCAGAGTAAAATCTATTTTATTCACTTGCTCATTTTCTTTGTGTGCTACAACAAGTTCAACACCAATATGTTCTGGATTTATTTCCGAAGTATTCAAAACAACTTTGGCTTTGAAAATTTCATTCAAACCAAGGCTGTTTTCTTCTGCATTTGGCATTCTGACAGATAGCAATTCAATGTTGTTCCACTTCTCTTTCATAGCCTTTTTCCACAAAGCATATTCCAGTGCCTTTGCTCCGTTGTTTGCAGTCAGTGTCTGGGTTCTTGCAAACATATGCATATAGTATTTAGAGAAGTAATCATCTAATTGTCTTTTCATTGTAAAGTGTGGAGATATCTTTGCTATCGTATTTTTTATGTGTGCTATCCAACGCAAAGGCAGATTATTTTCCCTTTCGTTGTATGCAGGAATAATTTCTTTCTCTATGGTTGAGTAGATTGTCAGTGCATCCAAAATGTTTTGCGAATTGTGGTCGGCATACACCTGTTCTTCTGGCAGCATCCAACCTGCATTCTCTTTCCAGCCCTCTGCCCACCAGCCATCAAGCACAGAAAAATTGACAACTCCGTTCATAATTGCTTTTTCTCCACTTGTACCACTTGCCTCCAAAGGTCTTGTTGGTGTATTCAGCCAAACATCCACACCTCTCACCAAATGCTTTGCCACATACATATCATAATTCTCCACAAACACTATCTTACCTTGGAATTGTGGCATTCGTGATATGTTTATTATGTTCTTTATAAGATCTTTGCCCGCTTGGTCATTAGGATGTGCCTTTCCTGCAAAAACAAACTGCACTCCCTGATTTACAATCTCTTCCAAACGTTTGAGATTTGAGAACAACAAATTGGCTCTCTTATATGTGGCAAATCTTCTTGCAAAACCTATGGTAAGTTTATCAGCACTCAATTCGTTCAAAGTTCTGTCTATCAGTTGAGGATCCTCTCCCCTTGCACGCAATTCTTTTTCAAGACGTTTCTTAAGGAATAGTATAAGTTCTTTTTTAAGAATCTGGTGAGTATCCCATACTTCTGCGTCTGGAACTTCATAGATTTTTTGCCAATAATCAGCATTGCTTTCATCCATAAGGAAAGCATTATCAAAATATTTTTTATACAAATCAAGCCAAGGCTTTGCCACCCATGTAGGAAAATGAACACCATTTGTAACATAGCCCATTTCTATCTCTTCTGCAAAATATCCAGGGTAGAGATAAGCAAACATTTCCCTTGTTACCCGTCCATGAATACGGCTTACACCATTGACAGATGCAGAACAATTGATTGCAAGCACACTCATAGAGAATTTTTCATTCCTATCCTCATTGCTTCGGCGACCAAGCAACATAAATGAGTCCCAATCCAAACCTATTTGTTTTACATAAGGAGCAAAATACACACGCATAAGTTCCTCGGTAAATACATCATGACCAGCAGGCACAGGAGTGTGAGTTGTGAAAAGCGTTGAACTTCTCACAAGTTCTATTGCCTCAGCATAGGTTTTGTTTTGGTCATTCAAGTAGTTTTTCAAACGTTCCAATGAAGAGAAAGCTGAATGTCCTTCGTTGCTATGATAAAGTGTCGGTTCTATTCCAAGTTCCTGCAACAACCTTACACCACCAATTCCAAGAAGAATCTCTTGTTTCAATCTCATTTCATTATCACCGCCATAAAGTTGCTGGGTTATTGTTCTGTCTTCTGCATTATTTTCCTCTATGTCGGTATCAAGCAAATATAGTTTTACGGTTCCAACATTGCAAAGCCATATTTTTGCCATCACCTGCCTGCCCGGAAGATTTATTGCAACCTTTTTCCATTTGCCACTCTTTTCATCTCTTACTGCAAGCAAAGGAAGATGAGAGAATTTTTGAGCAAAAGACATGCTTTGTTGTTCTCCATTATGATTTACGTGCTGCAAAAAATATCCATAGCGATACAATAATCCTATACCTATTATATTTTTATTTGAATCAGAGGCTTGTTTCAAATAATCACCAGCCAACATTCCCAAACCTCCAGAGAAAATTTTCAAAGTGTCGTGAATACCAAATTCCATAGAGAAGTATGCTATTTGTTCGGTATCTTTGCATTCTCTTTCTTTAAGATAGGTTTCGAAACGTGCAACAACTCTATCCATTTCATGCAAAAAGGATTCATTATTCAAAAGTCTTTCATAATCTTGCACTGTCAGAGATTGCAATAACTGTATAGGGCTACGTTCAAACTCCAAAAATCTTTTCTCGTCTATGCTCAAAAACAGATTATATGCATCATAATTCCAACTCCACCAAAGATTTTGAGATAGTTTCTGCAATCCAATCAATCTTTCAGGCAGAGAAGATTTCACAAATATCTTTTTCCACTGTGGTTTCTCTCCCCAAGGAATTTGTATATTGACTCCCAAAGAATAAGGCGTTTTGTGTATGTATTGGTTTATTCTTTTTTCTGATTTTTCCAAAGCAATAGCGTATGCAGAGTCATAATAAGCATACAATTCTTTCCATTGAACCTGTGAAAAGATATTTACAGAATCTTTTCTTAATGTTTCAATCTTTTCATTATCTGCAAAATACACTTGTTTTATGCTGTCTGCAATTTGGTTTATGCAATCTTGTTCGTTATAGTCGTCTCTCGACACAACAGACAAAGCATTGTTTGGATTTGATATATTATCCCTAACCCACAA
>JABUUQ010000002.1:1259065-1260414 GCA_021443125.1 Bacteroidales bacterium
ATCAGCATGAATAGCAGAAAGTTTTTCCAAAGAGTATTTTGACCTTACATTAAAGTCATTCGCCACTCTGTCTGCCTCAAAATGTTCAAGTTCTGAGTATAGCGGAAGATTGTTTCCTGCCAAACATCTTCCAAGTACAGTTGCGTGAGTGGTGAAAGCAGTTGCTATTTGAGGAACATTCTTTTTCAAATAAAGCAAACCACTTCCTGTCATCCATTCATGGAATTGTGCCACGATTTTATCTGTTGAAGAAAGATAATAATTGTAGTATGATTCTATGACTTTGGCAGAAGCATAACCAAATAGAAAAGGCTCAATATAATCCCAAGCACCTGTCAAAGAATCCACTTGCCATTGCTCCCAATATTCAGAAAAAATTGCATCCTTTTGAGCAAAATACATTGAATAAGAAACTAATATGACAATGGGAGAAGATTTTATTTTCCAACGACCTACTCTAAATTCTATACCATTTTCTTTTGCATAAGCCTTCCACATTTGAAACATTTCGGTATCTTCTTCGAATTCCGTATTTACCTGTGGCAAGTCAGGACCTATAAGAATAAACTTATCACCCAATTGTTCTGCAATAGTGTTTGCCTTTGTCATCAATACGGTATGAATACCACCTACCTTATTACACACTTCCCAGCTTGTTTCAAACAAATAGTCCATTTTCATATTTTTGATAGTTTCCATATTATTCAATATTATTAGGTTACAAAGGTAATAAATTTTTTTGTTTCAAAGTGTAGTTTTCGCCTTACTTGTTATTTTTATTGCAATTTTCTTTGCCAATATGACAATTATTTGTAATTTTGAACTCTCAAAATAGTAAAAAGAAGAAAAACAAACATAAAAATATGAAAAAGATAGGTATAGTTTTCGCAATGTTTTGCCTAATATTTTCTGTTGGTGCTAATGCAGAAAATGATAATGTAACAACTCAAACATCTCCTTCTTTCTCTCAAATGAACGACTGGAGAGTTGGCAACTATAGAAGAAAAGTAAAGGAAAACTATTTAACATGCGACATAGATGTTATTCCTGTTATTGCGGCAGGCTTTTCTGAAACAAACCCATGGGGTGCCGGTGTAAGATTTGGCTACGAACACAAAACAAGACCAAGTTCTATCTCTTCACGCTTTTCTATCGGTTATGGAGGTCATATAGGCATAAGCAGATATTTCGGCAAGGATATAGAAGTTTCCGCTGTAGGCAACCCAAATGCAATAACCAGAGATTCATATAAGTCATTCACTGAGATACCTATCATGCTTGATTTCTCATGGTATTATAATTTCTCACGCAGTAGCATAGCTCTTCACCTTTCTGCAGGTATCAATATG
>JABUUQ010000002.1:1260470-1265264 GCA_021443125.1 Bacteroidales bacterium
ACTGCAATAGACTTGTTAAACAACAATGGTTATGTTGCTTCTGTGCAAAACGAGCCTAATGATGTTGCAATTTCTCATATAATTCCAACATTCAGAGCAGGTTTGGGTTATATGTATGAACTTTCTCAAGATTGGAGATTCAGAGTTCAGGCAGGCGTTGAGTATCAAATGGGTTACGAAGACGATTACAGTGGTTATTTCCTAAATACCAACTACATGCCTTACTATCACAAAGGAACATCTCCAGCAAGTCTTAATCCTTTTGTTTCAGTAGGTTTTGTTTATTCACTATAGGATTTATGCAACTTTTCTATGTACCAGAATACAATGGCGAAAGCCTTGTAACATTAGACAAAGAAGAATCTGCACACATAGTTAGAGTTCTCAGACTCAAAGAAAACGAAGAAATTTCTCTTACTGATGGTAGGGGAAATTTCTTTTTTGCAAAAATTATCGATGCAAATCCTAATCGTTGTGCCGTAGAAATCTATAAAATCATTGAGGAATACGGCAAAAAAGACTTTTACATTCACCTTGCCATTGCTCCAACAAAAAATATCAACAGAATAGAATGGTTATTAGAAAAAGCAACCGAACTGGGTATTGATGAAATAACTCCTTTGCTTTGCGAACATTCTGAAAGAAAAGATGTTAAGAACGAAAGACTTGAAAAAATTCTCGTTTCTGCCATGAAGCAATCGCTGAAAGCCTACAAGCCTGTTTTGAACCCTATGACAAAAATCGAAGACTTGATTAGGAACTCCAAAGAAGAGCAAAAATTCATTTGCTATTGCGAAGGCGAAAGAAAATTCATAAAAGATGTATGCGAAAAACACAAATCCTATCTTGTTCTTATTGGTCCAGAAGGCGATTTTTCTCCAAAAGAGATAGCATTGTGCAAAGAGCATAATTTTTCACTAATAACGCTTGGTTCTCAACGTCTTAGAACAGAAACAGCAGCCCTTTATGCTATCAGCAACCTGCATTTTGTAAATCAATAGCAAAGTTTCAATTTATTAAAACGAAGAAAGAAAAAATTAAAACGGCGTTTTAGAAAATTATTCCGCCGTTTTATTTTTTTGAAACGCCATTTTATTTTTGAGATATCGCATTTGTGAAAAATTTAGTAACTTTGCCATATATTTTTTGCAGTAAATTTATGAGAAAAATCATAATATTTCTTGTTTTGTTGCTGTGTTTGTCGCACAATTCCAAATCTCAAAACTACAACACCATTGCTTTGCTTAAATACAATGGCGGAGGTGATTGGTATGCCAACCCTACATCTTTGAGCAACTTAATAAAATTCTGCAATAAGGAACTAAATACAAAACTGAATGCCAATTACGCAACCGTAGATGTAGGTTCAAGCGAATTATTCTTCTATCCTTTCGTTCATCTTACAGGTCATGGCAATGTAGTCTTCTCCGATGCAGAGGCAAAGAACTTAAGAAACTACCTTATTGCTGGAGGTTTTCTGCATATTGATGATAACTATGGTTTGGATGCATTCATTAGACGGGAAATGAAGAAGGTTTTCCCCGAATTAGACTTTGTTGAAATTCCTTTCGCTCACGAAATCTATCATCAAAAGTATGTGTTTGCCAATGGCTTGCCAAAGATTCACGAACACGACAATAAGTTTCCAAAAGGTTACGGACTATTCTATGAAGGCAGGCTTATGTGTTTCTATTCCTATGAATGTGATTTGGGAGATGGTTGGGAAGACACATCAGTCCATAACGACACAGAAGAAAGACACCAAACAGCGTTGAAAATGGGTGCAAACATTATTCAATATGTATTTACAAACTAATAATTAGGGAGTTATGCAATTTGATTTACAGAGTGATTTTGCTCCTACGGGAGACCAACCAGAAGCAATAAAGCAACTGACCGAAGGAATAGAACGTGGCGAAAAAGCACAGGTATTGCTTGGTGTTACGGGCTCGGGAAAAACTTTTACGGTGGCGAATGTGATAAAAAACATAGGCAAACCAACTCTTATTCTTTCCCATAACAAGACTCTTGCAGCACAATTGTTTGGTGAATTCAAAAGATTTTTCCCAAACAATGCTGTCGAATACTATGTCTCTTACTACGACTACTACCAACCCGAAGCATATATTCCTCAAACAAACACATATATCGCCAAAGATTTATCTATAAATGAAGATTTGGACAAATTGCGTCTTTCTGCAGCATCACAACTGCTTTCAGGCAGGGAAGATGTAATTGTTATCGCCTCTGTATCTTGCATTTATGGTATCGGCAACCCTACAGACTTTGAAGCGGGTACAATAAGACTAAAAAGAGGGGATTGTTGGGATATGAACAATTTTCTTCTTAGGCTTGTAGATAGTCTTTATTCGAGAAACGAGATAGAATTCGGCAGAGGGAAATTCAGGGTTAAGGGCGACACTGTTGATATACAACCTGCATACGCCGACTACGCATATAGAATAGTTTTCTTTGATAATGAGATAGATGCAATTGAGAAATTCGACCCTATAAGTTTGCGTACCATAGAAGAATTAGAGACTATGACACTCTACCCTGCTGGCAACTTTCTTACAAATCGCAACACACTTGCTTCTGCTCTCAGACAAATTCAGCAAGATATGTTTGAATGTTGCGATGAGTTCAGAGCAAACGGGCAACTCTTGGAAGCAAAACGCCTTGAAGATAGAGTGAACAACGATATGGAGATGTTGCAGGAACTTGGCTATTGTACTGGAATTGAAAACTATTCCCGATATTTTGACAATAGAAAAGCAGGTGAAAGACCTTTCTGTCTGTTGGATTATTTTCCTAAAGATTTTTTGCTAATCATAGATGAAAGTCACGAAACTATACCACAGATTCGTGCTATGTATGGAGGAGACAGGTCGAGAAAGCAGAATCTTGTTCAATACGGTTTCAGACTGCCTGCAGCCTTCGATAACCGACCTTTGCGTTGGGAGGAATTCACAGAACTTCAGTCTCAAACTATTTATCTTTCAGCAACGCCTGCCCCTTATGAGATAGAGCAAGCGCAAGGTGTAATTGTAGAACAGGTTATTAGGCCTACAGGACTTTTGGACCCACCAATAGAGGTTCATCCCGCAAAAAATCAAGTTGATGACCTTTTGAATGAGATTTCTATTACCGTTGACAAAGGTGAAAGAGTATTGGTAACCACTCTGACAAAGCGAATGGCAGAGGAATTGACCGATTACCTTCTTCGTTTAGACATAAGAACAAAATATATTCACTCCGACATTGAAACTTTGGAGAGAGTGGAGATAATGAACGATTTAAGAGCAGGATGCTTTGATGTTTTGGTGGGCGTCAACTTGCTTAGAGAAGGTTTGGACTTGCCAGAAGTCAGTCTTGTTGCCATATTGGATGCAGACAAAGAAGGTTTTCTTCGTAGCGATAAAGCTATAATACAAACGGTCGGCCGTGCAGCAAGAAATGCCAACTCAAAAGCAATTCTCTATGGCGATAAAATCACCAATAGCATGCAAAGAGCCATAGATGAGAACAAAGCACATAGAAAAAAACAGATAGCGTACAACAAAAAGCACAATATAACACCAAAACAAGTAGTAAGGGCAATAGATAATGCGTTGCCAACAAGCAGCAAGTATGCAGAAATAACAGAAAACACAAAAGCAACAAATACAGCCCTTAAGGAGTCAAAAAAGATAGAGGATGCAAACAAGGATATCAATGTAATTATCCGACAACTCGAAAAGAAAATGAACGATTGCGTCAAAACACTTGATTTTATGCAAGCTGCAGTCTATCGTGATGAGATAAAAAGATTAAAAGAACAAAACAATTTATAATCCATGCTTGAAAGAAGAGAACAAACTATTGTAGCACCTGCCACACTCAAAGCAGAAATGGCTTTGGGCATTGTTAGATTGAGCGGTAAAGATGCTTTATCTATTGTTAGCAAGGTTTTTAAGCCGAAAAACAAGCAATTGAAAGATTTTACCAAAGCATTGAGCCATCATTGCTATTTTGGGGAAATAATTTTTGAGCAAAAGATTATAGATGAAGTTGTTGCAAGTGTTTTTCTCAACCCTCACTCTTTCACAGGCGAAGATATAGTTGAAATTTCCCACCATGGCAGTCCTTATATTCAAGATAAAATCATTCAGGCCATGCTTTCCTCTGGTGCAAGACTGGCAGAGAGAGGAGAATTTTCCGAAAGAGCTTTCTTGAATGGCAAAATAAACCTTTCTCAAGCAGAAGCCATTGCAGACATCATAGCTTGCAGAAACGATTACACTCATTCGCTTGCAATAAAACAGCTTAGAGGAGCCTATACCGAAGCAATAAAAGAACTGAGAGATAAATTCTTAAAAATTGCTTCCCTATTGGAATTGGAGATTGATTTTTCAGAAGAACATGAAATCTTTGTGGATAGGAAGGAATTGCAACAACAACTTTCTCAAGCAGAAAACATGCTTCAGGAACTGCTAAACTCTTTCGAACAAGGCAATGCTTTCAAACAAGGTATCCCTATTGCAATTGTTGGCGAGCCTAACAGTGGAAAAAGCACTTTAATGAATGCTTTGGTCAAGGAAGACCGTTCCATAGTTTCATCTATAAAAGGAACAACAAGAGACACTATAGAAGAAGTCATCACTTTGAATGGCATGGACTACCGTTTCATTGATACTGCAGGCATAAGAGAAGGGAAAGATGAAATAGAAATTCAAGGCATTCAGCGTTCTTTTCAAGCGATAGACAAAGCAAAAATTATTCTTTTGATACAAGATATAACAGAAGTCTATGACA
>JABUUQ010000003.1:0-10933 GCA_021443125.1 Bacteroidales bacterium
CTCTCATTACACATAATTTTTGGAAGAGTCGGCATGTGAATGTCGGCTCTTTTTGCGCTTATCTATTCAGATAATTGCTAAATAAACATATAGTTTGTACTGAAAAATGGTGAGAAATCAACAAATAATGACAAAAAATCAAAATCAACTAATGAGTCTTCACAATAAAAGCGTAAATTTGCCGTTATTATATAAACTAATTTGATGAACGATGAGCGATAACAAGACAGTCGAAAACCGAATAAAAGCCGTTCTTGCAGATAAGAAGCGGACTTGTGGTTGGTTGGCAAAAGAAACAGGAAAGAGCGTAAATACTGTCTCCAGATGGTGTTCAAATAAATCTCAACCTTCTATACAACAGTTAGATGATATAGCGAAGGCTCTTGATGTGGACATCAGATTGCTCATCAAATCATCTAATGAACTGTGAATATGAGATACAGCTTTTCTGGACATGAATCTTTTCACTGTAAGTCTCTTTGGTTAAAAAAGGGATTTGACTATTTGCGTAGTGAAAAATCATTTAATGATGCAGATTCTGTCGCACTACTTGGAGTTGGTAAAAATATGGTTGCTGGCATCCGTTTTTGGATGAAGGCTTTTGGTCTCACTGAACTTGACAAGATTCAGCAGATTGCCACATACCTCTTTGATGATACGAATGGAAAAGACCCATATTGTGAAGATATAGCAACGCTGTGGTTACTCCATTTCCAACTTGTAAATAATGGAATTGCAAGTATTTATTCTTTGGGCTTCACAGAATTCCAAAGGGAGCGAAAAGAGTTTGACAGAGAACAATTTCATTCTTTCATTAAGCGAAAATGTAGCGTTCCCGAACAAAAGAATGTGTACAACGAGAATACTGTAAAAAAAGACATCGGTGTATTCATTCAAAACTACGTTGCTCCAAAAGATCTAAAGCAGATAGAGAATTTTACATCATTGCTGATAGGACTAAACCTGATTTTAGACCTGGGAGATGGCAAGTATCGCTTTGCGGAGACAGATACATTTAGAGTTCCAGATGCCATACTTTTATACGCTCTCTTTGTCATAAAGGGTGATGACAAGGTCGTTTCATTTGACAAAATACAATACCTGAGTTTGCTGTTTTGTATGCCTGTCAACAATTTGTTAGAGAGACTGATTGATTTGCAAGACAAATACTCCGATACTATCCACTATACGGATAATAGTGGTATAAGAAATGTGATATTTACAGAGGGTGTTGAAGCTTTTCAGCTCCTTAATTTATACTATAGCCAACAATGAAATACATACCTTCCATAAACATAGAGTACGGCATAGATGCAGATTTTGAGTATTTGGTAACACCAAATGCGGAGGCCGTCACTGGCAGTATGGTGGCGAGTTTTCACTCCGGCATACATTCTTTTTCCATCATAGGAACGTATGGTACTGGCAAATCAAGTTACCTCATGGCTCTTGAGCGTGATTTGATGCAAGGCACGTCCTTACTGGTGAAGAACAAGTCGGTGTTTGGTGATTTCAAAGGCTTTGATTGTTTGAATATTTTAGGTGATTATCAGTCACTTTCCAATCTCTTATCCGATAAATTAGGTTGTGGAAGAAGCGATGACAACAAAAACATATTTACGTTCCTAACGAATCGTTATAATGCTGCGAAAAAGGAAGGTAAGATGATGTTCATCGTTATTGACGAATTTGGAAAAGTACTTGAACATGCTGCCAAAAACAATCCAGAAAAGGAATTATATTTCTTGCAACGACTTGCTGAATTTGTCAATGTACCAACTCGCAATATCATTCTGCTAACTACCCTACACCAGAATTTTGGAGCCTATGCATACAAATTGTCCGAATCTCAAAAGAGCGAGTGGACTAAGGTTAAAGGTCGCTATAAGGAATTGGTATTTAGTGAACCTGTAGAGCAGCTATTGTATTTGGCATCAGAGCAGATAGCATCTTCAAAGGTCAAAAAAGACAGAGCCTCAATAAAGGAACTATTAAGTTTCGCTCAAAAAACGAAGTTCGTTTCTGAATCACTGAAGGTGGAAACTGTAGAGAACCTTTATCCTTTGGACGCATTCTCTGCTATGGCTATTACAAAGGCCATACAAAAATATGGACAGAATGAGCGTACCTTGTTCTCTTTCCTCACAGCCCAAGGCGATGGCACTTTATCGGCTTTTACTCCCAAGACAAAGGAAACGTACAATCTTTCGTATGTGTATGATTATCTCATATACAACTTCTACACAGCCTTGTCTGAAGTGAATGCCGACTCGACTAATTGGACGGCAATGCGTGTTGCACTCGAAAGGGTTGGAAGTGGAACCATTAAACCAGAGTACATTGTAGATGCTGAAAAGTTGGTGAAAACTATCGGCTTACTTAATTTGTTTGGTACTGCTTCTACGTCTATTTCAAAAGAACTGCTTATTTATTACTCAAAAGAAGCATTGAATATAGCAGATACTTCCAAAATCCTTGATATTCTTTCAGCTCAAAAAATCATTCGATACGCAGCATACAAATCATCATATATCCTGTTCGAGGGTACTGATATTGATATTGAGGATGAGTTGTACAAGGCTGGAAGTATAGTGCCAGTACCAAATGCTAATGTCGCCGACCTGTTGCCATATATTAACCAAAAGGCTGTGGCTGTTTCTGAAGAGTATTACATAAACGGCACACCTCGGTACTTTGAGTTTGTCGCAAGAAATGAGCCTGAGGTAATGAAGCCACAAGGGGAAATTGATGGTTATATTCAAATGATTTTCCCTCTGGAAAACGGAATAATGGCACAAACCTCACGAATGTCAAGTGAGTGTGATTCAGCTATACTATTTGTAGTTTTCAACAATGTTGAAGACATTTGCAAACATCTTTATGAGATACAAAAGCTTAATTACCTGCTTGATAATGTCGTATTAGAAGATCGGGTTGCGAAAAGAGAAGTCCAGAATCTGGTTCGTCATGAGCAAGCTTTGCTTAATAAAGCCATCAACGACTCCCTTATCTCTGACTTGGATAATACTACATGGTTCTTTAAGGGAGAAGCATTGCCGGTGAAGAATTATCGCGCCTTCAACAAATTGTTGTCACGAGTATGCCATGAGATTTATCCCGATACACCTATCCTTCGGAATGAGCTTTTCAATAGACAGAAACTGAGTTCCGCTATTTCCCTCGCAAGAGTAAAACTCCTTGATGCTATGCTTGACTATAGCGATAAGGAGGACTTTGGTTTTGATAAGACAACTTGCCCTCCAGAAAAGGCAATCTATTACACAATATTCAAAAACACAGGCATCCATAGAAGGGACGAACATGGTATTTATGTATTGGGCGCGCCTCAAAATGACTCCATAAAAGGATTGTGGGATGCTTGTGAAAGCTTTGTGAAATCAACAACAGAAAAGCCTCGAAGAGTAAGTGAACTGATTAAGGTTTTAAGGTCTCAACCATTGAAACTCAAACAAGGTGTTATTGACTTCTGGCTTCCAATATATCTCTATATCAAGCAGCAAGACTTCGCTATGTACACTGCGAATGGGTCATTTGTGATGAATGTAAATAGAGAGGTTTTTGAACTACTCCAAAAGAAACCAGCAGACTTTTCTATCAAAGCATTCAATGTTAGTGGAGTGAAGGTAGAGTTCTTCAAGAAATATAGATTATTCCTTCGTAAAGAATCTGATACTCAACTTACATCCGCATCATTCCTGGAAACTTTCAAGCCGTTCCTACAGTTCTACCGTAGTCTGAATGAGTATGCCAAACATACGAGAAAATTTGAGAATAGCACAACTGCTAAATTCAGGGATGTCCTTGCCAATGCGAAAGACCCAGAAAAGGCTTTCTTCGAGGATTTACCAGAGGCTTTAGGGTATAAGGAGACTTCTCTAACCAAGAGCAATGACTTTGTTGAACAATATCTTTCACTGATTAAGCAAGCTGTACATGAGCTTAATGTCTGCTATGACAATCTAATAGACAGGATAGAAAGCAGCGTCATTGACAAGATGTCTTTACCTGTTGACTATGATGAATATAAGAGAATACTGGAGAACAGATATAAAGGGGTAAAGAAACATTTGCTTACAACGAAATGTAGAACATTCTTTGACAGAGTGCTTGCTGTTTCTGAATCAAAAAAAGAGTTCTATGAAAAGATAGCAAACGTGATTCTCGACAGGAAATTGTCCCAGATGCAAGATAGGGAAGAAGAACATTTGATTGATAATCTGATATTCCTATTCCAAGAACTTGATAGGTATGTTTCTATCTCATCTGTGGAGAATGAAAAGGATGAAGTATTCAACTTTGAAATCGCATCAAACAAGAAACATATATCTCGTTCTCAAACATATCGTTTGCCAGAGAAGCAATTAGGCAAGGCAAATGAAATTAAAAAGTCGATAGATGCACTGCTTACAGGGGATAAGAACCTCGATGTATGTGTGTTGTTGAAGGTGTTAAACGAAAAATTGTCGTAGATATGGTAAGGCAAATCTTAGGAATATCAGGCGGAAAAGATAGTGCAGCTTTAGCAATCTATCTTAAAAACAAATACCCGGAGCTCAAGTTGGAATACTACAATTCAGATACAGGCTGCGAGTTAGAGGAAACCAATATCCTTATAAGCCGTTTAGACTCATACTTGGGAGGTATCACTATGCTTAGAGCTGCAGAAGGTAGTCCTGAACCAACCCCATTTGAGCATTTCCTGAAGGCTTCTGGAAACTTTCTGCCTTCTCCGCAGGCAAGATGGTGCACACAGAAGATGAAATTGGCAGAAATGGAGAAGTTTGTCGGAGATGAACCGACAATCTCTTATGTCGGCATCCGTGGTGATGAAGATCGAGAAGGTTATATCTCAACAAAACCAAACATCCAGGCAATCTTCCCATTCAGACGCAATATATGGAGTCTGGATGTAATCCATCGTTTCTTTGAAAACAAAAACGCTGAATGTGTTGCTGAAATTTACAGACAAATCTGTCCAGAAGATATTCTTGAAGAAGCATTGAAAGTTATTGAGACTCCTCTTACAAAGAAATTTTACTATAGTAAGAAACTCAACGCTTTGCTTGATTTAGATGTGAAGATATTTAATAAGGCCGTTTTTGGGTTCCTTAAAACCACTGATTTGCCAGTTGGCAAGTTGGATTATTTTCCACTTGTGGATAACGATGATGTGCTTGTTAAAGCGGACATATTTGCCATCTTAGAAGACAGCGGAGTCGGTGTTCCGGCTTATTATAAACCAATTGAATTTGAAGTTGATGGCAAAATTGGCACATATTCTCGTAGCCGTTCTGGGTGTTATTTCTGTTTTTTTCAACAAAAGATAGAGTGGATTTGGTTATACGAACAACATCCTGATTTGTTTAACAAGGCTATGGAGTTTGAAAAAGACGGATACACTTGGAATCAAGGTGAAAGTCTGGAGGAACTAATTAAGCCTGAAAGGGTAAGGCAAATTAAACTTGATGCCATAAAGAAGCAAGAGGCCAAGAAGAAGTGTGGTAATGGCACCTTGGTTGGAATGCTCGGTGATGATGACGAAATAATGTGTGCTAACTGCTTTATTTGATTATGCTTAAAGAAGTAACATATCCACCCCATAGGAGGTTCAAGTCTCGTACAGAGTGGGAGCCAATTGGCTTCTTCTCGGATTGTCTTTGCAATTCAACGAAATTTGATTTGATGCTGGGCTTCTTTTCATCTTCTGCAATCAATGTATTGGCAGATGGATTTGCGTCATTTCTTTATAACGGAGGTCAAATGAACTTGATTATAAATGACATTTTGACCGAACAAGATAAAGATGCTATTTCAAAAGGTGAAAACGATAAACCTATTCCGTATTTTAATATTGAAAATCTTGAGCAGTTAAAGAACACTCTTTCTGAGCGAGATGTGCACTTTTTTGAGTGCCTTTCGTGGCTTATCCGCAATAAACGCCTTCAAATTAAGATTATAGCACCAAAAGTTGGAGTTGGTATTTCTCACACTAAAACAGGCGTGTTTTCTGATGGCGTAAATAGTGTAGGCTTTGATGGATCATGTAATTTTTCTCGTTCCGCGCTAATAGATAATATCGAGAGTTTTACTGTGTTCTGTGATTGGGATGGTAATACGGCTGTTGCTACTATCAATGAGATTAAAAACGAATTTGAACTCACTTTTAGTGGGAAAGACGAAAATGTCATTATAGTAGCTGCTGACAATTTGAAAACTCGTATTAATGATTTGTTCAAGAATAAAGAATTGAAAGATTTGTTGGAAGATGAATATAGGTTCATTCAACAGGATCTTTCTAATACGACACTTCCGAAATCAGTCATTAAAGCTCTGGACAAGGCAAAAAATAAAGTGGAGGCTGAAATTGAAAAAGTAAAAACTGAAGGAGAGAAATTGCCGCAAGTTGACTTAGGTAAACCTCGCTTTCCTTATGAAACAGGTCCAAGAGAATATCAGCAACAAGCCTTTGATAATTGGAAGAACAATAAACAAAAAGGGTTGTTTGCTATGGCAACAGGAACAGGAAAAACTATCACGTCTTTGAACTGTTTGCTTGAGATCTACAAAAAATTGGGATATTATAAGGCCATCATACTTGTTCCAACGATTACTCTTGTTGAGCAATGGGAGATTGAATGTAGAAAATTCAAATTCAGCACGATAATTAAAGTCTGCTCAAAATATAATAATTGGAAGTCCGATGTCGCAAATCTGCGGTTGCTGGAAATGACTGATGCTGACAATAAATTGTCCTACATCATAATATCAACATACGCCTCTTTTGTTCGCTCTAATGTCTTTTTGGAATTGAACCAGTTCCCAAAAAACAAATTGTTGCTCATTGCAGATGAGGCACACAACATGGGCGGTGGTTTGATGTCTCAAAGGCTGAAGGACATAAAGTACTTACGTAGAATAGGTCTGTCAGCGACTCCTGAACGTCAGTTTGATGAAAGTGGAAACCGTAAATTAATGGATTTCTTCGGATGTGTTGATAATTACACATTTGAATACTCTATGGCAGAAGCCATAGAAAATGGAGCATTGTGTCGTTATTACTATTATCCTCATATAGTAAAACTCACGGACAACGAAATGGCTGAATATGTTGAAATCTCAAAAAAGATTGTCAAGATAATGGGGTTCAGCGATTCTGATAGTCAGGAAAGGTTGAAAATGCTTCTGCTAAAACGAAAACGCATAATTCACAAAGCCGCCAACAAATTGGAAGTATTTCAAGAGATTGTGCGACAGAGAATAACTGATAAGGGAAACTTAAAATACACGCTGATTTATGTCCCAGAGGGCAACAGGCCGGATAATTTCGAAGCAGATATATTTGAACATACTGATATTATTGCCTCAGATCCAGACACTGAGCACTTGATTGATGATTTTACACGTATAGTTCGCGATATGGATTCGCATATTGTGGTGCGACAATTCACTTCTGAGTCAAAGGATCGTGATGCCATGCTAAAGGGGTTCGCAGATGGAAGTATCGATGTTCTTACATCTATGAAATGTTTAGACGAAGGTGTTGATGTGCCTCGTAGTGAATTGGCGATATTCTGCGCAAGTACAGGTAATCCTCGACAATTCATTCAACGCCGTGGACGTGTACTTAGAACTCACAAAGACAAGAAATTTGCTATCATTCATGATCTGATAGTTATTCCGGACAATGTCTTTGATGAGGAATGCTACGCATTAGAGAAAAGCCTCGTGCAAAGTGAATTGAGACGAGTTAGAGATTTTGCCTTGTTGTCTGAGAACTTAAATGATACAGACAATGAGCTAAATGAAGTTTTGAATCATTATAATTTATCCATTTTTAATTAACATATTATGAGCAGTTATATGACAAATGGTGACAAGATTTTACAAGCTGTAATTGCTGATGAACAGCTTATTAAATTCTATGACTATGACCCCAACGATTACAGTTCGCTAACAGACGCATTGGAATCCGATGTGCCTGTGATTCGTGCTATTGCTCAAATCATTAACGGAAATGAGCAAAAGGCTACCGAAAGAGAAATCTATAACGAAGTAAGTAATTTTCTAAAATCAAATATATGATTATCAGAGAAATAAAGATTAATAACTTTCGAAGTTATTATGGCAGCAATCATTTAACCATTTCTGACGGCTTAACTCTGATTATAGGCGATAATGGAGATGGAAAAACAACGCTATTTGAAGCATTGGAATGGTTGTTTGATACAACTGGAGAAAATAAGAAGGAATCTCATATTTCAGAGAAACGCAAATCTGAATTGGAGATTGGAGAAACAGATATGGTGTCTGTTACACTGACATTTGAGCATCATGGTTTAAAAGAGATCGAAAAGAGTTTTCAGTTTGAGAAACTGTCAGAAGGCCATGTGAGAACAACAGATTTCAAGTTTGTCGGTTATTATAACGAAGGAGCAGAGCGTCGTTCAATACCTGGTGATCGACTGCTGAACTCATGTTTTGAACCTGTCATTCGTAAATACTGCTTGTTCAAGGGTGAAAATGAACTTAATGTATTTGATAATGATACTGCGCTGAAGACTCTCGTTGATACTTTTTCCGGCATCAAGCAATTTGATGAATTGGTAGAAATGACGGCAAATTTTGAGCACAAATCAGGTAATGCCGCTAATCGCGAATTGCAAAATGACAAAAAAGTTTCGAATCAAGCAAAAGAGTTGAACACTCAGCTTAATGATGTCATTAATGATATTCAAGGAATTAAAGCAGAACTGAATAGTAAAAAAATCTCTATCTCAGAATTTGCGTCAAAATTGGAGATGCTTGAGAAGAACCAGGAGACATCCGAGCGTTATCAGGCTATAAAAGAACGTATCAAGGGATTAAGAGACAAGCGAGCAAAATTGGCTGCCTGGTCTTCATGTGACTATAGCACAAATTTGTTGGATGAATATTGGATTCTAAGAGCTTTCCCTTCTATCATAAAAGAATTCTCCGCTAAAGTCTCTGCCTTAAGTAAGGAGAAAAGAAGACTTGATAAACAGGAAACCGAACGTAGGGCAAAAGAGGCTGGAGAGCGAGAGGCAATTTCAAAGATTCAAAAACTCGCAAACGATGCAGTCCCTCTTCCATGGAACTTGCCAGACGAGGCAACAATGAAGGAGATGATAGATGATGAGATTTGTAAAGTATGTGGTCGCCCTGCTCCAAAAGGTTCTGAGGCTTATGAATTTATGTGCAATAAGCTGAATGATTACCTTTCTCATATTGCAAAAGAAGCGAGCAAGAAACTTAATGACGCTGAAGCCGAGAAGCCATTGTTCCCGAACTTCTTTATCAATGAATTACATTCTCGTCAAATCAAAATAAGTGGCGAGACAGAGCAAGAGATTTCTAAAATAGCAACCACTATTTCCGACAGGCTTGAGTTTATAACAAAACGTAAAGCAGAATTGTCAGAGGTAGAAAAACAGTTAGCTGATTTAGAAACAGAGCAGAATGACTTACTGATGCAATCTGGCCTCAGCGCGGATTTGTTGGACAAAAGTATATCCGATTTACGAGGTTTCTTCGATGCTAAAAGTCGAGCAGAAAGTCGCGTTTCTGAATTAGAAGCGACGTTGAAATTCAAGGAGAGTGCTAAAACCGAAATCCAGACAAAGTTGTCTCAGCTGGAACCAACAAGTTCCATGACTCAGGTTTATCAGCGAGTTCACACTGCATTTGAGAAGATCACAAAAGCATTCTCAAATGCTAAAGAGCAGAATATAAACAATTTCATTCAAATGCTTGAAACAGAGTCAAACAAGTATTTGCAGAAATTAAACAAGAATGATTTTTATGGGATTATCCGTATCAGAAAGACTATAGGAAATTCTGCACGAATCGAGTTATATAGTGAAAACAATACTCATATAGAGAATCCTAATGGGGCATTGAAAACAACTATGTATATGTCTGTTTTATTCGCTATCTCACAAATAACAACCTTGAAACGCGAGCAGGATTATCCACTGATTTTTGATGCACCGACCTCTTCGTTTGGCGGTTTCAAAGAAGATACTTTCTATAATGTTATTGATACTATTGACAAACAATGTATAATTGTTACAAAGGATTTGCTCAATACAGACAAGAATACTGGAGAAAAATCTCTTGATTTCGATACTATTAACAAACTCTCATGTTCGGTTTATCGTATCGAAAAGATTGAACCGTTCAATGATAAGGATTTGTCAACTATTCAAACAATAATCAAACCCGTAAAATAGCATATTATGGCAGTTGAAAAATTATACGACATTTGGGCGGCAAGAAACCCCCAATGGGAGAAGAGATATGAAGACAATATCATAAAGAACTTCTGCGATTATGGTCGTGGTGCAACTTCCCTTCGTGAAGACCGAGGAAAAGTATTTGGTGGTGGTTATGAGATTTTTATCATAGCATTTTTCATTGGACTATATTTCAATGAAAAGAGGCCACTCATTGATGATAGTCAAAAGAAGAAAACATTCGGCCAGCCGATTCAATATTGGGGAAACTTGGATTCAGTAAAGGGAAGGAAAGCTTATCCTAAACTTCGTGAGTATATATTCACTGCATTGATTGCTCGTACTGATATTGACTTCATTGCATTAGATAAGGGGGATATATCGTCACGAAAGGCCGTTGATATGCTTATGCAAACCATGGAGGAATATGCAAATTGGGGCTTCCATTTTATGGAAGATAAACTAACTGATGATCCCAATTATTTCTTCAAAGAAACCGCCTTCCTTGAAGTCTTCTTAGCATTTGATGCGACAGCAACTGAAAATACAGAGGATGAAGAACCAGAATCCTTAGATTAAATATGTCTAAATCCCCAAGGTACACAAGTTATCTTGGGGAAAACAAAAACTTATAGCCTAAACTTATATTGCAAAATCGA
>JABUUQ010000003.1:11125-20381 GCA_021443125.1 Bacteroidales bacterium
ACACAAGTTATCTTGGGGAAAACAAAAACTTATAGCCTAAACTTATATTGCAAAATCGATGATAACCATTCGACACAATATAGACCCAACTCAATTCAAATGGCTTTGGGCAAAGTATGTCAAAGCTGGAAATATTGAGAAGCATTGTACTGCCTGTATGATTGGCTCGTACAGTAAGAAATTTTCAGGGACATGCAATCCAAATTTGTCTGAGCAGTCAACTCTTGTTATGGATGAGGTTCAAGAAGGCTTGTATGAGGCAATTTATTTTTGTGGAGTAGTTAAAAGGGGCTATCTGCACAAGAATCCATTAAAGAATAACTACCAGCATAATGTCCATTTTGCTATTCAACCAAAGATTGGTGCACACGATACCTTTGCTTTTGATGGATGGCTTGTGGAAATAGAAGATGGAGTGCTTGAGAGAATTCCAGCTACTTATGAGTTAAAGGACAAATTTTTTAGAGCGCCATACAACTCCCACTATTATACATGTCGAATTTTTCGTTGGATGGTAGGTCATTTCTATCCGCAGGAATTGGTTAATCTTCGTCATGGCCATCAAGAGACAATAGAGGGAATAAACAGTTTAGAAATCATAAACGCTCTTATTGAGCGCGGTTATAAATTCGCTAAAGACTTTGTAGAGGGTAATTCGCAGAATAATCAACATTGCTGGGAAATGATAAAATGCGATGTTGAAAAAAAACATGGTATCAAGTTGCTTGGATGTGATACTCCTAATACAATCAGAGATAAGGTTATCAGCCAAAATCTAATAAATAGGTTGGAACTTGCTGAGGCGATAAATGATTTACTTGACGGTCTCTGTGGTAGGCATTATGCTATGGATGGAGTACCAAACGAGGCATTAGCTTTAGGTTGCGATATTGAGAAGTACTTTACTCTTGGTGTTGAAGAATATCTTGACATGCTATATCCTTATCAGGAGAGAAGAGTTATTAACGGTTGGTTACTATAGATTTTATGACGGACTTAAATAAATTAGCAAATCTAATTGAACAAGGTCAATATGAGTATGATCTTGATTTTATAGGATGCGTCTGCTCTTGCTGTGCGACTGAGGGTGAGGATGGTATGTTTTATTCCGTTTCTTTATCTGGAGAAGACGATGAAGATATGGCATATGCTAAACATATAATAAAAATTGGGGAAGAGGTAGTATATTGTCACGAATACCAAAATTCTTCGAGACAGTGGTTTGTAAATGAAGAAGAAATAGAGTATTCTTTACTTAAAGAACTTCATGCAGTATTTGATGATATTATAAAACCATTTGACTTTGAAGAATATGCCCTTGAAAATTTTAATGGAGATGCAATATCAGAGTCAATACCATATGGAGACCCTTACTGTCTGCTGATAAGTAATTGTGCGTTTATGATAGAAGAAGGTGGTGCTGATTTTCAAGAGGAAGATGTGCGCAATTTGTTAAAATCGTACAATTGGACAGAAGAAAAAATAGAAGATTCTATCAGGCAAGGATATGATATAACTTCAGATGTATACGATGTTATGTGTGATTTGCCAGTAATATATCAAAATGACTATGAAGAATAAACTATACTATGTCTGTGATAACACAGAAAAACCAAATGAATCTTCAAATGAGATATTTCAACTGGATATGCCTCTTTTTGAAGATGTAACGTTTCAGGCATCACTTCCTGAACATGAATTACACTCTCTTTGGGATTTAATGAGTTCTTTTTCATTTCGTGGTGAAAGAAGTTACCATTCTATTGACAGGAAAACAATCGAAAAGCATTTGGTAAAAGTAGTAAATGTCGAAATAGAAATCCAAGACAGGGGTTTGTCTATAAGATATGATTTTGAAAATGGGAAATCATTTTTTCCAGAAAGAGAAGAATTCTTTTCAGAAGAAGTGACGAAGGAAACAATTGAAAAACTTGTTTTTATGGTCAAAGAGGCTGCTCCCCATATCTTTTACGTAAATATCCCACTATTAGAATCTGACTTTACTTTTGAGGGCGAGCAATGGGGATAATTCCATATAGTTCTGAATGTGTGTGCTTGAATGTATAAAAAATATATGGAAGATTTGTTTTCCAACATAGTAGATAACTTGCGATGCTACGGATTTGACTTTAATTTAGAGTCAAAACTGTCTTCGTATAATCCTTTGGAGTATTTTGTTGAACAAGTTTCTGCTAAAGAGATTCGTCATAGCCAGATTTTGGAAGATTTGTTAGATGAAAATGGCCCTCATGGCTATAAAGATTTGTTTCGTGATTCATTCCTCAAAATCATAAATTGCAAGGTTCCAAATAACAGTAAAATAGAGGTTGAAAGAGAAAGGAAAATTTCTCGTATTATAACTAAAGGTGGTGATAGAAGTATCGACTTAGTGTTGTCTTGGGTGCATCGGAAAAAGCCCTATGCTATAATCATTGAAAACAAATTGAACGGGGCAAAATTTCAGCCATGTCAATTAAGTGAATATAAATTGTCGCTTGAAAACGAAGGATTTGTTGTTTATAAAGTAGTGGTTATTTATGACAAGAAGATTTCATACGGCAATGGTGTTGTCAGCTTGTGTTCATCAGATATTAGTAATTGGTTGAACTCAACCTTGCAATCCTGCGATACGAAAAACTCTGCATATTGGGGTATTAAAGCATATGCTCAATTAGTAGATAATTTGGCAATTAAAAATATCAACATGGTAAACGCAGAAAGTATAATTGAGATGGCTCGCAGTAATCCTGAGTCATTCGAACAATTGACAAAAATAGTAAATGCTTATAATGAGCTTAATAGTGCGGTATTCAACGAATTGGTAAATGCCAAACAGTTGGAGGGCATTGAATCAGAGATTAAATCATCAGAAGTGCAGTTTTGGAATCCAGAAGACTATGAAAGAAATAAATTATATGTTGTCGTTCAGTTTAACAACAATAAGTATAATTTGTATATAAAGAATGATAATATAGAGAAGGATCGTTCTCGAACACTTTCATCCATCAATTTTGTGAAATGGGGCGGCGATTCAAAGGAATGGTATATCCCTAAGAAAGAATCTGACTCGATTTTTTCCTTCCCTGAAGACACTGATAGGTTGATTAGGAAAATCAAAAAATTAATCGAACAACTAAAATCGATTAACGGATAGACGATACATGGTAAAATTGTAATCTTGTAAAAACATCATTATGATACAGAGAATATCGATTCGAGACGTTGCAACTTTTGATTCTGCAGGTGTAACCATAGACAATTTTGAGAAAATCAATATTATTTATGGCTCTAATGGTACTGGCAAGAGTACAATTAGTAAGGTACTATCTCATATTGAAGATTATAATCAATGCCATATTGATTGGAAAGATGGAATGCCTATGGAAGTTCTCACATACAACAAGGAATTTTGTGAGAAAAACTATTCTGAACAAATGCCAGGAGTTTTCACTTTAGGCGAGGCTGTTGGTGAAATTATGAACGAGATTTCTGATAAGAAGTCAATGTTGGAAGAAATTAAAAAAATAGGAATTGGTTATAAAAATGAAATCAGCAAACAAGAGAATGCCTGTAATTCCGAGATGAATACCTTTCGAGATGCGGCATGGAATGATCTACTTAAGAATCATGAACTATTTTTCCCAAAATCTGCAATAGGCGCAGGAACAAAAGATAATTTCGTGTCAAAATTGGCGAAAGCCTATGATGTCAAATATGATTCGCCTCTTTCTATAGAAGACCTTAAGAAGAGAGCGAAAGTAATGTTTGGAGCGCAACCGTCTAGACAAGAACTTATTAAAGAGATTTCCCCCAAGTCTTGTATTGCTATTGAGTCAAATGCCCTCTGGCAAAGAGCTATAGTAGGTAAGCGTGATATTGATATAGCAGGCTTAATAATGCGCATTGGAAGTTCAGACTGGGTGAATCAAGGTATGAATTATATAGAGAACGGAAGTGATGTTTGTCCATTTTGTCAACAACATACTATAACTCCAGAATTCAAGAAAAAGATAAATTCTTTCTTTGATGATGGTTACAAGAAAGATGTCCAAAATTTGGATTCTCTAATTAATGACTATTCTGCAATATCTTCTAATATAATATTGAAAGTAGAAGAAACTATACGCACTCAAAAGGAACAAGAGAGAACCTTCCTGGACATTTCTTCTCTTGAATCAGCAGTTGTAGCATTGAAATTGGTTATAGCTGGAAATACCGAGTTAATCAATTCAAAAAAGAAAGAACCAAGCCGCAAAGTGTCGTTGACAAGTACAACGGATATTCTTGAAACCATAAACACAATAATACAAAACGCTAATTCTGCTATTACCGACAATAATCGTTTGGTTGATAATTTTACTAATGAGCGCAGCCTGCTTGTTAAGGATATATGGAACTATTTTGCCTGTTTATTCTCCTCTTCAATAGAATCACATTATAAAAGGTTGAATGGTATAAATAACGCAATAAAGAATCTCCAAGAGAAAAAAGATAAAGCTGCATGTGAATATAAAGAAGTGTCCCAAGAGTTAATCGCTCTTGAACAAAAAGTTACGAGCGTTACCCCTACTATAAATGAAATTAATAAATTATTACAAGCATATGGTTTTAACAATTTCCAAATACAAGAAGTGCCTGATAATAAGAACTGTTATCAGATAGTAAGAGAGAATGGGGAACCGGCAACAGCTACCTTGAGCGAAGGAGAGAAGACATTTATTATGTTTTTGTATTATATGCAACTTGTTAAGGGTAGTCATAATCCAAAAGGCATTACAACAAATCGTGTTCTGGTTATAGATGATCCTGTTTCAAGTCTGGATAGTAATGTCCTCTTTGTCGTCAGTACACTTCTAAGAGAAGTCTTTGCCGATATTCACAAAGGTCTTGGCAGTGTAAAACAAGCAATAATTCTTACTCATAATGTATATTTCCACAAGGAAATAGCTTTCTACGATAGAAATTGCAAATGGCGCGATTGTGTTAATCACTGGATATTACGAAAAAGAAATAACGTATCAAAAATTCAAGCATATGGCAAGAGCAGCCCAATCAAGAGTTCTTATGAATTAATGTGGGCAGAACTAAAGAGTGAAGGTTTGAACTCCTGCATTGTTACTCAGAATATAATGCGTAGAATCATAGAAAATTATTTTCAGGTGTTTGGCGGTATAAGTCCAGATGTCATTTTGGAAAAATTCTCTAATTCTGAAGAAAAGAAAATTTGTCGCTCATTGTTAAGCTGGGTAAATGATGGTTCCCATTCTATGCCAGAAGACTTGTTTATTGAGATGTCCGATGAACAACTTGTTAGAAACAAAGAAGTTTTTCATCAGATCTTTATCCAAATGGGGCAGAAAGCTCATTATGACATGATGATGCAACAAATTGACAAGGAAGACGAAAGCAAAATATGTTCTTAGAAATATGCCTACGATTAAGAATTCTTTTGAACGCCATAAGGTGTTGGATCGTTGTTTCAGAGATAGGACCAGGAAGTACTTTATGGATGACTTAGTGCGAATAGTTAATGAAGACACTTTTTATTATTATGGCACAAGTGTCTCTGAAAGAACTATCCGTAAAGATATAGCATACATGATGGATAGTGAAGGATATTCTGCTCCTATAGCTAAAGGTATGGATGGTCATCGTGCGTATTATTATTATAATGTACGCGATTATTCTATTATGAACTTACCTATGACTCAAATGGAGATGACACAATTGTCCGACACAATCAAAATGCTATCTCGTTTTAAGGGTTTCCCCGATTGTTCATGGATGGAAGAGGTTTTGGTGCGGTTTGAAGATACATTCCAACTAACAGACCAACCTAAAGGAATTGTTTCTTTTTCTCAGAACCCTTATCTATTGGGCATGCAGCATTTTGCAACATTATTTGACTTCATTGTCAACAAGTCAGTATTATATATCACATATCATAAGTTTAGAAAACCAAGCGAAGTTAGGGAAATACATCCTTATCAACTGAGGCAATATAATAATAGGTGGTTCCTTATAGGATATGAGCCTCGTATGTCCGACAAACTTCCACTTGTAACAATTCCTTTAGATAGAATAGATTCTATTTCACATGCACAAGACCGAATATATCAAGAGTATCGCGGTATTGACCTTGACGAATATTATAACCAGGTAGTAGGCGTATCTTTTAATATAGGTGCCAAGAGAGAAGTAATTGTCCTCAGAGCTTATTACCCAGCTGCTGCCTACATTGAGAGTAAGCCTCTACATAGTTCTCAAATAATTAAGGACAGAAATAGTGATAATGTCATCTTTGAATATAACCTAATCCCTAACTATGAATTCGAAACAATATTGTTGGGGTATTTGGATGAATGTGAAATAATAAAACCCAACAATCTTAGATTAAAGTTGTACAAAAGAGCGGTTAAGATCTTAGAAAACTCAAAATAAAAATTTTTTTTTATCATTTTTTTGAAAGAATGAAGTTAGGCTGCAACCTTTGCCTTTAGCTTTGCAGCAAAATTTAAGTTTAATCAAAAAAGTGATAAAATGAGAAAGACCGCAAGCGAAATTATTGCAGATGTCGAAGGCCACTTGGCTTATAGTAAAAAAAAGTATTACTCTGGTTTCTATATCGGAATAACAAACGATGTAGAACGTCGATTGTTTGGTGAACACAATGTTGATAAGGATCACTCATGGTGGATATATCGAACAGCTATTGACAAAGTCGCCGCCCAAACAGTTGAAGAACATTTCTTGAGTAAAGGCATGAGGGGAGACACTGGTGGCGGTACTGATGCCTCTATTTATGTGTATTGTTATGAGATTACCCACACTACAAAGGAATAAGGATTATGCAGTACACAGTTTATGACCTACATCAGTGTAGTCGTGGAGAACAGATACAAGTTGTCCTACAAGGAAATGCTGCAAACGTGCGTCTTATGGATAGTACAAACTACAGCAACTATAGAAATGGTCGAAGACATAATTACTATGGTGGATTAGCTAAAAAGTCTCCAATCATCCTTACTATTCCAAGGACAGGTCATTGGTATGTTACCATAGATCTTGCCGGATTAAGAGGCACAGTTAGATCCTCTATTAGGAAACTTCCGTCTCCTCTTCCTGAATATAGAGAACCTGCATTGTCTTCTGTGCCTTCGCTTATTCGAAGAGAGGCTGTGCCTACAGGCGACTCAGAAGATACTCAACTTGAATATGACGTATTCATATCTCATGCTTCGGAAGATAAAGATGATGTTGTTAGACCATTGGCGAATTCCCTACTTGCAAAAGGGTTAAAGGTTTGGTATGACGAGTTTGAGCTTAAAATCGGTGACAGTCTTAGACGTAAGATAGATCGAGGGTTAGCAAAAAGTAAATTTGGCATAGTGGTTTTGTCAAAGGATTTCATAAGAAAAGGTTGGACTAACTACGAGCTAGACGGAATCATAACAAAAGCAAATACTGGCGAACAAGTACTTCTCCCTATTTGGCATGGAATCACAAAAAAAGAAGTCTTGGATTTTAGTCCGTCTTTGGCTGATAAAGTTGCACGAAATACCGCTACCTACACAGTCGAAGAAATTGCAGAAGAAATCGCAGGATTAATAACTGAATAAAAGTAAGGAGCAAAATTATAACACTATGACGTTAACAGAATGCTTTCAGACGTTTTGCAACAATCTTCTCATTAGTCTTGACAAAAGGAGTACTGTTGCTTCAAGGCACGATGCTATTGCAAAACGTGTCAATCAGGATTTTCGTGGATTATGTGGTTCTACAGCAAATACTTTGTATGTGGGTTCATATGGGCGTAATACTGCCAATAGTTATGTTAGTGATGTTGACATGATAATGATTCTCCCATATTCAACATACGTAAAATATGATGGATATAAATATAATGGTCAATCTGCTTTATTGAATGCCGTTAGGAATTCGATTTTAACGACATATTCAAATACAGTTGTAAAAGGTGACGGACAAATAGTAGAAGTGAGTTTTAGCGATGGAATGACATTTGAGGTTTTGCCAGCATTTGAGTGTTCAGATGGCAGTTTCTGTTACCCCGATTCAAATAATGGTGGTTCATGGAAAAACACAAACCCTCGTCCAGAAATTAAAGCTATAAATGATGCGGATTCAGCGTATAATTATAATGTTCGGCGATTATGCCGTATGGCGCGTTCATGGAAGTACTATTGTAATGTAGATATTAGTAGTTTTCTCATAGATACCCTCGCTATTCGCTTTATGCGTCAATGGCCCTATAGGGACAAGTCTTATCTATATTATGATTGGATGAGCAGAGACTTCTTTAAGTATCTTGCAGACCAGAAAGAAAATCAAACAGTATGGTATGCAGAAGGTAGTGGTCAAGCGATATATAACTTAGGTAACTTTAGACCTAAAGCTAAAAAAGCATATGAAACATCATTAGAAGCAATAACTGCTGAAAGTGAAGGTCAAGAGTGGACAAGAAATCAAAAATGGAGACTTATATATGGATACAGATTCCCAGATTAAAATCTATTATGAGCAGATAGAATTCTGCTATGGAAATGTTGAATGGACTCATAAGATACACGAGAAAGCAGCTGATATATATACATGTATAAATACATGGATTCGATGGTTCCAACTTTTGCTATCTTTTTTCGTTAGTGCTGATGTCGTTTCTCAAATGAATACAGAGTCACCAGTGATACATTGGTATCTTGTTGTATGTTCATTGTTGTTAATGCTTGTCAATACAATTTCAAAAGGATTTGACTTCGGTGGTCTTGCCAATAAACATATTATAACGGCAAATTCTCTTTGGGGGTTAAGAGAAGAATATCGTTCATTCAAGAATGATATTCTTGCAGGAATATACACAATTGATGAAATAAGAGCACGACGTGATGAATTGCAGAACGCCGTACAAGAGGTGTACAAAACTGCACCTCGGACATTTGGCAGAGCTTACAAAAAAGCTAAATCCGATTTTGAATCTGGCAATGTGACGTTCAATCATCTTTCAGAAAAGTAATCCTAATTTCAGTACCTGACTTGGGATGCAACCTTCTCATCTAATTCTAACGCCCTGTTTTATAATGTGACAGGACGTTAGAATATGGATTTCTTAAAAATAAGGTTATCTCCCTCGGCGGAATTGCTGTTCCTCTTGGGGGGCTTCCTGCTCTTGGGCGGTGAGGTTCTTTTCGTATTCGTAGTCGACTTGCTCTCTGGCTGCGCCTCGGAGGAAGGAGTAGGC
>JABUUQ010000004.1:0-3309 GCA_021443125.1 Bacteroidales bacterium
TTTGGCGCACTGGCATCATCCGTTACATGTCCGATGCGGGCATTGAGTTTTACACGCCAACCGTGGGCGAAGCATTTGCTGAAACATGCAATCACAATGGAACTATACGTCCTCAGGATCGTGAGTACATACGCAGTGTACAGGTGCTTGATGATATGCTGAACCTTGGGCTTATCCGCAAGCGTTGCATCACACCTATACATCATGCTTTGGATGGAGCTATAGGGCTGCAGATGGAGCGTTTGATTACGCACCTGACGAACTTGCGCAGGAGTCAGACTACAATCAAGGACTACCGTCTGTATCTGAGCGAGTTCCTCTCGCATTTATACAGCAATGGAGTAAATACGGTGGCAGAGATTGCAGAAGTGCATATACTGACATTTGTTTCTGCACATCCCACTAACAAGGTTAACATAGTGTCGGCCTTGCGAGTTCTCTTCCGTTTTTGGAAACAAGAGCGTATTGTAGATGGCAGATTCGACGATCTTTTTGATACTTACAAGCTCCGTAAACAGGAACGCATACCTTCATTCTACACGGCTGCAGAAGTCAGACAGGTGGAAGAGTCCATATCCAGAAGCAGTGCTGTCGGCAAGCGCAACTATGCGATGGTACTGTTGGCTTCACGTCTGGGACTACGCGCATCAGACATAGCAGGTCTTGAGTTTTCAAATATTGACTGGGATGAAAGTGTCATTACCCTGACAATGATGAAAACCAAGAAAGAAATAACCCTTCCTTTGCTGGCAGATGTCGGTAATGCCATCATCGACTACCTACGTTATGGCCGTCCAAACTCAAATCTACAGAATGTGTTTCTGTCAAGCAGAGCGCCATATGTGGCGGCAACCAAGGAGATGGTATGCTCTGCCATTGACAAGGTTATCCTTGAGTCCGGCATTGATACTCACGGCAAGCATCATGGCCCTCATGCTTTGCGCCATTCGCTGGCAAGCGCAATGTTGGACAAAGGGACGCAGCTTCCTGTCATATCAGAGTCTCTCGGCCATCGCAGTACGGAAACTACACTTACATATTTGAAGATAGACGTCAAGTCACTTTTGAAGTGTGCTCTTCCCGTGCCTCCGGTGTCAAGTGAATTCTATTCTCAGAGAGGAGGTGCATTCTATGGCTGAGCAGTTTAATTACAGCAGCATACTCGCTCCATATATGCGGAAGCTGCTTGACATCAAGTCATCTGCAGGAATCAAAGCTCTTCGTACAAAGTGGATACTCAAGGAGTTTGATGACTTTGCAAACACATCAGGAATTGATGACCCACACATCGCAGAGACGTTTATTGCCGAATGGCGCTCTACACGTCTGAATGATTGCGACAGAACACTCTATGCAAAGTACTCAGTATGGTCTCAGCTCACGACACTCATGTGCCGGCATGGGTGCGCATGCCATATACCACGTATGCCAAAGCAGCCAAAGTCAGACTTTACGCCGTACATATTCACTGCAGAGCAGATTGCATCCATCTTTGAAGCGGCTGATGCCTACAGATTGTACGACATTCGTATGGGAACAGCTCTTATATCAATGCCGGCAATACTCCGTCTGCTGTACAGCACAGGCATGCGAGTGTCAGAAGCATTGTCTGTCCGTAATGAAGATGTGCATCTTGACGAACAGTACATAATTCTGCGAAAAACGAAGAATGGCAGTGAACGAATCGTATCCATAGGTGACTCCATGAAGGTCGTGCTTGAGGATTACATCAGTCACCGCAATGCAATGCCTCTTCTACATGTAGCTGATGCCAAAGGTTTGCTGTTTGTCAAGTCGGATGGTACGGGATTACGGGCAAACACAGTGTATCAACACTTCCGTAAGCTGCTGGACGAATGCGGAATACATTACAAGGGAAACCACCAGGGGCCTCGCGTGCATGACTTGCGGCACACCAATGCGGTACATGCTTTAGTGCAGATGAGCCACGAGGGGATGGATCTATATACGGCACTGCCGATATTGTCCGCCAATTTGGGACATCATTCACTGTCTGCAACCGAGCAGTATGTCCGCTTGACCTGTGCCATGTATCCTGAATTGGAGGAACAGTGCTCGCCAATAAATGCGTTTGTCTATCCTGATATATGCAAAGCCTATGACTACGACAACTGATTTTGCCAAGCATCTGACTCGCTTTTTTACGGATTACCTTCCGCACCAGCGCAATGTCAGTCCAAACACCATTGCTTCCTATCGTGACGCCTTCGTACAATATACAGACTACATGAATACGGAGAAGGGCATATCCGTGGAAAGGCTTTCGCTCAAGCATTTGACGAGAACAAACGTCCTGAGTTTTATGCAGTGGCTGCTGGACATACGCAAGATATCTCCTGCTACACGCAACTATCGGCTCGCTGCCGTACATTCATTTTGCACATATCTGCAACATGCGGTGATAGATCAGATAGAAGAGTGGCAGAATATACTCTCAATCAAGGCAATGAAGACTGAATCCGGCAAACTTAACTATCTGACCGTCGAAGCCGTCAAGCTACTTTTAGAGCAACCGGACAGAACGACGAGCAATGGCCGTCGGCATCTTGCAATACTGTCACTTATGTACGACACCGGTGCCAGAGTGCAGGAAATCGCAGACCTCACCGTGGACAGTGTGCGAATTGCACATGAGCCCTATACCATACGGCTATATGGCAAAGGAAGAAAGGCCAGAATTGTACCGCTTGTCAAAGAGCAGACAGCCATACTCAGGTCTTACATGGAGGAGAACGGATTGGATGACTGTAACAAAGCGCCATCACCTCTGTTCTTCAACAAACGGCATGAGCATCTTACTCGGGAAGGCATTGCCTACATCCTATCTTCGTATGTGAATATGGCTCGGAAAGTCTCTCCCGATCTGATTCCTGATAAAATCAGCTGCCATTCTCTGCGTCACAGCAAAGCCATGCATCTTCTGCAGGCAGGTGTCAACCTTGTCTACATACGAGACATCCTCGGTCACGTGTCAATACAGACAACCGACATCTACGCACGTGCCGACTCAAAGGCCAAGCGCGAAGCTCTTGAGAAAGCATATACGGATCTTACTCCAACTAACGCTTCTGACCGCGAGTGGGACAGGAACAAAGACCTACGTGACTGGCTCAAAAGTCTGAAACAATGAATATTATTATGTAAAGTCGAAGTGAGAAGTGATCTCATAACTCTCACATTATCAGATACGCTTTTGCTTCGACTTTGCATAATGTGTAGCTTGTCATAATAGAGCGACTCTATGGCCCATCTGAGGCGATATATCTCAGAGATGTCCTCAACTGAGAA
>JABUUQ010000004.1:9160-10242 GCA_021443125.1 Bacteroidales bacterium
CTGATGGATTATGCTCGCCAGCTGCGAGTGGCTAATATCCTGGAGAAATACTTGCAAGTGAAACTATGAGTAAAGACAATATCAAGAACTACGGCAAGTCTATCCGTAGCAAACTCCTCAATATCGCAAAAGAGGAAAACATTTTCTATCAGACAATTCTGACCCGTTACTTTCAGGAACGTCTGTTGTATCGCATTTCGCAGACTCGATACCGCCTAAATTTTTACCTCAAGGGTGGTACTTTGATGTACGCCTACGAGAAATTTGCCGCTCGTCCGACATTGGACATAGACTTTCTGGGCAATAATATCAGTAACGATGGGAGCGCAATAATCGCAGCATTCAAAGAGATTTGCTCAGTTCCTTGCGAGGAAGATGGAGTAACTTTTGATGTGGAGAACATCACTGCTCAGAACATCACAGAGTTCAAGGATTACCACGGCGTTCGTCTGAGCATACCTGTGAGTATGGACACAATCACGCAAGTTATGACTATGGATATTGGGTTCGGGGATGTGGTCACGCTTAAGCCAATAGAATTGGATTACCCCATTCTACTTGAGCATCTGCCCTATGCCAATATCTTGGCGTATTCTATAGAAACCGTGATTGCAGAGAAACTTCACGCTGTCGTGGATCTTGCTGACCAGAGCAGTCGAATGAAGGATTACTATGACCTCTACACGATTTTGCACAATGAACAATACGATTCCTCAATACTTCAGGAGGCGATAGTGCATACTTTCGAGAATAGGCACACCCCATTTGATGAAAATACGATGTTTTTCCGCAAAGAGTTTGCTGATAACCAGCAGATGCAGGTCAGATGGCAGGCTTTTGTTAAGAAGATAACAAAAGACACTGACCGCACATTTGCAGATGTCGCAACCTTTATCCAAGAGAAACTGCGTCCATACTGGCAGAATATACCTCATGAACAATAACCCTTCATTCACTCTCCAGTTTCCCGAAGCAAAGTGCGTCATCGTTTCGGGCGACATACATGGTGACTTCAATCTCCTTGTGAACAAGCTCTGTGTTCAATACGAGATGAGAGACACCTTGCTCATCGTGGCCGGTGA
>JABUUQ010000004.1:11009-23322 GCA_021443125.1 Bacteroidales bacterium
AAATTAAAACGCCATTCTAAAAAATTATTCCTTGCTTTTAATTTTTTAGAATGGCGTTTCAAAAAAATAGCAGTAGTAAAAAAGTTTACTACTGCTACAATGCTATTTATTTTTCAGTAAATTAACCTAATCTCTTAAGTTTTACTGTGAAGTGACGCATAAGTGGTGCTTCCCATTCTATAGCTACACCTCTTGTTATTTTGTCTCTTCTGTCGTAAACGTTCTTCAAAGCAGCTGCAATAACATCCATGTGGTTGTTTGTGTAGGTTCTACGGCAGATGCAAAGACGAAGAAGGTCTAAGCCACCAAAACGGTTTTCTCTTGTAACAGGATCACGGTCTGCAAGTATGTAACCTATTTCGCAACCACGAACACCTGCTTCAAGGTATAGTTCGCAAGTAAGTGTTTGTGCAGGGAATTCTTCTTTAGGCACTTTATCCAAAACCTTATCTGCATCTACAAACAAAGCATGACCACCAACAGGACGTTGATAAGGAATGCCATATTCGTCAAGTTTCTTTGCAAGGTATTCAACTTGTTTGATACGAGTTTCAACCATTTCAAATTCTGTGTTTTCTTCCAAACCTACAGCCAAAGCAGCCATATCACGACCATTCATACCGCCATAAGTCAAGAAACCTTCAAAAGGAATACAGAAAGCTTTTGCTGCTTCGTACCAATCTTCTTTGTTTGTTGCTATGAAACCACCCATATTTACAAGACCGTCTTTCTTTGCAGACATTGTCATTGAGTCAGCATATGAGAACATTTCCTTACAGATTTCTTTTATTGTTTTATCTGCATAACCTTCTTCTCTTGTTTTGATAAAATAAGCATTTTCAACAAAACGAGCAGAGTCCATGTTTACAGGAACGCCGTATTTGTGGCAAAGTTCGCAAGTTTCTTTGATGTTTTTCATTGAAACAGGTTGTCCGCCAACGGTGTTGTTAGTTACTGTAAGAACCATGAAAGGAACATTGCCTTGGTTTTCCTTCAAAACTGCTTCAAGTTTTTCCAAAGATACATTACCTTTGAAAGGAAGCTCTCTTTGAGTGTCTTTTGCCTCGTCTATTGTTACGTCTATAGCAGTAGCCTTACGGAATTCTATATGGCCTTTTGTTGTGTCGAAGTGTGCGTTGCCAGGAACAACCATACCTTCTTTTACCAATGCAGAGAACAATACGTTTTCAGCAGCACGACCTTGGTGAGTAGGGATAACATAGTCAAAACCAGTTATTCTTGTAATAGTGTCTTTCAATTCAAAGAAAGAACGAGCACCAGAATAACTTTCGTCACCCATCATCATTGCAGACCATTGTCTATCAGACATAGCACCTGTGCCAGAGTCTGTCAAACAGTCGATATAAACTTGTTCTGCTTTTAGCATAAATACATTGTTGTGAGCAGCTGCAAGCCATTTCTCACGTTCTTCACGAGTGGATTTCTTTATTGGTTCCACCATTTTGATTTTCCACGCTTCTGCAAAAGGAATTTCCATAGTTTTTAATGTTTTAAGTTAATATTATTGTTATTTGTTTTGTATTATATAGCAAATGTATAAAACAATGCAAGTCAAAAAACTCCAAAAGGATTTTCTGATAAGATTGAGGACTAAAAAGTTTGTAGGAAAGCAGATAGTCCCTCTTAGAAAGAGAAACTGTCTCTCATTTTTACATTAAGAAAATTGCGAGAGATAAAGCCAAATGATAATATTTCAATATTATAACCTTGCATTTTTGCAAAAATATAACATTATTTCCAAAATGCAAAATTTTTCTGCAAATATTTTTAGTGGGATGCTATTAAAACAAAATATATAGGTAAATATTTAGATGATTATCTACTATTTTTCACCATTCTAAGAGATACAAAATAAAAAAAGGGAGATAACTTTCTCCCTTTCTCAGCGGTCTGGACGAGACTCGAACTCGCGACCCCATGCGTGACAGGCATGTATTCTAACCAAACTGAACTACCAGACCTTTCGTTCATTTGCGTTTGCAAAGGTATAAACATTTTTGATACTGACCAAATTTTTTTTGAAAAATTTTGCATTTTTTTGATTTTTTCTTTCAGATACTTGTATAATAACTTGATTTATCATAATTTTGCAAAACGAAAAGTAAATGCTTTTTTGACTAATTGGGCTTGGGTTGGTTTTGACAGCAAGGTAAATGGTCAAGCAAGCACGCGGTTACAGGCAACAACTAACCTAAATCCTGGTTGCAAAAAAATTAATTGGCGAAAATAATTACGCTCTTGCTGCATAACTGAAGTATAGTAAGTTATTCTTTATCGGCACAAGGTGCTGAGCAGGACATCTCTCCAAGGCTGACAACCCGAAGCTAAGGAACCAGGGGTGCATCATCTATCGGGTTTAGTTTTCAGCTTTCTTCGTGTTGAAAATGAAGATTTAGAAGATAAGAAAAGGGAGAAGTTGTCTGTCTATTGCCCTTTTCCGACAATTTTAGACAGAATAAGCGTGTAGAAAACTTGGGTGTTTCTTGTTTGGACCAGGGTTCGAATCCCTGCAGGTCCACCAAAAAAGATGCAGATGCCAAATCTTTATTCCAAAGTTTTGACATCTGTTTTTTATTCCTTGTTTCATAAAATTAAAACAAAGGAAGAAAAAATTAAAAGCAAGGAATAATTTTTTAGAATGGCGTTTTAATTTTGGGAATAGGGGTTAGAGTATTGGAGATAGGGTTATGGTGTTCCAAATTTTTGATTCTTGATAGAGTTTTAGCGATTTTGCTGGTACAAAAGCTTGGATTGAGATGTCGTCTATATCGAAAATTGTTGTGCGTGTTTGAGGAGGAATGACAGGAAGACACTCCACTTTTTCCAAAGCAACGCATCCCCAAAAAATTCTTTTACCTATTGTTTTTATCGTTGATGGCAAAGTGATTGTTTGCAAAGATGAGCAGTCTTCAAAGGAGTAATGACCGATTTTTTCCAAGCCTTCACTCAATGAAACTTCCTCTAAATCGGAGCAACAAACAAAAATTTTGTCGGAAAGTTCTTTCAAAGTTGGTGGAATGGTAATTTTTTGCAATGAAGCACAAAAAGCGAAAGCCCCTTTGCCAATATGTTGTATTTTATTGAAAGACAGAGTTTTCAATTCGTAACAACCAACAAATGCATAGTCCTCTATGATTTCCAAACTATCGGGAAAATTGATTTGTTCAAGGCAAGTGCAGGCACAAAAGACACCTTCTTTCAGAACTTTAAGGTTTTGAGGCAAGACAACCTTGTTGAGATTGATGCATTGTTCAAAAGCACTTTCCCCAATGAACTCAACACTGTCGGGAATAAAGATTTCTTGCAGTGAGTGGCAGTCTTTGAAAGCGTAATTGCCAATACGTTTCAGCCCTTCGGGTAAATGAATGGTTTTAAGGTTCTTGCATTTGCAAAAACAACTGTCTGGAATTTCTTCTAACAAAGGATTAAGGGCTATTTTCTCTATTGCCGTGCCTTCAAAAGCACTTCGTGAGATAGAAGTCAAGTGTTCCACTCCTTCTATCTCACGAAGATTTTCACAAAGGCAAAAAACCTCTTCTTCTATTGATGTTATAGTGTTGTCAATAGTGTATTTCTCAAGTTCTTTGTTGGCACGGAAAGTTTTTGCCTTAATACTATTAGCAGTCACTCTCAATTGGATATGATATAGGTGTGCCAGGAGCGGCTTTTATTTGCTGTGATTTATTAAATTCTTGTTCAAAACAACTTCCATCGTCGCAAGAAGTGAAAATCACAGGTGTCAAAATAAGTACGCTTGCTATCAAAATTATTCTTATTGCTTTTTTAGTCATGATTTTTGCGTCTTTCAATTTATTTTATTGACATTGGTCTTGTAGGATAGTCTATATTGAAGTGCAAACCCACACTCTCTTTTCTCTCCATAGCCATTGTTATAATAAGGTAGGCATTTGCAATAAGGTTTCTCAATTCGCACAACTGAGGAGTAAGGACTGAACGGTTGTATAACTCTTCCACCTCATCGTAAATAAGTTTGGTGCGTTTCAAAGCCTTTTCCAAACGAAGATTACTGCGAACTATACCCACATAATTAGACATTATTTGTTGCAATTCCCTTTGTGTTTGGGTAATCATGCTCATCTCTTCATTCAATACCATACCTTCTGCATTCCAATCAGGAACTTGGTCGCAGAAATCAATAGTTTTTATTGTTTCTATGGCATCTTGTGCAGCACGATAAGAATAAACGACAGCCTCAAGCAAAGAATTTGAAGCCAAACGATTTGCGCCGTGCAAGCCAGTGCGAGAACATTCGCCCGTAGCATAAAGGTGTTTGATTGTAGTGCGTGCAAATTCGTCAACAACAATACCTCCACAAGCATAATGAGCGGCAGGAACCACAGGAATCATATCGCCTTTCGCTATATTTATACCCATTTCCAAACATTTGGCATATATGTGAGGGAAGTGGTGCAGAATTTCTTCTTTTGATATCTTGCTACAATCGAGAAAGACATGGTCATCGCCACTTTTAGTCATTTCACTATTTATTGCCCTTGCAACAATATCTCGTGGAGCCAAAGAACCTCTTTCATCATACTTGTGCATAAATGCTTCGCCCTTAAGGTTTTTCAGTTCGGCACCTGCACCTCTCATTGCCTCGGTAATAAGGAACGAAGGCTTTTCCATAGGATTGTAAAGAGATGTTGGGTGGAATTGAACAAACTCCATATCTTTCAACCAGCCTTTTGCTCTATGCACCATAGCCTGACCGTCGCCAGTAGCAACAATAGGTGCCGTTGTAGAGGAATAAACATTGCTGTTGCTGCCTGTTGCCAGCATGGTTACTTTGGCAAGATATGTGTCTATGCTTTTTGTCTCTTTGTTCATTACATAAGCACCATAGCATTCCACATTATCCATATGGCGATTAACCTCTTGCCCAAGGTGATGCTGTGTTATAAGGTCTATTGTGAATTGATTTTCCTTTAATTCTATGTTTTTGTTTCTTTTAACCTCTTCAAGCAAAGCTCTTTCTATCTCTGCTCCTGTGTTGTCTTGGTGGTGGAAGATTCTATGCTCTGAATGGCCTCCTTCTCTTGCAAGATCATAGGAGCCAGAACGATTTTTGTCAAAATTTGCACCCCAAGCAATCAATTCTTTTATTCTATCAGTAGATTCTGTGATAGTTATCCTTACACTTTTCTCATCGCAAATTCCTGCACCTGCAACCAAAGTGTCGTGAATATGCTTTTCGTAGGTGTCGGGCTCATACATTACGGCAGCAATACCACCTTGTGCATATTTTGTGGAGCCTTCTTCTGCCTCAGCTTTGGTCAAAAGACAAACTTTTCCATAGTTTGCTACTCTAAGAGCATAACTTAAACCAGCTATTCCTGAACCTATAACGAGAAAATCAACTTTGTAACGCATTTATCTTATTTTGTATGATTAGTTTATTAGTTTAACGCATTGGCACCACTGCAAATTTCAATTATTTCGTTGGTGATGCTTGCCTGTCTTAATTTATTATATGTTAATGTAAGTTCTTTCAATAATTCTTGGGCATTGTCGGTGGCTTTGTTCATACTGCTCATTCTTGCACCATGCTCCGAAGCAAAGGAATCGAGAAAACATTTGAATACTTGTGTGTGAAGAGATTGTGGAATAATGCTTTTTATGATATCTTCCTTGTTTGGTTGGAAGATATAGTCGCAATTTTCTGCTTTTTTGTTGTCTTGTTTTAATTCAATAGGCAGAAAATTCTCAATGGTTGGGTATTGTGTTGCAGCATTTTTGAAGATATTGTAGATTATTTCGACTCTGTCGAATTTTTTATTTTCAAAATCTTTCATTATCTGCTCTGTAATTGTATCAACATTGTGAAAATTAAGATTTTCCCATATATCATCATTGGAACCCATATAGGTTATTCCATTCATCTTTTTGAAGGCTGCGTCTCCTCTTTTTCCAAAACTTTGTACGAATATATTTGCTTTCTTTTGCTTGTAGAAATCTATTCTGCTTGCAGTAAGCTTTATTATGGAAGAATTAAAAGTGGAGCACAAACCTTTGTTGGATGTTAGGGCAATAAGAAGAATATTTTTTTCTTCTTTCGCTTTTCTGGCAAAAGGAGTATATACGCCTTCAGCACTGCCTAGTCTGTCCATTATCTCTGTCATTTTTTGAGAATAAGGACGAAGTTTTTGTATGGCTGACTGAGATTTTCTGAGTTTAGCGGCTGACACCATCTTCATAGCAGAAGTTATCTGTTTTGTAGAAGATACAGAGGCTATTCTATTGCGTATTTCCTTAAGGTTTGCCATATTATTGTTCAATATATTTTATTGATGCATCGTTTGCAGCTTCTTGTAGTTTTTCAAGAATACTGTCATCTATTTTGCCTTGCTTTATCTGATCAAGTACATCTTGATATTTTGCGTGCATAAGGGCAAGAAAATCTTTTTCAAAGTCCAAAATTTTCTTCACAGGCACCTTGCTCAACCAGTCTTTTGTTCCACAAGTGATTATGGCAACTTGTTCCTCAACAGTCATAGGAGAATACTGTGGCTGTTTTAGAATTTCCACATTACGTTTGCCTTTTTCAAGTACCATCTTTGTTGCTGCATCCAAATCGGAACCAAATTTAGAGAAAGCTTCCAATTCGCTATACTGTGCTTGGTCGAGTTTAAGTGTGCCAGCAATCTTTTTCATGGATTTTATTTGTGCTTTGCCACCTACACGAGAAACAGAAACACCAACATTGATAGCAGGACGGATACCAGAATTGAACAAATTCGATTCAAGGAAAATCTGTCCGTCTGTAATTGAAATAACATTGGTAGGAATATATGCTGAAATATCGCCTGCCTGCGTTTCAATTATAGGTAGTGCCGTTAGGGAGCCTCCACCTTTAACCTTGCCTTGCAAAGACTTTGGCAAATCATTCATTGAGGCTGCCACTTGGTCATTGGCAATAATTTTACATGCTCTCTCCAATAATCTTGAATGAAGATAGAAAACATCACCAGGATAAGCTTCACGGCCAGGTGGACGACGAAGCAATAAAGATACTTCACGATAAGCTACTGCCTGTTTGCTTAAATCATCATAGACAATAAGTGCAGAACGGCCAGTATCTCTGAAGTATTCACCGATGGCAGCACCAGCAAAAGGAGCATAAAACTGCATTGCGGCAGCATCGGCAGCAGTTGCAGCAAGCACAATAGTGTATTTCATGGCATCATGCTCTTCCAAAGTTTTCACAAGTTGTGCAACGGTAGAAGCTTTTTGACCACAAGCTACATATATACAATAAACAGGTTTGCCTGCCTCATAAAATTCTTTTTGATTGATTATTGTATCTATTGCAATAGCTGTTTTGCCTGTTTGTCTATCGCCAATAATAAGTTCTCTCTGGCCTCTACCGATAGGAATCATGGAATCCACCGCTTTCAATCCAGTCTGCAATGGTTCTTCAACAGGCTGACGGAATATAACACCAGGTGCTTTACGCTCTATAGGCATATCGAAGGTTTCTCCAACAATAGCACCTTTGCCGTCAATAGGTTGGCCTATTGTATTGATTACTCTGCCAACAAGACCTTCACCAACAGGTATAGAGGCAATGCGTTTGGTTCTCTTAACTGTGTCACCTTCGTTTATATCGCCTGCTTCACCCAAAAGTACAATACCTACATTGTCTTCTTCAAGGTTTTGGACTATACCCTCTGTGCCATTAGCAAATTCTACTAATTCTCCAGCTTGAGCATTCATAAGCCCATAGACACGAGCAATACCATCTCCTATAGACAACACCGTTCCCACTTCTTCCAAACTTGTATCAAGATTGGCGTTTGAAAGTTGTTGCCTAAGAATAGCCGTAACTTCTGATGGTTTTATATCTGCCATACTTTATATGTTTTTATTGTTTTATGCTTTCAAAGTAAGTTCTTTTCTAATCACTGACAATTTTTTCAAAAAAGAAGCATCGTATTGTTTTCCATCTATTGTAAGACAAAAGCCTCCTATAATTTTTGGATTTACTTTAGTTGTAAGATATACATCAGTATGGAAAATTTCTTCTAACTGGGATTCTATCTCCTTGCTTAGTTCTTCGCTTATCGCACTGCCTACAATAATCTCTGCAGTTTTGATATTTTTGTCTTTTCTGTAAATTTCAATGAAACTGTTGCAAATTCCAAGAAGATAAATATCTCTTCTTTTGCTTATTATCAAGGAAAGAAACTTTATTGTTATGTCTTTGCAAGAATTTTCAAAGAGAGAAAGTATCAGTTGCTTTTTCTGCAAAGGTTTGATAATAGGATTTCTAAGTATTACTTGCAATTCACGATTTTCCAAACAAACATCCTTTATTGCAAGAATATCTTTGTAAACATCTTCCAATACATTTGTTTCTTTGGCCAAATCAAACAGACTTTGGGCATATCGTGTTTGTAATTTCAACTCGTTCATAATCCTTCACTTCTTAGAATTGAACCTTGTCCATTTCCTTTGCAATTATCTCCTCGTTCTTTTTTCTGTCGGAAACCTCTGATTGAAGTATTTTTTCTGCAATCTCTATGGAAAGATTAGACACTTGCATCTTCAATTCCTCTATTGCCTTATTCTTTTCAAAAGTTATATTTTCTTTTGCCAAAGTAGTGATTTTCAAGGCTTCTGTCTTAGCTTCCTGTTTCGCTGTTTCAATAATTTCTTCCTTTATTTTAATTGCTTCTTTCAGGATTTCGTCTCGCTCTTTCTTTGCTTGCAACAACAAAGATTCGTTGCTTGCCTGAAGTTTTTGCATTTCCTCCTTGGCTTTCTCGGCAGCTTCAAGAGAAGTCTTTATACTTTCCTCTCTTTTCCTTAAGCTTTTGATGAGAACAGGCCAACCCCATTTTCCTAATATAAACAAAGATATCAAGAAAATAATGGTCATCCAAAATATCAGACCTATACCGGGTGTTATTAAATCCATACTCTATTTTTTGAGAGTTTTCTTTCAACAAATAAACATCCTGCCTCTATAAACATTGTTATAAAGGCAAGGACTGCTTTTTTTCACACTTTATAGAAAGATAGCAAGCAAGCAGATAACTGCGGCAAACAATGCAACGGCTTCAATCAACGCTGCAATAACAATCATGTTTGAACGAATGTCGCCTGCTGCTTCTGGTTGGCGTGCTATGGCGTCCATAGCATTCTTACCAATGTTTCCAATACCTATACCAGCGCTTAGTGCTGCTATGCCAGCGCCTATTGCTGCAATACCTTTTCCTATAGGCATATAATCAACTGCAGCCTCTAATAATACCATCAATGATGTCATTGTTTCTATGTGTTTAATTTCTAAATTATGATATCAAGTCTTGTTTTGAAGTCCAAAGTTAGTAAATAAATCAATACCACTGGCAATTTTTTATATTCTTTTTTGCTTTTATCTTTTTATAAAAAGATTATTTGCGTGAATATCAGTAAAATAAGTTTTAATTATATTTTTTTTTGTTGTTTTATTTCTCCATATAAATATATTGTTATATTTTTGCAAACTGAAACTCGGGAGAAATCGGGTGGAAATTAAAGAAAATGTCTTTGTAGCTCAGTTGGTAGAGCAATTGACTCTTAATCAATGGGTCCAGGGTTCGAGTCCCTGCAAGGACACTTTTTTTATTGCCATTTTAGCTCAGTTGGTAGAGCAACTCATTCGTAATGAGTAGGTCTGCGGTTCAAGTCCGCAAAGTGGCTCTTGGGTAAAGAAACTCATATTATCTAAAACAATTCCCATTATGGACCTTAAAGATAACATAAAACAGCTTGTTGAAAAATATTTTGACCAAGTTGTTTCTTTGCGTCGTCAGATGCACAGTTTTCCAGAGCTTTCCAAACAAGAGAAAGAAACATCCAAACTGATATGTCAAGAACTGGACAAATTAGGGGTAAGATACAATAATAATATATATGGTTATGGTGTATTTGGTTTCATAGACGGCAAAAATCCTCAAAAAAAATGCGTGGCACTTCGAGCAGATATGGATGCTTTGCCAATAAAAGAAATGACAAATCTGCCTTTCTGTTCAACAAATGAAGGAGTTATGCATGCTTGTGGCCACGATATGCACATGGCATCTTTGCTTGGAACAATCAAAATACTGAATGACTTGAAAGATTCTTTCGAAGGCAGAGTTATGTTTATCTTCCAACCATCCGAAGAAGAATATCCAGGTGGTGCAATCTCAATGCTGAAAGCTGGAATCTTCAATGAAGTAAAACCTTCTGCCATTATGGCCTTTCACTGCACACCTGAAATGGATTGCGGCCATATTGCACTGAAAGAAGGCAAGCTTATGGCCTCTACAGACGAGATATACATTACTATAAAAGGCAAAGGCGGACACGGAGCCACACCTCACTTGGATATAGATCCTATTGTGGCGGCTTGTCATGTTGTTACGGCTTTGCAGACAATAGTTTCACGCAATGCAAACCCAACAACACCAACAACATTCTCGGTAGGGCGATTCATAGGCGAAGGCAGAACCAACATTATTCCTTCCGAAGTAAAACTTGAATGCATAATAAGAACTTTTGATGAACAATGGCGAAAACGCTGCCACGAACTGATACACCAAATTAGTGAAAATACAGCACAAGCCTTTGGAGCACAAGCAGATGTCTTTATAGACCCAGGTTATCCTTTCGTTTACAACAATCCGGAACTAACAAGAATGGTACGCAAGGCTGCAGAAGAAGTTTTGCCCGAAGGTTTTGTGGAAGAAGCGGGTATGAGAATGACGGCAGAGGACTTTTCATATTTTGCAGAGCAAGTTCCAGCATGCTATTTCAGGATAGGCACACGCAAAGAAGGCGCCCCAGTGGCAAACCTCCATACTGCATATTTCGATGCCGACGAAAACGCACTACGAACCTCCATGCTATTGGAGTCTTACTTAGCACTAAAAACATTAGAATAGACCATAAAAAACACAACACTTATTTCCCCAAATTAAAACGCCATTCTAAAAAATTATTCCTTGCTTTTAATTTTTTAGAATGGCGTTTTAATTTTTTCTTTCTTTAGTTTAGTTCGTTTAGGATATCTTTGTTTGCTTCGTCCACGGCATTGTTGTCCAAAGAAGCTATGTAGATTTGTGTGGTTCTTTCGGAGGTGTGTCCGAGTGCTCGGCTTATGGTGCTGATTTTATAGTTGCGTTGTTTGGCTATGCTTGTCCAACTGTGGCGGGCTACATACATTGTGAGTTTTGTGTCTATATTTGCTTTGATTCCGACTTTTTTCAGCCAACGATTTACATATTTGTTCATACGCATGTATTGTTCATAGACTGATTCATTGCTTGCTTTGATAATTGGCAAGAGATAGCGGGTTGTGTTTTTGTATTTATTCACTATTTCTTGCATTGGTCTTTCCCATTTGATAAGCAAAAATTGCTTGGTTTTCCTCCGATTATATGAAAGATAGCCATTGGATATATTATCTTTGGAAAGATATGCCATATCTACAAAAGCCATACCTCTGCAATAGAAACTGAAGAGAAAAAGGTCTCGTGCAAACTCAAGTTTTTTATTGCCAAACAAATCAACTTCCTTTATTTTCCTGATACTTTTGAGGTCAATGGCACGCTTGCGAGTTTCGGCAACTCCAGTATAGACGTCGGCAAATGGATTGGTTTGAGGAACAAGGTTTTGCTTGACTGCACGATTGAAAACAGCACGAAGAATCCGCATATAAAAAGAAATAGTATTCATACTCAGTTTTCTGCCCGTCAAGTATTGCTGATAATTCTCTATTAGTTCGGTTGTTATTTCAAAAAGCATCAAATCCCTACTGCCAATAAAACGCTCAAAACTATTTAATGCTGATTGATATTTATAGGATGTGCCTGTCTTTTTCGCATCGTTCAGTTTATTTATAATAGACTGCATAAAAAAGAAAAAGTTTTGTAGTGGCATTTGCTCCTTCCATTGTTCCAAAATTTCCTCCATAGTTATGCATTCATTATCTTCAAGCATTGCATTTGCAAATTTTCGCAAAGCATTTATTTCCCAACGAACACGCCTGCTAAGTTTTAGAACTGAGTTATGAAAAGGGTGAGATTTGTCGGGAATACTAAGGACTGCTTTCTTGTAGTTCCAATGCGAAGATGCAATTTGGTAGTTGGTGATGTAGTGATAAGAAAAACGATTGTGCATGATGTGAAAAACCAACACACCTTGCCGACCTTGTTTTGTTAAAGGCCTAAACTTTAATTTGATAGAAATACCCATAATTGTATTGTTATATTATTACATTGTCAAAGTACGACTTAAGAGATTG
>JABUUQ010000004.1:24222-36190 GCA_021443125.1 Bacteroidales bacterium
AATTGATTAGGAAAGGTTTGGCTTATGTTGATGATCAGACTAATGAGGAAATTCGCATCAATAGAGGAACAGTAACAAGTCCTGGAAAAGATTCTCCGTACAGAAATCGTAGTGTTGAAGAAAACCTTCGCCTTTTTGAAGAAATGAAAGAAGGCAAATATGCCGATGGAGAAAAAATTCTGAGAGCGAAAATAGATATGGCACACAATAATATGAATATGCGTGACCCTATCATGTACAGAATTTTGCACACTAACCATCATCGTACAGGTGATAAATGGTGCATATATCCTATGTATGACTATGCACATGGCGAAAGCGATTCGATAGAAAGAATAACACATTCTATTTGTACCTTGGAATTTGATATTCACAGACCTTTGTATGATTGGTTTATTGCCCAACTTGGCATTTTCCCTTCACATCAGTACGAATTTGCAAGATTGAACATAACCAACACTGTAATGAGCAAGAGAAAACTGCTTCAACTTGTGAAAGAAGGTTATGTTACAGGATGGGACGACCCTCGTATGCCAACAATTTGCGGTTTGAGAAGAAGAGGCTATACTCCTGAAAGTATAAGAGCTTTTTGTGAGGATATAGGTGTGGCAAAACGCGACAACCTTATAGACTATTCTCGTTTGGAAGGTGCTTTACGCGATGATTTGAACAAGAGAGCAGACAGAGTTATGGCTGTTTTGCATCCTATAAAGCTTGTTATAGATAATTGTCCTGATGATTTTGTTGATGAACTTGAAGCTGTGAATAATCCAGAGGACGAATCAGCAGGCAAAAGAAAGATAACATTCTCAAATACTTTGTATATAGAGCAGGATGACTTTATGGAAGATGCTCCAAAGAAGTATTTCCGTCTTACACCAGGACAGGAAGTAAGGCTTCGTTATGCCTACTATGTCAAATGCGTGTCTTGCGAAAAAGATGCCAACGGAAATGTTACTGTTGTGCATTGTACCTACGACCCCGCAACACGTGGAGGCGATTCTCCTGATGGCAGAAAAGTCAAAGGCACAATACATTGGGTTAATGCAAAGGACTGCATAGAAGGAGAGGTAAGATTGTTCGACAGACTATTCAATGCAGAGGTTCCAGACAAGGTTGAAGAAGGTCAAACCTTCCTTGATAACCTTAATCCTGAGTCTTTGACAGTGCTTACTAACTGCAAATTCGAGAATGCTGTGGCAAATGCCGAACATCTAAAGAAATATCAGTTTGAACGCTTGGGATATTTTTCAGTTGACTACGATAGTACAAAAGAACACTTGGTATTCAACCGCACTTGCACATTAAAAGATTCTTGGGCTAAACAAAAATAGAAAAATACTATGAAAAGATTTGTAATTGCAATGTTATTGGTGGTTATGGGTTTGACAAATTTTGCTCAGGCTCAGCGTCATCGTTTATCTTCGGGAGAACCCTATGATGTTTTCCTATCTCTTAAAGGTCAATACTTTATGACACAAGATAACTTCAAAGACAATTATCTTTGGGGTGCTGGTGGAGAATTTCAGATAGAGTTTCAATATCAAGAAGCAAAAATATCTTGGGGTTTTGGCTTGGGTTATGACAGATTTCAGCCAAAAACAATGAAAAGACCTTACCTTCCTACAAAGCAATTGTTTGTTGCACAACAAGTTCCCGTAACTCTATTTTGCAATTACTACATCTTGAACGAAAGAATCAAACCTTATGTAGGGCTTGGCTTGGGTGTTGTTTGGGGAAGATACGACTACTCATTCTCAAATGCAGAAAACATCAACGAGTACTACAATAGAGAGTTTGAAGGTCAATCAGGATTTCGTTTTGGTTGGATTCCAAGAGTTGGTTGTATGATTTCACTTGACCACAAGAATGGTTTCGGTATTGAATTAGGTATGCAGAACTATTTGAAGCAAGACAGACTTGAAAAGCAGACAACATTCTCAGCAGCATTGCAATACACATATATCATAGACTAATTATCTGTCAAATAAATGCAAGATGAAGCATGTGGCAACAAAATCCCATGCTTCATCTTTTTTATTGCATTTCCCAAACTACAATAAATGATAAATTAAAACGGCGTTTCAGTTTTCTGAAACGCCGTTTTAATAAATTATTCCTTTGTTTTATTTTGCTAAAACTTTATTTCTTTTTAGCACGAATCTGATTTACCAAAGCAATAAGGTATCCCAATGCTATGAAAGCTCCTGGAGGAAGGATGAACAGCAATATACCATCACTGTCTGGTGCTATGAATTTGTAGCCAAAGATACTTCCTGCGCCAAGCATTTCTCTTACTGAACCAAGAAGGGTTAGGGCAAGAGTGAAACCAAGGCCTATGCCTATGCCATCCAAAAGAGAATCCACTACATTGTGCTTGCTTGCAAATGCTTCAGCTCTACCAAGGATGATACAGTTAACAACAATCAACGGAATAAAGATTCCCAAGCTTTTGTTCAAAGCAGGAACATAGGCTTGAAGGCATAGTTGAAGTATTGTTACGAAAGTAGCGATAACAACAACGAAAGCAGGTATTCTGACTTTGTCTGGTATAAGATTTTTGATAGCTGAAACAGCCATATTTGAGCACATAAGCACAAACATTGTACAAAGTCCCATACCCATACCATTTATTGCTGAGGTTGTTGTTGCCAAAGTAGGACACATACCTAATAAAAGGCAGAATGTTGGGTTTTCTTTTATAAGTCCGTTAAGTACTATTTTCATTCCTTTCATTTTCTGTCCTCCTTATTTGTTTTGATATTTCATAAATGCATCGTAAGCTTTTTGAACTGAAGTAAGGAAAGCTCTTGATGTTATTGTTGAAGCTGTAATGGCGTCGATATCACCACCGTCCTTTGTAGTAGTGAATTTGTCCTTTGCAGGATTTTTGCCTTTGATGTTTCCTTTGGCTCTAAACCATTCTTCTGCTTTGGCTCCAAGGCCTGGAGTTTCTGCAGTCTCAAGAATAGAGTAGTCAGATACTTCTCCATCGATTTTCAAACCTACCATTACTTTAATCTTTCCGCCGTAACCATTGTTGTCGTAGGTTTCAATGGCTGCTCCTACAAGCTCTCCATTTTTTGTTGCAGGGTAGATAACAAATGGTTCAGCATAACCATCCAATGTTATCTCTTCTGCCTCACCTACCAAGGCATCTTTGTCTGGCAAAACAGCTTTTATCGCTTTATCTTTGTCATTCTTTGTTGTTTGGTCTATAGGCTCTTTTGTCAAAGCATAAACACCGCCAAGCAAACCTGAGGCAACAAGAGCTACCAAGGTCAACGACAAGACCATATTCTTCATTGTTGATTCTAACTTTGCCATACTTTATTTTGTTTTTTGATATCCGAATTTATTTGTTTTAACATACTTATTGATAAGAGGTGTAACACCATTCATAATAAGTATTGCGAAAGATACACCCTCAGGCATTGGTCCGAAGCAACGGAAAATGATAGTCAAAATACCACAACCGCAACCGAAAATGATTTGTCCTTTGTGTGTAAGAGGAGATGTAACCATATCTGTAGCCATAAATACAGCACCAAGCATCATACCACCAGCAAGGAGGTGATATATAGGAGCAACATAGGCAGTAGGGTCAATCAAATTAAGGATTCCTGCAAAGATAAACGCAGATGCAAGGAAAGATACAGGAATATGCCATGTGATAATCTTGCGACATAGCATGTAGATACCACCTATAAGAATAGCTATTGCAGATATTTCGCCAAGAGAACCACCCATAGCACCAAGTAACATATCCATAACATTTGGAAGTTGTTCTCCTGATTGCAAGCCACCTTTCATTATGCTCAAAGTTGTAGGACCAGACACTGCATCAATAGCTCCACACATTGGTTTTGCTGCAGGCCAAGAACTCATTGCCATATTTGTTGGGAAAGAAAGGAATAAGAATACACGACCAACCAATGCAGGATTGAAAGGATTCTTTCCAAGACCTCCAAAAGTCATTTTTCCAACGCCTATTGCCACAAGAGCACCTATAAGAAGTATCCAGATAGGAAGATTTGAAGGAACATTGAAAGCTAATAGCATACCCGTAACAACAGCAGAGCCATCATAAACAGTGCTTATATCTCCCTTCAAAAGATATTTTTGAATTAGGTATTCGAAAAGAATACATGCTGCCACACTTGCAAAAGTCAATAGAAGGACATTCCAACCAAAGAAATAAATACTGACAAGCAATGCAGGCAACATAGCTAATACCACATTCCACATTATTTTATTTGTGGACATTTTGCCATGTACATGTGGTGAACCCGAAATAGTAAGTATTGACATATCTTTATATTTTCTTTTTATTTGTTATTATTTTTGCATTCTTGCTCTTCTCAATGCACCAACTTTGAATTTACCTACTCTGATAAGGTCTAACAAAGGTCTGTTGGCAGGACAAGTGAATAAGCAACAACCACATTCTATACAATCCATTACGCATTCTGTTTCTGCTTCTTCCCATTTTTGTTGAGAGCAAAGAGTAGAAAGTAATACAGGTTCCAAACCCATAGGGCAGGCATCAACACATTTTCCACAACGAATACAAGGTGTGGCTTGTTGTCTTGCTGCTTCTTTCTGGTTCATTACAAGAATGCTTGATGTAGTTTTTACGGTAGGAGCAGAAGTGTCCATAATAGCTTTACCCATCATAGGACCACCACTTATCAGTTTGCCAGTGTCTTCAGGAAGGCCGCCACAATAATCTATGATTTCTTGCAAAGGAGTTCCCACTCTGACAAGTAAGTTCTTCTGATTTTCTGGTTTAATGCTTTTTCCTGTGAATGTAAGAACATTAGAAATCAATGGTTTGTTCTTTTGTACTGCATCGTACACCGCAAGAGCTGTGCCTACATTATCCACAACACAACCAACCTCAATAGGAAGTTTTCCACTTGGAACTTCTCTGCCTGTAAGAGCGTTGATAAGTTGCTTTTCTGCACCTTGAGGGTATTTCATTTGCAAAGCAACAACCTTTGTTCCAGGATATTTCGCAGACATCTCTGTCATTGCTTTTATTGCTTCAGGCTTGTTGTTCTCAATACCTATCAAAGCATTGTTCATATTCAAAGCCTTCTTCATTATTTCTATACCAATGAATATCTCTTCGGTATTTTCAAGCATTATTCTGTTATCTGAAGTAAGATAAGGCTCACACTCAACACCATTTATTATAAGGTATTCTGCTTTCTTGCCTTCAGGTAACATATATTTTACATTAGTAGGGAATGCAGCACCACCCAAACCAACAACGCCACATTCTTTCATCTTGTCTACTATTTGTTTTGCGTCAAGAGTTATCTCTCTTTTTATTTCGTTTGATGTATCTATGCCTTCTTCCCATTCATCACCTTCCACATCAATATAAATCGCTGGCTTTTTGAAACCATTGAAATCGGTTGCAACATCAACTTTTGTTACTGTACCAGAATAAGGAGAGTGTGTATTGGCACAAATAAATGCTTCTGCTTTTGCAAGCAATGTACCTACCTTAACCTTATCACCTTTTTGAACAAGGCATGTTGCAGGAGCACCAAGATGTTGTGAAACAAACACAACAGCTTTTTTTGTAAGAGGGAATACTTCTATGGCACTATTTCTTGCAAACTTGTTTTCCTCTGGATGAACACCTCCTCTATTGAATGTTTTCATTATTTCCTCCTTTCTCTTCAATCTTTGTTTCTGTAGTTTCAGCATTATTCTCTACTTCTGCCTTTGGTTTTGCAGGAGGGAAATTAACTGCATGTATCGCACCAGTAGGACAAACTGCCACACACTTGCGACACATCTTGCATTTGTTGAAATCTATATATGAAACATTATTTGTTACTGTTATAGCACCAAAAGGACATTCTTTTTCACACTTGCCACATCCTATGCAAGCAACATCACAGTTTTTCTTTGCAGCAGCACCTTTTTCTTTATTGATGCAAGATACAAATACTCTGCGATCTTTCAATCCTTTCTTTCTAAGTTCAATTACACCTCTTGGGCAAGCTTTGGCACAAGCACCACAACCTACACACTTTTCTTCGTCAACTTCAGGCAATCCGGTTTCTTCATTTATGATAATAGCGTCAAACTTGCATGCTTTGGTACAATTACCCAATCCCAAGCAACCAAAACCACATCCACCTTCTGAAGATAGATTTTGATTGGCTGCAATACAATCTTTGGCACCATCGTATTTTGCTTTGGTGTGAGTATTGCATTTTCCTCCATTGCAACGAACCACTGCTATAAGAGGGTCAGATGCTTCGGCTTTCAATCCCATAACCTCAGCCACTTGAGCCATTACAGGAGCACCACCAACAGGACAAGCCTTGCCTTCAAGGTCGCCTGCCTTAACTATAGCTTCTGCAAGTCCTCTACATCCCGCAAAACCACAACCACCGCAATTTGCTCCTGGTAGTTTCTCTGCCACTTGGTCAATACGAGGGTCTTCTATTACCTTAAATTTCTGTGCTACAAGGTACAACACCAAAGCTAATATGATTCCTGCGATGGTCATTGCCACTATAGCATAAATTACAATTGTTCCCATAGTTTTTCGTGTTAATTATTAAACTGCAAATATAGTATTTTTTTTTTGACTACTAAAATAATAGCGACATTTTTTCATTTTTGCGTTGTTTTTTGCCACATTTGGAAAAAATGATTATCTTTGCACCTCGCAAATAATAAACAAATTAGTTATGATTGGAGTTAATAAAGTAATTTTAATAGGAAATTTAGGCAAAGACCCAGAGATTGTGATGTTTGACAACGTAAAAAAAGCATCATTCCCTCTTGCAACAACAGAACAGTATAAAAATCACGAAGGAATCAAGATGGATGAAACCGAATGGCACAATATAGTATGCTGGAGAGGTTTGGCAGATGTTGCAGACAAGTTTCTAAGAAAGAGTATGCAAGTATATATAGAAGGCAAACTTAAATCTCGGCAATGGGAAGACAAAGACGGCAACAAAAGGCGTACAGTAGAAATTGTGGCAGAAAACTTTAAGATACTTACACGAAATTATTCTGCACAAAACGGCTATTCAAACACTTTGCAACATCAAAACAATTCTTCGGTTCTTGATGATTTTGCAGCAACAGAGTTTACTTTCGATGCAGATTCTTCTTTATCAGACTTGGCATCAAGCGATTTGAAATACAAACCTAATAACGATTTGCCATTCTAAGAAAATCACAACAAATAATAAGTAATCAAATAAAAAAAATCAGAGATATGTTCAAAAAAGTATTATTGTTAGGCGTTGCTTTGCTTGCAATGCTTTCTACAAGCCTTAAGGCACAAGATGGCGATTATGGCCAGAATTACATAAAATTGCAATTCGTTCAACCTTTGGGCGAATATGGTGATTATTACAACGCAGGTTTTGGAGCAGAATATGGCAGAATGTTCCTTTTCAACTTGGATTTTGCAAATGGTCTTATGATTCCTGGTCTTGATATCACTTTCATACAAACAACATTCAACACAGGCAAGGATCATCCTTATTTTGATAACGAAAACCTTAAAACCGAAGGTGGTTTGGTTTGGAATCTTGGCGTAAAGATAGGACCTATGCTTACTATAGGCATTGCTGAAGGTTTGGTTGCAGATTTTGCAGTTCAATATGCTCCAACTGTTGTTTTCGGTTTCAGACAAGGTCCAGAGGTTACTCAAGATGTTAATGGTTATCCTGTTCCTTTGCTAAGCGACACGAAAACTGCATCATCTGTCTCTTTTGCTCACAGAGTAAGTCTTAAAGGAGATATACGCTATGCTCATTTCCTATTTGGTTTGGAGTTCTTGCTTGGAAGCACAACTTTCCACTACAATCACCCTGTAATTCCTGCTTACACTCCAACTATGGATGATGCTGGCAATCCTATACAACTATACACTCCAAGGGATGAAAAGAATATGGGATTAGGAACACTTATGCTTAACTTTGGTTTCACATTCTAACAAACAAAGTTTATAGAATCCAATAATAAATTCCACTGAACAAAACGAGGTTTCAGCAAAATAAAACAAAGGAATAATTTGTTGAAACTTCGTTTTAATTTTTTCTTTCAAAGGTTTAATTTCACAGAACTTCAATAACAATTGGGCAAAGGTATGAAAAAAATACAGATGCTTGACCTTGGAACTCAATATCTGAACATCCAGACAGAGATTGATAATGCAATTAAACGCGTTATCGATAGTGCTCAATTTATAAGAGGTAATGAGGTTGAGAGTTTTGAGAAAGAACTTGCCGAATACCTTGGTGTTAAAAATGTAATAGCTTGTGGCAATGGCACAGACGCTTTGCAGATAGCCCTAATGAGTTTGGATTTGGACAAAGGCGATGAGGTTATATGTCCTTCTTTCTCGTTTATTTCTGGTGCTGAGGTTACTGGATTGTTGGGGCTAAGTCCTGTTTTTGTTGACGTGGATTATGATAGTTTTCTTACCACCAAAGAGCATATTCTCAAAGCCATAACCAACAAAACAAAGGTTATCATGCCTGTTCATTTGTTTGGTCAAGGCGTAGAGATGGAAGAAATAATCAAAATAGCAAAACAATACAACCTATATATAATAGAAGACAACGCACAGGCACTAGGTGCTGATTATTCTTTCTCCAATGGTGAGAAAAAGAAGCTTGGAACTATAGGGAACATAGGTTGCACATCTTTTTTCCCTTCAAAAAATCTCGGTTGCTATGGTGATGGCGGTGCAGTCTTCACCAACGATGACAATCTTGCAGAACGTATAAGGCTTATTGCCAATCATGGAATGAAAAAGAAGTATTCGCATGAGAGAATAGGAGTAAATTCCCGTCTTGACAGTCTTCAGGCTGCCATACTTAGAGAAAAGCTCAAACATCTCGACGAATACATCTTTGCAAGGCAACAAGCAGCAAAATACTACACTGATAACCTTTCTTCTTGCACTGGAATAGTTTTGCCAAGGCAGGTATGGTATTGCGAACACAGCTATCATCAATACACTATTAAGGTTTTGAACAACCAACGTGATGCTTTGAAAGATTATTTGCAGCAAAAAGATATTCCAACTGCAATATACTATCCACAAGCATTGCACAAACAACAAGCATTTGCCACAATACAAAGCAACAAGCAAGCAATAGAAGTTTCAGAACAGCTTTGCAATCAAGTGCTGTCTCTTCCTATGCATACGGAACTTTGTATTGAACAATTGGAATATATAGTCAAGTCCATAAAACAATTTTTTGAAGAACAATAAACACACAACGAATATGAGAATACTTACAACAGGAGGCACAGGCTTTATTGGCAGCCACACAACTGTAGAACTTCAGAATGCAGGTTTTGATGTAGTTATTGCAGACAACCTTTCAAACTCCAATGAGCAAGTATTAGACAGAATAGAGAAGATTACAGGCAAACGCCCTGCCTTTATAAAAGCAGACCTCAGCTGTCCAAAAGAATGCAAGCAAGTATTTGACACCTATAAAGACATAGAAGGAGTCATAAACTTTGCTGCATACAAAGCAGTTGGCGAAAGCGTTGAAAAACCTATCATGTACTACCAAAACAACCTTGGTATTTTCCTAAATCTTGTTGAAAACATGAAGAATAACGGAGTAAAATACTTTGTTCAGTCTTCTTCATGCACAGTTTATGGCGAACCAGATTCTTTACCTATAAAAGAAACTTCTCCTGTCAAGAAAGCAACATCTCCTTATGGCCATACAAAGCAAATAGTAGAAGAAATGCTTTCTTTCATTACCGCTTCAACCGATATAAAAGCCATTGCACTTCGCTACTTCAACCCTATAGGAGCTCATGAGAGTGCTTTGATAGGAGAATTGCCTAATGGAGTGCCTAACAATCTTCTTCCATTTGTTACACAGACTGCTGCAGGCATAAGAAAAGAACTGAAAGTTTTCGGCAATGACTATCCAACACCAGATGGCACTTGTATAAGAGATTATATTCACGTTGTGGACCTTGCAAAAGCACATGTGGTGGCTGTAAAAAGGCTTTTGGAAAACAAGAACAAAGAAAACCTTGAATTTTTCAATATAGGAACAGGCAAAGGCTTTTCTGTATTGGAGATAATCAACAGTTTTGAAAAAACAACCGGCGTAAAACTTCCATGGTCTTTCGCTCCACGAAGAGAAGGCGATATAATACAGATTTGGGCCGACACAAAATATGCAGAAGAAGAGCTTGGATGGAAAGCACAAGAGACTTTGGACACAATGACTCTTTCTTCATGGAAGTGGCAGCAAGCTTTGGACAAATAAATCACGCATAAACAGCATGAGAATAAGGAAAGTATTGTATTTTTTCTTGATATCTGTATTATTTTTGCCATTTATACAGTTTGTTGTGCCGTTTTCCAAAAGCAAGGCACTGAAAGGATGGCAACAGGCAAGCGAAAAACCATATCTTACCAGCAAATCATTTTTCGAAGGCAAGTTTCAAGAAGATGCTGAGGACTATTACAAAGATAAAGTTGGCTTTCAACCCGATTTTGTCAGAGTAAGAAATCAAACATACTTCTCTTTGTTCCATGTATGCTTTCACGACAAAACCCTTGTCGGCAAACAAGACTGCTTCTATGAGAAAGGCTACATAAATAACGCCTTATTCGGCATGTATGGTTCTTCTTCCGACGATATAAAGAACAAATCAGAGAAATTTTTCCTTATTCAAGACACTTTGGAAAAGCTTGGCAAGGAAGTTTTGTTTGTTTCTGCACCAGGAAAAGGCACTTACTATCCAGAATATATTCCTTCGGTTATGTTCCATGTTGAAAAAAGGGACCCGGCTCCTCATTTGGAATATCAACAACACTTTGATAGATTGGGCATACACTACATTGATTTGGACAAATACTTTCGTGATTTGAAAAAACAAAACATCGGTCCTTTATACTCTAAAAACGGAATACACTGGAACAAGTATGGTTGTTATTATGCAATAGATACATTAAGCAGATACTTTAACAAAAAATACCCTTTTATGCCTGAGGTGGTATTGGACAGTATTGTCTATACTGATGCTATTTGGGAGAACGAGGCAGATTGTTTCGAAAGTGCAAATCTTATTCAGAAACCAAAGAAAGAGGTTTTGCCTCATCCGTTTTTCCATTATACCCAAACGGAAAGCAAGAGACTTAAGTGTATATTTGTGGGAGATTCTTATATATGGCCGCTTACTCTTTTGAACTTCAACAAAGATTATTTTCAAGACTCTCAATACTGGTACTATTTCAAAGAAGTATCCTATGTTGACAACACTCCGCACAAAGATATCTCAGAAATAAATGTCAAACAAGAACTTTTGGATGCCGATGTCATTATTTTGATGTTCACAAACGCCACAACTTTTGATTTTGACAAGGGTTTCACCGATGAGGTCTTTGAATTGTTTGAACTAAACAAAGAAAGAAAAAATTAAAAGCAAGGAATAAAAAATTAAAACAAGGTTTTATTATTATGGTATTTTCTTCTAGTATATTTTTACTTATTTTTCTTCCTGTCTTCTTGTTGTTGTATGAATTATCACCAAAGAAGATAAAGAATTACACCCTTCTTGCAGCCAGCATTCTTTTCTATGCGTGGGGAGCTCCAAAGTTTATATTCGTGCTTATAGGCTTCACGATAATAAACTACTTTATTGTTGGTGCAATGTCAAGAACTGAAGACGCCAAAAAGCAAAAACTCTTCCTTACTCTTAGTATTATTCTCAACCTTCTTTTGCTTGTTGTGTTCAAATACTCGAATCTTTTTGTGCATTCTCTGAACGATATGCTTACACTGCTTGGAATGACGGCAATTTATTGGAAGGAGATAGCGTTGCCTATAGGTATTTCATTTTTTATTTTCCAAAGTATAACATATAGCGTAGATGTTTACAGGAAAGAAAGTATGCCGGCAAGGAATTATGCAAACTATCTGCTATATATTAT
>JABUUQ010000004.1:36400-37727 GCA_021443125.1 Bacteroidales bacterium
ACACCACAAGCATGGATTTGCGTTATTGCCTACACTTTCCAAATCTATTTTGACTTCTCTGGCTATAGCGATATGGCGATTGGACTTGGCAGAATGATGGGTTTTCATTATCCAGAGAACTTCAATATGCCATATATCTCAAAAAATGTCAGCGAATTCTGGAAACGCTGGCATATTACTTTGGGAGACTTTATGATGAACTACCTTTATATTCCTCTTGGTGGCAACAGAACAAAGACAAAGGCAAGAAACTATTTCAATCTTTGGATAGTATTCCTTCTTAGTGGATTATGGCATGGTGCTTCTTGGACTTTCTTGATTTGGGGTGCGTTTCACGGGGTTTTTATAGTGCTTGACAAAATCGGAACAAAGAAACTGCTGTCTCATTGTGGCACACTGCCTCAAATAATCCTTACTTTCTTCATTGTTTCTGTAGGTTGGAGCATTTTTGCCTGCGATAGCATCTCAAAAATGGGCTATGTATTGAAAGCATTGTTCAATTTCAACAAATTAGATATCTATACAATAGAACCAATCTTCGTTCCTGTGCTGTGCTGTGCTGTTTTCTTTGCATTCTTCTTTGAAAACAAACTGACAAAACGCATAAAAGATTTCTTCTTTGCAAAATCAAACTACTCTCTTGCCCAGCATGCATTCTTGTTCCCTGCAATGCTTATTCTTTTGGTGCTAAGCATCGCACACATTATTGCATCTGGCTACAATCCTTTTATATATTTCAGATTTTAGCGTTGGTTTTCTTGGAGCCTTCGTACATTTCAAATTTGAAAACCCTGCATTCAAGGTTGCCATTATAGAGTTCTATCTTTCTTGATGGTTTAAGACCGATGCGTTTCAAAGCAAAAATATCAGAAGACAAGACAAAGGCAGTGCAATCTGTGTAATGCTGTTTGAAAGTGTCGCCAATACGTTCGTATAATGCTATTATGTCATCCACTTCCAAACGTTCGCCATAAGGAGGGTTCATAACAACAAGTGTTTTGCCCATAGGTTTTTCTCCATCCTCCATTGCGGCACGGAATAAGTGTATATCGTGATTCAAATGAGCCAGTTTGATGTTCTCCTCCGCACGAAGTATCGCCTCTTGTGAAATATCGCTTGCCCAAATCTCATAATCAAAATCTTGAATCTTTCTGTCTGCCGCCTCTTTCTCAAGTTTCCATTCCAAAGAATTAAATTCCGCCCACTTCTCAAAAGCAAATCTTTTTCTATAATATTGTGCCGGTATATTCATAGCAAACATGGCCGCCTCGATAGCAAGAGTTCCACTGCCACACATAGGGTCGTAGAAATTGCAATCGCGTTGCCA
>JABUUQ010000004.1:38682-41203 GCA_021443125.1 Bacteroidales bacterium
GGGGGAAGCGATAGAATGGTATTTGCAAAAGATTATACAAGGGATATATGTACTATGTTCTTAGGAGTTAAAAAGGGTGTCCTTGGTTGGTTGGGACACCCTGGGGTTCATAGACTTATTGTTTTTTGTAGCCGCACTTTGGGCATACGCCGTTTGCGTTCATTGTTATTCCACATAGAGGGCAACGATCGATAATGTTCTTTGTCTGGAACTCTGCCGTTGCTGCATTTACTCCGCTGGTAAATGTAAGTTTGGCAATGTTCAATTTGTCTTTGAGCAATTCGTAGACAATCTTTATCATTCCTTCCACTGTCATCGTCTCTTTTGTTACCACCAAACGAGCATCAGGGTAGGCAGTTGCCAAAGGGGTTTTGAATGCTTCGCCTTTCATCTTGTTTTGAGGATGTCCGTTTTTCAAACCAGTCTTCTCGTAAACATCAAGAATGGCTGGCAACAAAGGGTCGTCCTCTCTAAGAATAAGAGCATGGTCAAAGTTTTTCAACACATCCCAAGCAATTTTTTGAATTTCATTGCATGGATACACCATATTCACTCCATCGTTGATAGTATCTTCCACCTCTATTGTCAATACGCCAGTGTGACCATGAAGATACTGTGCTTCGCCTTGGAAGCCATAAAACCTGTGTGCATACTGCAGGTCAAGTTTTGCGATACTTTTCATAGTTCTAAAAATTTTTAATTATTGTTTATTTTGTTTGATAATCTGAACTTGGACTCTTTCGATATCCTTTAGTTCTGGATTTTTCTTTTTAAGGTAGTCAAGCACTATATTTGTCAGTTCTTGATCGTCGAAATCCACTATGCTTCCCTTTTCAAAAACATGATGATGTTCTTTGACAGTGATGTCGTAGTAACATTCTCCAGTGTCTGGTCGGCATACAAGCGATAGCAGGTTGGCTTTGCAAAACGATTCCAAAATTCTGTAAATCGTTGAGAGTGTCATCATATTGCCCTCCTTGTTCAAAAAATCAACAATCTCATCTAATTTTGCATGGCGAAGAGTTGTCATAGCATTATACACTGCTGTGCGTTGTGGAGTCAGTTTCAGACCTGCCAATTTTATCTTTTCTGTATTTTCCATTGCTTTACTCTTGATTGATTTTGCAAAGTTATTGCAAATTTTTCGCATTTGCAAATTTTTTACAATAAAAATCTTTCTTTATGTCAAAAAATTGTTTTTCAAGATTGCATTTGCCTCAAATTCTTTCCTTGTTTCAAGAAATTAGAAGCAAGGAATAATTTATTGAAACGCCGTTTTAATTTTTTGAAACAAGAAAAGAGGAAAAAATGTTTTGCAACAAGGCTCAAGAGATAAAATTTTCTTATCTTTGCACAAAATAACATATTATTAACATAGCGTTTGCTATTATTCTAAAACATTTCTGAAGCTTGGTCGCAAAGGGAATATACAATAGAATAAAAGTAAATGCCTGCGTTCTCGCAGGTATTTTTATCTGTTGTATAGGGTATGACCAAGCACCTTGAAATGTGGATAAAATATCTGCGTTTCTTTTTGGTGTTTGGTCGTAGTGTTTTTGGGTTGCAGACGCTCAAAACACACAAAAAATGGATAGATATACTATTATTTCTACTGTAGGAAGTGAAAAAATAACCTCGAATATCGAAGGAGGCGAATTTTCCTACAAAAAAGTGTTGACAAATGTTACTACAAAGCATTTTAAGCTTGACATCAGATTTTTTGATGAATCAAAGCATGTTGCAGTTCTTGTAGAAACCAAAAAAAGACAAAAAGATTTCGACAAAGAGCAATTATTTACTTATGTTGCTCTTGAACAAAGGTGGAACAAAGACACAAAAATCATTGCCATTCTTGCCGATACAAGTGCATCAAACAAAATAAGAGTTTGGAAAATTTTCAGAGACAATTGCGAAGAACTAACAGAAGAAAATGTTTAACCCCTAAAAAAAAGAAGAAAAGATGAAAAAAGCAATCAGTATTTTAAGTTTGATAGCAGTAATGCTGCTTTCAGGAACAACAAAAGCACAAAACACAAAAGAAAAAATAATTACAAATGATGGTAGTATAGTAATAAAAGAATATATTTACGGCACCGACAAAAATAGTATAGATGATAACGAGGTAATATGTGTATATTATGAAAATTTTAATAAATATACATTACAAGCATTTGCAAGAAAAAGGGGAACATTAGATACATACGATTACCTTATTATAGATTTAGGAAACAAAGAAGAATCTATAAAAGTATTAGAGGAAATTTGTTGTATTGATAAAAGTCGCTATATAAAGGCTGCAATAGTAGATATACAACATAAAGATTATACAATAGCAAGTGATAGACTTGGACTTATTACCAGCATAGAAAAAGATTATAATGAATTTATTTTGAGATTTGATGTAGAGAACATAGAGAAAATTATTGCCAACATAAAAAAACACAACTAAGTTAAATGAGTTAAAAGCACTTGTATAGGACTCCAAAATCAGATAAACAAGCAATCAGATGAGTTTGTTTGT
>JABUUQ010000004.1:41550-43296 GCA_021443125.1 Bacteroidales bacterium
AAAGCACTTGTATAGGACTCCAAAATCAGATAAACAAGCAATCAGATGAGTTTGTTTGTTCGCAAAACATTCTTATTTTGAGAAACAATATGATGAATAAGTATATAGGTTTATTCTTATGTATGGTTATCGATGCAGAGAAATACAGATTTTCTTATGGTAGAACTTTAACAAAAACTTATTTTACATCTTCCAAAATCAAACTACCAGCAACGAAAGAAGGAAAGCCAGATTGGCAGTGGATGGAAGATTATATAAAAAGTTTGCCTTATTCAAATTGTATCTAATACAAAACAAATAAAAGGTTGTCTTAGCAATAGGGCAACCTTTTTTGATTGTTTGCCTTGCTTAGAACTCCCAATAGATTTGGGCAGAGAGGTATTGGGTGTTGTTGGAGTAGATTTTATCGTTTGATGAAGAGATTTCAGTTGTATGATGAAAGCGTGTGATAGAATATTTGACCGATAGTTGCAGGGTTTGGAGTTTATAGGTTAGCAAGGCATAGAATCTATGGCCTTGTCCTGAAAGCGAAGCAGAGGAATAGGTAAGTGGCAAAGAGTATTCGTAGCAATTGAAATGGTTGTTGTAGTCGGTGGTGTGGAAATAGGTGTAGCGAAGATTGAGATGCAGAGGCAGGAAAGGCGTTTTGAAAATTGTTTCCCCATAAAAGTACATACCATAGTTGGAGTTGTCTTTGTAGGTGAAGGAACGAGAGTAGCCAGAACGAAGGTTTAGAGAGAAATTATCGGTGAAAAAATGTTGGAAACGCAGATGTGCTTGCGTGATAACATTATCTTTGGGCTCTTTTTGGCCATTGTTGAGAGTGAAATTATATTGGCGGTTGTTGAGTCTTGCATAGAAATCCCATTTGTTGCGTTTGTTGGGAATGTAATTGAGTTGGAGTTTTGCTTTCTGGCCATATACTGCCGTGTCTACCCTATATGATTTGAAAGGAAAATAAAACAAATCTGCACCAAGGTAGATTGTAAGTTTGTTGTTTAGTCTGTGAGAATAGTCAAGGTATAAACCTCTTTCGTTTTGGTTATCGTCGTGAATACCTATGGCATTGGCAAAGAAGTTTTGATATTTTTCGTCGTAGTTTCTATAGCACAGGCTCACAGATGATTTGTAGTCGAAAGTGTATTGAGTGCCAAGAATACAGGCAAAAGCATTGTTTTGGCTTTTTGCCACCTCAGCAAAGACTATAAAGTTTTTGATAACATAGGAAGAGTTAAGAGAAATGATATTGTTGTTCTTTCCTTGAAAATAGTGTTGCATATAGGGGTAGGAAGAAATGTTTGGTGTTATGGAATCGGAGAAATGATAGGCAAAGGCGGTCAACCCAAGTGAGAAACCTTTGTTGGAATAGTTGAGGTTGGCACCATAGAGAGTTTGAGTTATGGAGTCTTTGTGCGATAGTTCTTTTTCTGTTCTGTGATAGCCTGTTTGTTGAATGCTGCTGCCGTTGTAGTCCAAAGAATTGTAGGATGCAAAGGTTATAAGGTCGAAATGTTTTATGTTGAAATGCATCGCAAGGCCTTTATTGTAGTCGTATTCTGATGTGGAACGAAAAGGAAGTATGCGGTTTTGCTTGTTCTTTACGCCATAGGAGGTAAGATAGGACACATCGAAGGATTGTTTCATTGCCAAACCCTCTGCAATACTCAAACGATAGTCGCCAAGGGTTAGTTGTTTGAGGTGTTTGGAAATATCTCTGATAGTCAAAGATATGTTGTAGTGGTCGTA
>JABUUQ010000004.1:43338-47045 GCA_021443125.1 Bacteroidales bacterium
GCAACGATAGAAAAATCCAAACGGTCGTAGTATTGCAGATAGTAGCGAAAAGAAGATGAGAATTTTTCGCCCAAATATCCTTTGCCGTCGGTTCGCGTATAGCCATAAGGCTTGTGAAGATTTTCTTGATACTGAAACCTTATGCTTTGTTTGGAATGTGAAAATATGGAGTCTAATCGCAAAGAATGTTTCCTATCGTAGTACTCGCAACAAATGAATGGCAATATCTTTTCTATTGTCTGCTTGTCGAAACCATTGATAAATTGAAGTTCATGCAAAGAAAACAATTGTCCTGTCTGCTTTATGTAGTCTTGCAAACAAAACTGCTGAAAATTATTAAGCCCAAGCAGAGTCATCTGCTCGGGACTTAGATTGTTTATATTAAAAAGGTTATTGTTGCTCTTGCCTATTTGTTCAAAAAGTTCTTCCGTTGTTTCTGCATTAAGTTCTTCTTGTTCTATTTCATTCAACAAGTCGTTTATTTGAGCAAAAGAATAGTTGCAGACAAAAAGAATAAGAATGCAAATAAACTTTTTCATTGACTTATTAACCGCATTTGCTCCAACCACAGTCAGGACATTGCTTGCAACCACTTGTGAAGATTAAATCACCGCCACAATTAGGACATTTTTCGCCTTCCACTTTTGTTCCGTCCTGAATGTATTTTTTCAAAGCTCGTTCTATACCATTTTTCCAAGTGTTTATTGTGTCGGAATCCAGTGTCAGTTTTGATATCAAAGAGATAACATTTGCTATTGGCATACCTTGACGAAGAACACCTGAGATAAGTTTTGCATAGTTCCAGAATTCTTTGTTGAACAAGCGTGAAAGGCCTTCCATAGTTACTTTGTAACCATCTTGGTCAAGATATTGAAAATCGTACCTTGCAGGGTTATTGCCTTCTTTCACTCTGATAACCCAACCATTCTTAACATAGTTTGGCAAGTAGAAAGATTCGGCTTTTCCAGAGAAGATTTCATAAGGACGTCCTTCGTAAAGACCAACCACTGCTATCCATTTTTCATTTGCATTTTGGAAACGAATAATTTCTGCATCAAGTTTCTTTGGACGCTTTGGTGCTTTGAAGTCTGCAAAGGCTTTGTTTTCTGTGCTATTGTTTGAAACCAATACACCATTTCTTGAACCATCGCGATAGATAGTCATACCCTTGCAACCACACTCCCATGCAGTCATATATATTTGTGAAACGATATCTTCTGTTGTTTCCTTAGGGATATTAACTGTTACAGAAATTGAATGGTCAACCCATTTTTGAATAGCACCCTGCATTTTCACTTTATTAACCCAATTGATATGGTTTGCTGTTGCATTGTTGTAAGGGCTTTTTGATATAAGATCTTCTATTTGCTTGTCTGTATAGTTGTAGATTATATCATTGCTGTTGTAGCCATTAGCCTCTGCCCAATCAATAAACTTAGGATGCAATACATTGTATTCTTCCCATGCCTGTCCATGCTCGTCTGTAAAGCTTACCTTTGCTTGTTTGTCGTTTGGATTAACTTTTCTTCTTCGTTTGTAGGCAACCATAAACACAGGCTCAATACCTGAAGATGTTTGAGTGCAAATGCTTACGCTTCCTGTTGGTGCTATGGTAAGAAGGGCAATGTTTCTTCTGCCATACTTTACCATATCTTTATAAACTTCAGGAGCATTTTCCTTGATACGAAGCACCATAGGATTTTTTGCTTCAAGTTTTGAGTCGTAGATAGGGAAAGCACCTCTTTCTGAAGCCATAACCACAGAAGAATGATAAGCTGCAATAGCCAGTTGTTTGTGAACTTCGGTAGAAAACTCTGTTGCTTCGTCTGTTCCATAGATTAACCCAAGAGCTGCAAGCATATCGCCTTCTGCTGTAACGCCCAAACCCGTTCTTCTGCCTTCAAGACATTTCAGTTTTATGTTAAGCCACAAATTTTTCTCAACACGCTTTATGTCTTCACTCTCTGGATCGCTTTCTATCTTGGCAAGTATTTGTTCTACTTTTTCAAGTTCAAGGTCTATAAGATCATCCATCAACCTTTGTGCTTTCATTACATGCTCTTTGAACAAAGCAAAGTTGAATGAAGCTTCTGGAGTAAATGGCTTTTCAACATAAGAATAAAGATTAACGGCAAGCAGACGGCAAGAGTCATAAGCACACAAAGGTATCTCACCACAAGGATTTGTTGAAATAGTCTCAAAACCAAATTCTTTGTAACAGTCTGGAATACTTTCTCTTTGAATTGTATCCCAGAACAAAACGCCAGGCTCTGCACTCTTCCAAGCATTATGAATAATTTTGTTCCATAAAGCTTTTGCGTTTATCTTTATTGTTGTCTGTGGATCTTTTGAATCTATAGGGAATTGTTGTGTATAAAGTTTGTCTTCCTTGACACAACGCATAAACTCATCATCTATTCTTACTGATACATTAGCACCTGTTACTTTGTTGGTATCCATTTTTGCATCAATGAAATTTTCTGCGTCTGGATGTTTTATGCTAATGCTCAACATCAAAGCTCCTCTTCTACCTCCTTGGGCAACTTCTTTGGTAGTGTTGGAGTATCTTTCCATAAAAGGCACAATACCTGTTGATGTAAGAGCAGAATTTTTTACAGGAGAATTCATAGGACGAATCATAGACATATCGTGACCAACGCCACCTCTACGTTTCATAAGTTGTACCTGCTCTTCATCCATTTTCATTATACCACCATAAGAATCGCTTTCGCCTTCATTGCCAATAACAAAACAATTGCTTAAAGACACTATCTGAAAATCGTTTCCTATGCCGAACATAGGGCTTCCTTGTGGTATTATGTAGCGAAAATCTTTCAATAAAGAATAGATTGTATCCTCACTCATAGGATTTTTATATTTTTCTTCTATTCTATTGAATTCTCTTGCTAATCTGTGGTGCATCTGGTCAGGAGTAAGTTCAAGAATTTCTTCTCCACGTCTTAGGGCATATTTGTTTATCCATACATCTGCTGCCAAACTATCACCTTTGAAATAATCCAAAGTTGCTTTCTTGATATCTTCAGGTTTATATGCCTTATATTGTACAGGTTCCTTTTTCTTTGTCGCCTTCTTTTCAGGAACATTCAAATTCTCTTGAGCAAATAAATCACCACTCATTTTCTAATTCTCCTTTATATTATATTGTGTTTGTTTTTCTTTTACGAAAGTACAATATTTTTTAATTTCGTTTTCGGTTGATATCCAAAAATTATCAAAAGTTTTCCACAATAACCCCTAAATCCTAAGTGAATAAAGAGTTTTTAATTGTTAATAAATTTTTACTGCTTTTGTTTATCCAAAAAAATCAACAATCCTTCTGTTGCATCTTCCAATAAATCCAAAACAAACTCAAATCCCTCTGTTCCACCAAAATAAGGGTCGGGAATTATCTTTTGTCCTTTATACCTTCGCAAAAACGACGACATTCTATAAACCTTTTTTCTGTCTTCTTCATTGCGGGCAAAAGAAAGAATGTCTCTTATGTTCTCCTCATCCATACCTATAATATATTCGAACTTGTCAAAGTCTTCAACATCTATCTGTCTTCCTCTATGATTGAACTCATAGCCACGCTTTTCCCCTGCTTCTATCATTCTTTTGTCTGAACGCTGCCCCACATGCCAAGGACCTATACCACAAGAATCAATTATAAATTCATTCTCTCTATGCTTTTCTTTCAACAACTT
>JABUUQ010000004.1:47162-48796 GCA_021443125.1 Bacteroidales bacterium
TATGCCTATTTGGTAAAATTAAAACGCCGTTTTAGAAAATTATTCCTTGCTTTTAATTTTTTCTTTCTTTGTTTTAATTTTGTGAAACGGAGAAGTGTGGATTTTTTTTGTAATTTTGCATAAATAATCAAAGGTATATGCACAAAGATTTGATTGGAAAAATTGCTGAAACGTTATTGGGAAAAAACGCAACGCTTTCTACTGCGGAGAGTTGTACGGGTGGCAACATTGCTCATGAGATTACCTTATTGAGTGGTGCATCTTCTTACTTCAAAGGTTCTGTGGTGTCCTATTGCAATGAGGTAAAGCATAATGTTCTCAAAGTTCCAAGTCAGATTCTTGATAATCAAGGAGCTGTAAGCGAAGAAACGGTCAAATACATGTGCAAAGGTGTTTTGGAATTGTTGAATACCGACTATTCTATTGCTGTTTCGGGTTTGGCAGGGCCTAATGGCGACGGAACAAATACCGAAGTAGGCACCGTATGGCTTTGTGTTATGAAAAAAGACGGGGAATTTTGCACCAAAAAATACTGTATTAAAACTTATAGAGAAGATTTTATCAACAAGGCAACGCAAATTGCCTTGGAATTGCTTTGGACTTTTCTTTCAAAATAGGTTGTCAAAAAAATTTTGTGCTATAATTTCAGCAGTTTTATACATTCCCAAACGGCAATACCACAAGATACAGAAACATTCAAGGAGTGTTTGGTGCCAAATTGAGGAATCTCAAGAACAGAATGTGAGATATCTATGACTTCTTGCTGAACGCCTTCCACCTCATTGCCAAGAATTATGGCTATTTTGTCGGTCAAATCTTCTTTTGTGAGTTTTTCCAGACTGATACTGTCGGATGTTTGTTCCAAAGCAAAAATTTTATAGTCTTTGTCGAGCAATTCTTTCACGCATTCAAGGGTTGACTCCCTATATTCCCAATCCACACTTTCTGTTGCACCCAAAGCAGTTTTGTTTATCTCTCTATGAGGAGGCGTAGCAGTAATACCACACAAGAAAAGCTTGTCAAGGCGAAAAGCATCGGCAGTGCGAAAAACCGAACCTATGTTATTCATGCTTCTTATGTTGTCAAGAACAACAACTATGGGCGTTTTTTCGCTTGCTTTGAATTCTTCAACACTTATTCTGTTGAGTTGTTGCATTGAAAGTTTCTCGTTTTTCATCGTAATAAAGTGGTATTGATTTTATTGCCTATTGTTTTTGTTTGTTGCACCATATTCTTACACCAAGCTGGGTGTAAAAATCCTCATCATACTTGTATAAAGGAAGAAAATACTGAACAGTTTTCACTATTTCCAAAGTTGCATCGTTTATTCCCCAGTTTTCAGCAATCCTTATGGCTTCTATATCTTCGGGAACTATATCGGAATAGACTGTTTTGAAGGTTTCTTTGTCGGTGGCCTCATCGTAAATCTCCACACTCTTTGACAAAACAAACAAGTTATCTATTTCTTTCAGTGATTTGAACTCCGAACCATCTGAATGAAAGACTTTGATTTTTTTCCCTTGAACTTTGTCGAAAATTGCTGAAGTAAAAGGCATTTTAACGGGATATTTAAGAGTTAAAACGCTTAGGACAGTGTCTGGAATGGCAAGAATATTTTTTATAATAGGCTGTTT
>JABUUQ010000004.1:48811-51084 GCA_021443125.1 Bacteroidales bacterium
GGTATCTTTAGGGAAAATCCAGAAAAGAGGCATTTGAACGCTGTCGTTATTTTCTCCGTTAAAGGTTTTGTATCTCACAACATAGGGACAATAGGCAAGAACTTTCTTTTCTATGCTTAGGTTTTCGTAATCGTATCGCACACCTTCCTCAAAATCATAAGCAGACATAAAAGGAATGATAAAATTCAAGGCAGAGTCTTTGGCAAGGTTGTGATTGAAGTTCAAACGTTCAAATTCTATTATTCTATTCACTACAGTATCAATGCTTAACTCTCTTTTTCTTATGTCGTATATCTTTACTTTTTTTGTTGTTACAGCATCTATGATTGTTTTTGCCAGTTCCTCACGAAAATAACCTGTAATATGTTCGTATTTGTTGGGATTAAGGCTATGATTTACCTCCCAATCGGGATTAAACACCCCTACTTTGTGATTTTCGTACTCTATACTGTAAGTTTCTCTTTGAGCAACGGCAGCAATACAGCACAAAAATGATAAAATCAATAAAAAGATTTTTTTATTCATATTCTTAGCGTTTTCTAACATAATAAATAGGATAGTAACCGATAAAACTATTGTCTGAAGCAAAGATTCTGACCACAGGAGCAACATAATTGCAGTTTTTAATGAAGTTGCAATTTGTTTTATCAAAGTAAATTTCTTCTCCAAAACGCAGATAATCAATGTTGTCGCTATTGTATTTCAGTTTTATGGTGGTATCTGTTTCGCTTATATTGTTTTCGGCAAGGCTTTTGACAATTGACTCGTTTTTTGTGTACTCTCGTCTTTTGGAAACATTGGATAGTTTCAGTGCATCAACCAAATCAGGATCCTCATAGACAGAAATTTTGCCGTTTTCTGCCTGTGAAAAGAATGTTTCAAAGTATGGTATGGAATATTCTGCCTCAAGATTTGAATCCCACCAGTGATAAGGTGTTGAATTGTAGATAGGCATGGTGTATCTCAGATCTCGGCAAATCAAAATGGTGTCATTGGCATTCGCTTGCTTTGGACGAATCCAGCCTATAGGAAAAGAAAAACTTTCTTGCGTTGTAATCTCCTCACCCACCAAAGCCACAGAATCACGAGATATTATCGGACAATACGCAATCACCTTTTTATCTATCAACATACTCGAAGAATTATAGGTCCATTCCTCTTCGAACTGTATCTTTCTTATTTCATTCTCGAAAATAACCTCTATTTCTTTCTTCTTCAGTTCTTTGCCATAAGCATTCTTTATTTGCTTGCTTAGATTGTTAAGCATGGTGTCCCAAACTATTGCATCACCTTTATCGGAATAGAGAGTAAGTCTTTTATTCTTTGCTTCGCCCAAAATATAATCCATAGCCTCCCACCAGAAACGGCGATTGACATTATAATCATAAACAATGGAATCTCCAGATGAAGAAGATTTAACCTTATTGTCTGTTACAGAAATGGTATATATTATTTTTTTGGTCAGCAACCTGTCTTGACAAAAACCCGATAGGGACAACAAAAGACAGATTGAAAAAATCATTTTTTTCATAGTCTGAATATTAAAACTCTGCAAAAGTAATATATTATTTAGATTCACAAGCGCCGAGCAAGATAAAATCATTGACATCCTGCCAATAATTTCTCCAAGATTTTTCAACGCAAGCGGTATTGTCTATCTCTATTTCATTATAAATAAGTGAGATAACGCTTAAAGCCATTGCTATGCGATGGTCGTTGTATGAAGAGAATTTTAATTGTTTCTTGCCCTTGTCAAAATAAAACGGCGTTTTATTTTGCTGAAACGAAGAAATAAAAAATTCTTCCTTCGTTTTAATACAACAATTCGCCATTTTGTTCAATTCCCTTGCCATATTATCCAAACGGGCTGATTCTTTGAGGTTTAGGGATGCCAAGTTTTTGAACTCTATCTCCTTGCCACTGAAAAAAGAAGCCACTGCCAAAGACGGAAACACATCTGGCGTATCTTTCAAATCAAATTCGAGTTTGTTCTCCTTTGATACCTTGCTATTATCGTAGGATAGTATTGTATGATTTTGCGATTGTGTGATTTCCAAACCAAGTTTCTCAAAATACTTTCTTGCCATAAAATCCCCTTGCAAAGATTGTTGCGGAAGAGAAGCAATTTTCACATTATTCAGTTGCCCAACACAGACAATGGAATAAAGAAAGCATAATGCAGAATAATCAATCTCGACTTCGGTATCAGAGAAAAACGGGCGGAACTTCTTGCAAACAATAAAATTATCATGCTTTTCTATGCTTGCTCCATA
>JABUUQ010000004.1:53493-55365 GCA_021443125.1 Bacteroidales bacterium
AATGAACGACGAAAAACTTTGATGAGAGTTCTGTTTGTTGTCCTTAGGTTGAGTTCTCTCCAACTTAAAGAATATGAAGTTATGTTGGCAGAACCCATATAAGCAATCTCGGAATCTATTATTAGGAATTTTCTGTGGTTTCTGCAATGGTTTTTTGACAGCATTCCTTGCGTAAGGCGTATCTTTCTATACAATCGTATTTCAACACCAACATCTATCAAAGGTTGAAAGAAACTCAAATCCCTTCCAGTACCCCAAGCATCCAATAACAACTTTATTTCAACACCTTCTTTTGCTTTTTCATACAATATAAGCCTAAATTTCTCTCCTATAGAATCTTTGCCAAAGCGAAAAGTCTCAAGAAAGATGTTTCTTTTAGCTTTTTTCATATCCTCCATCATAGAGTCAAAAAGCTTCAAATTATCATCAAAAATCAAATGTTTACTACTCATATTGCTTTGCTGTCTTGCACATAAAAGAGTGTTGTTGTTATAGGTTGCAAAGATAAACTTTTTTTTTCAAATAATAAAATCAAAGGCCAATAGTTCAATGTTTTTTGATTATGTAATTTTTTTTTTGTAAGTTTGCAAGTTAAAATAATGAATAAAAAACTATGAAAAGACATTTTTGTTTGGCTTGTTTGCTACTTGCATTAAGTATGCCTTTGATATCTTTTGCCGATGGAGGAATGTGGCTACCTCTTCTTTTGAATAAGAATGAAAAAGATATGCAGGCAAAAGGAATGAGAATAACCACAAAAGATATTTACGATGCAAACAACGCATCTTTGAAAGATGCTGTAATGCTTTTCGGCACCGGATGTACTGGAGAGTTCGTTTCAAATGAAGGTTTGGTATTTACCAATCATCATTGCGGTTATTCATATATAGTAAGCAATTCCACAGTTGAACACGACTATCTTACAAATGGTTTTGTGGCAAAATCCAAAGCAGAGGAATTGCCTTGCCCTGGTTTGACTATCACTTTGCTTAAATACATGGAAGATGTAACCGATAGAGTTCTTGCTGGTGTTACCGACAATATGACACAAAGCGAAAGGCAAATACTTATAGATGATAATATCAAGAAAATCAAGGAAGAAACAACAAAAGGCACGCATTACGTTGCCCAAATAAAACCTATATACTATGGCAACCAATATATGATGTACGTGAATGAAGTTTTCAAAGACGTTCGCCTTGTTGCAGCTCCTCCAAGCAATATAGGCAAGTTTGGCGGCGATACAGACAATTGGATGTGGCCACGCCACACAGGAGACTTTTCTGTTTTCAGAGTATATTCCAACAAAGACAATCAGCCTTCTGATTACTCAAAAGACAATGTTCCATACACTCCAAAAAAGTTTATGAAAATTTCTTTGAAAGACAAGCAGGAAGGAGACTTTACTTTTGTTTTCGGATACCCTGGAACAACAAGACAATTCCTTACTTCTCAAGCTGTAAACGAGATTCAAAACATAGAAGACCCTATAAGAATAAAACTTCGTACAGAGGTGTTGAATGTGTATAACCAAGCAATGAATGAGAGCCCTGCAAAGAGATTGCGTTACGCTTCTAATGTGGCAAGCATTGCTAACGGATGGAAAAAATGGCAAGGTGAGGTAAAAGGTCTTAAATTCCTGAAAGCCATAGAAAAGAAACAAAATTTTGAAAAAGACTACAAAGCAATCATTTCCGACTTTGCAAAAGTTTATTCAGACAACGCACCATACAAAATCAAAGAGATATATCTTAACGAGGCGGTATTTTCTTCTCAATTTATAAAGTATGCCCGTCGTGCCATGATGCTTGCCGAACATTCTCAAAATGCTTCAGTAACAGAAGAACAACTAAGAATAGAATCAAACAACTT
>JABUUQ010000004.1:55769-62453 GCA_021443125.1 Bacteroidales bacterium
TATCCAGATGCCAACCTTACATTGAGAGTTGCCTATGGCAATGTGTCTTCTTTCAAACCAAGAGACGGAGTCAAATACAAACACTACACAACTCTCGAAGGTATTATGGAGAAAGAGAATCCAGATATTTACGACTATGTTGTTGAAAACAAACTCAAAGAGTTATACAACACTAAAGACTATGCTCCTTATGCAAATGCCGAAGGAAAGATGCCTGTTGCCTTTATAGCATCAAATCACACCACAGGAGGCAATTCAGGCAGTCCTGTTATGGATGCAGACGGCAACCTTATAGGCATAAACTTTGATAGAAACTGGGAAGGAACCATGAGTGACGTTTTATATGATAAAGACCTTTGCAGAAACATATCTTTGGATATAAGATATTGTTTGTTTATCATAGACAAATTCCTTGATGCAAAAAATTTAATAAATGAATTAGAGATAGTTAAATAAACACAACAAATACAATGAAAATTTCTTATAATTGGCTAAGAGAATATGTGCCTACAACACAGAGTGCAGAAAATGTAGCGAAACTTCTTACTTTTTCAGGTTTGGAAGTTGAAGGTACAGAAAAGGTTGAAAGCATAAAAGGCGGACTTGATAAATATTATGTTGGGCATGTATTAACTTGTGAGGCTCATCCAAATAGCGACCATTTGCATATCACAACTGTTGATGTTGGTGAAGGACGCATTCTTAATATAGTATGCGGTGCTCCTAACGTTGCTGCAGGTCAGAAAGTTATTGTGGCAACTGTTGGTGCAGTTGTGTATGATGGAGACGATAGTTTCACAATCAAAAAGAGCAAACTTCGTGGTGCAGAAAGTGAAGGAATGATTTGTTCCGAAAAAGAATTGCAACTTGGCAATAATCACGATGGTATTCTTGTGCTTCCTCAAGAAGCAAAGGAAGGCACACCAGCAAAAGAATACTTTAACATTAAAGAAGATACAATTTTTGAGATAGGTTTGACGGCTAACCGTTCGGATGCTACCTCTCACATAGGTGTTGGCAGGGATTTGGTTGCAATTTTGGCTTCTCAGGTAAAGGAAGACCAACCTTTGAATATGCCAAGCGTTGATGATTTCAAAGTTGACCAAACAACAGAGCAAGTTTCCATAAATATAGATACTGCTCTTTGCTCTCGCTATTCTGGTCTTGTCATTTCTGGAATTGAAGTCAAGGAATCACCTGCATGGTTGAAAGAACACCTTAACGCAATAGGCATAAGACCGATAAATAACATTGTGGATATAACAAATTTTGTGCTTATGGAGACTGGCCAGCCAATGCACGCATTTGATTGGGACAAGGTAGATGGCGGAACAATCAATGTAAAGACTTTGGAGAAAGGAACAAAATTTGTTACTCTTGATGGTGTGGAAAGAGAACTTAATGGCAAGGAAGCAATGATTTGTTCAGCATCAAAACCTATGTGTCTTGGTGGTATTTTTGGTGGTCAGGAGTCTGGAATTACCGAATCAACAAAAAATATCTTCTTGGAAAGTGCTTATTTCAACCCAGTGGTAATTCGTAAGGCGGCAAGATATCATGGTTTGCAGACAGATGCTTCTTTCCGTTACGAAAGAGGTGCAGACCCTAACATAACTGTATATGCTTTGAAGCGTGCAGCCCTGCTTATCAAGGAATTGGCTGGTGGAAAAATATCTTCTGAAATAAATGATGTGTATCCTCAAGAAATAACAAGAGCAAGAATAGAACTTTCTTATTCTTACCTTGACAATCTTGTTGGTCAGGTTATAGAAAGAGACGAGATAGAAAAGATTCTTAAGGGACTGAACATAGAAATAGAGGCAAAGAATGAAGAAGGTCTTGTTGCTTTGATACCAACCAACAAAGTTGATGTTACACGCCCTTGTGATTTGGTAGAAGAGATACTTAGAATCTATGGTTACGATAAGATTAACTTCTCTGAACAAGTAAGAAGTGCAGTAAATTATATTCAAAAGCCAGACAGAGAGAAGGTGCAAAATATAATCACTTCATACCTTGCAGACAATGGCTTCAACGAAACAATGAACAACTCTCTGACAAAGTTTGCTTACTATGAAAACAATCAGGACTTCCCTATAGAAAAGAGTGTTCAGATAATAAACGCTTTGAGTAAAGACCTTGCACTGATGCGTCAAACTTTACTTTATGGAGGTTTGGAGGTTCTTTCATATAATATAAATCGTAAGGTGTCGGATGTAAAGATTTTTGAATTTGGCAACTGCTATGAGAAGTCTTTGAACTGTCCGGACGACCAGCCAGTAGATAAGAGATACAAAGAAGAGAAGCATCTTTCAATGCTTACAACAGGTTTTGCTACACAAGAAAGTTGGCAAGGCAAACCTCAGGAAACAAACTTCTTCTATTTGAAGAATATGGTGTTGAACGTGCTTCGTCGTTTGAGAATAAACCTTGACAAGATAGAAACCTCAGATGCCAAAGCAGGTTATTTGCAACAAGGCTTAGTCCTTATAAACAAAGACAGCAAAAAACAGGTTGCCATACTTGGTATTTTGAACCAGCAGACAAGAAAAGCATTTGATATCAAACAAAATGTATTCTATGCCGATATAAACTGGAACACTGTTTTGAAAATGTTGCCAAAAAAAGAGGTAACCTACACAAATATCTCAAAATTCCCAGAAGTAAGAAGAGACCTTGCACTTGTATTGGAAGAATCTGTAAGTTTTGCCGAAATAGAAAAGATTGCCTACGAGGTTGAAAAGAAACTTTTGAAGCGTATAAACTTGTTTGATGAGTATAGAGGTGCCAACCTTTTGGGTAAGAAACAATATGCAGTGTCTTTTATCTTGCAGGATGAACAAAAAACCCTTACAGATAAGCAGATAGATGCCATAATGGAAAAATTGCTTAACGCATTTGAAACAAAACTTGGTGCAAAACTAAGATAATGAAAATAAATATCACACAAAAAACATTACTTCACTACGATATAAAGATACTTATTATTCTTTTGGGGGCGGTGAAGGGCAATAAGAAGTATTTTCACTTCTTGCTTGACAACGGCTACCCTGAACTTGCAGCGTGGAGTAATGTTATGCGAGGTGATGAGGCAGCTCTGCACTGGCTTTTTGACCATGGCTACAATGCTTTGGGAATGATGACTCTTGCAATAGACAACAAACAAAACGCTATTCGTTGGGTGAATGAGACAAAGGATGATTTTCTCATCTACTTTACAGCTGCTTGCAGAAAAGAGCAGAACGGCATAAATTGGTTGCGAGATAACGACTTGGATATCTTTCTTGAAATGGCGAAAGAAGAACAGGAAATCATCAAAATACAACAAAAAGACCAAATGTTTTGGTATAAATGGAAATAGAATATGAAAAAGAAGTCTAAATTCAGACAAAATCTGCATTTATTCACTAGTGCAGTAAAAGGTATGACGATAGATTGGGGCGGGCTTATAAATGGCACAAGCACTTTCTTACTCGCCTGGACTTTTGTTTTTTATTATTTCCAAATTTTCACGTTTATTCCTGCATTAGCTTTGGGTGTAAAGATGAAAGTCTCACCTCTTGAGATAGACTTCAACTATGTAAATACTACGGCGAATGATATAAACTTTTGGACCGACACCGACAACATCATCAATATCTTTGGAACGCCTGCCATAATGCTTTTCCTTCTTGTTATGGTGTCTCTCATACTCTTTATGAGAAGGAATTTCAAACGTCTTAACGTCAGGAGGTTTTTCTTTTGGCTTGTTGTTTGTGGAGCGATAAGATTGACTGGAAACTATGTATCAGGCTCTCTTTTTGGAAGGAGTTACAATATTTGGAACTGGAACCTTGTAACTGATTTTCTGGGACTTACAACCAATAACATATTACAAGTAACATTTATATTATTCATTCTAATTATAACTTATTGGTATTTCCATAGTGCGACAGAAAATATCAAATGCCTATTGGATCCTTTTTCTAACAATAGAATAGACAAACTTGTTTCAACAATCCTATTGCCTGTAGTCGTGGCAAGTGTAATCATCATTGCTTGGTACAGAGAAAATTTGCCACTAACAGAATATGTATGTCTTGCCATGATGATGTTATTCATTGTTATTGAAACCTGCAACCATTTCATATCAAGATACAAAGGCATAAGAGTTGGCAACGATATTGAAGCAAAAGAAAAATTGGCGGTTACTCCACTTGTTCTTGCTATTCTTATTGCAGGTGTTGAGGTTTTGTTGTACGGAAAGAACTTTGTAGTTCAATCCTCTCAATACAAAAGAGTTTTGGTTGAAGAAATCCTTTTGGGAATCATCATTTCGTCAATCATTTTTATGCTTATAGTTTTCATAGTCAACGTAAGACGAGACAGAAAAGTGAAAGCAAAGAGATTGTTGCGTAAAACCGTGGAAGCAAACAAGAATTTTGAGGCAAGCAATGCTGATGATGTTTTGCAAGAGTTTGGAGTTCAAAAAATTAAAGACATCGACAAATACAAACAAATGTGGAAGGACGCAGAGAAATAAATCTCTGATAATTTCACACGGGATTTGGCCAAAATAAAACAAAGAAAGAAAAAATTAAAAGCAAGGAATAATTTTTTCTTTCTTTGTTTTATTTTTTGGAAATCAAGCTTTAAGTAATGCAAAAGAAATTTGTATCATAAAAGTCGGAGAAAGTTTTTCAATGTTAAATAAATTCCGTAACTTTGCAACGAAAAATAATAATATTGGCTATGAATAAATGTGAAAATGTTACTGTAGAAACAGCTCGCGAGTTAGGTTTGCTCGATGAGGAATTTGAACAGATAAAAAAGTACTTGGGCGGAAGAACCCCTAACTATACCGAGTTGAGTATTTACTCTGTGATGTGGAGCGAACACGCTTCTTACAAAAACTCAATCAAATGGGTAAAGAAACTTCCAAAGGAAGGCAAGCAAATGCTTGTTGCACCAGGTGAAGAAAATGCAGGTATGGTTGATGTTGGCGACGGCAGAGCATGCGTGTTCAAGATAGAAAGCCACAACCACCCTTGTGCAGTTGAGCCTTTCCAAGGTGCTGCAACTGGTGTTGGTGGAATCAATCGTGATATCTTTACTATGGGTGCTCGTCCTATTGCACAGTTGAATTCTTTGCGTTTTGGCGATTTGAAAAGCAAGCATGCAAAGCGTTTGTTCAAAGGTACAGTGGCAGGAATCTCACATTATGGCAACTCATTCGGTGTTCCTGTTCTTGGTGGAGAGGTATTCTTTGACGAGTGTTTCGAAAACAACCCTTTGGTTAATGCCATGAGTGTTGGTATCATGAAGAAAGAAGACCTTATCCATGCTGTTGCAAAAGGTGCTGGCAATCCTGTCTATATTGTTGGCTCTTCAACAGGCAAGGATGGTATTCATGGAGCAACATTTGCTTCTGCCGATGTAACCGAAAACTCTTCTAATGATATACCTTCAATTCAGGTGGGCGACCCATTCCAAGAAAAACTTCTTTTGGAGGCGTCTTTGGAACTTGGACGTAGTGGAGCCATCGTTGGTATGCAGGATATGGGTGCTGCTGGTATTATTTGTTCTACTTCTGAGATGAGTGAAAAGGGCAAGAGTGGAATGAGAATCAATCTTGACGAGGTTCCACTACGCCAAACGAATATAGAGGCATGGGAAATCCTTCTTTCTGAATCACAGGAAAGAATGCTTGTTGTTGTAGAGAAAGGCAAAGAAGATGTTGTTGAAAAAATCTTTGACAAATGGGACTTGAACTGCAAGAAGATAGGCGAAGTGATAGATGAAGACATGCTTTATTTCTATTGGAAGGGCGAATTGGTAGCGCAAGTGCCTGCTTCAACCCTTGTTCTTGGTGGTGGAGCTCCTCAATACGACAGAGAATACAAAGAACCTGAATACTATTCTCATGTTCATGACTTTAAGATAGATAGCATAAAAGAACCATCTTTGGAAGAATGCAAGGAAATAGCTTTGACTATGACAAAAAATCCTAATCTTGCATCTAAGAGATGGGTATATGAGCAATACGATTCAATGGTAGGAACAAGAAATATGACAACAAACTCTCCTGCCGACAGCGGTATAGCCAATATTAAAGGCTGTCAAAATGGTATTGCCATGACTTGCGACTGCAACTCAAGATACGTTTATTCAGACCCATTCTTAGGAACAGAAATGGCAGTGGCTGAGGCTGCAAGAAACATAGTTTGTTCTGGTGGCGACCCATTGGCAGTAACAAATTGCTGTAACTTTGGAAATCCATACAAACCAGAGACTTATTGGCAGTTTGTTGAGGCAGTGAAAGGTATGAGCGAGGCTTGCAAAAAATTCTCTACCCCTGTAACTGGCGGCAATGTAAGTTTCTACAATCAAGCATCAATAAATGGTGTTGTTGAAGCAGTTATGCCGTCTCCTGTAATTGGTATGATTGGCACAGTTGACAAGAGATACCAAACATCTTTGGATTTCAAACACGAAGGTGCAACAATTTTTGTTCTTGGAGAAATAAAAGACGACATAAATTCAAGTGAATACCTATATTCTTATTGCGGTGTCAAACTTTCTCCTGTTCCTTACTTTGATATGGACAAAGAATTCGAATTGCAAGCAACAGTAAAGAAACTTATCCGTGCAGGCATAATAGAATCTGCTCATGATGTCAGCGATGGTGGCTTGTTTATGAATCTT
>JABUUQ010000004.1:62527-65824 GCA_021443125.1 Bacteroidales bacterium
GGAGAAAGTCAGTCAAGAATTGTTGTAACAATAGATGAAGACAAATACAATGAATTCATCAGCATAGTCAATACCAACAAAATCCCATGCCTTGCAGTAGGTAAGGTTACAAAAGGTGAAATCAAGATTGACGATTGCGATTTTGGTACAATAGAACAATATAAGAGTGCTTACGACAATACTCTTAACGAAATAATGGAAGACTAAAATTTATTAAAACTAAAAAACAATCATAATGAAGAAGTTAATCACAGGTTTGTTCGCCCTTGCATTGTCATTTTCTGTTGTTGCACAAAATGGCAATGGTGGTTTGACAACAGACCAACTTAATAAAATAAAGGCAGGCTACGAAAAAACAGGTGCAAACAAAGCTTTAAGTAAAATTACTGCCAACAACGATATCAAGAAACTGGCAATAAATCCTAATATCGCTGCCAATAGAGATGTTAATTTCTCTAATGTTGTTCCAAACAAAGGTATATGCGACCAAAAACAGTCAGGTCGTTGCTGGATGTTCTCAGGCTTCAATGTTTTGAGAAATAAAATGATTCAGCAATACAATCTTGGTGCGTTTGAACTTTCACAAAACTATTTGTTCTTCTACGACCAATTGGAGAAAGCTAATATGTTTTTGACATTAGCCCTAAAACACAAATCAGAACCTTTGGACAGTCAATATAATGACTGGTTGTTCAAAAATGTTCTTTCTGATGGTGGCACATTCTGCGGTGTTATAGACTTGGTAACAAAATATGGTGTTGTACCTTCAACAATACAGCCAGAAACTTACAATTCCAACAACACATCTCGCATAGACAACCTTATAACATTGAAACTTAAGGAAGATGCTTTGGAACTTAGAGCAATGAAAGACAACAAAGCCGAATCAAGAAAGATAGAAATGTTATCAGAAATCTATCGTATGCTTGTTATGGCCTATGGCGAACCAACAACAGAATTCACCTATACTTTGAAAGACGCTTCTGGCAAAGTTATAAGCACAAAAAAATATACTCCGATGTCTTTCTACAAAGAGCATATAGGAATAGATTTGGAAAATACCTATGTAATGCTTATGAATGACCCTTCAAGACCATACTACAAACTATTTGAAGTTGAGAATGACCGTCATACAATGGATGGACACAATTGGAAATATATCAATTTGCCAGCTGATGATATCAAACAAATGGCTATAGCTTCAATAAAGGACTCTACACTTATGTATTTCTCATGCGATGTTGGCAAATACTACGATGGAGAGAGTGGAACACTAGATTTGAACAATTTTGACTATGAAACTTTGTTCGATGTCAAGTTTGGAATGGACAAAAAACAAAGAATACAAACTTTTGCTTCAGGTTCTTCTCACGCAATGACTCTTAAGGGTGTTGATTTGGACGAAAACGGCAAACCAATCAAATGGTTGATTGAAAATTCTTGGGGTCCAAATGCAGGATATCAAGGAAACTTGATAATGACAGATGAATGGTTCAACGAATACATGTTCCGCCTTGTTGTTGACAAGAAATATGTTCCTGAAAACATACTTAAAATACTTGATTCTAAGGCAGAAATGCTTCCACCTTGGGACCCTCTATTCTTGGATATAGACTAAGACAACCAAACCTTTATGAACTTATTAAAGAAAATAATTCTAATGTCTTTCACTTGTGTATTATGCTCATCTTTGGGTTATGCACAAGTGGGAGAGTCATCTTTCAGCGAAGACAACCAAAACTCCGAAAATGTTTTTGAAGGAGAGGAAAATGCAGATGAATACGACGAAGAGGCAACAATCATAGAAGTGGAATCTTCAGAGTATCAAGAGATTGTTGATGCTATTTACTCACTTGATGACCTTATCGAAGACTATAAAAGACAAGACACACTATTTGAATACTTTGCAATATACAAATATAGCCCTGAAATAGTTGCCTACATTCCTTCAAAAGAAACAGATACAATGCTTGCTTATCGTTATGATGCCATGAAGGGCCAAAACGAGCAAGGAGAAAATTTTACATATATAAAAGAATATATTTTCAATAATAATTCTGCTTGGGATTTCATATACGAGAGAATATACGACAAAGACTCAAAACTTTGCTACTTCGTAAGAAGATACAACACCTATAATTCGGGTTGTGCAGAGGTGGCTTTGGAAAAATCAGAATACTTTTTCAACCCTCAAGGCGAAGTAATAATGAAAACATATAGTATCTACGATTCCAACAACAAAGAACTGGATTTGGATAACTGCTGGATGGAGAGAGAGTCTTATGAAAAATATATGACGCTTGAGGAATTCCTTCAAACACATCCCATACCTTTTTCAATAGAATGATTTTAGCGATTGACAGAGGAAATACACAGGAAAAGATAGCCGTATTTGATAAAAATGAGATAGTTTTTTTCGATACGGTTTGTGCGTTTGATAGTGCATATTTGTGCAAACTGTTGTCAGACTACAAAATTGATTGCTCTGTCTATTGCTCTGTCAGGAACGAAGAAAGCAACACTGATTTTGAATCACTGTTTCACGAAAATAAAACGAAGATCTATTCTGCTAAAACCTTGTTTTATTTTTACGAAACGAAGAAAGAAAAAAATAAAACGGCGTTTGACTACACCTTTGTAAATAACTATAAAACAAAGGACACATTAGGCGAGGACAGACTTGCGGCAATTTTTGGTGCTTGGGCAAAATACAATAAAAATATTCTTGTTATAGATGCTGGAACTTGTATAACCTTCGATTATCTCGACCAAAACGGCGTATATCAAGGGGGTAGCATCAACCCTGGTTTTATGATGAAATTTAGGGCCTTGCATAATTTTACAGCAAATTTGCCGTTACTTAATAGTATTCAGGAAGTGGAACTGTGTGGCAAGACAACACAGGAATGTATTTTGTCGGGAGTTGTCAATGGTACGCTTGCTGAAATAGATAATATGATAGAAAGATATTGTAGAACCAATAAGGATTTGCGTGTTCTTGTTACTGGCGGAGATGCTGAGTTTTTGGCAAAACATCTTCAAAAGACAGTGGAGTATGCTCCCGATATTTTGTTTTACGGATTAAAAAATATATTAGAAATCAATGCAAAAGAAATTTAATACATTGAAAAAGAATTATTTGAAAGCAAAGAAAATAAAATCAAACTTGGTTTTGATATTTTGTTTGCTTGCTTGCGGTGTGTCAATGGCACAATACTCTTTGAGTTCTCCATATTCACGCTATGGAATCGGTACAACAGACGTGCCATGCAATCAGGTAATGTCTGCAATGGGGGG
>JABUUQ010000004.1:66779-72994 GCA_021443125.1 Bacteroidales bacterium
TTGACATTTGGTTTTTCTATGCCTATCAAAAAATTGGGAACAAATATAAACTTCAATTTTGAGTATGGAAAAATGGGCACACACGACAATGGCTTGGTACGAGAGAACTATTTCAAAATGGGACTCTCTGTTACGGCAAAAGATCGCTGGTTTGCAAAAAGGAAATATAAATAGAATATAATATAGTAATAACAAATAAATTTATTAAGCAAACAATGAAGAAGATAACACTATTCTTAGCTTTGACTGCATTTATGTTTAATGCTTTTGCACAGAAATATGGTGCAACTCCAGACGATAGTACAGAATGTATAATGAATCTTTCATTATATACAGAGTACTACAAACAAAATCAATGGAAAGACGCTTACGAACCTTGGAAAGCTGTAATACAACATTGCCCTGCCAACCATACAAACAACTATGTAAGAGGTGCAAAAATACTTTCTAATCTTTATGCTACTGCTTCTACTGCAGAAGAAAGAGAAAAGTATTTCAATGAAATGCTTTGGATGAATGACGTAAGAGGCGAAGCTATGGGAGATAAAGGAAACTGTATAGCTCGTAAGGCACAAATTTATCAACAATACAAACCTGCAGACAAAGAAACACCATACAATCTTTATCAACAAGCAGCAGAATTGGCAGGAAAAGACCTTGACCAACAATATTGCGTGCTATATCTTAAATCTACCATAGAATATCTTGCAGCAAAGAAGGCAAGTACAGAAGAAATGGCTGTATTGTTCGATGTTTACGACTATGCATCTGAAACAATGGATTTCTCTTTGACTGAACAAGCAAACGACCTTGACTCTCTAACACAACTTGGCGACACAAAGAAAATAGAAAAAGCACAAAAGACTTTTGACAACACTCGTTCAAATATCGTAGCTCTTGAAACCCTTATAGAACCTTATGCAAAGTGTGAAGATATCATTCCTATCTTTGAAGGAAGATTCAAAGCCAACCCTAACGATGTTACTCTTTTGAAAAAAATTACAACAGCTTTGAGTGGCAAGAACTGTACAGAGAGCGAATTGTTTTTCTCTGCAACAGAAAATCTTCATAAATTGGAACCAACTCCAAAGTCTGCATTCTTGATGGGACAAATGCTTCTTGGCAAGAAAGACTTTGAACAAGCAGCAAAATATCTTGCAGAAGCAGAGGAAACTTCACCAGAAATAGGTATAAAAGCAAAAGCTGCTTACAAGAGAGCAGAGGCTTTGATGTTTGCAAAGAGCTATTCAGCAGCAAGAGAGTCAGCTCGCAAAGCTGCCAACTACGATAAATCTCTTTTGGGCAAAGCATCGCTTCTTATTTCAAGAATGTACCTTGCAACACCAGGCGCAAATGCAGCCTATGCAGCTTATGACGAAGCAGCAAAAGCAAAATCTTTGGACCCTGCAGTAGCAAGCGAAGCTCAAAAGGTGATGAATTCTGCTCATGGTCGTTTCCAAACAAAAGAAAACTTATTCTTTGAAGGCATAACACCAGGAAGTTCAATTGCAGTAGGTGGTTGGATTGGTGGTTCAGCTACAGTAAGAACAAGATAGTGAGAACAAAACCAACAAATACTAAATCAGCAATACGAACACGCTTTCTTTTGGCGTTGTTCGTATTGCCTTTTATTTTATCTTCCTGCACCACAGATTATCACGGAAAACCCAACACAGAATTCTATAAAAAACCCATACAGACTCTCAACAACATAACCTTACATCGTAGCAAAGAAGGCAAGGTTATAGCTATTTTGAAATCTCCTCTTGTTGAATCATATTCTGGCGACAAATCCAAGACAGTTTTTCCCAAAGGTCTTAAAGTAACTTTCCTTAATGACGACCTGACCGATAAAGCCATCCTTTCGGCTGACTATGCCATTTCCTACGACTCCTCAGACCTTGTCTATATTAAAGATTCCGTTCGCATAATCAACTACAATAACAAAGACACCATGTATTGTCAAGATATTTATTGGAATGCTGGCAAAAAAATAATCTATTCCAACAAACCTATTCGCAGAATTTCAGCCTCTGGACAAGATTATGGCGATGGGATGACAGCAAACGAAGTCTTTGATAGCGTAACAATTATCAACCCTCACGGCAAACAAAACATCAACGAATAACCCAAAATTTTCTTTCCTTGAATCAGGAAAATAAAACACCGTTCTAAAAAATTATTCCTTGCTTTTAATTTTTTAGAACGGCGTTTTAGTAAGATGAAATAGCAAAATTATTGTTTTGCTTTTGCCACTGTATATGTTATCAAAAGCATTAGAAGTAGAACAATGCCATTAGCGATAACAAATGCAGGTACTCCGAATTTAACAAAACAAAAAACTGTATTTAATCCTAAAAATACAATGGAGCTAAGAATTCCTACTGCAACAATACTTGTTGTTGTGCGTCCTTCAAACTTAACACAAAAACTTAGGCCAAAAGACAAGAAGAGAACTATAAATACTCCTATTGCAAAAAGCAACTGATTCTCTTCGGTAGCACACCAAAAATAAAAGCCAAAAGCAATTAAGGCACTCAATGCAGCAGCAATAATTGTTGGAACTGTTTTAATTTTCATAATATAATTAAATTTGATTACATACTAGGGGGCATAGGTGGCATATTTGGAGAAGGTGGAGGAACTGCACCGAATAATGTTGCCAATTCTTGTATATTGCCTGCCATTTCCCAATTAGCCATACCTTGTTTCCATAGATAACTTTGTGGAGTTAGTTGTCCGCTTTGCACCATTTGTTGCAATTGTTGCATATTATAAGGTCCGTATTGCTGACCATTAACAGACATCATATAAGCAACCGTATTTGGTGGTGGTGGAGCCATTTGCTGAGATGGCATTTGAGGTTGTGAGACAGGTTGTTGAACTTGATTCATACCATTCATCATATTAGCCATTTGTCCACCCATAGCACCGCCCATAGCCATGCCCATCATCATACCAGCAGGATTCATTCCCATTCCGCCACCGTCTCCCATATTCATAGCACCCATTTGGCCAAGATTGTTAGCAGCTGCTTCCAAAACTTTTGTTTGCTGATTTATGGCATGAGCCTGAATGTACTGACTCTCAACAGCAAGATGCCCTTGTTCTGCATATATATCGGTGTCGATATTGGCTCTACGACCAATTTGTTCTGCTTGTATCTTTTGTTGCTCTTTGGTAACATGTAGAAACTCTTGGTAATCTTCACTTTCTTTGTCTACCTCTATAGCATCAATATCTAGACGTTTGAGATTTATACCAAAATCATCAGAAAGTTGAGAAGAAAGTTTCTGTTGTAGCATATCGCTAATTTCAGTAATCTTTCTTTCAATTTGCAAAACAGATATACCTTGCTCAATAGGACAATTGGTTACAAAACTTTTTGTATACTTTGCAACAACACTTTTTATTTGATTACTAAATTGCTCTAATGTAAAATCAGTTAAACGATTAAGTTTGATAAATTGTTTAATATCAGTCAGATTAAATGTAATGCTACCTCTAACTGCCACTGGAACCGTAAAATCTAAGAATCTTGGGTCTGCAATATCAAAATAAGGTATAGCAAATTTTATTTGATTGTTGCTTTGCAGATTGAAAAAATAAATTTCTGCTTGAAAAGGAGATTCTCCACCAAAAGCAGCACCAACTATATTTGTTAATACAGGAAAGTTTGCTGTCTTAATAGTGTCTTCATAAGGCCCTACAATATAGTCTTGCAAGGTGCCATCTTTTTGTTTATATACAAAGACGCACATTTCGCCATCTTTTATATGCAATGTACTACCGTATCTTATTGCATTTTCTCTGGATGTAGAATTAACATCTTGTCCTTCTGGACGCCACTTCCAAACAAGATAATCTTGCTCATCACAACGGATTACATTCATCAATCCGCCACCTTTTCCTTTACCAAATAGTCCCATATTTATTATATTTTATTTAATTGTTGTGCCAACTCAAAATAATAGTAGAGTAGTGTGTCTTTTTTTAGGAATTTAAGATTATTAAGAGATTGGTTTATATTATAATTGTTTATTGTTGTCAAATACTGTACTTTTGATAGAATTAAAGACAAATTACCTCTGCATACTTTGCCTGTGTGCCATAATAATTGGTCCAATTCGTCATAAGATACATCATTTCCAAATTTTGAGATTAGTTCATCTATAGCTTTAACAAAACTAACAATAGTTTTATCTCCAAGAACCCTTCCTTTACTAATGCTTAGTTTAGGCATAGGGTTGTCAAAATCACAATACTTCCAAATTTTAGGATACATCTCACAAACAATAGTATCGTATATAGGAAAGTTTAGATTTGTATCAAAATAAGCATATTTGGAAATCAACGAAATAGCCACACCTTTTTCTTTTCCATTTTTATCAATTCCATAATTCGAACTGAATAAATTCTTATTATCATCGTAATTAAAAAGGGTTATATCCTTGGTTTCAAGGAATTTTTTGAATAACTCTGATAAAGGTTGTTGCTTTTTAGAATAAAGCTGAAACATTGCATTAGCTAAATCATCCAAACCATAGTAGCGTTTTGTCATTTGAGTAGAATAGAAACTATCTATCAAAGTTAAACGAGTTTTGATTCCCTTAAAAGTTGTACCAATTGTACTATTAAAAACATCCAATATACATTGCTTGTCCATATAATAAGCATTATCTTCTGGTTGAAGGTTATTATATTTTATCTTCTGCAATATTGTTTTTATATGCTTAATATTTTCTTTGTTCATAGTTTGAATGATTTTTATATTTTACAATTGAAGTCAAGTTGTTGCACAAAACACAACGTTCACAAGTTTTATACAACAACTTGAATATTTTTAATTATTTATAAACTAGTCCAATGGATATTCTAAATCTTGTATTCTCTTTTTTACTCTCTGAGTTTCAATTTTTTCAGATATAGTTTTCCCTTTGCGTGCAGTTTGTTTGCTAATATTAAATTGTTTTTCTAAATCTTCTTCGACTTCTTTCAAAGCTAACACATCTTTATATACTTGCAACAATTCTCTCTTTAATGCATCTATTTTATTTTTTCTTGCTCTAGGAATTGTTACACAAATAAGAGAAACAATAATACCTGTTATTGAAAATATCAGTGATGTAATTATATTTACATCCATATTAGTTATTTTTTATGTATTTTGCTTAAATAAATTTGAAAAAAAGTTAACTGGTCTTCTACTCTGTTAATATGCCTATAAGAGCGATGAGTGCGAACCAAGCTATAATCCCCAGTAGTATCCAAAATGCTTTTCCTCCGTTTGAGTGGAAGAAGAATTGATTCCTTTTATATCGTCTTTGATTTTTTCTCCACTGTTGTTTATCTATTTCAAACTGTTCCATTAGAAGTTTCGCCTCTTTGTCGTTAGGGAATGATATTTTTAACTTTCGTATACATTCTGCATATTTGTTTACATATGCATTTATTATATCATAATCTGCTTTTCTAATAGTATCTGAAGTATGTGGGCTAAGCCATGTTGTAAACTGTATTAGAGATGCTTTGTCCATAGGTATAGGATATGTTTCAATTATTTTTTTATAATTAGATTGTGATGCATTTATAAGCAAATTTGCTAATTCCTTTGCAGCTGCATTTGCGTCTATTCCTTCAAAGGCATATCCACATTCAGAGCAAATACCTTGATATGATTGCACCATTGCTCCACAATTAGGGCATTTTTTCACATCTCCTAATTTATTTGATTTAGGGGCAGAAGTTTTGGCGTTTTCTGCTTCAGTTCGTTTTAGTTTAACAAGTCTTGCATCCAAAACCATTTCAAACTCATCTAAATCAACGCCTAATGCTTGAGCGTTTTTGAATAAAATCTGTTTCTCTTTTTCGGTTAATTCACCATCTGCAAGAGCTGCATCAATCAGTTGTTCTAATCTTTCGTTGTACATTGTTTTTAATACTTATTGTTTATAAACTATTTAATAATTGTTCTAACTCTTTTATCTTTAATTCTCTTAGTTTCAACTATATACTATAGAAACTATAGAGATATACATATAACTAATAATTGTTATTTATTCAAAAAGTGAATCTCTTAATAAGAGATTCTCAATAAGTGTGCAAAATTACTACATTTCAGTGAGATAGCAAAACTTAATAATGTACTTTTTTCTATTATTTTCTCAAAATTTTACATTATATAAGACATAAATTTAATTTATAATATTGATTTC
>JABUUQ010000004.1:74897-76275 GCA_021443125.1 Bacteroidales bacterium
GAATTTCGCTACCTTAGGACCGTTATAGTTACGGCCGCCGTTTACCGGGGCTTCGATTCGGGGCTTCCCCTCGCGGGTGACTCCTCCTCTTAACCTTCCGGCACCGGGCAGGTGTCAGGCCATATACATCGCCTTGCGGCTTCGCATAGCCTTGTGTTTTTGCTAAACAGTCGCCTGGGCCGTTTCTCTGCGCCTCGCCTCGCGGCGAGGTCCCCTTCTCCCGAAGTTACGGGGTCAGTTTGCCTAGTTCCTTGGCTGTGACTCACTCGAGCACCTTTGGATACTCTCCTCGACCACCTGTGTCGGTTTCCGGTACGGGCCGTCGCGGCCTGAAGCTTAGCGGCTTTTCTCGGGAGCCGCCTTCCCCGCGCTGTCCGCCCGGCCGAAGCCTCGCGGTACTGTCGCGCCTCGGCAAGGCCCGCGTGCTTGACTGCGGGCCCTCTACCTTCGCGCTTCAACCTGCTATTCCGTCAGCAGGCGGCGGTTCCGGTCCTCCGTCCCCGCTTCGCAGCCGCGACGGGTACGGGAATGTTGACCCGTCATCCGTCGGCTAGCCAGCCTCCCAGCTGGCGTCCCTTAGGCCCCGACTGACCCTGATCCGATTAGCGTTGATCAGGAAACCTTGGTCTTCCGGTGTGCGGGTTTCGCGCCCGCATTGTCGTTACTCATGCCTACATTTGCTTTCCCGGACGCTCCAGCGCCCCTCGCGGAACGCCTTCCGCGCTGTCCGGGATGCTCCCCTACCGATACATAGTATCCCACGGCTTCGGCGCCGCGCTTCATGCCCGTTCATTATCCATACCCGCCCGCTCGACTGGTGAGCTGTTACGCACTCTTTGAATGGGTGGCTGCTTCCAAGCCAACATCCCAGCTGTCAGTGCAGGCGGACCTCGTTAGCACAACTTAGCGCGGACTTGGGGGCCTTGGCCGGTGGTCCGGGTTCTTTCCCTCTCGGGCGCGGACGTTAGCACCCGCGCCCTCACTCCCGGGCTGGATGACGCGGCATTCGGAGTTTGGCTGGGGTCGGCAGGCGGCGAAGCCCCCTCGCCCAATCAGTATCTCTACCTCCGCGTCCCACCGCCCGAGGCTGCCCCTAAAGGCATTTCGGGGAGTACGAGCTATCTCTCAGTTTGATTGGCCTTTCACCCCTACCCCCAGGTCATCCGAATCCTTTTCAACGGAAACCGGTTCGGCCCTCCAGCGCCTGTCACGGCGCCTTCAGCCTGCCCGGGGGTAGATCACAAAGTTTCGCGTCCGCCGCCTCGGACTGTGGCCCTCTTCGGACCCGCTTTCGCTCCGGGTGCGCGCATCCATGCGCTTGCCCTCGCCCGAGACGAGCGACTCGTAGGCTCATTATGCAAAAGGCACGCCGTCACCC
>JABUUQ010000004.1:76961-78741 GCA_021443125.1 Bacteroidales bacterium
TTTTAAGCTTACCTTTATGTTTATTTCAAAAATCGTTTCTTGGTTTGAAATTTGAGTTTGCAAAATTACTACAAATTTCTGAAACTGCAATATTTTTTCGCAAAAATTTTTGAAAATTTTTCGCTTTTCTCTTAAGCTTCTGATTTAACGCTTACAAAAGAACGATCCATTCTGCCTTTGCGGAACTCAACAATACCGTCTGTTAAAGCATAAAGAGTGTGATCTTTACCCATTCCTACATTTTCACCTGGGTTGTGAACTGTACCTCTTTGACGAACGATAATGTTGCCAGCGATACATTTTTGACCACCAAATATTTTAACGCCTAAACGCTTGCTGTGTGATTCACGACCATTACTTGAACTACCAACACCTTTCTTGTGTGCCATAATCTATATTGTTTTTAATGTTAAACTTATTATTTTATGTCCTTAATCATTATTTGTGTAAGATAAGGGCGAGAACCATTCATCTTTTGGTAACCTTTTCTTCTTTTCTTGTGGAAAACAAGAACTTTGTCTCCTTTTATGTGTTTGATGATTGTTGCTTCTACGCTTGCTCCTTCGATTTTAGGTGTGCCGACTGTAACATTGCCGTCAACATCTTTGAGCATAACGGTGTCAAAAGTTACATTTGTTCCTTCTTCGTTGTGAAGACGATTAACGAACAACTTTTGATCTTTTTGAACCTTGAATTGCTGTCCTGCTATTTCTACTATTGCGTACATTGTTATTATTATTTTGTGTTATATTGTTTCAAAACGAGTTGCAAAATTAGTAACTTTTTGGATAATGACAAAGAAAAATAACAATAAATTGTTGAAAAAGTTTTATTTTCTTAATCCATCTTATTGATATAAAATAAGATAAGATTTTTTAATTATTGTTAATTATTCAGGGTTTAGCAGCTGTTTTTAGAGTTTTTTCATGCAAAAAGCAAAGAAACTATTACAAAATTGGAACAAAGAAAGAAAAAATTAAAACGGCGTTTCAGAAAATTATTCCTTGCTTTTAATTTTTTCTTTCTTCGTTTTATTTTATTGAACTGGGGATATATGATTTTCAAGCTTTTGCATATAATAATATATTATTGTATCTTTGCATTATAAATAGGCAAGAAACAACATGAAGACAAGAACAAAAAATTATATCTTTTTCATAATATCCTTATACACAATTTGTTTTGGTTATTTTTTTGCAATGACTCTTTGGCATAAAGGGGATGCAAAACGGCATGATAAAAGAATAGACCAAGTTTATGAAAATATAGAAGATTTAGGACAAAAGTTTGTTTTTGAAAAAGATTCTTTGGTTTTTTGGCAAGGCAACACCATTCCTGTCGATAGCAATGTTTTGAAAGATGGTTGCAGTGTAAGGCTGAAAAATGGTTTGTATTTGAAGAAAAACCTAAAAAAAGGAGATACGACTACTGTTTGGCTATATCCTATAAAGCACAACTACCCTGTTACCAACAAATACCTGAACAATAGTTATAACAAACCTTTTGTTGGTGCAAAAAGCCATAAATTGTCGCAAAAAGAGATGTTTATTTTCTATGTAATTCTTGCCGTTGCAGTATTTTGCACTGGAATTTTCTCTATCTCGCTGATAATACGAAGACCTAAAAACAAAATTATTGCATTTGCCATACTTGTACCTATATATATATTGTATGGTCTTTTGGTTTATCAACTTTGTTCTTTGTGTCCAGACATTTCAATGAAGTTATATGCAACAAAAATAGAATACACTCATATTCTTGTTGTACTCATAATGTTGGG
>JABUUQ010000004.1:79618-83505 GCA_021443125.1 Bacteroidales bacterium
TTCTCACCAAGCATAAAAAACAGCATTGTAGTTGCATTGACACTTTCATTTATTCTTGGTATAATCATGGCAGGAGTGTTCAATATAAGAAGCATTCGCAAATTCAATAACAGCAATAACACTGATATTTTGAAAGAAAAAACATCAAGCATAAAAATTGAGTTGGAAAAACATTTTGCAGAAGCAAACAACAACGAAACTTTGTATAATACTTTGTTGGAACTTTCAAATTCTTTTTTGACAGACATAAATGTTTTCGACACTAACGGATTGTTGATTGCTACATCGCAGAAAGATATTTTTGAAAGAGGATATCTATTGAATAGAATAAATAGTGATGCTTTCAGAAGTTTGAATAGCAAATCTTCAAGCACAATTCTTTTGCAAGAAAAGATAGGCAAGCATGATTTTATGGCATCTTATTGCACTATAAATGACCAAAACAACAAAACAATATGCTATTTGAACATACCTTTCATTTCCCAACAAAAAGCAATGGACGATAATATCAACAGCATGATAAACAATTTCCTTAATATGTTCTTATTCTGGATAAATATCTCAATTCTATTGTTCCTTGTTGTAAGTAATTACATTACAAGGCCTCTCAAAACGCTTAGAGAAAGGCTTTCAAAAGTTAAGGTTGACGACAAGAATGAGAAAATAGAATGGAACAATGAGGATGAGATAGGAGAATTGATAGAGACATATAACACAATGGTTGATAAGATAGAAGAGAGTTCTTTGCTTTTGAAACAACAAGAAAGACAGGATGCTTGGCGAGAGTTGGCAAAGCAAGTGGCTCACGATATAAAGAATCCTTTGACACCTATGAAGTTATCTATACAGCATTTGCAAAGGTTGTATAATGAAAAGCCTGATGTATTCGAGAAAAAGTTCAAAGAAATTTCTCCTTCTTTAATCGCACAGATAGATAGCATAAGCAACATTGCCAATGAGTTTCATTCTTATAGCAAACCTATGACTCTAACTAAAGAGAAGACCGATTTGGATAAATGTATCAGAGATGCAATAAATCTTTTCAACTCTGCAGAAAATGTAGTCATAAGTTACGATAATGAGAATAAGGGACCTATGTATGTTAATGGAGATGAAACATTATTTGTCAGAATTTTCAACAATCTTTTGAAAAACTCCTGCCAAGCATTCTATGATGAAGAAGAAGGGCACATTGATATAGATGTTCTAAGAGAAGACAAAGAGTTTATTATCAGTATAAAAGATGATGGATGTGGCATCAAAGATGAGAACAAAGACAAAATTTTCAACACTCACTTTTCTACAAAAACCGAAGGCAACGGCATAGGACTTACTATTGTAAAGACTATTATCGAAAGCTTTAATGGCTCTATAACTTTCACAAGTCAAGAAGGCATTGGCACCACTTTCTTTATCAAATTAAAGGAGTTTGAAGAAATTTCTCAAGAAAAATAATCGCAAACTCAAAAAATATTTGTATCTTTGCCCACTATATAAGCATACTATGCTTTAGTGTTATTGAAAAATAAAGGAAAAATATAAAAGTATATGAATATCAAACGATTTATTCTATTATTGACTACTGCTATTATTTCTGTCAGTGCTTTTGCTCAAAAACAAAGTCTTACAGAAAAAGCTGATGAAGCATTTAATAGCAAACAATACCTTATAGCTGTGGATTTGTATGACAAAGCATACTCTAAAGTCAAGGCAAACCGCCAAGAAAAAGATAGAATTCTGTTTCAAAAGGCAGAATGTTATCGTTATCTTGATGACAAAGAGCGTGCAATAAAGACATATCAGCGTCTTGTAAAGGCAAAATACTACCAAACACAGCCAAAAATTTACCTTTATATGGCAGATTTTCAGCGTTTCCTTGCAGATTGGGACAATGCAGAATACAATTATAAGGAATATCTGAAACTTGTACCTGATGATGCTTTGGCTAAAAGAAGATTGGAAAGTATTCCTTTGGCTAAAAAACTTATGGCAAACCCTACAAAGCACGAAATCAAGGAAGAAAAGAATCTTAATACAGAATGGAACGATTGGAAACCATCTTGGGATAATTATCAAGAGTCTCAAAATATCACATACACATCTTCTCGTAACAATTCCGAAAGCAAAGACAAAGATGCTTGGACTGGTGAGTATTTTTCAGACATCTATCAAGCTTCAAAACTTAAGAACGGAACATTTGGCGAAGGTTCAGCACTTTCTATTGGTGGAATAAATACAGAGGCCAACGAAGGAGAATTGATAAAAATAAATAATGGCACATCAACCCACTATTATTTCTCAAGATGTAATGTAAAGAAAAACTTGCAGATAAACTGTGCCATCTTCTCTTCTCCTATTGAGCCAGAAAAGACAAAAGGCAAAAAAACAACTGCTAAGTCTAAAGAGACAACCGACACAAAGAAAGATAACAAAAAAGTCGACAAATCAAATGAGGAAAATGCAGAACAATGGGTTATGCTAGACCTTGGCGATACTGCATACAACTATTTCCATCCTGCTGTAACTCCAGACGAACTTACCATTTATTTCTCTTCAAACAGGCCTGGTGGCGAAGGTGATTACGATATTTGGAAAGCAACCCGTAATAGCGTCAATGAACCTTTTGGCAATGTTACAAATCTTGGCAAACAAATAAACACAGAGGGCAAGGAAGAATTTCCAGTGCTTAGGGGAACCGACAGATTATACTATTCTTCTGATGGTTTGAAAGGAATTGGTGGTTACGATATCTTTGTAACAAAATTTGAAAACGGAGAATGGTCTGAACCTCAAAACCTTGGCTACCCTATCAATACTCCTTACGATGAAATTGGCTTAATCTACAACTACAATGCCGATGAAAGTATAGCAGCAGAAGAAAGTGGCTATTTTTCTTCAAATCGTGAAGGTGGCACAGGCGGTTATGATATCTATTCTTTCTATCGTGCTCCAATGTTCTTTACTCTTAGTGGAGAGATTCGTGACGATAAAAGCATGCAAGTGGTGTCTGGTGCAAAAGTCAAACTGATTGGCGATGACAATTCACAAATCGAAACCCGTACAAATAGCGAAGGTGTTTATTCGTTCAGCAAAGAACAAATCAAATACAATGTAAACTACAAACTTCAGGTGTCTCAAATAGACTATATGAATACCGAAGGCAAAGAATCTACCGTTGGGCTGACAACAAGCAAGGATTTGGTACATGATTTCCGTCTTATGCCTATTCCAAAAGACCCTGTTGTTCTTCCAGAAATCCGTTATGATTTGGCAAAATGGGATTTGAAAGACCAATATCAAGATTCTCTTTCAGACCTTTTGGTTATCCTTGTAAACAATCCTACTTATATAATAGAACTTGGCTCTCACACAGATTCAAGACCTTTTGTAAGAGTAACAAACGACACTCTTTCTCAGCGTAGAGCAGAAAGTGTTGTGGAATTCCTTCAAAATCGTGGTATAGAAGCGGATCGTTTAGTGGCAAAAGGCTATGGCGACAGAGTACCTCGCACTCTTATGAGAGAAACTTTTGTGGAATATGGTGGCAAAGTTTATAAATTCCCTAAGGGTGTTACTCTTACCGATGCTTATATCAACAGACTGAAAACCAAAGGAGAGAGAGAAGCCGCTCATCAACTGAATCGTCGTACCGAGTTCAAAGTTTTAAGAACGGACTACGTGCCTCAAGCCGTAAGAGACTCATTGGCAGATGCTGCATTGAAGAGTCAAATTGTTGATATGGTGTCTGGTACAAGACCAGAGGCAGTTACTGATATCCCTATCATATACAAAGACAACCACATCAAAGTTACTATGATTGACGGCGACAAAGCCCAACTTTACATAGTTCTTAATGGTGCTGCTGTGCCTACAATCTACGAAGAAAG
>JABUUQ010000004.1:85465-90509 GCA_021443125.1 Bacteroidales bacterium
TTTGCAGTAAGAGATGCAAGGAAGGCTGTTATTGTTGTTCCTATGTTTTGTCCCATAGCCAAAGCTGCCGCTTGCTCAAGACCAAAGCCTGGAATATGCATATCAAACAACATAAGAGTTATCGCCATTGTTGCTGCAGACGCCTGAACCAGCATAGTAACAACAGTGCCAACAAGGACGAACAAAAGAATGGTAAAGAAACCACCACCAGACACATGAGAAAGCATATTTGCCACCATATTGCCTATGTTCAAATCTGTTGCCGCAGTCTGCAAAAAGCCCAAGCCCAAAAACAAGAAAGAAAATCCATATAGGAACTCACCTACAGATTTTCTTTTAGAGAATTTGCTAAATATCAAAGGAATACCTATTGCCAATAGAGGAAGAGTCAATGATGACATATCTACTTTGAAACCCACAGCAGAAATAACCCACGCCGTGATTGTTGTTCCTATGTTAGCACCCATAATAACGCCTATGGCTTGGGCAAGATTCATAAGTCCCGCATTAACAAAACTTACCACCATTACCGTTGTTGCCGAAGAAGATTGGATTAAGGCGGTAACAGCAATACCTGTCAAAAGCCCCTTAAACCTGTTTGTTGTCATGGCAGCAAGAATCTTTCTAAGACTGTCGCCAGCAAATTTTTCCAATCCCTCGCTCATTGTCTTCATTCCATAAAGAAACAAGCCCAAAGAGCCAACCAAAGCCAATAGAGTTAAAAATGTATCCATACTTTTTTGATAAATAAAAATTTTCTTTCAATTTACAAAATTACTAATTTATTACAAGATACTAAAATTTTGAAAGCAAAAAATAAAACGCCGTTTTAATAAATTATTCCTTGCTTTTAATTTATTGAAACGAAGAAATATTTTGGCGAAAGTGGGAACAATTTACAACAATTAGGAAAAAAAAATGTAACTTTGCATATCTGATTCATTTATGTCATAAAAACCTATTCAACAATGAGAAATATCATATTATTTGGAGCACCAGGTGCTGGCAAAGGAACTCAAAGCAACATAATAAGAGAAAAATACAATTTTGCCTATATCTCTACAGGTGAAATTCTTAGGGCGGAAATCAAAAATGGCACTGCTCTTGGAAAACAGGCAGAGGAAGTTATCAACAAAGGACAACTTGTATCTGATGAGATTATAGTTGGAATGATTACTTCTTTTATTGAAAAAAACAATGACAAAGATTTGCTTTTGGATGGTTTCCCTCGCACAGTTGCCCAAGCAGAAGCTTTGGACAAAATCCTTGAAAAAATGAACAGAGGCGAAGCAAGAGTCATTGAACTTGAAGTTCCAAAATCTGTTTTGATGCAAAGACTTTTGAAGCGTGCAGAAATCGAGGGCAGAAAAGACGATAACGAGGAAACTATCAACGAACGCTTCAATCAATACGACGCTAAAACGGCAAAAGTTGCTGAATACTACAAAAATAAGAATGCTTATATTGCTTTGGACGGCGAACACGGCACGCCACAAGAGATTTCAGTGAAACTTTGTGCCACAATAGATAAATTATAAGACAAGAAGACCAAATAGATGACAAGTAATTTTGTAGATTACGTAAAAATATATTGTCGTAGTGGCAAAGGCGGCAAAGGTTGTATGCATTTGTTGCATGCTGCCAAGAATTTCAAAGGCGGTCCCGACGGAGGAGACGGAGGTCGTGGCGGTCATATCATTCTAAGAGGCAACAAACAACTTTGGACCTTGCTACACCTTAAATATACCAAGCATGTTATTGCCAAAGATGGTGAAGCTGGCGGACAAAACCTTATGCACGGAGCTAATGGTGAGGATAGAATCATAGAAGTTCCGTTGGGTTGTGTTGTGAAAGACGCTGAAACGGGCGAAGTGCTTGCAGAGATAACCGAAGAAGGCGAACAAGTTGTTTTGTTCCCTGGTGGCAGAGGAGGAAAAGGCAATGACTTTTTCAAATCTTCCACTTTCCGCACACCACGCTTTGCCCAACCAGGAGAAGATGGTATTGAAAAATGGGTGATTATCGAATTGAAAATTTTGGCTGACGTGGGTTTGGTAGGATTCCCTAATGCAGGAAAAAGCACCTTGCTTTCTGTTGTTTCAGCAGCAAAACCCGAAATAGCCAACTACCCTTTCACCACTCTCGTTCCTAATCTTGGCATAGTGAAATACCGAGATGAGAAGAGTTTTGTTATGGCAGACATTCCAGGTATTATAGAAGGTGCAGCAGAAGGCAAAGGACTTGGATTGCGTTTCCTTCGCCACATAGAAAGAAATAGTATTCTTTTGTTTATGGTGCCTGTGGATTCCGACGATATAAACAAGGAATACGAGATTCTTCTTAATGAGTTGAAAAAATACAATCCTGAACTTTTGGACAAGGAACGCCTGCTTGCAATAACAAAATGCGATATGCTGGATGAGCAGATGCTCAATGAGTTAAAGGCAACTATAAAAGTTGATTGCCCTTATACCATGATATCTTCTGTTGCTGGCTTTGGAATACAGGAGTTGAAGGATATAATCTATAAGAAAATAAACGATGATTCAACAAATTCTTGATTTTGACACTTATTTATTCAGATTGATAAACAATGCACGCTGTTCTTTTCTAGACTGCGTGCTTCCTATTTTCTCTTGGCATCTTTCCATTGGCGTTATCGTAACTTTGATTACCCTTTATGTTATGAAGCAAAAGCATTGGAAACACTGGTATCTTTATATCGGCATAGTGGCTCTTTGTTTTCTTTTGTCGGATAGAATAAGTGTTGTGTGTTTCAAAGATGTTTTCGAACGCTTACGCCCTTCTCATGCATTGGAAGATGTATTTACACTGAAAATATCCCATTTCGACTACATCACTACCAACAAAGGAGGATTGTATGGCTTTGTTTCTTCGCATGCTGCCAATATCTTTTCCATTATTACGGTGATGTCTTTGATTATGAGTAAGGAAAAACATGCTCTTTCTTTCTTCCTTACAGTTTTTCTTTGGGCTCTAATCACCGGTTATTCAAGAATTTATTGCGGTTATCACTATTTGGGCGATGTTCTTTGCGGAGCGTTGCTTGGAATACTTATAGGATATACTTTATTCCTTTTATATATATTTGTTCTTAAAAAGATAGAAAAAAAACATGAGCGATATTAAAAAACTTGCAGGACAAACGGCTGTCTATGGCATACCTACAATTGTTGGAAGGTTTTTGAATTATTTTCTTGTGCCATTATACACCTACAACATAGCTACCCAGGATTATGGAATGGTGAGTGAGTTGTATGCTTACGTGGCTTTTCTGATGATTCTTCTGACCTATGGTATGGAAACAGCGTTCTTTCGTTTCTCTCAGGACTACGACAAAAACAAAGTCTTCAATACTGCAATGCTTTCTTTATTATCTTCCACTGCATTGTTTCTTCTTGTAACTTTTCTGTGTCTTAAGCCTATTACCTCTGCTTTGGAATATCAGGAACACCCTTCTTATATTGTTTTGTTCTTGCTTATCTTGGCCATAGACGCACTAAAAGCCATACCTTTTGCACTTTTAAGACGCGAAAACAAGCCTAAACGCTTTGCTCTCATAAAAACGACTGATATTTTCTCAAACATAATTTTCAATATCTTCTTTATAGCCATTTGCCCAGCACTTTACAAAAACGGAAACGCTTTGGTAGTGTCTTGGTTCAATGCAAACGATTTGGTTTTCTACATTTTCCTTTCAAATCTTCTTGCTTCTGGCATTGCTATGCTACTTTTGTTGCCCGAATACAAGACTTTCCGTTTCGATTTCGACAAAAAATTATTTAAAAAGATGCTTTCATATGGCTTTCCTGTGATGATAGGCGGTTTGGCAGGCATGGTAAATGAAACTTTCGACAGAATAGCACTAAAACACTTGGTTTCAGTACCCGAAGGCATAACTTCTGCCAAAGAAATAGCCGATTGGAAGATGAGTCAGATAGGAATATATGGTGCATGCTACAAACTGTCGATAATTATCAGCCTTTTCATTCAAGCTTTCAAGTTTGCAGCAGAACCTTTCTTCTTCTCAAAAATGAAAAAAGCCGACGCAAAGCAGAGTTATTCATCTGTAATGACTGCTTTTGTACTTTTCCTTTCTTTGATATTCCTTGTGGTGATGGGATATATTGATTTGTTCCAGTATTTTATGGGTAAAGACTACAGGGTTGGCATTATGGTAGTTCCTATTCTGCTTATGGCAAACATTTTCCTTGGCATCTACTACAACCTTAGCATTTGGTACAAAGTTACCGACAAAACAAAATGGGGTGCCATTATTGCATTGATTGGAGCTGCTATAACCTTGGTGGGCAACGCTATTTTGGTGCCACAAATGAACTATATGGGAGCTGCAATCACCACTTTGATTTGCTACATAGCCATAGCAGTAATTTGTTATCTCGTTGGACAAAAATACTATCCTGTTGCATATAATGTAAAGCGTTGCATGTTTTATATTTTGTTTGCTTTGGGTTTGTATTTCGTTGGAAACATAGCAAGAAACAACCTTTCTCTTGTTCCAACCCTTGCAATAAACAGTGTTTTAATTGTTATTTTCCTTTGCGTTGCCTATAAACTCGATATAAAACGCATGATAAAAGAACGATAAGCAATAGCAAAAATTTCAAAGTGGATTAGGAAAAACTCTTTCTTTGTTTTAAGAAACTAAAACGCCGTTTCAGCAAATTAAAACGGCGTTTTAATTTATTGTCTTGGGAAAGGGGGAAAAGAAAAGAAGTTCTCCCGATTATGAGAGAACTTCTTTGAAGAATAAGATTAACCTATCTTGTTATTTTTTGATAAGTTTTTCTGTGCGTGTTGTTGTTGATGTTATCAATCTGATGTAGTAAACTCCGCTTGTTAGGTCAGATGTTTCTATTGTTGTAGTTGTCTGTCCTTGTGCAAGTTTTGTGTTTGCTATTGTTCTGCCTTGAACGTCGGTTAGCATGATTGTTGCTTCTTCATTCAATCCTTCTACTGTCAATGTTGCATTTGATGTTGTTGGATTTGGATAAAGTGTTAT
>JABUUQ010000004.1:91265-94643 GCA_021443125.1 Bacteroidales bacterium
ACTTCTGTTGCTGCAAGTGTTGATACTGTTGGTGGTACCACTACTGGTGTCTCGCCACCAAGTTCTGATATAGATACATTAGAGATAATTGCACCTGGTTGAGTACCAGTACTAGTGTCATTTCTCCACAAGAATACAAGTTTTCCAACAGCATTAGGAGCAGGGTTAGGCATATTTACTGAAATATGAACAACACCAGTTGTTAGATTATACTTGTAAACATAACCTGCTGCAGTAGTAGTTGTTGTTGATTGAGACATGACATCGGCAAAACTTACAGCGTATGTAGAATATGAATAAGCGCTATAAGTAGTTGATGAAGCTGCTGCTGGATATTCTTCTGACATAGGGGCAAAGAATACTTTCAAATAGTCATATGAAGATTCTCCACCAATTTTGCAATCAAATTCAATGTGAACAGAGTCAGCATTAGAAAGATTGAATGCTTTTTCTGCAGTTACAACAGATTGAGAAGTTACTGCATAACCAGGAGTTGTACCATCGTTTGTGATATACAAAGCATCGCTTATTGTGCCTGCATCAGAAACAGTACCCATAGTCCAATAGTTAGCAAGTGTTCCGTTGTTAAGCGACCAAGCAATGTCATCGTTTGCACCAAATGTAGTTTCATAAGGAAGTTCAACAGGAACCATATTTGTTGCAACAGTTAGTGAAGAATAAGAGTTAGAAACGCTGCCATCATCACACTCAGTTCCAACATAGATATTGTATGTTGTTGTTGGTTCAAGACCAACCAAAGTGTAAGAACCATTGATAGATACGTTTTCTATTGAATCGTATTCGGTTGCTACAGCAGTTTTGTAGTAGATTCTGTAAGTTGCATCTTCAGGACCTTCCCAAGCGATATCAACACTGCTTTCTGTAACATTGCTGAATGATAAATCTGTTGGCTCCAAGCAAGAAGGAGTAGGGTATACATTGATTTCATCCAAGTATAGAGAAGATGTACCAGAAGATTTGATTGTAATGTAACCTGCTTCACCTGTGTATTCAGCAAAGTCAGCATAAATCATATTCCAAGTAGAAGCAGTCATATTGGTGAATGATGCATAACTTGTAAATGTTGTAGGGTCTGTAACATCTGTCATAACACCTATTTCTGCCACCATTGCAGTGGTGCCTGGTCGTGCTTGCAATTGAACACGCAAAGAAGTCAATGGGTTTTCTTCATAATCGAAAGCAGGAAGAATCAAGTATGATGTTGTTCCATAAGTATAGAATGATTTTCCTGTATTGTATGAAGTTGTAGAGAAATAAGGATATGTTGTTGAAAGAGATTGAACATTCCAACAATTAGTAGTCAATGCGTTTCTTGCTGTTGTTAATGAAGAAGCAGAAGGCCAATTTGTTGTATTGTCAAAGTTTTCTGCAAATGGAATACTTGATATGCCACAAAGTGTTCTGAAACTCATAGTGTAAGCAATAGAAGTTTCACCATTACAGTTAGCCCATGCCATTAGTTCGTAGTTTGAACTTGATTCCAAATCTGAAACTGTTACAAGACCGTCAGTTGCAGGGAAATCTTCAGACCACTCTGTTTCTCCTGCTTTCTTGTATTTGTAAGAATAATCACCTGCAGAGCCAGAGAATGTAAGCTCAACAGAGTTTGTAGTTATGTTGTCAAGTGTAAAGGTTGGAGCAGGGCAGTTAAGTTCGCTCAAAGAGATGTTTGAGATAACAGGGCCACCAGCACCAATAGAACCATCATTGTGCCATACGAATACCAAAACACCATGACCGTCAATTGATGGATTGCCAAGCGTTGATTGTATATTAGTGTGTGGTGCTGTTAAATTACAAATAGTAGGATATGTAGAGTTTTGAGTAAATCTTGCTGCATGGTTTGTGTAGCTATTAGTAGAAATAACAGCATAAGGATCAGTTGTAGTTTGAAGCATATACAAGTCTGTTTCAGGGATAAGATAAACTTTGACATAGTCAAAACTGCTCTCTCCACCAACAGTGATATCAAAGCTTACTATCAAACTGTCTGTAGAACCCATTTCAAAAGCTTTGTAAGCATAAGAAACAGAAGCAACACTATTTACATAACCAGTGTCTGCGCCATCACTTCCAGAAATATACAAATATGTGTTTTCTGTATCAGAAGGAATAGTGCCAATATACCATTTGTTTGCACTATTTTCGTTGTTGAACAACCATTCATCGTCTTGGTCGAAAGTAGAAGTGTATGGAAGAGGAGTAGCTGTCTCAAAACCTGTAGAAGCTATTATTGCATCGTAACTCATAATTTCTGTGCCAGAGCAATTTGTTGCAACTTGTATTTCATAGAATGTTGCAGTTTCAAGACCTGTCAATGTGAATACTCCGTCTGTTAGAGTTGCAGCAGTTGATGATTCTTCTTCTGTTGTAAGGTTTTTGTAGTAAACAATAAAGTCTGTGTATTGTTCATCAATTTGCCAAGAAAGGTCTATTGAAGAAGTAGTACAGTTGACAGCCTTCAAAGAATCTGGACCAGGACAGTCTGGTATTTCTTCCACCATGATATTGTCAAGATACATATAATATCCACCATTGATATATACCTTTATAGCGATATTTGTTTGTTCGCCGTCGTAGTTGTTAAACGGATAAGAAAATCTTTGCCATTCGCCAGCGTTAGCAAAGGCAATAGTGTCTAATGCTGTGAAAGATGTAGTATCTCCTTCGTCTATTGTACCGATAATCAATTGTGCAACAGTATTAGAAGGTCTTGCCATACCAACAACTTGTAATGTGTTGATTGGATTTGTTGTTGGGTCTGTTTGAGGAAGAGAAATAATATAATTTCTCAAAACAGTAGAAGAACCATAGAAATACAATGATTTTGAGCCTTCAAAACTTGTTGTAGATAGAGAAGGATAAGTAGAATAGTCTGTATAGAAATTCCAACATGGAATCTCTGCCAAATTAGCATAGTTTTCAAATCCCATTGTGAAAGGAACTTCTGGATAATCACAAAGAGTGATAAATTCTTTTGTTTCGAAAGACATAACAACTTCATCTCCACATTCTATACCTACAGTCCAGAAGTATTTAGTTGAATGTTGAAGATTTTCCAAAGTATAAGTTTCTGCCAAAGAAACACTTTCGATAGAATCCCATTCAGTTGCCTCTGAAGTTCTGTAATATACTCTGTAAGTTGCGTTTTCATCAGTTGTAAACCAAGAAAGGTCAGCAGAAGTCTGGGTTATATTTTCAGATGTTAAGTTTGCGGGTTCCACACAATCAGGGATAAACTCTACTGTTACATCATCAACATACCAATACCAAACTGAATTTGTTGCATGATATCTCATAGCAATTCTTGCTGAAGCATCAACATCAGTGAAATAAACTATTTTGGTGTCATATACA
>JABUUQ010000004.1:95439-106048 GCA_021443125.1 Bacteroidales bacterium
TCTGTGAGAATCCACAGATGGCGAGAAATGTTGCCATCAATAAAAAGAACGTTTTTTTCATCTTTTTTGTGTTTTGGTTAATAAATAAATTGAATTGTTTTGTTTTAATTATTTGTTTTGTTTTCTGTTTTATTGTCTTGCTTTTCGTTGTTTATGATTTTGAGTTTTTGGCAGTAAAAAGAGTATAAAACTATCCTTATACCACTTATATTTATTGTGTAAGTGATAAGGTTCTACTCCATTTGCATATCGGGTGTTATACAACTGGAGTATAGCAATCAAAGTCCAATGTATTGAGTGTATTTGCTCTTGTCAGAGGTGTGAAAAAACCATAAACTATGTTTCATATTCTTTGCTTTCGTTAATAACATGAAAGGCAAAAGTATAAATTTTTTCTGTTACCGCCAAATCTTTTGACATTTTTTTGCTTTTTGTTCCCAATTTTCTAAAAGCAAGTTCTATTTTTTTGAAACAAAGTTTCAATTTATTAAAACAAAGTTTTATTTTATTGAAATAAGAGAAGAAAAAATTGTATCTTTGCAACTGAATATAAAAATGAAGATTTAACACTATGGAACTTAGCGAACAGGAAATACAAAGAAGAAATGATGCCGAAGAATTGAGAAAACTTGGCATAGACCCTTATCCAGCAGCAATGTTTGAGACTAATGCAACAAGCCAAAGAATAAGACAGGAATTTGAAAAGGATGAAACACTTTTTCAAGATGTCAGAATAGCAGGCAGAATAATGAGTCGAAGGATTATGGGTGCCGCTTCTTTCTGCGAAATTCAAGATGAGGAAGGAAGAATACAGCTTTATCTTAATCGTGATGAGATTTGCCCAGAGGAAGACAAAACAATGTATAACACTGTTTTCAAAAAATTGCTTGATATAGGCGATATAATTGGTGTGAAAGGTTTTGTGTTCAGGACAAAGATGGGAGAAATAAGCATTCATGTTAAGGAACTTACCGTTCTTTGCAAGAGTGTGAGACCTTTGCCTGTTGTTAAGGAAAAAGATGGTGTTGTATATGATGCTTTCACCGACCCAGAACAAAGATACCGCCAAAGATATGTTGACCTTATAGTGAATCCTCAGGTGAAAGATACTTTCATCAAACGTACTATTATTGTTAACACAATGAGAAACTATTTGAATGAGAAAGGATACTTGGAAGTGGAAACTCCTATCTTGCAACCTGTATATGGTGGTGCGGCTGCTCGTCCTTTCAAGACACATCACAATACTTTGGATATGGATTTGTATCTTCGTATTGCCGATGAGTTGTATTTGAAGAAACTTATTGTTGGCGGTTACTCTGGAGTGTATGAATTTTCAAAAGATTTCAGAAACGAAGGTATGGACAGATTCCATAATCCTGAATTTACACAAATGGAATTGTATGTTGCCTACAAAGATTATTTCTGGATGATGGACACAGTGGAGGAAATGGTGGAAAGAATAGCACTTGCATTGCACGGAACAACAAAGGTGCAAGTGGGCGAAAACATCATAGACTTCAAACGCCCATGGAAAAGATATACGATGTATGAAGCGATAGAACATTTTACAGGTGTGGATATTTCCAATATGGATGAAGCACAATTGAGAGAGACTGCAACAAAACTGAATGTACCTATCGACGATACAATGGGCAAGGGCAAACTGATAGACGAGATTTTCGGCGAAACTTGCGAAGGAAAACTTATTCAGCCTACATTCATATATGATTATCCTATTGAAATGTCTCCTTTGGCAAAGAAACATCGCAGCAAAGAAGGCTTGGTGGAAAGATTTGAGGCAGTATGCAATTGTAAAGAGATATGTAACGCTTATTCAGAGTTGAACGACCCTATCGACCAACGCAAACGCTTTGAAGACCAGCTTGAACTTGGCAAACGAGGCGACCCTGAAAGTATGGTTTTGGACGAAGACTTCCTTAGAGCCATTGAATTCGGAATGCCACCTACCTCTGGCTTGGGCATAGGCATTGATCGTCTTGCCATGATGATGACAAACTCAAACAGTATTCAAGATGTTTTGTTCTTCCCTCAAATGAAACCAGAAGCACAAGAGGCTGTAAGCACAGATGATGAGTTTCTAAGCAAAGGTATTGCACAAGAATGGGTAGATTTGTTGCATAAAGCCGGCATAGGCTCTATGGAAAATCTTAGAAATGCAAATATAAACAAACTATTCAACGACCTTAATGGTTTGAGAAAGAAAAACAAACTGCAGATTCCTGCTTTGAAACTTGAAGAGTTGAAATCTTGGATAGAAGAGTAAATTCAGAAAAGGATAACAAGAGTTCTGTTTTTAGACAATGAAAAAACACTCATATATTCCGCTTATTGCAGCCATTAGCCTTGTATTGGGAATGGCTGTAACTTATTTATTGTTGGGTGGGAAGGGCAACAACGGTGCTATATACCGACAAGATAAGATTTCACAAATACTTGGATTGATTGACAGAGAGTATGTGGATGACATAGGCAAGGACTCTTTGATGGATAAGGCAATCACAGGTCTTTTGCAGGAGTTAGACCCTCATTCTGTCTATATGACGGCAGAGCAAGTGAAGAAGGAAAACGAGAGTTTGAGAGGAAATTTTGACGGAATAGGTGTTCAGTTTCGCATTATTGAGGATAGCATAACTGTTGTGCGAACAATAAAAGGCGGACCTTCGGAAAAAGCGGGAATAATGGCAGGCGACAGAATTGTAAAGGTTAATGGCAAAAAATTAAACAACATCACAAACGATACTGTACTGCATTATCTGAAAGGTCCCAAAGGTTCCAAAGTTGTTTTGTCGATTAAGCGAAGAGGTTCAAGCAAACTGATAGATTATACTGTAAAACGCGACAAGATAGAAACGAATGCATTGGCGTATTATGGTATGCTTGACACCATAACCGGCTATATAAAGTTGGATGAGTTCTCTGCAACATCCCATAACGAAGTAAATGCAGCCTTGCAAAGCCTTGTAGGGAAAGGTATGAAACAATTGGTGTTCGACTTGCGTGGAAACGGTGGCGGATACCTTGACCAAGCAGTAAAAATTGCTGATGAGTTTATTGTCAAAGGCGATTTGATAGTTTATACCGACGGACGCTATCGTGGAAGACAAGATTATTTTGCCACAAATGGAGGTTTGTTTGAAGAAGGCAAGATTATAGTCCTTATTGATGAACTTTCTGCCTCTGCTTCCGAAATTTTGAGTGGTTGCATTCAAGACAACGACAGAGGAATCGTTGTAGGAAGAAGAACTTTTGGCAAAGGACTTGTTCAAGAGCAAAAAGAATTGTCGGACAAAAGTGCTGTAAGGCTCACAGTGGCAAGATACTACACACCTTCTGGCCGTTGCATTCAAAGACCTTACATAAATGGCGACCCAGACAAATATTTTCAGGATTTTCTCGACAGATACGCAAATATGGAAGCTGATGCCGACACAATATCTCACGACAAAAAACTGCAATTCACAACAAAGAAAGGCAGAAAAGTCTATGGTGGCGGGGGAATAGAGCCTGATGTTTCTTTGCCCTACTCTATCTTCAAACGCAGCGACTATTATTCACAACTATTAAGGCAAGGACTGATATACAAGTATTGTTTTGATTATGTGGATAACAACAGAGAAAAATTTGCAAACTACAAGGGTGGCAAAGATTTCGTAAAGAATTATTCTGTAAGCGAAAAAGATTTGATGGCTATGCTTTCCTTTGCAGAGAAAAACGGAGTGAAAAAGCAAGCGCTGTCAAACAAGGAGCAAATAGAAATAAAGAAACTTATGAAAGCCTATATAGGTCAAAATCTCTATGATGAAAAATGCTTCTATTCAATATATACCGAGCTTGATGACGAACTGCAGGAAGCATTGAAAAGTTTTGCAAAAAAGGTTTCCTAATCCAAAAAATTAAAACGAAGAAAGAATAAAATAAAACGGCGTTTCAGTAAATTAAAACGCCGTTTTATTTTTGCCAAACAAGGAAAGATGAGAATCTATCACCAATCATCACTTTTGCTTAAAGTGATTTGAGTGTCGCAATCAATTCATCCTCAAAAATTTCATTGTTCCAATAATCCATTAGTATGGAATAATTCTTAATAATCCACCTTTTCAGTTGGTTTATCGCAGAGGTTGGCAGATTTGGTGTATAATTCTTCACAAGAATTGTTGGATTTGTATGATGAATTGATATTGGAATCATATCTTTTGGTATTATTCGCGTATTTGTATTATCCTGAAATTTAATCATTGGCATATTGTGCTTTCCTGTATTTGTACCATCATCGGGATTCAACCAAACAATCATGGGAAGTCCAGACTTTATTTGGCTTATTCTGGCCATTTCGTTCAATGGCTCGGTTATAGGAATGCTAAATTTATTCACAATCTTATTTGTTTTTAGTACCATGAAAAATAAAGGAGAGAGTGAAAAACAACTCTCTCCTTATATATTATTGTATGAAGACTATTCTTGTTTTTCTGTCAAAATCGCTCTTACTTTGTCCTCTATCTCTGCTTGCAATTCTGGGTTATCCTTAAGCATCTGCTTTACAGAATCCCTTCCTTGACCTATCTTTGTTTCACCATAAGAGAACCAAGAACCACTCTTCTTTATTATTTCGTGTTCAACGGCAATATCTATGATTTCGCCAAGTTTTGAAATGCCTTCTCCGAACAACAAATCAAATTCTACCTGACGGAAAGGAGGAGCAACCTTATTCTTTGCCACCTTTACCCTTACACGATTGCCATATACCTTGTCGCCTTCCTTAAGTTGCTGTACCCTTCTTATATCCAAACGAACAGAAGAATAGAACTTCAAAGCGTTACCACCAGTTGTTGTTTCAGGACTGCCATACATAACACCTATCTTATCACGCAACTGATTGATGAAGATACAACAGCATTTTGTTTTGCTGATAGTAGAAGTCATTTTTCTCAAAGCCTGAGACATCAAACGAGCTTGAAGGCCCATTTTGCTCTCTCCCATTTCACCATCAATCTCGCTTTTTGGTGTAAGTGCGGCAACAGAGTCTATAACAATAACATCTATTGCTCCTGAAGCGATAAGGTTTTCTGCTATTTCCAAAGCTTGTTCTCCATTGTCGGGTTGTGCCATATAAAGATTATCTACATCGACACCAAGTTTTTGTGCATAGACACTGTCGAATGCATGCTCAGCATCTATAAATGCAGCAATACCTCCTTGTTTTTGTGCCTCAGCTATGCAGTGTGTTGCAAGTGTTGTCTTACCTGAAGACTCTGGCCCGTAGATTTCTATAATTCTTCCCTTTGGCAAACCACCAACACCAAGTGCTATATCCAAAGCCAAACTGCCTGTTCTTATTACCTCTACTTGTTGAACTGTCTTATCACCAAGTTTCATTATAGCACCTTTGCCATAACCTTTCTCTATCTTTGAGATTGTTGCTTGCAAAACTTTTAATTTCTCAAGTTTCTCAAGATTTTCTGTATTTTGTTCCTTTGCCATTGTATAATGTTTTTATTTAATAACTTCTTTTTGAATCGTTTCCTTCATACCAATTTATGAAAGCAGTATTTACAACCTTGTTGCCACCTGCTGTTGGATAGTTTCCTGTAAAATACCAATCACCAGTATTGTTTGGGCAAGCAAGATGAAGAGACTGTATTGTATTATAGACAACATTTATCTCGGCATTGCAATGCTTTGGAGTTATAAGCTGTGCTATTTTGTCGGAAATCTCTTCGTCTTTGAAAGGTTCGTAGATTGCTTTCACATGATTTTGAACCATTTCTTTTGGTAGGGTTTCCTGTGCCTTGCAATTCTGATATGTTTTGTCTATAACGTCTTGCATTCCTCTTTCTTGCAATAATTGTATAGCAGCATTGAAAGCCACAAACTGACCAAGGCGAGACATATCAATACCATAGCAGTCTGGATAGCGTATTTGAGGAGCTGAAGAAGCAACAACTATCTTCTTTGGTCCAAGTTTGTCGAGTATTGAAATTATGCTTTGCTTCAATGTTGTTCCTCTAACGATACTATCGTCGATAACTACAAGATTATCCACATCTTCTCTGATTTGTCCATAGGTTACATCATAAACATGAGCCACCATATCGTCTCTTTCGTTGTCTTGTGTGATAAATGTTCTCAATTTGACATCTTTGACAACTATATACTCACGACGCACCGATGTTTTGAAGATTTGTTCCAATTCTTCTGGGCTTGGCTTATGGTCAAGCGAAAGAATGTTTGACACTCTCTGCCTGTCGATATGGTCTTGGAAAGCTTTGGCAAGTCCTTGGAAGGCAACAGAAGCAGTATTTGGTATATAGGAAATAACTGTGTTCTCTATATCGTTGTCTATCTTTTCAAGAATTTGAGGGAATATGCGTTCGCCCAAATTTTTGCGTTCTTGGTATATGTCGGCATCTGTTCCTCTTGAAAAATATATTCGTTCAAATGAACATTTCTTTGCTGGCTGTGCCTCATCCTTTACTCTTACCTCTGCAATAGTGCCATCTCTGCGAATAATAAGGGCACATCCTGGTGTAAGTTCTTTAACTTCCTCGATAGGAGCATCGAAAGTTGTCATAATTGCAGGTCTTTCACTTGCAACAACGACTATCTCATCATTCTTATACCAATAGCATGGACGGATACCGCTTTCATCCCTGACAGTAAAGGCATATCCATTGCCAGTAAGGCCACACATTACATAGCCTCCGTCGAAATGCTTGACAGAAGAGGTAAGCACTTTTGCCAAATCCATCTCACGTGAAATGCTTTCGGTAATCTCTATGTTGGATTCTTTATTGAGTTTGTGTTTTCTGAACAATTCTTCAACTTCTCTGTCCAAAAATTTTCCTATTTTTTCCAAAACTATGGCAGTATCGGTGATATTTACAGGATGTTGGCCAAGAGAAATAAGTTTATTGAGCATCTCGTCTATGTTGGTAAGGTTGAAATTGCCGGCAACAAGAAGATCTCGTGTTCTCCAGTTGTTTTGTCTGTGGAAAGGGTGAAGATTTTCTATCTCATTCTTGCCAAAAGTTCCATAACGAAGATGTCCTAAAAACAAATTGCCGAAAAATCTTGCATTATCTTTCAAATATGAAATGTCGTTTATCTTTTCGGGATCTTGTTCCTCTATACGCTTGTAATCAACAAAAACATTTTTGAAAATATCCGCAATAGGTTGTCTGTCATTACTCTTTATTATGTCAACATACTGCTCACCTGGTTTTGTATCAAACTTTACAGAAGCGAAACCTGCACCATCTTGTCCGCGATTGTGCTGTTTCTCCATCAAAAGATACATACGATTCAATGCCCAAGTGTTTCCGTATTTTTCTTGATAATATTCAAGCGGTTTCAGCAAACGAAGCATTGCTATACCGCATTCGTGTTTTATACTGTCACTCATATATTGTTTATGATATAGGATTAAAGAAATCTGTTGTAAAACATGTTCTGCTCAACCTTACTGCTGGCGCTTCCTGATGCCGTTTCCATTCGTTGATTCTAAACAAATGCAAAACTCTGTCTATTGTTTTTTCATCGTAACCCAAAGCAATAAGTTCAGAACGGGATTTGTTGTTATCTATATAGTCAATAAGAATTTTGTCTAATTCGTCATATTCTGGCAAAGTGTCGGAATCTTTCTGGTTATAGCGCAATTCTGCCGAAGGAGCCTTGTCTATGGAATTCATAGGTATAATCTCTTCGTTTCTGTTTATCCATCGTGCCAAGCGATAGACGTCTGTTTTGTACAAATCGCCTATTGCAGATATTGCTCCAGAGTCATCGCCATACAAGGTGCCATATCCCACAGCACTTTCACTCTTATTGGATGTGTTGAGCATAGCTGCACCAAATTTATTGCCGTATGCCATAACTATCATAAGGCGAGCTCTTGCCTGAAGGTTCTCTTCTGCTGTGTTTGGCTGCAAACCTAAAAACAATGGCTGCATTGTCTTCAAACTTGCGGCAAACATATCTTTTATAGGTATGGTATGATATTCTATTCCAAGGTTCTTTGCTGATTTTTCTGCGTCTGAGACACTATGTTCAGAAGAATATTCGCTTGGCATAAGTATTCCTGTTACATTTTCCTTACCCAAAGCCGCAACACCAAGCACAACAACAACGGCAGAGTCTATTCCACCAGACAAACCTATTACTGCTTTCTTTATGTTGTTCTTGTTGAAATAGTCTTTCAGTGCCAAAACGCTTGCCTTATAGATTTTCTCTTCGTAACACAAAGGATTGTGGCGTTCAATGACAAGATTGTCGGTTTCCACAAAAGCTTCTTCGGTGTCAAACATGGAAAGGCGTTTGCAAACCTCGCCTTTTTCATTCATTATCAAGGAAGTGCCAGAAAAAACATAGCTTCCCTCTGCACCAACTCTATTTACAAGAAGAATTTTTGAGTCTAACTGTCTTGCACACAAAGCCAAAGAATCTATAAATTCCTCCTTGTCGTCCTTATCGAACAAACGATTGGTGCAAAGTATAACAAGCTCAACCTTAATCTTTCTTCTGATAAAATTCTCTATATCTTCCAGAAAGCCCAAAGCTATTTTACTGCCGTTATAAGTAAGGACTTCTATACCATTGCCCTGAGTAAAATTCTTGTCAAAGCGACCTAAATTTCTTTTTGTGGCCAAAGCCTTCACCTCACCCTTGTCTACAAATACCAAAGAATTGTAGCAAAAATTTTCATCGCCTCTTGCTGGTGTGCCCACTATGAAACTTTTTCTTGAATTGCACAAAGCATCGCCCAATTTAGAGGTTTCTATGTAGAGATCTTTGTATAAGTTTCTGCTATACAAAGGCGAGCCACTCAAAGCCAACTCTCCAAAAACATTAAGGACATCATCATTGCTTTTGTCTAAAATTTCTTGGATTTTATTGGCATTATAACTGCAATCAGCTGTTTTATAATTTAACTGACAAATGTTTATTTTCATCTGTTTCAATTTCTTTGTTGCAAAGATAATAATTTTCTATGACATAATAAGGTTTGGGAAAAATAAAACGGCGTTCTAAAAAAATAAAACAAAGGAATAATATAATAAAACGGCGTTTTATTTCGTTATTTTAGGGTTTTGAATTTATATATAAAAATAAAGTATAAAAAAATGAACAATACAAAGTTTTATCTTAGAGGCATCGCTATAGTTTTGATGCTATGTTGTTGTGCATTGAACCTTTCTGCACAACAGCAAAAGTTTTCTATAAAAGGAAAACTTGTTGACAAAAATACAAAAGAGGCTATGATGTTCGCCAACTGTGTTTTGCACTACGATACCGACACCATAGGCATTTACAAAGGTGAAAGTGCCAATGACAAAGGCGAATTTTCTTTCAAAGGCGTAAAGCCAAGAAGGCTGATTTTCAAAGCGTCTTTTGTTGGTTATGATGTTTACAGGAGAGTCATAGAAGTTTCTGATTTCCAAGGCAATGGCGTAATAGATCTTGGCGTTCTGGAAATGACATCTGCCTCTAACCTTGGAGAGATTCAAGTTGTTTCCGAAAGAAAAAGGATAGAGATAGACGAAGACAAAATGACTATGAACATAGATGAAGGAATGGCGGCAGCAAGTGAGAGTGCTTTTGATTTGTTGAAGAAAGTTCCAGGAGTTTTTATTGATAGTGATGAGAATATAACTTTGAATGGTCAAAGCGGAGTGGCGTTTTGGTATAACGGAAGAGAGATGAAAATGGAATGGGAGGCTATCGTGGATTTCCTAAAAGGTATTACTCCAGAGCAAGTGGATAAGTTTGAAGTTCTTACCAACCCTGGAGTGAAGTATGACGCAGAAGGCACAGGTGGCATTATAAATCTAAGATTGAAACAATCACGCAATTATGGTATTAACGGCAATGTGGGAGCAAATATCTCGCATCGTACTGATTGGAGTGGAGGATTGAACGGTCGTTTGAACTATGTGGATGACAAATGGATAGCAAGTTTTGGCTATTCTTATCATAATATGAATTTTAACATGAACGATTCTTCACAGACTTATAGGTGGGTAGGGTCAGACACCACTTTGTTCCGCAGACAAAGCAACATGGTACATAAAGGCAATAATCACAATTTGGATTTCTCTGCTTCATATTCCATAGACACCACTTCAACAATTGGTTTCTCTTCTAATTTGTCTCTTGGCTCAAATCCATGGAATGAAACCAATAATCCTACCTATATTTCTTCAAATCCAAACTATTTTGATGCCGATTCAATGTATCAGACTCTTTCTGGTTCTGAGAGAAAACGAAATTCCCTTATGGCAGGAGTGTCTTATGTGAAAAAATTAGACAGCAAGGAAACAAAAATTTCTTCTGATTTGGATTTCACTCACTCATGGAATGATTCCAAAAGCAAGGATGCAACACAGTATTATTTGGGATATTATCCTAAGGAAGAATATCTTTATAACGAACAAAGCTACAAAAGAACAACTAACACAACAACTAACAACATTTCTTGGAGAGTGGATTATTACAAGCCATTGGGCAAGGGTAAAAAGTTTGAAGCCGGTTTCAAAACCAATTTATCTTCATCTGATAAGGACTATAACTCTTTGGAATGGGACTATGCACA
>JABUUQ010000004.1:106512-110464 GCA_021443125.1 Bacteroidales bacterium
AGTTTGGGATACACATTCCCTTACAACCCTCTTGCCTTGATTTCTCATCCTGTTAATTTTGGCACATCTCAAAATGCAGCACTTAATGTTTCTTTCAACAAAGAATTTTTCGACTTTTGGCAGGTAAATGCTGAGATTGGTGGCAGATGGGACAAGATTATGAGTTCCGCAAATATGACTCAAGAACTTAATAGGGACAATTGGAGCTATCATATCAGATTAAATTCAGACTTTACTTTGCCTGGCAAAACTCGTTTGGGCTTCTTCTATATGTTTATGTCTTCATCAATAAGAGGAGCAAGCAAAGACAACGGCTGGCAACACTTGGATTGTCATGTAAACAGAAGTTTCTTTAATGAAAAAGTAAGTCTATCACTTTCTGCTGGCTGGGATTTGGGCAGAAAGAGCTATGACGAAAGCATTTATGGCTCATATATCTCAAAACATTGGAGAAATGACCATCAAATTGACGTAAGATTTTCAATAAGATATATGTTCGGAAAAATGTATAGAAACAAACAAGTTCAAAAAATACAGACTGAAGACTTTGACGATAGAGCAGGAGCAGCAGAATAAAGAAAAGAAAAGATATTTTATTGTAGTATAGATTTTTTCCGTATTTTTGCAGTTTAATAGGAAAGTAAACTATAAAAAGTTAGGGAAAAACTTATACGGATAAGCCCAAAGGTTATAGGTTTACTATACTTTGGGCTTATTTTTACCTATTATAAGTAATGTATATGCAAACTATACTTATGTAATTCTTTTTACGATGGCAAAGAAACAAGAAGAAATATATTGCATCTTTTGTGGCAGACCTGCAAGCAAGACCAAAGGAATGGTGGAGTCCTCTATTCAAGGTTGGGGCGTATGCAAGGAATGTTCCGATGTTATTGGCTCAACTTTTGAACAAGAACTACCAAAAGATAAAAGCCAAGATTTGAAATTTCTTGACAAAATAAAAACTCCAAAGCAGATAACCGACTTTCTCGACCAGTATGTAATAGGACAGGAAAAGGCAAAAAAAGTTTTGTCTGTAGCAGTATATAATCATTACAAGAGATTAAAATACTATCAAAAGAAGACCGATGATGATGTTGAGCTTGACAAAGCAAATATCATAATGATAGGTCAGACTGGTACCGGAAAAACACTTTTAGCCAAAACAATAGCAAATCTTTTGAATGTACCATTTGCCATTGCCGACGCTACAGTTTTGACAGAGGCTGGTTATGTGGGTGAAGATGTTGAAACAGTGCTTACCCGTCTTTTGCAAGCGTCAAATTACGATGTTGAAAAAGCACAAAGAGGCATTGTATTTATTGATGAGATAGATAAAATTGCAAGAAAAGGCGACAATCCTTCCATAACAAGGGATGTAAGTGGCGAAGGTGTGCAACAAGCATTGCTGAAACTCTTGGAAGGCACAGTTGTTAATGTTCCGCCACAAGGGGGTAGGAAACATCCTAACCAGGAATTCATAAAGGTTGATACAAGAAACATTCTTTTCATTGCAGCAGGAGCTTTCGACGGAATAGAAAGAAACATAAGTTCAAGATTAAACTCAAACAGCATAGGTTTCAAAAGTTCTTCAAAAAGATTGACAATAGACAGAACAAATATGCTTCAATATGTTCAGCCACAAGACTTGAAAAAATTCGGACTTATTCCTGAACTTATCGGTCGTTTTCCTGTTCTTACCTACCTTGACAAGTTGGATAAAAAAGCTTTAAGAAGCATTTTGACAGAACCAAGGAACGCTATAATAAAACAGTATAAAAAATTATTAGAACTTGATTCCAAGGTTTTGGAATTTGATGATGATGCTTTGGATTATTTTGTTGATATAGCAGAGCAGTATTCACTTGGTGCAAGAGGCCTTAGGGGTATATTGGAAGAGGTTATGATGGATTTGATGTATTCTGTTCCAAGCGACAAAAAGTCTAAAACAATAAAGATAACAAAAGAATACGCTCAAAAAGCAATAGAATCCCAACAAGGACTACTTGCTTCACAACTCAACAAATAGCATTTAATAAAGATTATGATGAAAAAAATACTTTGTTTGGCATTATTCATAAGCTGCAGCTTTGTTGGTTTGGCTCAAACTGGCAATGGAATAACATTGTTTGGTGCAATTTATGAGGGAGATACCATCCCAATGTCTTTTCTTGACCCTGTATTAGTTACAAGTTATGTAACACCACTCACACAGGAAGAACAAAGAAAACATTCCAAACTTATTCGCAATGTAAAAAAGGTTTATCCTTATGCAAAGCAGGCTGAAAGTCTTTTGAATAGTTATTCTGCTTTGATTGCCAACGCACAAAACGACTCTCAAAAGGATAAAATTAGAAAACAAGCCATGAAAGATATTGAAGACAAGTTTTCTTCAAAAGTCAAAAAGCTTTCAAAAACGCAAGGCAAGATTCTTTCCAAACTTATTTATCGTCAGACTGGCAGAAGTTCATACAGTTTGATAAAAAACTTTGCTGGCGGAACAAAAACTGCACTTATAAAAGCCACAACAAAAGCTATGGGTGTTGATATAGACATAAAATTCGACCCTATGAATTGTGAGGAAGACAGAATAATCGACCGCATTATTTATTGCATTGATAACGGAAAAATAAAATAGATGAAATACGGATATTGTTTCTTAGGTGTTGTTCCCGTAAGGAAAGAACCCAAAAGCACTTCTGAACAAGTCACCCAACTTTTGTTTGGAGATTTTGTAGAGACTATTGAAACTTGCGATGGCTGGACAAAAATCAGAAATACAGCAGATGGTTACGAAGGTTTTGTAGATTCTCGCAATCTTTTGCCAATAGCAAGAAAACGCAAAAATAATTATTTCACCACAAATATGTTTTCCTATATACAAATGGACAGAGAACTTCTTCCTGTGCCATTTGGTGTCAAACTTATAGGCAAAGATTTCACCATTGGCGAACATCATTTTCAGGTTCCTCACACAAATTTTTCCAAAACACTTGATTTCACAAAAGAAAACATAAGAGACATTGTTCTGCCTTTCCTTAATGTGCCTTATTTGTGGGGTGGGAAAAGCAGTATGGGTATAGATTGTTCTGGATTTACGCAAATAGTATATTCTTGCTTTGGTATAGATTTGCCACGCGATGCTTCAGAGCAGGTAAAAATGGGAAAAGAGATTCCAAGCGTGTTTGCAGCAAAAGAAGGCGACCTTTGTTTCTTTTCCAACGAAGATGGCAGAATTTCCCATGTAGGAATTTTTCTTGAAAAGCAATATATTATCCACGCAAGTGGCAGAGTGAGAATAGACCTTATAGATAACAACGGAATAACCGACCATTCTACAAGGGAATACACTCACTGGCTTCAACATATCAGAAGAATTTTCGATTGAAAGCACAAATAAAAACAGATTATAAAGATTATTAACAAATAAACAATACAATATGAAAAAAAGTTTTATCCTTTTGGCTATTATTCTTTGCACAATTTTTTCTGCAAAGGCACAAAACAAAGTAAATAGTTTGTTTTTCGATGGTCGTGTAGGCTTTATGAATACTATCACCGACGAATACTCAGGACATTTTACAGGAGATTATCTTAATTTCCAAATGCTTGGCAACATTACAGACAATCTATCCTATCGCATACGCCAACGCTTGAACAAAAACCCCTTTGACGAAAACAATATACTTAATGGAACAGATTTCTTGTTTATTTCTTGGCAAATAGACAACAACTGGTTTATCGATTTTGGTAAGCAAGAGATTCTTATAGGTGGTTTTGAATATGATTACGCACCTATAGATGTTTATTACTACTCTCAATTCTGCAATAGTATCAATCAGTGCTACGGCATAGGTCTTACAGGTGGTTACAAGTTCAACGACAACAACAAAGTTATGCTTCAAGTTGCCAATTCTCCTTTCTCTAATGGCAATATAGACGATAAATTGTC
>JABUUQ010000004.1:111941-116131 GCA_021443125.1 Bacteroidales bacterium
CAACACACGCAGCTATGCTTGACTCTCTTGGTTACAGAAAACTTATTTCCAAAGCCATATTATCACACACAATAGGAGGTCTTGTAGCAGGTATTTTCGCTCATTTCCTATACTTGTTGGTGTGCTTGATTTTCTGATAGATACAACAAAAACCCTATAATTTTCTCATAGAAGGCGTACATGAAAATGTGCGTCTTTTTTCGTGCAGAACAAAACGCCGTTTTAGAAAATTAAAACGAAGAAAGAAAAAATTAAAAGCAAGGAATAATTTCTTGAAACGCCGTTTTAATTTTTTATTGTATCTTTGCTGAATTGAGAAACTATTTTACGCAAAATTATGAAGATACTTGTTACAGGTGGATTGGGACAGTTGGGAAAAAGTTTGCAGAAAATAAGCAAGGACTACAACTACGATTTTCTTTTTACCGATATTGCAGAACTTGATATAACAAAAGAGGCGGATGTAAACGAGTTTATCGAAAAGCAAAAGCCGGATATTGTTGTCAATGCTGCCGCCTACACTGCTGTGGATAAGGCAGAAGATGACGAAGAAATGGCTTTGTTGCTGAATGCCAAGGCTGTGGAAAATCTAGCCAAAGCTTGTGAAAAAAATTCTTGCAGATTAGTTCATATTTCTACAGATTATGTTTTCAATGGCCTGTCTTCTCACCCTTATACCATAGAGGATGAAACAAAACCTATGAGTGTGTATGGTCAAACCAAACTTGTGGGGGAACAACTTGCAATAAAGTATTGTACAAAAGTAAATGTAATTCGCACATCGTGGCTTTACAGCGAATTTGGCAAGAATTTCGTTAAAACAATGCTTACTCTCGGCAAAGAAAAGCAAGAGATAGGCGTTGTATATGACCAAGTGGGCACACCATGTTATGCTACGGATTTGGCAAAAGCAATAATGAGTCTTGTGGAAAGGCCAAGCAAGCAAAGAATAATGCATTTCAGCAACGAAGGAGTTTGTTCTTGGTATGATTTTGCAAGGAAGATTATGGAACTTTCAGGTCTTGATTGCAAGGTACGCCCTATTCTCAGCAAGGAATACCCTACCAAAGCACAAAGACCAGAGTTTTCGGTATTGGATAAAAGCCTTATAAAAAAAGAATTGAATATTACTATACCACATTGGGAAGATTCTTTGAAACAAATGCTTAACAATCTATAATTTACTTGATTATGAAAAAGATATTTATTGTTTTAGTGATTTTTTCAGCGTTTTTGTATAGCTGTTCACCAGTTAGAAAAACTACAAAAGAAGAAAGAAGTCCTTCTACCGAAACTCCAAACATAAGAAGAGGCAATAACGACAAGCCTCGTGAGAGAAACGAACGCAATACCACCAACAACGATGTATATACCGAAAGCATGAAATTTCTGAAATCCTATGCATCGGATATGACTGACTATTGCGTAACTTGGATAGGCACTCCTCACAAAATGGGTGGTACAACAAGGGATGGTGTTGATTGTTCAGGCTTTGTTTGCCAAGTATATAAAGATGTTTATGGTATCACTTTGCCACGAAGCAGCGGACAAATGGAACAAGTTTGCGATTTGTATAAAAGCAAAGGCGATTTGAAGGAAGGCGATTTGGTTTTCTTTGGCAAAGGCAGGGTGAATCATGTGGGAATCTTCATAAAGAACGACAGATTTGTGCATACCTCAACATCAAAAGGCGTTGTTGTGGGTTCTTTGGAAGAAAAATACTGGAAAGACAACTATCGTTCCTGTGGCAAATACAATAAAGAAAAGGCAAACAAAAAGCAAACAAAATAAAACGCCATTTCAAAAAATTAAAACAAAGGAATAAAAAATCAAAAGCAAGGAATAATTTCCCAAAAACAAAAGAAAAGAAATTATAATATGGAAAAAGTTCGTGCTGAACGAAATCGCACCATTACATTATCTGATACTGAACGCATTAAGTTGAAAAGAAATTTATCCTACCTTTCACAACAATGTTCGGCAGCAGATGTTGTTGATAAAACTGTTAATCAAGATATTTTGGAAATAATAGACTATCTTCCAAAACATTTTGCTGATTTGTTGATAATTGACCCTCCATATAATTTATCAAAAGATTTTGCGGGTTTTAAGTTTAAGGCAACAAACGATAAAGAATATTTGGATTATGTACGAAGTTGGTTGCCAAAGGTATTGGAATTGCTAAAACCAAATGGCAGTGTGTATGTGTGTTGTGATTGGAAAAGTACAAGCGTTATATATCAGGTTCTAAGCGAATACACTATTATAAAAAACAGAATTACTTGGCAGAGAGAAAAAGGGCGTGGTGCCAAATCCAATTGGAAAAATGCCATGGAGGATATTTGGTTTGGAGTATTAAAAGAAAATGATTATTACTTTGATGTAGATTCTGTTATGCAAAAAAGGAAGGTAATTGCTCCATATAGGGTTGATGGCAAACCAAAAGATTGGGAGGAAACAGAAGAAGGTAATTTTCGCATTACCTATCCTTCAAACTTTTGGGATGATATAAGCATTCCATATTGGTCAATGCCAGAAAACACCGACCATCCTACACAAAAACCAGAAAAATTGATAGCAAAACTCATACTTGCCTCATGTCCAAAAAATGGTATTGTCTTTGACCCCTTCCTCGGCAGTGGAACTACATCTGTTGTGGCAAAAAAACTTGGAAGACATTATTGTGGCACTGAAATCAATGAAGAATATGCTTTGTTAGCGGCAAAAAGATTAAATATGGCAGAGAATGAAAAAGATATACAAGGTTACTGTGATGGTGTATTTTGGGAACGAAACACTTTGAATATGCAAAAGAAATCCCAAAACAATAAAAATAAGGTAAAAAACAATATGATGGAGCAAAATACAATGCCATCATTATTTAGTTTATAATATAACTGAACAACAATGGAAGAACAAATTAGATGTAATATAGAAAATAATTTATTGGCTTTGTTACAGAAAGACGGTTGTAACTTGGTTTCATCGCTTTCGCTTGATTCAACAAGAGCAATAGGTGATGCTATTCAAAGTTTTGTAGAACAACATTTTAGAGAGTGCATACCTAATAAATTTTTGGGAGAATATGAGGATGATTTCAGTCGTAGGTCTATGCAGGATTTGGCATTTTCTGATAAAGATGGCAATTATTATGCTATTGATGTTAAAACACATAATACTGGCACCGAATTTAATATGCCAAACCTTACATCTGTGCAACGTTTGGCCAAATTTTACAGAAACAATAGCAATCATTTTTGTATATTGATGATTACCTACAATGTTGATGGTGATAAAATTGTGTACACAAATTGTCAATTTAGACCAATCGAGCATTTTGCATGGTCGTGTCTTACTTTGGGTGCATTGGGATGGGGACAAATACAGATAAAAAACTCTAATGATATTGAAATTCTATCTACACCTTCAAGGAAAGAATGGATGATAAAGATGTGTGAAGCCTTGGAAGTCTTTTATGGAATTGAAATATCAAAAATAAATGACCGTATAAATTGGTTTAGACAAGAAAAAGAATACTGGGAAAATTATCAATACAAATAATAAACATTGAGACCTTTACATAAGTTGTTTCGTAGTTTGGCAGTAAAATTTTTGTGATAAAATTTGGAAGGTATTGAAATTTATTGTAATTTTGCAAACTGAAAATAGAATGCGGGATAGAGCAGTGGTAGCTCGTCGGGCTCATAACCCGGAGGTCGTTGGTTCGAATCCTTCTCCCGCTACTTGATTAGAGAGGAGAATTACACAGTTCGACTCTCTTTTTTTTCGGATATGGATTCAGAAGAAAAGAAAAACGAAGGTGTTGTCATAAGAACAACAGGCAGCAGTTACGTTGTTAGGCGTGATGACACTACTCTTGTGCCTTGTTTCATAAAAGGCAATTTCCGTATCAAAGGACTGAAAACTACAAATCCGGTTGCTATTGGCGACAGGGTGCATTTTAGAGAAGATGGTTCAGATTATGCTTTGATTGACAAAATATTTGAACGCAAAAACTATATTATAAGGCGTTCCACAAAGCTTTCGAAGCAAACACAGATAATTGCTGCGAATATAGATATGGCTTTTTTGGTTGTTTCTGCCAAACTGCCAAAAACCGACACTGCTTTCATAGATCGTTTTCTCGTTACAGCCAACGCATACAATGTTCCTTGCCAAATTGTTTTCAA
>JABUUQ010000004.1:120314-124496 GCA_021443125.1 Bacteroidales bacterium
CGCTTCCTATTGCCTTGGCCACAATGCTTTGGAATGTTTGTTTCGGCCTTCTGCCCTATCATAGCAAAACACTGAACAACGATAGGAAAATTCTCGACTTTGTTGCCGAAAACAAAAACGAAATTTTCTATCTTCAAAACAAACCCAAAATTGAAAATATGTTCCTTTACTACTATGGTAACCCTACTCCACAACTCTACAACAGCCAGAAAACCGATGCAAAAACACTTAAAGGCAAAGAAGTCTTTACTGACAGAAATTCAAAACTTTCCATATCGCGTTCGGCACTTTTGAAAAAAGATGAAAAGCCAAAAACAATAAATTCTAAAAGCATTGTTTTTCATTCTTTTAGTGAAGAAACAATTTTGCAGAAAGAGAAATTTTAAGGAGATTTGAATCCTAAAAATCAGAACGCCGTTTCATAAAAATAAAACGGCGTTTTAAGAAATTATTCCTTGCTTTTAATTTTTTCTTTCTTCGGTTTAATTTACCCTTTGAAAAAAAACTGTTTTGGGGACTATTTTTTGTACAAACTATTCAAAAAATCCAAGATATCTTTCAAGACATCTGTTGAAATTGTTTCCTCTATTGAAGCATAATTTGTTGGTTGTGAAGGGTTGTAGTGCTGAAATAGATGGTTGATGTCGGGATATGTTTTTATGATTGCCTTTTTGTGTATATTCTTCCTTATTTGTGGCAAATTTTCTTCAAGTATAACCTGAAAATCTTTTTCTCCCTGCAATACAAGTGTAGGGCATCGCATTTTCTTTATGAATGGCACTGGGTCGGTTCTTACAAAGAAATCAAGCCAATAATCAGAAACTTTGGTAGTGTCGTATTCCCTATTGACATAAGTGTTAAGTTGTTGTTCCAAAAGAGTTGGCTTATCGGCATATTGCAGTTGTAACTGAGTGGTTAGCACTTTTTTTCCGTCTATTCCTGGTGCTGCCATAAGAATTGCAAAGGCTATATCTTTATGTTCGGCACAAAGCATCTGAGCAATAAGACCTCCTTCGCTGTGTCCTGCTATACCTATTTTTGTTTGGTCAATTACATCCTCATTTTTAAGCATTTGCATGGCACAATAGGCATCGTGGGCGAAATCTTTTGTTGTTCCTTTGTACATTTTCTCATCTGTGTAGCCCCAACCCCTATCGTCGTAGCGAAAAACGGCATAACCATTTTTTGTAAGGTAGTCGGCAATAACTAAAAAAGGCTTGTGCTGATATATTTCGCAGTTTCTATCCTGTGCTCCGCTGCCTGAAACCAATACAACGCAAGGATATTTGCCTTCTTTCTCGGGATAGGTCAATGTACCATGGAACTCATATTCACATTCGGGATTGCGAAAAGTCAATTCTTTCTCTTTGTATGAAAAAGGTGGCAAAGGTGTCTGTGGCCTTAGGAGTGCAAAATCCTTGTCTTGCTTTTTGAACACTATTTCGGAATGCAGGAAGCGTTGTGTAAAGGTGCCTTTCAATTCTGTGCTGTCTTCGTTGGCCTTAAGGTGCAAAACTATACCGAGTTTCTTGAATCCCAACGACAAACTGTCTTCTATGTATTTTACTTTTGAGGGTGGAAAATTTTCTTTGCTCTGCAATGGTGAGGAAATAAGATATTGCGTTGTGTCTTCAAGGTTTATGATTTTCAACATTAGTGGAAGATTGGTGCTTTCCAACTCTGCCTTATAGAAAATAGTATCTGTTTTGTTGCTGGCTAAACTCAAAGAAAACGGAAAGGCAACGGAAAGCAAAAGAATGTAACAATATAGGTTTTTCATAAGAAAATTTGATATTTTTTTGTACCTTTGCAAAGTTATAACAATTTTTTTGATTATGAGTAATATAGTTGCTATTGTAGGAAGGCCTAATGTGGGCAAAAGCACGCTTTTCAACCGCCTTACCTCAACGAAATCGGCTATCATAGACCCAACATCTGGTGTTACAAGAGACAGACACTATGGCAAATCCAACTGGAACGGCAAGGAGTTTTCTGTTATAGATACTGGAGGCTACATTATAGGAAGTGATGATGCTTTTGAGAAAGAGATATGTGAGCAAGTGAAGATAGCCATAGAAGAAGCAGATGCCATTTTGTTCCTTGTGGATACAAAAGAAGGGCTTACACCTATGGATGAGGATGTAGCACAAATGCTTAGAAAGAGCAAGAAAAAGACTTTACTTGTTGCAAACAAAGTAGATACCTATAAAAAATCTTTGAATGTGCCTGAATTCTATTCTCTTGGCTTGGGTGAAATTTTTTGTATCTCTGCAGCAAACGGAAGCGGTACGGGAGAATTGTTAGACGAACTTGTAAAAGATTTTTCCACACCTGAAAACTTTGAAGACGAAGAAAACCTTTTGCCTCATCTATCTGTAGTGGGACGACCTAATGTAGGAAAAAGTTCTTTTATCAATGCCATCGTAGGAAGCGACAGAAACATAGTCAAAGACCTTGCAGGAACAACACGCGACAGCATAAACACACGATATAATCTTTTCGGATTTGATTTTTTCATAGTTGATACGGCAGGACTTAGGAAAAAGAAAGCAGAGAAAGACAATATAGAGTTCTTTTCTACCATGAGGGCAATCAGAAGCATTGAAACTTCGGATGTTTGCATACTTATAATTGACGCAGAGCAAGGGTTCCAGTCTCAAGACCTTAATATCTTTTCACTTTGCCAAAGAAACAACAAGGGAATCGTTGTTGTGGTGAATAAATGGGACAAAATAAAAAAAGGAAACAACACGCTGAAAGAATTTGAAGAAGGCATAAGAGCAAAAACTGCACCTTTCACAGATATTCCTATCGTTTTCACTTCGGTAATCAACAAACAAAGAATTTTCAAGGTACTGGAAAAAGCCAAGGAAGTGTATGAAAACCGCAGAAGAAAGATTAGTACATCACAATTGAACGAAACTATTCTTCCTATTGTCAAAGAACAAACACCTCCACCTGAATACAAAGGCAAAAGAATAAAGATAAAATATGTAACCCAACTGAAAACAGAATATCCTCAGTTTTGTTTGTATTGCAATCTACCTCAATATGTAAAACAAGACTATATAAGATTTGTGGAAAACAAACTAAGGCAGTTCTATAACTTCCAAGGTGTTCCTATTACCATATATTTCAGAGAAAAATAGCATGAGAATAGATAAATGGTTGTGGTGTGTCAGAATTTACAAAACACGTTCCCTTGCTGCTGAGGCTTGCGATATGGGAAAGGTGTTGTGCAATGGTATGAATACAAAACCATCCAAAGAAGTAAAGGTTGGCGATGAATATACAATCAATCTCAACCCTCTAAAAAAGGTTGTGAAAGTTTTGGATGTGTTGAACAATCGTATTCCTGCCAAAGATGTGCCCAACTACTATCAAGACCTTACACCACAAGAAGAATACGACAAGCAAGAGCTAATGCGAAAAGTGTATTTTGAGCGTAGGGATGCACACATAGGACGCCCAACAAAGAAAGACAGAAGAAATATAGAAAGATTCAAGGATACATTCTAACAAACGATATGGAAAAATACTTTGCACATCCTTCGGCAATAATCGACCCTGACTGTATAATAGGAGAAGGCACAAAAATATGGCATTTCTCCCATATTATGAGTTTTTGTGAGATTGGGAAAAATGTCAATATAGGTCAGAATGTTGTAATCTCTCCAAAGGTGAAGATAGGCGAAGGAACAAAAATACAGAATAACGTATCTGTATATACAGGTGTTGAGTGTGAAAAAAATGTCTTCCTTGGTCCAAGTTGTGTCTTTACCAATGTGATAAACCCTCGAAGTTTCATTGAAAGAAAACAAGAGTTCAAAAAAACTTTGGTAAGAGAGGGTGCAAGCATAGGGGCAAATGCAACAATAGTTTGTGGTCATGTGCTGGGAAAGTTTTGTCTTATTGGGGCGGGAGCAGTTATAAGGGAAGATGTGGAAGATTATGCCTGTATGGTTGGCAATCCTGCAAAGAAAATAGGCTATGTGGGAGAGTATGGTCATAGACTGTGTTTCAACAAAGAAGGTATTGCAATAGAAAAAGAAAGTAATTTTCAATATATGCTTACTTGTGAGGGTGTAAAGCGAATAAAATAACTTTTGGAATGAAGAATTTTGGAATTATAGGTGTTGGAGGATACATTGCACCACGACATCTCAAAGCTATAAAAGAAAC
>JABUUQ010000004.1:125158-126978 GCA_021443125.1 Bacteroidales bacterium
ACCTATAGGAGTATCATGTGCGACAACAAAGAGATAGAGTTTTCCGACGGCTTTGCAGACTTGCATACAGAAAGTTATAAAAACATTTTGCAAGACAATGGTTTTGGTTTGGACGATGCAAGGCAGTGTATAGAAATAGTAAGTCAGATAAGAAGCGCAAAAGCAATAGGCTTAAAAGGCGATTATCATCCTTTGGCTAAATTATCACAAAAGCAACATCCTTTCAAAATATGATAGAACTTAACAATGCAGATAATTTTATCACTTGCTACGAAAAAACGCATAGGATAAAGATACAAAGAATTCCTTTCACCTCCTCAAAAGATGAAAGAAAGAGCATTCTTATGTGTCATATCGGCAAAAAATGGGTTAGTTTGCCATATTTGTCTATTGGAGTTATGGAAACAAAGCCTACAGATATAGACTCTGCACCTTTTCAAATCTTTGAAAGCGAAGAAGGCAATTATATCTCAACATCAAGGCAAGATTGGGAAATACGAGACACGGTTGCACACAGCCAATATATCTATTCACAAAAGGTTTTCCCTACAATAAAACTCAATTACGAGAACTTATGGAACTGCTTCTCCTCAAACGTAAAAAGAAAGATAAGGAAAGCACAAAAAAATGGTATAGAGATTATTTTTGGCAAAGACAAAAGTTTTGTAAAACGCTTTCACAGGGTTTATTCTCAAAGAATGGCGGAATTGGGTACCTTTTCTTTTCCTAAAAAAGCCATTCAAAGACGGGCAAATGCAGGTTATTCAATTATTTTCCTTGCCTTAAAAGATGGAATCGTTATTGGTGGGGCAACACTTACCGACTATATGAACGGAACCTTTGTAAATGAACTTTTTGCCACCTCAAAAGATTATAACAAATACTATACTTCCTATCTTCTTCACTATGCTATGATGTGCTATGCACAAGAGAATAAAGCAAAATACTATTCTTTGGGACGATGCACAAAAAACTCTTCACTACACAAGTACAAAAAGCACTGGCAAGGCGAAGATATAACTTTGTTTTGGTCTTTCTCTAAAAAACAAAGGAACATAAGGGAATACAATTTCCACAAACATCTTCCAAAACGTCTTATTCGTTGGGCATCTCCTTGGTTAAGCAAATGGATCTATTAAAAACATACGCAAAAGCATGAACACAGAAAATTTTACCATAACAAACAAAAAAACTTTCAAGATTATAGCATCTGTATTGGTTGCTCTGCTTTTTCTCATACAGGTTTTTCCACCACTATGGACTAATGATGTAACAAGTTTAAGGCATTTCTTTCTTGCTTTGTTTGATATTATGGCTGTAGTTTTCCTTCTTTTCTCATTCAAAAAGGGAGGACAGAAACTTAATGCAATAAATGTTGTGTCCATATTACTTTTGCTATGGATGTATATATCTTCTTTTTGGGCAATCAATAGATCTGAAAGCATAGTTGTGGCAAATCGTTGGTTGTTGGTGTTTTCTGCATCTTTCTTGTTTGGCACCATGCTTTTGAAAGAAAGAAAACTCATGAAAGTTGTGGTACTATCTGCCATGGTTGTTGCGTTGGTAAATGTTCTTACCTGCATAATTTCCTACTATCACCTCGATTGTGCTTCATATCCCAAAAGAATACCTTCAATAAATGGAGGATATGGTAACAAAAACATCTTTGCAGCATGTCTTTTGATGAAACTGCCATTTTTATACTATGCACTATTCCGTTATAAAAAGGTTTTCAAAATCATTTCCGCCATTCTTATTTTTGCAGTTTGCTTCTGCTTGCCTATTCTTTCGGCTCGAAGCACCTATTTGGGAATAATTTT
>JABUUQ010000004.1:128442-133953 GCA_021443125.1 Bacteroidales bacterium
GTGCTTTATCTTGTGGTGCAAAAAATAGGCAAAGCAACAAAGAAACTTGCTGAAATAAAGCCCAAAAGCACTCTTTCAATAGTTTTCCCTTTGGGTAACGGATTTGAATTGAAGGGAACAAAGCCTTTGTTGATTGGAGGAGGCGTTGGCTCTGCTCCTTTGTATTTATTGGCAAAGAAATTCTATCAGCAAGGTATAAAACCCAATATAATTATCGGTGCAAGAAGCAATGAACAACTTTTCCTTACCAATAGATTCAACGCAGTTGGCAATCTAAGTATTTCAACTGAAGACGGCTCTGTTGGAGAGCAAGGATTGGTAACTTCAAACAGTATGATGAAGCAAGATTTTGATATTATCTACACTTGTGGTCCTACTCCAATGATGAAAGCTGTGGCAAATCTTGCAAAAGAAATGGGAAAAGAATGTTTTGTTTCTTTGGAAAACAGAATGGCTTGCGGTATCGGTGCCTGCCTTTGCTGTGTTCAAGAAAACAATCAAGGTCACAATTTATGCGTATGCACGGAAGGTCCTGTCTTTGACGCTAAAAATATATTATTATGATGGACGAAAGATTAAAAACAAATATAGGCTCTTTGCAGTTGGACAATCCTGTAATGACAGCCTCTGGAACATTTGGTTTTGGTGAGGAATACAGCGATTTTATCGATGTTTCATCTCTTGGAGGCATAGTTGTAAAAGGCACTACTGGCGAAAGACGCGAAGGTAATGCCTATCCTCGCTTGGCAGAGATACCTGCAGGAATGATAAATGCTGTAGGCTTGCAAAACAAAGGTGTTGAATATTTTTGCAACGAGATTTATCCACGAATAAAAGGCATAAACAAAAACACAATAGTGAATGTATCGGGTTCTTCCATTGAAGAATACTGCAAAGTTGCGGGAATGATAAACGATTTGGAAGAAATCCCAGCCATAGAACTTAATATCTCTTGCCCTAATGTAAAAAAAGGAGGTATGGGCTTTGGTGTCAATAAGGATATGGCCAAAGAAGTTGTTATGGAGGTGAGAAAAGTATATAAGAAGCACCTTATAGTCAAACTTACGCCAAATGTAACAAATATAGTTGAGATAGCACAAGCAATAGAAAGTGCAGGAGCAGATTCTTTGTCTTTGATAAACACTCTTTTGGCTATGGCTGTCGATGCAGAAAGGCAGAAACCAGTATTATCAACCATTACCGGTGGAATGTCCGGCCCTGCCGTAAAACCTGTTGCCTTGCGCTGTGTTTGGCAAGTGGCTCACAATGTTGATATACCTGTAATTGGTATGGGAGGAATACAAAATGCCACAGATGTTATAGAGTTTATGCTTGTTGGAGCAAGTGCTGTTGAGGTGGGTACTGCAAACTTCATAAATCCAAAAGTAACAACCGAAATAATTGCAGGACTTTCAGAATATCTCGACAGACACAAAATATCAAATATAAAAGAACTAATAGGCAAAATATAATGAACGCGAACGAAATAGAGATAATGGCTCCTGTGGGCAGTTACGAAAGTCTTATGGCTGCCATTGACGCTGGTGCAGATAGTGTTTATTTTGGTGTAGGCCAACTTAATATGAGAAGCCATTCAGCAAACAATTTCAATCTTGAAGACCTTAGAAACATTTGTTCCATTGCCCAAGAGCATAACGTAAAAACCTATCTCACAGTCAATACTGTAATCTACGATGACGAGATAGAATATATGCAAGAGGTGGTCAGAACGGCACAACAAAGCGGCATTTCTGCCATTATCGCCTCTGATATGTCTGTTATTGCCTATGCAAATTCCATAGGTCAGGAGATACATCTTTCAACCCAATGCAATGTATCCAATATAGAGGCTGTAAGATATTATTCCAGTTTTGCCGATGTTATAGTAACCGCAAGGGAGTTAAGTTTGGACAAAGTGAAGGCTATAACCGAGAAAATCAAAGAGCAGAATATTAGAGGACCAAAAGGTGAGTTGGTAAGAATAGAATGTTTCGTTCATGGTGCTTTGTGTATGGCTGTAAGTGGCAAATGCTATATCTCTCTCGACAATGCCAATATGTCTGCAAATCGAGGAGCCTGTCTTCAATTCTGCCGTCGTCCCTACAAGGTTACAGATATGGACGGAGGCACAGAACTTATGGTAGATAACCAATACATAATGTCGCCAAAAGATTTGAAAACCTTGGACTTTATAGGCAAAATCATAGATGCAGGAGTAAGGGTGTTCAAAATAGAAGGCAGAGGCAGGAGTCCAGAGTATGTAAAGGTTGTTGTACGCACTTATAAAGAAGCAGTGCAGGCCTATTGCGACGGAACATGGAGTGAAGACAAGCTTAAGCAATGGAACGACAACCTTAGAAGAGTCTATAATCGTGATTTCTGGGACGGCTACTATTTGGGCAGAAAAGTGGGCGAATGGACAGAAAAATATGGTTCGCAAGCAACAACAACAAAGGTATTTATCGGCACTGTTACCAACTATTTCAAGAAACTCGGAGTGGCAGAGATAAGAATGGAAAGTGGAGAATTTGCCCTTGGCGACGAATTCTATATCATTGGTCCTACCACAGGAGTTTTGGAAGGCAAGGCAGAGGAGATTCGTGTTGATTTGCAACCTGTGGAAAAGACTGTAAAAGGAGAGTTTTTCTCTATGCCTACATCCGAAACCGTAAGAAGAAACGACAAACTATATCTTATTGTCAAGAAGTGATTGAGGTAAAAATTCTTTCGGCGTTTTAATTTTTTGAAAGCAAGGAATAATTTTTTGAAACTTTGTTTTATTCAGAGCAAACAGTTAATAGAAATAAAGCCAAAATGTATAAGACTAATTATCATTCTCACTCTACTTTCTGCGACGGGAAAAGCACTATGGAAGCAATGGTTGTTGCTGCAATAGAGCATGGTTTTTCTCATTGGGGCGTGTCTTCTCACGCACCTGTACCCTTCCCAAACACATTTGCCATAAAACAAGAGGATATAAAGGCATACCTTGGCGAATTCAAGCGTTTGAAAGAAATTTATTCCGACAGAATACATTTGTATCTCGGCATGGAACTCGACTTTATCACAGACATCATGGAGAATATAAAGGAACAAGCAAAAGACTATGGTTTGGATTACTTTATAGGCAGTGTGCATCAAGTCAAGGAGCATAACGATTCCATGGATAGTTGGTTTATTGACGGGCACGACCAAGGAATATATGACAGAGAACTGAAAGAATTGTTTGACAACGACATAAGAAGAGGTTGCGAAGCGTATTTCTCTCAACAGATAAGGATGATTGAGACAAACAAGCCCGACATACTTGGCCATTGCGACAAAATAACCATGCATAACAAAGGCAGATTTTTCACTAACGACACTCCATGGTATGAGGAAATGGTGAGAAGTTTGCTGGACACCGTAAAGCAATACGATATCATTACCGAGATAAATACAAGAGGGCTATACAAAAAACGCAACGATGATTTCTATCCTGCTCTTAAATGGTTGAGAATTGCAAAAGAAAAAGGAATAAAAATAACTATCTCTACCGATTGCCACAAAGCAGATGAAACCGACCTTTTCTATCAACAGGCTCTCGATTCTGCCAAAGCAATAGGATTTACACATATATCATATTTTGAAAACGAGTGGAAAGAGCAAAAGATTGATTGACAAGGCTTTAATAATAAAAACTTTGTTATTCGATTTTTTTTTGTATCTTTGCCGTTGTAATTGATTTATAAACTAAACTTTAAGGAAAATGTCATCAATTAACAGTAAAACTCAAGACTTAAAAAAGAGAATGCAGGAAGCCTTACAAGGCGGTGGTGAAAAGGCCATTGAGAAGCAAAAAGCCGTTGGTAAGATGACTGCAAGAGAGAGAATACTATCATTATTGGATGATGGTTCTTTCCATGAGTATGACCTTTTTGTTCAACATTCTGGAAAAGATTTCGACATGGACAAAAAAATCCTGCCTGGCGATGGTGTTGTTACAGGAACAGGTACAATATGCGGCTATCCCGTATGTATCTATGCACAGGATTTTACAGTAGCGGGAGGTTCTCTTGGCTACATGCACGCACAAAAGATATGTAAGATAATGGACCACGCTATGAAGTTGAAAACCCCTATAATAGGTATCAATGACTCTGGTGGTGCAAGAATTCAAGAAGGAGTGAATGCTCTTGCCGGCTATGGAGATATTTTTTATCGTAACACAATGGCAAGCGGTGTTATTCCTCAAATTTCTGTCATCCTTGGCCCTTGTGCAGGTGGTGCTGTATATTCTCCTGCCCTTACAGACTTCGTTTTTGTTGTGGATAAAATAAGCAATATGTTTATTACTGGCCCCGATGTTATCAAGTCTGTTCTTGGCGAAGAAATATCAAAAGAAGATTTAGGCGGTGCAAGAGTCCATGCAGAGATATCTGGTAATGCTCATTTCTTTGCAGAAAGCGAACAAGAGTGTTTTGAACAAATAAAATCTTTGTTCACCTACATTCCTTGGTCAAACAACAAAAAAGCAGAACCATTTGAGACAAAGAAACCAGACACAAAAACCTACAAAATAAGTTCTATCTTCCCTGCTGACCCTGCCAAACCATACGATATAAGACATATTATTCGTTCTATTTCCGATGGTTCAGAGTTTTTGGAAATACAAGAATTATTTGCTCCTAATATAGTTATAGGTTTTGCTCGTATGAACGGCGAAACAGTAGGATTTGTGGCTAATCAGCCTGCTGCTATGGCTGGTGTTTTGGATTGCGATGCAAGCGACAAGGCAGCAAGATTTATTCGTTTCTGCGATGCTTTCAACATTCCTATAATAACTCTTGAAGATATGCCTGGTTACCTTCCTGGCATAAATCAGGAACATGCAGGTGTTATTCGTCATGGTGCAAAAATACTTTATGCATATTCAGAGGCAACCGTTCCAAAGATTACCGTAATTCTTAGAAAGGCTTATGGTGGTGGCTACATAGCAATGTGCTCTTCTCACCTTAAAGCCGACTTTGTCTTTGCTTGGCCTACTGCAGAAATAGCTGTTATGGGACCTGAAGGTGCTGCAAATGTGGTGTTCCGTAAGGATATAAAAGAATCTGACAACCCAGACAAAACAAGAAAAGAAAAGATTGACGAATATCGCAAGAAATTTGCCAACCCTTATGTTGCTGCAAGCTATGGCTACATAGACGCAGTAATACAGCCAAACGAAACACGCCAATATGTGCTTCATGCTTTGGATGTATCAAAAAATAAACAAGTGCAAAATCCTGACAAGAAACACGGCTTACCACCATTCTAAAAAAGAAAGGAAAAAACTATGGCAGAAGAAATAAGAAAACATTATAGACAACTCTATATTGAAGTGGACCCAGGACAAGTATATGCTTTCATTCCTGGAACAATTATGGAGATTTTTGTCAAAGAGGGAGAGAAAGTAAAAAAAGGACAACCTCTTTGCACACTACATGCTATGAAGATGGACAACGCCATTTGCTCAACAATAGACGGAGT
>JABUUQ010000004.1:135093-140087 GCA_021443125.1 Bacteroidales bacterium
CACAACCCTTATAAACATTGCTAAAATTCTTGCGAGTATAGAAAGCAAGCACTAAAAAACTGAAATTAGCTCTGCAGATTTATGAGTAGGGAAAGAAAAACAAGTTTTATACTCGCGAACAACACACTATTCCACTACAAAAATTTAATGCAAGGTTTATGTAGGCATAGATAACTTTTATCGCCTTTTATTCCTTTTCAGCAATAAAAAAGCCCCTAAAGAAAGGGGCTTGGAGTTTATTTCGTTTTGTGTAAAACTATAAGTCTACATCCATTTCATTAACCTGTATAACTTCTTTGGTTGCAGAGTCTGTCAAGAAGATAATAACTTTGCAGTTTTCAAGTTTCCATGTTTGGTCTATGTTTATGGCGTAATTCTTTAGGATTTTCTCTCCGTTTGCAATTTGCTCGGCATTTATAGTCATATTGCATAAACCATTAGGTCTTAGAACATGGTTGAAAGTGTAGTCATCTATTTTTGGCACAGCACCATATTGTGAATTGCTATTGAATTGAACGCCATGTATATCGCTTTCCAATACAAATACATTTGCCTCTAAAGTTGTGTTGATATCTTTAACGGCAACATATTCTGCACTAACGATAATCTTGCTGTCCTTTACTCCAGCACCCATATTGATATTGATGCGATTTTCTGTATTGGCAAGTATTTCAGTAACTTTTGCATCCCATTCATCTTTTTGGAATACATGGTTGCTACCATTCAAAGTTCTATTTATCAGTCCTGCAGGGTAAGAAGAAAATCCAAATTCTTCATTCCACTTTGTGCCATAGTCGGTGCGTAGGTCAAGATTGTTGTTTGTAGCATTTGGTTCTGCAAAACTGCCAGCATGAACGCTCATAGTAACAAGTCTTTCGCCATGTTTTGCAACCATTTCTTCCAATAGAGCAGCAGCGGCAGGACAATTGACGCATTTCCAGCCTGTATAGTCTTCCAAAAGCACATATTGTTCTGTTTGTAGTTTGGTTATAGGAACACTTTCTGTTGTCTGGCCTTGCACCAAAGTCATATATTCGTCCTCATCGAAATTATCGCAAGAGACAAAAGCAATAGCGCCTAATACTAACAATATATTAAATATCTTTCTCATCTTATTATCTTATTATCTTTGTTAAAAACTGCTTGTAATTGTCATAAACAAACCATTAGAAGCTGGAACTTCTCTACATACGCCACCTATGCAAAGTATGCCTTGGCGTTGCTTTCCATAAGAAAGGGAAACTCTTGTTGTGTTGTAGGTGCAGCCCAAAGCAAGATTGTAATAGTGAACTTTGTCGCCTTGTTCTGTGCCGTAGTTCCATTGGTCGCTCAAAGCAAAAAACCATTTGCCGTTTAGGTTGTACTCTGCTCCAAGTTGCAACCAGTCGCCTTTGGCAAATTCGTCGTAATCTTGCTTTGTCAATAACCATTGCACTTCTCCTTTTATTGATTGGTGAGAAGAAATTTTGTATGTTCCGTCAACAACAAAGATATTGGCATAAATGAAAGGATTGCCTTCGTGTCCAAATGCTATAGGATTGAAAGTCTGGTAAGAATACATGAAATTCATTTTATAGTCTTTAGAGAATTTTTTATTCACCTCTAAATTTATCTCACTAAAATAGATATCATCTCCAAACTTTAAGAAAGAACTTGTGTAACCTTCTGTTCCCATTTGGTTTAGCTGATAACCCTCTATTGGTTCCTTGTCCAAAGAAGTTATGTAAGAGTAGTTAAGTTTCAAATCTGTGCCATATTTGCCACCAAGCAAGGTTTTCTTTGGTATCTTGTACATTACATCAACCTGAAAGCCCATTTCGCCGTTCACTTGTGTTGCATAAGAATACATAGACATCAAAGAATAAGAATGTTGTCTTGTTATGGCAGGCAGATAATTGACATTCAGCATATTGCCAGAGGCTGTCCTTTTGCTTTTGAAGGACATGTTATCTATTCTCTTGCCTTCAAATCGTATAGCAAAACCTTTTGTGCTGTAGCCTGTGGTAAGAAGGAATGCGTTGCCTTTTCTATAAATATAGCCATTGACTGCATTAGGGTCTTGACCTTTTTGTGCATATTCTGCCCCAAGGTTGAAGTTTTTATAGGCAAAATTAGCTCTGAAAGCTCCTGCTCCTATGTTTTCAGGTATGTTCAGACGATATTCTTCGTTGTTTATAGTTGTTGATACATTGTCTGCTTTTTCATATACAGAAACGAAACTTCCACCAATACTCAATCTGTAATCAGAGGCAGAGAAAGATGGAATCAAATCGTTCAAAGCCAAATCAGCATCAACGCCTCTAACCAATCCGTTGCTGGTGTTCCAGATATCTTCCCAATAGTATCTTTGTTTGCCTACAAGTCCTTTCAATACAAGGCCGTTCAAAGGTTTGGCAACAATGCGCAAACCATCCATAGCGTTGTCTAAGCCAAGGTTTCTTTCTTCGTAACTCCTCAAAACAAGGCCTGAACCGAATTGTTCGTAGTAGTTGCCGACAGTTACTTCAAGAAAATCTTTTTTATAGGTGGCAAAACGATATGGAATGCCTGCTCCTTTGTATTGTGCATCGAATCCAAGTATTGGGTTTAGGTAGCCTTCGAAACGAAAGCCTGCAGTGAAGTCTCCATTGGTGTAAAGGAAATTGGCAAAGGAGTTTATACGGATTTTATCGTCCAATTTCTGTGCTCCTATGGTTGAATCTTCTTTTGATACCTGTATATCAGTTTGGAAATTGCCCGTAACTTTGCCGCCTATTATGCCTTGAGCGTTGGCAAAAGAAACAATTCCCAACAAAAATGCTATTGTCAATAATATTCTTTTCATATAGTTTTGCTATTATTTAGACAGTTCTATATATTTCTGTATTGTGTGTTCTTCATCGCCCTCTGCATAACCTGCATGCTGCCATAGTATAGTGCCGTCTGCACCAACGATGAATGTGTGAGGAGGATTGTTCACACCCATTGCTCTTTTGAAATCGGAATTCTCGTCTATCAAAACTTCATATTCCCATTCCTGACTGCTAACCAATGGTTTAACCTTGCCTTTTGTACGAGTGTCATCCAAAGAAACGGCGTAAATCTTTATTCCTGTTTCTTTCTGCCAGTCTTCATACAATTCTGCCATTGCTGCAAGTTCTTCCAAACAAGGATGGCACCAAGTTGCCCAAAAGCATACTACATAGGGTTTATCGCCATTGTTGAAAGATGAAGTATTTACAACTTTTCCATCAACATCCTTAATGTTCACACTTGCTATCTTAGCGTTCTGTGCTGACAATCCAAGACAAAAAACTGTCATGACTAATAATGCAAAAATCTTTTTCATTGTCGTAAGTTTTATTTGTTAATTGATTAAATTCTTCTTTCGTTTTATTTTTTTGAAAGCAAGGAATAATTTTTTCTTCCTTCGTTTCGTTTTCTTTCCTAAAATTCTCTGAATATCAAATATTGTACCAGTTGGGTTAGTGCCATAGTGTAGGCGTTTTGTGGCAGAGATTCAGCAATTTGCAAAGCTTTTCTGCTGTGATATTCCAAATCTGCTTCAACTTTTTTCATCGCCTCGCTTTGTGAAATTCTTGCAACAAAACTGTCTGTTTCTTCTTGCGTTTTTTGGTCAGAATACACAAATTCCAAAATCTTTTCCTTCTCGGTTTCAGACGATTGTTCAAGGAAGTATATCAAAGGCAAGGTAATCTTTTTCTCCTGAATATCAATACCTTGTTGCTTTCCAGTGTTGTTTTTGTAGTCGAGCATATCGTCTTTTATCTGATAAGCAATACCTATACTCTTGCCAAGTTCGCGAATCTGTTCTTCGTATTTGGCATCTGCACCAGAAGAAACAAGACCTGCCAATACAGAGGCTTCAATCAATGATGCAGTCTTGTTATATATTACCTTAAGGTATGTTTCAACGGATGTGTCGGTTTTTTCAGTGGATTCCATCTCATCAATCTCTCCTTTTGGTAGATCCATAGCAATTTTTGCATAGATAGGCATAAGGTTGAAATCTTCACGAGTGTTAATAAGCGAAAGGGCTCTGCCATACATGTAATCTCCAACGAGTATTGCCACATGATTGCCCCAAAGAGAGTTGATAGTTTGCTTGCCTCTTCGTTTGTTGCTATTGTCCAAAACATCATCGTGAAGAAGAGAAGCCATATGAAGCAGTTCCACTATAAGAGATGCCCGCTTTGTTTGTTCGGTAATTTGTCCCAAACCACCAGCAACAAGCATGGCAAGAACAGGTCTTATGCGTTTGCCTTTCATATCAAAAGCATAGCGAAGAATTTGATGCAGTGTTGAGTCTTCTTTGTCGCTCAAGCATTTAGAGAACCTTTGCTCAAAATCCTCAAGGTCTTTTTCTATGCAGGAAGTTATATTTTTAAGATTCTTCTCCATGACTATTTAACTTTGAAAACATCTTTGTATTTTTCTTCTGAGTTCAACAATTCCACTGCTTTGAGAACTTCTTTGTCGCCTTGAATCATAGCCTCCACTCTGCCTTTCTGGTTGTAGTATCTTACAACTATTTCGCTCAAAAGCAATTCGCTTATGTCTTCCTTGTACTTGTACAAATCGTTTTCCTTGTCTTTTGTTATTTGTTTTTGCAAATTTTCGAACTGGGCAATAATGGTGCTGTCGTATTTTTCCTTCTTGGCATCCTCTATAAGCAGTTTCATTTCTTCTTCGGCAAGGGTGGTGTAGGAATAATCTTTGTCTTGCAGAAAATCAACAAAATCGCTATAGATTTCATCGGTAATTTTGAAATCTTTGGCAGGAGGTATGCTCGGATTCTTCTTTACAAATTCTGTAGCAAAGTCGAAAGGAAGCGATTTGCTGAACAATGCAAACACAATGTTGCCTGCGTATTCCGGTTCTATTGTTATATCGGGTTCTATGCCATAGCCATCATATACAGTCCTGCCACCTTTGGTTTTGTAGGCAGTGCGAAGAGAATCTGTAACCCTTGTGGCTCTGCCTGTGGAATCTCT
>JABUUQ010000004.1:140102-142839 GCA_021443125.1 Bacteroidales bacterium
TGAATGCAACGACCTGAAGGAATATAGTATTTAGATACCGTAACCTTCATTTGTGTGTTGTATATCAATGGTATGACATTTTGAACCAATCCTTTGCCATAACTTCTTTGTCCCATAACAACTGCTCTGTCCAAATCCTGAAGGGAACCTGCAACAATTTCACTTGCTGAGGCAGAGGCAGGGTCTATCAAAACAACAACAGGTATGTTTGTGTCTATTGCTTTGTTTCTTGTTTTGAATGTACGGTTTTTGTCGGAAGTTTTGCCTTTGGTTGTTACAACGCTACAACCTTTCTCCACAAATATATTAACTATATTCACAGCCTCATCAAGCAAACCTCCGCCGTTGCCTCTCAAATCGAGAATAAGGGAAGTCATACCTTGGCGTTTAAGATTGTTGAATGCGGCAAGAACATTGTTTGCTGCATTTTTGGTGAATTCGTTGAGTTTTATATAACCTACATTATCTCTTACTATACCGCTATATACAACATTAGGAAGGGTTATTTCTTTTCTTTTGAAATTGAAAGTTTTTTCTTCTCCCTGACGAGAAATTTTTATACTTATTGAACTGCCAGCCTGTCCACGAAGATACTCTCTTACTTGGTCGTTGGATTTTCCCAAAGCTTTTTGTCCGTTGACTTCCAAAATCAAATCGCCTGCTTTCAACCCAGCTTCATAGGCAGGCAAGCCTTCGTATGGTTCGGAAATATAAACGCTGTCGCCTCTTTGATGTATCAAAGCACCAATACCACCATATTCTCCCAAAAGCTGCATCTTTACATCTTCCATATCACTTTCGGGATAGAAATTTGTGTAAGGGTCGAGTTTGTTCAGCATGGCATCTATGGCAGTCTTCACAAGGTCGCCCTCTTTTATATCGTCAACATAAGTAGTGTAGAGAGTTTTATAAACCGAAGCAAAGATTTCGAGATTTTTGTTCAACTCAAAACTTCTGTCCTCCTTTGTATTCTGTGCCAAAAGAGCAAATGGCAGGCATAGAGCCAAAAGAATGATATTTATTTTTTTCATATAGTCAATATCTTTATTTCAACTTGCAAAGATAATTAAAAAAACGCTTTCTTGCATTAAAACCTTATTTTTTCGGTAGTTTTTTTCCTATAAATAAAAAAATTAGTATCTTTGCACCTTAAAATTTTAACACATTTTAGTAAAATGGCAGTAATAGGTAAAATTAGAAAGAATTTCGGATGGGCAGTTACAATCATCATTGCCCTTGCTACATTAGCGTTTATTTTCAATGACTTTGGCAAGAAAACCAACAAAGGTATTACCAAAGTAGGTGAAGTTGATGGTATGGAAATAAGCATTCAAGAGTTTGAGAATATACGCGAAACTACAGAAAACCAATACAAAAGCAGAACAGCAGACGGCAAACTTTCTCAAGAACAACAGTTCCAGGTGAAAGCACAAGCCTACTATCAATTGGCAAGTGAGAAAATACTTCAAAGAGAATGTGATGCCATAGGTATTACAGTTGGCGAAGAAGAGTTGAGCGATATGTTCCTTGGCACTTTCTTGGCTTCAGAGGCAAGACAAGCATTTACAGACCCTTCAACAGGCCAGTATAATGTTCAGGCTGTAAAACAAGTTATGTCTCAATACGACAAAATGCAACCAGAACAACAAGCAGCATGGAACCAAATGCAAAAGAATGCCATAACTGAAAGATTGAACTCAAAATACGGCAACATAATTGCAAAAAGTTTCTATATGCCAAAGGCAATGGCAAAACATATAAGCGACACCTACGACAAAGTTTTGGATACAAGATATGCTGTCCTTCCTTTTGCTTCAATAGAGGACAATCAAGTAAAACTTACAGACGAAGATTATAAAAAATACTACGAAGAACACAAAAACGAGTTCAAAGTATATGAAGAAATGAGAGATGTTGAGTTCGTTAAATTCGATGTAAGACCTTCAGAAAGCGACATGAAATCATTACAAGACTCTGTTGCTAAAGCTTTCAATGATTTGGCTGCAACATCTAAAGAAGATATGGCAGGTTTCATTTCTTCTTCTTTCGACAACAATTTCGATAGTAACTACTACGAAAGAACATCACGCAACATTACTGGCTTGTTCCCAGACTCTCTTCTTGCAGGCAAAGGTGCTGGTGCAATGATAGAGCCAAGAATGTTGGGCAACAATTATGTAATGGGTAGAATACTTGACGAAAAATCAAGACCAGACTCAATAAAATTCTCAATCATAGCAGTGTATAATACAAATACTGGCTCTGACCAAATCAAGCGTAGTGTTAAACAACAACAAGAATTGGTTGACTCTTTGTTTGCTGTAATCTCAAAAGATACTTCAAAATTTGCTGAAAATGTTACTAAATTCTCTGATGATCCTTCAACAAAGAACACATTTGGAGATATGGGATGGGTTACAGACGGCTCTATTCCAGAGGATATGTTCACTTCAATGACTTCTTGCCCTGTTGGCGGTATAATCAGATATGCTCGTCCTGATTCTTTGGGTGAATTCATCATAAAGGTTACAGATAGAACACTTGCAAAACAAAAAATACAAATAGCTTCAGTAGTTATAGGTATACGTCCTTCAGAAAAAACTATTCAGGCGTCAAAAGACAAAGCAGATGTATTCCTTGCAAAATGCAAAGATGTTGCAACAATGAAAACTTTGGCACAAAAAGAAGGTCTTAATGTGCTTACTTCTACAATCAATTCTATGTCATACCAATTGGA
>JABUUQ010000004.1:144598-148761 GCA_021443125.1 Bacteroidales bacterium
TTTCTTGACAAATTTTGGAAACCATCAATAATATCTGATTTTAGAGCACATCCTATAGTGGAAGGTCCTATAGCAATAATATGCTTTTCTGCATCAAGTTTGAAGTCTGCATTTTTAATAGTATCATTACCAAACCAAGTTAATGCACAAAGCAGTGCGGCAGATACCAAACTTGTAGATGCTATGTTTATTATAAATTTTTTCATAAAAGTTTAGAATTGGAAATATATGAATTGTCCACCCTCAAAAACGCCAAGACAACCAATGCATAACATTAAGAATATAGGCCATAAATAGTTAGAAATCCATGGTTTAATTGTTTTACAATATTGTTGTTCATCAATAAAATCTTTGACAAATACAATAATTCCTACAACTATCATATAGTATACAACAAAACTATCGTCGAAGAATGTTAGGTCAGACAAAGAGAACATTTGTTGGAATGCAATCATCGCATCCCCTATAGTATTAGCACGGAACAATACCCATAGGCAATTAGCTATCAGAAATGTAACTATTATGTGAAGCAATTTTGACCAAGAACGGAATTGTTTTTTGTTTAGTCCGAGAGCTCTTTCTATGCATTGTACTATTCCATGAAGAACACCCCAAAGCACAAAAGTCCAATTAGCACCATGCCACAAACCACTGATAGCAAACGTTGCAAGGATGTTTCTGTATGTCTTTAACTTGCTTGTCTTGCTTCCTCCAAGTGGAAAATATATGTAATCTCTAAGCCAAGAGCTAAGAGATATGTGCCATCTGTGCCAAAAATCAGTGATGGAAACTGAAAAATAAGGGCGTTTGAAATTATCATTAAGAGAAAATCCTAAGATTCGTGCACAACCAATTGCAATTAGGGAGTAACCTGCAAAATCACCATAGATTTGCAATGAGAATAATAGTGATGCAATGAGAGTACTATATCCTTCATGACTACCAATGCTATTAAATACCTTATCCACATATATTGAGGCTCTGTCTGCCATGCATAGTTTGAGAAAATATCCCCAAAGCATCAATTTGAAGCCTGAGATTGCAAAATCATAGTTGAATTCTCTATCTTTTTTGAATTGAGGAAGAAGGTTGGTACTTCTTTCTATGGGACCAGCTACGAGTTGTGGAAAGAAACTGACAAAAAGGGCGTATGTTATAAAATTCTTTTCTGATACAATATCTTTACGATACACATCTATCAAATAGCCAAGTGCTTGAAAGATATAGAATGAAATACCCACTGGCAGAAGAACTTTCAATCCTGGTATATGTATGGTCATTCCCATTGTTCCCATAATAGCACTTATTGAATCTGCCACAAATCCATAGTATTTATAGAAAAACAATATGGCGATATTGACAACAACGGCAGCAATTAACCATAATTTTCTTATTTTTACTTTGTCCGACCTATCAATAAATATGGCACAAACATATGTTACTGCAGTGCTGAAAAGTAGCAACAAAGCATACTTGGGTTGCCAGCACATATAGAAGTAGTAACTTCCCGCCAAAAGCAGACTATTCCTTACAAACAAAGTTCTTTCGCCACCCCATATATATCTTATAAGCCAATAGACACAACAGATAAAGGGAAAGAAAAGTAAAAAACCTAATGAGTTAAAAAGCATTATCTATTTGTTATATAAAAATCTAAAATTCATAAATTTACCAGGTGCAAAGATAGTAAAAATATTGCACAAACAATGTATTTACTACAAACTTTTTCTATTTTCCTTTTGTTTTATTGTGTTTTTACTACTCTTGCTCTCATATGTTGCAAACAATAGCCTTTCACGCTTCCTAATACTTTATATTCGTGAGCAATACAATTTTCAAAACGGGAAAATCGCTGCATTGTTTGCGAGTATGGAAGACTATTGTATTAGGTGGCTAATTACAGGTTGCGTAATAAATAAGGTGTTACAATTTTCTATATGCGTTAATGATGCATTGTTCGCGAGTATAGGGGAGAGAAAAAAATAAAAGCAGGGATTTGTTCCCTGCTCAACAATAAAAGTACTATAATTTGCTAAAAACAATATATTATTTTTGATTTAGATGCCTAACATTATACCAAAAGAGAATGGATAAGCTGGTGTTTCTTTTGAGTCTTTGAACATATTTGTCATTGATTGTCTATAGTAGATTGTGAAGCCTGTATATTCCAAACCAATCATAGCGTCAAGTTTCAAAGTATTGAAATTTTTGTAGTTAGAGCCTGTATATTCTTCCACATTGTTACCCAAAGCGTTTTCGTATTCAAGTTTCAGACCTGTGTGAGAGGTGTTGAAGTTCAAACCGCCCACAACACCTGCTTTAAGAGTAAGAGAATGTCTGTGAGTTGGGAAAAAATTGAAATTAAGCATTACAGGAAGAGTTATATAGCGGGCAACCAATTTTGTTTTTTCTGTTCCAACTTGGCTGATAAGGTCTGTATGAGCATCATAGAAACCTTGTGGATTGCTGAATTTGAAAATATCGCTTTCGTAGCCTATACCTATTGATGGGAAGAAGAAATTATCTGGTAAAATGTTAATCATCAGCATAATATCCCAACGAGAAGACCATTTTAGAGAGTAAGCATCGTTGTCCATACCAAATTTAAACATATCGTCGCCCATGCCAAGCAATCCGTAGCCAAATCCTAATGTTGTATTTAAGATTGTTCTGCTTCTGTGCTTGCTTTTATGACAAGTTTTATCTGTATCACAATTGTTCATCTTTATGGTAATATCGTCATCATCAAAAAGATGTGCCATGGCAGAACCAAGAATATTTGATGCCATGCTTGATGTGATAACAGTGTCTGACTTAATAAGTATTTTCTTTGTCATGTGCTCCAAGATAGAGTCCAACTGCATAGTATCTTTGAGAATAAAGCTTACTGTGTCTATGCAGATATTTTTCAACTGTTTTCCGTTTGTTACGAAAATTGTTGTGTCGCCACCACTTACGATTTTTATTGTATCTCCTTGAATTACAGTGTTTGCCATCGCAAATAAATCGTCAGTTTGTGCCATTGTGTTATTGCCGGCAACGAATGCAAGAGCAACAAGCAAGATTTTTAATGTTTTTTTCATAGTTTTTTGTATTTAATTAGAATTTATATGATAATCGTTTCTTTATGTTATTTTCCACATTGCAAGCCACATTTTCCACTTTTCTGGACAAATAGGTTGCAAGGCTCATAGTTTCTGTTTTATGTTCAGTAGGAATTATTATGAGTTTAATTGTATCCATAACTGTTTCATTTTCAACCATTGCTATCTCATCTATATGCTCTATTGTGTTTTGTTCGGCAATTTGTTCAACAATTTCATTCTCGGTTGCTTGCTCTATTTGTTCCACACTTTCCACAGCATTTGCTGTTTGCCTGTTTTGTTCGATAGAAAACGCCGTTTTATTTTTTTGAAATGGCGTTTCAATTTTTTCTTCCGCCGTTTTATTTTCAAAATGTTTTGCAAGACTATGCTCCTTTTTCACAGGCTCGGAATCAGGCACATTCACAACATTGTTGTTCAAAGTAAGAAGCAATAAAATCACGGCAACAGCAGAGGCAACGCTTGCAGTATATTTCCAAAAGACAGGCACAAGAGACTTTTTTAGAGATTTTTTGTTTGCAAATACCTCAGCATCATTATCTTGCAAAGCCATAGTCTTGTCATACAAAGCAAGCATTTGTTGATATTCAGGGTTTTGTTTCAAAAACAATTCCACATCTTTTGCCTGCTCCTTGCCAAGATTGCCTTCTGCATAATCCAAAAGCATTTGCTCTATATTGTTATTATCTATATTCATATTTTGTGATTTTATCGTTCTATGCCAAGTTTTATGATTGTTTCCTTTATCTTTACTCTTGCTCTGAAAATTAGAGTTTTAACATTTGCTTCGCTTATATCCAAAACCTCTGCAATTTCTTTGTAGGCAAAACCATGAATATCACGAAGGGTAAGACATTCTCTCATTGTGCCTTCAAGATTTTCAACTATGGCGTCTATCAAATCGTTGTATTCCAAAGTTTTATCACAATAGGAATTGTCGCCAGTCCTAAGCATTGTTTTCAATCTGTCGGTCTTTGCAATGTATTTGTTATTGTTCACCATAAAATTGTGAGCCGTAATGAATATGTATGCTTTGGCTTTCTGAAAATCCACCTGCCT
>JABUUQ010000004.1:148817-150069 GCA_021443125.1 Bacteroidales bacterium
AAGTTCTTTTTCAAATACTTGAAAACCATATCCGCAAAATCATCCACACATTTGTTGTATTCTTTTTCACTCATCAGTATTTCTGGTGCTTTTATACCTATTAAAACAAATTTCCCTGCAAAAAGTTTCACGCAAATATAAAAAAATCCAACTTCATTGCTGCAAGTCGGATTCTTTTGTTGTGTCTTTCTTTCAGATTAGATACCCAAAGAAATTCCCCAAGTGAATGGATGGCAAGAATATACGGCGTCGCTTTTGAACATATCGGTTATGCCGTATTTAGCATAGAAAGTGATATGGTAAAGTGTGAAACCAGCCTGAACATCGAGTTTCAAAGGGTTGAAATCGTTGTAATCTTCTCGTGCAGAATAGTCTATATTGTTTTCTTCCCAAAAGTATTTTTTGCCTGTGTGGGATGTGTTGAAATTTATGCCGCCAATAAGGCCTGCATGCAAAGAGAAAGAACTTGAAAACTTATATTTGAATTGCAGAGGAATGGTTATGTATCTTGCAACAAGTTTTCCTTCCATATTTGTTGGCGAAAGGGTTGAATCCCAAAGCGTTGCATTTAGATTATTAAGTTTTAGGATGTCGCTTTCGTAACCTATACCAGTGTGAATTGAAAAACTATGACTGCGATAGAAGATTATTTTGGTGCGTATGTTCCATTGCGTGCCTCCGTCTATAGAAGGTGCTGTTGCATTGCTACCATTGAAACCGAAATCACTCAATCCCAAATTGCCATAACCCAAACTCAACCCAAGAAGAGTCTTTTTGCCTGTTGCTTTCGCACGAATCAAAGACCATCCCGGTATTTTGTCGCCTATACCATACTTATCTGCTTTTTCAACTATTGTTGTAAGCGCTTTACTCTTTTGTTTCTTCTTTTTGTCTTGTGCCATGGTTGTGTTCATTGCACCAAAAAGCACCAAACATGAAAGAATAATTGCCAAAAACTTCTGCATTTTCATTAGTTTATTATGTCAAAACCTGTGTATTTTCTAAGCACTTCCGGAACAACAATACCATCTTTTGTCTGATTGTTTTCCAACAAAGCGGCAACAACTCTAGGAAGTGCAAGAGCAGAACCATTGAGTGTGTGGCAAAGCTGCATTTTGCCGTTTTCATCTTTGTATCTAACTTTTAGACGATTTGCTTGATATGATTCGAAGTTTGATACAGAAGAAACCTCCAACCAGCGTTGTTGTGCGGCAGAATAAACCTCAAAATCGAAAGTAAGTGCAGATGTAAA
>JABUUQ010000004.1:150081-154008 GCA_021443125.1 Bacteroidales bacterium
CCACAAAGGCGAAGAATTCTGTATGGAAGGTTAAGCTGGTCTAACAATTCGCCTACATGCTTTTTCATTTCTTCGAGTTGAAGGTAGGAATGTTCGGGAGAATCTATGCAAACTATCTCTACTTTATCGAATTGGTGCAAACGGTTCAATCCTCTGACGTCCTTGCCATAAGAGCCAGCCTCTCTACGAAAACATTGAGAATAAGCACAACGTTGAATAGGGAAATCTTTCTTATCTACTATGGTATCACGAAAGATATTAGTTACTGGCACTTCTGCTGTTGGAATCATAAAGAATTTATCCAAGGTTACAACATACATCTGTGCTTCTTTGTCTGGCAATTGTCCTGTTGCTATGGCAGATTGTTCATTAACCATCAGTGGTGGTTGCACTTCAAGGTAGCCGTCTTTCTCTCCTTGTTCAAGAAAGAAATTTACAAGGGCACGCTGTAACTTTGCTCCCTTTCCCTTATAGACTGGAAAGCCAGCACCTGTTATTTTGTTGCCAAGGTCAAAGTCTATAATATCGTATTTCTTGCATAAATCCCAGTGAGGCAAAGCATCTTCTTGTAATTGTGGAATTGTGCCTACCATAGCAACAACTTCGTTGTCTTCTTCGCCTTTTCCCTCTGGCACACTGTCGTGAGGAAGATTAGGTATTGCAAGAAGCATCTCCCTAACCTTTATCTCTGCTTCTGCCAACAAGTCTGCAAGATTTTTTTCCTGCTCTTTCAATGCAAAAGTCTCTTGTTTTTTGGCTTCTGCCTCATCTTTTTTGCCTTCACGGAAAAGCCCACCAATCTCTTTAGCCAAAAGATTCTGACGATTCTTTATATCATCTACCTGTTGTTGAATAGCTTTTCTTTGTTCGTCTTGTGCAAGAAGGGTGTCTATTGTTGCACCAGCATTTTTGAAATTCTTGACACATAGTTTCTTGATTACAAGGTCTTTATTATCTCTTATGTAGTTTATCTGTAACATTTTATATTGTGTTTTTTATTTTCTGTCAAAAAAAGGATTCTTGCTTGTTGCACTCAAAGAGATTGCAAGGCATTGTAGGCAATCTTCCACAAGTCCTGCCTTTATTGAGGCATTGCCAGCAGAGAACATAACACGAGAATCTATTCTATGGTCGGCACAAACCGAACATGCACTGCCAACAGCAAGGCCTAAATCTTCGCTATTGAAAAAGCATGGTATGTTTTTGGAACATTGTGTTTTGGCCTCGCAAGTTGGGAAACCGCAATAGCCACAATCCAATCCCAAAGGCATTGTCCTTGTTGCAATAAGAAGGATGTAAGGTGCAGAAAGTATGTTTTCGGAATCTCGCAAAAGGAACTCCTGTCCTGTTTCTTCGTAATCTTTTTTTAATCTTTCGGAAACTTTTTCTATTTCTTCCTTTTCCAATATGCGAATAAGGAGGTTATCTATCCCTCTGGCCTTTGGAGCTGTGCGTGCAGCCACTGCCATAGCCTTTGCAACGGATAGAATATATTCTTTGTTTATGTCTTCTTCTTTTATCATTGTAGGGTATATGAAATTGTCTGTCTATTATTTGCCAAGCAAGTAGTCTATAAGTTTTTTGGTGGCAAGACCTCTGTGAGATATTTTGTTTTTGTCCTCTCCACTCATTTCTGCAAAACTTTCGCCAAAACCTTCTGGAATAAATACAGGGTCGTAGCCAAAACCTTTGTTGCCATAGCGTTCAGTGGTTATATTGCCTTTGCATACGCCTTCAAAATACTTTTCTTCGCCATTCTCTATAAGGCATATTACAGTACGGAAGCATGCTTTGCGATTTGTCTTGCCGCTAAGTTCGTCAAGCAATTTGTCTATATTGTCATCGAAAGAGCAATGTTCGCCTGCATATCTTGCAGAATAGACTCCAGGACGATTGTCCAAGGCCTCAACCTCCAAACCTGTATCATCGGCAAAACAATCTTTGTGGAACTTATCAAAAACATAGCGTGCTTTCTGCCGTGCATTTTCTCTAAGGGTGTCGCCAGTCTCTGGAATATCTTTGTTTTCGCCAAGGGATTTTAGAGATACTATTTCTATCTTACCTTTTACCATTTGTTGTATCTCGTCTATCTTGTGCTGATTGTGTGTTGCAATGATAATTTCTCTCATCTTGAATATGAATTTCTACAATTTGCAAATTTACGGAAAGATTTCAAAACAGCAAAGTAGAAAACCAAGAAACCCTAAAAACCTACACATATAAACAACAGCAATAACAAAAACGAGAAAAAAAACTTTGATTCTGCAATAGTATTTCGCTTGTGCCTTATTCTTATTGGTGGCAAAATCATTTTCTTGCTTTTTTATTTGTCGGTGTCTTAGGAATTCTGTATTTTTGTTTCTCATTTCAACAAAGTGCATCGTGCCAAACATGGTGCAAAAGTTTGTTTCACAATATGAAAACAATAAACTATCTTAATTGGTATAGCAAAGATTATGATGAGGCATTGAATCTTCAAACAGAGATTTTTAATCGCAAGGTTGGAGACAAGCTTGCGGGCAATGCAGGCATAAGTCAGGATTTTATTCTTTGCTCTCACAATCATGTATATACTATCGGCAAGCATGGAAAGGAGTCAAATATGCTTGTAAGCAAAGATTTTTTGGATAGTATAAAGGCAAAAGTTTTTCATATCAACCGTGGAGGCGACATAACCTATCATGGACCTGGTCAAATAACGGGATATCCAAGTATGGATTTGGATGCTTTGGGTTTAGGAGTAAGAGAATACATTTTTCTTATAGAACAAACTATTATAGACGTGATGGCACAATACAATATAGTATGCCAAAGGCTCGAAGGTGCCACAGGGGTATGGATAGACGCACATACGCCAAAGGCTCGCAAGATTTGTGCAATAGGTGTCAAGGTTTCACGAGGAATAACCATGCATGGCTTTGCTCTTAACGTCAATACCGATTTGAAATACTTTTCTTTCATAAATCCTTGTGGTTTTACCGACAAAGGTGTTACCTCTATGCAACAAGAACTCAAAAGAGAGATAGATTTGGAGCAAGTAAAGCAACAACTATACGAACAATTCAGCAAATTAGTCAATAACCAATAAACACGAAACAGAATATGAATAGACAAGAACTTGTAAATCTTATAAAACAAAAGAAGAGTTTTCTTTGTGTGGGTTTGGATTCTGATATCAATAAGATACCTCAGCATCTTTTGAAGGAACAAGACCCAGTTTTTGCCTTCAATAAAGCAATAATAGACGCAACCCTGCCTTATACAGTTGCTTACAAACCAAACACAGCCTTCTATGAAAGCGATGGAATAAAAGGTCTTACATCTTTGAAAAAGACTATGGACTATCTTCACGAGAAAAGAAACGAATGTTTTTTGATTGCCGATGCTAAGCGTGGAGATATAGGCAACACATCAAAACAATACGCCAAAGCTTTTTTGTCTGAAGAAGGAGATTTCAACTTCGACGCCATTACTGTGGCACCATATATGGGCAAAGACTCTGTAAGTCCTTTCTTTTCTTATGAAAACAAATGGGTTATCCTTCTTGCACTTACAAGTAATGAGGGTGCAGCAGATTTTCAGTACTTTGCAGATAAAAACGATATGAAATTGTTTGAAAAAGTGCTTACTACTGCAGGCGAATGGGGTACAAAAGAAAATCTTATGTTTGTTTGCGGTGCAACAAAAGCAGAGAAATTCACAGAGATACGCAAGTTTGCACCAGAACATTTTCTTTTGGTTCCTGGCGTTGGTGCTCAAGGAGGTAGTTTGAAAGAGGTGTGCAAGTATGGACTTATAGACGATTGCGGATTGCTGGTAAATTCCTCACGAGGCATTATCTTTGCAGACTCCACAGAGAACTTTGCCAAGGTTGCAGGTGAGAAAGCAAAAGAATTGCAAGAAGAAATGGCATCATATCTAAGATAG
>JABUUQ010000004.1:154030-158889 GCA_021443125.1 Bacteroidales bacterium
AAACGCAAAGCAAGGAATAATTTATTAAAACGCCATTCTATTTTATTTGAATTTTACCTGCATGAAAAATGCAGAGTATTAATATTGCATCGTTCGCCTTCCTACACCCGTGAACGATGCATTTTTTGGTAATTTCGTTACTTTTTTCTAATAGCATAGTTATTTGATTTTCACTGCATCATTTACAGGTGCAGGAAGTGGAGTATTGGATAGTTGAGTGAGTATTTAGAAGGTTGAAAGTGTAGAGTTTGCCAAGATTAAAAATTTTCGTTTTCCTCACCCATGAATGTTGCAGTGTTTGCCAAGGTAGAGAGTGTGTAAATGATTAGCCCTTGCGACCGAGTGTAGAAGAAACATGTGTGTTATATTGTATCGTTCACCAACAAAAAACTATTGACTTCCACACACATGAATGTTGCAATGTTTACGCAAAAAAGCAATTAGGTGTGTTTTGTGTGCATATGGTGTTTTCTTTTTTTGGAAATGATACATTGCTCACGTAGGAAAAGATTTTATTTTCCTATTTGTTCAAAATAAAAAAGTGAATCTCTTAGTAAGAGATTCACTTTTTCCGTGCAAAGTTACACTATTTTAGTAAGATAGTAAAATAAATGATGCACTTTTTTTTGTTATTTTCTCAAAAATTTACATAAAAATAAAGTGTAAGTTCTAATTATAATCTTGATTTTCAGTATAGTTAACCAAATTGGGAATCTCTTACTAAGAGATTCCCACTATTTAGAATAAATTTTAACTTAAAAACAGATATTATGAGTGTAGAATATTACAAAAAACAGATTATAGATATTCGTGCCAGAATTGACAAAGAAAAAGCAGCAAAGAAAAGAGACAACGAAAATTATGCTAATTACATAAAAAGTGCTTCTTCTCCCTCAAGCAAAGCAAGTTACAGAAAAAGAAAGATAGATGCAGCTGCTTCTCACGATAGAACGATAGAAAGTCTGAAACGTAGTCTTGAAAGTGCAAAGCAGTCATTGGCAAGAGAAAAAGAACGTGCAAAAAAGAAATAGAAAACACAAAATAATTTTAGTATAAATTAAAAACACAAAAAAACATGGAAATTAAAATTGATGGAAGACTATTAGTCTCAACACTATGTGAAAAATTCAAAAAAGAATTTGGTGGAACTCTTAGAGTTTATAACGGCAACAAACGTTGTACAGGTTCAGAAAAAGTAGGTGATTTAGCAAAAAACACAGGTGTATACGAATGTCGTAGCAGCAAAACTGTTGGTGGTTTTGAAAAAGACCTTATGACACAATTTGGTATCAAAGTACAAGTGGCATCTGTAGATGATTGGGTACTTGCTCTTGACGAGATGACTTTATCTAAACTTCCTGAGATTCCAAAGAATGCTACAAAAGCACAAATGGAATCACTTAAGTCAAAATATGCTAAATAACATTAAGCATTATGGCAGATATTAGTGCAACTGCAGCAGAACTTGCTACGGCAAGGGTAAGAGTTTATGGCAAGGCACAAAATCGTACAGCTTTAGGTATAGTTAATGCCTATCTTATTCAGTATCCTCATGCAACAAAAGAGGATTTGGAAAAAGCATTCCCAAAGGCCTTGAATACCGATAGCGGTTGGCCAGTAAACTTTAAGACTCTAAAAGAAGCGCAAGAAACAGAGAATGCCAGCAATTTCTTCTTTACTGCAGAAGATGAAATTATCAACCTGCAGGATGGAACAAAGTTAGTCCTTTGTAAGATGTGGACAAAGACGAGTTTCGAAAAATTGCTTAATCATGCAAAGCAGTATGCTATCGTGGTGGCAGAGTTCGAAAAGACCATGAAAGGAGAAAAAGGTGGTTTTCGTCTTGAATATCTTAATGGTTGGACTCCAGAAGCTCCTGCAAAGAAAAAGATACCTGCATGGGTTTGGATATTGATAGGACTTGGTGTTATTGCTCTGATAATTGCTGCTTTCCTCATGGGAAATAGCGGAAAAGTAACGGAAAAAGTTGTGTATGTGCAGCAAATAGAAGAGATAGAAAAGAACTACAATGCTGCAGAGTTTGTGGCTGGCAAGGACGACCTAAGCGATGAAGCAAAATTGGTGCTTCACGACCTAGGTCAACTTCTGCAACAAAATCCAGATTTGCGTCTTCGTATTGAAGGCCATACAAGTGCAGAGGGTGATGCCGACTACAATCAGATGCTTTCAGAAAAGCGGGCTCAAGCAGCAGTTACCTTCCTTGTGGAACACGAAGGTGTTGAATCTTCACGCCTTGAAGCAAAAGGTTTGGGTTCTTCTAAATTGAAAAACACAGCCGAGCCTAATGCTCCCGAAAACCGTCGTACAGAGTTTGAGATAATCAAATAACATAGAATTGTGGGACAATAAAGTTTGCTATTGTCCCACATATGTTTGTTAGTATAAAACTATATTTGAATACTTATAATGAAAGAAGAAATACAATTCATATTGAAAACTATAGGAAAGAAGAATTCTGATATTAAATCTTTCCAAGAAGCAACATATAAGGATCAAAAAGCTTTAATATCTCATCTTTTTTCTCATGGTGGCGATTATAGTCGTGGCACTATTATGTTGCGTTTGGTTGTAATAGATTCTTTGTATTCAACAAATGCAGCATATAGTTATTTCTCGTTTGAAGAAATGGCTGAAAGAATATATGAACTTGGACATAAAGAAGAATCTGCTAAAAATTACTTTTATTCAATAACAAAAGGAGGGAAGGATACATCTAAACTATTCCAAGAGGCTTTTGGAATACAAAAAAATCTTTCTGAAGGAAGCAAACAAATGTCCTTATTGAGCAAATATGCATACTATTCTCTATTTAATGACAAAAACTATCCATTGGGTTTTCCTATTTATGATCGTTTAGCCTTACAAATGTATCCAAAAGTTTGTAGAATGTTAACAATCAAACCTGAAACAAAGATTGATGGAAGTATAGAAACTTATGTTTCTGCATTAAATAAGGTGAGAAAAAGCTTATTTGGTAATGATGAGTTGTTTTGCGGCTTGCAACAGTTTGACATTCTCGATGCTTATTTGTGGCGAATGGGTAAGTTTAGTGAAGGTAATATGTCTTTGCTATTGGGAAGAGAAGATTATGTAAGGTTTGTGAAAAATCTTAATTTGGCGGCTCTTCCAATGCCAAACTCAAAAGACAAGTTTAAGGAAGCAGACAAAGACTATAAATTAAGAATGAATAAAATCCACAACGGTTCTTTATTAGGACAGAAAGGGAAAGAGTTCAATTTTAATAGCACAATAGTCAATATGTTTTTAGATGAGAAAGTTAATCCATTTGCAGGATTAAATAAAGATGTTGCAGATTACATGACAACATTGTTAAATCACTGGAGACAATTAAATAAGTATTAATAATAAACATTTATTGTAACAAAATTAAAAAAAATCAAGAATTATGGCAAAGAAAACAGCGAAATACGAAAACTATGTAATAAATGTGGAAGAAGATGGTAGTATAAGTGTTTATAAGGATGGTATTATGTTATCTAATTCTATAGAAGCATTAAGACAAATTGCAGATGAAGTTGATTTTTCTTATGATACGGGATGGAATACAAGACATTTTGGTAGTAAGTTAATAGATTTTATCAACGCACATCCAAAGAAAAAAGAAGATAAAAAGGGATGTCTTTTTGCTCCTATTGTTATTCTCGCTATTATAAGTGTTGCCTTATTAGGATTATTGTTGTAGCAAAAAAGCAAAAACTATTATAGAATAAATACCAACAAATAATTATTAACACTATGATATATTTATTGTGGCCTTTGAACTTTCTTATTTCTTTAGCTATTATTCCAGGTGGAATAATAGGTTTAGTGGCTTTAAGTTTAGGTTTATTGGACCCAGAAGTACTAATATTGTGTATTATTGCAGGAATCATTGGATTGGTTATTGGATTTACCAACTGGGCTTTGGAAGTGCCTCCACGATGGTTTTGGAAACTATCTCCAATGCAATTATTAAGCAATAGATTTGGAACAGCCCTATGGTATGGTGTAGGAATGTTTTGCCTTGCAATATGTATTTGGGTGATTTTACTAATGGTATAAGTGAATCCTTTTATGAAAAAACTATTTCTTAATGAAAGTATAATACTTGTTGTCATTATAGTAAATGCTATTATTATCTTTGCTCAAGAGTGTGGGATAAATAGTAGCTTGCTTAATGTTATAGATGTAGTTTGCACTTGTCTTTTTATCATAGAAATGATAGTAAAGCAAGTGGAATTTGGAATAAAAGGATATTGGAGTAAAGGAATGAATATTTTGGATGGAATACTTGTATTATGCTCTATTCCATCTATTATAGCATTATTCCTTCCTAATTCTATAATTGATTTATCATTTTTACTAATTCTGAGAATATTAAGAATCTTTAGATTTTTTAGAATAATACATGCATTTCCTGGTTTTTCACAAATTGCACATAATTTTGGCATGGCGTTAAAACGGTCTTATGCTGTAATGCTTGGATTGGTAATAATGATAATAACATTTGCACTTATCAGTTGTAGCTTATTCAGGGAAGCAGTGCCAGAGTATTTTTCTAATCCATTTGAAGCAATATATACCACATTTAGAATTTTTACAGGAGAAGGCTGGAATGAGATTCCTGATGCGGTTGCTGAATCGGTTGGGGATATATATGGCCATATTGTTAGAGTGTATTTTTGTGCAATTTTGGTCTTAGGAAGTATTATCGGAATGTCATTGCTTAACTCCATTTTTGTTGATGCAATGGTAAGTGATAATAATGATGATGTATATAGGCGTCTTAATGAAATTGAAACAAAAATAGACAAATTATTAAAAGAAAACGATAAACA
>JABUUQ010000004.1:161024-164545 GCA_021443125.1 Bacteroidales bacterium
AACATGTGATTGACTGCATTGGTGCCTGCTCCTCCAACGCCTATGACTTTGATGTATGGACTTACGGCGTCTGATTCTGCAAAATCTATAAGATTATCTTGATTGAAATTTATTGCTTTTTCTTCTTCGGTCATTGTTGTTTATGTTTTTATTCCTTAAGGTCTACAAATTTTCTCCAAAATTACAATTTTAATCCTTGCTTTCCTTTCGCTGTTTCCTCTTTTTGTCAACAGTCTATTGTTAATTACTATTCTATACCGCCTGCATCGGAGATAAGATTACGGAACCATTCGCTCAACTTATCCATTCTTGTAGTAGATTTAGGAGTTTTGGTCTTTTTGGGTTTTTGTTTTGGTTCTGGTTGTTGAGATTCTGGTTCTGGCTCACTTTTCTCACTAATTGTGTTGTAGTTATCGTTTTGCACAGAATGAATCAACAAGCCTATTACAGTGGCATAGATAGGGTTTTTAAGTTCTTTGTTTAGTTCTACATTCTCGCATAATTGTTCGGTTGGATTACCCACTCGTGTTGAAATGCCTTCGGTGATGTATTCGGTAAGTTGGGTGATGTTTTTGAACAATGCACCGCCACCTGTCAACACAATACCTGCAATAAGTTTTTTCTCATAGCCAGACTTTTTGATATCGTAAAGGACTTGTTCGAGAATTTCTTTGATACGATAGTTTATAACGCTTGAAAGAGATTGCAAAGAAAGTTCCTTTGGTGGCTGGTCTCTGAAACTTGGTATAGAGATAAATTCGTTTGCCTGTTTTGAGTCAGGAATACAATCACCATACTTTTCCTTAAGCATATTGGCTTGTTTTTGAGTGATATGGCAAGATTGTTCTATATCTTTTGTAATTACATTGCCTGCAAGTTGTATTACAGAGGTGTATCTTACAACATCTTTGTAGTAGATTGCAACGTCGGTTGTTCCTCCACCTATATCCACAAGGCATATTCCCGCTTCTTTCTCTGCTTGGTTACATACAGCCTCAGCACTGCAAATTGGTTGAAGTACAAGACTATTGACATTGTAACCCGCCATTTGCACGCTTTCCTTTATATTTTTTATGTTTTCTTTATTGGCAGCAATATAGTTATAGGTAAGTTCAAGCTTCTTTGCCCTTACGCCCACTATTTGCTCTTGAGAGAATTCATAAGGTTGAGCATCGTATTTGAATGATTGAGGAATAACATCTATTATTTCAAGACCAGGTTCAAGTTTGAGTTTGTATTGGTCATGAATAAGATTCTGAATATGCTCTTCGGTTATAAGTTCTCCATTGGCTGAAAGTTCAAGATAGGTTGTATTTATATGGGACTGAACATTGTATCCTGCCACACCAACGCTTACATTACAAACCTTCACACCTGATTCCTGCTCTGCTTGTTGCACTGCCTTTTGTATTGACTCGGCTGTCTTTTGAATATTTAGCACATCACCACCATGAACACCTATTGACTCTGTTTTGCCACGGCCTAAAACTTCTATTTGGTTGGAATCGTTAAGGGTTGCTATAAGACATACAATTTTTGTTGTGCCTATATCTAAACCGACAAATGTTTTTTTCATAATATACGAGATTTTATTTGATTATTATTTGATTACTGATTTGTTTTTCTTGTGCATACTGCTTGGTTGGAGTACAAAAGAGAAATTTGTGAGTAGTTGTTCCATCCATCACGAAAGAATGCAGAGGTATAGAGGTGATGCAGACGATTGAGTTGTTCAGCCCATTGAGATGAAGGCCCTATAAGAATAGTGTAGTCGCCAATTTGAGGGATGAGAACAAACTTTTTATTTGAGTAGTGTATTTGTGAGATTTGGTATTTTAGTATTGAGTCGTTGAGAATCAAAGAAGAAAGCGTAACAAGCGACTTGATAAGTTTTTGAGATTTTGAAGATGAGATTTTTGAAAGGGAAGGTAAATCGCCTGTAGCTATAAGAGTGTGTGAAGGCAAAGAATTGATAGCAGGAAGAGGGGATGCCAAAGAGTCGAGGTAATAGGTGGAATTTGCAGAGAAAACATGAACGATTGGCAAAGTCTCATAGATATGCATAGAAAGTACTCCACGCATAGAGATGGCAAGGTCGGCACGAGAAACATAAGGTATTGTCTCCAAATAGTGACGAATAGAATCGAGTTCAATATCTTTGCGTGACTGTGAAAGAAAACTGCCAAAATGTGCCTTTAGAGAATCAGATACAACTGCTTGATTTAGTATGTGATCCTCTGTAGGATAGTGCATTGTGTAGCGTACAGACTTGATTTTCTGGTTTCTTATGCAGATGTTTGCCACAACAATAAGCACAAGCACTACAAAAACTATTGATATGTATTTTATCGCTCTCTTTTTCATAGTTGTTGTAATGTTTTTGCTATTTCCTGCAACATTCTGTCTATATCGCCGGCACCAAATGTTATAAGAAATTCAGGGTTAATAGTTTGCAAAAGACTATAAAGTTCTTGCTTTGCAACGCAGTGCTTATCTTGCAGATGCATTTGTTCAACAATCATCTCACTGCTTACTCCCTCTATAGGTAATTCCCTTGCTGGATAGATAGGAAGCAGAATTGCAGTGTCCAAAAGGTCGAGACTTTTCGCGAAACCTTCAGCCAAATCCTTTGTTCTTGAATAAAGATGAGGTTGGAACACACCTGTAAAATGCTTTGTTGGGTACATCTCTCTCAAAGAAGATATTGTTGCACTTATTTCTTCGGGATGATGTGCATAGTCGTCTATAAAAATATGTTTTTCGTCTTTCAGAATATAGTCCAAGCGTCTTTGCATACCCGAAAAAGTTCTAACACCCTCACGGATAGCCTTTTCTCTCTGCTCTATGCTCAAAGATTCTTTCTTCATCACAAAATTGCATACAGCAATGGCAGCAAGCATATTTTCTATGTTGTGTCTGCCAGGGTAATTCATCTCTATATTCTTAAGTATAAAATCATTATCGCAATAATCAAAGAAATATGTGCCTTCCTCTACCCTTACATTTTCCACCTTGCAAGAAGCATTTGCATCCGACAAAGAATAGGTTTGCGTAAAGCACTTGTCATGCATAAGTTCTCGCATTTCGCTCCTTGCACTTTTCACCAAAAACATTCCGTCTTTATTGGTAAGCATGGCAAAGTTCTCAAAAGCTTTATGAAGGTTGGAATAGTTGTGATATATGTCCAAATGGTCTGGGTCTATGGAAGTTACAACGCTTGCAAATGGTTTCAGATTCAAGAAACTTCTGTCGTACTCATCTGCTTCCACCACAACATAATCACTATTAGCATTGTAGAAGAAATTGCTTTGCCTGCTCTTCAAAATACCACCAAGAAAAGCTGAACAACCAACTGAAGAACAAGAAAGAATATGTGCTATCATTCCGCAAGTTGTTGTTTTTCCGTGAGTTCCAGCTACTGCCAAAACTTTCTTATTCTCTGTGATTTTGCCCAATAATTGAGAGCGTTTCAACAAAGGCAATTGCAAAGCTTTAACCCTCTGCATTTGTTCGCTATTTTC
>JABUUQ010000004.1:164550-166215 GCA_021443125.1 Bacteroidales bacterium
AGCAGGGGTAAATACCACTAAATCAACATCCTCAGGCACATTCTCCGCCTTGTCTTCGTAGTTTATTGCTATACCTTCTTGTTCCAAAGCAATGGTTAGAGGAGATTTTGTTCTATCGTAGCCTCCAACCTCAGCACCAAGAAAATTAAGGTACCTTGCAAGAGCACTCATGCCAATTCCTCCTATGCCCAAAAAATAGTATTTTTCTCTTCTATCCATTACTTTTTATTGCTTAAAAATCCTTTACAGTTTCAAAAAATTATTCCTTTGTTTTAATTTATCAAAAGCAAGGAATAAATTTTTCTTCCTTCGTTTTATTTCTTGACTATTTTTTCTATCTCATTTACAATAAGTTCATCTGCATTGAAGATTGCCAAAGATAGTATATTTTTGCCTAAAGTGGTTTGTTTTTCATCATCGGCAAGCAGATTTTTCAATTCCAACAACAATTTCTCGTTTGCTTGTGAATCTTTCACCATTATTGCAGCATTTTTCTCCACAAGAGCCATAGCGTTTTTTGTTTGGTGGTCTTCTGCCACATTTGGAGAAGGAATTAGAATGGTAGGTTTGCCAACACAACAAAGTTCACTGATACTCAAAGCACCAGCACGGGAAATTACAACATCAGCCACAGAATACGCTTGTTCCATATCAAAGATAAACTCATGAATATGAATATTTTGTGTGGTTGCAAGTTTGTCTTTTGTCCTTGCAAGTATGTCGTTGTAGTAGAATTTTCCAGTCTGCCAAAGCAGTTGTATGTCGTTATCTATGAAAAAGTCAAGGCTGTTTTCTATTGCAGTGTTTATAGTCCTTGCTCCAAGCGAACCTCCTATAACCAAAACTGTCTTCTTGCCTTCTGCAAGTGAGAAAGTTGAGTAGGCTTTAGCTTTGTGAAGGTGCATATTTTCCTGAATAGAGGATATGTTTTTTCTTATAGGGTTACCTGTCTTCACTATCTTGTCAGCGTCGAAAAATCTTTGCATATTGTCGTAGGCAACGCAGATAGTTTTAGCCTTTGTTGAGAGTTGTTTGTTTGACATTCCCGCAAAAGAATTCTGCTCTTGCAACAAAGTTGGTATATTGAGAGAAGCTGCTTGTTTTAGTGTTGCCCATGAAGCATAGCCGCCAACTCCCACAACGATATCTGGTTTGAAATCCTTGATGACTTTCTTGGCCTTCATTCGAGAAGCTAACATTTTATATGGCAAAGAGATATTTTTCCATAGTTTTTTCCTTTGGAATCCTGCAATCTTCAATCCTATGATTTTATAGCCTGCTTGTGGCACTTTTTGCATTTCCATTTTGCCTTCTGCACCAACAAACAATATCTCAGCGTCTTGGTATCTTGCCTTTATGCAGTTTGCTATCGCCACAGCAGGAAAGATGTGTCCGCCAGTACCACCACCACTAATTATTGCTCTCATCTTCTATTGTCTCGTTTATTCTTTGTTCAAATTTTCTTCTTACACTGTCTTTATTATCGTGTGAGGTTGTTTGTTCTTCCTCATCCATAAAATCTTCTTCTGTTTCTATTGTTTCGCCAGTTGTTGTCAGCAGTTTTTCTCTCTTGTTTTTTTGATTTTCTTTTCGTGAGATATTCAGCACAATACCAAGGGCAAAAGAAGAAATCCAAAGCGAAGTGCCACCATAACTGATAAATGG
>JABUUQ010000004.1:166239-169878 GCA_021443125.1 Bacteroidales bacterium
ATATTCACTGCAACAGCCATATTTATAGAAGCTTGCACCATAAACATAAGGCCTATACCTATAGCAAGGTATTTGCCAAAATAACCTCTTGCGTTCTTTGCCACCAACAATACCCTGTAAAACAAGAACAAGTATAGGAACATAACACCCAAGCAAATAAATATTCCACCTTCTTCCAACATGATTGCGAAAATAAAATCATTGTGTGATTCACTTAAAAACCTTGCAATCTCTGTTCGTCCTACCCATTTGCCAGTCAAGCCTCCTGTGGATATTGCCATAAGTGCCAAATTTTCCTGCCTTGTTATGTCGGAATAGTCATTGTTTATGAATTGTTCTACTCTGCTGCTTGCCGTTGCTCCTCTGCCAAAACCCATTTCTTTTGAAACGTAGTTGAACAACAAAGCACCAAGCACCAAACCAACAATACCAAGACTAAGATATTTCATATTTACTCCGCCTATTATCAACATTGCAATATAAACCATGAAGAACAAACCAGCCGAAGAAACGTTTTCCACAAGAATAAGCCCTCCGATAAGCACCATAGGAATAAATAATTTCCAAAATACCTCTTTGCTTTTTCTTGTTTCTTTATATTTGACCAAAATCCAACCTTCAAACATTAGTGCAAAGTATTTCACTATTTCGGAGGGTTGAATTTGTCCTATCACTGGCAAGTCAAGCCATCTGTGTGCAGCTCTTTCTCCACCCATTACTCTACCTTGCACCATAGCCCACACCAACAATAGTACTCCTCCACACATCAGTCCCAAAGCTAATTTGCCGTATTTTCTATAATTCACCCAATGCGTCATCCAGCACACTACCCAAGCACTACCCACTAGCAACAATTCCTTGCCAATCATCCATCCTATTCCGTTTATTTGGTATGCAGTTCTACCCACAGACGTAAACACCGACACAACGCTCACTGCCAGCAGTCCTACAAATGCCAGCCAAATACCCTTATCACCTTTTACACCTAATTTCCCTATTCTCATAATTCTCTTACCAATTCTTCCCAATCTTTCTCTTTAGTCTTTGTTTCGTCATCCATTTCTCTACTTTTCCAATACATTACCTTTCCACCTTTCGCACACAATTTTCCACTCAATTTCGTTGCCTCTTCTCTATTCTCAACCTCCACTATATTACTACATCCACTCAATAACTCTTTTTCTTTATCGTTCCACCATTTATTCTTTACTACTATTATTGTTTGTACTTTATTTCTTATCAAGTCTTTCAGTGGTTCAATATTTATTTTCTTATTGTTTTCTTTTTCATAAATCCAAATCAGTGGGCGTTTTTCCATCCATAGTGTCAGCCAAATAGTGTTTTCAGTCCATAAAGAGCAGTTTTCTATGTAGTGTATGCCGTCAATTTCAGCCACTGTTCTACATTCTTTTTGCCATTCTTTCGTATCAAAACTCCTACTTAAAACCTTGTTTCTTAGTTTTTCTATATTCTTATATTGTTTTTCGTTACAATGGCCATAGCAAGAGCAAGAGTTCAGTATATCAAATGTTTGTGCATTCATTCCTATCTTATTTTTATTGTTATAATAGTAGCAACAGCCAAAAGTAAAGCAACGAGATAAAACCTTTGAACTATTTTTGGTTCCTTAATACCTTTTAATTGAAAGTGGTGATGCAGAGGAGACATCAAAAACACTCTTCTACCTTGTCCGTATTTCTTTTTAGTGTACTTAAACCAATATCTTTGAATAATAACTGAAAGGTTTTCTATCAAGAATACACCACACAATAACACCAATAACCATTCTTTTCTAATCAATAAGGCAAACACTCCAATAATACCCCCAATACACAAAGAGCCTGTATCACCCATAAATACACTGGCTGGGTAGGAGTTCCACCATAAGAAGCCACAGCAAGAACCGATGAATGCAGCACCAAATACTGATAATTCTCCAATGTTAGGAATAAAGAGCAAATCGAAGTAAGAGCAGAGCAAAAGGTTTCCACTAATCCAAGCCAATAAAAGCAATGCAGAGCCCGAAATAGCACTAACACCAACGCAAAGACCGTCAATTCCATCCGTCAAATTGCAACCATTGCTAACAGCCATAACAACCAAGATAACAACTAAAACAACAACTAAAAAAGCATATTTTTCATATCCTGGGCCCAAGAACTTCAGCACTTTGGAATACTCTATCTCATGATTCTTTACAAAAGGCATAGTTGTCTTTGTGCTATGCACAGACTCTTTGGTAAATTGTTGTTTTGCACGCTCATAATTAGAAGACACCTGAAGGTTATGCGTTTGCGTGTACGCCTCAACTTGTTGCTTCTCATAAATTCTTATTTGTGGTGAAAAGCACATCATACAAGCAACAAAAATACCTATAACTATCTGTCCCAAAAGTTTGTATTTAGGTTTCAGCCCATCCTTATTTTTTCTAAAAACTTTAATATAATCATCCAAAAAGCCCATAGCACCAAGCCAAATGGTAGTAATAAGCATAATAATGATATATATATTATTGATTTTAGCGAAAAGGAGCACAGGTATAACGATACCAGCAATAATAATGATACCGCCCATAGTTGGAGTGCCTTGTTTTTCTTTTTGTCCTTCGAGTCCTAAATCTCTAACTGATTCGCCTATTTGCATTTTCTTGAGCCAACGAATGAACCTACCACCAAAGCCCACTACGATAAGCAGAGAGAGGCAAAAAGCCAAAGCACTTCTGACCGATATATACTGTACCACGCCAGCGCCCATCAGTCCGAACTCCCTTTCCAAATAATCAAAAAGATAGTATAACATAATTTATTTTGTTGTTAAAAGGTTATTGTTTCAAATTTTTCTTTCTTTGTTTTATTTTTTTATTCCTTTGTTTTAATTTATCAAAACGTCGTTTTATTTTCCAATGTAAAAATCTTCCTAACAATGTTTGAAAACTTCTTCCTTGTCGTCAAAATGATGTTTTACATTATTGATTTCCTGATAGTTTTCGTGTCCTTTGCCTGCTATGAGAACAATATCATCTTTCTCTGCAAGAGAACAAGCAAGATGTATAGCCTCAGCCCTGTCTATTATAGTGAATACTTTGCATTTTGAGTTGTCGTTAGTAGTTTTCAGCCCTTGCTTCATATCTTGCAAAATATCCTCTGGTTTTTCTGTCCTTGGATTGTCGGAAGTAAGTATGAGAGTGTCGGACAAACTTTGTGCAAGGCAAGCCATTACAGGCCTTTTTGTTTTGTCTCTATCGCCTCCACAACCCACAACTGTAAAGATTTTGTTTTGCTTTCTTGCATTGACAGCATGTATGGTGTTAAGTACATTTTCCAAAGCGTCTGGAGTGTGTGCATAGTCTATTATCGCCACAGCACCTTGCTTTGTCCTGTAACACTCAAACCTGCCTTTTGCAGAACCCAATGAAGAAAGAGTTACAAAAACTTTTTCTTTGTCTATGCCACACAACAAAGCAACACTACTAATTGCCAAAAGATTGTAGGCGTTGAACTTACCAATAAGACGTGCGTAGATTTCCGTTCCATTTATGCTCAAATGCAATCCTTCGAATGAGTTATCGATTATTGTTGCCCTGAAATCAGCCTTGGCAGAAGAAAGAGAATAGGTATATTTCTTTGCTTTGGTATTTTG
>JABUUQ010000004.1:170123-171411 GCA_021443125.1 Bacteroidales bacterium
AGGGTTATTTGGTCGGGAGTTGTTCTTTCGGTTGAGATAACCTTGTCGAAAATCTTGTTTTCTATAGTTGAAATCAATCCACTCTTATAACCTAAATCGCAGAAAAGCTTGTGAAGAAGAGTTACAGTGGTTGTTTTTCCGTTTGTGCCGGTTATGCCTATGAGTTTAAGTTTTTTGCTTGGGTTGTCGTAGAAATTAGAAGCCATAATGCCTAAGGCAAGTGAAGGATCTTTGACTTTTATGTAGATGATGTCCTCTTGCAAAGTCTTTGGCAAGTCTTCGCAAACAATAACTTTGGCACCATTGCTTATTGCTTTGTCTATGAATAAGTGTCCATCGGTTTCAACACCTTTTTGTGCTACAAAAATATAATTTTCCTGCACTTTTCTTGAATCAAAGGCAATACCTTCAACCTCTATCTCTGTTTGGTTGAAAGTTTCTAAAACTTTTACATTTTTTAGTATGTCTTGCAAATTTCTCATAGCCTGCCTGCTGTTAAAACTACTTTATCACCTTTGTTTATTGGCTGATTTTTTTCTATACTTTGGGAAACAACTCTGCCATATCCTTGAATTTCAACCTTCAAACCCATTTTCTCCAACATATATACGGCATCCTTCAGTGTCAAACCTTTCACCTCTGGCATTATTCCTTCTTTTATTTTCACTGGATTGTAATGCACTGCACTATCTGTAACTATGGCTTTTATCCAAATGTCGCTGTAGGTATCCATAAAGCCAAGATTTCTACACAAAGCTGCATAATCGCCTGCATGTCCGTAGTTCATAACTGGGCGAACAACCTTATCTTCATTGACTTTTGATTTATAAGATGCCAAACCGCTACCTATAACCCTATCACTAAGTTCCCTAAATACAGGAGCTGCCAAATCGCCTCCATGTGTCAGTGCTTTGTGTGGCTCGGAGATAACTACAATGCAAGAATACTGAGGATTGTCTGCAGGAAAGTAACCAACAAAAGAAGCTCTGTGTCTAAGCACTTGAGAAGTGTTGTCGTAGCCTATCTCTGCCGTACCACTCTTTCCTGCTATGCCATAAGGTGCGCTTCTTAGCTTCTTGCCCGTTCCATACAATACAACTCTCTCCAAAACATCCTGAATCTTCAAAAGTGTGCTTTGCTTGCACATTTGTTCTTTTAGGACTATTGGCTCGAATTGCTCTTTAACAACTCCGTCTTTCAGCACTTGGGACACAAACATTGGCTTCATAACCTTGCCATTGTTTGCTATGCCATTATAGAAAGTAAGCATTTGCAAAGGAGTCATTGC
>JABUUQ010000004.1:171479-174922 GCA_021443125.1 Bacteroidales bacterium
TCGTGCAAAGCAATATCGCAATCCAAACGCTTGTACATAAAGTATTCGTGCAAATCGTTTATGAATTTTGTTCTTGTTTCGTTGTTCTTGCCATAGAAATCATAAACAATAGAACTGATACCCACATTTGAAGAAAGTTCCAAAGCCCTTGTAAAAGAAACATTACCATGATCCACATTGCCAACATCGCGTATTGCTTTCTCTACATTAGGGAACTTTCTAATGCTTGTAGGCACTATTTGAGAGGTATCAACAAGTCCTTTGTCCAAAAGCATCATAGCTGTTACTATCTTGAAGGTTGAACCTGGCTCATAACGCGACATTACACCTATGTTTTCTATCTCTGCATAGTTTCCATCTTTTGTTCGTGTAAGATTTGCCAAAGCTTTTATGTATCCGGTATGAGTTTCCATAAGGATAACCGTACCACTCTTTGCATCGTTGCTGTCGAGGCATTTTCTCAAAGCGTTTTCTGCCAACTCTTGCAAAGAAACATCTATTGTTGTTACAATATCATCACCATCGGGAACTTTAATATCTTGTGTCTGGTCCAAAGGAATGTATTGTCCTTGAATAAATCGCTTTACCAAACGCTCACCATGAATTCCTTTAAGGTATCTGTCATATTCTCCATCTATGCCGTCGTAGGTTGTATCGCTTCCTCCGTTTCTTACATTTATGCCTATCGTTCTTCTTGCAAGGGAACCATAAGGGTAGATTCTTCTGTATTTTTCTTCTGGGAAGACTGCATTAGATAAACGATAGACTTTTGTTTTTTTGCCATTGATTGTCTTTGTCCTATATGCTCCAAGAATAGGTAGTTGTTTTATTTGTTCGAGTTGTTCGTCTGTTATTTTCTTTTGAACAAGCACATAGCGGGCTTCTTTCTTTCTGTATTTCTGAAAATGATTGTAGTAGTCAGTTGCAGTCTTGCCCGAATTAGGGAAGATTTCAGCTAATTTTCTGCAAACATTCTTTATCTCGCTTTTATATACTGAATCACTTACAACCCAATTTGAAACCTCAACTCCATTCTTCTTTGCCTTGGATTTTCCCAAGTCAATATACAAATCCCAATACCTTTCATTTGTTGCCAAAAGGAGTCTTTCACCTGTGTCAGCATCAATAGCGTATATATTACCTCTTTTTGCATCCACACGCTTTTTCTTAATTGTCCATTCTTCGAATTTCTGGTCCCAAAATGGTTTATCAATAGTTTTGAGTACTACAACCCTGCAGAAAATAGCAAAGAACAACAAAACAAAAGCACAGAATGCTATTGCAGTATATAGAGAAATATGTCTATCGTCCTTATTACTCATTGTTCTTTTTGCTTTCCTCTTCGTATATTATCATACCTTTTATCGGTTCGGTAGATATTCCCACACCTATAGGTTCAAGGTTTGCATCTATCCTTGCCATGCTTGATGTTATTTGGTATGTAGTTTTTATTTTCGAACTTCTTTTTTGCAAGTCGGAGATTTCGCTCGATAGTTTATAGATTTTTCTCACCTCGCCCTCTATCACGTACCTGAAAGCTATCAAACACACAAGCAGGATTATTATCAACGCAGTGATTTTTGCATACTTGGTGAAAAAGTTTATCATATTACTGCCACCAAATACCTTATGCAACATGTTAGCCATTGTTTTCTCCTTTCTTTTCCGCTATTCTGAGTTTTGCACTCCTTGCTCGTGAGTTTCTTGCCAACTCTTCTTCACTTGCTGTTACGGGTTTTTTTGTTATCACCTTGTATGGAGAAAGCAAATTGCCGTAAAAATCTTTCTCCACCTTGCCTTCTATGTTGCCGTTGCGCATTATGTTCTTCACTCTTCTGTCTTCCAAAGAATGATATGAGATTACAACCAATCTGCCACCTTCTTTCAAAAGGTCGGAGCATTGTTCAAGCATTTTTTCCAAACTGTTAATCTCATCATTCACAACAATTCGCAAGGCTTGGAAAACTTTCGCATAGTATTTGTTCTCTTTGCCTTTCAATGCCAAAGGAGCAATGATTTCTATCAAGTCACTGGTTGTGCAGATAGGCTTTTCCTCTCTCATTCTCACTATTCTATCGGCAAGAAGGCCACTATTGGAAAGTTCGGCATATTCTTTGAAAATTCTTTTCAGTTCCTGCTTGTCGTAGTTATTTACAACATCGGCAGCAGTCATGCCTGTGTTTCTGTTCATCCTTAAATCCAAAGTTGCTTCCTTGTTTATGGAAAAACCTCTTTCTGCCGTATCTATTTGATGCGAAGAAATGCCAAGGTCGGCCAGAATACCATCAACTTTCATCTTGCGATAGAGACGTAATTGTTTGGTTATGTTGGAATAATCATCGCTAATAAGACAAAAACGCTCGTCATTGATAGTATTTTTCTTTGCATCTTCGTCCTTATCAAAAGCAAATAATTCACCATCATCGGACAATCTTTTTAGAATCTCTCGAGAATGGCCGCCACCACCAAAAGTCAAATCAACATAAACGCCTGAAGGATTGATATTCAGCCCTTCAATGCATTCATTTAGCAATACTGGTATGTGATAGTTTTCTTCCTGCATCCTTATTTGTTCAACAACATCTACTCTTTTGAGTTTCCCAAAAGATTTTTCGCAACTGCTTTGTAATCAAAGCCATCGCTTTCTATATTTTTGAATGTTGTTGCATCCCAAATCTCTATGAAATCTCCAGAACCCACAACAACAATTTCTTTGTCTATGTTTGCATCTTGTCGAAGTGAAGTTGGGATATTCAAACGGTCAACAGAATCGAGTTCAATCATATTGCCCTCTATGTATCTTCTGTACAATCGTTTAGCTTCAGGATCATAAGGATTTAACTTTTCTTGTAGCTTCTTTACTTCTTCTTGGAAAGATGCGTATGTAAATAACTCAAGATATGTATTGTAGATGGAACGACGAATAAAAAAACGATTGTCAGACGCAAGGTCAAGCTGCTTTATGAAAGCCACAGGCAACTTGAATCTTCCGTTGGCATCGGTCTTGCAATATTCCACTCCTACTATCAATGACATAATTTTGCGTTTTTACAGCCTAAAATATGAGCTACAAAATTAACAAAAAAAATCCAAATAATTACTTTTTTTTACAAATTTTACCAATTTCTCCCATTTTTACGGAAAAACAAACCAAAAGGTTACAAATTCAAAAAAGTATTTTGCAGTGAAAATCAATAATTTAGCGAAATAAAAGCATAAAAATACATAAATACATAAAAATACCATTGACAATAAAATTCCCAAAACGATTTTTTCGAACCCTTACACCTATAATATATATAGGAAAGCAATTGCAAAAAACTAAAACTTGCTTTCAGCAAATTGAAACGGGGTTTTAGTTTTTTATTCCTTGCTTTTAATTTTTTCTTTCTTCGTTTTAGTTTATTGTCTTGGGAAAGGGGCAAAAGAAAAGAAGTTCTCCC
>JABUUQ010000004.1:176431-178631 GCA_021443125.1 Bacteroidales bacterium
ATGAATGTTGAGCACATTGTGAACCTGAAACTGTAAATTCGTCGCCAATGAACCAATGGTCTACGCCTGCTATTTGTTCGTAGTTCCAACAACCAAGAGTAGAAGCTTCAAAGCTTTCAAAATATGGGAATGCAGCAACTACACCGCAAGCAGTCATAAATGTTGATGTAGAAAGTGAAGGTGTTTCTGTACCATCTTCGCAAACTGAAGCAACATACCATGTATATGTTGAAGAAGGATTAAGACCTGTAAGAGTAAATACTCCGTCTGTCAATGTTGCAGCAACTGAAGTGTATTCTGTTTCTGCATTTGTTTTGTAGTAAACTGTATAGTTGTCTACAACGCCTTCCCATGACAAATCAATTGTTGTTTCTGTTACATTTGCTGATGACAATGAACTTGGAGCAGCACATGTAGGGGCTTCGTCGATAGTTAGATTGTCAACATATACACCATAACCATAGTGTGAATAAGCAAGGAACATGATTTGGTATGATTCAGATGAGTTAGGCAATAAAAATTCTTCAGCTTGCCATGAAGTCATATCATTCGTCCAAGAAGCAAGATAAGTCCACTCGTCTGATGCTGATGCTCTATAGTACAAGCCTAATGTATCTTGATCGCTACCCCATTTTGGTTGAGCATGTTGGAATGATAACATAGGAGCATTCAATGAAGACAAATCAAAGATTGGAGATACAAGTTCTGCTCTATAACCACTAGAACTATTAGTTTGGAATTTAGCAAAGCTTGTTCCTTCTGTAGGAGCACTAAGGCTGGTACCAGATATATTACTTGTTACAGTCCAATTAGTACTACCATATGTTGGAGTAGAAGTCCAGCAACCAAATTCTGTTCCTTCGAAACCTTCTGTGTAAGGGAATGTTGAAACTACTTCACAAGCAGTTTTAAATGTTGCAGAGCCTGGTTGAGAGAAACCATCTTCTTCACCACAGTTTGCAATAACTTCTACATAGTAATTTGTTGAAGCGTTAAGAGTTGTTATTGTTATTGTGTTTTCGTAAGCTGTTTCTTCTATTTCCCATTCTGTAGCATTTGTTGGTCTTATGTTTACGCTATAAGATTCTGCATCACCATTCCAAGAGAAAGTAGCAGAGTTTGTTGCTATTCCACTTACTGAAATTGTTGGAGCAGGACAAGCTATTGTTGTTGTGAATGTACTTACAAAAGAATAAGCTATTGAACCATCACCACAAGGAACACCAACTTTTACTATATATGATGTTTCAGGAGTAAGACCAGTTAGAGTGTAAGGATTTTCTGTTACATCTGTTACTGTTTCCCATTCATCATCGCTTGCTGTAGATGCTTTGTAAGCAACAACAAATGAAGATTCTTCAGAACTCCAAGAAAGATTTACAGAGTGTCCTGCAGGGTTGTTTGCTACAAAGTTTGTAGGTTCTGCACAAGCAGGAATATAATCAACTGTAAAGTCATCCAAGTTCCAAGAAGCAGTTGAAGAAGTATTTGTATAACGCAATGCTATTCTACCGCTTTCTGCTTGAACAAGGTTGAAGTCGAAAGGTCCTTGAATGTTACCATGGCCTGAGCCAGAAGAACCTCTTGAAGCAGCAGCTTCGCAAACGCCTACAAGTTCAAATGTTGATGTGTCTGAAGGGTCTGTCATAACACCTACTTCTACACTACCAGATGCGCTTGTTGATGTTGTCCAGAATGTAAGTCTTAGGTTGTGTAGGTCTTCTTCGAATTCAGGAAGAACAAGTACGTTTACATTGCCTTTGAACTCTGCAGAATTAACACCAGAGTGGCAAGAAGGAGAATGACCACCATAAACGAAAGGTCCGTTAGGTTTAACTACTGCATCCCAGCATAAGAATTCCAATTCACCTTCACCTACATATGATTCAAAGTCTTCGAACCAAGGAATAGTTGAGAATGGGACACAATTTGTACGGAATGATTTTGTTTCAGTTGAAGAAACTGTTGTTCCATCAGAACATTCTGAAGCAACATACCACATATATTGTGTAGCAGGAGTCAAGTTTTCAAGAGTATAAATGCCGTCTGTTAGGCTTACACCTTCTATAGATTCATATTCTGTTGCACTTGTTTCTTTATAATATAATGTATAGGTATCAACATTTCCTGACCAAGTCAAATCAACTGTTGTTTCAGTAGTATTTGAAGACAACAATACACTTGGAGCCATACATGCAGG
>JABUUQ010000004.1:179144-182587 GCA_021443125.1 Bacteroidales bacterium
CATCTTCACATTCTGAAGCAACATACCATGTGTATTGTGTAGCAGCATTCAAGTTTTCAAGAGTATAAACTTCGTCTGTTAGGGTTACACCTGCTATAGTTTCATACTCTGTTGCACTTGTTGCTTTATAATATATTGTATAGCTGTCAGCTGTTCCTGTCCAAGTCAAATCAACTGATGTTGTTGTTATGTTAGATGAAGCCAATTGGGTTGGAGGATTACATGCAGGAGCTTCTTCTACTTTGAAGTCATCAATATACATACCCCACTGATCACAACCAAGTGATACAAATGAAATTTGATATGTTTCTGATGGTTCAGGAAGTATTTCTTCTATTTTTACGAAATCATTGTCAGCTACTTTTGCTCCATGAAGATAAACCCATTCACTTTCTGGAGATGTTCTATAGTATACAGCCAAAGAGTCTGCTTGACCATTATAAGGTCTTATATAACGATAATAAGACAATTTTGGAGTTGTTAGAGAACTTAGGTCAAATACAGGAGAAACCAATCTTGCTGAATAGTTTGTTGTATAAGTGAAATATGCAGATCTCGAACCACTGTGTTTGTAAGAAGTGCTTGTTATCCAGTTGCTAGAACCTGATATTACTTCAGATGTCCAACATCCAAGAGAAGTACTTTCGAAACCTTCTATGTAAGGGAATGTTGAAACTACACCACATTCTGTTTGGAATGTTGCTGAGGCAGATTGAGAAACTCCGTCTTCATCGCCACAGTTTGCAATAACTTGAACTGTATAGATTGTTGAAGATGCAAGGCCTTGAAGTTCTATTGTATTTTCATAAGCTTCTTCTTCTATTTCCCATTCTGTTGCTGTTGCTGGTTTTGCTTTGACATAGAATGATTCGCCATTACCTGTCCAAGAAATAGTAGCAGTGTTTGTTGTTATGTCAGATACTGTAATGCCTGTTGGAGCAGGACAAGCTATTGTTGTTGTGAATGTACGTTCCAAAGAATAAGCTATTGAACCATCACCACAAGGAACACCAACTTTTACAGTATATGCTGTTTCAGGAGCAAGGCCTGTAATAGTGTAAGGATTATCTGATGTTGATTCTTCCATCCATTCGTCATCACTTGCAGAAGATGCTTTGTAAGAAACAACAAATGAAGATTCTTCAGAACTCCAAGCTATATCTGCAGTGTGAGCAGCAACGTTGCTAACTGTAACGTTTGTTGGCTCAGCGCACTCAGGGATATAATCAACTGTAAAGTCATCCAAGTTCCATGAAGCATTTGAAGAAGTACTTGTATAGAACAAAGCTATTCTTGCACCTTGAGGAGCACCACTGAAATCGAAAGGTCCTTGAATGTTGCCATTACCTGAACCAGAAGTGCCTCTTGCTGCTGCTGCAATGCTGTTGCCTGTTGCTACGAATGTATTAGTATCTGCCAAGTCTGTTATGTAACCTACTCTTATGTTGCCAGCACTTGTATTTGTTGCTGTTGTCCAGAAAGTAAGTCTTAGGTTGCCAAGGTCTTCTTCGAATTCAGGAAGAACAAGTACATTTACATTGCCTTTGAACTCTGCAGAATTTACGCCAGAGTGGCAAGGAGGAGCATAACCTCCATAAACGAAAGGTCCATTAGGTTTAACGATAGCATCCCAGCATTCAAATTCTAATTCGCCATTACCTTCGTATGATTCAAAGTCTTCGAACCAAGGAATAGTTGCTATTGCCTCACAAGCAGTGCGTGCAGAACAAGAAGTCCAAGAAGATCCACAAGCATTTTGAACTCTTATGCTATAAGCTGTATTGCTTTCAAGTCCTTGTATTTCGTATGTAGTGTCAGAAGTAGAAACTTCTTGAGCATCGTCCCAAGATGTTTCAGAAGCAAGTTTGTATTGTAGAATGTAGCCAGTTGAAGCATCTACTTCATTCCAAGCAACTGTTATAGAAGAAGTAGTTGCATCTGTTTTGGCAATTGTCATAGGTGCTGAACAATAGAAATCATTAGACTCAATGCCTAATATAATGTTAGGAGTGTCTGATGAAGCACTTCCACCTGCATTTACAGCATAAGCTGAACCATCCCTATAACTATAGTAAGTTCTTGTTCCATCGTTATGATTTGTTACATAGAAATAAGGTTCATTATTATAAGATGTATAAGAGCCACTCATATCCAATACAGCAACAACAAGGTTTGCCTCATTTGAATACTCAAAAGGTGTTGTAAGCTCTATTGTAGCCAAACCTCCTGCTGTAATTGTAACACTGCCATTATAGACTTCTGTGAAAGAAGCCTCTGGCAACTGGTCTGCACTAGAGGTAAAGTTGTCAAGTTCGGTTTCAGCCAAATAAACTTTCCAAGTTCTTGTGGCTGAATTAGTGGCAACCGACCAACTAATAGAATTGATAGTACCCGCAAGATTGATTTCATCTTGGTGGTAGATTGTTTGCGACACAGAATAGTTATAATAAGTATAGGCTGGCATGAAGTGATTCGTGCCAGTACCATTACCCACAATTATATTATACTGTGTTTGCGCAAAACTGCCTATAGCCATAAACAAAGCCATAAGCAAAAAACTTAAGTGTTTTTTCATAGTTTTACTTTTTTTGTTAATAATATGTGAACTAATAATTTATTTCAATAATAAATCGTCCAAAGTTACGAATAAAAAACTACATGACAAAATCTGTTGTAACAAAAATGCTAAATAATTGCCAAGATTTGTTCAGCATGTTCTTTTGTCTTTATTTGTTTTGGTGTAAATATATGAGTTACAACGCCTTCTTCATCAACAAGAAATGTTGTTCTAAGAGTTCCTGTGCATACTTTGCCACACATTTTTTTCTCTCCCCATGCTCCAAGTGCTTGCAAAAGGTTTGTGTCTGTGTCTGCAATAAGTGGGAAATTCAAATCGTATTTTTCAATGAATTTTTTGTGAGAAGAAGCCGAATCTTTGCTGACTCCAAGAATTTCATAGCCTTTTGCTTTCAATTCCTTGCTGTGTTCGCGCAACGAACAAGCCTCGGCAGTGCAACCACTTGTGTTATCTTTTGGATAGGTGTAGAGAATCAATTTTTTATCTTTGAAATCCTCTGCCCTAAGTTCTTTTCCGTCTTGGTTCTTGCCAAGAATGTCTGGAATTTTGTCGCCTATATTCATAATTGTTTTGTTTTTTAGTTTGCCATACTCAAAATATACCCACAAAGTTACGAATTTTTCGTCTATTTTTGCAACCTTCCTACTCCAAAAATCAACAAGTTTTCTTAGAACCTTGTTTTGAAAAATTAAAACCTTGTTTCAGAAAATTATTCCTTGCTTTTAATTTTTTGAAACGAAGAAAGAAAATTTGCAAACAAAAAACCAGCATTTTTTAGGTGCTGGTCTGTGAATTTTGATTACAAAAGTAAAATTTACAGTTGTGAAATTGAAAAACTTTTGTGAATTTACTTAAGCCATTTTTG
>JABUUQ010000004.1:182676-186760 GCA_021443125.1 Bacteroidales bacterium
GCAATCCCAGTTTCTTGCGGCAAGCATATTGTATTTGTCTCGGTTCAGTGTGAATTGAGTGCCTATCAAACGGCCCAAAGTATCCAAACAAAAAGATATGCCTTTGACTATCCAAAGTGGGAAACGCAAAGAAATTGTCCAAGTTTTCAAAACATCTTTTGTTATTTTTGAAAAGTCGGTATCAAGATATACATTGCCATCGGAAACAAAGTAGGTTTTTGAAGTAAGTTCTCTGTTTTCGGAAGCCAGAATTGCAGCTTGGCAAAGGTCTTTTGAATATATGAAAGTCAAACGTTGTTTTGGTCTTCCAAGCGTTGCATCTATGTGATTTGCAATAGTTTTGAAGTAAACAAAATAATCTGTTTCACGTGGACCATACACTCCGGTCGGGCGAAGAATTATGTATTTGTTTTCGCAATTTTGGTGAAGGTATTCCTCGGCTTTGAGTTTGGAAACACCATACATAGTGTTTGGAGTGTTCTTGTCTTCAACCTTTGCCGGCGTGAATGGGTTGTCATTGGCAGGACCATGAGCTGCAAAGGAAGACATATAGACAAGTTTGGTGTCAATACCTTTTATTGCCTCAACAAGATTTGCAGTATATGTGAAATTGATTTTATCGAACTGGGCTTGGGATTTTGCCTTGGTTAGTCCGGCAAGGTGAAAGATAGTATGAAACTGTTCTTTCTGCATCTGCTCACGCAAAATCTCGGTATTGTCGTAATTGAGTTCTATGAAATGGAGTTTGTCTTCCTGAAGATATTTGCGAGAAGAAGATTTGCGCACTGCTGCCCATACCTCGTATTCGCCTTTCTCCAAAAGCATATCTGTAAGCGTGCTTCCAATAAAGCCGGAAGCACCTGTAACCAAAACTTTCTGCATATTCTATAATTGTTTTATGTAAGCTCTTCTTCTTATCACCACTTCACTTTCGTATTTTGTCCAAATATGTGAAGCTTGGTTTGTTTCAAGTTGTGGATTTGCTATTGCCATTTGCGAACCCAAAGAAATATAGTTTTCATTCATCTTTGCATAATAAATAGAATGCACTCCCTTGTTCTGCCACTTTGGTGCAACGCCATTAAGATACAAATCTATGTATTCAAACTTGTTTAGGGCTTTCAGCATATAGTACCAGCCAAATGGGAACAACTTGCCTTTTGCTTTTTGCAAAGCACGAGAAAGCGTAGGCATAGAGATACCAAAGGCAACAACCTCATCGTTTTGGTCAACCACAAGACAAGTCAATCGAAGATCCACAAACGGAAGATACATCTTTATATAGTAGTCGATTTGCTTGTCATTCAAAGGAACATAACCATATAAATCTGAAAAAGCTGCGTTTAGGGTTGTAAAAATCTTTCTTCCATAGCGTTTTCTCAACTCTGATTTAGAAACATTCTCAACGATTCTAAGATTGTATTTATTTGCTATAAGATTGTTTATTCGTAATACTTTGTCGGGAATAGGTTGGGAAGCAGGAATTTCGTATTGCACCCAATCAACTTCCTTTTCAAAGCCGTATTTTTCTATATGTTTAGGACAATATGCAGGATTATAGTAGCAGGCCATAGGTTGCAATTTTTCGAAACCCTCAACAACCATACCTTCTTTGTCCATATCGGTAAAGCCCATAGGACCTACAATTTTTTCAAGACCTTCTCTCCTACCCCATTGCTCAACCGCACCAATAAGAGCTTGCAAAACTTGAAAATCATCTTCGAAATCCAACCAGCCAAAGCGTATAAATTTTCTGTTCCATATCTGGTTGGCTTTCTTATTTATTATGCCGACAATACGACCTACGCATTTTTTGTCTTTGTAGGCAAGAAAAATCTTGTAGTCGCAAAATTCCAAAGCAGGATTGACCTTTTTGTTGAAAGTATTTCTTTCATCCATAAGCAAAGGCGGAACCCACATTTTGTCATTCTTATACAAACGATAAGGAAAGTAAAGAAACTCATTGAAAAGTTTGGAACTTGTCAAGTAGGTTTTGCCACTGTTATATGGAACTTCTTTTATTGTAATGCTATTCATAATCTTTTGTTCTTAGGTCTATAATCCATTATATAAAAAGAAGGTTTCTTCGCAATGAAAGAAAACCTCCTTGTCCTATCTGTATTGTTATTTTATTATTTCGTATTTGCGGAATACTTTTACCAAAACATCCACTGCCCTGTCTATCTGTTCTTTGCTGTGTGTAGCCATAAGAGCAAAGCGTATCAAGGTGTCTTCTGGTGCACAAGCAGGAGGTATCACAGGAGAAACGAAAATACCATTGTCTAGCAACTCTTTTGTTATTGCAAAGGTCTTCATCATATCTCTGATATACAATGGAATTATCGGTGTTTCTGTTGGACCAATCTCAAAGCCGAAATCTCTGAATAGTTTAAGAGAATAATTTGTTATTTCCCAAAGATGCTCCAATCTTTCAGGTTCTTGTTCCATTACTTCCAAAGCAGCCAAAACACTTGCCGTTGCTGCAGGAGAAATAGACGCAGAGAAAATATATGGACGAGAGTGAATGCGCAAATAATCCATAACAACTTTGTCGGCAGCCACAAAACCACCAATTGTAGCAAGAGATTTTGAGAATGTTCCTATAATAATATCAACTTTGTCGGTTATTCCAAAATGATTGCAAACGCCTCTGCCATTCTTTCCCAAAACACCCAAAGAGTGAGCCTCATCAACATAAATACTTCCTCCATACTTTTCAGACAATGCAACTATTTCAGGCAATTTTGCTATATCTCCTTCCATTGAAAACACACCATCAACAACAATCATCTTTATGGCACTTTCTGGAAGTTTCTTCAAAACATCTTCCAAAGAAGCCATATCGTTATGTTTGAACTTTTGGATATTTGCAAAAGACAATCTTCTGCCGTCAACTATTGAAGCATGGTCTCTTTCATCACAAATAATATAATCGCTTCTACCTACCAAAGTGCTCAATGCTCCAAGATTTGATTGAAAGCCTGTTGAATAAAGTATAGCCTCTTCTTTGCCAACAAATTGTGCAAGTTTGTTTTCCAGTTCCACGTGAATATCCATGTAGCCATTAAGAAAAGGACTGCCAGCACAGCCTGTACCATATTTCTTTATTGCTTCCATGCCGGCTTCTTTGACTTTTGGATGATTTGTTAGTCCCAAATAAGAATTTGAACCAAACATCAAGACCTTTTTGCCATTGATTAAAACCTCTGCATCTTGGTCGGAAGAAATTGCTCTGAAATAAGGATAAATACCTTGTCGTCTGGTCAATCTCTCTTGTCCTAATAAAGCGTCTTTACTTAGTTTTTCACTTAATTTACTCATATTTATTTAGTTTTTCTATTATATCGTTCTTAAGATTGCTACAACCTATTCTGAAAGTTTCTTGATTTATGTAATCCTCTCCGAGAATTGCTTTGGCCAAAAGATAATAAGATAGAGCATCCTCTGCTTTTCTTATTCCACCTGCTGCCTTAAAACCAATAGTTTTTTGAGTTGTAGTGTAAGTTTCTTTTATCGCAATCATCATAATACCAGCAGAATACAAATCTGCTCCACGTGAAACTTTGCCAGTTGAAGTCTTAATAAAATCTGCCCCAGCCTCTATCGCAAGATTAGATGCCTTATAAACGTTTTCAAGATTTGGCAACTCTCCTGACTCGATAATAACTTTGAGTTTCGCTTTTGGATTTTGCCTAACTATGCTTTTTATTGCTTCTATTTCCAAAGAAAGTTCAAAAGGATTCTCAAAAAACAATCCTCTGTTGATTGGAATATCCACTTCATCAGCCTTGTTTTCTATAGCAAAGCCTACATCGTGAAGTTTGGCTTCCAAAGATAGCTGTCCTGTTGGGAAACCACCAGAAACAACAACTTTTCTTATTTCATTATCTAAATTCAAACGGTTGAGAATAGGTAGCAAATTGGAATAAACACACAAACCAGCACATTTTATTGTCTTTCCGTCTATATCAAAAGAAGTTTCCTTTGCTATCTGCCTTAAAGATTGCTGATAATCGGTATCATTCAATGATGTTAAATCAAGAAAAGTGAGTAGTTTCAATAGAATTTCCTTTTCGCTTTTCAA
>JABUUQ010000004.1:187648-191872 GCA_021443125.1 Bacteroidales bacterium
ATTACATCGTTTTTTTCTTTGAAAAATCTCTCCATTCCAAGTTCTTCCATAAATCTTGAATTGAAGAAATTTATCTTTCTAATGTTTTCTTTTTCAAATAGTTTATAAAGTTTTTCCAAAAAATCATCATAAGCTACGCACCAATGTATCACTCCCCCATTTTCAGAAAATTTCTTATCGAAAATAACAAGATTATCTGTGAGATTATTGATTAGTTTAGATTTTATATTAGAGGCTAAAATCTTAATTTTATCAATATTTCTAAATACATTCTCTGAAAGTTCATTCATCTTTTTTGAAGACAAATTAACTTCCTTTTCAGTGTTTATTGCTTTTTTACAAACAGAAAGAAACTCTTTATAACTATCTGTATTCATTTTATATTTTTATCTTATTTACTCTTCTCTCGTGCCTACCTCCTTCAAAATCAGCAGATAGATAAGCATCAACTATTTCTTTAGCTTCATCGAAAGAGATAAAACGAGCAGGTAAAGCGATAATATTAGCGTTGTTGTGTTGTTTTGCCAGTGATGCAAGTTCTGCTTTCCAGCAAAGGCCGCAGCGAACATTCTGATACTTATTTGCTACCATTGACACCCCATTTCCAGAACCACACATAATGAATCCAAAATCAAATTCTCCATCACTAACAGCCTTGGCAATAGGATGAATCATATCTGGATAATCTACACTTTCTTCGGAATAACACCCAAAATCCTTTATTTCATAACCTTTGCTTTCAAGATAAGGTTTTAGTTGTTCTTTAAGAATATAACCTGCATGGTCTGAGGCTATAGGTATAATATTTTTCATTTCAAGTATAATTGTTAATAAATTTAGTTTAGCAAAGTTAAGAAAAAAAAATTATTTATCTGTCTTTTAGCTACTTTTGTTTTTATTTGAATCACAAAAAATAATATAAATACTTAATAAACAATATATAAGACTTTTATAAACATTTATTAACAAAAATGTTGAAAAAATTGTTAGTTGATGTTTTTATTGAAAATATCTGTTGATTTATTGTTGAAAAATACCTGAATTTTTGACACAAATTTACATAGTTTTCAAATAAAAGTTATTAAAACTTACATATAATTTATCAACTTTTAATAACTGTGGAAAAATATAGATTTATAAAAATAAGTATGTAAAAATAAATTGATTAAATATCTTGTAAAATTTATATGTATTGTTAATAATTTAAGTATTTTTGCAAAATAAATGTTGAAAAAAATACTTATAAACATTTCAACAAAGCTAATAATAATAGGAATAATTTATTTATAAAAAAGAAATTATAAATAGTTACAGAAATTGAAAGTCTAATTCTTAATTTTTATTAGAAAATGAAACAAAATAGTATAGTTGAAAAAATTTTAGAGCTAAAAAAACAAAAAGATGTCCTTATTCTTGGGCACTATTATCAAGTACCTGAAATTCAAGATATATCAGATTTTGTTGGTGATAGTTTGAATCTTTCACAAAAGGTTACAAATACTAATAACAAAATAATTCTTTTTTGCGGTGTTCATTTTATGGGCGAAACAGCAAAAATATTAAATCCTTCAAAAAAAGTTATAATTCCAGATCTTAATGCGGGATGCTCTTTGGCTGATTCTTGTGAATATGAGGCTTTTAAGAAATTCAAAGAACAGTATCCAAATCATATAGTTATATCTTATATAAATTGTAGTGCAAAGATAAAAACTTTATCTGATATCATCTGCACTTCTGGAAACGCAATGCAAATTGTCAATTCCCTACCTAAAGACCAAAAAATCATATTCGCTCCAGATAAAAACTTGGGTGGCTATATCAATAGAGTAACTGGTAGAAATATGGTGCTATATAATGGAAGTTGCGAAGTTCATGAGTTGTTGAATGCTGAACATACATTAAAAATAAAGAAAGAAAATCCAGATGCATTTTTGATTGCACACCCTGAATGCAATGATTCTGTACTCAAACTTGCCGATTATATAGGTTCAACTCAAGGAATGATAAAATATGTCAAAGAAAGCGAAAACAAAAAATTCCTTGTTGCAACTGAGTCTGGTATTTTACATAAGTTAAAAACCGATAATCCTGAAAAAGAATTTATAATTGTAACAAATAATGCTTCTTGTGCGTGCAACGATTGCCGTCATATGAAATTGAATACGCTTGAAAAAGTTTTGTATTCTTTGGAAAATGAAACTTATGAAATAAATTTAGACGAAGAAACTATCGTAAAAGCCAGAAAACCAATAGATAACATGCTTGAAATAAGCAAAAAACTTGGAATAATTAAGTAAGAAATAAATTTTACAAAAAATCATTATAAAGTGTTAATTTACAAAACTATAAATAGTAATTTAACACTTTTTTAAGCTCTGAGAATTAAAAAAATAAACTGCATTTGAATAATTGTATTGATTTTTCAATTCTCAGCAAGTATAAAATGAAAAAGTTTTTAATAATTTTTACTGTTAGTCTCTTCACACCAATTTTTCTCTCTTCACAAAATTTTGAAAAAATTTATGAGAGTATGAAAACGAAAGATAAAATTTGGTGCTTAAATAATCTTTCATCAGTTTTAATTGCAAAAGAAATTTCAGAAGAGGTTATGTTTACGATGGATTCCTTAAATCAAATTTCCTATCTTGGTGGAAATAGTGAAGGAGGAGTGTTTGATGCTTTTCGCCATATCTATTGGATGTACTCGCTTTCTAACGAAATTGGTCCAAAGAAAGCAAAGAGGATAGGAGAGATATACGAAAATTATGGAGAGTATATGTTTAATAATTCGTATATGTCTGGTTATGACTCAGTTGGAAGGGTTATGGATTTATTTAACAACGATATAGGAATTTCTCTAAGTAAGGAAAAAATACCTTATAGTCTAATTTTCAACGAGATAGAAAATATATTGCGTGATGGTAGTGCTAAAGTAGTGAAAAAGAATGATTTAGGCGAAAGTCTTGATATTGATGGAAATGTTATTCAAGATACCATATGGAAACAAACATGGCAGAATAATAGGATATTGATAAACTCAAGTCTTTGAAAGCTAGATAGTTTAAAACCGTAAAAGAAAAAATTAAAACTTGCTTTCAAATTTTTCTTCCTTACTTTTATTTTTTTGAAACAAAGAAACATTTTAATACTATGAAAATTAAGAAAATTGTATTTTTAACTCTTTTTATAATAAATTCGCTTACTTATGCACAGTCGTATAAATATGCACGTTATTGTGCAAAAAATTTGGCAAGTAAGGAATTTTATGGCAGGGGATATATGAATAATGGCGATAAGATTGCGGCAGATTTTATTATTAGCGAATTGCAAACTTCTGGATTTTCAAATACCAATTTTAATCAAAATAATTCTTCTTCCATAGAGGTGCAGAAATTGCCTGTTAAGATAAATAATATAGAGAAATTGAGTCTGAAACTTCATAATGAAGACACCTTAAGAGTTGAAGGGAAAGATTATCTAGTACATGGCTCATCTGCAAAGAGTTATCTAAAACTAAAAAATGCTAAATGTTTAATTTTCAAAGATAAAGCACAGTTTGAAAAATTCAATTCAAAGAAAATAGATGATAACATACTGATATTCAATCAAAAAACAATATCTTCAAGAGATATTTCTTTAATTATCAGGAATTTAGCAAAAAGCGATTATTTTCCAAAACTTATTATAATACAAGGTTACGAAAAAATCATGTATCCTATTGCAACCTACACAGTTAAGTTCCCTATTTTGCTGTTGAAAGGCGAAGAATTCAAGAAAAATAAAATAGATTATCTGGAATTGGATATTGATTCAAAGTTTATTCCTCAATACGAAACGCAGAATATTTGGGCAAGAATAGAAGGAACTCGTTGCAAGGATTCTACAATTGTATTTGTTTCCCATTATGACCATTTAGGTATGTGTGGAAATGCTGTTTTTCAGGGTGCATCCGACAATGCCTCTGGTGTAAGTGTTAATCTTGATTTGGCCAAATACTATGCTAAAAACCCTCAACCTTACTCTATTGTATTTATTTTTACGATAGGGGAGGAGATAGGTTTGGTTGGTTCTTCCTATGCTGCTGAACATCCTTTGATAGACTTGTCTAAAACAAAATTTTTAATAAATTTCGATATGCCTTCAACAGGCAGTTGGTCTTTCAATATAGTTAATGCAACAGAAATACCAGATAAGGCGCAAATTTTTGTGGATATAAATGACGAA
>JABUUQ010000004.1:192048-196593 GCA_021443125.1 Bacteroidales bacterium
AATTATATAAAGGAGTTTGTGAGAAGAATTCAGTAAATTAAAATTTTGTTTCACGTGATTTTTTGACAAAATTTTCTTAACTTTGCAAAATTGAATCAGAAAAAATAACTAAAAAAATATATAACATGGATTTCAAACAGCAAATATTGGAAGGTATTCCTAATTATCTTCCTGAAAAAAAAGCCTATGATACTACAATAAATCATGCTCCAAAAAGAAAAGATATCCTTAGCAAAGAGCAAAAGCGTTTGGCTCTAAGGAATGCTCTTCGTTATTTTCCACAAGAACTACATGCCCAATTGGCTCCTGAGTTTAAGGAAGAATTGGAAACATACGGCAGAATATATATGTATCGTTATCGTCCTGATTATGATATGTATGCAAGAAGTATTGATGAATATCCTGCAAAATCTCGTCAGGCAGCTGCAATTATGCTTATGATACAAAACAATCTTGACCCTGCAGTAGCACAACATCCTCATGAACTTATAGTTTATGGTGGTAATGGAGCAGCTTTTCAGAACTGGGCTCAATATCGTCTTGCTATGAAGTATTTGGCAACTATGACAGACGAACAAACACTTGTTATGTATTCAGGTCATCCAATGGGATTGTATCCTTCTCATAAAGATGCTCCAAGAGTAGTGGTAACAAATGGTATGGTTATTCCTAACTACTCAAAACCAGATGATTATGAAAGATATAACGCAATGGGTGTTTCTCAATACGGACAAATGACTGCAGGTTCTTATATGTACATCGGACCTCAAGGAATTGTTCATGGAACAACAATAACTGTTTTGAATGCAGGCAGAAAAGTTTCAAAGAATGGCGAAGGCTTGGCAGGCAAATTGTTTGTTACAGCAGGCTTAGGCGGAATGAGTGGTGCTCAACCAAAAGCAGGCAATATAGCAGGCGTGATTTCTATTACAGCTGAGATAAATCCTAAGGCAACATACAAGAGAAAAGAGCAGGGTTGGGTAGATGAAGTTTATTCTAACCTTGATGAACTTATGGCAAGGGTAAAGAAGGCGCAGGAAGCAAAAGAAGTTGTTTCATTTGCTTATGACGGCAATGTTGTTGACCTTTGGGAATATCTTGCAGCAAACAATATAAAAGTTGATTTGGGCTCAGACCAAACCTCTTTGCATAATCCTTGGGCAGGAGGTTACTATCCAGTGGGATTATCTCTTGAAGAATCTCAAAAAATGATGGCTGAAAATCCAGAACAATTCAAAAAAGAAATACAATCAACTCTACGAAGACACGTTGCAGCAATCAACAAACTATCTGCAAATGGCATGTACTTCTTTGACTATGGCAACGCATTTTTGCTTGAAAGTTCAAGAGCAGGTGCCGATATCATGAAAGAAGATGGCACATTCAAATATCCTTCTTATGTACAGGATATCATGGGACCTATGTGTTTCGATTATGGTTTTGGTCCTTTCCGTTGGGTTTGCACAAGTGGAAAACCAGAAGACCTTGACGTAACAGACCATTTGGCTATGGAAGTTTTGGAAGAAATAGCAAAACAATCTCCAAAAGAAATCCAACAACAAATGCGCGATAATATACAATGGATAAAGGGTGCTAACGAAAACAAACTTGTTGTAGGTTCTCAAGCTCGTATTCTTTATGCAGATTGTGAGGGAAGAACAAAGATAGCAGCTGCTTTCAATGATGCAATAAAAGACGGAAGACTTTCTGCTCCTGTTGTTCTTGGTAGGGATCACCACGATGTATCAGGCACAGACTCTCCTTTCAGAGAAACTTCAAACATTTACGATGGCTCTCAATTCTGTGCAGATATGGCAGTTCAAAATGTAATTGGCGATTCTTTCCGTGGCGCAACCTGGGTTTCAATTCACAACGGCGGTGGCGTTGGCTGGGGTGAAGTTATCAACGGTGGTTTCGGCATGGTTATAGACGGCAGTGCTGATGCAGACAGAAGACTTCGCAATATGTTGCATTGGGACGTAAATAACGGTATTTCTCGTCGTTCTTGGGCAAGAAACGAAGGTGCTATGTTTGCAATAAAACGTGCGATGGAACAAAATCCAAATCTTACCGTTACATTGCCTAATTTGGCAGATGATAGCTTGATAAATTCTATGTTCTAAATCGGCTTTCACGTGAAACTATAATAAAATAACTTGGTTAATATATTATGAAACAGTGGTTTGCACTCATAGTTCAACCACGCAAAGAGAAGGTAGTTGAAAAGGAACTTACGAAAGTAGGTTTTGACAACTACCTTCCTTTGAAAACAGAATGGCATAAGTGGAGCGATAGGAGGAAACTTGTTTCTATTCCGTTGATTCCTTCATATATATTTGTTAATACGGAGGTAAATAAGTTGCATCAGGTTCTCAATCTTCCCAATACCATTCGTTTCATATTTTTCGACAGAAAGGCAGCAGTAATTCCCGATAATCAGATATTAACTCTTCGGAATCTTTTGCGGAAACAAGAAGATATTTTGATAGAGTCCCGTAATCTCGACAAAGGAGACAGGATAAAATTTATCAATGGCAGGTTTCAAGGATTGGAAGGTATTATTCTTGAACAAAACAACAAGAAAGAGAAATTCATTATTCGTATGGACACAATTTCTCTGGATATTGTGATAAAAATTAGTGCTGAAGATTTGTTGAATGCAGAAAAAATACAATAATTAAGATGAAACAATTTTTCAAATTCCTTTTTGCTTCTTGCCTTGGCAGTTTTTTGGCAATGGCTTTGGCAGTGGTGTTCTTTTTTATGCTGATAGGTTCTTTGGTTGCTTCGATTGGCTCAACACCTACCAAAACTGTGAAAGATAATACGGTGTTGGTAATCAATCTAAGCAAGCCAATATACGATAGAGAAGTAACAGACCTTTCTTCTATACTTTCAGCATCAAATCTCAACAATACAAACATAGGCCTTACTGAGTTTTTCACAGTTATAAACAAGGCCAAGAAAGATAAAAATATAAAAGCAATAATGCTCGATGTGTCTATTTTACAGACAAATGGCATTGCTACAGCACAAGAGATAAGAGAGACGTTGGAATCTTTCAAACAGTCGGGTAAAAAGATTTATGCGTATAGCGATATGTGCGACCAAAAATCATATTACATTGCAACTGTGGCAGATAAGATAATGATAAACCCTGCAGGTATGGTTATGCTTTCCGGTATGGGTGCCGAGGTTATGTATTTCAAAGATTTGATAGATAAATTCGAGATAGATGTAGATTTGATAAGGCCAAAAAACAATGCTTTCAAGAGTGCGGGAGAAACATATATAGTAAATAAGATGTCGGACTCAAACAGGGTGCAAACTCGTGAGTATCTGACTTCTATTTGGGATATTATAGCTGCTCAAATGGCTAAGTCAAGAAATATAAGTCTTGATAAATTCAATCAAATTACAGGTAATTTGGATGGTTTCTTGCCTCAAGATGCACTGAAACACAATATAATAGACTATATCGGTTTCAAAACCGATTTCAAAGACTCTATTTCTAACTATGTTATTGCAGACCAGCATCTTAGCAAAAAATCAAAAATCAAGTTCATTACTTATGCCGACTACAGAAAGACAATAGAAAATATTTATGATACTGAAGACCAGAATATTGCAGTTGTATATGCTTATGGTAATGTATCACAAGGCAAAGGCAGTGATTTGTCGATAGGTAGCGAAACAACTTGCAAGGCAATAGAAAAGGCCGCAAAAGATAAGTCAGTGAAAGCTATAGTGTTAAGGGTAAATTCACCTGGTGGCGATGCTGTGGCTTCCGAACTTATTACAAATGAGGTTATTAAGGCTAAGAAGATAAAACCAGTTGTTGTCTCTATGGGTGATTATGCAGCTTCTGCAGGTTACGAAATGTCTTCAAATGCTTCCTATATTGTTGCAAACCAGACAACTATAACAGGCTCAATAGGTGTTTTTGGTGTGATGCCTAATTTTTCAAGAGCATTGAAACACAACCTTGGAATTACTTTCGATACTGTCAAAACGCATAAAAATTCTAATCCTATGACAATTACAACTCCAATGACCGAAGATGCAAAAGCCATGATGCAGAAGAATGTAGAGCGTTTCTATGTTAATTTTGTTGAAAGAGTGGCACAGGGTAGGGGAAAAGATACAGAATATATCAATTCAATAGCAAGAGGCAGAGTATGGACAGGTGTTGAGGCGAAGAATAAAGGGCTTGTTGACGAAATAGGTGGTTTTAACAAAGCAATAGAAGTGGCTGCTAAGATGGCAGGAATCAAAAAGTACGGAATAGTTGCTTATCCTGAACCTATGGGTGTATTTGAACAGTTTATGGACACCGAAAGCGAGCAAATGAAACTGAAATCATTTACAAAAGAATTGGGCAAACCTTATTCTTTCTTCCTAGAAATCAAGAATATAAGCGATATGCAAGGAGTTCAAGCAAGATTACCTTATATCATAAACTTCTAATTTGCAATAAGATAGATTTGTATAAAACATAAAACGCTGCATTCCAATAATGTAGCGTTTTTTCTTGCATCCTAAAAA
>JABUUQ010000004.1:197234-199933 GCA_021443125.1 Bacteroidales bacterium
AACGAAGAAAGAAAAAATTCTTCCTTCGTTTTAATAAAACTAAACGGCGTTTTAATTTTATATTTTAGGAAAATGCTTTTAGTAGTTTCTTGCGAAAATAACCCTTTGTTTAGATGGTTTTCCTGTATAGATACATTTGCCTTCTTCTTCAGGAGCATCGATAGGAATACAACGTATTGTAGCTTTTGTTTCTTCTTTTATCTTTAGTTCTGTCTCTGTTGTTCCGTCCCAATGGCACATTAAGAACCCGCCTTTTTCAATCTCAACTTTGAAGTCTTCCCATGTATCAACATTTCTTGTCTTTTCTGCACGAAGTTTTACAGCCTTGTCGAATAGGTTTTGTTGTATGTCTTTCAATAATTGTTCTATGTATTCTGAAAGACCTTCTGTGCCACGCAATTCCTTTTCACAAGTATCTCTACGGAAGATTTCAACCTTGCCTTCTTTCAAATCTCTTGCACCAAGTGTAAGTCTTACAGGTACACCTTTGAATTCGTATTCGTTGAACTTCCAGCCTGGTTTTTGTTTTGTATCATCGTCGTATTTTACGCTTATGCCCTTGTTTTTTAATTCTGTTTGAAGTTGATTTGCCAAAGAATCAATCATATTTTTTTCTTCTTCGGTTTTGAAGATAGGCACAAGGACAACTTGTAGTGGAGCAAGTGCAGGAGGAAGAACAAGACCATTGTCGTCGGAGTGAGTCATAATCAACGCACCCATAAGTCTTGTGCTTACACCCCAAGAAGAAGCCCATACATATTCAAGTTTATTGTCTCTTGATAGATATTTGACATCGAAAGCCTTTGCAAAATTTTGTCCCAAGAAGTGAGAAGTGCCCGCTTGCAAAGCTTTGCCGTCTTGCATCATAGCTTCGATACAATAGGTATTAACTGCGCCAGCAAATCTCTCGTTTGCTGTTTTCACTCCTCTGACAACAGGAACAGCCATATACTTTTCAGCAAAATCAGCATAGACATGCATCATTTTTACTGACTCTTCTTCAGCTTCTTGTGATGTTTCGTGAGCCGTGTGTCCCTCTTGCCATAGAAATTCTGCAGTACGAAGAAACATTCTTGTCCTCATCTCCCAACGAACCACATTAGCCCATTGATTACACAAGATAGGCAAGTCGCGATATGATTTTATCCATTTGCGATATGTGTCCCAAATAATTGTTTCTGAGGTAGGGCGTACGATAAGTTCTTCTTCCAATCTTGCCTCTGGGTCTGGCACAAGGCCTTTGCCGTTTGGAGATTTTGCCAAACGGTGATGAGTTACCACAGCACATTCTTTTGCAAAACCTTCAACGTGCTCTGCTTCTTTTTCAAAGAAAGATTTTGGAATAAATAGAGGAAAATAAGCATTTTGATGACCTGTTGCCTTGAACATAGCGTCTAAAGTATGTTGCATTTTTTCCCAGATGGCATAACCATAGGGTTTGATTACCATACATCCTCTAACTGATGAATTTTCAGCTAAATCCGCTCTTACAACTAATTCATTATACCATTCAGAATAGTTTTCTTTTCTTGTTATAAAGTCTTTTGCCATAGCAATTTTTATTTTTTGGTATAGTTTTTGATAATTATTTTCAACAAATAGCCTTTTGTGTTGAAAAAGGCGTTGCAAAGATACAAAAAAATAAAACGATAAGATAATAAAATTAAGGAGGTTATTATGAAATTTTCGAAATCACATCTTTATTTGCCTTTGCTTGCAGTGGCAATAACAGTGTTGGCTGCAGGATGTGGTGTTAGCTCTGAAGGAATCTATTTTGATGATATCTATGCTGACAATGCAGAGATAGCAGAGCAGGAAAAAGCTTCTGTAAAGAAAGAAGAAAGAAATATCTATAAGAATCATAGATTTGAAATGCAGGACAACTCCTATGCAGAAACTATGGAAGAGGATGTAATTCCTGAAGACACTGTTTTTGATATTGATGACTATTATGATTATGCATATACTGCCAGAATAAAAAGATTTCATAGACCAAGACCTGTTGTAGGATATTACGATGATTTCTATACAAATCTTTGTTGGTACGATGACGATCCTATCTATTGGGGTTCAAGCATATATTTAGGTTATCATTGGTGGTATCCTAGTTGGTCTCGCTACTATTGGGGTTGGGGCTGGAATCATTGGTATGGTTCTCCTTGGCACTACGACCCATGGGGTTGGGGTTATGCATATCACCATCATCCTTATTACTATGGCTGGCATCATTATGGTTGGGGACATCACTATACTCCTTACTTCAACAGCAGAGACCGCAACTCTAATTTCTATAGACCAAACTATGGAGAGGGCAGTATAGCAAGAAGAAACAACAATAACGGAAATAATGGTGGTCCAGGTTATAGAGGCGAACCTTCTACTTCAAAAACTTTTGGAGACAGCTACATACAAAGATATGGTACTAACAATGCAAATCGTTCTTTGAACAACAATACTACTATTACAAGAAACTCATCTAAGACCATTGCAAGAAATACTTCAACTATACAATCAGACAAGCAACTTAACACAAACAACAAACAAAATGGTTTGAAAAAGCAAAATAATTTGAGAAATCAAAATGTAAAACCTATGGTAAATAGGAATAGAGGCACAATAAACAACTCAAATAGAAATGCTTCAAAACTTAACAACTCACAACCTAGCAGAAGAACAAACGACCAAAAAATAAATAACAA
>JABUUQ010000004.1:199996-202223 GCA_021443125.1 Bacteroidales bacterium
AATCAAAACAATTCTCGCCGTACAATAAATTCTTCATCAAGATCTAACTCTTCATCAAGCTCACGTTCAAGTTTCGATAGGGGAAGTTCATCAAGAGGAAGCTCAGTATCAAGAAGCAGTAGCAGCTCTTCAAGAGGTGGTGGTGGAGTTTCACGCGGCGGAAGAAGATAGAACGAAGAACATAGTTTAAGAAAGATAAGCATAAGAACATAGCTTAAGAACAAAAGAACATAGAAGACGAAAATTCCGAAGAACGTAGTTAAGAACTTAAAGAATTAATTAGTAGACAATCAAAAACACACAAACGAGATGAAAAGAATAACTTTATTGTTAGCAGGTTTTCTTGCTTTGGTGGGAACTGCTAATGCACAAAATGAAACATTCCCATTGATGTTCAGTCAATATGGAATGAACGGAACATCAGCATATATTGGTAGGGCAGGAGCGATAGGCGCTTTGGGTGGCGATATCACAGCTGCACAATACAACCCTGCAGGTTTGGGTATGTATCGTTCAAGTGAGTTTACTTTTTCTTTAGGAGGCGATTTCACTGGAACAAAAGCAAATTTCGATGGACTGAAAGCAAAAGATAATCGTCCTTCTTTCAACTACGGAAACACTGGATTTGTAATGGATTTCGATAATGGTGCAAAAAATTGGAAGCATATTCAGTTTTCATTTGCCATAAACCGCCTTACAAATTTTACAAACAAAACAAAGATTGTCCGCAACAACCTAAATTCTTCTTTTATCAACGATAACGTTCTTAACAACATCACTTCACTTGAAGATGATTTCATAGCATCAGGTGTTGTTGATACTGTATATGATGAATCAAGTGATACATATTTGATTTCTTCTGTATATGAAAATGGCGAGTTCAATCAAATAAAATCAATCAAAGAAAGTGGTTATTTGAATGAAATTTCAATGTCCCTTTCTGGCAATTATCGCAATGTGCTTTACCTTGGTGCTACATTGGGTATTCCTTTCGGCTCTTACACTCGTACAACTTCATTCTCAGAAGAAAGATTCGTTGGTGGTATCTCTACAGGCTATTACAACTACAATACAGAACAAGACCTTTCTCTTGCTGGTGTGAATTTCAAATTTGGTGCAATAGTAAAACCTATAGACTGGATAAGAATAGGTGCTGCTATCCACACTCCAACATACTACAGTACAACCGATGATTACTATGCTGATGTGCAATATAACTCATATTCAGGAGGTTGGTACCCAACTTACGAATACGGAATGCAGTCTCCATGGAGATTTATGGGTAACCTTGCATTCGTTCTTGGCAACAACAAAAGCCCTATCTCAGGAACAATTTCAGTAGATTACGAATACGCAGACTATAGTTTGATGTCATTCTCTATGGACGACGATATTTATACAGAAACTTCTTTGAACAACTCAATAGAAAATGTTTTTGAAGCAGCAAGCAACCTAAGAATAGGTGGTGAATTGAAATTGGATAGATTATACATAAGAGCAGGCTATGCTTACTTTGGTAATCCATACAAAGAAGAAATAAACAACGCTGCATGGAACTATCTTACATGCGGTATAGGCTACAAAGGAAACTCTTGTTTCTTTGATTTGGCTTATGCTCATGGCTCAACATCAAGCGACTACTATATGTACGCAGACGATAGCTACAATTCAGTTTCATTAAAGACCTCTAAAAACTTAATTCAAGCAACACTTGGATTCAGATTCTAAAGTTTTTATTAGTTTATAACTCAATTCCCGAAGAGTTGCCTTATGGCAGCTCTTCTTTATTTTTGCACAATCCAAAACATTGTTTGAAAAAATTAAAACCCCGTTTTAATTTTTTCTTCCTTACTTCTAATTTTTTAGAATAAAGAAAGAAAAAAATTGTTTATCTTTGCAAGTGCAATGAAAAAAGAATTGGAACATATGAAAAAATAAAAAAAAGGAATAATTAACATATTATAATAACGAGCTTAGAGCTCTTATTCTCACTATTCGAAATCGCCAAATTTCTACGTGTTATTGAGAATAAGCAGTCAAGGGTTCACGCTTGAGCGTGAATTATTTGTGCTTATTTATAACACAGGTTTTGGCGAACCACGAATAGAAATAAGCAAAAAACAAATAGTTCCGCTTTTTTTGTTGTCTATGAATAAGAGCCAAAAGCATAAACATGGCTCTATATGGAAAAATTACCAGAAGAATTACAGGAGATAGTTGATTATCT
>JABUUQ010000004.1:205699-211512 GCA_021443125.1 Bacteroidales bacterium
TGGAGTGTTCAGATGGTGGATATGAATGGAAGAGAGGTTTACAGGCAAGACAATTTGAACAATTTTATGGATGAGATAAATGTGGAATCTTTCCCAAGAGGAACCTACATAGTCAATATAGTAACCGGCAAAGGTCGTTGTTCAAAAAAGATAATAGTCAACTAATGCTTAAAAAGTCTCAGTATTTATAAATGCTGAGACTTTTTTGTTTAGAGTTTATAATGTTTCTAAAAAATGTTTGGTAACTTCAAAAGAGTTGTTTGCCATTTCAAGCCAAAAGTCGTTGTATTGCTTTGCGTTGCCTTCTTTTAATGGTATATCGCTGATTATTCTGAAAGAGCAGAAAGCAATATTATGAAGATAGCAGGTTTGGGCAATGGCACAACTTTCCATATCCACAGCCAAAGCTTCTGGAAAATGGCTTAGAATCTCTTTCATCTTTTCTGTTGAGTCAACAAACCAATCGCCTGTAACAATAAGACCTTGATGTATTTTTGTAGGAGTAGAAAGAGATTTTATTTTGTTGAGAATATCTTGTGGAGTATTAAATCTTGCAGGAAGGTCTTGTATTTGTCCGTATTCGTTGTTTTGACCGCAATAAACATCATGATAGGTTACGCAAGAAGAAGCAACAACATCCATTACTTCAAGACAATTGTTTGCACCACCAGCAACACCTGTTGAAATGATTATATCGGGTTGAAAAGCATTTATAAGGTTTTCAGTTCCAATAGCAGCATTTACCTTGCCTATGCCTGAAAGTTGAAGTATGATTTGCTTGTTTTGCAAATTCCCTATAACATAATTGTAGTTGCCTATTTGCTTTTCTTGTTTGTTTTGCAGAAGTTCTTGTATTTGATTAAACTCCTTACTCATTGCTACAATAATACCTATTTTCATGTTCTTTATTTTATAACTCAACAAATTATTAGAAAGGATAACCTATGCCAAATTGCACTGAAATATCTTTGAATTTTGCATCATCCAAAACAAATCTGTCTGACAACTCTTTGCTTGGGTCCCAAACTTTTAGTGCAAAATCAAAACGTATAATCATGACGCTTATATTCAAACGCAATCCAAGACCGGCACCCGTTGCTATCTCTTTATAGAAGTCCGTGCTTATTTTCCCTCCTTCAAGACCAGAAACATCCCTTAAAGTCCAAATGTTTCCTGCATCAATAAAGGCTGCACCTTCCAATACAGAAATCAAAGGGAAACGATATTCGAGATTTAACCCAAAGGCAATGTCTCCAGCTCTGTCATATTTCATTGCCCCGCTTGGTTTGCTGTGTCCAGGACCTAACTCTCTCAACTGCCAAGCACGTATATTGTTTGCCCCACCGCCATAGAAACTTTTTTCATAAGGCAAACTTATTGCATTGCCATAAGCAAAGCCCACACCTCCATAAACTTTGAAAACTATACTCGAGTGCTGTGATACATAGTTATATCTTACAAAAGAAAAGTCTCCTCTAACATATTGAGAGAAAGGAATATTGAAAATGGTATAGTTTCCGTTCTCATCCTTATCGTCATTGAAAGCAAGAGAATAGGCATCCAACACATTGCCGGCAGTTTCTATGTTAGCAGAAAAGTAATTGAAATCTCTTTTTCTATCAATCGACTGCCCAGAGTAAATATATGTAAGACGCATATCCATTACCAAGTGGTCAGACATTTGATATTGTATTCTCCTATCCATTCTGTTTATCAGTTCTTGGTATTTTGAATCGGTAATATCCATATTTACATAATTCACTTCTATTGGTGTGAAATAGAAATGCTTTTTGTCCGAAGTATTCCAAGAATAACCATAATTCATATTGAATATGGAACGATTGTAGTTAGAACGTCTTTGAAGGTCATAACCCACTTTTATACTTGTGTGAGGATGAAACTTCATACTATAAAATCTTGTAGAGAAAGGAGCAAGGAATCGTGGTAGTTCAAGACCGAAGTCTATACCGCTTTCAAAAGCATTGAAAACCTCCCAGCCTTTTGCACTGCTTTTGCCAGTAAATATATTACTGTTTATCTCTGCAGACAATTTCAAATTAGCCGTAAAAATCTCTGCACCATGGAAAAGATTCTTATTTATAAAACTCAAACTTCCTCCTGCACCAAAATTTGATGAGTTTCCATAGTTAAGACTATTGTTGTTGCTTGCAGAATAGTTCAGTTCAAAAGAAGAAGAAAGTGAAACGGGCTTGTTCATCGTCAAACGAATATAGCAAGCCAAGTCAAGTGTATCTTTAGACATATCTCCAATATGTTCATAGGACATATCTATATATTTGAAGTTTCTGAGCAAGAATAAAGAAGAATAAGTGTTCTTACTTGCCAAAGGAGAGTAGAGATTGTTGCTTTGCATTAGAATACAACGCATAAGAGTCTTTTCCTTAATCAAAGGCTCTGGCATATTGTTTATGAAATACAAAGGCATAACGGCAGATTGCTTTGTCTGCTTGTGATAGAACAAAACCGTATCCAAAGGTGGCAGATAGTCGGCAGATGTAATAGGTATGTAGTTTGGTTGCAAATAGATTTTGGACACTTTGTATGGCTTATGCTTTTGGTTGTCCTCTGTATTCTTCACTCTCATCTTTATTTTGGTATGTTCAACACCGCCATCGAGAGTGTCTATTTCGAAAACAACATAACTTGCATTGAAAGCATAATAGCCTTTGTTCTGCATACCTGTTGCCACCGAAGAACGAATATCTGCAAGTATGTTTTCATCATACCAATCGCCAGATTTTATTACGTCTTTCTTTATCAGCGAACTTACAACAGGCAAAAGATTTTCATCATCCGTTGCAATATAGAAAGTATCTATCTTTGCACGTGAAGGAATATATACGTTATAATTCTCTACTCGTCTTTTTTTGTAGTAGGAGAAAGGAGCATACCATCGCCTTACCAAAGAAAGACTGTCTTCCACCTTTGCAGAAAAACATCCTTTGGTCTTAAGATAGGTAAGCATGTTTTCTTTTGATTGTTCTGCAAGATACTGGCTGAATTCCACAGGTTTGTCGCCTATGGAGCGAAAAACATTTCTTTCAACCCAATTGCAAGTGCTGTCTTCCCCAGGAGAAGAAAGAGAATAGATATACATACCCATTTTCATTTGCAAAAACTTTTTGTTTGGGTCTTGTTTGATATAATTGCTCAAATCTCCTTTGGATAGCCCATAGGTTTCGCCAACATTCACCTTGTTTTTGGAAAGCAAATAGCCTTGTTTGCTTATGTGTTTGCTTGGAGAACAACCCACCAGCAAAACAATGGCAATCAAGAACATGGAAAGATATGAAAGTATCTTTTTTGTTGCACCTATATTCGCCTTTGTATATTCTGCATTTGTTTTTGATACAGATTCGTATTTTGCCTTGTCGTTCAACAAACTTGTTATATGTTCTTTCAACTCGTTTGCATTACTAACATCTTTTGCTCCCTTCAATCTCAATAAGTCCATAGCTTCTTGGAATTTCTTATGATTAGGACCAAACGAGATAGGTTTTGCAAATACTGTAGCTTCAAGAATGTTGTGTATGCCTTCTCCAAAACCTCCTCCAATATGAACTATGTCTGCAAAACGATAAAGATAGGAAAGAATGCCAATGCAGTCTATGATTAAAACTTGCTTGTTTTGAATCTTCGTTTCGTTAGCTTGAGAGTAAGTTATAGAATTTTGAAACAAGGAAAGAATAGACTCAATATGGGAAGGGTCTGTAAGATGAGGTGCAATAATGATTTTCAGGTTAGGAATATCTTTTGTAGCCTCAGCCACAAGTTTTTCATCTTCTGGCCAAGAAGAACCTATAACGAAGATTTTTTCTTCACCCCTGCAAAACTCCTCAACAATAGGAAATGCTTTTTCTTCCTGGCTCATTTTATAAACTCTGTCGAAGCGAGTATCTCCGCAAATCGTGGTGTTTTTGTATCCTATTTTGTTTAGAATTTCTTGTGTCTCTGCATTTTGTACAAAAAAGTGGTCAAAATTTTTTAGTTGTTTCCTAAACCAAAAAGAATAAGACTTTCTCAAATAATGATTCTTGCGAAGTATGAGAGAAACTTGATATAAAGGAATGTTTTTCAGTTCAATAATGTAATTATACCAAAATTCATACTTGACAAAGAAGACAATATCGGGATTTGCATGCTTAATGAATTTTTTTGCATTCTTTTTTGTGTCGAAAGGAAGATAGACAACACAATCAGCCAAAGCATAATTTTTTCTTATCTCATAACCCGAAGGCGAGAAAAAGGAAACCAAGATATTGTAATCGGGCTTGTTTTGTTTGAACTCCTCAATAAGACTTCTTGCTTGCTCGAATTCTCCCAAAGAAGCACAATGAAACCATGCAGTCTTTTTTGTTTTGTCAAGTTTGTCAAGTTTTGCAATAGTTTCTTTTTGTCCTGCAATCATTGTCTTTACTTTTGGAACAAACAAAGAGGCAATTTTGCAGGCAAATACAAAGAAATATATAAAGATGTTATATATTGTTCGCATTGTTTTGTGTCTTGGGATTCTTTTGTTTAATAGTAATAAATTTTATCTGCTTTTCTGCCAAAGAAAGGGAACATCCAACCAAGTTTCAAAGTAAGCATATAATCGTTATACCTCTTATCGTCTCCACTCATCAAATCAAACTGATATTTTCTTGTCATTTTTGTTGATGCATAATAGAGTTGAGCACCTACATACCAGTTTGCATAAGTTTTTTTGCTTATATGCATATATCCAACCATGATACTAGCCATAGGACCACGCATTTGTCTGTCGTAACCATAGGCATAATCTCCTTCCAAGGCATGAACAGTGCTCATAGTGTATTGATATATTATTTGATGTTGCAGATATCCCACGTTGCCAGTAAGCATAAGGCCTGAATTTGGGTTGGAAAACCAAAGAGGTATTATTTTGCCCACTCCAAAACTCAAAGAAAGATTTCTATTGTAGGCAACCACTCCTGCATCTGTACCATCTTCTCCAACTATGAAAGGATTTGCATCATCGGTAATAAGGTCTGAAAGAATTTCTTCGTAATGCTTCACATTGTTGCTACCAAACTGGAAACAAAAGTCAAGCATATACAACCAATTCTTTTGAGTTTTCCAACCAAGAGTAGCATCCACATTGAAAAATGACGAATATCTGTTGCCCATCTCTCCAAACGGGAAAGTCCAACCCACTGCTCCAGAGAAGAAAGGGGTTGATATAGCTGTATCCTGCCCTGTTATTTCGCTAGATAGCCCTTTGTTGATAGATTGTGCAAACAATGACAAAGGCAAACAAAGAATAATAAAAATGCCTATCTGTTTATATATTTTTTTCATAACTTCTATTATTTTACAACTATAATTTGTTTGCTTATACTCTCGTTTTTGTCAAAAAATACAAGAGTATAAGAGCCTTCATTCAAGAAAGATATATCCAAAAGGCTGTTTCCTTTCTTCAAAACGCCTTTCTTCAAAATTTTCAACTGCAAATCTGCAATCATATACTCCATATCTTTTTCCAGTTCTATGTTCAAAAGGTCAGAAGCGGGAACTGGGAAAATTTTTATGCTGTTTCCATTTGCCAAAACCAAGGAATTGTAGTTTTCTGCAACGAGTTCTATTTCTCCTATGTTTGTTAAATTGCCTGATGCAGAGATATTTATTGTTTTATCGTAGTATCCTTGTTTCGAAAAGGTAACGCTGTATTCTCCTGCAAGTATAGGACGGAAGAAATAGCCATTATTGTTAGTGAAAACTTCGGAAGAATCCCTGTCGTGATTGTTTATGCTTATCATTACATCGTTCAAATT
>JABUUQ010000004.1:212014-213084 GCA_021443125.1 Bacteroidales bacterium
ACATAGTTGGCATTGTATCTTATGGCTTGGCTTACATTGTTGTCGCCGCCAAAATATGTTCCATCGGGATTAGCCAAAGGACAAATATATATCTGCAACGCATCTCTCAAAGCAAGTATGTCGTTGCTCTGGCTTGATAACAATGTATCAATCAGGTGCATAAGAATAACAGAACCCGTAAGTTCATCGCCATGCATGGAAGATGAGTAGAAAAACTTAGGTTTGTTCAAATCCAAACTTGCATCAGAAGATATTTTCAAAGCAAGCAACAATCTGTTATTCAAAGTGTAACCTATTGTATCAAGTTTGCAATAGTTAGGATAGGTGTCTGCATAATAGTTCATAAAATCCAAATATGTCTGATAGGAAGGATACAGGTTCCAATCGTACATCTCAGACAAGGAAGTTGCAACCCCTGCGGCCTTTATGCCATTGTCATTTTCTTGAGCCTCAACATTATAACATATTGACGCGAAAAAGAAAACAAATATAAAAATCTTTTTCATTCTTTTGTAATCTTAATCTTGCAAAGATACGAAAAAATCTCATTATAAGCAGAATTCGCAAGATTAAACACCTATGCCAAAAATTCTTTCCTTGTTTTAGAAAATTAAAACGAAGAAAGAAAAAATTAAAACGCCGTTTTATTTTACTGAAACGCCGTTTTATTTTTGCCAATTAGGGAAGCAAATCTCGCTGGCAAGTTTATGCGGTTAGCAGATTATTTTGTAATTTTGCACACCTTAACACTAAAATCTTACAAAGTCTTTCTATATGAAAAAGTTAGGTTTATTTTTTGCTCTAATGGCAATAATACTTTTGAATACTTCGTGCAGCAACAAGCAGGACAAAAAATTTGTTTTCGATGGTATGGTGCAAGGCACTTACTACCATATAATTGTCTATGCACAAAGCGATGAAGGACTGCAAAAGAGTTTCGATAGCATTTTCACACTTGTTGATAACAGCGTTTCCTTATGGGTGGAAAATTCTTTGATAAATCAAGTCAATAGAAACGAGAATCCTAAACTAAATCAGGTGTTTATAGAAAATTTTAATGCAGCAAAACG
>JABUUQ010000004.1:213153-215855 GCA_021443125.1 Bacteroidales bacterium
ACAAAGCAAAAAACTACGCTTTCTCAAGCACAGATAGATTCTATGATGAGGTATGTTGGTTTGAACAAGGTAGGTTTGCAAGGAGACAGGATAGTAAAACAGTATAATGAGACTTTTTTGGATTTTAATGCAATAGCACAAGGCTATACCACCGATAAAATTGCAGAGGAACTTAACAAAAGAAACATAAAGAGCTATCTTGTTGATGTTGGTGGAGAGGTATATGCCAAAGGTGAGAAACCGAATGGAGAAAAATGGAGTGTGGCAATAGAAACGCCGGCACAAACAAAAGATGCCGAAAGAAGCTATGATGTGGCAATACTTTTGAAAGACGAAAGCATAGTAACAAGTGGCAGTTATAGAAAATTCTATGAAGAAAACGGTGTGAAATATTCTCATACCATAGACCCGACAACAGGAAAGCCTATAAAGCATTCTTTGTTGAGTGCTTCTGTGGTGGCAAACGATGCAACAACTGCAGATGGTTTGGCAACAATGTGTATGGTTTTGGGTTTGGAGAAGAGCAAAGAGTTTTTGGAAAAGCATAAAGAGTATTCCGCATACCTTATCTACTCTGACGACAAAGGAGCAATGCAAGTGTGGTATTCAGACAACTTTGAAAAATATATCAGAAAGTAATCGCTAAACTTTTGCAATGAAAAAGTTTCGAGATATCTTCCTTGAAAAAATAGGGTTCCCACCTACGCAGGAACAAAGCGCTTTGATAGATATTTTGGAGGGTTTTGTGTTTAGTTCCGACAGCAAAGTATTCATTCTTAAGGGCTATGCAGGTACTGGAAAAACAACAATGATGTCTGCTTTGATAGGTACTTTGCCTTTTTTCAAAATAGATACCGTTCTTCTTGCACCAACAGGACGCGCTGCCAAGGTTCTTTCGATTTTTTCCAAGAAACAAGCCTATACAATTCACAAAAGAATATACTATACTTCGCACGACGAAAATGGTTATGTGTTCAGCACCACGAGAAACAAGAATAAAAACGCTGTTTTCATAGTTGACGAATCTTCAATGATAGGTTTGGGAAACGATGGCAAGTTATTCTCCCGCAATTTGCTTGAAGACCTGTTTAATCATGTATTTGCAAGTGATGGATGCAAGATAATTTTCATTGGAGACACAGCACAGCTTCCTCCAGTGCATGAAGAGATAAGTCCAGCTTTGGATGAAGAATACATTCATAGGCAGTTTGGAATTTTGGCTGAGCAATACAAACTTTCGCAAGTGGTTCGTCAAGCTTTGGATTCGGGAATATTGAAGAATGCCTCTAATTTGAGATATCGTATCTCTGTTTCAAATTATTCTTTGCCTATTTTCAAACTTGAAAACCTTATGGATGTGGCAAGTATCAATGCTGTGGATTTTGAAGAGCATCTTCGCATGGCATATAAGGAGTATGGAGAGGACGAAACTCTTGTTATATGCAGAAGCAACAAGCATGCAAACATACTGAACAATCGTATACGCTACTCGATTCTCGACAGGGAAAATCTAATTGACAGTGGCGACAATCTTATGGCAGTGAAAAACAACTATTATTGGTTGGATGACAATTCGAAAATAGGGTTTATTGCCAACGGAGATATATTCAAAATAAAGAGAATACTATGCTACGAAGACAAATACAACCTTCATTTTGCCGATGTTATAGTTTCTTTCAATGATTATGCAGACCAAGAAGATGTGGAAATGAAAATTATTCTTGATAGTTTATCTGCAGAAAAGGCGTCTTTGGATTTGGGTGGAGAAGACGGGTTGTATCAAATTATTTATGAAGAAGAATACGCCAAAGTGAATAACAAACAACAGGCAAAGAAGAATACTTTCCAGAATCCTTACTTTAATGCAGTCCAAGTCAAGTTTGCATCATGCCTTACTTGCCATAAAGCCCAAGGAGGCGGCTGGCAGGCTGTTTTTGTCTTCCAAAGTTTTTTCACAGAGCAAATGTTGTCCAAAGAATACTTCCGTTGGCTCTATACTGCCATAACAAGAGCAAAACAAAAACTCTATCTTGTGAATTTTACAGACGATTTCTTCAAAAAGTAATAACAATATCTTTACTCTGTCAAAATTTTACAATTTCATAAAAAGTTATTATATTTGCAAATTGAAATAATAAAATACCAAAATACGATGAAATTTAATGTATGTATCAATATAATGCCTTTGAAAGCATTATTGGACCCTCAAGGTAAAGCAGTTACTTCTTCAATGAAGAACATAAACATCAACAACATAGACAACGTGAGAATTGGCAAGCACATAACTCTTGAAGTTGAAGCAAAGGATGAAAAAGAAGCCAAAGCATCAGTTGAAAAAGCTTGTAAAGAGTTGCTTTACAATCCAATCATGGAAAGTTTCGAAATACAAATAGAAAAATAACTGTTTTGCAACCACAGAACATTTGTATAGATGATTTCAATTATCCTCTGCAAGAAGAAAACATTGCTAAATTTCCTTTGAAACAGAGAGATAATGCAAAACTTTTGTGTTATGACGGCAAAGAAATAAAAGACGAGACTTTTGTTTCTTTGCCTAATCTTTTAGATAGGGATACCCTTTTGGTATTCAACGATACCAAAGTAGTCTATGCAAGACTTTTCTTTCATAAACCCTCAGGCTCAAAAATAGAAATCTTTTGTCTGGAACCCATAGAGCCTAACGATATTCAACTTGCTTTTTC
>JABUUQ010000004.1:216611-218462 GCA_021443125.1 Bacteroidales bacterium
CCAAAAAGTACTTTACTGCTTTTGGTTCAAGCACTTATAGGCGAGGATTGGAAAAAAGTTTATGAACATGCAATGAAAAACAATTATCGTTTCCTTTCCTACGGAGATGCTTGTCTTTTCTTGAAATAAAACGCCATTATAATAAAACAAAACGCCGTTTCAAAAAATTAAAACGGCGGAATAAAAAAACAAAACAAAGGGAAAAATTATGAAGTTCAAAAGAATACTATTGAAACTTTCTGGCGAAAGTCTTATGGGAGAACAAGCCTATGGTATCTCTCCTGAAATGCTTACTATGTATTGCAATGAAATCAAACAAACTCAAAATCAAGGAGTTCAAATTGCAGTCGTAATCGGTGGGGGCAACATATATAGAGGTTTGCAAGGCTCTGCCAAAGGTATGGACAGAGTACAAGGCGACTATATGGGTATGATGGCCACTATGATAAACTCTCTTGCATTGCAAGGCGAATTGGAACGCCAAGGCTTGAAGACAGAACTCCTTGGAGGGTTCAACATAGAGCCTATTTGCAAAGCTTTTTCAAGAAGAAGAGCAAAACAGGCACTTGAAGAAGGCAAGGTGGTTATTATTGGTGGTGGCACTGGCAACCCTTTCTTTACCACAGATACTGCGTCCACTCTTAGAGCCATAGAAATAGAGGCAGATGTAATTCTTAAGGGTACAAGAGTTGATGGAATCTATACTGCCGACCCTGAAAAAGACCCTACAGCAACAAAATACGAAACTTTGACTTTCGATGAGGCACTAACAAAGAAATTAAAGATAATGGATTTGACTGCTTTTGCACTTTGTCAGGAAAATAACCTTCCAATCTATGTTTTTGATATGAACAAGGAAGGTAATCTTCAAAAAGTTGTAAAAGGAGATAATATAGGCACTCTTGTAAGCAAGTAATTAGTTTTGAAATAAATAAAAACCTATTTTAATATGAAAAGAAAAAATCTTTTGGCTTGTGTTTTATTCGCAGCCGTTGCAGTTTTTGGCATGCAAAGTATGGCTTGTACCAATTTCCTTTTCACAAAAGGTTCAACAAAAGACGGTTCAACAATCATAACCTATGCAGCCGATTCACACACTCTTTATGGAGAGTTGTATTATAGAAGAGCAGCACAATATCCTGCAGGAACAATGATTCAAGTTATCGAATGGGATACTGGCAAACCTTTGGTTAAAATTCCTCAAGTAGCTCAAACCTATACAGTTGTAGGAAATATGAACGAATGGGGCTTGGCTATTGGCGAAACAACCTATGGCGGCAGGGAAGAATGCTGGGATCTTGGCAATGGTATTGACTATGGTTCATTGATTTACCTTACCCTTCAAAGAGCAAAGACAGCTCGTGAAGCCATTAAAACAATAGCAGAATTTATGGATACTTATGGTTACGCATCAGAAGGAGAAAGTTTCTCTATTGCCGATGGTGAAGAAGTATGGATAATGGAGCTTATAGGCAAAGGCAAACCTGTAATGGATGCCAAAGGAAAAGTTGTAAAAGGATGGACAAAAGGTGCTGTTTGGGTAGCAAGAAGAATTCCAGAAGGTTATATCTCTGGCCACGCTAACCAAGCCCGTATAACAACTTTCCCTCAAGAAGTCAAGAAATCTTACAAATCTATCTCATCAAAGAACCTTAAAGAAATTTTCCGTCCTGAAGTTGAAACAGTTTATTCTTCAGATGTAGTATCTTTTGCAAGACTTAAAGGTTGGTACAATGGCAAGGATGCAGACTTTTCTTTCTCTGACACTTATGCTCCTATGACTTTTGGAGGAGCAAGAGGTTGCGAGGCGAGAGTCTATGCTATGTTCCGCCGTTGCAATGCTTCTATGAG
>JABUUQ010000004.1:218490-223068 GCA_021443125.1 Bacteroidales bacterium
CTTACTCATCGTATGCCTTTATGGATAAAACCTACAGAAAAAGTTGACGTTAAAGAAGCAATGGACCTTATGCGTGATCACTATGAAGGCACAGCAATGGACATGACAAAAGACCTTGGAGCAGGCCCTTACAAAAATCCTTATCGTTGGCGTCCTATGAACTGGGAAGTTGATGGCAAGAAATACGTTCACGAAAGAGCCACTTCAACACAACAGACTGGTTTTTCTTTTGTTGCACAAACAAGAAGTTGGATGCCTAATCCAGCAAAAGGTATTCTTTGGTTTGGTGTTGATGACACATACACAACTCTTTATATTCCTATGTTCGGTGCTATTGACGGTGCTCCTGAAAACTTTGCAGAAGGCAATGGTTCAATGTCTGAATATACTCCAACAAGTGCATTCTGGTTGTTCAATAGAGTAAGTAATTTTGCTTACACCCGTTACTGCGATATGATTGTTGATATACAAAAAGTACAAAACAATCTTGAAAATTCTTTCATTAAGGAAGTGGAACAACTTGACAAAGAATTGAAAGGAATGACCGATCAAAAGCAAATGCGTGAGAAAATGACAAAATTTTCTTTCAGCAAGTCAAAACAAGGCTTCGATGAATGGCAGAAACTTGATAATTATTTGTTGGTTAAGTACGTTGACGGCAACATAAAGAAAGAAAAAGACGGCAAATTCGAACAAACTGGCTACAGAAAAGGTGATGTTGTCTTCCCTAATCAGCCTGCATATCCAGCAGATTGGTATCGTATGATAGTGAAAGACCATGGAGATGTAATAAAAGACCTTTCTGAATAATCACTACAAAAAACAAAAAGGGTTGCACTCAAATGCAACCCTTTTTTATTTTATTTGGTAATTACAATGCGAACAACACCAAATATAAAGCAATAGTTACTCCTGTGGAAACGCCCCAAGCAGTCCATGCTTTTTTGCTTTTGATATGATGGACTTCATTATTGTAGCAGTTTCTGTAATTCATATCGTTTGAATACAATTCTGGTTGAGGACAATTCATTTTGTTGAAACTTACATCTGAACTAGAACCAATAGCGGCAGGAATAAGACCTATTATAGGACTAAGCAATACTGTTGTTACCCAGGTTGCTCCAGATAAAGAGCCTTTGCCAAAATAATTTCCTTTTGCGTCTTCCGTTGCCATAGAACACATCTCATAATAATTTTTGTTCTCTTTTGCAGTAGTTTCGGTTGTATTTTGTTCAACTGCAATTTCTTCTTTTGAGATTCCTTCAACCTCATCCATTTTGTAAACAAAAACGCTTCCATCGGCTGTTACTATCGTAATTGTCTCATTAGGAATCATGTTTGTTACAGAACCTTTAACGATAGACCCGTTTTTAAGTTTCACCACATCTTTTTGATTGGTTTGTGCAAAGCAAATGATAGACATTGCTGACAACACAAAAATCGCTAATAACTTTTTCATATGTTTTTTCTTTGCCTATCAGTTCCAGTTCGGCTTAAAATGGTTATAAAAAAGAAACGTGGAACTGTATGCTCCACTCTTTTCAGTCAGGCCCTAGGAATGTATACCTTTTACAGAAGAAGTGGTAACAACTCCACGCATAAGCGTAGAAGTAATTACACCTTTTCTTGCTGTAAATTGAGAAGTTTCCTAGGCTTCGACTGAACAAGAATAAGACATAACGCCTCTTATCAATAAATAGTGAGTTTTGTTGCTATTAAAACTCGTTTGCAAATATATACAAAAATGTTGAGAATGCTGAGGTTTTGATGTGAAAAATTCTTTTGGCGTTTGGAAAAAATAAAACGAAGAAAGAATTTTCTAAAACGCCGTTTTAATTTTTTCTTTCTTCGTTCTAAAATAACGAAAGTCTTTTTTGGCAAATTATCTTATTTTGCCACGCCCGTATGTCCGAAACCGCCTGCACCTCTTTCGGTTGAGGATAATTCCTTAACCTCTATCAATTCTGGTTGTTCGTGTTTTGCGATAATCATTTGGGCTATTCTGTCGCCGTTGTTTATTGTAAATTCTGTGTCTGAAAGATTTACAAGCAAAATTTTAAGTTCCCCTCTGTAGTCTGCGTCAATAGTTCCAGGAGAATTCAAAACTGTTATGCCGTTTTTCAGAGCCAAACCGCTACGAGGCCTTATCTGTGCTTCGAAACCTGCTTCCAATTCAATAAAAAGACCAGTAGGAATAAGCATTCTTTGCATAGGTTGCAAGGTTATTGCCTCTGAAACAAAAGCTCTTAGGTCCATACCAGCAGAAAGTTCTGTCTCGTATTTTGGCAAAGGGTTGTTGCTTGTGTTTATGATTTTTAGCGTACTCATAATAGTGTGTGTTTATTTTTTGTTTTGTGAATAATATTCGTTCCACTCTTTCATGGCTTCTTCCCAAGAAGTTTGTTCGCCCGATTGCAAGGCTTCTTGTTCCAAAAGGGCTTTGTCTCTTGCTTTGTCGCGTGCCCTTTTTGCTTTCATTGCCTCTATTGTGGCATCATCAAGTATTTTTATTGCTCCTCTCTTTATTGCCGCCTCAAGATCTTCGGGCCCAAAAGCCTGACCAGGTATATTGAAATCCGAAATGTTGAATTCGTACTCTACTCTAAGGGTATTGCGTACTATTTTTTGCTGTCCTCTGGTGCTTTTGCATTTTAGTTTGAGAAGTTTGACTATAGCATCTATTTCTTTTTGAGAAAATTTGTTTCGTCCCATAAAATCTTATGTTTTTTGTAGTAATTGTTTGCAAAAGTACAAAGAAGTTTTGTGCTAAATGAAAAAAAATATTAAAAACTTTTGCCAATCAAAGAAAAGTGCTTATCTTTGCAACCTGAAATTAAGAGATGGTACTATTAGTTCAGTTGGTTAGAACGTCGGATTGTGGTTCCGAAGGTCGTCAGTTCGAATCTGACATGGTACCCAGAGAGGTCGGTTCTTGGAATAGGGTCGACCTTTTGTTGTATATGGGATTTTTTTAATTGGAAACAAGCAACAATATGCATAAAGCAGGTTTTGTAAATATCATTGGCAACCCTAATGTGGGCAAAAGCACTCTTATGAATGCTTTGGTGGGAGAAAATCTTTCAATAACAACATATAAGGCACAGACAACACGCCATAGAATAATGGGTATGGCAAACGGAGAAGATTTTCAGATAATATATTCCGATACTCCTGGCATTGTAAACCCTCACTACAAGCTTCACGAACAGATGATGGGCTTTGTGTCTTCGGCTTTGCAAGATGCAGATATTTTTCTTTTGGTTACCGAGGTTGGAGAAACGCTGAAAAACGAAAAAACTTTGGAATATATCATTAATTCTTCCACTCCTGTGATTTTGGTGATAAACAAGATAGACCTTTCTTCGCAACAAATTATAAATGAAAAGGTTGATTATTGGCAAAAGATAATTCCAAGGGCTGTTATCATACCTGCATGTGCTACAGAGAAGTTCAATTTGGACAAAATTTTCAATACTATCCTTGACATACTGCCAGAAAATCCTCCTTACTTTCCAAAAGATGAACTAACCGACAAAAGCATGCGTTTTTTTGCCTCAGAAATCATAAGGGAAAAGATATTATTGCAATACAATAAAGAAATACCATATTCTACCGAGGTTGCAATAGACGAATACAAGGAAGGCAACGATTTGGATAAAATTTCCGCAATAATTTATGTTGAAAGAGAATCGCAAAAAGGTATTATTCTTGGGCAAGGCGGCAAAATGATAAAGCGTTTGGGTATTGAGGCAAGAAAAGATATTGAAGCTTTCACGGGAAAGAAGTGTTATTTGCAACTTTTTGTCAAGGTAAGACTTAATTGGCGTAATAACTTAAAGGATTTGAAGTATTTTGGCTACAATCAATAGGACAATAATCATAGGTGCAGGCGTCAGCGGTTTGATGGCAGCCAACACTCTTGTTTCTTTGGGCAAAAAAGTAATACTTTTGGAAAAGAAACATCAGGCAGGTCTTAAACTAAGAATAACTGGCAAGGGACGATGTAATCTTACCAACGATGCAGCAAGGGAAGAGTATTTTACACATATCTCAAATCCTGAATTCTTTGCTCCAGCCTTTGATAATTTCAACAATAAAGCACTTTGTGAGTTTTTTGAGCAAAGAAGTGTGGCTTTGAAGACCGAAAGAGGCAACCGAATCTACCCAAAAAGCGACAAAGCTTTGGATATTTTTCTTGCACTCCTGAAACCTTTGGAAGATAATCCGTTGATAGATATACGAAAAAATTGTTATGCCACAAAACTCCTTGTTCGTGGAGGAAGAATCGAAGGAGTTGATACCAATCTTGGCAGAATTATGGCGGACAATGTCATAATAGCAACAGGTGGTTGTACTTATCCTTCAACAGGTTCCGAAGGTGATGGATATGATTTGGCAGAACAAGCGGGGCATAGAATAATTGAGCCTATACCTGCTTTGGTTGGATTGAGAACATCGGAAGGTTATCCTCGGGAATTACAGGGTTTTGAAATCAAAAACTGCGAAGTTAAAGTTACAAACAAGAACAAAGATCTTCTTTGTCAGATGTTTGGTGATATATACCTTGACGAGTATGGC
>JABUUQ010000004.1:223458-228602 GCA_021443125.1 Bacteroidales bacterium
AAAAAAACTAAAGGTTTGTATTTTGCAGGCGAGGTGATGGATTTGGATGCCGACACAGGAGGATACAATCTTCAAATAGCATTTTCCACAGCTGTACTTGCAGCACAGAGTATCAAATAATCCAAAAACTATGTTCAAGAAAATAGTAAATACTTTCTTCACTAAAGTTTTTACAGCTGTAAGCAGTTTTGCTGTACTTGTATTGGTTTCTCATATCTTGGGAACCGAAGGCAAAGGAGAGCAGGCAATCATAGCTTTTAATATCTCCATACTAACACTTTTTTTTACTTTTCTTGGTAATTCCTGCCTTATCTATCTCACACCTCGCAAAGATTTTACGCTTTTGTTTATTCCGTCTTTGTTATGGATGCTTTTGCTTTCTGCCGTCTTTGCCTTGCTTGCTTGTTTTGTGCCCTACTTCAATGGACAATATATTTGGATAACTCTGATTATTGCCTTGATAGCCTCACTAAGCGAATTCAATTATTTTGTGCTTATGGGCAAGGAGAAAGTTTTTGAAGCCAATAATGTAAAACTCATCTATACTGTTGTTTCACTTGTTATTGTTGGTATTCTTGCACTTACCAAACGATTCAATGGCATAGAAGACTATATTTTTGCACTATTCATAGCTTATTGCCTTAGCTTGTTTTACGGAATCTTCGTTTTAAGAAAAGATTTCAAAGGAATATATTTTCCAAACAAAGGAATAATTTTTCAAAACGCCAAAACAATTTTTTCTCTTGGTGGTTTGAAACAATCTGGCACTATAGCACAAAATCTTAATTACAGACTTTCGTTTTATATTTTGGCTTATTTTTGGGGAAAAGACTTGGTGGGCATATATTCCAACGCTTGCTCAATAAGTGAGGCGATAATGATGTTTGGGACCTCCTTGGCACTTGTTCAATACTCCGATTTAAGCAATAATAACTCTGCTTTCAGAGCAAAACAACTAACAATCAAACTGACCAAACTTAATGCTGTTTTTACCTTTGTGGCGATGCTTGTAATATGTTTCCTGCCTGAAAGTTTTTGGGTATTTGTTTTTGGAGAGGGATTTGGAGAGATTGCATGGGTTGTTAAATTGCTTGCCGTTGGAGTTACGCTTTTGAGTTGTAGTTCCAACTTCACACAGTATTTTGCTTCATTTGGCAATTTTTCAATATCGGCTTTTGCATCATTTTTCGGACTTGCAGTAACTCTTTTGCTGTCTTTGTTGCTTATACCTTCGTTTGGTTTATCGGGTGCAGCAATATCTGCAAGTGCTTCTTACATAGCAACATTTAGTTTAGAACTTATATATTTTATAAAATGGACAAGAAAAAAATAATACTTATTTTTGTGATATCAATCTTTGTGTCTAAGGCTTTTTCTCAAGCTTCATATTCCTATCAACCCCTGACGACACAAGAGCAATTTGAAATCAACAATACATTACAAAGGAATGCAGTGAATAATTTCCTGATTAACAATGCTATAACGTTGGGTCCCGTAAGTCTTACCAATATATCAAACATGGTAAGTTACAATCCTATTGAGGGAACAAGGTTGCGTGCATCTGTGGCAACAAACAACAACTTTTCAAAGAGGTTGGGATTGTATGGAATGATAGCTTATGGAACTACAGATAACAAATTCAAATATTCTTTGGGTGCTGCATATAATTTTGCCAAGAAAGCAACTGGTATTTACTCCTATCCAACATCTACTCTTGCAATAGAATACTCACATAATACCTTTATGCCAACCTATTCCAACTACGATGTGGCATATTTCTCTTTCAGCTCTTGGGATAGGTTCTATTTTGCACGCAAAGATGAGGTTAATGTGAATTTCACCCAAGATATACAAAAAACAATGACCATAAAACCTTTCGTTTCCTACAATAACATATATTCTTATATGCTTTACGAAAACGATAGGGCGGAAGAATTGCTTGCACCCGACAAAAGCATAAAAGATTACGCTGCTGGTATTCAACTAAGTTTTGTTCCAATGTCTGTGATTAAGAACAACGCACTCAATATCATAAATTCGCGTTTCTATTCCTTCAATACAGGCATAAATATCTCCTATTCATACAACTACCAAGAATATATAGCCAGCAATTATTATCATCGACTTGCTCTTAATGCACAACATAGATTCTTGTTCAAGCCTATGGCTTTGGATTTGCAGGTTTCAGCAGGCAAAATCTTTGGAGAAAGTTACGAATATATGTATTTCTCCCCTAATTACAGGCTAAGCAATGTGTCAAATATGTTTGGATTCAATCTTTACTCGCCTTCTGAGATGAGATTTAGGGAATTTGTTCAACTTTTTGCACAATACAATTTCGGAGGCATACTATTGGACTACATTCCTTTTGTAAAAGCGTTCCGTCCTAACGAATTCGTAAATGTAAAAGCGTTATTTACAGCAGATTATACTCCTTATTGCGAAGCAGGCCTTGGTTTTGACCATATTTTTGGCTTTATTGGTGTGGAACTTATCAAACGCTTTTCAAAGGAAAATCCTTTTGATATGCCGGAGTGGGCAGTAAAAATAAGATGTACTTTATAATATTTTTAGATATTTATTGTTCGTAGGTAAATAAAAAGCATTACCTTTGCAAACCAAAAATCTATATACATAATTACACAATGAGAAACAATGAAAGTTCCCATAATTGGGACAGACAAAGCAGGGATGAGAATCCACGCAGAGGTTCACAAAACCGCAGACCAAGTCGTGATGACAACAGGCAAGAGCGTTCAAACAACAGACCATTCAATCGCACAGAAAGAAGAGAAAAACCTTTCAATCGTGAGGAAAGAGGTGAGAGAACCTTTTCTCGTGGCGACAGAAGACCAGAAAGACAAGAACGCAGTTTTAATAGAAATGATCGTGGCTTCAACAGAAACGAAAACAGAGGCGAAAGACCTTTCAATCGTGAAAGAAGAAGCAACAGAAACTTTAATCGCGAAGACAACAACTTCCAAAGAAACGAATATAGAGCCGAAGGCGAAAGACAACGCCGTCCAAGAATAAGAAAAGGCTTTGATGATTTTCAACCAAGAGAACAAAAGAAGAAAAACTTCTCAGCACCAAAACCTGAAAACGAAGGCAAAACCCGTCTAAACAAATTTATTGCCAATGCTGGTATTTGTTCAAGAAGAGAAGCTGATGTTTTGATTTCCACAGGTGTTATTACAGTCAATGGCGAAGTAATAACAGAAATGGGATACAAGGTTGTTCCAGGAGATGTTGTGAAATACAATGGCAGAGAACTTAAGGACGAAAAGAAAGTCTATATTCTATTGAACAAACCTAAGGGTTACATAACAACTGCCGACGATCCTCAACAAAGAAACACTGTTATGGAACTTATAGAAGATGCTTGCAGTGAAAGAATCTACCCTGTAGGTCGTTTGGATAGAAATACAACAGGTCTTCTTCTTTTCACCAACGACGGAGAACTTACAAAAAAACTTACACACCCAAGTTTCGGAGCACAAAAAGTCTATAATGTAGAACTGGATCACACTGTATCACGCAGGGATTTGGATACTCTTTTGGATGGTGTCGAACTTGAGGACGGACTTCAAAAAGTTGATAATATAGACTATAGCATGAACGAACCTATAGACAGAAGAAAAGTTGGCGTATCTATTCACTCTGGCAAAAACAGAATAGTTAGGCGTTTGTTCGAAAGTTTGGGTTATGAGGTAGTCAAATTGGACAGAGTCTATTTTGCTGGTCTTACAAAGAAAAACCTTCTTAGAGGACAATATCGCTTCCTTACAGAAAAAGAGATTGCATTCTTGAAAATGGACAAATAATTCCTTTTTCTAAAAGCAAGTTTCAATAAATTAAAACGGCGTTTCAAAAAATTAAAAGCAAGAAATAATTTTTTGAAACGCCGTTTTATTAAAATAAAATTCCTATCTTTGCCCATATAAGTTGATACACTATAAAAATAATAGATTGTGAAGAAAAGAAGATACCAACAAATGAAAATTAATTTTTTTAGTTAAATGGTAGGACTATGGCAAAGATTTTGCCATAGTCTTTTTATTCATCTTTTTTGATAAAATAAAAACGTAAAAAATCAGTTAAACTATATTATACAAGCACTTAAATCAATGAAAAAAACTTTTATATTACTATTAGGACTGATTGTTTGCATAAGGGTTTCATCGCAAAACGCACCTCCAAATATGCCTTATTTCGATGACAAACCTTTTCATTTTGGTATAGTTTTGGGTTTGAGTTCTTTGTCAACCAATGTGGCGGGAACAACAGATTTGCCTTTGTATGACTCTATTTATAGCTACACTTCAATAAGAAATTCTGGCGTTCAAATAGGTGTTATATCTGATTTGAAACTTTTGTCTTGGGTTCATTTGAGGTTGATTCCTACTTTGGTATTGACAGACAGAACAATAGAGTATGAAGTTCTAAGGCATGGACAAATAAAAACTATAAGGACACCTTTGGAGGTTATTTATTTGGAAGCACCTTTGGAATTGAAAGTGATGGCTAAGCGTTACGGGAATTTTCGCCCTTATCTGATTGGTGGGGCAAAGTATTCCTACGATATAGGCTCAATAAAAAGAAAAAAACTTTCGCCAGACGAGTATCTTATGAAACTGGAGCAGAATGAGTTGTTTTATACACTTGGCGTTGGTTTCGATTTCTATCTGCCTATGTGCAAGATAGGTTTGGAATTAAAGAGTTCCTTTGGTTTGAATGATATTCTCGACCATAGTTTCCAAAATGCCTATACAGACTGCATAGATAAGATGAAGTCGCAGTTGTTTTATGTAAATCTAACATTTGAATAGTATGCAAAAACTTTTACAATTAAGACTTTCTCCCGAACAATACAATAAGAAAAATGTGTTGGAGAAGATTTTGTGCAAAGAATCTGGAATTGATAAAGATTTGTTGTCATATAGTATAATCAAAGAAAGCCTTGATTGTAGAAAAACACCAATTTACAACCTTTCTGTAGTTGTTTCAAACAACAAAGACTTGCCAAAACACGATATATCGCCTTTGCTGGATGCCAGCAAAAGTCAGGAAGTTATTGTTGTCGGAGCAGGGCCTGCAGGATTGTTTGCAGCAATAAAACTTTTGCAGAAAGGACTCAAACCAAT
>JABUUQ010000004.1:229040-230480 GCA_021443125.1 Bacteroidales bacterium
CACGATAGAGGATGGGACATAGAAGCACAGCCTTTCGCTATGGGTGTAAGGGTAGAGCACCCTCAAAGCCTTATAAATCAAATACAATATCATAGCAATACACCTTCACCTTTGCTTCCTCCCGCTACATATTCTTTGGCAAGCAATATAGGAGATAGAGGCGTGTTTTCTTTTTGTATGTGCCCTGGTGGAATTGTTGTTCCTTCAATGGATAAGGAAGGAATCATGGTTGTCAATGGTATGAGCAATTCTTCAAGAAGTGGAGAAAAGGCAAACTCTGCCGTTGTTGTAAGTGTGAGGGAAGAGGATGCAATAAAATACAAATCTTTTGGAGCGTTGGCTTTGATGAAACTGCAAGAAGATATTGAAAAACAGATGTTTGTTGAAAAATTTGTTGCTCCTGCCCAAAGAATTACCGATTTTATGAACAACAAAGCATCTTCAACACTTTTGCGTTCCACTTATATGCCGGGAATATCAAGTGTCAATATGAGAGAAACCTTACCAAACTTCATAGCAGACAATATCGCAAAAGGTTTTGAAATGTTTGACAAAAAAATGAAAGGTTATATCACAAAAGAAGCAATGTTGATAGGTCTTGAAAGCAGAACATCTTCTCCTGTAAGAATACCACGAGACAGCAAAACTTTGCAACATACATTTTTGAAAAACCTTTATCCTTGTGGAGAAGGGGCAGGTTATGCAGGGGGTATAACTTCTTCTGCTATGGACGGAATAAATGTTGCAAATAAGATAGCTGAAGAGATGGGAGTGTAGATATAAAACCCAAGAAATTCAGCAGAAACAACTATAATTTGAAAAATTTGTTGTAATTTTACACTCTATTTTTGCAAAATTCTGTAAAAATCAGAGATATAGATGTTTTATTATGGTGGGATATAAAAAAATAATATTACTTTTTGTTAGTATAATAACTTGTACTTGTTTATCGGCACAAAATATTGATAATGAAGAAGACATAATAAGTTTCGATAGAAATTATGACAATCTTCTTCAATCATATTATATGAAAACCAATGAGAAAATCCTTAATGAAAGATTTCCCTCTACATCTTCCATGCCTATATCTTCTTCTGCAAAATCAGTATCAGATGAAACCTATAGACAACGCCTTAACAGCATACCTTCAGCAGTAAAACTTGTTTACAATAATACTGTACGTTCACACATTATCTATTATCTCGACAAGCGAAGCCATAGTGTGAGTGTTATGTTGGGTGTCAGCCAGTACTATTTCCCTATTTTTGAGAATATACTTGATTCCTACGGAGTGCCAAGCGAATTAAAATACCTTGTTATGATAGAAAGTGCTTTCAATCCTAAAGCAGTTTCTCGTGCTGGTGCTACAGGACTTTGGCAATTTATGTATGCGACAGGCAGAACCTATGATTTGAGGGTTAATTCGGTTGTTGATGACAG
>JABUUQ010000004.1:230510-235908 GCA_021443125.1 Bacteroidales bacterium
GCAAAATTCCTACGAGACTTGTATCACATCTATAATGACTGGTCTTTGGTGTTGGCAGCCTACAATTGTGGCCCTGGCAATGTGAACAAGGCGATAAAACGTTCAGGTAAAAATGATTTTTGGGAACTTTACAATTATCTTCCAAAGGAAACAAGAAACTATGTACCTGCCTATATTGCAGCAACCTATGTTATGAACTTCTATCAAGAGCATGGAATAAAACCTATGTCTCTAACGCAACCTTTAGACCTTATTACAGACACTGTAATGGTCAATAAGGATATTTATTTCGGTCAAATAGAAGATGTTCTTAAAGTTTCCACAGATGAAATCAAAGGTTTGAATCCTCAATACAAAATGGACTACATTCCTGGCACACAAGACAAATACGCTTTGCGACTTCCGTTGACATATATAAATGATTTTATAGAAATGGAGGACTCTATATCTAATTGCAACATAGAGAAATATCGTCCTGAATTGGCTAAAAAGGAAACTATTGAAGATTCAAATACTATATATGTCAATAAAACAATCTATCACAAAGTAAAACGCAACGAAACATGGTCTTCGATAGCAAGAAGATATGATGTATCTGTTTCTGAACTTAGAGGATGGAACAAAAAAATTAAAAAGAACAAACTTCAGAAAGGAGCATTGCTTGCAATAAACACCAAAGTTGCTGTAAATAAGACAACTGTAATAGACAAAGACGAAGATGAGAAATCTTCTGCCTTTTCACAAGATGAGATGGTTGAGGCCAACAGCTCTAATTCACAAGAAGAGGTAACAACAAATACCAAAAAAGTTGATAAGATAAATACATCCACTTCAAATAAAAAAGTTGAGTTTGCAAAGCAAGAAAGCAAAAAACAAAACGAAGAAATAAAAAAAGATAACGGCAGAAACGCAAAACAAAACACCGAAAAGAAAAAATCAAACAAAACACATACAGTTCAATCTGGTGAAACCATAGCTGCAATAGCTAAAAAGCATGGTATGAGCGAAAAAGAGCTTTTGAAACTTAATGGATTAAACGAAAAATCTGCAAGAAAAATTCGTCCAGGTCAAAAACTTAAGCTTAAATAGTGAAAATCAGAACTATCATATTGACACTTGTTGCTATTCTTCTTGTTTTGGGGTTGATAGCACTTTGCTTTCCTAAAGAAGGATTGAATTTTTTTGGTTTGAAACTCAAATTCCCAACCTTGAAAGAGGCTTTATTCAAACAAAACCTCCAATATGCCAATATAGACGACCTTGTTGATGAGAAAGATGAGACAAGGAATGCAGATAATGTGGCAAAGGTGAAAATTGCCGACAAGTATATATCTGGTTTGGAGTATCCTGATGATGATACAACGGCCTTATATTCTTTTTTTAATGCATTGGAACAGGCTGGAAATAAGAAGGTTAGAATTCTTCATTATGGAGATTCACAGATAGAGGGAGATAGAATAACTTCCTATTTGCGTTCTCGTCTTCAATCGGAATTTCAAGGCAAGGGACAAGGACAAATGCCATTGTTTTCTCTTTCAAACATCAAAGGAGTAAGTTATAATGCGTCAAGTAATTGGTTGCATAAGAGTATAATAAACAAACGCGACAAAAGATTCAACTGCTATGGTCTTATGATGACAGCTTGTGTTTCTTATGTGCAGGAAATGGTGGATACAACAACATTTGACACAACCTATTTGCGAACAGCATGGATTTCAATGAAGTTCGACAATGCCATAAGCAACGATTTGCATCTTTATTGTTCGAGTCCAAACAATCAATCGACAATAACCATAAGTTCCAAAGAGAATGTGTTGGTTCAAAAGACCTTACAGGCAAGCAATGATATAATAGACCTAAAAATTCCTATAAATACACCAATATCTTCTTTGAAAATTGTTGCAAGTTCAGGAGTGCAACTCTATTCTTTAGACAATAGTTTGGATGAAGGTGTATATGTAGATAACATTTCGCTTCGTGGCTCATCGGGATGGGGTATGAATTGGAACAATAAGCATATAATATCGACTATGGCAGAAATGCTGGATGTCAAACTCATTATTATGCAGTTCGGAGTCAATGCAGTACCACAGGAAGAAGACAAAGTATTGGACTCTTATGACTTTTTCGAAAAAGAGTATTCGCGTCAGCTTGCGTTCCTTAGGGAAAGCATACCTCAGGCACAAATAATAGTCGTTGGAGTATCCGATCGTTCAAGAAAAAAAGGAGATGGCTACGAAACCAACCCTAATATACCGAAACTTATCAAGGCACAAAGACAGGCAGCCAAGGAAAACGGATGTTTGTTTTGGGATATGTATGAAGCAATGGGGGGGAACAATTCCATGCCTTCGTGGGTGTTGCGTGAAAAACCTTTGGCAAATCCCGATTTCATACATTTCAACGAACGAGGTGCCAAATATATAGCAGAGATGTTCTATAAATCTTTTGAACTTGAATATAAGAAATACCAGATGTCAAAACAAAGATAGCTATGGAGGAGAAATTATACTATTCTATCAAGGAAGTTTCAGAGAAATTCAATATACCATACTCAACACTACGATATTGGGAGGAAGAGTTTCCTAAATTTCGCATACATAGGAACCAAAGAGGTGTTCGTATGTATAATAAAAGCAATATAGAGATGTTGGAAAAAATAGTTTATCTGACAAGGGAACGCAAAATGACAATAGAAGGTGCCAAACTTGCGTTAAGAACAAAAGAAGATATGGAAGAAGACAGCCTTGCAACAATAAAAAACTCTCTATTGGAGGCTAAAGAATTTTTAACTGAATTGAAAGCAAAATTAACAGAATAAGTGATGAAAAAAACAGTAGCATTAGTAGCTGGAGGCTATTCTGGAGAATATATTATCTCATTGCAGTCAGCTGCACAAGTAGAAGAACAATTGAAAAATGATTTTAATCTCTACAAAATAATAATCACCAAAGACGAATGGTATTACGAATCAAATGAAGGCAAGATACAAGTCAATCGAGATGATTTTTCACTAAACATAAACGGCGAAAAAATCACTTTTGACGCAGCATTTATCATTGTTCACGGCACTCCTGGCGAAAATGGTTTGCTTCAAGGTTACTTTGATATGATAAATCTTCCTTACAATACTTGTGATGCTTTGTGCTCTGCTGTAACTTTCGACAAAGAAACCTGTAATGCAGTTGTAAGGGACTTTGATATCGTCAATGTGGCGAAAAATCAGACTATATATGCTGATGAGCAAATAGATACAGACAAAATCCTTTCACGCCTTAGTCTTCCTTTGTTTGTAAAACCTTCTCAAGGTGGCTCATCAATAGGAATGTCAAAAGTGAAAACCAAAGAAGAATTGTTGCCAGCAATAAAGCAAGCATTGGATGTTCATCCTAAGGTATTGATAGAAGAGTTTATAGAAGGTAGAGAGTTTTCTTGCGGAGTCTTTACGATAGATGGCAAGATAAGTGCTTTCCCTGTAACCGAGATAATACCAATCAACGAATTTTTTGACTACGAAGCAAAATATAATGGTACAACTGCTGAGGTTGTTCCTGCAAAAGTGGATGAGAGAGTAAGCACCAACATACAAAGAACAACAGAAAAACTATATAAACTACTGAATTGCAAAGGTGTATGCCGTATTGACTTTATCTATAACGAGAAACAAGACAAACTTTTCTTCCTTGAAGTCAACACAACACCAGGACAAAGCCTTAACAGCATAGTTCCAAACCAAGTGAGAGCAATGGGCAAGGATGTTCATTGGCTTTACTATACCCAAATAGCTGAAATAATAAAATAAAACAAAGGAAGAAAAAATTCTTTCTTCGTTTTAATTCAACGAAACAAGGAAATAATTTTATAGAATGAAAAACATATTCAAAATATTGGCATATATGGGCAACTACAAAAGGTATGTGGCTCTTAATGTGATATTTAATATTTTGTATATCATATTTTCTTTGTTCTCAATAGTGATGATAATACCTTTTGTCTCAGTGCTCTTTGGTATAATTGAGGCTCCGGAGCAGCTGCCAGAGTTTGCACTGAACAAAGACAGTATTATTGATACTTTTTCCTACTACCTAAACTATTTTAAGGAAACACAAGGATTTTTTCCTTGCTTGCTATACATTTGTGCAGTCTTTATTACCTTCACTTTTCTATCTAATTTGTGCAGATATATGGCGATGTTTTTCCTTTCTCCACTTCGCAATGGCGTTTTGATGGATTTGCGCAATGATATCTACCACAAACTAACTATTTTGCCAGTGTCATTCTTTTCTTCCCAAAGAAGAGGCGACATAATTGCAAGAATGACTACCGATGTGGGCGTTGTGGAATGGACAGCAGTAACAAGTCTGCAAATGGTTGTAAAAGACCCGTTTATGATAATTATCTATGCTGTGGCTCTCTTTGCAACAAGTTGGCAGTTTATGCTTTTGATTCTTTTGATTCTGCCTTTGCCGTTGTGGCTTATTAGAAAAATATCTGCAAGCCTTAATCGCAATAGCATAAAAGGGCAACAAAAGGCGGGCGATATACTTTCGTTTTCCGAGGAGGCACTTTCAACTATAAAAGTCTCAAAATCACTGAATGCAGAGAGTGTTATGGAACGCAGATTCTCTATTCACAACAAGGCATATCAAAAACTTTTGAACAAAATCAATGCAAAAAACGAATTGGCTGCACCTTTGTCGGAATTTTTCTCAATGCTTATTATTGCAATAGTGATAGTGATAGGTGGAATCTTTGTTCTCAACGATAAAATACACCCTGGAGTGCTTATAGGCTTTACTTTGATTTTTACCCGTATTATTTCTCCTATAAAAGAGTTGATAAAGGCTTATTACAACTTCAAAAAAGGCGAAGCATCTGCGGCAAGGATTTATGAAATTCTCAATGCAGAGGAAAAAATCTTCAACAAGCCACAACCTATTGTTATGAATGATTTTTCAGATAGCATAGAATTCAAAAATGTTGGCTTTTCCTACGAAACAAATGAAGGTTTTTCTTTGCAAGACATAAGTTTTACAATAAAAAAAGGAGAAAAGGTTGCCATCGTTGGAGCTTCTGGTGCAGGAAAATCCACTTTGTTTGATTTGATTTCGCGTTTCCAAGATGTTACAGAGGGACAAATTCTCATAGACGGAAAGGATATTCGTGATATACAAATAGATAGTCTTAGAAAAAGCATAGGTGTGGTAACACAAAATAGTATTCTTTTCAACGATACCATACTTGCCAATATAACTTTTGGGTTGAAGTCCTACGATATGGAAGATGTAAGAAAGGTTGTGCGTTTGGCGAATATGGAAGAGTTTATTGAGAGCCTGCCTTTGAAATATGAAACAAATATAGGCGACAGCGGCACATCGCTTTCGGGAGGTCAAAGACA
>JABUUQ010000004.1:235929-237428 GCA_021443125.1 Bacteroidales bacterium
TTGTTGAGGAATCCGCAAATTCTTCTTATGGATGAGGCCACAGCAGCAATGGATACAGAAAACGAAAGGAAGGTTTCTTTGGCCATAAACAATGCTATGCAAAACAGAACAGTGATAAGTATAGCACACAGACTATCTACTATTGTCAAAAGCGATAAAATTATTGTGCTTGACAAGGGACGCATAGTTGAAGTGGGCGACCACCAGACTTTGTTGCAGAAAGACGGCATCTATGCTAAACTTGTAAGAATGCAAAGTATATAATACAACAATATAATTATGTCAGAATCAATAAAAACATTAAGGGAAGAGGTCAAAGGCATAAATGAAAATATCAATAGAAGGGTAAAATCAATTATTCCTCTGCAATTCAGGTATATATTCGGTGCTTATTTTTTAAGTATAGTATTTATGGCAATTTATCGTGTTGTTGCATTTGCGATACATTGCTTTTTTATGTTTAATCTTGCCGATTTGAATATCTGGCTTTTGTTTAGGAGTCTTTTGATAGGGCTTAGGTACGATATTGTTGTGCTTTGCCTGATAACAAGCATCTATACAATAATCATGATGCTTACAACAATGTTTAATTTCAATAAAAGATACATATATCGTCCCCTTCACCTTATTCTTTGCTTTATTTGCTTCTGCATATTCTTTGTTTCAGTGATAGATGTTGCCTATTTAACATATAGCAACGAGCATATAAGTATAATAGGAGTGTCTTGGCTTAGGACACCAAAGTATATTATTGATTTGATAGCAAGCAATCCTAAATACCTTCTTTATGGTGCTTTCGCATTATTGAGTATTGCGTGGTTTTTTGTCTTTATGCATAGAATTTATGACAACACTATTTTCAAGACAATAGCACCTTATGACGCCAAACAGCCAAAGGCAAAAACTATTGCAGTAGGTTGTTTCATGCTTTTGCTATGTTTTGTTGGCATAGACCAGAAAACACTTACAAATAAGTCACTTACAGTTTCTACAGCCTATTTTTGTGATAATGATTTCTACAATCAATTGGCTGTAGGCCCGGTTTTCAATATTATTAAAAGCTCACAAGAGGAGAGAGCATTGAAAGATACCTATATTCCTCCTATTGATATAATCAAATCACAGCAAATTGTAGAACAAGAGTTTGCAAATAGGGATGACAACGCCATAGAAACTCCAATTTTGCCAGAAAAAACAAATATAGTCTTGATTTTGCTTGAAGATATTACCGAAAACGATATAACAAGCAGGCAAATGCCAAATCTTTACAGGATTAAAAACTCTTCTTTGCAATTCACAAATGTTTATTCCGACGGAGTATTGTTTTATAATGGCTTGTATTCCACATTGTTCGCCCAACCGAATTTGTTTTCTGCCAATTCCATGGGAGGAACATTGGTTCCAAAAATGCAGAATCTCGCAATGGCTTTGCAACAACTGCATTACAAGACGATGTACTTTACAACTATTGCACAAAAGCAAAACAATATCTCTCGTTT
>JABUUQ010000004.1:237974-243020 GCA_021443125.1 Bacteroidales bacterium
CAGGCAAGGAAAATGCGAGAATATGCCTTTGCTATGATGCAGACAAGTCAGTATAAAATCTCACAGATAAAACTTAAAAAGCAGTAGTTATCGTTCCGAATTACTGAAAGCAAGTTTCGGTAAAATAAAACGAAGGAATAATTTTCTAAAACGCCGTTTTAATTTTTTGAAACGGCGTTTCATTTTTGCCAAATAAAGACTGCATATTCTGGCTTGCGATGATTTTGGAATAAAATTTGACTACCATATAATATAATTTGCAGAAAAAATTGTAACTTTGCGATTTATAAACATAAAACGAAATAACAAATTAACACAACTTTATCACTATGAAAAAAATCTTTTTAGGCATTGGCCTTTTGGCAATTACAATGATGGCAGGCTTTACTGCAAATGCACAACAAGGCAAGTGGGCTGGACTTGTCAAGTATGAATTGAAATGGAGTGGCAATGTACCTCAAGGTGTTCCAACAGAATGGCAGGTAAAAGTCTTTGAAAATCAGTTGTCTCACGGAGATATGCTTACTTTCGGCCAACTTGGAAAAGTAATCATAAATGCTGCAAACAAGACAGTTACTTCTACTTATGACTTTTCAATGCTTCCAGATGAAGGACCAACAGAAGGTATGAGCGGAAAGTGGTATGTAAGAAGCAAAATCAACGATGAGGACCTTAGCAAAGCATTAGAAAAAATCAAATACGAATATACAGGCAATACAAAAGAGATTGCAGGTGTTAAATGTCAAGAAGTTAAGGTTACATCAAAGGATGAAGAAGGTACAGAAACAACCGAAACAATCTATGTAACAAAAGAATTGGGCCCTTCAATGAATTTCGACCTTTATCCTGGACTTGATGCTTTTCCAATGGAATACACAATGCAGTTTTCTCCTGAACTATCAGCAACTTACACTGTTGTAGATTTGCAAAAAGGCAAGGTGAAGAATGTAGATATGATGCTTGAATCTGGTTTTGAGGAAATATCTGAAGAAGACTTTGGAGAAATGATGAAAGTTCTCTTTGGCGGTGGCGCAAGTGAAGAAGATATGTAATAATCCTTAAAGCACTAAGATTTAATACTATAACATGCAAAAGAAGACAAAAGGCAGAAAGAAGACTACGCCAAAAACAAAGAAAAAAGTCGCAAAAAAAAATAGCGAGAATATATTTTCTTTGATAGGAAGGTGCTTCCGCTCCGAGCAATTCCCAAGAGTGGTTGCCATTTTTATAATTTTGTTCAGCGTATTCTGCTTTGTGTCTTTTGTTTCTTTCTTTGTAACTTGGTTTTCAAACTATTCTTTGGTTGAAAACATTACTCCATTGTCTCTTTTGAATGGAGAAAGGGAGATAAATAACTGGGGAGGACATTTGGGTGCATTTCTTGCTTTTGTTCTTTTGAGAAACACTTTTGGAATAGCCTCTTTCGGATTTTTAATCATACTTGCTTTGTTTGCTTTAAGACTTTTTGATGTCAAAGTAAAGTATTTCCCAAAATGGATAGTCTCTACAATGCTTATAATGCTATGGCTGTCTTGCATTTTTGGCTATATGGTCATAGGATTCAACTTCGACACTTTGGAAGACTTTGCAGGCATTGTTGGTGTCGGTATTTGTCAAGTTCTATGCTCCTTATTAGGAAAAATAGGCTGTGCTTTGTTCCTTTTGGCATTTACAATAGTTATTCCAATGATATTATTTGGAGTGCGATATACCAGAGTGATAAGAGGAACAAAACATATTGTGGAACTTTCTGCCGATACAATCAAAAATAAGACTGCAAAAACGTCTCAAACTCCTGAACCCGAGATAGAAAACATTGCTATACAAGAGCAAACCCCTGAACCAACTATAGAGCAAGAGCCTTTGGAGGAAGAAATCAATACTCCAATCCCAGAAATCGAAGAAATACCAGAAGAAGAACCAAAGGTATTGAATGATGATGATGGTATAACATTCATTATCAAGGATAGGGATGGCAAGGTCTTGTCTCAAGAACCATTAAATGAACAAGAAGATGAAGAACCCGAAATGGAACATCATACAATAGATGAAGTGTATGATCCAAGACTCGATTTGCCAAATTTTACCTTCCCTTCAACCGATATACTCATTGATTACGATAAATCCAATGAGGTTGTAACAAAGCAGGAACTTCTTGCCAACAACGAAAGAATCAGAAAAACACTAAGTTACTACGGAATAGGAATCACAAGTATAGAAGCAACACCAGGTCCTACCGTAACATTATACGAAATTGTGCCTGCACCAGGTGTAAGAATCTCAAAAATCAAAGGGCTTTCTGATGATATTGCACTTTCTCTTGCTGCGTTGGGTATAAGAATAATAGCACCGATACCAGGCAAGGGAACAATAGGTATAGAAGTGCCAAACGCAAAACCACAAATAGTTTCTATGCGTTCAATGATTGATTCTGTACCATTCAAAACCTCAAATGCTGAACTGCCTATTGTAATCGGAAAAACAGTAGACAATCAGCCTTATGTAACAGACTTGGCAAAAGCGCCACACCTTCTTGTAGCTGGAGCAACAGGTCAAGGAAAGTCTGTAGGTTTGAATGCTATCGTATCGTCTTTGCTTTACAAGAAACACCCTTCCGAATTGAAATTTGTCTTTGTTGACCCTAAGAAAGTGGAGTTGTCTTTGTATGCGGGATTAGAAAGTCATTATCTTGCAAAGATACCAGACGGCAAAAACGCTGTAATAACCGATGTGAAGGATGTAATGGACACTTTGAACTCTCTTTGTGTGCTTATGGACAAACGCTATGAGCTTCTGAAAGATGTTCAATGCAAGAAGATAACAGAGTATAACGCTAAATTCCTTTCAAGAAAGATAGTGCCAACAGACGGACATGGCTATATGCCTTATATTGTTGTTGTGATAGATGAGTTTGCCGACCTTATAATGACAGCAGGCAAGAAGATAGAACAACCTATCTGCCGTATAGCACAGTTGGCCAGAGCAGTGGGTATTCATCTTATAATTGCCACACAAAGACCAAGTGTTGCGGTTATTACGGGCAACATAAAAACTAACTTTCCTGCCCGTATGGCTTTCAAAACAAGCAGTATGGTTGACTCAAGAACAATTTTGGATTCACCAGGTGCCGAAAAGCTTATAGGAAGAGGCGATATGCTTGTTTCGATTGGTGGCAAAACAACAAGACTTCAGTGTGCTTTGATAGACACCGAAGAGATTGAATCTTTGGTTGATGGAATTGCAGAGCAACAAGGCTACACTTCATGCTTTGAATTGCCAGAGCCACCAGCAGAAGAGGGCGATGCTATGTCGGAAAAAATGGAGCTTTCTTCAAGTACCAAACTCGATTCTTTGTTTGAGGACGCTGCAAATACTGTTGTGGAAACTCAATATGGCAGTACATCAACTTTGCAAAGGCACTACGGAATAGGATATAACAGAGCAGGCAAAATAATGGACCAATTGGAGCGTGCAGGTATTGTTGGAGCTTTCAATGGCAGCAAACCACGACAAGTTCTTGTGAAATCCAAAGTCGAACTTGATGAAATTTTGGCACGGGTATTGCAAAAAGAACAATAAAACTCCAAAATTATGAAAAAAATTCTCAGTCTTATACTTGCAACTTGTGTTTTGAATGCTTTATTTGCTCAAACAGAAGTGGTTAATGGCGTAGTTGTGGACCATACTGCCGAAAAAATTGTAAAAAACGCAGTAGAAAAATTGCAAAACGACACTCCTTTTTCTTTTTCCTTCGCCTACAATCTTTCGGAGCAAGGAGAGAAAGCACAAAAAGGCAGTGGCACTTTCCTTTCCAATGGAAACAAATACAGGGTTGAGAGTTCAGATTTCAACGATTATTGTAACGGCACAACACTTTGGCACTATATAAAATCAAACAACGAGGTTGAGATTTCAGATGTTGAAGACGGCAACGCAATGTTCAATTTCACTAAAATCATCAATCAATATGCCAAATCTTATCGCCCAAAACTTATTCGTTATGAGAGCTTTAATAAAGTAAACTGTGCTATCATAGACCTAACTCCAAAGAAAAGTTCCAGCATCTCAAAAGTCAGACTCTGGACAGCAAAAAACGATAATCGTATTCTTCAAATGATTATCTATGTTCGCGGAGGTACAACCTACACCTATACTTTTTCCAACTACAAGGCAAAAACTACTACGACAGACGAAGATTTTGTTTTCCAAAAATCCAAATTCCCAAAAGCAAAGGTTGTAGATTTAAGATAGTGGGCAAATTTTCAAGTTTCTATTCTTTATTCTAATTTACTGAATAATTGATAGATAATATATTTTAGCAACAATATCTGTTCAAGTTTTTGAGTCGAAAAATTCTTTCCTTGTTTTAGAAAATTAAAACGAAGAAAGAAAAAAATAAAACGCCGTTTTAATTTGCTGAAACGGCGTTTTATTTTTCTTATTCGGCTTTATATTTTTAGTCTGCAAGATAATTTTCAAGTTTGAAGGTCCATGCGTACTCGCTTTTTATGTTTGCAGGCGAGAAAACTGAAAGGTCAATCACTATATTGCCATCCTTGTATTGCCAATCAAGATTCTGGTCTTCGTTGCCGAGCAAAACAATTTTCATATTGCTATCAGGTTGTTTTTCAAGTGGGAAAGAGATAGTTTTATCAAGTTTTTGCATCGTTATAGCATAGAGATTATTGCCGTTTTTGGTGTAAAATAAATACGGACTTTGCCAAGAAACCTCGCCTTCCCAACCTTTATCGGCACGCATCGGTGTTTTATCAACTCTGTTTGCACTCCAATACAAATGACACGAAGCATCAATATCCACTTCCTTGTAATAAACATTAACTTCGTAGGTTTCACCTTTTTTAAGTTTCACTGCATCGTTGCTAGAATAGTCTTTCTTTGCCATGTTTGAGTAGATTACCTTGCCTTTATGAAGAATCTCTATTGTGGCTTCGTCGTCTGCTTCAAGAGAAATGAAATGCAAACCATTGATTTCAGGAGTTATAGTGCCATGCCAATCTATTGAAAAATTGTCTTCGGCAACACCTT
>JABUUQ010000004.1:245649-246682 GCA_021443125.1 Bacteroidales bacterium
ATCCGAAGTGCATTCTTTGAAAGTTGTTGAGGTATTTTCCCAAGAACCATAAAAGTTTTCGTAACTCAAAGGATGCTCATTTTCAAAAGCATAGGAGATATTTTGATAATAGATTTTATAATATAGCTTTTTGTTTTCGTTGTTTTGAATCTTGGCCTCAAAATGAAAAACCGAATCGTTGGCAGGCATTGAAAGACCTTCAAAAACCCCATTTGTCAAATCAATGTTGTATAATACAGTGTCTTCGCCTTGATGCTCAACAATAGGCACAAAACTCTCTATTATGTTTGCTTTTCTACACGAAGCAAAAAACAAAATCAACAAAGCAAAAAGAAGTATATGTTTCTTTTTCATAGAGGTGTAAGTTGTTAAAAATTTAAGGACAAAATTATAACAAAGAAAGCAAATAACAAAACTTTGTTTTCTTTTTTTGAAACGGCGTTTTAGAAAATTAAAAGCAAGGAATAATTTTTTTATTCGGCGTATTTGCATAATTCTTCTTGTGTTTGTTATTTTTTTTTGTAAAAACTTTGCCATTATTCTATAAATGAGTAATTTTGTAGTTTCGAAAAATATTTTTTAACAAACATAACAAAATCGCGATGAAAGTTTACAATACTTCACAAATTAGAAACATTGCTCTTGTTGGTGGAAACAAAGCCGGCAAGACATCTTTAGCCGAGGCAATGGCCTTTAATTCAGGCATTATCACAAGAAGAGGTACCATAGAAGACGGAAACACTATTTCAGACTACAGAGACATAGAAATAGAAAGAAAAGGTTCAGTTGTATCAACAGTTTTATACGCAGAATGTGGCGATAAGAAGTTAAACATAATAGATGTTCCTGGATTTACAGACCTTCAAGGAGAATTGATGAGTGCTCTTCCTGTTTCTGAAGCAGCTGTTTTGGTTGTAAATGCACAAGCAGGTGTTGAGGTTGGAACAGAAGTGGCTTTGAGATATGCAAACAATTTGAACACTCCTGTAATTATTGCAATGAATCAGCTTGACGCTGAAAAGGCTAACTTTGA
>JABUUQ010000004.1:248328-249813 GCA_021443125.1 Bacteroidales bacterium
GTTCAAGGCGAATTGTTGAAGAAATACGAAGAAGAAAACAAAGAAGAAGAATAATACAACAATCTTTGTTATACAATACTTCAAAAGGGTTGCCTATTCAATAGACAACCCTTTTTCTATTGCCAATCTTGCACCATACACTCACACTCAAGCAAAGCAAAATTTATTCTTTGATATGTTTGTTTCTTATAAGAGTATTAATGTTTAAGACAACTGATAGGAACAATATAAATACCATCTTCTCTTCTGTATGCGAGATTACCTACAGCAGTAAGAATCATCTTAAAGGATGGTTTTTCCATTTTTTTGATATCAATAGTCGATTCTAGCTTATTTAGCGTTGCTATGCCATCGTCAATAAGAGATTGTCCTCCAAGTTTTATTTCTACAAGTCCGTATTTGCCGTTTCTAAGATGTATAACAGCATCGCACTCCAATCCATTGCTATCGCGATAGTGGAAAACATTGCCATTAAGCGCTTCTGCATAAACTCTCAAATCACGTATGGCCATAGTTTCAAACAATAACCCCATTGTATTGAGGTCTTTTAGTAAGTCAGCAGGACCTATACCTAAAGCGGCTGTGGCAATTGATGAATCTATAAAATATCTTGTATCTGCAGTTCTTATGGCAGCCTTTGAACGCAAGTTTGGGTTCCAAGCTTCCATATCTTCTATGACAAAGATTTTCTTTAGCGTCTCAATATAAGATGATATGGTATCTACATCAAGAGAATCAGTATCATTTGTTGCCATATCGGCTTTTATGCCTATTAATGATACTTGTGTGCCCTGATGACGAGCAAGTGAACGCATTAACCTTTTGGTTCGTGAAGCATTGCGTTTAATGCCATCAACTCGAGATATGTCTATTTCTGTAACGGCATTGTAGTAAGAAAAGGCTGTTTCAAGAGCATATTCGCCTTCAAGTGTTGTAGCAATTGGCCAGCCACCTCTACATATCAAAAAGGCTATATCATCTAACGATAGTTGAGTTTCGCTGAATATAGGTTGGTTAGGATTATCAAATAACTCTTGCAAACTTACTGTACCGTTGCTATCGCCAGACTCCCATAACGACATAGGTCGCATCATTACAGTAGTGATTCGCCCTGTGCCAGTATGATGTATCTTGTTTTGCTCCTCATCATTAGGAGGAACGGCAGAACCTGTCAAAACAAATTGACCAATTCCTTTGCTGTGGTCAATGGCAAAACGGACGGCATCCCATAATTGTGGTATTGCTTGCCATTCGTCAAGCAACTTTGGTTTAGCACCATCAAGTAGAGCATTGATATTCATTTCTGCAAGAATCTGATTTCTGTTAAGATTCATAGGGTCAGAAATATAGTTTATACTCTTTGCTTGTTGCTCCGCTGTGGTTGTTTTCCCACACCATTTGGGACCTTTTATCAAAACAGCACCAGAAGACTTTAATTTTTTCTTGAGTATTTCATCTGCTATGCGTGATTTATATGTAAATTCA
>JABUUQ010000004.1:250514-251864 GCA_021443125.1 Bacteroidales bacterium
TTGCACTAATTTGTCAACGGTTACTATAGGCAAAAAAGTTACAAGTATTTATAGTACTGCGTTTAGCGGTTGCAATAACATAAATACAATAAATTACAATGCAAAAAACTGTAGTAGCAGTGATGTTTTCTGGAATAAAACAAATATAACTACTCTAAATATAGGTGATTCAGTGCAATTGATACCTAATGGTTTTGTGGCAGGTTGTACTGGACTGACAAATATAACTATACCTAATAGCGTATCAGTAATTGGGCAGAACGCATTTAAGAATTGTAGTAATGTAGATAAACTAACAATAGGGGCAAATGTTGAAATAATAGGTGCCAGTGCGTTTTATAATTGCACTAATTTAGATACTATTATCTCTGCTGTGGAGAATGCACCACTGCTTTCAAATAACACATTCATGAATGTTGATAGTACAATTGCTGTTATTGTCCCTTGTACAAATATTGATAGCTATTTGAACAATGCAAATTGGAACTATTTCACAAATATAAATAATGTGAGTTATACCACAGATGCAACTATTTGCCAAGGTGAAATATATACTTTTAACGGCAATACATATTCAGAAACTGGCACTTATACAGAACAAGTTATTGGAGCAAATGGATGTGAAATAACTGCTACCTTGAATTTGGAAGTAATGCCTCCATCTGCCACTACAATAAACGCAGAAATATCAATAAATAGTCCTTATTATTTCAATGGCAATGCTTATTCCACTGCTGGTGTATTTTATGATACTCTTGTAAATACGTATGGTTGTGATAGTATTATTACGTTAAGCATAAACTCTTTGCCCCCTATCTATGACACAATAACAAATATAATCAACGATACTAATGTAATAACCCTTTACGACACTATAATTAACACAATCAACGATACTAACATAATAACCCTTTACGACACTATAATTAACACAATCAACGATACTAACATAATAAGCCTTTACGATACTATAATTAACACAATCAATGATACCAATTTAATAACTCTATATGATACAATAACCAATATAATCAACGACACCAACATAGTAATGCTTTATGATACAATAATTAACACAATCAACGGCACTAATATAATAACTCTTTATGATACAATTCTCGTTGAAGTACTAAACGATACTACCATTGTTAAAGATTTCTATATAACAATGTCGGAAGGCAACAATTTTGAATTTAACGGCAATACATACAATCAATTAGGAACTTACTATGTGGAAGAATATATTTCTGATTGGCTTAGAGAGATTATTGTACTACATATTTCTTTCAATTCTTCTGTTGATGATGTTTTGCAAGTTGTGGGTGTTTCTTTGTATCCTAACCCAGCAGA
>JABUUQ010000004.1:252381-255723 GCA_021443125.1 Bacteroidales bacterium
ATGTAACCATCCGAATGCAGAAGACCAAGGAGCTGGTGAACAATCCCATCAGTGAGGAGGCTCTTGAACTCATTGGCGGCACAGGCACAGGACAGGTGTTCAAGGGTTTCAAGGACAAGATGACGCAGACTCCACTCAAAAAATGGTTGCAGTCTGCTGGCATAACCAAGCACATCACATTCCATTGCGCCCAACACACCTTCGGCTCGTTGCAGGTAGAGGCTGGCACGAACATCTATGTGGTGCAGAAGATGCTTGTACACAAGAATGTTGAAACCACGCAGATTTATGCCGCACTGGCAGACGAGACCAAGCGAGAGTCTGTAAATCGCATCACACTTAAAGCACCAAAGAATCCTATGCCAACTCCGCCGAATGTGCCAACGTTCACAGTGGTGAATCCGATAGGAACGGATGAGTAAATCAAAACAAATTTGCTAGTTGAAGGTGATACTTAAGAGGTACCTCCTTTTGCTATATTATATTTTCTGTCAATCAAAAATGATTGATTATGCAAAAGCAAGGAGAATCCTTTGCTTCCAATCTTCCAATGGAATTCTACTCGAAAATTGGAATTAGTATAATCTCTATATTGACAAAAGAGGTTTTATAGCCACTTTTTAACCAATTATTGTATAAAAAACGTAAAATTCCAATATAAAATCTCAAATTATTGGAATTTTCCAACGAGCATATTGGAATTCCGCTGGAAAATGTGTACTTTTGCACAGAAATTCTAATACAAGCTAATATGATTACAGCAGAAGATATAAAAAGAATGACCGAACGTGGTGAGTCCTACACCGTAGATTTTAAGGTCACCATTCCACAAAAGGTGCGTGATATTACCGAGGAAGTTTGCAGTTTCGCTAATGCCGCTGGAGGCTATGTGTTGATTGGAATTGATAATCAAGGCACTATCAAAGGTACTGCAATTGATAACTCTAAGCGTTCTGCAATTCAAGATTCAATTGGTGAGATTTCCCCTGCCCTCCATTGTGATCTTTACCCTGTAGATGTTGAAGGAAAAGAAGTTTGGGTGGTTGAAGTGCCCGCAGGACGACAAGTCCCTTATTTCTTTGGTGGTAGCGTATTCGTCAGAGAAGGTGCAAACTGTCAGAAACTCACAAATGTAGAGGAAATCCGCAAGCTATTCCAGCAAGCTGAGAAAATCTATTACGACTCTATCTCCAACAAGAAGTACAATATCTACGAGCATCTAGACGCAGATATTGTAAAAGCTTTCCGTCGCGAGGCTCACATTTCTAATAATGTGGACGACGAACAGCTTTTTGAGAATATTCAGGCATTCACAGAGAATGGCGATGTCAAGCGTGGTGCAATACTCTTCTTTGCCAAGCATCCAGAAGAGTTATTCTTCCATGCCGTAGTACGTTGTACACAGTTCAAAGGAATGGACAAGCTGCACATCATTGATGATAAGACCTTTGGAGGTTCACTTGTATCTCAGTACGAGCAGGCACTTGGTTGGCTTCAGGATAAACTGAAACTTGAATATGAGATACACGGAACAGGTGCAAGAACAGAGAAATGGGAAATGCCTCTGGATGTATTCCGTGAGGCATTGATTAACGCCCTTGCCCACAGAGACTATTATGAGCAAGGAGCATTCACTAATGTAGAGATTTATGATGACCGCATTGAAATCACGAATCCGGGTGGACTTCTTCCATTGGTGGCAAAGCATTTCGGCAGAAAGAGCCTCTCTCGCAATCCTTACATTTTCAGCCTGTTCATGCGAATGAACCTTGTGGAGCATGTCGGTTCAGGTATTGGCAGAATGCGGGAACTCATGCTTAATGCAGGACTGCCTGAACCTCAATATGAGACGGAAGGAATGTTCAATATTACTTTGTCACGAGCAGTGGCATCTGCCTTGACACCAAAACTATCCGATTTGGAAAAGCTGGTGATAGAACTTATGTCCGTTGATGACAAGCCTTCGGTAGATGAACTCTGTGAAAAGATAGGCAGAAAGAAATCTACAACATACAATATACTCAAGTCCATTCGTGAAAAGGGGTATTTGAAATAACATTAACAAGATATCCTATATGGGAAAACAGAAAGCATATACGAAAGGAGAATACAAAAAAACTTAGTAAGCTAATCCGAGAAAATCCAGATAATATTTCGGAAATCAACTATGAAATGCTTCAAGCACTTCGTCTCTCATACAAGGCCTCTATGGCTATCGTATTCAAGACACTATTTGGTTTGTCGCATAAAGTTGATACGGATTGTGTATATACATATAGAATAAAAAGAATATAATCCATTGTCAGCAAATTATTGAGGTTTTCTAGTATGGAAGTTCAGAGAGTCGCAGATATTGCAGGCTGCAGGTGCATTATGACATCCAATGAAGGAGTGATAAAGTTATATGAACTGATTAAGAAACAAGAGCAAAACCTACCTTTCCATGTAAAAGGAGAAAATAACTACATTGAAAAAGCCCAAAGATAACGGCTATCGTTCAATACATTTAAATGTTGAGATGAATGATATTGAGAAGAAGGTAATAGAAATTAAGATTAGGAGTTTGGAACAACATAACTGGGTAACTTTGGTAGAAATATCGGATCTTCTATTTCAATCAAATTTGAATGAATACAACGACAAAGTTTGTCCAGATTTATATGAATTTCACAGAAGTCTATCAAAAAAGGATTCAGAATTAACTACTTAACTATGTGAGAAACACCGATTATTCAAAATTTAAGGAAAATATCGTTATCTAGAAAAGTTGGGAAAGGTTTTTGCTAAAAATAGTTTGGATTTCCGAGAGCAAAGGAATTGACTAAAAATGAAAAATGTATCTTTTTCCTTATCTCAACAGGTGAAGACGGAACTCCAAAATTGACTGCTTTTGAGAATTTTGATGAAGCTGAACAGGCATACTTTGAAATGTTCTCGAATAACCTAGACAATAAGAATATTGTTCTTACCCACTTGTATCGGACTACATTTGAGAAATTGAGTATTGCGTATCCTAATTATTTTCTAAAATATAATGCTACGTTGTTTCGAATTCTAAGAGCGATAGCTGATATTTCAGTAGATTCATTTAACCACCATAAGTTAATGAACTTCACAAAGGGATACAAAGCATTTTCGTACATAGTTTCATTTAGTTTGGTGATAAATCGGAAGAAACAAGTAAATATCATAAAGATGCCAATATTCGCAATTCTGTTAAGAAGAGGATAGAGTGGATGACATCCATTACATCAAGCATGAGAAACGTAAGTATCATTTTTAACTATTGCTGTCCGGTAAAACTTTTTTGATTGCATAAATTTAGGGCTGACACTTCTGACG
>JABUUQ010000004.1:256880-265644 GCA_021443125.1 Bacteroidales bacterium
GAGTCTGTGGATTCTTTGATTCAGTCATCTATGGAGTATGCCAATAATTTTGATTTGTTGACTCCGCCATTTGATGAGGTGAAAACCGTTACCGTTGGCGAAATTATACAAAATGCAACATCAAGAAGTAATTTTACAGCTAAGAGGTTAGGCTTTGAATTTCAACAAGATAAGGATTGAAAAGCAAAATAATTCACATTTTTTTGTTAAAAAATTTGGCGGGTATTTGAAAATGTTCTAATTTTGCACTCCGAAAACTAACAATTTTGGCCCGTTCGTCTAGTTGGTTAGGACGCAAGATTTTCATTCTTGAAATCAGGGGTTCGAGTCCCCTACGGGCTACCAAAAAAAGAAAAGAGAAATAAAGATGGCAAATCATAAAAGTGCATTAAAAAGAATACGTCAAAGCGAGAAAAGAAAACTTTATAATCGCTACTATACTAAGACAATGAGACATGCTTTGAGAGATTTCAGAGCTATAGAAGATAAAGCAGCAGCAGAAGAAGCTTTACCAAAAATGTTATCTTGCATAGATCGTTTGGCAAAACGTGGTATGATTCACAAGAACAAAGCTGCTAACCTAAAATCAAAATGTGCAAAAAGAGTTGCAACTCTTTAGTATTAAAGGTAATAGAATTATGGAGCTTCACCAAAAAACTGGTGGAGCTTTTTTCTTATAGTGTTTTTGCAAATGCAAGAACATAAAACGAGGTTTCAAAATACTGAAAGCAAGTTTTATTTTCTTGAAACGAAGGAAGAATTTTCCAAAATAAGAATAAACAAATACAATTATGAAACTTATTGACACACACACTCATATCTACGGAGAGGAATTTGATGAAGATATCGTTGAGGTAATACAGAGGGCCAAAGTTGCGGGAGTTGAGAAAATGTTCCTGCCAAATATAGATATAACTTCCACAGATAGAGTGTTTTCACTATGCGAGAAATATAAAAATTGTTGTTATGCAATGATGGGGCTTTATCCTGGTTCAGTAACTAAGGATGTAGAGGGACAATTGTCTGAAATTCTTGCATTTGTAGAGAAAAAAGATGTTATTGCAATAGGAGAAATTGGTTTGGATTTCTATTGGGATAAAGATTTTGCAGAGGAACAAATTTATGCATTCCAGACCCAGTTGGATTGGAGCAAAAAGCGTGATAATATGCCTTTGTCTATTCATTGCCGTAAGGCTTTTGATGAGATTCTTGCTTGCTTGAAACAAGATAATAGGCTGAAATTCAATGGGGTATTCCATTGTTTCGGTGGCGATAAGAGACAAGCAGAGAAAGTAATAGAAATGGGTTTTTATCTTGGTATCGGTGGCGTCCTTACTTTCAAAAATGCACATCTTGCAGAGGTTGTAAAAGAAATTCCATTGTCTAACTTGGTTTTGGAAACAGATGCTCCGTATCTTACACCAGTGCCACATAGAGGCAAACGCAATGAACCTGAATATGTTAGAATAATTGCAGAAAAAATAGCAGAGATTAAGGAAATAAGTTTGGATGAAGTGGCAGAGGTAACAACTGAAAATGCGTTCAAGGCTTTTCAATTGCAGAATTAAAAACAAGGTGGAGTCTAATAGTCGAAAATATTAAAAATTTGTCTAACTTTGCACTATGAACTTATGTTCTCTCATTGTTGAGGAACAGACATTCAGACTTATAAAAACAAAAAAGTTATTTACAAAACACCAGTAAAACATATGAAAAACTCAAAAAAAATCTTCAATATATTACTTTTTGCCTTGCCAATAATAATGTGCTTCTCTTGTTCTAAGGGAGAGAAAATTATTGCCAGCAAGTTTGCAGACGGAAAAACTCCTGCACTAATATACTATATGAAAGATGGTAAGAAAGTGTATGAAGAAAGGTTTTATCCTAATGGGCAGATGAGAAGCGAGGGCAAATATGAAGGCGATTTGCGTAGTGGTGTTTGGAAATACTATTTTGAAGATGGCGAATTGTTTGCCAAGATAGAATTCAAAAGCAATAACGAGGTAAAAAACTGTCAAGTATTTCAAAGCAAAGACAATAAAATAATAGACAAAGGCGATGAGATAAAATTTGTTGGTTTTTCTTCTTATGAGCCTTCGCCTGTAACGATAGAGGTAAAGAGAAAAGATTATGATGAGCACTATCGTTTCTATAATTCTTTTCACATAATGGAGAAAATTACACTTAAAGGTAACACTCCTAATGGTCTTTCAATGTCTTGGTTTGAAAACGGCAACATTCAGTCAGAATCTTATTATAAAGATGGTATGCAGGATAGCGTTTATACAGTATATGCCGAGAGCGGACAAAAAATAATTATGGGACACTACAACAAAGATACAAAAGTAGGCAAATGGGAGTTCTATTCTTCTGCTGGACAACCTCAAGGTGTTACTATCTATGATGATAAAGGTGCTGTGCTAAAAGATAATACCAATTCTGGACTTATCTATCACCACAAGCCTCTTTCTCAAACCGATTCAACCGCAAAGCAACAATAATGAAACATTTTTTATTCTTTTCTTTTGCCTTTTTGTTTGGTTATGGTGTTTTTTCACAAACTTTCAGCGATATTTCTTGCAAGAAAGAAAATGGCCTACAAACCTATTCCATTGCTTTGAACGCAAAATCTTTTCTTGAACTCTCACTGCAAGAGAATACTGCGTCGTTTGTTGCCAAAACATCAACGCAAGAAGTTTTCAAAGAAACAATACATTTTGCCCAACAACACAAAGGATTCAACACAAAACTACTATACAACCAAAAACTTCGCACTGGCTTTTTCTTTATTGAAGCCTACGATGATATGAGTTTGGGTGCAAAAGTTTATAAAATCATTGGCGACAAAATCTCAGAGATTTCTTTTCTTCCTTTTGCTGCCTACACATCAGAGAATGGCGAAAGAATGAATTACAACAATATACTACCTTATATTTCCATAATAAACTCTGGAGCAAGAACGCTGATGTTTTTCAATACTCCTTTGTTTGTTCTTAATCCCAACCAATCCAACGAAGAAATACTGAATTCCAAAGACTACTATTTTGAATTATATTCTCTGGGTTTTGTAATTAAGAAGTACAACTAAATTCTAAAATTTTCTTGACTTTCCAAAAAAAGTTATATCTTTGCAATGTCATGCCTACGCTGTGTCATCTATAAAATGATGCGTGGCTGGGTGGGACAACTACATAATAAAAAAGCGTCATCGATGCTTTGTCTATTGGCTGTTTGAACCTGAGAAATTCAAAAATGTATGTCAAGGACAATGTTTGAAGTGAATGCTACGGGTATGCAATATTTGTATCCTGGAGTGTGCGTGAGGGTATGTTACATCCTCAAGGCACACTTTTCCAAAGATATGTATTTAATATACCAGCGTAGGCAATCACTCTACAAGTTCACATACAGGGCAATCTCAGGGCCTAAACAGCGGACAAGTAGAGTTGGAGGCCTACGTTTTTTCATTGTGTAGCACATTATAAATCAATTACCCCCTACTATATGGCCTCAGTAGGTACTTTATAACCTATGGCAAAGAAATCAACTATTGCAGGAGAGTATATTATCGAGATTGCCGATAATGGACATGTGGATGTATTGCGTATTGTTCGCAATGCCGACTATCTTATTGAACACAAAGAAGAAGCAGACAAAGTATTGCAGACACCAAACGCGAAAAAGGGGAAATAAGTATATCCAACATTTAATTTTTCTCTATATCCAATTATATATATTGTGTACAATAGTGGGACAAATAAGTAACAAATCAACTTTGCTTTATGCTGAGATAAGTTTGAATGTAAAGGGGAACATATAAACTTTACCTTGCGTTCGCTTCTTATCATACAGCATGGCGAGTATAAAACAGACAGATATTATGCAAAAGAAAAAGAAATCGTTTATTATAGACATAATAACAAAAATTAAAAAACTAATTAAAAAATCAACAATTATGACAAAAAAAGAAAAAATCTTCAAGAACTGGAAGATAGAAATCGACGAAAAAGATTCAGTAGCAGTTTATCTAAATGGTGAAGAATGCACTCCAACAAAAGAAGAATTAAAAAAAATCGGAAAGGAATTAGGTTGTGAACTTGATTCATCTATGACAACTCACGAGATGGGTCGCTTTGTAGTCAATGCTCTTGAAATGAAAGAGACCAAAACTATCAAGTTTGATGGTCGTACTTCTGTAGCTCAACTAAAGAGATATTTTAAGGTTGTTTACAATGTAAGTCTTCGAGTATATGACGATGGCAAAATTGCCGACGATAGCAAACATTTGAGCGAAATTAGTGCATGTGGAGCAAAAAGCAATGGTTCTCTTGAATGCCCAGACAGCATTACTATTGGGGAACTTATCAAACTCATTAAGGAGCAGTTTGGTCTTGAAGTAAAGATTGCTACTCAAGATAATTGGGTTATTGTGCTTGATGATATCACACTTGCAACTGCAGGTACAATAAAAAAACAAGCTGTCAGAGCCGATATGGAAGCTTTGCTTGCTTCTAAGAGTGAAAAAGAAGATGCTAGCACACAGTGTTCAGAAACAGAATATCTGAATGTAGGCATGACTGGAGTTTATATCGAGACCTTGAGATTAACTGAGAATGAAGTGATGGATTATCTAAAAACTGGTAATCTTGAAGAAATTAAGAAGAGGGTGAAGAATTGCATATATGAAACGAATACTTTAAAAGATACTAGCTTTACCCTGTGGAAACGCGAAGGTAACCCTTTTAAAGTAGGAGGAATTTACACAGACAACAAATATATAGTAGATCGTTACGACGAAGACGAAGAAGCCTACGATACTTTTGTGTTCCCATGTCCTTTCATTGTAGTAGTAGGTGGTAAGGTTGTTGCAACATTTACAATCGACGAAGAACCTGATAAAGAAGAAGGTTGTTTGCTTTTTACACAAATTCCTTATGATTATGATTATGATGATAAAAGATGGGAAGAAGAGAACTTGGAAGAAGATAGCGAATGGCTTGAAGAAGATATGTTGAGTTTGATTAGCCGTACTGAAGATGATGATGATTGGACTAGATATGCATACAAAATTGGTCAGTTTTGTGATGGCTTATATGCAAAAAAGAATGATGATGACATGTGGGATTTTGCTGTAGTTGCGAATAATAAAGTAGTTTTTAGTATAGGAGATAGTATGCTTGATTTTGAAGAAGACGAAGATTTAGAAAAATAAATTAACCAAGTTAGGAGGGTGAATAGCCCTCCTACTTATAAAGTATAAATAAGTATGAAAATAACAAAAGACATAATAGACCAAGTTGGTGATGTAAAAAGCCACGTTCTTAGAGATATTAAATCTTTTTTAGAGAATTGTAATAGATTCTTTTTCAACGAAAGAGAATTGCAGATGCATCTTGCTATATATCTTAAACAAAGCAAGTACAATAATGGCAATTACAAGTATGATTATGTAGATGTAGAGTATCATATTCCACGCGATTTCAAACCAGAGATAGATAAGGCATATCCATGGAATACCAATATGCTGTCATATGATATTATGGTAAGTCGAGCAGGAGAGTTTGTACCTATAGAGATAAAATACAAACTCAAGGATGTGGATTGTAAACTGACACGTTGTGGAGAATATGGAGAAGAATCATCAGGAGCAGGAGCAACACGAACTATTTCAGACCAAGGTGCTCGCGACCTAGGATGTTATGGTTTTTGGAAAGATGTAAAGCGTGTGGAAATTCTACGTGATTCATTTAAGTCTGTCAATGGAGGTTTTGTATTATTCCTTACCAATGATAGTGGTTATGTTAATCTTCCAACAAATAAGGATGTAAGTTATTATAATTTTAGAATAAAGCAAGGTAGTGTAATTTCAGGCAACCTTGAATGGCAGAACCATCCAAAAATGGAAAAAGATTATCCTAGTTTTAAAATCAATGGATGCTACGATATAGATTGGAGGAATCTTAATATTAATGATAATACGAAAGGAATAAATAATGTTGATTTGCATGCTCTACTATTGGAAATATAGTATTAAATCCCACCCTTACCAAGTGCTATGTTTTTTGTAGCACTATGGTACTGGATCATAGCCACTACCACCCCATGGATGACAACGCAAAATTCTTTTTAGGGCAAGCCAAAAGCCTTTGAAAGGACCATATTTCTTTATTGCTTCCAATGCGTATTGCGAACAAGTGGGCGTAAATCTGCATGAGGCAGGAGTAAGAGGGGAAATGCAATTGCGATAGAAATTTATCAGCATTATGAAAATCCATTGCAAGAATCTGGTAAAAATAGAAAAGATTTTTTTTATGATTTTCATATCTATTGCAATTTATTTTCCAAAACTGTTAGTATTTCGCAAATCTTGTTGTTGATTTGTTCGTATGGAAGAACATCTTTGCTGATATACGACAAAGAAAAATCCAAATTACAATTTTTAGTCTTTAAGGCGTTTTTCAAACTTAGGCTATTTAGTCTGTACGCCTCTCTCATTCTGCGTTTTACCAAATTGCGATTGACTGCCAAGTGCTGATAGCGTTTTGGGCACACTATCATAACCCTGTGTTTTCCGTCCTTGTCTTTTTCCAACATATATCTAACGCTGAAAGGGTAGATAAGAAAAGCATCTCCCTTCGCAAACAATTCATGAATGCGTGAATACGAACAAAGTCTTTCTTTCTTTGGGAAAGAGTACATTTATTTTTTCTTTGCTGTTGTTGTTTTAGCAGTAGCTTTTGCCTTAGGTTTTTCCGCTACCTTCTTTGTTGTCTTTTTTTCTGTAACTTTCTTGGTTGTTGTGGCTGTTGCTGTCTTTTTTGTTGTGCTAGTCTTTTTAGGTTTATCTGCCACAGTTTTCTTTGTTGCTGTTTTGGCTTTTGTTGTTGTAGAAGTGGCTTTTTTTACCGTCTTTTTTGCTACAGTTTCTTTTTTCTTTATAGTTGGCATTGTAGGTTTCTTTTCCCCATTCTCCTCTGCAATTGCAGCAGCAAGGTAATGCTCTATTGCCATAATCATTGACGGAGCTTTAGGGTTAGGAGCAGATATTGCAACCTTGATTTTGGCTTTCTTCAAAGCTGCTTGCGTAGCGTCGCCAAAAGCACCAAAAATAATATCGTTAGAAGTGATTGTCGGAAAGTTTGTTATGAAAGATTTAACGCCTATAGGAGAGAAAAGAACAACCATATCGTATTTTTTGATATCTATTTCATTTCTAATATCTTTCGGTTCTGAACGATACATTACTATTTTTGTAACATCCAAACCAAGACTCTCCAATTTCTTTAAGTTGTCGGGACGTGCATCCTCTGCACAAGGAAGCAAAAACTTTTCATCAGAATGCTTCATTATCACTTCTGTCAGTTCGTCAAAAGTAATCTTGCCAGGGAATATCTTTCTTTTTCGGTATTGAATATAGTTTTGCAAGTAATTTGCTACTGTTTCGGTTATGCAGAAGAATTTCATTGTGTCGGGTATCTTTAACCTTTCAACACCTGCAAAATGAAAATAATTATCTACTGCCAAAGTGCTTGTCATTATAACTGCAGAATAATCCAAAAGGTTTATTCTTTCTGCACGATACTCTTTATTTGAGATACTTACAACATCGAAAAACTTGTTGAAAGTTAGATTGACATTGTATTTGTCTACGATATTTTTATATTTCGAATTCTCCAAACTTGTCGGAGCAGGTTGAGATATTAGAATATTCTTTATCTTTTTATTTGCCATCACTTTTTACTTAGAATAACAGTAGTTTTCCCAAAACAATCAATGGTAGTAATTCTATGGTGCAAAGATAGAAAAAAAGATAGAGATGAGAAAATTTAGAAGATGCAATTATTGTTGTAAATGTTTTTATAATCCTCATAAATATCTCTAAACCAATTAGTATCAATGAACCAAAAAGAAAAATTTCTTGATAAAATGCATCAACATAAAATGCACAAAAAACAGGAATTATCAGCGTCAAAGCCAATAAAAAATTAAAATTCAGATGCATTTGAACATAATAATTCGCTATTTTTTTGCTTCTGAAAACCCAGCCAAAAAATTTTATGAATACTATTTTTGCCAAATACGATATAGTAAGAATAATATACAAAGCCAAGAAGATGAAAATACCTTTGATTTTATATTGTTCAAATACAAACAAATACTCAAAATAGTTGCAAACACCATATAACAACAAAGCCAGCAAAGGCAGGAATATGAAAAAGATAGGCAAAAACGTCAGACTATGGACTCTTTCTCCGTCTTTTGTGGAAAGATTCAGTGGTGTTTTATAGAAACAACCTGAAAGAAATTCGCCTGACAATGCCCTCGAAAATCTAAACTCCAAAGCCGTAATAAATGCAACTACAATAAAAACCACAAATATCCAATTAGCATTATAATTGTTTTGTTTTGGCTCTAATTGCAGGTTGTTATGCTTCAAAGGTGTTCTGTCCAAAAATAGAGTATGTGCTTGTTTGGGTTGTGGGAATGAGTCTTTTAGAATGTTTACAATATACTGTTTGCAAGATATGTTCATAGAAGTGTCATCACCCACATACATTGGATTTTTCTCCAAGTATGTAGGGATGAAAATAGTATCTTTTACTATCACCTCCTGTGGTGTTGCAACAGAGTCTTGTAACATAAAATTATTACTTGCTTATAATAATTTTTTTCTTGCTTTTAATTTTTTCTTCCTTGCTTATAATATAGTAGGTTCCATTCTCAAAATTAGACACATTCAAAACCTCTCTATCGTTGTTTATTG
>JABUUQ010000004.1:268244-271377 GCA_021443125.1 Bacteroidales bacterium
GTTACAGATATTTTCTTTGCAACCACTATTGTGTTGTTTGAAGGGTTGTATTTGATAGGGCAAATGCTCAATCGAGCCAAACGAATACCTCCCATAACTCCTACAACCTCCATACTTGTGTGTTTTGACTTATCAAAAGAAGTGCTATTGTAGTATTTCTCATCTATAGAGAACGCAACTTCTTCATTTTGTTTTGATTGAGACATTTGTTTAGGAGCAATAAGAATATTGTCTTTTAGTTTTATTGTCTCAGTTTCCAAAACTCTTTCTTCAATAACGAATTCAGAGCAAACAGGCACAGATACCAATGAGTTGAAAACAGGAAGGTTAGGTGCACCTATCATACTTGTTTCGGAGAAACCTTCACCCATATCCAATTTATAAAACTCCGTAGAGTTCAAATATACTTTTTCAAAGGCAAGATAGTTGAATTCCTGGTCTATACTTATTGATTTATCAGTTTGATTAATAGAGAATTGTGTGTTTCTATCAGTTGTTGTATTCAATACGTTTTGTGCGAACAAAGCGCAACCGAATACCATTGCAAAAACCAATGAATAGAATTTTTTGTTCATTTTTTCGTATTTTTAGGTTATGAATTAACATGCAAAGATACAAAAACTTAACATTATGAAATAATTTTTACCCAATAATATAGAGCAAAAAGAATCTGCTATAAAGAAAGCAGAAATTAAAACGCCGTTTCAGTAAATTAAAAGCAAGGAATAATTTTTTCTTCCTTTGTTTTAATTTAACCTTCTATTATTAAGCCAAAATTCACTAAATTTGCAATGCCAAGTTGTGCCGTAATCAATTTGGAAATAAAGCAGAACAAACGCCATAACATTAAGAATTATTAAGTTCCTTATGTTTTGGATGTTAGATACATGTTTTTGTAAAAACAATATTTATTTATATGCTAACAGATACTTATCGTCATAAAGGATTAAGGAAAAGACTTATAGACCATTTGCGTAACGATGTAGGCATCACAGATGAAAATGTTTTGGAAGCTATGAACAAGGTGCCAAGACACTATTTTCTTGATTCTTCTTTTGATGAAATAGCCTACGAAGACAGAGCCATACAAATACTTTGCTCTCAAACAATATCGCAACCTTCAACAGTTGCTTTCCAAACTCAATTGCTTAAGCTTCAACCAAGAATGAAGGTTTTGGAAATAGGAACGGGCAGTGGCTATCAAACAGCTGTCTTGAACGCTTTGGATGCAAAAATATACACAATAGAACGTCAGAAAGACCTTTACAATAAGGCGAATACAATTTTCCAAGAACTAAAAATACATCCTCAAACTTTCTATGGCGATGGCTATGCAGGATTGCCAGGTATTGCTCCTTTCGACAGAATTCTAGTTACTTGTGGTGCACCTGTTTTGCCTAAAAATCTTTTGCTTCAACTGAAAATAGGTGGTATCTTGGTTATTCCAGTGGGAGAGAAGGTTCAAAAAATGCTTCGTTTGACAAGAAATTCCGAACAAGATTTTTCACAAGAGGAATTCGGCAACTTTACATTTGTTCCTATGCTTGAAAATAAAACAAAATAGATTATGAAAAAAACATTCAAAATACTATCAATTTTAACACTGCTTTGTCTTCTTGCCAATACAATCAAGGCACAGAATGCAGAGTATATAACCTATGCAAGCTTTAATATCCGCATGGACGCCAAGAGCGATAACGAAAATAATTGGGAATACAGAAAAGACAGCATAATAAATTTTATCAAAGCTGAGAATTTGGATATTTTTGGTATGCAGGAAGTTTTGCCAAAGCCTTTGAAATTCCTTAAAAAGCGTTTGAAAAAGGACTATTCTTATGTTGGTGTGGGCAGAGAAGACGGAAAAAACAAGGGAGAGCACACTCCGATTTTCTATAACAAGAAGCGTTTTTCTCTTATCAAACATGGCGATTTTTGGTTGGCACAAAACCCAAACAAAGCAGGTATGTTGGGTTGGGATGCTGCGTGTCCAAGGGTTGTTACTTGGGCAAAATTTCATGATAACACCACCAACAATGATATAATGGTGGTAAATACTCATTTTGACCATGTTGGAATAGAGGCAAGAAGGAATTCAGCTTATCTTATCATGGATAGCATCAAAGCTATTGCTGGTGAAATTCCTGTGATTACGTCTGGCGATTTCAATGTTACAGACACATCCGAAGCATATCAAATAATGACAAGTCAAAAATATGTTATGAAGGATTCTCACAAGATAGCAAAAGAACAAATTGGCAATCAAAATACTTTCCACAACTTTGGAAGAATTACCCCAGCCGATCAGAAAAAAATAGACTTTATATTTGTGAATAATGCCTTTGATGTGCTTTCTTCATATATTCCCTACGAAACAAGAAAAGATGATTTGAACAACAACAAACAGCCTTTTTATCTTTCGGACCATAACCCTGTAATTGTAAAACTGAAAATAAAAGAAGTAAAAGATAACAAATAAGAACCTATAGTTGTTTAATAAAAAGCAATATGAAAGATATTTCACAACAATCAGACTTTATGGACTTTCTTGACGAAAGTGTAGATGATGTATTGAAAAGAATGGGAGTCCTTAACGAAATGGCAGTGCCATTGAAGGGCTATAGAGCAAGGGTTGATGGGCTAAGATTTCAACTTGTGGAGAATTGGTGTCTTTGCAAGTGGTGTCAAATATACCATCCAAAATGTGGTAATTTTGCTTATTGGAAATCGGAATTGAAAGCTTGTATGGAAAATCTTAAATTCCTTGAAATCAAAGGTGGTATTGATAAGAAAAATACACTTAAACGAATGCTTGTTGATGATTACGATTATGACGATCCATCTATGATAATAATGATAATTAGGACTAAGTTCAACAGAGAAAAGATATTAGATAACACTCAAAGAGAGCATGTTGCATCCAAATTTGCAGATAATATACATGGTTTGATAAATGCTATCAGTCTAAGTAGTGTATATGTAGATGATTACATACAACATACTTTCCATTAAAACAAAGGAAGAAAAAACTAAAACGGCGTTTTAATTCACTGAAACGCCGTTTTAGTTTTTTGTAATGGGGTTGTAAAATTTATTTCTTTAGTTTGGCTTCTATAAGAGTTTTTTCTGCCATGTA
>JABUUQ010000004.1:274472-282136 GCA_021443125.1 Bacteroidales bacterium
TAAGTTAATAAATACTTTGCAAAGATAAACTTTTTTTTTGACTTACGCCCACAATTTACTCATAAAATCACCCTTTACTGCTATTAAATAACTATATATCAGTAAATTGAAGGGTTAGTGCTTTGAAAAAACTACTTATTCTCAAGCACCACTTTTTCAATCGTTTGTGGATAGAATTCTTTTTCCAAAAGATGTATTTTTCCTGCCACATTGTCGGGAGTGTCATTTGCTTCCACCTTGCAACGAGCTTGAAAAATTATATCGCCACTGTCATATTTTTCATTAACATAGTGTATGGTTATGCCACTTTCCTGTTCGTGATTTGCCACAACAGCTTCGTGCACATGATGACCGTACATTCCTTTGCCACCATACTTTGGCAATAGGGCAGGGTGTATATTCACTATCTTATTGTCGTAATTTGCCAGCAGATTTTGAGGAATCAGCCAAAGAAATCCCGCAAGAATTATGTAATCAACCTCTCTTAAACGCATTAAATCCAATACTTTATCGGTAGAATAGAAGTCTTCTCTATTGAAATAGAAGCATGGCAGGTTCAAATTCTTGGCTCGTTCAATAACATAGATATTTTGCTTGTTCACAACAACGCAATCAACTTTAATCTCTTTATTTTCAGCAAAGTATTCGGCTATCTGCTGAACATTTGTACCATTGCCAGAGGCAAATAACGCTATTTTTTTCATTGCATCCTCCTTATATTAAAATAAAACGGCTTTTACATTTAGTTATACAAAGCAAAATTAAACAAAAATGGCAATTTTACAAAATATTCATCTGATTTTTTAGTCATCAGACCCATAAAAAATGCATAAACAGTGCAGATTTTTCATATTTTCAAAGTGCTGAAAAAAACGCATTTGCTTTGCCAAAAATAAAACGTCGTTTTAATTTTTTGAAATAAGGAAAGGATTTTTCAAGGTCGTTATTTTGTGATTCCAAAGCCAGAAAAATTTTGGATATATCGAATGAAAACCCTACCTTTGCAAGTAAATTTTTATTGAATTATGAAATATCTTGCAGCAATTCTTGTAACGATAAATTTTATCACTTTTCTGCTCTATGCAATCGACAAACGCAAGGCACAAAAGCACCTTTGGCGAATACCAGAAAGCGTTTTGCTATGGTTTTCCTTCCTTGGTGGCAGTGTAGGTGCTTTGTTCGGAATGTATCTTCTTAGACACAAGACCAAACATTTGAAATTCAAATTGTTGGTTCCTCTTTTTCTTCTTTTGCATATAGGATTGATTGTGTATTTTTGCTGGTAAAATCATGAAAAACATAGAGATAGAACGCAAATACCTTGTTTGTGGCGAAGAGTTCAAACTTTCAGCCCGACAAAAGTGCTATATAAAACAAGGTTATCTTGTTAAGGATGAGGAAAATACCATAAGAATAAGGATAAAGGACGAAAAAGCTTTCATAACCTTCAAAGGCAAAAGCACAGATGACGGACTTTGCCGTTTTGAACTCGAAGAGGAGATACGGTTGCAAAGTGCTGAATTGCTGCTTCGAAGATGCAAGGGCGTGATTATTGAAAAAGTGCGTTGGATTGTGCCTTTCAACGATTTGATTATAGAAGTTGATGAGTTTTTGGGCGAAAACACAGGTTTGATTCTTGCTGAAATAGAGTTAGATAGCACTGAACAAACAATTCCTCAACTACCCAATTGGATAGAAAAAGAGGTTACGGGCGACAAACGATATTATAATTCTTTCCTTTCTTCAACGCCTTTTTCTAAATGGTAGTTGTGATTGTTAGAATAAAGAAACACAAAATTAAAACGCCGTTTTAGAAAATTATTCCTTGCTTTTAATTTCTTAAAACGGCGTTTTAATTTTTGCTTTCTTCGGTTCTGTATCTACAAAAGGTTAAGCACTTCTTTGTAAAGCCTTTGCTTGTCGATAGGAACAACACCCACTTGTTCGCAAACAATACCTCCCGCCAGATTGCTTATTTGTGCTATCTTCTCTGCACTAAGTTGCAATGCAAGACAAAGGGTTGCAACGCTGATTACAGTATCGCCTGCACCGCTTACGTCTGCTATTTTTCTAAGATGGGCAGGCAAGAGTTTTGTTTCTGCCTGTTTGTTTTTGTAATCGGCAATAAATACTCCGTATTCGCTAAGAGTGATAAAGACTTTTTCTATCTTTTGTTTGGAACTTAACAACAAAGATGCATTTGAAAGGTTGTCCATATCGGGTTTGTCGAACTCTATTTTCAAACCTTCTTTCAGTTCCTTAAGGTTGGGTTTGAACATAGTAACTCCTTTGTAGAGAGCAAAATTTCTGTGTTTGGGGTCTACACTTGTGGGGATTTGTTTCTTTTTTGCGATGGAAACAATAGTGTTTATGATGTTTTCGGTTATTACTCCTTTGTCGTAATCTTGGAAAACAATGGCATCTATTTTTTTTCTTTCAAAAATGCTTTTGACAAGTAGCAAAAAAGAGTTTTCCTCTTCGGTATTAAGCAAAGAAGTGGTTTCTCTATCCACCCTGAGCATTTGTGTGTTGTTGCCGATAATTCTTGTTTTTATTGTTGTGGGACGCAAGGCTGAGGAAAGTATGCCTTCGGTGGTCATTGCTTCGTTTTGCAGCAGTTTTATTAGGTTTTCGCCGTTGTTGTCCTTGCCTATGACAGAGCAAAGAATAGGATTGGCTCCCATTGCTTTGATATTCAACGCCACATTGCCAGCACCACCTAATCGGTTTTCAACTTTTTCCACTGAACAGATGGGTACGGGTGCTTCGGGTGAGATTCTTTCCACTTTTCCCCATTGATAAGAATCCACCATAACATCCCCGATAATCAAGATATTAAGGTTGTTGAACTTGTCAAAAACATCTTTGTAATCCATAAGCTATTGCAGTATTATAGTGTTAGTTCGCCTCTCAGATTGCTTTGTAAAAGTTCTCTTTGCTTTGCTTTGTCGTTGAAGTTGCCAAGAACGAACATCATTTTTGCCAAAGCAGCCTCTGTTGTTATGTCTTTGCCAGATATTACTCCCATTTCCCTTAAAGCATAGCTTGCTGCATAGTGTCCCATTTCCACTTTGCCGGCTTTGCATTGGGTAACATTATAGACAGTTATGCCTTTGTCTATGATATTCTTTATTGCAGCAATAAATTCTTTGTTTGTAGGAGCATTGCCCGAGCCATAGGTTTCAAGAACTATACCTTTAAGGTTTGGTATATTGCTTATATTTTCAAGATGTGAAGGATTGATGGCAGGATGAACCTTTAGTATTGCAATATCTTCGCACAATGATTTATAAACTTTGAATTCTTGTTGTGGTTTTGGCAATAGAAGGTGTTCTTTATAGGATATATTTATTCCGACTTTTGCTAATGAAGGCATATTGCCACTATAAAAAGCCTCGAAATACTCTGCATTTATCTTTGTTGTACGGTTTCCTCTATAAAGTTTGTCATCGAAGAAAATACAAACCTCTGGTATTAGAACATCTTGGTTGGATGCCAGCTCGATAGAAGAAATTATGTTGTCTCTTCCGTCGTTTCGTATCATTCCCAAAGGAAGTTGAGAACCTGTAATGATGACAGGTTTTGCCAGATTTTCCAATAAGAAACTCAAAGCAGAGGCAGTGTAGGACATAGTGTCTGTTCCATGCAAGATAACGAAGCCATCGTATGACGAATAAACACTTTCTATGTATGAAGCAAGCTTCAACCACACTTGAGCATTCATATCGGAAGAGTCTATTATAGGATTGAATTGATAAGTCTCTATATTACAATCCAATTCGTGCAAAACAGGAAGCACTTCGTATATTTTCTGCATATCAAAAGGACGAAGAGCGCCCGTGCTCTCGTCCTTTACCATACCAATTGTACCACCAGTGTATATTACTAAGATATTTTTCATAGTAAATTTGCTTTATTCGTTAGCATTTTGTTATTGAAATATCAAGTTCTTTGCCTTCAATAACATCAACTTTGCCTGTTGGGTTGCTAACTTTGGCTACAAGATTTAGTTCTTTGGTTAATGTTTCGTTGCAGATATAATCTTTGAATTGTTCCACAGCTTTTCTCAACAAATCTTCTTCTTCCAACTCTACAATTATATTGTCTGTAACTTCAAAGTCGCTATCTTTTCTTATATTTTGGATACGATTGACAAGTTCCCTTGCTACAGCTTCTTTTTGCAAGTCCTCTGTAATCTGGACATCCAAAGCAACAGTAAGAAGTCCTTCATTTGCAACTACCCAGCCTTCTATATCTTTTGTTTTGATTTCAACATCAGATAAAGCTATCTCTATTTCTTTGCCGTCTATGTTTATAATGTATTTTTCTTCAACTTCTATCTTTGCAATATCGTCTTGAGAGAAATTAGCAATGGTTTGAGCAATAGCCTTCATCATCTGACCATATTTAGGACCTAATGTTTTGAAGTTAGCCTTTATTGTTTTTGACAGAACATTGTTGTGAAGGTCAAGATACTTTATTGCTTTGACATTTACTTCTGAAAGAATAAGATTTTTAACCTGCTCTATTTGGTTTTGTGTCTTTTCATCGGCAGGAATCATTATTGTTGATAGAGGTTGTCTTACTTTAAGGTTGTGACGTTTTCTTAGGGAAAGAACCAACGAACAAATCTTTTGTGCCATCTGCATTCTTTGTTCAAGGTCTTTGTCTATTTGAGATTCATCGGCAGTAGGGAAGTCGGCAAGATGCACTGAATTCACTGATTCTCTATTTGTAACACTATTAAGGTTAGTGAACATCATTTCCATAAAGAAAGGTGCGATAGGAGCAGATAGTTTTGCAATCACTTCCAAGCAACGATACAATGTTTGGTAAGCGGAAATTTTGTCTTGAGAGTATTCGCCTTTCCAGAAACGACGACGACACAAACGAACATACCAATTGCTCAAGTATTCGTCAACAAAATTGCTTATAAGTCTTGCTGCTTTTGTTGGTTCGTAGTCTTCAAAATTCTTATCAACGTTTATAATCAATGAGTTCAACTCAGAAAGAATCCAACGGTCTATTTCTGGTCTTTCATTCATAGGAACATCTGCTTCTTTATAAGCAAAACCATCTATGTTTGCATAAAGGGCAAAGAATGAGTAGGTATTGTAAAGAGTGCCAAAGAATTTTCTTCGTACCTCATCTATACCTGCAGGGTCAAACTTCAAATTATCCCATGGTTGAGAGTTTGAAATCATATACCACCTTGTAGCATCAGCACCATATTTGTCCATCATCTCAAATGGATCAACACCATTACCAAGACGTTTAGACATCTTGTTGCCGTTTTTGTCTAGGACCAAACCATTAGAAACTACATTTTTGTAAGCCACAGAGTCAAACACCATAGTGGCTATTGTGTGCAATGTGAAGAACCAACCTCTTGTTTGGTCCACACCTTCTGCAATGAAATCAGCAGGGAAGAATTTTTCTTTCAACTCTTCTTCTGTGCAACTGAAAGGATAATGTCTTTGAGCATAAGGCATAGCACCTGAATCAAACCAAACATCAATCAAATCACTCTCTCTATGCATTGGTTTTCCACTTTCAGATACCAAAACAACGCTATCTATGTATGGTCTGTGCAAATCAAATTTGTTATAGTCTGTTTCTTTATAACGATTCTCTGTCATAAAGCCAGCCTTTATACTCTTATCAATTTCTTCTGCCAACATCTTGACTGAAGATATAAAGATTTCCTCTTTGCCATCCTCTGTTCTCCATATAGGCAAAGGTGTTCCCCAATAGCGAGAACGAGACAAATTCCAATCAACAAGATTTTCCAACCAGTTGCCGAATCTTCCACTACCAGTTGCCTTTGGCTTCCAGTTTATTGTCTTGTTCAGTTCAATCAATCTGTCTTTTACTGCTGTTGTACGAATAAACCAAGAATCCAAAGGATAGTAAAGTACAGGCTTATCGGTTCTCCAGCAATGAGGATAAGAGTGTGTGTGCTTTTCTATCTTGAACGCCTGGTTTTGTTGCTTCAACAATACGCATATATCAACATCCAAAGAAGCGTCTTTATCGGTAAGATTGTTGTCATAGGCATTCTTTACAAAACGACCGGCATACTGACTGTAAAGTTCTACATTTATATATTTCTTTACATATTCCGGATTCAAATCTTCAAGAACAAAGAATTTTCCAGACTTGTCAACCATAGGTTGTTGCTTGTCATTCTTGTCGTATAGGTGCAATGGAGCAATTCCTGCAAGTTTTGCCACTCTGGCATCGTCGGCACCAAATGTAGGAGCAATATGAACTATACCTGTTCCATCTTCTGTTGTTACATAGTCGCCACCTATAACCCTAAAAGCATCGCCTTCGCTTTCCACAGGCTTAACCCAAGGCAACAATTGTTCATATTCCATACCGATAAGGTCCTTACCCTTACATTCTGCCACTACTCTGAAAGGTATATCCTTGTCTCCTTTGTTGTATTCTGCAAAATCTTTGTTTTCGTTTTCTTTTTTGAAATGAGTATATAACAAGTTCTTAGCCAAATACACCATTATAGGCTCTGAAGTGTAAGGATTGAAACTTTCTACGCATACATAATCAATGTTTGGGCCCACTGCCAAAGCTGTATTTGAAGGTAAAGTCCAAGGAGTTGTAGTCCAAGCCAAGAAATAAGCGTTTTCTTTGCCTTTAATCTTGAATTGTGCAACAATGGTAGTATCTTTTACATCCCTATAACATCCAGGCATGTTCAACTCATGAGAAGAAAGGCCGGTACCTGCTGCAGGAGAATAAGGTTGAATGGTATAACCTTTATACAACAACCCTTTTTTGTAGATTTCGCCCAAAAGCCACCATATTGTTTCAATGTAATCGTTGGTGAAAGTAATGTAAGGATCATTCAAATCAACCCAATAACCCATTTGAGTTGTAAGTTTGTCCCACATATCTTTGTACTGCATGACAGTTTCGCGACATGCTTTGTTGTAATCATCAACACTTATCTTCGAACCTATATCTTCTTTTGTGATACCCAAAGCTTTTTCAACGCCAAGTTCAACAGGCAATCCGTGAGTGTCCCAACCTGCTTTTCTTGTTACATAATAACCTTTTGAACTCTTGTAACGACAGAAAATATCTTTGATAGTTCTTGCCATTACGTGATGAATACCAGGTTTTCCATTTGCAGAAGGAGGACCTTCAAAGAAAACAAACGGTTTGTGTCCTTCTCTTATTCTCAAACTTTCGTTGAAAGTGTCTTCAGCTTGCCATTTAGCATGCACATCTTGCTCTATGGCAGTAAGATTAAGTTGCTTATATTCTCTGTATTTCATTATGTTATGTTGTATTTTACAAACAATAATCTCTATGATTTTTCCATTGTTGCGAACTACCAAACAATCATTAGTATCACGCACTGCAAAGTTACAAAATAATACTCAAACTACCAATTTTCAAAGTTTTTTTTCGTAAAAAGTAAAAAAGTTGTAAAAAAATTTGGTCAGTAAGAAAAAAAGATATACTTTTGCAATCTCAAATTTAACGAGATGGCGTCGTAGCTCAGTTGGTAGAGCAGAGGACTGAAAATCCTTGTGTCACCGGTTCAAATCCTGTCGATGCCACACTTTCAAGGAGTCTTACAACAAAGACTCCTTATTTTTTTATCCCATATGTTTGTAATGAAAAAATAGCGTGCT
>JABUUQ010000004.1:284278-287314 GCA_021443125.1 Bacteroidales bacterium
CCAAATAAAAGCAACCTCTTTTCCTTCGTTCTCCAATTCCGTTGACAATTCGCAAAGGGTTTTTGTTGCCGTTACCGTTTTGCCACTTCCCGTAGGGGCTTCAAATACAATTGTTTTCCTATTCCCATTCAATAATAATAACTTTTTGGTCTTTTCCACCAATTCTTTCACAGCCTTTACCTGAAAATCAATTTCTTTATACATTGCCGATTCTTTGTTTTATAGTTAAATACTTTTCTTTATTTCTCTTGTTATTTTTGTATATGCTCTGTATATTGCATCTGGCAAAGCACACAACTCCACCTTGTCTGCCACCTCTTGAAACTCATCATTGTAAGCATAATTGGTGTTGCTGAATACATAAATCATTATTTTGTTCTCTATCGCCATTCCTGCCAAAGCCTCAACAATAGAAGACACGGCACTTTCATCATAGATAACAAGCATACCTCTGCCATTTTCTTCAAAATACCTTGCCTTAGACTTTGCCCACTTTTTGCCAGCAAACAAACTTTCTTCATTATATATATTGTTTTTTATGCAAAGCAAATCTGTTGCAGTGCTCATAAGTTTGCGTCTGTTTTTCTGGGATTTTGTTGCAGGCACAAAATCTGTCTTGTAGTATCGCAAAGTGTTGTTTTTAAGTCCCTCCACATCGTTTCCTTTTGGTGTGGTGTAACCATTGATTACTCTTTTGTTGCGTTCATAGGTTACATTTTCACAAATACTATTCTCATTATTTGTAACAAGTATGCATTGGCGTTTTCCTCCATCTTCTTTATTTAATTGCATAGTCGCATGAAGGGTTGTTCCACTACCAGCAAAGAAATCAAGAATGGTGGCAGAAGATTCAAACGAGTTTGTTTGTGCGTTGTAAACCATTCCAATTAAATATTTTATCAAAGAAGATGGCTTTGGATACTTAAAAGGAGAAATTCCTATAATTTTAAGCAATTCTTTTGAACCATTTTCTGTTGTATCTATATTATTTGTATAATAACTTTTTGTAGATAGTGGATTGTTTATATTTGTAAATATTATTTGTCTTGGAGATGTAATAGAAGTCCTATCGGGTGGATATATTGCCCTTATTGCAAAATTCTTAGTCTTTACCCAAAACTTACAACCATTATTATATTCCTCTATTATCTTATCAGCTGACCACCTTGAACGCATTTTTAGCTCTAATGGAGTGTCATTGACACTATTACGCACAACAACCTTACTACATAATTTATACTTTGTATCAGTTGTTGTGCTATATTCCCCATCGGCTATATTAAATTTTACCGAACCTTTTGGGAAAACTAAGGTTTTCTCAGGATTTGATGCATTATATAATGGAGCATCTTGTAAATTAGAATTAAAGTTTTCTACAATTCTTTGTTTTAATTTTAGTTTATCATCATCTTCATAATAAAGATTTTTACAATAGCATAATATGTATTCATTATTCGAATAAAAATTCTTTGCTTGTCTTCCAAAATGTTGTGTTTTTTCCCATACGAATTGTGTGATGCAATTTTTCTCACCAAACACTTCATCACATAATAATTTTAGTCTTGCTTGTTCGTTGTCATCGATTGAGATAAAAATAACACCATTATCAGAAAGCAATTGTTTTGCAATTGTTAGGCGTTTATGCATAAATGAAAGCCATTTGCTGTGGCGATAACTATCTTTTTCATCAACAAATTTATCATTATACATAAACTTGTTGCAATTTGCGTCGTCTTCTGGATTACTTGCTGAATTTCCTGTGTTGTATGGTGGGTCTATATAGATAACATCAATTTTCCCTTCGTGGGTGTAGGATAGTGCTGTAAGGGCATGAAGGTTGTCGCCCTCGATAAGAATATGGTTTGGTGAGTCTGGCGTTGCACCTTTTATGCGTCGTTCTTTCACCTCTGTAAGCATAGGCAATTGTTCTGCCAATTGTTGTTCCACATCTTCGGGCTTGTCTTCCCAAACTATACCATATTTTTTTTGTTCGTTGAGCAATTGAAGCAAGTCTGCTTTCTCCTCATTGCTAAGACCTTCGAGAGTCTTTATTTTGTTTATAAGTTCCGTTTTGTTCATTGTTGTGAGATATGTTGTTTTGGCCGTGTTTTTAGGGGCATACACAGCATTATTCCCTTTCAATGAGCAAAATTATATATATATATATATATCCAAATTTTAGGGCAGAAAAATGCAAAAAAAAGATATAAATTATTGTGTAGCAAGAGATAGCAAATTAAAAGCAAGGAAGAAAAAATTCTTCCTTGCTTTTAATTTTTTGAAATGGCGTTTTAATTTATTGTGTCTTTATTTTGGTTGGAAACACTTTGTCCTATACTCAATTGTTTGGTTTTGGTGTTGAGTCTGGTTCAATTGGAACATCATAGACTACATAATAATAGTTTCCTTCTTGATATGTTTTCTTTGCTATCCAACCATTGCGACGAAGTAGGGCGATGGAACGATTGGCAGATTCTAAGGAATCATATCTGCAAGTTACCTCCTTTGTTGCTACTGCCATATTGAATTCTTTTGTTAATAAAACCTTTATTTATTATCTGACGTTTGCCATTGAGATGTTCTTTTCATATTGCCGATAATTACTGCCCAGCATGTCCATTCCTCTGTACCCAGTTTTCTCGTTCTTGCCATTTCTGCATAAGGAAACCTGTGTTGTTCAGCCCACATGCCAAAATTCTTGAAACCGTCTTGTTCTCTTGCATTTGAAAAAAACTTCAAAGACACTAACTGAGAAACAAGGTCTATTTTGCTATCCTTATCAACAAATGAAACAACCTGACCATTTTTTATAGTAACAAGAAAAGTCCATCGAGCATCAATCTCATATATGCCGTCTGCTAGAATAGTGTCATTCAAATCTGTTGAAACATAGTTTTCACAAACTTCATTTACACTGACTTCACAAGTTTTTGCTTGAGTTGCCACCAATCCAAAAGCAAGCAATAATATCAAAAATACTCGTTTCATGATTTTATTGTTTGGGGTTTAACCTATTTTGCAACGATAATAGATAGT
>JABUUQ010000004.1:288251-297699 GCA_021443125.1 Bacteroidales bacterium
TTCCATATCAGGATAGTTAGGTATGTTAACGAAAGGATTTTGGTTAGTTATAACCCAGCCTGTCTTCTTGTTCAGGAAGTTTACATAGCGAAGAGCTTCCATAGGCTCAACAGAAAGGATTAAATCGCATTCTCCCTCTGGTATAAGGTCTGAAGCAATAGGCTCGTCTGACAAACGCAAGTGAGATTGCACGTCTCCACCTCTTTGGCTCATTCCGTGAGTTTCTGCTTGCTTCATATACATTCCCATTTCAAGAGCTGCCTTTGATATGATGGCTGCACTACTCAATGCTCCCATACCACCAACACCGCATAATATAATGTCTATTTTCATTTTCTTTCCTCCTTAAGTGTTTTATTTGTTCTCTGCTGCTTTCTTAGCTGCAAGCATTCTTCTCTTCTTTTGACCCCAAACGATACAGTCTCTTCTTGGAATAATAACGCTGACACCTTTGTAAGCGATTTCTTCTTTCATGACTTTGACGTTTTCTTCAAAATTCTTTGGCAAAGGATTGATAACTCTTATGTGAGCTTCTTCAACACCTATACCCTTGCAGATTCCTTCTATTCTGCCTGTTGCAGAACTCTTTTGAGCACCTGTCATGGCAGTAATGTCATTGTCAAGTATTATAATAGTGATTGGCACTTGGTCAACGCAACAATCCAAAAGGCCTGTCATACCGCTGTGTGTGAAAGTACTGTCTCCTATAACGGCAACTGTAGGTTTCAAAGAGGCTTCAGCAGCGCCCTTTGCCATAGTTATTGAAGCACCCATATCAACAGTAGTGTAGATAGCTTCGAAAGGAGGCAAAGCACCCAAAGTGTAACAACCTATATCAGAGAATACTCTTGAACCGCCAAACTCTTTCATAGCTTCGTTCAAAGCAAGATAAGAATCTCTGTGAGGGCATCCGTCGCATAGCTTTGGAGGACGGCCTGCAACGATAGCAGGAACTTCGAAACCTTCAGGAACTTCAACGCCGACAGCTCTGCCAACAGAATTTGGAGAAAGTTCACCGTCTCTTTGTATTGTTCCGTCCAAACGTCCGTGAATAGGTTTTGAAATATCAAGCAAACCTTTTATCAATCTTTCATAAATAGGCTGGCCTTCTTCAAGAACAAGCAATTCGTCGCTTTCGTTATAAAGTTTTTTCAAAAGCTTGTCTGGCATTGGGTATTGAGAAACTTTCAAAATAGAATAAGGACATTGTTTGCCTTGGAAGTTTTCCATCAAATAGTTATAAGCCAAACCGCAAGCAACTATACCTAATTTGTGGTCAGTGCCTTCATAAAGATGGTTGAATTGAGAATTGACACTTTCAGCCATAAAATCGTTTTGTTTGATAATATGGTTTTTGTAGTGTTTCTTTGCATTTACAGGCAACAATATGTATTGGCGTTTGTCTGCAGGAAGAGTAAGTTCGTTTTGTTCTCTTTGAACATCTTTTCTTACAACTGCTGAACGAGAGTGTGCCAAACGTGTTGTAACTCTAAGCATTACTGGAGTATGATACTTTTCTGAAAAATCAAAAGCATAGTGTATCATATCGTAAGCTTCTTGTTGGTTAGAAGGCTCAAAGCAAGGAATCATTGCAAAGTCTGCATATTGACGAGAATCTTGCTCATCCTGAGAAGAGTGCATTGAAGGGTCGTCGGCAGCAATAAATACCAAACCACCATTAGCACCTGTGATTGCAGAATTCATAAATGGGTCGGCAGCAACATTAACACCAACATGTTTGCAGCAGAACATTGCTCTTTTGCCTGCGTAAGACATGCCTATAGCTGCTTCCATAGCTGTTTTTTCATTGCAAGCCCAATTGCTTCTTATGCCTTTAGCTCTTGCTTCTTTTGAATCTTGTATATATTCTGTTATTTCTGTAGAGGGTGTTCCAGGATAGGCAAAAACGCCAGAAAGACCTGCGTCTATTGCTCCTTGAGCTATAGCCTCATCACCCAATAAAAGTAATTTATCCATAGTTTTTTATTTTTAATTATCTTAATTCTCCAAGAATTGAAAACGCAAAGATAAGAACAAATTTTAAGTTATGCAAATAAAATGCAAAATTATCAACTTATTTCTTCATTTTAATTTTTCAAAAGCAAGAAAGAGAAAAATAAAACGCCGTTTTAATTTGCTGAAACGCCGTTTTAGAAAATTATTCCGCCGTTTTAATTTTTTCTTTCAAAGACTATTCTCCATATATCGTATTTGCTATGAATTCTATTGCCGAAATGCTTCGTGGAGTTTGGGCGTCGAGTCCTGAAATTCCAACAACTCTGCCGTCTTTCACAGCTTTGAGTTCATTGTATGGATGAGTGTTGCAGAATTGCTTTATATCCTCGTTGCGAATAAAGATATATTCGGGTTGTGCCTTCAAAAGTTCCTCCTTGGAGAAAGACCATTTGTTGTTGTTCTTTGCTATATTGTCTGCACCTGCCAAAGCAAAAATCTCATCTATATATGTGTCTTTGCCAGCAGAGAAATCCCCGCTTGCACCATAGCCCACCACATAATAAACAGTAGGTTTGGCTATTTTTTTTGCAATTCTAAGGCTGTCGCATCGTGCTTCCACTATCTGCAATCGTTGTTTGCAATCGTTGATAATGCTGTCTGCCATACTTTCTTTTTGAACTATTTTGCCAAGAATGGAGATGACATTATACATACCTTCTATTTTTGCACTCTCTCTAAAAGATATTATTGGCAAACCGGCATCTTCCATTGCAGAAAAGAGTTTTACGGGAAGCATAGAGGTGCCCACGACGATATCTGGCTGCAAACCTATGATTTTTTCAATGTTTGGATTATTTACACCACCTATTGAAACGATGTTTCTTGCTTCTTTTGGGAAATCACAAAAGTCTGTCCTGCACACAAGCCTGTCCATACAACCCAAATCGCATATAATCTCGGTTGCTTGGGTGGATATGGAGGCAATTCTTTTGTTTTCTGTCTTTATTGCGTTTTTACTCGAAACTATATAGTTGTTTTGAGTATCGGAAAAAGATACGTGTTTTTCGCATGAAGCATTTGTAACGACAATACAAAACCCCAAAACAAGCAAAGCAAGTTTTGAACGATGTTTTCTGCAGTTTTGTTTCATATTTTTTGTTGTTGTAGAATTATGTTGTTGTTATTTATTATTGTTGCCCTGACTTCAAAAATTTCTTTTATGTTTTCTTCCGTAAGAACTTCTTTTGAATTGCCGAAAAATCTTATTTTGCCTTCTTTCAATGCCAATACCTTGTTGGCATACTGCAATGCAAAAGATAAATCGTGGAGAATAATGAATATGGTTGCCTGATTTTCTTTGTTGATTCTTTGCAAAAGTTCCATAATCTCGAACTGGTGCTTCAAATCCAGGTTGGCTATTGGCTCATCAAGCAGAATTACAGGCGTATCCTGACATAAGGCCCTAGCAATCAACACTCTTTGTTTCTCGCCACCCGAAAGCGAAGGGAAAAGACGGTTTTTCAAATGCAGGGTATTTGTTTTTCTCATGGCGTCTTCGGCTTTCAACAGATCTTCTTCCTTGTCCTTGTCGAAAATTCTTTGGTATGGAGTCCTGCCCATAAGAACTATTTGCAAGGCACAGAAATCCAAATTGATATCATCGGATTGGAAAACTACGGAAACCTCTTTTGCCAAATCTTTCACCGAGTATTTTTTGATATTCTTTTGTTTTATAAAGATATCTCCGCTTGTTGGCTCAACAACACGGCAAAGATGTTTCAGTAGAGTTGATTTTCCCGAACCATTCATACCTACCACTGCACAAAAATCTCCTTTTTGCAGATGAAAACCCACATCGCTGAGAATTTCTTTACCTTTTACCTTATATATTATGTGTTCTGTCCTTATCATACGAAAAACTAAAAATGCAGATTCTTTTTTGCATTATATAAAAGATAGATAAAGAATGGCGCACCAATCAAAGAAGTTATGCTTCCTATAGGTAATTCGTTTGGAGCAATGACTACACGGGATATAATATCGGCAGAAAGCATGAAAATCATACCTCCAAAGACAGAAAGGGGAAGAATTTTTCTGTTGTCTTGTCCTACAATCAAGCGAACAATATGTGGCACCACCAAACCTATGAAACCTATCACTCCGCAATAACTTACAACGGCTGCAGTCATAAGAGTGGCAACTATAAGTATTGTTTTTTTTGTCTTTTCCACATTTATGCCTATGCTTTGTGCCGACATATCGCCAAGAAGCAAAGCATTCATTCGTTTGGCATAGATTCCAAGCACAAAAATTCCTAAAACAGCAAAGCAGGCTACCACTATAACATCGCTATACCTTACTCCCGACAAAGAACCCATAGTCCAGAAATATATTTTGTGCATATCGTTTCTGTCTATGAACATAATAATTGATATGATGGCGGAAAAAAGAAAATTTATGCTTATACCAGCAAGCAACAAAGTAGTAACATGCATACGGTTGCCTATTTGAGACAACTTCATTATCGCATAGACGGTAAGCAAAGCCATAAGAAAGGCAGCACAAGGAACACCAAGAATAAAAGCGTCCAATCCTACTATAATTGCAATTGAAGCACCAAGAGAAGCCCCCGAACTGACACCAAGAATATAAGGGTCTGAAAGAGGATTCCTGAATACTGCCTGATAGGATGTGCCACAAACTGCAAGACAGGCACCAGAAACCAAACACATCAGCACTCTCGGAACTCTGATACCATACAATATAAATTTATCTTGCTGAGTCATTGCACTTATGTCCACACTTCCAAAAATGCAAGCAACAAAGCACAATGCAACAACAACAATTGTAAGGATTGAGTATGTAAGAAATTTTCTCAATGTTCTTTTCCCGATTTTCTTTCGCCGTTTCAAAAAAATAAAACGCCGTTTGAGCAAAATAAAACGCCGTTTTATTTTTTTCTTCTGGCGGAATATTATTTTATCTCAACGATGGAAATTGCAGCACCGCCACTTGGTGCAAGTTTTAGTTTGATAGTGTCTTTTGAACCGACAACAATTTTCCTTATATTTACAGGATAAGGATTTGTTCTATAGTCTGCTCCTTCGCCATCTTCATAAATAGTTGCTGTGTATTGCTTGCCTTTGTCCAAGAATGACAGTTCAAGGTCCAAATCTCTTGGAGTTTCGTCTGTCATTGAGCCAACATACCAATTATTCGTGTTTTTCTCCTTACGGGCTATTGTAACATATCTGCCAACCTCTGCATGAGGAACCACAGTTGAGTCCCAAGCACAAGGAACCTGTTTGATAAACTCGAAAACCCTCATATTTGCTTCGTAATTCTCAATCATATCTGCCGCCATCGGTGCAGGAGAATACAAAACCAAGTATTCAGACAACTGTTTTGCTATTGTGGTGTGTGGATGTGTCTGTGGCTGTATTTTGTTCTCGAAATTAAAGATGCCAGGTGTGAAATCCATAGGACCTGTCAAACCTCTGGTGAAAGGAAGCGTACAAGTATGATTAGGGGTATTGCCTATATTATCCCAAGAATTGTATTCCTGACCACGCATACACTCTGTTCCTATGATATTTGGGTAAGTTCTTCTAATACCAGAAGGAAGTGCCGCCTCGTGAGCAACAACCATAAGATTGTATTTGGCAGCTGTTTTAACTACAAGGTTATAGTGATTGATTGCCTTTTGACTGTGTTGATATTCATCATCGTTCCACATATTCACATAGCCGGTTTTGATTGTGTTTATGCCCAAAGATTTATACAATGCAAAGGCAGAATCCATTTGTCTTTCAAGATTGCGGGCTGCACCACCAGTTTCAAGATGTGCAATAATACGAACGCCTTTTTCTTTGCCATAGCGACAAACTTCCTGCAAGTCGTAATCAGGGTAGGCTTGTATGAAATCGAACCTATCGCCATGAATACCCCAGTCTTCGTCCCATCCGATATTCCATCCTTCAACCAAAACGGCTGAAATGTTGTTTTGGGCTGCAAAATCTATGTATTTTTTTGTTCTTTCGGTTGTCGCCCCATGATTAGGCCCTGATCCCCAAGAATAATCTCTCTTGTGCATTCCCCACCATATACCAACATATTTTGAAGGCTTTATCCAAGAAACATCTTTCAAGGCACAAGGCTCGTTAAGGTTGAGATTCAAACGAGAAAGCAAAAGTTTTTCGGCATTGTCTGCAATAATCATAGAACGCCATGGGCTTTGTGAAGGACAATCCACTCTTACAGCATCCCCATTTCTCCAAGGATACAGATTGGTCTTGAAAGTAACCTTGTTATTCGCACAAGACACTGTATAATTTGTTGCAGGATAATCCCAAACAGCAGCTTCTGAAATGCACAAATGAAGGTTTTTAGTTGTTACTATAGTGGCAGGAGGGTTTATAGTGTCTTTTGTAAGAATAGGCTTTGGCAGATAAAATGCTTCGTAGTGCAGTGTGCCGTTGGCTTTTTGAGACCAAATGGTAGAATTGCTCAAAGAAGTTGGCAATGTTATCTCTGAATCTTCCGAAAGAATAACAAAATGCTTCAAATTGCTTTGTTCTGGAAATTCGTAACGGAAAGCAAAGCCATCATCGAAAACACGAAAAACTATTTTGATAATGCGTTTGTCTGCTTCCTTTTCCTGATAGGTTAGAGCAAGCTCGTTGTAGTTGTTTCGTGCAAATCTTTCTTCTCCCCATACTTGTTCCCAGATTTCATCGCAAGAACGTTTGTCTGCTTTTATCAATTCAAGATTTTCGAAGCTGTCATTTTTCAATGTAAGCCCCAAAGAACTATAATCAACTATTGTGTCATTGTTTTTTGTCAGCATATAGGTTGTCTTGCCTTTGAAATCCATAACCTTCAACCTTAAATCCCCATTAGGAGAACTGATTTTTATGGCTTGTTGTGCTGAAACATCAAACAAGAATAATAAACTGAAAAAATAAAATATAGCTTTTTTCATAATTGGTGTTGTGTTTTTTATTTTTTGCAAAGATACTAAATAATTGTGATTTTGAAAATAAAGAATGAAACTTGATTACAAATAATTAAAACGAAGGAAGAAAAAATTATTCCTTGCTTCTAATTTGCTGAAACTTGCTTTTAATTTTTTGGCTCTTGCACACTTGATTTTCAAATTAAATTTTGTTATATGATTTTTTTGCCGTAAATTTGCACGAAAATATATACTTAAGAGAAATGTTTTCATATAGCGACAAAATTATAGGAGAGGGTTTGACCTATGACGATGTGTTGTTGGTTCCAGCATATTCCGAAATTATCCCTCGCGAAGTTACGGTTGCAAGCCGTTTTTCAAGAAATATAGAAGTTAATATGCCAATTGTGGCTGCTGCTATGGACACTGTAACAGAGGCTCCTATGGCAATAGCTATGGCACAAGAAGGTGGTATTGGCGTTTTGCACAAAAATATGCCTATAGAAATGCAGGCAAATGAGGTTCTTAAAGTGAAAAGAAGCGAAAATGGTATGATAACCGACCCTTCTACTTTGGGAAAAGACAATGTTGTGAAGGATGCCCTAAGAATGATGCAAGAGTTTTCTATTGGTGGTATTCCTATTGTTGATGAGGCAAACAAACTTATAGGTATAGTAACAAACAGAGACCTTAGATTCGAAAAAGATGTTAATCGTCCTTTGGGAGAAATAATGACTAAGGAACTCGTTGTGGCACATCCTGGAATTACTTTTGAAGAAGCTGCCGATATTTTGCAACAAAACAGAATTGAAAAGTTGCCTGTAGTTGATGATAGCAACAAATTGATAGGCCTTATTACATATAGAGACATAATCAAAGTGAAACAAAGACCTATGGCTTGCAAAGATGCTATGGGAAGGTTGAGAGTTGCAGCAGGTATAGGCATTACAAACGATATGTATGACAGAGCAGATGCTTTGGTGGCAGCAGGTGTTGACGCTATGGTATTGGATACTGCCCATGGACACTCAAAAAATGTGATAACAAGCCTTAAAGAACTTAAACGCAGATATAAAAATGTTGATGTTGTTGTTGGAAATATCGCAACACCAGAAGCAGCTTTGGCCTTGGCAGAGGCAGGTGCAGATGCTATAAAGGTTGGTATAGGACCAGGCAGTATATGCACCACTCGTATTGTTGCAGGTATTGGTATGCCACAATTGACAGCAGTGCTTAGGGTTTGTGATGCTGTAAAAGATATGGATATTCCTGTTATTGCCGATGGAGGTATAAGATATTCAGGAGATATTGTGAAAGCTTTGGCAGCGGGCGCCTCAACAATTATGGTGGGTTCTTTGTTGGCAGGTACGGAGGAAAGTCCTGGCGATACAATAATACTTGAAGGAAGAAAATACAAGGCATACAGAGGTATGGGTTCTTTGGACGCTATGCAAAGCGGTAGCAAAGACAGATATTTCCAAGGAGATGAGAAAGATGTCAAAAAGTTGGTGCCAGAAGGTATTGTTGGCAGGGTTCCATACAAGGGCAGTGTAACAGAAGTAATCTATCAGCTTGCAGGAGGATTGAAAGCTGGTATGGGATATACTGGTTCAAAGAATTTGGAAATGCTTCGTCAGGCAAAATTTATCAAGATTACCAATGCTGGTTTCATTGAAGGCCACCCACACGACATAACAATTACAAAAGAAGCACCTAATTACACAAGATAATGAAGAAAGTTGTAGTTTTAATGGTATTGTTTGTATCTTCTTTGTGTGTTTTCGCACAAAATGATACGGATATTATTCTTGAAGTTGGCTCAGAGAAGGTAACAAAGGCAGAATTTATGAAGATGTATTACAGGAACAATCCCACAAATTCTGCAAACCTCAACAAACAAGATTTGGAAAGCTATTTAGATTTGTTTGTCAATTACAAACTGAAACTTCTTCAAGCCAAAGAAGAGGGGCTTGATACAACACAAGCATTTTGCGATGAAGTACAAAAGTACAGAAAGCAAATAGTGGAGCCTTATATCAATGATAGAACAATAACAGACTCTCTTATACAGGAAGCATACGACAGAGAACTTGAATTTGTAAGAGCTTCTCATATCTTAATAACAATTCCGGCAAATGCTTCCCCAGAAGACACTCTTATTGCATACAAAAAAGCAATGATGGTGAGGGAAAAAGCTTTGAAAGGGGAGAATTTTGCAAAATTGGCAGCAGAATATTCCGACGACCCTTCAGCAAAAAATAGTGAAGAGAAGGGTCAGAAAATACAAGGCAATGGAGGAGATTTGGGCTACTTTACTTCCATGCTTATGATTTATCCTTTTGAGAGTGCTTGCTATGCAATGAAAAAAGGAGAGGTGTCTATGCCAGTAAGAACAAACTTCGGCTATCATATCATAAACCTTACAGACAGAATTGCTGCAGATTTCAAGACTGTAGACCTAAAACATGTTCTTATAAGTGCTGATAAACACAGCGAAGAGGAAGCAGAACGCCTTATCAATGAGGCTCGTGCAAATGT
>JABUUQ010000004.1:297937-305503 GCA_021443125.1 Bacteroidales bacterium
CAACGCATAAGCAAAGACCAAAGAGCTTATCGTTCGATGGAAAGTTTTATGGAGAAAGCAAAAGCAGAATATGGTTACAAAGTGAATGAAAAAAGTTTGAAAGAACTAAGCACAGTAGTAACCGACAGCGTATTTTCTGCAAATTGGCAAATTCCATCAGACTTCAAAGGCGACAAGGTTTTGTTCACTATTGGTGATAGTTCATATACACAAATGAATATGCTGAATGAGTTGTATGTTTCTCAAAGAAAACAGACTCCAGAGTATATTCCAACTTTCTTGGAGAAGTTTTTGAAAGCTTATTCCGACAACAAAGCTTACGAATATGCTGACGAAAGATTGGAAGAAAAGCATGCAGAACTTGCAGAAAGCATGCAGTCTTTCAAAGAGGGTATTTTGATTTTTGCCATTACCGACAAAGAAGTCTGGAATCGCAGTTTGGAAGATTCGATAGGTGTTCAGGTATATTACGATGCCAACAAAAAGAACTATATCTGGAAAGAAAGGGCTGATGCTACCATGTGGACACTTGGAAAGAGTATCAACCTAAAGAAAGCAACCAAACTTATCAAAAAATACACCAACAAAGGTTTGACAAACGACGAGATAAACGACAAACTTCTTAAAGCATTTTCAATAACCGAAAATCCAAAGAAATATGTTGCATATTCATGGAATCGTTACGAAAAAGGAGCAAACCGCAACATAGACAAACTTGTTTGGGATACCGATATAGCAAAAGATTTTTCTGCAAAGAATGTCATTGTTACCGATACAGTAATAAATACAAGCAAAAATGTTGTTTTGGTGCTTAGACAATTTGATATGCCAAAGCAAAAAACTCTGGATGAGTGCAAAGGCATAGTAACAAGTCAGTATCAGGAACTATTGGAACAAAACTGGATAATGACTCTACGCAACAGATATACTTACAAAATTAACTACGAAGTTTTTAACTCCCTAAAATAATGAAATATTTCGCCAGAATAATTATTTATTCCTTTGTTTTATTTTCTCTAAACGCCGTTTCAGCACAGGTCGTGGTTGATGAGGTTATAGCAGTCGTTGGAGAAAACATGATAAAGTACTCAGACCTTGAAACAAACTATCTTCAGACTCGTGCGTCAAACAGTGATATGACGGTAACACGTTGTGATATTCTCGAAGATATGCTTTTGAGCAAATTGTTTGTTCATAAGGCTCAAATAGATTCCATAGAGGTTACCGATCAAGAGGTGGAGAATACAATGAACGAACGTATCAAATATATGATACAGGTTTATGGTTCTCAGGAAAGAATGGAAAGGCAGATGAATAAATCTCTTACCGAAATCAAAGACACCTATAGAGATGTAATAAAGGAGAATCTTCTAATACAACAGGCTCGTAGCAAAGTTACAGGCGATGTGAAAATAACTCCTCAAGAGGTTGCCGACTACTATAACCGAATTCCAAAAGATTCTCTGCCAGAGATAGATGAGGAATACGAATTTACTCAAATAGTATGCACTCCAAAGGTTTCAAATGAGGAGAAGGAACTTATAAAAGACAAACTCAACGCCTATAGGGACAGAATTCTTAAAGGCGATAAGTTTTCCACAATAGCAACCCTTTACAGCGACGACGAAACATCGGCAAGAAAAGGTGGTGAACTTGGTTTCTTCTCAAGAGGAGACATGGTTTCCGAATTCGAACAAGTGGCTTTTTCATTGCAACCAGGTGAGGTTTCTCCAGTTTTTGAAACAAAGTATGGTTTTCATATTGTCCAAATGATAGAAAGAAGAGGCGATATGGTGAATTGCCGTCATATTTTGTTGCAACCAAAAGTTTCTGCAACATCTTTGTACCAGTCAAAACTATTCCTTGATAGTGTGCAGACTTTGATAAACAAAGGTGAGATAAGTTTTGAGGATGCCATCGTGAAATACTCCGATGACAATAGCAAAATAAATGGTGGTTTGGTAATAAATAGAAACAACGCCTCTGCTCGCTTTTCAAAAGATGCTATAAATGAGACAATAGGCAATGTAGATAAGGTTGATTTCAACTCAATGCAACAAGGCGATATTACAAAACCTATAGAATTCAAATCAGAGCTGTCAAATGCTTACAGAATAATAAAGGTTAAGAAAAAAACGCCAAAACATACTGTAAATCTTGAGAATGATTTTGACAGAATTCAGACTTTGGCTCTAAGAGACAAGGAAACACTTATTATGAGACAATGGGCAGAAAAACTTATTCCAAAAACATATATCAGAATAAGCGAAAAATATGCTAATTGCAACTTTACTATAGACTGGACAGGCAGCAACAAAAACAAATAAACCTTATAGCAGACAATGACTGAGGCCGAACAATTGGATATTTTGGTTGAGAAATGCAATAGACTGAAGGCAGAAATCTCAAAAGTGATAATAGGGCAGGAAGATATAGTCAACAAAGTTTTGGTGTCTATGTTTTCTGGTGGTCATTGCTTGTTGGTGGGTGTTCCTGGACTTGCAAAAACTTTGTTGGTAAATACAATAGCAAAGGCTTTGGGTCTAACCTACAATCGTATTCAATTTACTCCTGATTTAATGCCTATGGATATTACAGGCAGTGAAATTTTGGATACAGACAAGAATTTCCGTTTCATAAAAGGGCCTGTATTTTCAAATATAGTTCTTGCAGATGAGATAAACAGAACATCACCTAAAACACAGTCTGCTTTGTTGGAGTCTATGCAGGAACATAGCGTTACAGTCTTGGGTAAAACCTATAAATTAGACCAGCCATTCTTTGTTCTTGCCACACAAAACCCTATAGAGCAAGAAGGAACCTATCCTTTGCCAGAAGCACAGTTGGACCGTTTTATGTTTATGCTTTGGCTCGACTATCCAAGTTTTGAAGAAGAAGTTCAAATTCTTAAAACCACCACAACAGACCATAAAGCAGAGGTGGAAAAAGTATTGAATGCAGAAGATATTCTTGCACTTCAAAACATAATAAAGAAGATTCCGGTAAGCGACAATGTATATAACTATATTGTATCGCTTGTTGAGAAGACGCGTTTGAATAATCCCAACAACACCATTGCAAAGCAGTATCTTTCATGGGGAGCAGGGCCAAGAGCATCGCAATATCTTGTTATGGGTGCCAAATGTACTGCTGCACTGAAAGGAAAATACTCTCCCGACATAGAAGATGTTGATGAGGTTGCCGTTCCTGTGCTTCGTCATAGAATAGTCTTGAATTATTCTGCTGGAGCCGAAGGATATACAACGGAAGACATAATAAAAATGATAATAAAAGAAACTAAATAGATATGAAAAAGATATTTTTACTTTTGCTGAGTTGTGCTGTATTGTGCAATGTGCAGGCACAAAATCAAAAGAAAGCATCTACTGATGAAATAGTAATGGTGGCAACAAACATTGACGACAACAATGTTATTCTTACGCCAGCACCGGTAAAGAAAAAGAGAAACCAGCAGAACAAAATAAGCAAGGAAGATTCTTTGGCAAACCTTTACCCTGCAAGAGTGGAAGCCTATATAAACTTTGATAAGGGCAACGCCTACTACACCAAGGGTGGATTGAATGCATTAGACAGTATCTATCTTATGACTTTCAACACAAAGAACAATCGTTTCTATAAAATGACAATAATAGGCTATGACGATGGTGGAGAGATAACAGAGGAGTCTTCTTCACTTGCAAGAGACAGGGCAATTGTTGTTTTCAAATACTTTTCTTCTCGTGAGGAAACAGAATACATAATAAAGAGAACACCAAGCCAATATACTCAATCTTGTGTTGGAGAAGTCAATTACTATATCAAATACAAAATGCCTTTTGACTTTCAATGGATAAATCTTTCAACTATCAACGAAGAAGAAAGGACAGAAAACAATATATCTTTGGCAGGAAAAGTTCACATTATTATTGAAGACGATCCAGAAGACTGCTTGGGTGAATACTATGACTACGATTGGCCTTCACAAGATACAACACTTTCTGGCAATCACGCACAAGTGATGATTCCAAAAGGCTGTTTGGAATACATACATCACACCAAAGACACAATAACCTACACTTGTAACATAAACTACAAAGAAGTTATGTCGTTTGAGGACCTTACTGCCAACTACAAGCTTATTCCTCACAACAAACAATATATTTTGAACGCAGGTTATATTGTTGTCTCTCCAGAAAAACAGCCTGACTATTCTTCTTGTGCTACCAAAGACACTATAACACCAACAATCCAAATAGATGTCCCTATAGAAAAACATCAGCAGGCAGCGGGCCTTAAATTCTATGGCAAAACCTACAAACCAAATGGCACTGTTGTCTATAAAGCCATATCAACCAAAAAAATTAAAGACAAAGACACCAAAGATGTAACACTTGAATGCTTTGTTACTCCTTTCCAATTCGACACTATTTTCTTGGGCAAGAAGATAGAGGAAAAAGATATGAGCAACTATTTCTATCCTGCCAAAGAAGGAGAACCAGGAGCATTTGAAGCAATGGGAGGATGGCTAAAACCTTTCAAACTGAACAAACAAGGCGACTATATCATAAAAGAAGAGATGCAGGCAATCCTTCGCCGTCCTAATGGTGCATATAGTGCCGACTAACAAAGATACAAAGACTGAAAAAACTTTTATAAGTTTCCCACTTTGCAGAATTCTTTCTTCGTTTTGTCAAATTAAAACGAAGAAAGAAAAAATTATTCCGCTGTTTTAATTTTTTATTCCTTTGTTTTGTTTTTAGTCCTTTAGGAGTTTTTATGAATTAAGCAAGTAAAATTTGGTGGTTTTTAGTTTTTTTTGTAATTTTACAAACTGAAAACACAATAAAATTTTGATAATTATGGAACAAAGAAAAGTAGCGTTGATTACTGGCATAACAGGACAAGATGGTTCTTTTTTGGCAGAATTTCTAATAGACAAGGGATATGAGGTGCATGGCGTTCTTAGGCGTTCATCTTCATTCAACACAGGCAGAATAGAGCATTTGTATCTTGATGAATGGGTTAGGGATATGAAACAAAAGCGTTTGGTGAATCTTCATTGGGGCGATATGACCGATTCTTCTTCTCTTATTAGAATTATTGGTATGGTTAGGCCTACAGAGATATATAACCTTGCAGCACAAAGCCATGTGAAAGTTTCTTTTGATGTTCCTGAATACACAGCCGACGCTGACGCTATGGGTGTTTTGCGTTTGTTGGAAGCAGTAAGAATTTGTGGATTGGACAAAGAATGCAGAATCTATCAGGCCTCAACCTCTGAACTTTTTGGTTTGGTGCAAGAAGTGCCACAGAAGGAAACAACTCCTTTCTATCCTCGTTCTCCTTATGGTGTCGCAAAAATGTATGGCTATTGGATAATAAAGAACTATAGAGAAAGTTATGGAATGTTTTGTGTCAATGGAATACTGTTCAATCACGAGAGTGAAAGAAGAGGAGAAACCTTTGTAACAAGAAAAATTACGCTTGCTGCCAGCCGTATTGCACAAGGATTTCAAGACAAGCTTTATTTGGGCAACCTTAACGCTTTGAGAGATTGGGGTTATGCCAAAGATTATGTTGAATGCATGTGGTTGATTCTTCAGCAAGAGAATCCAGAAGATTATGTTATTGCCACTGGAGAATATCATACTGTTAGAGATTTTTGCACCTTGGCTTTCAAAGAAGCAGGTATAGATATAGAATGGCAAGGTGAGGGTATAGATGAAAAAGGTATAGACAAAAAGACGGGCAAAGTGCTTGTTGAGGTGGATGCCAAGTATTTCCGTCCTGCAGAAGTGGAACAATTATTGGGCGACCCAACAAAAGCGAAAAAGAACCTTGGTTGGAATCCTCGCAAAACATCTTTTGAAGAACTTGTCAGCATTATGGTAAAGCATGATATGAAGTTCGTGAGAAAATTGCACCTTAAAGAATTAGCAGACTAATAAAGCAATGTTGGATAAGAATACAAAAATATATGTAGCAGGGCACAACGGACTTGTTGGCTCTGCCATATGGAACAATCTTAAGCAAAAAGGCTACAACAACCTTATCGGCAGAAGTCATAAGGAATTGGATTTGATGAATTCTGTTGCTGTAAAAGAGTTTTTTGATAAGGAACAACCAGAGGCAGTTGTTTTGGCTGCTGCTCATGTGGGAGGAATTATGGCTAACCTTACATATAGGGCAGATTTCATTTATAACAACCTTCAAATACAGCAAAATGTAATAGGGGAAAGTTATCGCCACAATGTAAAGAAGCTTTTGTTTTTGGGAAGTACTTGTATATATCCGAGAATGGCACAGCAACCAATGCAGGAAAATGCTTTGCTTACCTCTGAACTGGAATATACCAACGAACCTTATGCCATAGCAAAGATAGCTGGATTGAAAATGTGCGAAAGCTTTGCCATACAATATAATTGCAACTATATTGCCGTAATGCCTACCAATCTTTATGGTCCTAATGACAATTTCCATTTGGAGAACTCTCATGTGTTGCCTGCAATGATAAGAAAAATACATCTTGCCAAGTGTTTGAATGAGAATGATTGGGATGCTGTGAGAAAAGACCTTGACTTGAGAGCAGTGGAAGGCGTTTCAGGAAAAAATAACGAGGAAGAGATTGTTGCAAAGTTAAAGAAATTCGGCATAGAGAAAGACAGAGTTACTTTGTGGGGCACGGGTAGTCCTATGAGAGAGTTTTTGTGGAGCGAGGATATGGCTGATGCAAGTGTTTATATGCTTTTGAATGTTGATTTCAAAGACACCTACGATTCCAATCAGAAGGAAATAAAAAATTGTCATATAAATATAGGTACAGGCAAGGAAATATCTATAAAAGAACTTGCAGAAATGATAATGAAGCAGGTTGGTTTCAAAGGGGAGCTTTGTTGGGACAGTACAAAACCCGATGGTACACCAAGAAAACTTACAGATGTTTCCAAATTACATTCTCTTGGATGGCGTCATAAGGTGGAGATAGAAGACGGAGTAAGAAAACTATACGAATGGTACCTTAAAGGCATTTGCATCAACCATAAGAACTAATAATAAGTTATAATTGTTTGAAATAAAGGCTGATTGCATGATTTTTAGTTTGGAATAGCAAAATTTATTCGGTTGTTGCGTGTTGATATATAATAAGTTATAAAATTTATGTTGTTTTTTTCTTAAAAAAGTATTGACATAAGAAAATAAAGATGTAATTTTGCATAGTTAAAACAAAAGAATTTATAAATTTTTAAAAACACACGAAAATGAAAAAAGTATTGTTAGTATTCGCAGTTGCTGGTTTATTCGCAGCATGTGGTTCAAAAGACACAGTTTCTTCAACTACAACTTCAGCTACAACTGAATCTGAAACAGAAGTAGCAGTAGAATCAACTACTACAGCTTCAACTACTACAGCTACAGTTGTTAAATAATTGTAAGTTTTCAGTAGAAAATTAAGCAGTCCCATAAAAAGACTGCTTTTTTTTGTATCTATGCCTTGGGTGTAGGATTGTTAGAATTCTAAAACTATTTCTTTCTTCTTCTCCGCCATATTATAGTAAATAGAGTATA
>JABUUQ010000004.1:307060-308345 GCA_021443125.1 Bacteroidales bacterium
GCAGAGAACAATTGTGTATTATAGCCTTCGCGATACTTGCTTACGTAATCGCCCAAGCGAACAATGTATTCTCCGTTTGAAAAGTAGATATAGAAGTGTGAATCCTTAGAGAAAATACTTTTTCCGAAGGCAAACAATGGTTTCTGATTGTGAAGCAAATCGCAAATAGTAGGGAAAATATCTATTTGCTGCATATAATCTTTTGACACTAAGCCATGTTTCATTTTAGGGTGGTAGAAAATCACAGGAATCCTATACAATCCAAGTGATGTTTGAAACTCTTTGGTTCCAGTCAAGGCAGAATGGTCCGAAGTGATAACAAACAATGTGTTTTCATACCATTCCTGTTTGCTTGCATAATCAAAGAACCTTTTTAGTGCGTAATCGGTATATCCTACAGTCTCATGAACTATAAGACTGCCTTTAGGAAAACGGTTTTTGTGCTGTTGAGGTATTGTATAAGGATGATGGGAAGACAAAGTAAAGACACTTGCAAGGAAAGGTTGCTTTGTATTCGATAGTTGTTTGCCAAGATATTGCAGATAAGGCTCATCGAAGATTCCCCAATTGCCATCGTAGTCTGCATTGTTGTTATACTCATCTTTTCCATAGTAAGCATCAAATCCCACTTGATTGGTAAATCCGTTAAAGTTCATTGTGCCGTTGTATCCTCCATGATAGAAAGCAGTGGTGTAGCCTTGTTCTCCAAGCATTGAGGCAATAGAGCCGAGTTTGTTTTCTCCGTAGGATGATGTTATGTAACTTTCCTCTGTAAGCAAAGGTAGGGACGATACAATGGCAGGAATACCATCAATAGAACGCTTTCCGTTAGAGTAACCTTGGAATACCAAAGATTTTTTGGCAATGGAATCCAAGAAAGGAGTGTAAGTGTCGCCGTTTTTGTTGTATGTGGCAAGATATTCGGCAGAATAACTCTCTATAATCAAGACAACAACATTTGTTTTGCCCACCTGCAAAGGCTCATCAAACAAACTATCTGCCCAAACTTCGTTTGCAGGGGTTGAAATAGGCGAATAAATTGTTGAAAGTTCTTTTTCTGTATAGTATTCTTTGCTTTGCAATCCTGCTTTGCCTATTGTTCTGTAAAGAGTGAAAGGAGTATTCAAAACAAGTGAGGTATTTTGTGTTGAAGTGTATTCACTGGCTTGCAAAAGCCCTATAGGTCTGACTTGAAAACCGCCTCTTTGCAATACAATCAAAAGTCCTACAGACACAACAAACACTATGCTTTGTTTGAACCAAGATATTTTGTCTGCTTTGTTCG
>JABUUQ010000004.1:308802-312856 GCA_021443125.1 Bacteroidales bacterium
TATCTATAGACAACTACTTTATAATTAGATTTCATAACTTTGTTTCCCTAAATTATTCCTTGCTTTTAATTTTTTCTTCCTTTGTTTTAATTTTCTGAAACGGCGTTTTAATAAATCCTTTTCCCGTTTCGTTTTTTGCTATACACCTATCTGCGTTCTGGTTTGTATTTCGAATTATTGAGAATAAGTGTCGCATCGGTTATATTCATGAGCGAATCTATGCTTATCTTGTTCTCTTTCATGAATTTATCAACAATGATATAACCGATATAGTTTCCTACTCTTGCAGGTGAGTTTGATAAACCTTTTGTTTCGGGACCTTCTGCTATAAGCGACATATATTTTGAACGATCTGTCTCGTACATTAGTTTTCTTTGTATTATGAAAGCCCAGATGTTTGCTTCGTTGTCCTTGACCCATTGCATTTGTTCCGGAGTGTAGCGAAGAATGTAGCAATCATCCACATTTGGCAGAGTTTTCTTTACCACATAAGAATATTTTCCGTCTTCAATTATATTATCCAAAAGAGTTGCACCATCTTTGTAGGAATTCATAGGAATTTTTCTGAAAGTGCTGTTTTGCAAGTACATTCTCATAAAATCTGGTGCGATATAATCCTTGCTAAGTGTTGCTATCATATATTGAGGATAGGTTTTGTAGTAAGGATGTTGGTGAAGTTTGTTAAGAGAATAAATATCTAATGCAATAGTATAGTAGATTCTGCCGTTGTTTTCTCCCATATACACTCTGTTTGCGTAACCGTATGAAAAATCAGAGGCCATAAGAAGCATGGTATATACATTTGTTGGCAGGGTTGTTTGAGGGTATATTTCTTTCAGCCGTGCAAAAGCAGAGGTAAGGCTTTGTGATAGAAAATCTGTGCTTGGGTATTCTTTCTCTATTATAGCCACAGCCTCCTGCATAGCGTTGTCGGTTGCCACTTGCATAATTTGTTGCATATATTCCTTATTTGTCAGCGGAGCAGCAAACATATCCGGATATTCTTTTTGCAATTTCATCAGATATTGAGGAAGGTTGGGCTCGGGTTTGGCAAATAAAGCCTTGTCGAAGCGTTTGAAAGTGATTGTTTCCTCAATGTTTTTGTCATTATAGAACTTTTTGTTGCCTTTATCGTCCTTTTTGCATGAACAAAAGGCAAGACACAAAACAGAAACTATGATAATTATTTTGCTTTTCATATTGTGGAATTATTTTTCTTGTTTGTTGAATGATGAATAGCTTCTCCATTTCTCTATTACCTCAGTCATATCTTCTGGAAGGGCAGAAGAGAAGAATACTTTTTCATTTGTTGTTGGGTGAATAAAGCCCAATGTTGTGGCATGCAAGGCCTGACGTGGCAGAATATCAAAACAATTTGTTACAAATTGCTTGTATTTTGTGAAGGTGGTGCCTTTGAGAATTCTGTCGCCACCATAAGTGTCGTCATTAAACAAAGGATGTCCTATACTCTTCATATGCACTCTGATTTGATGCGTTCTGCCTGTTTCGAGTTTGCATTGAATCAGTGTGATGTAGCCAAAACGTTCCAAAACCTTCCAATGAGTTACTGCATGTTTGCCTATTGTTTCGTCATCGTAGGTTGCCATGATTTTTCTGTCCTTGCTGTCGCGTGCCACATTCTTATCTATCGTTCCAGTTTCCTCAGCCAAATCTCCCCATACCAAAGCGGTGTACATTCTGTCTATTGTATGATAGAAAAATTGCTCTGCCAATAATGTTTGAGCCCTTTCATTTTTTGCAACTACCAAAAGCCCTGTTGTATTCTTATCTATTCTGTGGACAAGCAGTGCTTGTTTGTGGTCTTTATGCTCTTTGTAGTTTGCTACATTGTTTTCAATCAAATTTTTGTTGAGATGATATTCCAAAGCATTGACCAGAGTGCCGTCGTAGTTGCCATAGGCAGGATGAACAACCATTCCCGAAGGTTTATTCACAATTATCAAATCGTCATCTTCATAAACAATATCTATAGGAATGTTTTGTGCAATAATTTCTATGTCTTTAGGCTCTGAAGTCAAAAACACCTGAATTACATCCAAAGGTTTGACCCTGTAATTCGACTTTACCGCCTTGCCATTTACCTTTATGCAGTTGTTGTCTGCCGCTTTCTGTATTTTGTTACGGGACACATTCTCTATTCTCACCATAAGGAATTTGTCTATGCGTAACAAAGACTGCCCTTTATCTACTATAATCTTATAGTTTTCATATAATTCTTCAGAAGTGCTTTCTTCTTCAAAATTATCGTCTGTGATATTTAGAGAATACTTATCTTCCATTATCGTGAAATAATAAGTTTGTGATTTGTATTGTTGATTCTTAGAATATAAACGCCATTTCTAAGTCCAGATACATCGATTACAGAGTTTGCTTTGCTGTTCAAAAGCTTTCTTCCTGCGATATCAAAAATTGTAACTTCGGAATCTTTTGCTGAAACACTGATATAATCGCTTGCAGGGTTAGGATAGAAACTATATTGTTCTGTTTCTATGCTTTCTATGCCTATTGTTTTGTAACCAAAGCAAGGTCGCATCATTACAGAGCCGTAGTTGAAAGATGCGTTCCATTGATTAGCCACTTTTGAGAAAGTATACATGGATGCATCGTTGTTTTGGTCGAATCCAAGGTTGAGATAGTCAGCATTTTTTACCTCTACAGAAACGAAGAACTCACCACTATCCATCACTTGTGGCGTTTCAAGGTTGTATCTTATGAACTTATTCAGAGAATCTACAACAGGAGTAAGTTTTTCCGTCTGATATATTTTTTGTTTTGGCAAAGAATCTTCTGTAGAGTTCCAAAGACAAATATAGAATGGCTTTATGTTGGAGTTTTGATAGGTATGGTTGAAATATATATCCACTGCATAAATGGTATCCCTTTGATTAAGGAAATAACCAACGGCAAGATTGCTGTTTTTTATAGGTTCAACACCAAAACCATTCTCTGCAGTGCCGTCATCATAAGCAAAATAGTTGGCGAACTTTTGTGAAAATCTCACAGTGTCATTAAAATGTATGTTATCATTGCCAACACCTTCCTTAACAATATGAGTGCAGGTATAAGTTGTAGGTTTGTTCATCAAAGGATAGGAAAACGCAACTGGAGGTTTTGCATGATTGGCAGATGTCTGGTATTCCTTTGTGGTAGAGTAAGGATATATATTTTCAAATCCCCCATCGTAACTGCCTATCAAGTTTTGATTGCTGTCTTCCACCATATACTCATAATGAGAAGAAAGAGCATCGGAATACAAATTTATTATCTTCATATCCAAACTGTCTTTCATCTCGTTTGGTCGGTATTGATTGAAAGGCATTGCCTGGTATTTTTTTAGAAACGAGTGTGCTGGATTCACAAAAGCAATATCCCTATAGGTGTTTCCCTCAAAAGTTCTATTGTAATCAAGATATACATAATCTATATTCCATTCGTCGCAATTGCTTATGTATTGCAGAGAAGGATTATTGTCTAATGTTGAATAGGTCATAAACCTGAAGCGGAAATCTTTGTTGAAAAATTTCTCATCTTCAATCTTTATCATAACATATCTGTAATATGTGCTGTCTTCATTATAGATTGTTTGGCAGTCTGTGCCACGCATTGTCCATACTCTTTCCCATGAATTGTTTTCTACATCGTAGAATTCCACGGTTATAGAGTCTTTGCTTGAAGGACTGGTGCCTATTCTTTCCCACATTTGACCTGCTCCTCCTCCTGGTTGGATAAAGAAAGACAAATATACAGAATCGGCAACGGAAAGTTTCTTTGCAATAGGTGCACGAAGAGAATCCAATCGTATTTTCACAGATGAAAGAGTGTCTGCATTGAAAGTGTAGATGCTTGCATTGTCATAAAGTTTGCCATACTTGTCTATTACATCCAAAGTAATAACTCCAACGCTTGGTGGCAAGAATTGATAGGATGTATTGACAAAACAATTTTCACCTTCCCATAAGTTTTTGTCCGGAACGCCGGTATAAGAAGAAAAATCATCTAAGAAAGGCAGAAAAACTTCTCTTTGAGCCCTTGT
>JABUUQ010000004.1:312882-316050 GCA_021443125.1 Bacteroidales bacterium
CATTGCAAAAATACTTTTAGTCTTATTCATTGCTCTATTCTTCAATATAAACTTCTGTTGTTGAGGTTTCTTCCTCTACCTTTTCGCTTTCTTCTTTGAAATTTTCAACTTCTTTCTGGTATTTGCGGGAAGTGTCGTTGTAAAGGTTCAAAGAAATGCTCGTACCAATGATTGCTGTTTTGGATACGGGAGAATAAGAAGCAACTCTTGTGTGTTTTTCATCTCTGTCGCCTTCATAATTCTTGCTTCCTACATTCAAACCGGCTTTCCATAAAAGAATTTCAGCATCTTGTTCAGTTTTGCCAATGATATCCGGAATACGAATAAGTTCTGTTGTGGAATTGACTTCAACAACCAAGTCTATTCTTTCTCCCAACTGAATATCACTGCCAGCTTTTATAGTCTGCCCCTTGTATCTCTGCTCCACAACAATAGGAGAACTTTTGAAAGCGGATGTTCTGAACAATATAGTGCCTACTTTCAAACCTTTGTCTATCAAAGTCTGCACAGCACTCTTCAATCCCAAATCCTTGCAATTGCACATCTGCACAATCTCGCCTCCACTTGCAGCTATGGTAACATAAATCTTTCTTCCTTTCTTTACCATACTGCTTGGATAAGGGTCTTGTGTAAGAATTGTTCCGTATGCCACGCCTTCCTTGTAGATAGAGTCCAAAACAACTATCTCGAACTTTGACATATCGTCCTGCTTCTCCACCTCAAACAAAATTTTATGTGTAATATCAGGCACTTCATACTCTTGGCCGTGTCGGGTGTAAAGTTTCAAAATAAGATTCAGCACAACCAACAATACCAAAAAAGAACCTATTATCAGTAATAGATGTTTGAAAAATAATCTGCTTTTTATAAAATCTTTCAATGCCATTAGTCCCTACTCCTTCCCATAACCAAAGACACATAATAAAGCAATGTTGCCAATGAAGACAAAGCTGCAATAACATAAGTATATGCTGCCAAACGCAATGCCTTTTGTGCCTTAGGATGAGTTTCTCTTGATGTTATTTCATTATTGTTCAGCCAAAGCAAAGCCCTGTGAGATGCGTTGATTTCCACAGGCAGAGTAACAAAAGCAAACAAAGTGCTGACACCAAATAAAATTATTCCTGCCCAAAGTACNNNGTGCTTTGTGAGATACTCAACAAAACCAAACCTCCCAAAATCAGCCATTGAGACCACTTGCTTGCTATATTCACTGCTGGAACCATGCTGCTTCTAAGGCTTAACCAATAGTATGCATGAGCATGTTGAATGGCATGACCGCATTCGTGAGCCGCCACAGCCGCTGCAGCAACACTGTTGCCGTTATACACTGCTTCGCTAAGGTTCAATGTTTTGTTTGTTGGGTTGTAATGGTCGGTTAGTTGCCCTTTTATACAACCTACCTTAACATCATAAATATCATTGTCCCTCAACATTTTTTCTGCCACATCTTTTCCAGTAATATATCCTTGCGTAGGATATTTGCCATAGGAATTAAAAGTGCTTTGTAGTGCTTTTCCCACAATCATACTCAAAACCATGAGAACGATTATCAAAATATAAAACGGACTAATCATCATAATTGTAATTTGTCTTTTAATTGTTTATAATTTTATTTGCAAAATCTATCAACTTGCAAAGATAATAAAAATATCTTTGCTTTCCTATACTTTTACCTATAAATTAAGGAAAAAATAAAACGCCGTTTTAATTTTCTAAAACGGCGTTTCGATAAATTAAAACGGCGTTTTATTTTAACGAAACAGGGAAAGGGAAAAATCAATCACCAATATATTTGTTTTTAATGAGCATTTTGGAGGTATATTCTATTGTAAAACAAAATGTTGTGGTATTTTGAAAGATTCTGACTCAACAACAATTGCAAAAGAAAACAAATCAATATAATAGGTGTGAGCTTTTTGTTCTGCAATCCTATTATTCCACTTTGCCAAATGCTCTTTCGATTTATGAGGATCAGGAACTATGCTATAAGAATAGTTGTTTGATGCAAGATAATCCTTTATGGAGTTTTGGAGTTCTTGCTTTCTTTTGTGCTTTATGGCTTTCAAATACATATCAAAAAGGAAAGGAGAATGTATTGAGTATTCATTTACAGCATTTTTTGAATACCAAAGTTTTTGTTTGAGAAACCATATTTCTTTTTCGAAAATCATAGGGCAAAATTACCGTATTTTTTTCGGCTGATGAGGTTTTTGGAGTAAAAATTCTTGAAAATGAACAAAAATTCATAACTTTGCCACTTAAATCCTTAGGAATATGAAGTTATATACAGACAATGTTGTCAAAAAATACAGAAAACGTACAGTAGTTACAGGAGTATCTATAGAGGTAAACCAAGGCGAAATAGTAGGACTGCTTGGTCCTAACGGAGCAGGCAAGACCACAACCTTCTATATGATAGTTGGAATGATACAACCCTATTCTGGCAAAGTATTTCTTGACGACAAAGATATAACAAATATGCCTATGTATAAGCGTGCAAAAGAAGGTATAGGCTATTTGCCGCAAGAGGCGTCTGTATTTAGGAATATGAGCGTTGAAGACAATATAATGTCCATTCTTCAGTTTCAAAAAAACTATACTCCTAAGCAAAGGGTTGAAAGATTGGAGAGTCTGCTGAATGAATTCTCGTTGCAAAAAATCAGAAAGAACAATGGCAATCAGCTTTCGGGAGGAGAGAGAAGGCGAACAGAGATAGCAAGGGCTTTGGCTTCGGACCCTAAATTCATTTTGCTTGATGAGCCTTTTGCAGGTGTGGATCCTATTGCCGTACAAGATATTCAATCCATAGTTAGAACGCTTAAAGACAAGAATATAGGTGTTTTGATTACCGACCATAATGTTCATGAAACCCTGACTATAACCGACAGAACTTATATACTTACCGAAGGTATGGTATTCAGGACTGGCAATCCTCAGGAACTGGCACAGGATGAGGAAGTCAAGAGAAAATATCTTGGAAACAACTTTGAATTAAGATAAATAGTGTCTTATGCTTGTAATTTATATTGACAAACAAACAAATCGCTTGGGCTACACAATAAACCTGCTTTTCAAGGATGTGCTTGGGGTGGAATTTATGGTAACAACAAGCAAGGAGACGTTTATCGCCGAAAAAGGTGCAAAACTTTCTTATAGTGCAAGCCC
>JABUUQ010000004.1:317383-319630 GCA_021443125.1 Bacteroidales bacterium
GTGGATGTGATTTTTCATCTCGGTGCAAGAAGTTCCACAACCGGCAAAGACTGGGAAACCTACCTTCATCTCAATCTGAATTACACCAAATCTCTTTGGAAAATCTGTGCAGAAAACAATATAGCCTTTATTTATGCGTCTTCAGCAGCCACTTACGGCGACGGCGAAAACGGATATGATGATGATTTAGAGAATATTGCAAACTTAAAACCTCTTAATCTCTACGGCAAATCAAAACAAGATTTCGATGTTTGGCAGTTGCAACAAACAAATCGGCCACCTTTTTGGGCAGGGCTTAAATTTTTCAATGTCTATGGACCAAACGAATATCACAAAGGTAGAATGGCGTCGGTAATTCTCCATGCTTTTGAACAAATAAATCAGTGTGGCAAAGTAAAATTGTTCAAATCCTACAAAGAAGGCTTCAAAGACGGAGAACAACTGCGTGATTTTGTTTATGTTAAGGATTTGACAGATGTTATGTACTTTTTATATAAACAGCAACCAAAGAGTGATATATATAATATAGGTACAGGTCAGGCAAGGTCTTTCTTTGATTTAGTTGAAAATACTTTCAAATCAATGGATTACAAAGAATCAAACATTGAATTTATAGAAATGCCAGAGGATATCAGAGATAAGTATCAGTATTTTACGGAGGCAAAGATGCAAAAACTCTACAACGCAGGCTATACCAAACCTTTCTATACTTTGGAAGAAGGAGTGGAGGATTATGTACGCAACTATCTTTCAGAGCATAAATACCTATAAAATTAAAACGAAGAAAGAAAAAATTAAAACGGCGTTTCAAAAAATTATTCCTTGCTTTTAATTTAACGAAACAAGGTTTTATTTTTTGAACTTGGAAATCAAAGTAAAAAGATATGAATTACAAAGTTAAATTACACGATATCAAGGCATTTGTTTTTGATTACGATGGTGTTATGAGCGATGGTATGATTTACACATCGGGAGAAGATATAATAATGCGTAATGGCAATGTGAAAGATGGTTATGCTATACAATATGCTTTGAAGCATGGATACAAGATTGCGGTACTTTCGGGTGGCACGGGAGAGAGCATAAAGACGAGAATGAAGATGTTGGGTGTTACTGATGTTATTCTTGGAGCCAAACAAAAACTCGGAGCCTATGAAGAGTATTTGCAATGTAACCATTTGGAAAAGAATAACGTATTATTTATGGGCGATGATATTCCTGATTATGATATAATGCTCAATTCAGGTGTGGCAACATGTCCAAAAGATGCAGCGGAAGAAATAAAACAAGTTGCAGATTATATCTCTGACAAGAAAGGTGGGGAAGGTTGTGTAAGGGATGTGATAGAACAGGTCCTTAAATTACAAGGACAATGGTTTAACGAAAACGCAAAAGAGTGGTAGGAATCAAAAGCAAAAACTGGAAATTACTTTGTGTATTATTGTTGTTTGCAGTCAGTGCAAAACTTGTTGCACAGCCTGTAAGCATTATGAAAAACAAGGCTACCTATTATCATGACAAGTTTGAGAACAGAAAAACTTCAAGTGGTGAGGTTTTTTCACAAAAAAAATATACGGCAGCACACAAAACACTTCCATTGCATACTATTGTAAGGGTTGTAAATCAAAAAAATGGCCGTTCAGTCTTTGTGAAAATCAACGATAGATGTGCTCGTCATGGAATAATAGACTTGTCTAAAATAGCGGCAAAGCAGATAGACCTTTTCAAAACTGGAACAACTTCAGTAAATGTGGAAGTGCTTGGCAAGGAATACGAACAAATTTGGAAGCAACAGTCAGAGATTTTTGAGATGTTTGAACGCACCAATATGAGTGAGCAAGACCAGATAGCATATATGGATTCTTTGGTGCTTTCAACGGGTACTGCAAAAAATATGGCGTTCTCTTTCAATTATTATGTAAGGGTTGGTATTGTGGAAGGAAAAACCAAGGCCGATGAACTTTTGAGTCAGATTCCTGAAAAGTATAAACAACGGGCAAGAGTGGAGAAAATATATAATGAAAGTTTCTATTATGTTAGTATTGGACCATTTGCAAGCAAGGAAGAGGGGGAAGATGTGGTTTCGGAACTTAAACAATATTTTCCAGTTGCCCACTTGATAAAAAAGAAGTATAAATAATTTGCTTCTTAATGTGTTGAGTTATAGTTTATAAAAGTTATTATTGACAGAGTTTTCAAAAAAAACTTGTCAATAATAATTAGTTAGTTAAAAAAAATGCTTATCTT
>JABUUQ010000004.1:320099-321146 GCA_021443125.1 Bacteroidales bacterium
CAACTATTCAATTTCAGTTTGGATGCATCTCATCTTGTTGGTGCAGACCAGTTTCCAGATGACCCTATGGGAGATATTTCCGAACCTACAGACCCTGTTATTATGGCAGGCGACAGAGATGATATGCTATTCGACTTGGCAGCAGGTATTTACTACCAAATTCCTGGTAAATTATATATAGGAGCTGCAGCAAGTAAATTATTACAAACCAGAAGCGACAAATTAACTTGGGACAATAGAAGAAATTACTATATTTTAGCAGGTTACGAGTATGTTTTGCCAGACTATCCTTCTTTGAGAATCTTACCTTCTGCTCTTTTGAAGACAGATTTCGCATCTGCAGAATCTTATCAAGTTGATGCGTCATTATTGGTAGAGTACGAGCATAGGATATGGGGTGGTGTATCATACAGATTGCAAGACGCTATAATGCTTCTTACAGGATTTGCTTGGAACGATTTCAAAGTGGGATTGTCCTACGATATTCCAACTTCCAGACTTTCCACTCAGGCATCAGGCTCTTTGGAATTGTTTTTGAGGTACTGTTTCAAGATAGAGAGTCAGCCTGACCCTCCAACAATTTACAGAAACACAATCAAGATGTAACTCATAACGAAAAAATCGAAGGAAAATGAAACCAAATATTTCTTTCTTTCGTAAAAATAAAACAAAGGAATAATAGAATAAAACGAAGAAATAAAATTTTATAACAGGAAAACAATAAATTTATAAAAATATGAAAAAGGTAGTTTTGTTATTGGCGACAGCTCTTGTATTAGTTAGCTGTGGAAGTTCAGATAAAGGTGAACTAGTTGGTGTCAACGACAGACCAAATGTTTTGGACATGCAGCCTTATGGTATGGTTGATATACCTCAAGGCAGTTTTACTATGGGTTCTGCAGATGAGGATGTTTACAAATCTTACAAATATGAGCCTAAAACTGTTCAAGTTCAATCTTTTTGGATGGACGAAACAGAGATTACAAACAATGAGTACAGACAATTTGTTTATTGGGTAAGAGACTCAATTGCCTATAGATTATTAGG
>JABUUQ010000004.1:321696-332074 GCA_021443125.1 Bacteroidales bacterium
ACAGAGGCAGAATGGGAATATGCAGCAAGAGGTGGTGTTGATGGTTCACCTTATCCATGGGGAGGCCCTTATGTAAATAATGGTAGAGGTTGTTTCCTTGCAAACTACAAACCATTGCGTGGTGCTTATGATGGTGATGGAGGTACAACAACAGTTGTAGTTGCACACTATGCTCCTAACGACTTTGGTCTTTACGATATGGCAGGCAATGTGGCAGAATGGTGTGAAGATGCTTTTGATGCTTCAACTTACAACTTTGCTCATGACCTTAACCAATACAACACATACAGAGCAAGTGATGATGACGATATGGTAATGAAGAGAAAAGTTGTTAGAGGTGGTTCATGGAAAGATGCTAAGCATTTCATACAAACAGCAACTCGTACATACGAATACCAAGACTCAGGAAAGAGTTACATAGGCTTCCGTTGCGTACAATCTTACCTTGGTCGTGTAAGAGGAGATAATCCAAAAACATCTTCAAATGTATATCGTAACTAGTAGCAAATAAGTATATTATAAGGTATATCGGCAACCACCAAAAGTGGCTTGCCGTTTGCCGTTGAGATAAAGAAAATATTAATTAACAATAACAATTAAAAACTAATTTATTATGAGTATTGACACTTTAGTAAGAAGTAAGGGTTACAAGAAACTTACTGCAATGATGTATGGTTTAGGTGCTTCTGTCGTAATCGTGGGAGCTCTATTCAAAATTAACCACTGGCCAGGTGCTACACCTATGCTTGTTGTAGGTATGCTTACAGAGGCTATTATATTTGCTCTTTCTGCTTTTGAACCATTGCATGTTACTTATGATTGGTCTTTGGTTTATCCAGAACTTGCAGGTATGGAAGGTCTTTCTCCACAAGAAGAAGATGCAAGAAAAGCTGAAATACTTGCTGCACAGAAAAAAGATCCAAGTCAGTTTGGCGACCATAGAAACGGCGGACTTAACATAACAGGCGACCTTGATTTAGGAAATCTTGGTGGAGCTTCTTCAACACAACAGTTAGACAAAATGCTTGAAGATGCAAAGATAGGACCAGAACTTATTGAAAGTTTGGGTAAAGGTTTGCAAAAATTGTCAGAAACTGCTGAAGGTTTGGGTTCAGTTGCTTCTGCTGCTTCTGCTTCAGACTCATTTGTTAAGAGTGTTTCAGATGCAACAACAAATGTTGCTGAATTGTCTTCTGCATACAAGAAAACAGCGGACTATCTAAATAAAGATTTGCTTGCTTCAGGCGAATATCTTGCATCAGTTCAAGAAGCTACAAGTGCAGTTTCAACTCTTGCAAATATCTATAAAGAAACAGCAAATACTTTGTCAGTTGGTGATGCTTCTTACATAGATGAATTGAAAACAATGGCTTCAAGTCTTTCTTCAATCAATTCTTTGTACGAAATGCAAATACAAAATTCTTCTGCTCAGCTTGAAGCAACAAAGAATGTTCAGGAAAGAATCGACAATCTTGTTGTTAACTTTGCAGATACAGCAGAAAATGTTCTTAAATACAAAGAACAAGTTAATGCACTTTCAAAGAAAGTTGGCTCTTTGAACGATATATATGGTAATATGCTTGCTGCTATGCAGGTTAAAGGTTAATTAGTTGGAAACCAAAACTTTTTGAAAATTAATAGTAATTAAAAAGAAAGTATAAATTATGGCTGCTGCGAATTGTCCCGAAACCCCTAGGCAGAAGATGATTACAATGATGTATTTGGTGTACACAGCTATGTTGGCACTGAATGTATCTGCAGAAATCTTGCAATCATTTACCACGGTAGGAGACAGCTTGGAGGTAACAAATAATTTGTTGCTCTCAAAAGTTGAAAGTTCTTATCAGATATTTGAAAATGCCTACAAGAATGATGAGGGTAAGGTTGGCCCAAATTGGGAAAAAGCAAAATTAGTAAGAAAAGAAACAAAAGAAATCCTTAAATATCTTGATGATGTTAAATATGAAATGATAGCTATTGTAGAAGGTAAGCCTGCTACAGAGATGCGCGAACTTATCAAGAAAGAAGGATATGATGCAATACAAAAGAAAGATAACTACGACGTGCCAACAAACTACTTTATCGGTGGAACCGAAGATGGTAGTGCTGGCAAGGCGATAGAAATGCGTAAAAAAATTGAGGCGTATCAAGATAAAATGATGAAATTGTGCGATGACAGATTCAAACCACAATTAAAGAAAATTCAAGTTGATACAAAATCTATGCACAAGAATGCTGCAGGCCAGGAATTGAACTGGCAGATGTACAATTTCTATCATACAGTTGTTGCAGCTGATGTCGTACTTATCAACAAACTAAAATCTGAGATAGAAAACTCTGAATATGACTTAGTAAACAATCTTTACTCTGCAATTTCAGCTGATGACTTCAAATTCAACGAGGTTAAGGCAAGAGTTATTCCAAAATCTACATACATTATCCAAGGTGGAACTTATGAAGCAGATGTTATTGTTGCTGCTTACGACTCTCGTAGCCAATTAAGAGGAGAGGTGAGAGGTAGTTCTATTGTAGGTGATTCAGGAACCCTTAAACTTAAATTCGGTGCTGGCGCATTAGGTCCACAAAAGTACAAAGGAACAGTTTATGTCAAGAAAGATGTTGGCGAGTCTCCTTATGAATTTGAGGGTGAATACTTTGTTGCAGCTCCTTCTGCAACAATATCTGCAACAAAGATGAATGTATTCTATATTGGTGTTGATAATCCTGTAAAAGTTGGTGCTCCTGGTATTAAGACCGAAGATTTGGTTGTAACAATAGGAGGTTCTCCTGGTGCGACAATCAAGAAAGACCCTTCAACAAAGGAACCTGGTTGCTACATTGTTAATGTTAAAAGTCAGGGAACAAAAGCTGTAATTAAGGTTGCTGCCAAAATAGGAAACCAAACAAGAGATTTGGGTTCACAAGATTATCGTATCAAGGTTATACCAAAACCAACAGTAAAGGTAGGTAACTATCAAGGTGGCCGTATTGCTAAGGAATCATTGCTTGCACAAGGCGGTTTCCGTGTTGCTATGGAAGGTTTCGATTTTCCTGTAACCTATCAAGTTATCTCTTATAAGGTTACATTCGGCACAGGTGGCGATGCTGAAGTTCCTTTGCAAGGAAGAGGAAGTCAATTTACTCCTGAAATGACTGCTAAAATCAATAAACTTCGTAGAGGTAACAAAGTTTATATAGAGGAAATCAGAGTTAAAGGTCCCGATGGAGAAAAAGCGGCAAGTAACCCTACAATAGTGTTTACTATTCAATAATGTAACCAAAATTGAATACAACGCGTATAAATAACGATAACAATAATAAAGATATAAAGCTATGAAAAAAACAGGTTTATTGATATTGAGTGCACTTGCATTGTTTTTCTATGCAGGCAACTTGAATGCTCAAGTTATAGATGAAGAAGAGTCAACAGAAGAGTTGGATCAATTCTATGAAAGAGCAGTAACTCGTAAAGCTAAAAAACCTTTTGAGTATCCTTATGTTAGAGATGCCGATGTTATTTGGTCAAGAGCTGTATGGAGAGTGGTTGATTTCAGAGAAAAAATGAATCAAGTGTTCTATTATCCTGTTGAAGAAGATCAAGGTAGAATCAATATGTTTACTATGATTGACAAGGCAGCTTCTGCTGGCACAATCAAGATATATGAAGACGACGAATTCAAAACTGAAATACCAGACTGGAATGAGTTCAAGAAAAAGATAGGTACTACTAGGACAGAAGAAATCATTACAGTTGACCTTGATGGTATGGAATCCGTTCACGATTCTACTATCTACATAGCTATGAACCCTATGGATGTTAAAACCCTTCGTATAAAAGAAAGATGGTTTGTTGATAAACAACGTAGTGTTAGAGATGTTAGAATTGTAGGTCTTGCTCTTATCTACTTTGTTCAAAGGGATGACGAGGCACCACAGCCTATGCCACTTGGATGGATTCGTTTCAACGATCCAGAAGTAAGATATCTTCTTGCAAATACAGAAGTGTTTAACCCACAAAACGATGCTGAAAGACGTTCTTATGATGATATATTCCAAAAAAGAATGTTCACAAGTTACGTTATTAAAGAATCTGAAAGGTTCAACCGTTCAATCAGCGACTATCTAACTGGTATGGATGCATTATATGAATCAGACAGAGTAGAAGAAGATTTGTTGAATGTAGAACAAGATATGTGGGAATACTAATCCATAAAAACACAAAGAACAAAGGCGAACAATTATTTCGTTCGCCTTTTTTTGTTATCAAATACAAATGAAATCAAAAATTTTGGTTTATTGCTCAAAAATAGTGTTGAAAAAACGAAAAAATATCTCACTTTCTTAGCATTAAGCCTAAACAATTAAAAAACATAAATGTTATGCAATCAATAGATTACAATAAATTACAATCGCAAACCTTTAATTACTTAAGGTTTCCTCTTATTGTGCTGATATTGACAATACACACAATAGATTTGCCACATGAAGCAAACTCTGTGTTTAGTGTTAATATAGGAGTGATAATAAGATATGTTTTTGCAACTTTTGGCGTGCCAATCTTTTTTATCATTTCAGGATATTATTTCTTTTATAGCAAAAACGATACAGACACTTTCAATAAAGAGTCTTATATTTCAAAACTAAAAAAGAGAGTTAGAACTATATTAGTGCCATATTTGTTATGGAACATCTTTGCCATACTTATTTTTCAATGCGTTCAGATGAGTAAGGGTAATACTTATATTCATAACGGCTTTGATTTGCTGAAAATGTTTACCTATTGGTTGGGAGCAAGTAATCCTTATACACCTGCTAATTACCCTTTGTGGTATATGAGAGATTTAATGTTTTTATTTGTACTGTCCCCTCTAATCTACATTATGCTTAAATATCTGAAAGTTTGGCCTTTGCTAATTTTGGGTGGTTTGTATTTCTTCAATATAGGTATAGGTGATCCTTTTTTATTCTCTGAAATGGTTTTCTTTTTCCCTTTGGGTGCTTATTTTGCAATTCACAAAAAAAATATCATAGAATTATGCAATAAATATACTAAATTATCCTATATCCTTTTTATTGCTTTGATTGTTTTTAATCTAATTTTCAAAATAAGTGTTATTGGTAAAATAACGACTTTTGTTGGTGTTGTTGCTTTGTGTAATCTTGTGTCTTATTATTTGGCTAAAGGAAAAATCAAGGAGAATAAATTTTATTCCGATGCAAGTTTCTTCTTATATGCTTTTCATGGAGTGCCAATTATGATACTAAACAACAGATTATCAGATATGTTGCCAAAAACTGATTGGGCTTACACTTTGAATTTCTTTGCTTCAACAATAATAATTACTCTTTTGGGTTTAGGACTATACTATGTAATGAAAAAGATTATGCCTAAATTCACTGCAATAATTACGGGAGGACGATAGAATCCCGATGCAAAAAATTAAAAGCAAGGAATAAAAAATTCAAACGAAGGAATAATTTATTAAAAGCAAGTTTTATTTTACTGAAACTTGCTTTTATTTTTTTGCTTCTTTGTTTTGATGTCTGCGATTTCGTTTCAGCCTCATGCGAATAAAATATCTTTTTATGCTTTTGACAGACAGCATATTTCTTGCAGTACGAGGTATATGCAAATCATTTATCTCGTTGCTTCTTTGTTTTGAATGGCCAAGCGAACAAGCCTCTGCAATAGATGCATTCAACTCAAAACCTATTATTATGACAAAAGACAAAAGGTAAATCCAAAGCAGAAATATAATCATGGCACCTATTGCTCCATAAAGTGCGTTATATCTCGAAAAATGAGTTATATACACTTTGAAACCCAAGCACATAAGTATGAAAAGTATGGTTCCTAAAGTTGCTCCGGCAGAAAAGAAACTATATCCTTTTTTGTCGGCAGGTGCAACATAGTACATTATAGCAAAGACAAGGTAAATCACCAACACAATAATAACCCATTTTAGCACTTTGAACAGATAGAGTTTGAAAAAGGTGTTGATGGTGTCGTTCATTATAAGATATAGTATGAGTTCTTTTGAAAAAAGAATCAAAGCAATACTTACAACCAATCCTATCGCAAGACCCAACACCAAACCTATGCTCATGATTCTGCGTTTCAAGAATTTGGTTTTTTTGTGTGAGTGTTGTGATTGATTTAGCGTGAGAATAAGAAAGTTTATTGCAGATGAAGCCACGAAAAGAGAGGAAATAAGACCTATGGACATAAGACCTCTGTGCTTTGTAGACATTATATCCGTTATTGTTCTAGAAACATAGTCGAAAGCACTCGCAGGCAAAAATGCTTCTATAGTTGTAAGAATTTGATTGGTGTAGGTGTCAAGATGAAGAAAGGGAAGAAGGGTGAAAAGGAAAAGAATCATAGGGAAGAGCGACAAAAAGAAATGGAAACTCAAGGCCGCACTTCTCTGATTCAATACTCCTTTTGTAAGACCTTTGATAAAAAACACAACAACATCAAACAAAGGCACGCCTTGAAAGCCTGGCAAAACCAAAAGGCGCGAAGTATGGAGAATTTTCCTTATTGGTCGCCAATAAAGAAACTTTCTCCAATATTGTTTGTATGTTGCGTTCATTGTTTTACTATATATCTGCCAAAAGACTAATGTCCAAGGCGAAGATATGATGAGTTAGAGCACCCACAGAGATGAAATCCACACCACTTTCCGCATAGGTTCTCAGTGTTGTTTTGTTTATGCCGCCAGAAGCTTCGGTCTCATAGCGATGATTGATGATTCCCACTGCTTTTTTAAGGTCTTCAGGTGAGAAATTGTCAAGCATAATTCTGTGAATTTTGCCCGTTTGAAGCACTTGTTGTAATTCTTCAAAGTTTCTTACCTCTATCTCTATTTTTAGATTAAGATTGTTGTCTTCAAGGTATTTGTTTGTCTTGTTTATGGCTTGTGATATTCCACCAGCAAAGTCTATATGATTGTCTTTAAGCATAATCATATCCGACAAGCCAAAACGATGATTCACAGCACCGCCCACCTTTACTGCATACTTTTCCAACATTCTGAAACTTGGAGTGGTTTTTCTTGTATCAAGTAGTTGAGTGTGCATTCCGTTGAGCAAGGCCACATATTCGGCAGTTGTTGTTGCTATACCAGAAAGCAATTGTATGTAGTTCAAGGCTGTGCGTTCTGCAGAAAGGATATTTATTGCGTTGCCAGAGATTTTCAGGATTATGTCGCCATAATGCAACTTGTCTCCGTCGTTCATAAATTTTTCAATCTTGATATCGTTTTGTGTATTCAACTCTTCGAATACCATACAAAAGATATCTACACCGCAAAGTATGCCTTCTTGCTTTGCCATCAGTTTGACTTTCTTTTGAGAGTCTGTTGCTATGCATGCCAGTGAAGAATGGTCAAAAGAAGGTATATCTTCTTTTATTGATTGCCTTATATGCTGAATTATATATTCCTTATCCATGTTTTGACTACCTTTTCGTTATGATAAGTTTGCCTTTCCAATTGATGTTTTCGCCTTCTACTCTGATAATATAGTTGCCTGTTGGCAGAGAATTAAGGTTTAGAGGATTTTCTTGCTGATGCAATAGCATTTCTTTTCTCATCATAGTTTGGCCACTAATAGATGAAATAGTGATAAAGGCTTTTTCTTCATTTATTCCGTTGCATATCAAAACAACATTGCCATCGGAAGGGTTTGGAGTAAGAACAAAATTATAGTTATTTGCTTCTGCATCGTTGAGACCAACTGCATATTTGATATAAACGCTGTCTGCTCCAGAAGTAGCACTAGAACAAGCACCACTCTTTACCACTGCTCTATATGACCAATAACCTTCGGAAACAGGAGTAGTGAATAGAGTTGTTAAACCTTCGCTGTTTTCTTCTATCTGCCAATCATAATAAGGACGTTTGTATTCCCAATATTGTACTTCACCATTGTGAGCTCTTACTTGTAGGGAAATGGTATCGTACATAAAGGCTTCATCCACTGCTGCAAAGACATTGCCCCCGCGAGAGTAGGAAGAAACATTTATTGTAACAACATTACTTGTGTCTATGGTAGCTCCTGATGTTACTATTCTGGCATAGTAGGTTGTTGTTGAAAGCTGGCGTGGGTTATAGTATTGAAGATTGTTCAAATTGCCTTCGTGGCATGGCTCCCATGCAATAGAATCTGTTGAAGAAATCCATAAATATGCAAATTCTCCATTGCCACCTGTTGGTTCTGCACCTTGCAATCTTTCAGGCACCGTTCCTTCGCAAAGAGTTTGGTCGGCAGATATTACATTATTCTCCACAGGAATAAATAGGGTTGTTATGGATTTTGTTTCGCCGTAAGAAGTGCCGTAAGAGTTTGTTGCATAGGCACGAACATAGTATGTAGTAAGCAATTCAAGGTTGGAAATAATTGCAGAGAAAGAACCTGTGCCATTGCCTGCAGTTATTGTATTGTCGTTTAGTGTAGGTTGGTTGTTTGTTGAAGAATAGCAGAATCCACGAGAGGTTACATTGCTCAAACCTCCATACATCACATTGCCTTCTGCATCAATAGAATTATAGGAAGCAAGGTCGATAGCATCGGTTGAAACAATAGGTATTTGCAATGTAGCATTCACAATGATATTCTTTATATTTACTTTGCCCCCCACAACACCTATTGCCTCAAAAGCTATGTATGCTTCTTCAGTTTGGTGTTCTGTGTTTGTAGTTATTGTTGTTGTTATAGGAGTATAGTCGGATGATGCGTTGGAATAATAACCTATTTCCTCCCAAGTACCGTCTGTACCATTGCGGAACAATACCCTCAAAGGAGTAACAGACGCTGCTTGTTTATAATCAAATTGCAAGGTCATATTATCGCGATTTGCCAAGTTCATAATAGGAAGTATAAGCTTTGAAGTATAGGAAGCAGTGTTGGTAGAAAAAGCATAACTGTCGTCTTCTGCAAACCATCCTCCTTCATTAGAGAAACAAGTTGTATCTGCAGAGTTTATCACTGGTGAATAAGGAAATTGTGCCACACGTGTGCAAAGAGTTGTAAAGCTTCTTTGTTCCGAATATGAAACCAAGCCATGATTTTGTGCGAAAGCTCTAACATAGTATGTTGTTGAACTTTCCAAATCTGCCATATAAATACTTTGTACACCCAAACTATTTTCGTTTGCAACATAAACAATATCGTTTATTGTAGGATTAGGATTTTCACTTACAACAACACCAACTCTACTCAAAGAAGTATAGCCTGCAGAACTTACATTGATATTTGCAACAGAAGAATTGTCGGAAACATCTTGTACATTGTTGATAGCAACAGCAGGGAAGGCACTTGCATTAGTCTCTATAATCTCAACATCGTCTATACCAATGCCATAAGCTCCCTTCAAATAACTCATAAATCCTATAAACAAAGTTTTGCTCTTTACAGGAAGGTTTATAGTGTCTCTTTGCCAAGAAGTTATGTTTGTATTGTTGTAGTTTTGCAACAATACCCAGTTCCCATTCAAAGAAGTCTTATAATAAACTCTCAAATAATCCCTTTGATTGCCGTTATATTTCTGATGATGAGAGAAAACTAGTTTAGGACTATCCAAAACTGTAATATCAGAAGGAGGAGTAACAAGCATAGTTTCTTGATTTGCAGAATTATAATCGTTATGTATATAAGCAAATCTTTCACCATTTGCAGCACTTTCCACACCACCATCAACAGAAGCTGAAACAGACTGCCATTTATTTGCAACAAAATCGTTTGATTCTTGAGTCCAACATTCCAAACCAGGTTCATCATCTTCGAAACCTACAAGATTAGGGAACAATGAAGAAGAAACGCAAGGAGTTTTTATTGTAAAGCATTCTCCGTAGTTTGTATGATTGCCTGAACTTGCAAAAGCCCTTACGTAATATGTTGTATTGTTGTCATAGTTTGTAAGAATAGCATTTATATCTGAACCAAAAGCGTTTGATATTATTGTATTGTCATTTGTTGTAGGCAAAGTGTTTGTTGTGGAGTAACAAAAACCTTTTGAAGATATGCTTATATTGCTTGCAATAGAAGCCTGCATAGTCATAGTGTCTGAAGCAAAATTCACTTGTGAGTTTATGATTCTTGCATAGCCTGTTGTATCCATGAAAGCAAAGGTTATGTTGCCTGTTGTTGTGTTTTCACTTATGTAATACAAAGGCTTACCGACAGCAACGCCTGAAGAAGAAAGCATGGCTGGGCTTGTGTTGTCTGTGAAAGAAGTTTTGTTGCTTGTTCCTGGGAAGGTGTTGCCACTGCCTACATATCTTGTGTTGTTGGCAGAGATAAGCAGATAACCTTCAGCATTTGCAACGCAATTGGCGCAATTATAATTCCAACCATCCACGTTAGGATTGTATCT
>JABUUQ010000004.1:332092-333534 GCA_021443125.1 Bacteroidales bacterium
CCAGGCAAGTATTTGTCCCAACCAACTTGCTGTCTGTTCTCAAGAATGAAGTATTCGTTTGAGTTAGGCACTGAAATTTTGTAAGCCTTGTTGGAGTTTTGCAAAGAAGGCAACGTATATGTGCCAGCTTGGGTAAGTTCTTCCAAAGTCAAATAAGAAACGGCATATCTTTCTCTTGCAGACCACAAAGGAGGACACTTGCCACCGTTGTTATAGTTGCCGCTTGACATAATATCCCACTCATCCGGAACAAAAGCATTGCCATTTTCTTCATAGTCTGTGTCGTAATAATCCGCTTGACCCAAAGCATGAGAAAATTCGTGGCAGATTGTGCCTATTGTCAAAGGCTGTCGTGAATATGGTGTGCCGTTAAACTCAGAAGAACAGCTGTATTTATTAACCTCTACGCCATCTCCATAATAAGGATTGCCAAGCATACCTTGATGAGGCCAGATTGTGTAAGATGAATTACCGCTACTTTCTGCATAACCGGCATAAATAACATACATACAAGGCACATTGGTTCCACCATTGGCGAATTCTGCAAAATTAACATCAACATCTGCAAATTCTGCGGCTTCTCTTATAAGGTCTCTCGCGTGCATGTCTGAGTGAGTGCCTTCCCAGTTTTCTCCATAGTACTCCAAATCATGGCTTGCCACGTAAGGACCAACAACAGTAGCCTCAACGTTCAATTTTCCATAGGTTGCAGCCAAGAAATAGTCATGAACACTTCCTTGATGTCCGTTCTTTGAGTATCCCACCTGATTGAAAAGATTTTCAACGTCTTCTTGTGAGGTTGTAAAGGCGTAATCGTTGAAAGACATAAGGACAACAAGAATTTTATAGGTATTCACGCTGTCGCCCATCTCTTGATAAAGCATTGATTTGTTTTCTGCATCAGCAACTACGTCCCAATATTGTTTCATTATGCTGACTTGTTCGCTGGAATAGAACAAATTTGTCTGCAATCTGCTCAAAAATTCTATTTCCACAGCAGTTCTTTCTCCCTGATTGTGAGCAATTATTGTTGAAGGCTTAATTCCTCCGTTGCCATCGGGAACAGCATAAACATAGTCATCGTTTTTATCTCTCATAAGAGTGAAATTGTCGAGTGTTCTTGCCCAAGAAACTTTTTCATCGCCTCTGAGAACAACCGTAAGAGTTTTTCCGTCGCTTTGTCTTGTATCCACAGGATATGGATAGGCAACAACGGCATAAAGGTTTTGTAAAGATAGAACTGCCACCAAGAACAGTGTAAAAAATAGCTTTTTCATTTTTTATAGTTTTAATAATATACAATATAATAACTTGCAAAGATATGAATAAATCTTGTAATATGCAAATATGAACCTTTTTGCAATAAACATACCAAAGAGGCATAAAATTAAAACGGCGTTTCAAAAAATTAAAAGCAAGGAAGAAAAAATTAAAACGCCGTT
>JABUUQ010000004.1:333745-341054 GCA_021443125.1 Bacteroidales bacterium
GAATTTTATGAGGAGGACAACGATACGCAAGGGGCAATCATAACATCGCATATAGGAGAAATTTGGTGCAGTTATATGTTTATGAATGAGGATATTACTTCCAATCACAGATATACCGATAAATCCAGTTGGAACGGCATAGGTTTGGGATTAGGTGTGGGGCTCTATCATTTTGACAGGCATAATTGTTATGTGAATGGGGATATCAACATAGGCTGGACAAGTGATTTTATGACAATCAACGCTTTGGTTTCACTGAATTATGGTTTTGATGTTTTCGCTCTTTCTTCTCAAAATCTGGCTCTTACTCCTCACATGGGAATTGGGCTTTTGAGAGCCGATGTTTCGCCATTGGACGGAAGCAAAGTGGGCGGTTATTATGTTGATAGCGACGAACATATCAATCAGATTTCGGGTTGTGCCCTTTTTGGTGCGAAACTTACCTACAAATCTGTATTTTTGGATTTTGTATATAATGTTCGTTTCCTGAATAGTGATGTTTGCATAGAGAGTGATATGGTTTATGCAGATTTTCTTTCGGGTTTCATACCCTACAAGGCGACTGCAAATTCAAGAAGCAACTTTATAAAATCTTTTCCTTGGACAATTTCTTTTGGATTTTGCTTTTGATTGCAAGGAATAAAGTGTTGAAAAATCTTTGTTGAAAGCAGATTTATCATTATCTTTGCAAACTTAAATAAATCGTTAGCAAAGAACAAAATAAAGATATGGCATTATTAGAAATCAAGGATTTGCACGCCAGTATTGATGATAAAGAAATACTGAAAGGTGTCAATCTTACAATAAACGAAGGCGAAATACATGCAATAATGGGTCCAAACGGCAATGGTAAGAGTACGCTTGCCGCTGTTATTGCAGGCAATGAAAAATTCAAAGTAACACAAGGCTCAATCACCTATAAAGGCAAAGATCTTCTTGCTATGCCTATAGAAGACAGAGCCTGCGAAGGTATTTTCATAGGTTTTCAATATCCTGTTGAGATTCCGGGTGTCAGTATCACCAATTTTATGAAGACAGCCATAAATGAGCAAAGAAAATACAAAGGTTTGGACCCTATTTCTCCAAAAGATTTTCTTGCTCTTATGAAGGAAAAAGAACAAATTGTTGAACTTGGCGACAAATTAAAGAATAGAAGCGTCAATGAAGGCTTTTCCGGTGGTGAGAAAAAGAGAAATGAAATTTTCCAGATGGCAATGCTACAACCTTCTTTGAGTATATTGGATGAAACCGACTCTGGTCTTGACATAGACGCACTTAGAATTGTTGCAACCGGCGTAAATAAAATACACACCAAAGACGACGCCGTTATGGTTATCACTCACTATCAGCGATTGTTAGACTATATTGTTCCAGACATAGTTCACATACTTTATGAGGGCAGGATAGTTAAGAGTGGCGATAAGGAACTTGCGAAAGTTCTTGAAGAAAAAGGTTACGATTGGATTAGAAAAGAACTTGGTGAATAAAACAGTGCGTTATGGCTACACAAGATATGAAATGTGAGTGTTTCGCTTGCAATGTTCCGTCTTTGGATACTTTGAGAATAGAGAAGGTGAATGGCAAAACGGGTTCTGATTTTTCTATTCCAGAGAGTCTTAAAAGTTTGGTGGATATTGAAACTTCAACACAACAAAGCAAAATAATAATAAAGGACAATGCTGTATTGGAAAAGCCTTTGCAAATTGTAAATATACACACCGAAGACAATGAAACAAAGACTTGTACTGAAATTGTTTTAGGTAAAAACGCTCAAGCTACACTTCTTTATTGCGACGACTCACTTCCAAAAGGCGAAAGCAAGGTGGAACACAATATAAACGTAGTATTGAACTCCTATTCAAAGTTTTCTTTCTACAAGTTGGAGAATGTAAATAACAACACTTCAATTGCTTCCGACCTTACATTTGATTTGTTTGACAATTCTATGCTTTCAACCTATTTTATCACTCTTAATGGTGGCAGGTTGAACAATTCAATCCTTGTGAATTTTGTTTCAGAATATGCAGAGGCAGATATAAATGGTTTGTATCTTATGGATAAAGAACAAAGCGTTGAAACACAAGTTAAAGTCTTCCATAAATCCAACAATTGCAAGAGTACGCAACTTTTCAAAGGTATTTTGGATGATGAGGCCAAGGCAAACTTTTTGGGACATGTGCTTGTTGATTACAATGCCAAGAACAACATAGCAATGCAAACAAACAACAATATACTCCTTACAGACAAAGCAAAAGTAAATACTCGTCCTGTGTTGGAAATCTATAATGATGACGTGCAATGTTCTCATGGTGCAACAACAGGTCAGTTGGATGAAAATGCTTTATACTATCTTCGTTCAAGAGGTATAGGGGAGAGGACTGCCAAAATGCTATTGCTTACAGCTTTTTGCCATAGTGTTTTGAAAAAATGCAATGTAGAAAGTTTGAGAGATGGATTGAGTTCAATGGTTGAAAAACGCCTTAACGGAGATCTTTCTTATGATAATCCATACAAAATAACCCTATAGACAATTCCTTATTATTTATTGCCAACCCATAATAACAGATATGAAATTTGCAGTTTTCGGAAAAGAACCTACCAAAGACAATATACCATTCATACAAGAATTGTTTTCTCAGCTTATGGAATTGGAAAGCACCTTGCTTGTATGGGATAAATTCTATACTTGGGTGAAAGATTATATTGCAAAGTCCGACAATATCGCTTTGTTCTCAACAGCAGCAGACCTTAAAGGGAAAGCAGATGTGTTGTTTTCTTTGGGAGGCGACGGAACAATGCTTGACACCTTGGCTTATGTGAAAGGAACCGACATAGCAGTATTGGGAATCAATCTTGGACACTTGGGATTTCTTACAACGGCGGGCAAACAAGAGATAGGCAAAGTTGTGAGAGATGTAAAACTAGGCAATTTCTCTATAGAAAGAAGAAGTATTGTAGAGGTTGGCTTTGAGTGTGAGAAAACATTCAATCATTTTGCCATAAACGAACTTTGCGTTCTTTCTTCCTACAGAGGAACAATAATAGATGTGGAAGTATATATCAATGACAAATACCTGACTCGTTATAGTGGCGATGGTCTTCTTATTTCCACACCAACAGGTTCCACTGCCTATTCTTTATCTTGCAATGGTCCTATAATAACTCCTCAATCCCGTTGCTTGTGTCTTACTCCTGTGGCACCACACAACCTGACTTTCCGACCAATGATAATATCCGATAGCGACATTATAAAGATTCATATTCCGAAAGACAATGAAAAACCAGCCAATATAATGGTTGATGGTTATGTTATGGAAGCAAACGAATCTGATATTATCGTAAAGAAATCTGATTACGAGTGGAAACTTGTAAGGTTGGACAATCAAGACTTTTTCTCTGCACTTCGCAACAAACTTATGTGGGGAACATATATCAAAGATATTAAAGATGGAAAATAAAAAACATATAGCTATTTTAGGTTCAACAGGAAGCATAGGCACACAGGCTTTGGATGTTATCAAAAAGAATGACAGACTTTTCAAAGTCTCTGTTCTTACTGCCAACAACAACGCCGACCTATTGATACAGCAGGCTTTGGAGTTTGAACCCGACACTGTAGTTATAGCAAACCAGAATCTTTATCCTAAAGTCAAGGAAGCACTGAAAGATACCTACATCAAAGTTTTTGCAGGCGAGGAAAGCATAGAAGATGTGGTAACTTTCTCCGAAATAGATATAGTTCTTGTGGCTCTTGTGGGTTTTTCGGGGCTCAAACCAACGATTTCTGCAATCAAAGCCAAGAAAGTTATTGCTCTTGCCAACAAAGAAACCCTTGTTGTTGCGGGAGAACTCATAACAAAACTTGCAGAAGAAAACCAAGTGCCAATTCTGCCGGTAGATAGCGAACATTCTGCCATTTTCCAATGCCTTCAAGGTGAACTTCTCAACCCTGTGAAACGCATATTGCTTACTGCTTCAGGTGGAGCTTTCAGAGGCAGAAAAAAGGAAGAACTTTTGAATATAAAACCTCAGGATGCTCTTAAAAACCCTAACTGGAATATGGGCAAAAAAGTAACTATAGACTCTGCCACTCTAATGAACAAAGGCCTTGAAGTCATAGAAGCACACTGGTTGTTTGGAGTCAAACCTCAAAACATTACTCCAGTTGTTCACCCTCAAAGCATTATTCATTCTATGGTAGAGTTCGAAGACGGAAGCATCAAAGCCCAAATGGGAAAAGCCGATATGAGAATACCGATTCTTTATGCTTTTTCATATCCCGAAAGAATAAAGATGCCGGAACTTGCTATGGATATATTCTCCATAGGTAATCTTACATTTGAAAAGCCTGATACAGAAGTTTTTCCGTGCTTGAATCTTGCTTTCAACGCAATAGAGAAAGGGGGGAACCTGCCTGCAATTATGAATGCTGCCAACGAGATAGCTGTTCAAAAGTTTTTGGAAGAAAAAATAGCGTTTTTGCAAATTCCAGAGATAATTGCCGAGGCTATGAACTCATTTGCTTTCATACCAAAGCCGACTCTTGAAGACTATTTCTCAACCGACAGCGAAGTAAGAAACAAACTCAACGCACTTTATTAGTAACAAAAAAATAAAACGGCGTTTCAACAAATTAAAACAAAGGAAGAAAAAATTAAAACGCCGGAATAATTCAACGAAACAAAGAAACAATTAACAAAAACAAACTGACAAACTATGAAAATCTTAGCCTTGATGCTCAGCCTTTCTTTTCTTGTGTTTATTCACGAGTTCGGACACTATTGTTTTGCACGACTATTCAAAACGAGAGTGGAAAAATTCTATCTTTTTTTCAATCCTTGGTTTTCTATTCTGAGAGCAAAGAAATATGAAGGCAAATGGCATTTTTCTTTCTTCTCCAAAAAGAGTCCGGAAGAGTTTGAACAACATCCAGACAATACAGAATGGGGTATAGGCTGGCTGCCATTTGGTGGCTATTGCGCTATAGCAGGCATGGTCGACGAAACCCATACCACAGAGGACCTTAACAAAGAACCTGCAAAGTGGGAATACAGAAGCAAAAAGGCATGGCAACGCTTGTTGATAGTATCGGGTGGTGTTTTGGTCAATTTCATAGGTGCTTTGCTTATCTATTCTGCCATAATGTTCGTTTGGGGTAAAGATACCTTGCCAATGGCTAATGTAACAAACGGTTACGATTACAATCCAACGGCTTTGAAATATGGTTTCCAGAATGGCGATAAAATTCTTGCAGTTGACGGACAGTCTTATGTTGAAATGAAAGATGTTGTCAATGAATTGCTTTTGAATGACGGGCAGAATATACTTGTTGACCGCAATGGCGAGAAAGTGAATATAAAACTGCCAGAAACTTTTGCCAGAGAGATGATAGGCAACGGCGAAAAACAATTTGCAATACCTCGTTTTCCATTTGTTATCGGTGGTTTTATTGAAGGTTCCATAGCCAAGAAAGCAGGTATGCAAGAAGGCGACAGCATAGTTGCTCTTAACGGAATACCAACTGCGTCTTTTTCGGAATTTGCTTCAAAAATAGCTCGTTACACCAATCAAAAAGTTGTTGTTTCCTACTATAGAAACAATTCTTTGGACTCTGTGGCTATGACACTTGACGCAAATGGCAAAATAGGCGCTTATAGCAAAGACTATACTGCCGATTTGAAAGTGGAGCATACTTCTTATGGTTTCTTTGAATCCATACCAAAGGGCATAAGTCATGGAGTTGAGACTTTGGTGTCTTATGTTAAACAATTCAAACTTGTATTCTCAAAAGAAGGAGCGTCTCAAATTGGAGGTTTTGGCTCAATAGGTTCGCTATATCCTCAAAATTGGGACTGGTATGGCTTTTGGAATATCACAGCATTTCTTTCTATTATACTTGCATTTATGAACATTCTTCCAATTCCTGCTTTGGATGGCGGTCATGTTATGTTCACACTTTGGGAAATAATAACCGGTAAAAAACCAAGCGACAAATTTATGGAAAGAGCAGGAACAATAGGTATGATTTTGCTATTCGCATTGCTTATTTATGCTAATGGTAACGATTTGTTAAGGTGGATTTCTGGTAAATTCTAAAATAAAATTCTTGATTTATATTCTTAAAATACAATAGAATACCTCCATGAAATAAAAAATAATTGAAAAAAAATTGCAAAAAGTTTTGTCAATATTAAAATATGATGTATTTTTGCAAACGCAATTGAGGGTGAGTTCAATTGAAAAACGCTTCCGTAGCTCAGTTGGTTAGAGCACATGACTGTTAATCATGGGGTCCTAGGTTCAAGTCCTAGTGGGAGCGCAAGAAAATAAGACCTGCAGAATAGTAGGTCTTATTTTTTGTTTTGCTGTTTTGATAAATTAAAACCTCGTTCCATTTTCTTGAAACGAGGTTTGGATTTATTAGTTCTTAATAACTTTGCAAGGAAAATAACATTTTATTTTTGCCAGTTGTTAAGGTCTTTTTGTACTTCAATCATCTTTTCTATTTTGTCATCGAGGTTAGGGAAGAAATCGTAGCCTGTAATTCTCTCTATTTCGTCTATACTATTTACATAATTGCTTCTTGATTTCTTTTCTCCCATATTTTTGCATATAAAACCGATAGCTTTTGGCTCTGTTCCCAAAGATACCACCACTTTGAAGAATGCTTCGGGAACAACGACTTTGTTGGTGCCTATTGTTTGATGTTCTTGATTGTAGAAGATAGGACCGCAGATAATGTAAAGTTCGCCGTATTTTTCCACCCACTGACGGCAAAGCCTTTCTATATCGTTCCATCGGCCACTATTTAGTGCAGCACTTTGAGGGCACATATTTGTCAAAAGAAACGACTCCATCATAGCATCTTCATCCCATTTATTGTCGCCAGCAGGGCACATATGACCACGAGTCCAGCCACTTTTTTTGTAATCTGCCAAAGTTGCACGAGGTTTTGGTACATCTTTGTCTTCTTGAAAAGCATTCTGAGGCCTTTCCAACTCTCCATTGCAACGTTCGGCAGTCAGTTTCCATGCAACCCAGTTAGGACATTTTGTGTCTTTGTTGTAAGAAACTATATACGCCTTTCTTTCCACAATCTGCTCTGCCTTGTTGGTCAAAGGTGCAACAAACTGAATGGAATCTTGATTGAATGTTGCCTTTTGCTCTTGCTTGTTTTCTTGTTCTTGTGCTGCAATCGCTTTGTTTTCAGCATTCACCGCCTTGAAATCGCAAGATATCAAACCAAAACCAAGCAACACTGCCAACAATAATAATCTGAACTTTTTCATACTTTCTTAAAAATTTATGT
>JABUUQ010000004.1:342084-347666 GCA_021443125.1 Bacteroidales bacterium
GAGATAGTTGTAATGAAAGATGCGCAAGTAAAATATTCCACTGTTCAGAACTGGTACCCTGGAGACAAGGATGGCAAAGGTGGTATCTTCAATTTTGTAACAAAAAGAGGTATTTGCAAAGGTAATAATGCCAAACTATCATGGACGCAAGTGGAGACTGGCTCTGCACTAACATGGAAGTATCCTTCTTGCATACTGAAAGGCGACAATTCTATAGGAGAGTTCTATTCTGTGGCTGTAACAAACAACAAGCAAATGGCAGATACAGGCACAAAAATGATACATATAGGAAAGAATACCAAGAGCACAATAATAAGCAAGGGTATTTCTGCAGGCAAGAGCGAAAACTCCTATCGTGGTTTGGTGAAAATGGCAAAGACAGCACAGAATGGCAAAAATTATTCTCAATGCGATTCTTTGCTTTTGACCAACGAATGTGGTGCTCATACTTTTCCTTACATTAGTGTGGATAATTCTTCTGCTGTTGTGGAACACGAAGCCACTACAAGCAAAATCTCTGAAGACCAATTACTATATTGTCGTCAGAGAGGTATTTCTCAAGAGTCTGCAATAGGTCTTATAGTAAATGGTTATGCAAAAGAAGTTTTGAATCGTTTGCCTATGGAATTTGCAGTTGAAGCACAAAAACTTCTTACAATCTCTTTGGACAATACAGTAGGTTAAAATAATAAAAATATGGACGACGGGAATCTCAAAATCTTAGTTATTCGTTTTAGTTCCATAGGTGATATTGTTCTTACTTCACCTGTGGTGCGTTGCTTGAAGAAGCAAAAACCAAATTGTGAAATACATTTTCTTACCAAGCAGCAAAATGTTTCTATATTGCAGAATAATCCTTACATATCAAAGGTTTATGCACTGCAAACGCTGACTTCTTCCAATCATGAGTTGTTACAGGAACTGAAAAAGGAGAATTATTCTTTTGTTGTTGATTTGCAAAAAAATCTCCGTAGCAAAAGAATAAGGTTTGCTTTGGGAAAACCAAGCGACACCTTCAACAAACTGAACATAAAGAAGTCTTTGCTGGTTCATTTCAAGAAAAATCTGCTTCCAAATATACATATAGTAGACAGATACTTCGAAGCAGTCAAACGCCTTGATGTTAAAAACGATGGAAAAGGGCTTGACTATTTTCTGCAAGAAGAAGATTACATACCAAACGATGCTTTACCTATAGCTTTTCAAGATGGCTACATAGTTATTGCAGTGGGTAGCAAACACGAAACAAAGCAAATGCCTTTCGATTTGCTTGTTCGTTTGTGTCAAAAGATAAAAGGCGAGATTATCCTTATAGGCGACATTAACGACAAGCCAAAAGCCAACAAGATAGAGAACGCCATAGGAAGCAGAGTCTTTAATTGTTGTGGTGCTTTCTCAATCAATCAGACAGCATCCTTGATAGATAATGCTCTTGGCGTGATTACACCCGACACTGGTGCAATGCATATAGCTGCAGCAAGAAAGAAAAACATCATAAGCGTATGGGGCAACACTGTCAAAGAGTTTGGAATGTATCCTTACTTGCCTCAGGACATGCAAGAGCAGTATTGCATAATGGAAGTGGAGAATCTGCGTTGTCGTCCTTGCTCCAAACTTGGTTTTCGCAAGTGCCCGAAAAAACATTTCAACTGTATGAGAATGCAGGATGTTGATAAGATGGCAGAAATCGCAAATAAATGGTATGAAGACAAGGATTGAACTTTTGTAAAACGCCCAACAAGAAGACGAAACTGTAAAACATGGAGATAAAACACAAAAAAGAGATAGAGAGTTTTGAACGTATGCTTTCCCTTATGGAACAAATCAGAGAGGAATGCCCTTGGGATAATGCACAAACCAATGACACTCTAAGAACTCTTACCATAGAGGAAATGTATGAACTTTCTGAGGCTTTGCTCAACAATGATGACCCAAATATCTGCAAGGAACTTGGCGATGTTATGATGCATATTATTTTCTATTCTTTGATAGGAAAGGATAAAGGCAAGTTTGATATAACCGATGTTATGGATTCTTTGAGTGAAAAGCTTATTCGTCGCCATCCTCATGTGTTTGACAAAAACAATACTTGGACTGCCGATGAGGTTTCAAAGAATTGGGAAAAGATAAAGTTGAAAGAGGGCAATCGTTCCACACTCAGCGGTGTTCCTTCTCACCTTCCATCACTTATAAAGGCCTACAGAATACAAGATAAGGCAAGAGGAATAGGCTTCGACTGGGACAACGTAAATGATGTGTGGAATAAGGTGGAAGAAGAGATAGAAGAATTGCAAACAGAACTGAAAAAGACCGACAATCAAGAGAATATACAAAATGAATTCGGCGATGTATTATTTGCCTTAATCAATTACTCTCGTTTTATAGGCGTAAATCCCGATACAGCTTTGGAACACTCCAACCGAAAGTTCATTTCACGCTTCCAATACATAGAACAAAAAGCCAAAGAGCAGGAAAAATCGCTTCAGGATATGACTCTGCAAGAAATGGACGCCCTTTGGAATGAAGCAAAACAAAAAGGATTATAATAAAAGCACAAAACAATCATGATAAAGTACTTTACATTCAATCATTTTGCAGAAAATACCTATCTTTTGATAGATAAAGATACAAAAGAATGTGCTATCATAGACCCGGGTGCAAGGGTTGAGGCAGAAAAACAACAACTCTACACCTACGTTCAAGACAACAAACTTATGGTAAAGCATATTCTTCTCACTCATCCTCATATAGATCATTTTTGTGGGGCAGAAGATATTTGCAAACACTACAACCTTCCTCTGACTATGCACAAGGATGGCGAAAAATTGCTTGATATCTATTCTCAAAGAGGTTGCGATATGGGATTTGAGGCAGTTGATACAAAGGCCATGCAGAAAAATTTTGTGGAATACGATACAGAAATCATTTTAGGCAATACCAAAATAAAGACTTTGGATTCTTGTGGTCATGCACCTGGAAGCATATCTTTCTATGTAGAGAATGAAAAAGCAGTATTTGTTGGCGATGCGGTATTCTATGGTTCCATAGGAAGAACAGACCTTTTCGGTGGCGATTTGGACTTGTTGCTTTCCAACATAAGAAAAAACATACTTTCACTTCCGCCAGACACAACAATCTATTCGGGACACGGCCCTGCAACAGAGGTGGATTACGAAGGTGCTAACAACCCCTACATAAACAACTTGGACTTTTAGGAAAATAAAACGCCGTTTTAATAAATTAAAACTTGCTTTTAATAAATTATTCCTTCGTTTTATTTTTCCCTTTCTTTAATCCTAAAAATTGAAAAAATATGAACTTACTCGAAAGACGTTCTATAAGAAAATACAAGAAACAAGAAATAAGTCAAGAACTTTTGGACTACATCCTAAAGTGTGGCATACGTTCTTCAAACTGTGGTACAATGCAACTATACAGCATAATTGTTACTCGAGAAGAAGAAGGAAAGAAACGCCTTGCCCCTCTACACTTCAATCAACCTATGGTTATGGATTGTTCTGTTGTTCTTACGGTTTGTTTGGACATCAACAGATTCCATCACTGGTGCAGAATCAACAATGCTGAGGAAAGCCTTAGGAATTTCCTTTTCCACAACATAGCAAGCATAGATGCAACAATATGTACTCAGGCTATGGCAACGGCAGCAGAGGAAAAAGGTTTGGGAATATGCTATCTCGGCACAGTGAACTACAATGCAAAGGGAATTGCTGAGGTTTTGAATCTTCCAAAAGGAGTTATACCAGTAACAACCCTTACTATTGGCTATCCAGACGAGATGCCCGAACTAACGGAACGCTTGCCTATGGAAGCTTTGGTGCATTATGAAAAATACAATGACTATTCCGACGAAGATATCAAACGTTTGTATTCCGATATAGAGGCAAACCCAAAAAACCAGGCCTTTGTAAAAGAAAACAATTTGGAAAACCTTGCACAAGTTTTCTCACAAGTGCGTTACAATAAGAAAGATGCAGAGTATTTTTCTCAAATGTATAAAGAATACATGAAGGAAACTTTCTGCGAAATCTAAAACATATTCATTTTATGAGAAACAGATTCAACACAATAGGCGAAGAATTCACCCTGACCCTTACAGGTGGCAGCCATAGCAAGACAATCGGCGGCATAATAGAGGGTTGTCCTATTGGGTTGGAGATAGATTATTCTCTTTTGAAAGAAGATATTCTAAGACGCAAGCCACAGAAATACGGAACACCAAGAAAGGAGGACGACAATGTTGTTTTTCTTTCGGGAGTAAAGGACAACAAGGTTGTTTGTTCAACGGTGGAGTTCCAAATAAGCAACAACAATGTTAGGACAAAGGATTACGAAGATTTCAAAGGCTTTTTCCGTCCTTCTCATGCAGACTATACCTATTTTGTCAAGTATGGAGAAGATTCTTTGCAATACAAAGACCATGCTTCTGCACGAATGTTTCTTCCTTGCGTTGTTGCAGGTGCTTTGGCAAAGATGTTTTTGAAACAATATGGCATTTCGTTGTCTGCAAAGGTTGATGCAATGCCTTCTTTGGAGCATGTGGAGAATGGCAACACCATAGGAGGCAAGGTGAAGTGCGAAGTGTTTGGAGTAAAGGCTGGTTTGGGAGAACCTGTCTTCTATAAAATACAATCTCTTTTGGCAAAAAGCATGTTAAGCATACCTTCTGCCGTAAGTTTCGAGCTTGGCGACGGAGTTTTGCGAACAAACTTTCTTGGCAAAGAAGATATAGACGAATGGAATGAGGATTTCACCACAAAAACCAACCATTCTGGTGGAGTAAATGCGGGAATAAGCAATGGCAACACTATAGTTTTTTCCGTAGGATTCCATCCTGTGCATACTTTCGAGCAACCAATGAATCTTATTTCCCAACAAGGCAAGATAGAACAAAGAACCATATCTGGCAGACACGACAAAGCACAAATACTTCGTTGTCCTGTAATCGTGGAAGCAATGGCTGCAATGGTATTTGCCGATTTGATAATGATGAAACAAAAAAACGAATAAACAATGACAAAGAAAAACAAAAGAATTCTTTTATGGATTGCAATAATCTGTTGTTTGGCACTGATAATATGGGCATGTATTGCCTTGTTTTCTTCAAATAGCAACTCATACAGACTACAAGGCAGACTGAAAGGAGGGGAAAACAAAATTCTTGTCTTGCTTGAAATGGAAGCAGACGGCCCTCATGCAATAGACACCATATATCTTTCTTCCAAAGGCAAGTTCTCACACAAGGCAAAGCTGAAAGAACCAAGTTTGTTCGTGCTTCAGTCAGATAATGACTATATGTTGTTTTGCCCTTCAAAGAAAGAAACCATAAATATAGAAGGAGATTTCTATGATCTTGCACTTTCAACATCCGTAACGGGTTCCAAAGAATCCGAAGACCTTAGACTGCTTATAGATAGGCAAAAGAAAACCGGTATGATATTCAAAGCAATACAAGATGAGTGGGATATGGCAGCACCAGAGGCCAAAGATTCTTTGCTTGTTGTTATAAAGGAGAAATTTGCCCAGCTTCACACACTTGAAAAAGAATTTTTGAAAAAATACAT
>JABUUQ010000004.1:347951-352277 GCA_021443125.1 Bacteroidales bacterium
TGAACAGAGAAAAACACATTGTTAGTTTTTTGCAGAGCATAGAACAAGATGCAAAACAAGTCTTTTTGCTTGGTGATATCTTTGATTTCTGGTTTGAATACAAGACAGTGGTGCCAAAAGGCTTTGTAAGGTTATTGGGACAACTTGCAAGAATGACGGATATGGGCATAAAGATAGATTTTTTCTGCGGTAATCACGATTTATGGCAAAGAAACTATTTTGAAAAAGAACTTGGAATAACCTTGCATACCGATAAAATCGAAGAAATACAGATAGACGATAGAACCTTCCTTCTTGGGCATGGCGACGGTTTGGACAAAAAAGACTACAAATACCTTTTCATTCGTGCAATCTTCAAAAACCCCATATCAAAATTCATTTTCACTTCCTTGCCTGCCACTTTGGGTATAGGTATGGCACATTCGTGGAGTGCTGCAAGCAGAAAAGCCCATAAGGAAATAGACTTCCATTCACTTGGCGACAAAGAACCCATACTTCTTTTCTGCAAAAACTACCTTGAAAAGCACAAAGTGGATTATTTTGTCTTTGGTCACCGACATCTTGCCACCGATACAATAGTAAAAGACAATGTAAGATATTTGAATACTGGAGCATGGTTTTCTGAAAGTCCCTATGTGGTGTGGAATGGTAAAGATCTTGCACTCAATTACTTTGAAAGACAAAAATAAAACGCCGTTTCAATAAAATAAAACGCCGTTTTATTTTGCTAAAAGCAAGTTTTAATATATCTTTGCACCGAACAAAGTAAATATACAAATTATGAAAAAACTTATAGCTGTATTTTTTGTTTTTGCATCATTGTCTGCAATTGCACAAATTAATAAGAATGTGCAGATTTTGGAAAATGGCAATAATTATTATGATAAGTATATCCCGACATCTATTTTTGACACTATTGGTGTTTCACTTACTGACGTTGGATGGTACATAACTATTCACAATGTGGAATGGAACTATGAAGGATGGATGTCAATATACCCTGTGTATCCTAGTGGACTATTTCGACATTATTATGTTGATAGTATTGTTAATGGAATAACGTATTATTCTATTGATAACTATGTAGAGTCTACAGGCATACCTCTGCCAAAAGGATATGCTCAGTATATGCATACAGATACATTGCTGGGCATTAGTGGAGTTGCCTTGGCAATAGATTTACCTAACAATGACACACTTATTAATAATGTGAAGGATACAATATCTATCTTAGATGGTACAACGCTTGAACCTATATATAGCAAAGCGTTAAACGATACTCTTAGATACCCTTATTATTATTATCACACTGGTTGGCGTCAGACAATGTTCTATGAAATATATTTTGATTCCACAGTTAATGTGCAAGGAGACTATTACATAGCTTATAAAATTCATAAAGATAATATAGATTCAACCGGTATGCAACCATATAAAACACCTTTATATGCGTATTATTGGTTCTCTTACAATAATATGAGCGACCTTCTGTGTACATATAAAAACTATAATAAACAAATAAAGATTTATTCCGATGAATTAGGATGGAAAGATTTTAAAGATTTCAAAGATGCCTATAATCTACCAAAATACTGGTTGTCTAGTATGGTTGAAGAATCTCCTTTTACTAATCTTGATGATAGAACAAGACCTTTTCATACTACGGATTTAGCTGTTTTTGTAATTCCTGAGAGTGCTTTCATTGTTCCAGATACTGTAACGACAGACACAATACAAGATTATTATACTCCATTGCCTTATTATTCAACATTTGATTCTTTAGATGAATGGGAAATACCAGCATTAGATATTCTTCAAACCTATGAAGCTGTAAATAAAATATATATAGGTGTTCCTGCAGGATATGAAGAACCCATGATATTCGTTTCTAACAATGGGATAGATTTGACATTTGATGGAACTTCTTATTCTTATTATCATATACATAAAAGATTGCATTTTGACGATTGTGATTCATTAAGAATTTCATTTGATGCTAATGTTGATGGAAAAGCCTTTTATACCATGGATAACGGAGTTGATACAATGATTAGAAATGCCAACTTTGTCATGCTTCTGCATAATAGATATAATGTTTTTGTCAAAACAATTGAAGTAGCAATATACGATACAGATGGTTTGAAACATTTTGATACTATTATTGATAATCCTCTTAGAGATGAAGATGGTATATTATTTATCTCTTGGTATAATGGACTCATAGGATTGGAAAATGAATTTTCTGGTTATATTAAAAACATAAAGATTGAAGATGCAAATGCAGTGTCATTAAATGATGTAAAAGAAAATAGATTGTTCCTTTATCCAAATCCTGCAGAAGATTATGTTGTTGTTGAGACAGAAGAAGATATTGTGATTTATAATTATTTAGGACAGAAAATCAAAGAATTTACAAACCTTCATGGTCAAACAACTATAGATATTTCTTCTCTTAATAAAGGTGTATATGTTGTAAAATCAGGAAGCAAAATAGAGAAATTGATAAAGAAGTAGCTTTTTGCTTGGCTTGTTTGTTGCAAAATAAAAAGACAATTCCGTTTTTTATGGACTTGTCTTTTTATATTTTCTGTTTTTTTATTGTAGAGTCAAAAAAAATGATTAAATTTGCAACCTAATACTTTGGAATCATAATTTTTTAATAATAAAATCAAATATACAATGAAAACTACACCATTTACACAAAAGCACATAGAACTTGGAGCAAAAATGGCTGAGTTCGCTGGTTATAATATGCCTATTCAATATGTAGGATTGATAGAAGAACACAACAATGTAAGAAATAATGTTGGCGTTTTTGATGTTTCACATATGGGAGAATTCAGAGCAAAAGGTCCAAAAGCACATGATTTTGTTCAATATTGCACATCAAACGACATAAACACACTTTTCGATGGCAAGGTTCTTTACACAGTTCTTCCTAACGGTAAAGGCGGTATTGTAGATGATATGCTTGTTTATAGAGTTAATGAAGAAGAGTATTTTATGGTACCTAACGCTGCAAATATCGAAAAGGACTGGAATTGGATGGCAGCTATCGCAGAAAAAATGGGTTTGAAAATTGGTGTGGATTTCACTAATGAATCAGAAAACTACGGACAACTTGCAGTTCAAGGCCCAAATGCGTTGAAGGTTATGCAAAAACTTACCGACACTCCTGTAGTTGATATGGAATACTACACTTTCAAATATCTTACTTTTGCAGGTATTGAAAATGTTCTTCTTTCAACAACTGGTTACACTGGTGCAGGTGGTTGCGAACTTTATTTCGACAAAAAATATGCTATGCAAGTTTGGGACGCTGTCTTTGAGGCTGGCAAGGAATTCGGTATTATGCCTGCAGGTTTGGGCTGCCGTGATACACTTCGTTTGGAAATGGGATTCTGTCTTTATGGTCACGAAATAGATGACGAAACTTCTCCAATAGAAGCAGGTTTGAATTGGTTGACAAAGTTTGTTGATGGCAACGATTTTATAGATAGGAAAACTTTTGAAGACCAAAAAGCAAACGGCGTTCAAAAGAAAGTTGTAGGTTTTGAAATGGTAGGCAAGGGAATACCTCGTAATGGTTACGAAGTATGTGATGCAGAAGGCAATGTAATAGGTGAGGTTCGTTCTGGCTCTCCTTCTCCTTCAACAGGAAAGAATATAGGAACAGCTCAAGTAAAGACTGCTTTCTCAAAGAAAGATACTGCTATCTTTATCAAGGTTAGAAACAAACTTATTGAAGCTAAGGTTGTAAGAATGCCTTTCTATAAACCAGAAGCTTAATAGACTTCATACTATATACCAAGAGCCTGTACACTTTTAGTGAGTGCAGGCTTTTGTTGTAGAATATAATTTTTAGGATACGCAAAGCATATTTATGAAACAGAATACCAACAAATCAATAAAGCAAAGCAGACTTAAGCAATTAGGTCTGATGCTTTGCGTATTGCCTCATATTGTTTGTGCACAAGAAGATATTATTTTGTTTCATAATTGCGAGAACTTGTTTTACCCCACAAACGATTCTTTATCGCAAGATGATGATTTTACAATAGAAGGTAAAAAGCATTGGACTTTTAAACGCTACAAAGACAAGCTGAATTCTTTGGCAAAAACCTATATGGCAGTTGATGAAAGCCTGCCTGCAATTATTGGTTTGGCAGAAGTGGAGAATGATACTGTACTTGAAGCTCTTACAAAGGCAACATCTTTGCGTAAGGTTGGATATAAATATATTCACTACCCATCAAAAGATATCAGAGGTATAGATGTGGCTTTGCTTTACAACCCTAAAAAATTTGAAATAATAGAACATTACAT
>JABUUQ010000004.1:352613-356255 GCA_021443125.1 Bacteroidales bacterium
TCCTATGTTTATAGTGGCACCTATTTGAGTTTCGACCAGTTTATCATAAGCAGAAATCTCCAAAAGAGAATAGTATATGATGAAGTTTTTGATAAATCACATATTTTCAAGCCTTCTTTTCTTGTAAAGCAGGATCCATACACCAAAATCGACGTTCCATTTTCTACCTACAAAGGCTATACCTATCAAGGTGGAATAAGCGACCATTATCCTATCATTTTGAAATTAAAAACCAAGTAAAATTCACTTTGGCACGTATTTTGAAACAGGGAAAATCAGAGAAAAAATTGCAGAAAAGTAAAAAAAAACAGAAAAAAAGTATCGTTATTTGATTTTTTTATTATTTTTGCAACATAATATTAAATCGGAGTAAGCGAAAATCCTTAACAGAGTAGCAAAATTAAATTAAAAAATTCTTATAAGATGAAAAAGACATTATTGACAGTAGCAGCAGTTGCTTTGACATTTGCATTGGCTTCTTGCGGAACTACAGACTGCGTTTGCGACGTTGAAGTTATGGGCGTACAAGCAGATGCAAACCTTTCAGCTCCTGAAATGGAAGATTGTGAAAACGTATCATTCTCAGACCTTGACATTCCTGCTGATTCAGAATGGCAAAATTGGGATGATTCTTTCACTCTAGTTTGTGAAGAAGAATAGTCTTAACGCAAAAGATTAGATTTTTTATAGGGAGTACTTTTGTGCTCCCTATATTTTTAAGAAAATAAAGTTAGTTTGTTGAAAATATACACTATGAAGAAAATAATATTACCACTTGTAGCGTTTTCATTATGTGCTTTCTTCGCTTCATGTGCAGACACCAAGGATTGCGTTTGCGAAGTTGAAGGTGTGGAAACAACAGTTGCTGATTGGGATGGTGCATGCTCAGACATAACAGAAAGCGATGTGCCAGACTTAGGTTCAAACCCTTGTAGCGAATTATAGACGGCAGAAACACAAAAATAAAACGCCGTTATAATTTACTGAAACGAAGAAAGAAAAAATTAAAACAAAGAAATAATTTACCGAAACAAAGAAATGAAAACAAGAAACATATTTGGCTGGATAGCTCGTATAGTAATAGGTTTGGTATTCTTGGCCTCAGCAGTAACAAAGTATATCTCAATAGATGCTTTTGAGCAGTTTGTCTATGAACATCAGTTGTTTTCTTGGACAATGACCACAGTGCTAACCCGCTTGCTTATTGCTTGTGAGTTTGCCTTGGGAGCCTTGCTTCTTATCGGGCTTTATCCAAAAACAGTCAAGACTTTGATTATTGCGTTTCTTGCTGGATTTTCCATCTACATACTTTTGAAACCTGCTTTCTTCAACGTCAGTCAGGAAAATTGCCATTGTTTTGGCACTGTCTTGATTTTGAATGACACACAAACCCTAATAAAAAATGTTGTCCTTTTGTTGTTGTCTGTATTCTTGTTTTGGAACAAAGGAATAGCAACAAAAAAACATTCTAACGAGGAAACAAAAGCAGAACCCGAAAGAAAAAATCTTTGTTCTTGGATAAAAAACAACCAAGCCTATTGCACATTTTTGGTTTGTTTGGCATCGGTTATGGCAACCATGCTTATAACAATGCCAGACTTTTTGCAATATAAATTGAATGGCAGAGCTGCAAAAATAAATGAAACAAAATTCACTGAACTTGTCAATCACGAAGTTGTGCAGCCTTTGGAAATAAACACAGGCAAGAAAATTGTCTGCATGTACTCTGCTGAATGCAAATTCTGCAAGAGAACAGCAATGCGTTTTGAGGTTATGAGGCAGAAATATTCTATTGATGACAAACAATTTGCTATTATTTTTTGGGGAAGACCCGATAAAATACAATCGTTTTTCGCCAACACAAAAGCAAAGCCTCTTCCTTATGTTGTTGTTGACCCAAGGCCATTTTTGGCTGCAACAAAAGGCAGACAGCCAATAGTTATTCTCACGAATAACGGCAAGGTTGAAAAAGTATTAAAGTATAACACACTTACGGACGAAGAAATTACAAAATTTTTGGGTAAGTAAAAAAATGTATAAGCAATGGTAAAAATTCTTTGGGCTGATGATGAAATAGATTTATTAAAACCATACATTCTCTTTCTTGAAACCAAAGGTTATAATGTTATTCCTGCAACCGACGGGCAGGAAGCATTGGATATTTTGGAAAAAGAAATGGTGGATATTGTCTTTTTAGACGAAAATATGCCGGGTATAAATGGTTTGGAAGCATTGACGCGAATAAAAGCCAAGTATCCAAGCGTGCCGGTCATAATGATTACGAAGTCAGAAGAAGAAAACATAATGGAACAAGCAATAGGTTCCAAAATTTCCGACTATCTTATCAAACCAGTCAATCCAAATCAGATTTTGCTTGTCCTTAAAAAGCATTTGGACAAGGAACGTCTTGTTTCTCAAACCTTGACTCAGTCCTATCAACAGGAATTCAGAGAGTTAAGTATGAAGATAAACGAAAATCTTTCTTGGCAGGAATGGACAGATTTATACAAACAGATTGTTCATTGGGAAATTGAGTTGAGTTCTTCAAAAGATGAAAGCATTTTCGAAATACTCAAAGACCAGAAAGAAGAAGCCAACGAGAGATTTTCAAAATTCTATCAAAAGAATTACAAATCATGGATAAGGAATCAGGATGAAGACTCTCCGATTTTCTCTCACAAAGTGTTGAGTCGCTATGTTTTCCCATTGTTGAAAGAGAAAAAACGTCCAATATTCTTTATTGTTCTCGATAATTTCCGTTTCGACCAATGGAAAGCACTGAAACCTATGATAGAACAGTTGCTTTATGTGGAAAAAGAAGATATCTATTATAGTATTCTTCCAACAACAACACAATATGCACGAAATGCTTTGTTCTCTTCCTTGATGCCTTTGGATATAAAGCAGACCTATCCTCAGTATTGGGTGGATGAAGACAAGGAAGGCAACAAAAACCAATATGAACAAGAGTTGTTGATAGACAATCTTAAGCGTCATAGGATTAAAGCAAACGCCACATATCACAAAGTCTTGAATGCAACCTATGGAATGAGGATGATAGATATTCTTCCTAACTTTATGCAGAATGATTTGAATGTAATAGTCTATAACTTCATAGATATGCTTTCGCATGCAAGGACAGAATCCGATTTGGTAAGGGAATTGGCTGCCGATGAGAATGCTTATAGAGGTGTAACACAGACTTGGTTTGAACATTCGCCACTTTTGGAAGTCTTACGCTATCTTTCCGACAAAGATGTTGATGTTTTCATAACAACAGACCACGGAAGCGTCAAAGTAAATCACCCTATAAAAATAAAATCCAACAAAGAAGCATCGGTAAATCTGCGTTACAAGATAGGACGCCTTTTGGATTTTGACCCTAAAGAAGTTTTCGATATTAAAGACCCTAAAGAAATTTTGTTGCCACCGCTTTCCATTCTTTCACCTATGATTTTCGCAAGGGCAAACGACTATTTTGTCTATCCAACTAACTACAACCAGTATGTATCCTACTATATGAACACTTTCCAACACGGAGGCATTTCAATGGAAGAGTGTTTGATTCCTTTGATACACCTTACAAAAAAATAGAATCAAAGACATGACAAAAGAAATCATCATAGAAGATTTGGAACACAT
>JABUUQ010000004.1:357871-359157 GCA_021443125.1 Bacteroidales bacterium
CGTTTGAGAGAGATTAGTTTCGGTGCTCAAGGTGGTGGAAGTGGCACAGATTGCGATATAGACCAATACGATATTGCCCCAGACCCTCATTGTTACAAGCAACTTTTCGTTTGGGACCCTCAAGATGAAGAGATAGTTGGAGGTTATCGCTATATTATTGGCAAAGATGTGTTTATGCAGGCAAATGGCGAACTTCTTTCTGCCACAGCCGACCTTTTCCACTTCTCAGACAAGTTTTTGAAAAAGTACTGGCCTTATACTATGGAGTTGGGCAGGAGTTTTGTAAGACCGGAATACCAACCTTCTGCAAGTTTGCGAAAAGGTATGTATTCCTTAGACAACCTTTGGGATGGTTTGGGCGGTTTGGCACAAACAATGCAAAAGGATGTAAAGTATTTCTTTGGCAAGATAACAATGTATCCTCAAATGGATAAGACAGCAAAAGACTACATCCTATACTTCTACCGCAAGCATTTCCCAGATAATGAAGGTTTGGTGTGGCCAAGGGAAGAACTTAAGATAACAACGGACTACAATGAACTTGTTTCTATCTTCAATGCAAACAACTATAAAGATGATTATCAAAATCTTCTTCATAGTGTGAGAACAAAAGGAGAGACAGTGCCACCTTTGGTAAATGCATATATGAATCTTTCTTCAACAATGAAGAGTTTTGGCACTTCCATAAACAAACACTTTTCCGATGTGGAAGAAACAGGCATACTTGTAACTATCGGCGATATCTACGAAGAGAAACAGAAAAGATATATGAATATGTCTTTGTAAAATTTGATTGTAAAATGAAGATAACAAAGGCAGAGTTCTTTATAAGTTCGTCCAAATTGCAACAATGCCCTCAAGCCGACAGAGCAGAGTTTGCATTCATAGGAAGAAGCAATGTAGGCAAGTCTTCGCTTATCAATATGCTTTGTGAGAGAAAGTCTTTGGCCAAAACATCTTCCACCCCTGGCAAAACACAACTAATAAATCATTTTATAATCAATGATGATTGGTATTTGGTTGATTTGCCTGGCTATGGATATGCAAAAGTTGGCAAGACAGAGAGGGATAAGTGGATGAAAATGATAAGAAACTACATTCTCAATCGAGAAAACCTTTTGACAGTTTTTGTTCTTGTGGATTCGAGACTTGAACCTCAAAAGATAGATGTGGAATTCATAAACTTTTTGGGAGAGAATGGCATACCAGTGCAAATAATCTTTACAAAGACAGACAAACAAAGCAAAAAGAAAACATCGGACAATGCAGCAGTGTTCTCAAAAACC
>JABUUQ010000004.1:360183-364074 GCA_021443125.1 Bacteroidales bacterium
GTGGCAACTGCAGAGGAGATGAACAAAGTGTTTATGGAGGTTTGCATAGCACCAGACTACGACCAAGAAGCTTTGAATATCTTATTCTCAAAGAAAAACCGCATAATACTTAAACGCAAGGAAACTGCAAAAGTTCCTTATATGTTCCGTTCAATGCTTAACGGTGTTTTAGTTCAAGAAAAAGACACAAAAGTTGAAAAACCTGAAGAAATTGTTTCAGTAACCAATCGTCAGTTCACAAAACAAGAACAAGAAGACCTTTCTTTTGCAAATATATTGGTAAAACATACAAAATCAAATGCTATTGTCCTTGCAAAGAACAAGCAACTTCTTGCCTCAGGCACAGGACAGACTTCAAGAGTCGATGCTTTGAAACAGGCAATAGAAAAAGCTAAGAATTTCAATTTTGATTTGCACGGAGCAGTCATGGCTTCTGATGCATTCTTCCCATTCCAAGACTGCGTAAGTATTGCATATCAAGAAGGTATAGAGGCAATCGTTCAACCTGGTGGTTCAATTCGCGATAAGGAAAGTGTAGATTATTGTATGGAAAACAATATCGCAATGGCTATGACAGGTTTTCGTCACTTCAAACACTAAGAATTTTTTAATAAATTGTAACAAAAAAAATAAAACTTCGTAATAATTAGAAATTTAACAAGAAAGATATATGGGATTCTTTTCGTTTTTAACAAGAGAAGTGGCAATTGACTTAGGAACAGCCAATTCCATAATAATGCAGAATGGAAAAGTTATGGTGGATGAGCCTTCTATCGTTGCAATAGATGTAAATACCAAAAAGATTATTGCAGTGGGAAAGACAGCTATGCAGATGGACGGCAGAACACACGACAGTATAAAAACAATACGCCCATTGCGTGATGGTGTTATTGCAGATTTTGATATGGCCAACGCTATGATTAAGGAACTTATAAAAATGATTCCTTCAAAAAACTATCTTATACCACCAGCACTTAAAATGGTAATCTGTATTCCTTCAGGTATCACAAACGTAGAGGAAAGAGCCGTTAGAGATTCTGCTGAACAGGCAGGAGCAAAGGAAGTTCGCCTTATACACGAGCCTATGGCAGCTGCAATAGGTATAGGTATAAATGTGTTAGCTCCTAATGGCAATATGATAGTTGATATAGGCGGGGGTACTGCCGAAATTGCTGTCATAGCCCTTGGAGGTATTGTATGCAACAAGAGTATAAGAATAGCAGGAGACGAGTTCAACACCGATATAGTAGAGTATATGCGTAAGCGTCATAACATCTACATTGGCGAAAGAATGGCAGAGAAAATCAAAATCCAATGTGGCGCTGCTATCTCAGAACTTGACGAAGAACCAGAAATGTGTGCAGTGCAAGGAAGAGATATCGTATCTGGTATTCCTTTGGAAGTAAAGGTGGGATACAAGGAAATAGCAAATGCTTTAGATAAAAGTATTGCCAAAATCGAGAGTGCAGTAATGGAAGCCCTTGCTATGACTCCTCCAGAGTTGGCTTCAGATATTTTCAAAACAGGAATCTGGCTTGCAGGTGGCGGTTCATTGCTAAGAGGTTTGGCAAAAAGAATCTCTCAAAAGACAAAACTTGCCGTACATGTAGCTGACGACCCATTGAAAGCAGTTGCAAGAGGTACAGCAGAAGCTTTGAAAAATTACGACAATCCAAAATATACTTTCTTAATCAAATAGAATTGTTGGGAAACAAAATACAGACAAGAATACTTCAAAAAATAAAGATTAGTTAAAAGGTTATTGTTGCTCTTAGGTCTTATTCTTGTGGCCTAAGAGTTTTTTATTTTCTATACTCCCCATCCCTAAAAATAAAACGAAGAAATAATTTTTTGAAACGGCGGAATAATTTCCTGAAACGCCGTTTTAATTTTCTCTGTCTTTTGTTTTTGATACAAAACTCGAATAGTTGAAAATAAAATAGCGTTTTGGACGATAAAAGTACTATTATTTGCAATAAATTTGTATCTTTGCAAGCGAAAAATGAACCAAAATTATTCACAAATAAAAATTTAAGATTATGGCTTTCAATTTAAGAAACAGAAACTTTTTGAAGTTGTTGGATTTTTCTCCAAAGGAAATCCAGTATTTGTTGGATTTGGCTCGCGACCTTAAAAGAGCTAAATATGCAGGCACAGAAAAACCAACATTGACAGGTAAAAACATAGCGTTGATTTTCGAAAAAACTTCTACTCGTACTCGTTGTGCTTTTGAATGTGCAGCATACGATCAAGGAGCACATGTAACCTATCTTGGCCCTTCAGGTTCTCAAATAGGTGTTAAGGAATCAATGAAAGATACAGCAAGAGTTCTTGGCAGAATGTTCGATGGTATAGAATACAGAGGCTTTGAACAAAAAGTTGTTGAAGAATTGGCAGAATATGCAGGCGTACCAGTATGGAATGGCCTTACAAACGAATTCCACCCAACTCAGATTTTGGCAGACTTCCTTACAATGACAGAGCATTCAGACAAACCTTTGAACAAAATGACTTTTGCATATTTGGGAGACGCACGCTTCAATATGGGTAACTCATATATGGTAGGTGGTGTTAAAATGGGTATGGACGTAAGAATCGTAGCACCTAAGAAACTTCAACCATCAAAAGAACTTATAGACACTTGCAAAAAAATAGCTAAGGAAACAGGAGCAACACTTACAATTACAGACAATGTAGAAAAAGGTGTTAAAGGTTGCGACTTCCTATACACAGACGTATGGGTATCAATGGGCGAACCAGCTGAGGTTTGGGCAGAAAGAATCAAATTGTTGAAACCTTACCAAATCAATAAAGATGTTATGAAACTTACAGGAAACGCAAATTGTAAGTTTATGCATTGTCTTCCTGCTTACCACAATCTTGAAACACAAGTTGGTAGAGATGTTTACGAGAAATTTGGCATCAACGGTTTGGAAGTAACAGAAGATGTTTTCGAATCAGAAGCTTCAATAGTATTTGACGAAGCAGAAAACCGTCTTCATACAATTAAGGCCGTTATGGTAGCAACTTTAGGAGACTAATTTTATAGAAAATAAGCTTAAGAACAAAAAAAATGCAAAAAAGTTTCAAAAAAACTTGCATGAATTAGCAAAATGTACTATTTTTGCAGTGTAGTTAAACGATTAACTATATAAATTTTTTAAGTTCTTAAACTATGTTCTTCGGAAGGTGCTGTGAAGCATCTTCCTTTTTTATTGAAATTATGATAACAGAAAGAACGGAACTCCTTGTGGGAGAGGAAGGTATGCATAAATTGCGCAATGCTTCAGTCATGGTGGTAGGCTTGGGTGGAGTAGGAGCTTATGCAGCAGAAGCCATAGCAAGAGCAGGCGTAGGAAAGATGATAATTATTGACGGCGATGTTGTTTCAGACACCAATATCAATCGTCAAATGATAGCTTTGCATTCTACAATAGGCAAAAGCAAGGCAGAACTTATGGCTGCAAGGTTGAAAGACATTAATCCCGAAATAGAACTTGAGGTAATCAATGAATATATAAGGGATGAAAGGATGAAAGAGATAATAGAAAACAATCCTTGCGATTGGGTTGTTGATGCAATAGATACACTATCGCCAAAACTCTTCCTTTTGATTCATTGCTACAAACTTGGCAGAAAAATAGTTTCTTCTATGGGAAGCGGAGGCAAGTTTGACCCTTCCAAAATAACTATTACCGATATTTCACAAACCTATAACTGTCCTTTGGCCTCACATATAAGAAAACATCTTCATCGTCAGGGAATTTATGAAGGTATTGCGGCAGTTTTTTCTCCCGAAGAGGTGAAACAAGAGTATTGCAGAGAAGAATTTGGAGAGAATAAAAGAACAACAGTTGGCACAATATCCTATATGCCTGCTATGTTCGGGCT
>JABUUQ010000004.1:364137-369726 GCA_021443125.1 Bacteroidales bacterium
ACAAAATACTATAAAGACAAAAAGAAATTTGTTGTTTAGGACAGAAATGAACAACAATAACGTTTTTTCTCCTGAACGATGAAAATGGAACAATTTTTGCATGTGAATAACAAATATTTTTAGAAATATGACTAACGAAACAAAACAAATGTTGGAGGTGTATTGCGTTAATACCAAGAGCAAAATTCTTGTGCCTTGGGGTATATCTCTGCTGGATTTAATAAAATTTACAGGACTTGCAGAACCAGACAAAATTATTGGTGCCTGCGTAAATAATAAACTGCAAAACCTTTATTATCAACTATATTCTACAAAAACTATCGAGTATGTAGATATTGAACATGTATTTGGCAAAAAGATATATGCAAGTTCTTTGATGATGCTTACCTATAAAGCCGTTAAAGATATTTTCCCAAAAAGTGAAATGCATATTCTTCATTCCACAAGCTATGGCTACTATGCTGAAATCAAGAATGTTGATGAGGAAATGGGCAAGGTGGTGCCAAAGATAAAGGAACAAATGCAAGAACTTATTGCCAAGGATTTACCTTTCGAAAGAAGAACAATTGCAAGTGAGGATGCAATAGAATTATTCGAGAAAGTAGGTTTGAAGGATAAGGCAGATTTGATTCGTAACAACAGAACACTATATACAAAGATAGATGTTTTGGACAATACTATCAATTCTTTCGTTGTTGATATGGTTCCTTCAACAAAATACCTTACAGTTTGGGATATAAAACCTTTTGAAAATGGTTTGATTATCTTGTTGCCGGATTTTTATAAGAACAACAAAGAAACATCAGAGCCTTTCAATCAAAAGAAAATGCTTGATATTTTCCAAGAATACAAGCGTTGGGTAAAGGTTTTGGATGCTCCTTATGTTTTTGATTTGAATAAGAAAATAGCAAAAGGCGAAGTTAATCAATTGATACAAACTGCAGAGGCTTTGCACGAAAAGAAATATGCACAAATAGCCGATGCTATTTACAAGAAAAAAGACAATGTTAAATTCATCTTCCTTGCTGGTCCTTCTTCTTCTGGCAAAACAACATCTTGCAGAAGACTTGCAACACAATTGTCTGTTTTGGGAATAAAAGCTTTGCAGATTTCTTTGGACGATTATTTCCTTGACAGAGAACATACACCAAGAGACAAAAACGGCAACTACGATTTTGAATGTTTGGAAGCTTTAGACCTTGATTTTCTTGCTTTGCAGATGAAAGAACTTATGGAAGGTAAGGAGATAGCCTTGCCAAGATTTAACTTTGTTACAGGTGAGAGAGAAGAAAGTGGAACAAAAATTCAGTTGAAAGAAGAAAATGTTGTTATTATAGAAGGTATTCATGCTTTGAACCCACGACTATCAAAAGATATAGCACGCAAGAACAAGTATTTTATCTTTGTTTCTGCTCTAACACAAGTGGCTTTGGATCAGCATAACCTTATCAGCACAGGCGACAATCGTTTGATTCGCAGAATAGTAAGGGACAATAGCTATAGAGGAGCAAGTGCGGAAAAAACTCTTATGATGTGGCAAAGTGTAAGAAGAGGAGAGGAAAAGCACATTTTCCCTTATCAAGAGAATGCAGATAGTATTTTTAATTCTTCTTTGTTGTATGAGATAGGTGTTTTGAAGCATTATTGCGAGCCTTTGCTTATGGAAGTGCCACAAAATTCTCCTGCTTATGCAAAAGCAAGGCATTTGATAGATTACTTGCGTAATTTTTCTGTAATTTCACCTGATTTTATCCCTCCAACATCAATAATGAGAGAGTTTTTGGGCGGAAGCAGTTTCACTTACTAACACTTTTATTACACTATATTATAAATACTTTAGCTAAAATTTAATAAAAACTTTCGAAAATTTTATTGCAATATCGCAAAAAAGTTGTAATTTAGCGCCTTGAAATATAATAGTGTAATCAATAAAAAACAGATAAAATGGAAGTTAAAAAATCAGAAAAAGCTAACCTTGAAAAAACAAAAGGTTTATTCCTTGAAGCAGGTTTGGTACTTACATTGGCTTTAACTATTGTTGCTTTTGAATGGAAGTCTTACGACAAACAAGAAGAAGCAGTACAAGTTCAACAAGAAGCTATTGTTGTTGAAGACATAGTTTTGCAAACAAAACAAGACGAACCAGAACCTCCACAAGAAGAACCTCAACAACAACAAACACAAGATTTTGAAATTGTTGAAGATGATGTTGAGTTGAAGAACGAATTCTCTATTGACAATTTTGAAAACACAGACAATGGAGAAGTTTTTATTCCTCAAGTGGAAGTTAAACAAGAAGAAGAAGACGATGACCCAGAACAAAAAGTTATTTTCACAGTTGTTGAACAATCATCAGAATTCCCTGGTGGTATGGAAGCTTTAGGAAAATATCTTTCTGAAAACCTTAAATACCCTCCACAAGCAAAAGAAACAGGAACACAAGGTAGAGTATATGTTACTTTCGTTGTTGAAAGAGACGGCTCAATTACAGATATCAAAGTTCTTCGTGATATAGGCTCAGGTTGTGGCGAGGAAGCTATCAGAGTTGTTAAGGGTATGCCAAAATGGAAACCTGCAAAGCAAAGAGGTAAGGCAGTACGCCAACAATTCAACCTTCCTATTAACTTCCAATTACAATAATAGACAACCATATTATTATATATAAAGACGAAGCCTTTTGTGGTTTCGTCTTTTTTAGCGTTAATTATGATAACAATAAATAACCTTTCAATACAATTCAATGGAGATAACCTTTTCGATAAGTTTTCTTTCACTATTGGCGACAGAGATAGAATAGGTTTGGTAGGCAAGAACGGAGCAGGCAAATCCACTTTGTTGAAAATTATCTGCAATCAATTATCACCAGATACAGGTACGATAGTCATAAGCAAAGCACAAACAATAGGCTATCTTCCACAAGAAATGATTCCTTCAAGCAACACCACAGTTTTGCAAGAGGCAATGAAAGCTTTTGATGATATAAAAGAATTGCAAAAGCGTGTGGATAACATAGGTCTTGAATTGGCAGAGCGAACCGACTACGAGAGTAAAGAATACGAAAATCTTATTTTGGAACAAAGCGAGTTGACAGAGCGATTGCTTCTTATGGATGTGTCTAATGCAGAGCCTCAAACAGAAAAAGTTTTGCTTGGTTTAGGATTCAAACATAGTGATTTCCAAAGAAGTATGACTGAGTTTAGCAGTGGTTGGCAAATGAGGGTGGAACTGGCAAAGATTCTGCTGAAAAAGCCCAACCTTATACTTCTCGATGAACCTACCAACCATTTGGATATAGAGTCAATATCATGGCTTGAGAACTTTTTGATACAATATTATGGTGCTGTGGTTTTGGTTTCTCACGACCGATGCTTCCTTGACAACATTACCAAAAGGACAATAGAAATAACGGCAGGTAAGATATATGACTACAAAGCAAGTTACTCTGATTATTGTGAATTGCACAGGCAACGAATAGAATCGCAGAACTCTCAAATGATAAATCAGCAAAGACAAATTGCAGAGGTTGAGAAATTTATTGAGCGTTTTAGGTATAAGGCCACAAAGGCAAGGCAGGTGCAAAGCAAGATAAAGATGCTTGACAAAATGGAACGGATAACGATAGACGATATAGATACTTCCTCAATACACTTTCAATTTCCACCAGCACCACATTCTGGAAAAATTGTTTTGGATATCAAAAACTTGTCCAAATCATATGGAGAGAAAAATGTTTTAACCGACATAAACCTTATTCTTGAAAGAGGCAGGAAAGTTGCTTTTATTGGCAGAAACGGAGAGGGTAAGAGTACTTTATCTAAAATAATTGTAGGCGAATTAAAGGACTTTGAAGGTGTCTGCAACCTTGGTCATGAGGTCAAGATTGGTTATTTTGCACAAAATCAGGCAGCCCTTCTTGATGGAGAGAAAACAGTTTTTGACACAATAGACGAAATTGCTGTAGGGGATGCAAGAACAAAAATACGAAGCATTTTAGGCAGTTTTCTTTTCGATGAAGAAGATATAGAAAAGAAAGTAAAAGTTTTGTCTGGTGGTGAAAAAACTCGTTTGGCTTTGGCAAAATTGTTGTTGAGTGAGGTAAATCTGCTTGTTCTCGATGAGCCTACCAACCATTTGGACTTGGACTCAAAAGATATTTTGAAAAGTGCACTTTTGAAGTATGATGGCAGTTTCATTCTTGTTTCTCACGACAGAGATTTCTTGCAAGGACTAACAGATGTTCTTTATGAGTTTAAGAATCACAATATAAAAGAATATCATTGCGATATTTTCGACTTCTTGGAGCAAAAGAAAATGCAGAGTCTTGATGAATTGAATCTTTCAAAAGAGAAGAAGACACAGACAGAAGAAAAGAAGGTTTCCGAGAACAAAATCCAATTTGAACAAAACAAGGAAAGAGAAAAACAAAACAGGAAAAGAAAAAATTCTTTGGCCAAGATAGAAGAACAAATCGGCGTTTTGGAAAAAGAGCTTGCAGATATGGAAGTAAAGATAGCTACGGCAGTTCAGGACAATACTTTCTACACCGATTATCAAACCAAAAAAGATGCTTTGTCGGGTCTTATGACAGAATGGGAAGAACTTTCCATGGAATTGGATGGGTAAAAAAATAAAGGTTGTCAAATCGACAACCTTTATTTTTTTGTTAATTCTTTCTGAATTACTTAGTGATAATAGCAACTCTGTTTAGGAATGCTTTTTCAAATGGTTGAACTGAGCAACCTTTGTAATCAACTGTAATCATGTTAGCATCAACACCTTCAGCAACGATAGCATCGCGTACAGCTTCTGCTCTTGATTGAGAAAGTTTTAGGTTGAAGTCTTCAGTACCTGTTTCTTTATCTGCATAACCAGTAACAGTGAATTTCTTGTTAGTTGTCTTGATTATGTCAGCAATGTATTTGATGTTAACTTTGTTAGATTCAGAAACTTCTGAACTACCCAATGGGAAGAATATGCTTAGAGAAACATCTGTGTCAGCTGTTTTGTCGTTGTTCTTAGCAGCTTTTGCCAATGCATCGTTCTTAGCTTTTGTTTCTTCGTCCAAAGCTTTCTTGTATTTTTCAACTTGTTTCTTGTATTCTTCGTTTTGATCTTTTGTATCTTGAAGATCTTTTTCAAGAGAAGAAATTCTGTTGTCGTAAGCAGCTTTGTCTATTGGTTCGTAAGCATTGAAGTTTCTGTTTTTGAATCTGTAAGTAAGACCTGCTGTTGCAGAGAAGATGTTTGCTGCACCATATTCTGTGCTTGCAGGTAAGTTGATGTTACGAGAGTAGTTAGAGAAAGCATTTCTAACGATGTTGTCTCTAAGTTCAAGGTTGATACTCCATGCATCGCAAAGACGGAATCTGTTAATCAAACCAAATGAACCCATAAGTTCTCTATTCCATTCACCATCGTCTAAAGCAGTGTTGTAATCGTCTTTTAGTTGTGATTGAGCATAACCACCACCAATGAAGAAAATAGCGTTGTAGAATCTGTCAACTTTGTAACCGCAAATCCAGTTAGTCAAGTTAACTAGGAAGTCAGCTTGGATTGTCCAATACTTGTTGCTTGCATCAACTGTGTCAT
>JABUUQ010000004.1:372551-374301 GCA_021443125.1 Bacteroidales bacterium
AAGACAGTTTTGCTTTTTGTTTGTAGCCCAAGATTTTTTTATTGCCTTGTTTCAATGTTTCGGAGAATGAGAATGTGTAGTTTTGTTGCAATTTGTTGTTTTCGTCAATCAAAATCAATGCGTATTGCTTGCCGTTCTTGTTTTTTGTGAAGCATATATTATTTTCTTTGTATGGTGCTATAGGACGTGTGTTATAAATTGCTTCTCCATTGACTTTCAGCCATTGTCCCATAGCCTGCATGCGTTCCACGGCTTTTTGAGGAAGATTTCCTTCGGCATCTGGTCCTACATTCAAAAGAAAATTGCCACCCTTTGCAACAACATCCACAAGAATATGCAAAAGAGTGTTCACTGATTTGTAGTTGTCATTCTTTACATAAGACCAAGAGTCGCCCATAGTCATGCAAGTTTCCCAAGGGTAGTCCAAAGGTGTTTCAGGCACTTGTTGTTCTGGCGTACGATAGTTTTCAAACTGTCCTCCTACGCTTCTGTCCACAATAATCATATCTTCGTTGCCTTCTCTTGCCATTTGTGCTATCTTAGGCATATTTATATCTTGAGTCCTTTTGTAGGCACCAAGCCAAGAGCGAACCTCATCGTCCTTTATCGACCATTCGGGACGAATCCAGCCTGCATCCAACCAAAGAATATCTATATCGCCGTAATTATGTGTTATTTCATATATCTGATTCGTTGTAAAGTCGGTAAATCTCTGCCACATATCCTTATGGGAGTTTATATCGTAATTGACATTTCTGTCTGGTGTTGCCCACAATGGAGACCAATAATCCTGATTGTGCCAGTCTGCCTTAGAAAAATACAGTCCTGTCCAAAAATTCTCTGCTCTGAAAGCCTCAACAACTTGTTTCACTATGTCATTGTCTTTGTTTGCAGAATAAGGACAGTCTTTGCCAGCCACGCTATAGTCTGTGAATTTGCTGTCATACATACAAAAACCATCGTGATGCTTTGAGGTAAAAACAAAATACTTCATACCCGCCTCTTTTGCTGCTTTTGCCCAAGAAGATGCGTTGAAACTTTTTGGATTAAACCTTTTGTTCAAATCCCAATACCATTTTTTATACTCATCATAAGCTTCGCCTTTTCTGTTTATCCAAGGTTCATTGCAAATTTGCCAACTTTCCACAAGCTGTTCGGTTGCGTATATTCCCCAATGGGCAAAGAATCCGAATTTAAGGTCTTGCCATTCTGATATTCGGTTGATGATTACGGGATTTGTTTCTGGCAATTGCTCCGATTCGGTTATTACTCTCTCTTGAGCATAAAGCGACAAAGCGATAAAAGCCAAAAAACATGCAGTTAGCAATTTTTTCATATCGTTTCGTGTTTAATTTATAATTGTTGTTTTGTTTGTCTAATTTATTTCGTAGTAGATATTGCCGTCGCGAGATGTGGCCTTGTCTATTCTGTCTTCCCTTACGCCACTTTTTATGATATAATTATAGATTTTGTTGGCAATGTCTTCTTGTGCATATATCGTTATTCTTGTGTGAGGGTTGAATTGCAGAAAACTTATGAAGGAGTTGAGAATTACGGAACTTTCATGAGTGAAATCTTTGTTTATGGGGTTGAGTTCTATATCGTGCAACTGCATTCTTTGCCCTTGTTCCAAAGGTTTTATGCTTACAATCACGGGTTCTTTGTCTTTGCTGTTGATAATTTTGGAATAGAACATATAACCCATACGATTGAAGTAGAGAAGATAGTTTGTGTTTGGCAAAATGCTAAG
>JABUUQ010000004.1:376234-383540 GCA_021443125.1 Bacteroidales bacterium
TCTTCCTCTGAAACATAGTTCTCCTTAACAGCTGTCTCTATCAAAGCGGAATAGTTCGTAATCGTTCTCAAAAGAACATTCTTTTCTTCAAAATTCTTTTTTGCCACTTCCAGTTCATAAGTGAAAATAGCTGCCATTCCTTTCACAATACAGCCGGCATCTCGTAGAGCATCCACAGCCAAAAGAGAAGATTTGCCAGTAGAAACAAGGTCTTCAATTACAAAAACAGACTGTCCTGATTTTATATCGCCCTCTATCTGATTTTTCATACCATGACTTTTTGCCTCTGGACGAACATACACATAAGGCTTGCCAAGTTCTTGAGCCACAAGTGCTCCCTGTGCAATTCCACCAGTTGCCACGCCAGCAATTACATCAACATCTGGAAAAATTTCTTCAACCAAAGATACGAATTGCTCACGAATATACGTTCTTATAGCAGGATATGAAAGTGTCAGACGGTTATCGCAATATATAGGTGATTTTCTACCTGAAGCCCAAGTAAAAGGTTCATTTGGAGAAAGTTTAACAGCCTTAATGTCCAACAGACAACGAGCGGCTTCCATGGCATTTTGATTATTCATAATTACAAATTTATTAAAAGTTTACAATTATGCAAAGATACACTATTTTTAACAAAAACAACAGAATTTTTCTTACAAATTCTCGCGACACAATCGATAAAGAAACTTATGATACAATAATAAACTGTAATTCAGAAGTTTTGCAGACAATGGATTTCAAACCCTATTTCAAAGAAGACTGTATAGAAAATCTTGCCCTTGTCTGCGAAAGCGTAAGCACCGAGGAAATGTTCGTAAAACTATCACAAAACCATTATGTAGTCTTTGCTGCTGGAGGTATTGTAAGGAACGAAAAGAATGAGGTGCTTTTTATGTATAGGAATGGTATGTGGGATTTGCCAAAAGGCCATTGGGAAAGAGGCGAGGCTATGGAAACAACTGCCAAACGAGAGGTTATGGAAGAGTGCGGCCTTCAAAATCTGTCCATAGGCAAATTCGTATGCAACACTCTTCACACCTACTATATGCATCGTCGTTTCGAACTTAAGCAGACGGCATGGTACGAGATGTTTTGCCCATCCACAGAAAAACTTTGTCCTCAACAAGAAGAGGGTATAAAGGAACTGCGATGGGTTGGTGAAAAAGATTTGCCATATATTCTCTCTCACGCCTATCCCAACATAGCCAACATATTCACAAACTTGTAACAACAAATTGAAACTTGCTTTCGACAAATTATTTCTTTGTTTTAATTTATTGTAAGCAAGTTTTAATTTTGTGAATAGCGAAAAAAATACTATCTTTGCAACTTATTTTATAAATAATTGATAATGTGCTGATAATAATTAAGCGAACAAAATAATGGAAACATTGAATATTAAAGGAACTTGCGATTTTTTCAAAAGACATGCTAAACTGCTTATATGCGTCTTTTTAATCTCTGGATTGGTTAGTGCGGGACTTTCACTTTTGCTTACCAACTACTACAAATCTCAGGCATTGTTGTTGCCAAGTGCAATAAATTCCCTGTCTAAATCCTACCTTAACGAAGGCGATAGATTGGACCCTTATCTTTTTGGCACAGAAAAAGAAAGCGAATACATAATGGAAATGCTCGGTTCATGGCCTATATTGGAGAAAACAGCCATAAAATTCAACCTTAAGGAGCATTACGGCATAAACAACGGCCCTGCAGCAGGCGACAGACTATTGCTTAAACTTCAAAAGAACATACAAATAAAGCGTTCCGACTATCTTGGTGTGAAACTTACGGTATGGGACAAAGACCCTAAGTATGCAGCCGACATAGCCAACTTCATGATAAAGGAACTTACATCTTTGAGAACCGAAATGAAGAGGGAAAAGGCCGACAGCATAAAATCATCCCTTGAAGTTTCAAAACAAAGACTTTTGGACGATATAGATATTCTTGCCGATTCTTTGAGCAAGATTGCAGCCGATGCCAACATCTACAAACCAGAGAATTACGCAGACCGTATGGCACAAGAGATAGCCAAACAGGTGGCTTCTGGCAATGGTGCGGGTGTAGCAAGATTGGAACAAAAGATGGACACTCTTTCAAAGTATGGTCCTAAACTTGCCAACCTTATGGAACAGTTGGAATACAAGAGAAAAAACCTTCAAAATTGGGATGCACACTACGAGCAGGCTGTTTTGGATTTGAATGCACAGATTCCAACCGATTTTGTTGTGGAATACGCAAATGTATCTTCAAAGAAAGACAAACCAAAACGCAGTATAATAGTTATAATCTCTGCTCTTTGTTGTACACTTATAGCAACAGAAGTTTTGGTTCTAAGAGAAAAATCTTCTAAGGCAAAGGATGCAAAAACTTCTCAAGAAGTATAGTGTTAAAGACCTTGCAATAATAGGCATAAGTTGCATCATATTCATACTGCTGGGCTTTGAGGCGGTGGAATATGGTTTGGATGTGTTCGCCTATCTGCCTTTGGCTGTGTTGGGGCTTATTCTCATATTCTGGAAGTTCTACTACTCTGTTTTTTTCGTAGCCTTCCTTACACCGCTTTCCATATTCATAAGAAATACCAACGTTTCCTTCACTCTTCCTACCGAACCTATGCTGGTAATCATTATGCTATTGTTTCTGTGGGAATATTCTTTCAGCAAAAAATACGATAGGAAACTCATAAAGCACCCCGTAACAATGTGGATTATCGTTTCATTGTTATGGATAGCCTTTACATCTGTTTTCAGTTCTGATATTCTTGTATCTGTCAAGCATCTTGTGGCAAGACTCTTCTTTGTGATTCCTTGCTATTTTCTTATGCTTGTCGTTTTCAAGGATTACAAAAAAATGCTTTGGTTTGTTGCCGCCTATGGCTTCACTCTTAGTGCCATAATCGTCAGCAGTTCGGTGCAATATGCCCTTACGGGTTTTGACCACGACTATGCCGACTATATTATGCAGCCATTCTACAACGACCATACTGCCTACGGAGCTGCAATAGGTTTGTTTATCCCCGTATGTTTCTACTATTTGTTTGCAAGCAAGCAAGTCTATTCAAGCAAATGGCTTCGTGTTTTGTTTGCTTGGATATGTGTTTGGCTTGTAATAGGTTGTGTGCTAAGTTATGCAAGAGCCACATGGATTTCTGTATTTGCCGCCGCCTGCGTTTTTGCTGTGGTCAAATTGAACATAAGTCCGAAACTGATAGGATGGGGCACTGCTCTTATGATTCTTGTGCTTATCTTTGCATGGCCGAGCATAGTGAGGAAACTTTCAAGCAACAATCAAGACTCTTCGGGCAATATCTCCGAGCATATTCAGTCTATGAGCAACATTACCACCGACGCCTCAAATACAGAAAGACTCAACCGTTGGGCATGTGCTTTCAGAATGACCAAAGAAAGACCACTTGTTGGTTGGGGCTTTGGCACTTATCAGTTTGTTTATGGAGGTTTCCAACATTCTTCGGAACTGACAATAATCTCAACCAATGAAGGCACTTTGGGTAATGCACATAGCGAATATATAGGGCCTTTGTGTGAGACTGGCTTTATTGGCTGCATAACAATAATACTTATTTTTGCCACAACCATCTATTATGGTCTGAGAGTCTATCACAGGGCAGAGGATAAGAATATCGCCAACCTTGCCTTGTTTATAACCCTCAGCCTTATAACCTACTATGTTCATGGCATAATGAATAACTTTCTCGATACTGACAAACTGGCAGTTCCTTTCTGGGCTATGACATCTATGATAGTGGCATTGGATTTGTATCAACCGCAAATGCAAAAGAAAACAAAAGAACAATCAAATAAAACAAAGTAATAATTTATAAAAACAACATAACGATGAAGAACTTCTTAACATCATTATTCGGCAACAAAAGCCAAAGGGATTTGAAGGAAATAAACCCTGTGCTTAAGCAATGTTTGGCCGCATACGACAAAATAAAAGATTTGTCAACAGATGAATTGCGTTTGAAAACCATAGAGTTCCGTACAACTATTCAAGAAGCAATAAAAGCAGAAGAGACTGAAAAACAATCTATTCGCAAAGAATTGGATGAGAATTTCGAGATGTCTATTGCCGACAAACAAAAACGCTATGAACGTATAGAGGATTTGGACAAAAAGATATATGCAAAAACACAGGATATGCTTTTGCAAATACTTCCAGAGGCTTTTGCGGTAGTGAAAGAGACAGCAAAACGCTTTGTTGAGAATGAGGAAGTTGAGGTTGTGGCAACAGATTTCGACAGGGAACTTTCCACAAAACGCGACGCCATAAGAATAGCAGGAGATAAAGCATACTACAAAAACGAATGGATGGCTGGTGGTTCAATGATAAAATGGGATATGATTCACTACGACGTCCAACTCATAGGCGGTATAGTTCTTCACGAAGGCAAGATAGCAGAAATGGCTACTGGTGAAGGAAAAACACTTGTGGCAACCCTTCCTATCTATCTTAACGCATTGGCTGGCAAAGGTGTGCATGTTGTAACTGTCAATGACTACCTTGCAAAGCGAGACAGCGAATGGATGGGACGATTGTTTGAATTCCATGGTTTGAGTGTTGATTGCATAGACAAGCATGAGCCAAATTCCGAAGAGCGTCGTGCTGCCTACAACTGCGATATCACCTATGGAACAAATAACGAGTTTGGTTTCGACTACCTTAGAGACAATATGTGCAACAATGTCAATGAGATAGTTCAAAGAGAGCACAACTATGCTATTGTCGATGAGGTTGACTCTGTTTTGATAGATGATGCAAGAACACCTTTGATTATTTCTGGCCCTACTCCAAAAGGCGATGATCAGGAATTTGACAGATTTTGCCCAATTATAGAAAAACTCTACAATGCACAAAAGCAAGTAGTTACACAAGTTATTTCCGATGCCCGCAACATACTTAACAACCCTTCAAAAACTGCTGAACAAGAGGCGGAAGGCGGTAAATTGTTGCTTAGAGCCCACCATGGTTTGCCAAAGAATAAGGCACTGATAAAACTTTTGAGTGAGACTGGTATGAAATCCCTTATGCTGAAAACCGAAGCATTCTACATGCAAGACCAGCAAAAAGAGATGTATAAGGTTGACGATGCACTTTATTTTGTTATAGAAGAGCAGCACAACTCCATAGAACTTACGGAAAAAGGTATGGATTTCCTTGCCAAATTAGGCGAAGACCCTAAATTCTATCTTCTTCCCGATGTAGGCTCTCAAATGGCGGAACTTGAAAAACAACAACTTTCTGCTGAGGAGAAAGCACAAAAGAAAAACGAGATAATGCAGACTTTTGCAATTCAAAGCGACAGAGTTCATACAATCAACCAATTGCTGAAAGCTTATGCTTTGTTTGAAAAGGATGTGGAATATATTATTGCAGGCGACCAGATAAAAATCGTTGATGAACAAACAGGTCGTATTATGGAGGGCAGAAGATATTCCGATGGTCTTCACCAAGCCATAGAAGCCAAAGAAAAAGTAAAGGTTCAGGCTGCAACACAAACCTATGCAACAATCACACTCCAAAACTACTTCCGTATGTATAAGAAACTTGCAGGTATGACAGGTACGGCAGAAACAGAAGCGGGAGAATTTTGGAACATATACAAACTTGACGTTGTCACCATACCAACCAATCGTCCTGTGATACGCAACGACCAAGAGGATGTAATCTATAAGACCAAACGAGAGAAATTTGCTGCCGTAATCTCACAGGTAGAGCGTTTGAGAGAGGAGCAAAGGCCAGTGCTTATAGGAACAGTTGATGTGGAAACTTCCGAACTTTTGAGCAAGATGCTTAAACTTCGCAAAATTCCTCACCAAGTGCTTAATGCCAAACTTCACCAAAAAGAAGCAGAAATTGTTGCTTTGGCTGGTCGTCCTGGTGCAGTAACCATAGCAACCAACATGGCAGGTCGTGGAACAGATATCAAACTTGGTCAAGGCGTTAAAGAAGCAGGAGGCCTTGCCATCATAGGCACAGAACGCCACGAATCTCGTCGTGTGGACCGTCAGTTGCGAGGCCGTGCAGGTCGTCAGGGAGACCCAGGAAGTTCTCAATTCTTTGTTTCTTTGGAAGACAAACTAATGCGTTTGTTCGGCTCTGAAAGAATGATAAAGATGATGGACCGCCTTGGCATACAAGAAGGTGAAGCTATACAACACTCCATGATGACCAAGAGCATAGAAAGAGCACAAAAGAAAGTGGAGGAAAACAATTTTGGTATTCGTAAGCGTTTGTTGGAATACGATGATGTTATGAACAACCAGCGTACAGTTATCTACACCAAACGACACAATGCTCTTTATGGCGACAAACTTGCTATAGATATTGCCAATATGATGTCCGACTGCGTTGAGGTTCTTGTGGACAGATACCAAGACGATTACGAACAAATGCAAAACCAGTTCCTTATGACTTTCGGTTTTGAACTTCCTGTGGATGAGCAAACTTTCAGCAAGGCAAAACGCAAGGATATCACAACAACTTTGTCTGATGCTGCATACAAATGGTATAAGGACAGAATGGAAAAAATATCATTTTTAGCCTTCCCTTATGTAAAGAATTTGGTGGAAAACGGCAACTCACGCTTCGAAAATGTAGCCTTCCCAATCACCGACGGAATAAAGGTTATCAACGCCATAGCACCAATAAAGAAATCTTATGAAAGCGAAGGCAAAGAGATAGCCCTTGCAGTTGAAAAGAGTATAACACTTCAAATCATAGACAATGCATGGAAAGAACACCTTAGAAACCTTGACGACCTTCGCCAAAATGTTCAAAATGCGTCTTATGAACAAAAAGACCCTCTTGTTGTCTATAAAATTGAATCTTTCAACTTGTTTGAACAAATGCTTATAGAAATCAACCACGATATATCTTCTTTCCTTTCTCGTGCCGCACTGCCAATAAATACCAACAACATACGCGAGACTCAGGAACCTACAACAGACCAAAAACAACTAAAAACCTCACGAGAAAGCCAACTATCTACCAACCAATCACAAAGCGAAGCCAAACGCCAGCCAGTGCATGTGGAAAACAAGGTAGGCAGAAACGACCCATGCCCTTGCGGCAGTGGTAAAAAATACAAAAACTGCCATGGCAAAAATATCTCAGAATAAACCACGCAAGAAATAATAGAACAAACTAATAAACAAATAAATACTAACATCTCAAAGCCCCAACACCAAGGGGCTTTTTCTATACCCATAAATTTGGTATTGTTTCCGTTGCTATCATCTTTATCAAAAATGGGTAAAATCTTTCTTTCCCTATC
>JABUUQ010000004.1:385443-386512 GCA_021443125.1 Bacteroidales bacterium
TGAGCAAGATAAACAAGGTAATCCAATAGATGCGAATGGTAATTTAGTTTTAGAAGATGCAAATGTTTCTTCAGGCAAATCACAGACCACCGACACAGGCGAGTTCTCAACAGAGGATGATATAGAGTTCTCTATTGATAAAGACGAGTTATATAACAATGTCCCTTATGATATGCCGATAGAATTTGTAAAGGAAATAAAAAGTTGGGATATTATAAACCGTAGTCCTTATTCTTTTTCTTTCTATAATGCAAATGGTATTAGTTGGGAAGGAAAACCAGATAAAAGTTTAAGAATAGCAGACCATTGGAATTTTTACTCAAAAGGTTCAACACATTGTGTAACGGACACAGAACCAGAACCTAATTCTTGGACACTTGCTAAATATCACGATAAAACTAAAACATACGAAATACTTAAATCAATACCAAAAGCAGATTTAGCACATAGTATTATAAATGCATTCTATTATAATAACATACAGGAAGACCCTGTTGATATTATCAATAAAATTTATAATGTAGTTTTAGAATTAGATAAATTAGGTACTTTAAGCGATGTTATAAATAGAGAAATAAAAATAAATACTAATGCAATAGAAGATGCATTATTAAGAAGAGATAATGGAAAAAACATATCAAATAAAATAGATATAAGTCAATACAACTCCTATTTAGATTATATAAAAACATTAGACGATAAAAGAGCAAAAACTATTACATTATTGTTTGAAAATAATTTTGACTTTAATAAAGAATATACTTATAAATTGCCGATAAAGAAGTTACCACCTGTTGATAATTATTTCCGTAGTAAATATTTAGATAAAGATGATAATGAGGTTATTAAAAATTTTCTAACAATAAATAACTCTAATTATACTTTTATAGATAATTATAGACCTGTAAGCAGAGAAAAGATAGATAGTTTTATTAAAGATATAAATGATGCTAAAAAAGATATTCCTGAACTACAAAAAATAGGAAATGAAAAATCCTCAGAGAAAGCTCCGCAGGACTTAACCACTTCTATCGTTGCACTTTCATCTAAGGACTTTGCAAAATTACAA
>JABUUQ010000004.1:387663-390532 GCA_021443125.1 Bacteroidales bacterium
GAGAGGTTGTGTCCGTCCGGTTTTTCGAAAACATCCAAAATCCACTGCAACACTCACGGGTGAGGGTAACCCCTACCTGTGAGCAATGCAGCAAAAGCGAGTAAAAACTTACGTGCGATGTTCATAGTGCTGATGGTTTTATATTTTTTTATTCTTAGAGATGATAAAAATCAGTAGTAGGACAATCCTGTTCAATAACAAACAATTCTTCCTTGCTTTTATTGCACCAAAACGCCATAAAAAAATCACGAAATCCAAGATTATTTTGTAAATTTGCAACGGCAATCAATAGTGGTTGTATAGTATGGGAAGCGTATGCTTAATCTTTATTGCTGAAACCTGAGAAATTTTAGATAATTACAAGATTTGTATATGTTGCTCCAGCCTTGAATGGCGTGGACAATTGTGTATCTGTAATTATCGGGTAGTCTCAGGACCTAAGCAATAGGGTACAGCAAATTAGTTTCACGCTTCTTTTATAAAACAAGGCGAAATGATAAAATCAACAGACACAAAAACAATCAAAGATTTATTGCTTTATTTGAATTACAAAGAAGAAAAAAGCAATGTATATGTAAAACATTTTTCTCACGATAATTCTTCAATTACCGTAGATTTCAACAATAAGAAAATAGAATACTATCCAATTGATGATAGTTTCAAAGAAGGGCAATACCCCACAAAAGACAATCCTGCCAAAGGAATGGTAATACACAGAAACACAACAACAAATTTTTCTTCTGATGAGAATTTTGTTTGCTTGGTATGTGTAGATAAACTTTTAAGCAAAGGCTATGAAGCCAAACATATTTTGCTTGAACCTTCTTTCCTACTTGGAAGAGACAACAATGGTGCTTATGGAGATGTATTGGTGTTTGATAAAGAATATAATCCTTTGGTGCTGATAGAAAACAAAACCTATGGCAAAGAATTTATAAAAGAGTGGAACAAGATGCAAAAAGATGGTGGGCAACTTTTCAGTTACCTAACCTATATTAACAGCCACACAGGACGACTGGAAAATATAGTGCTTTATGCATGTGATTTCGATGGAAAGGCTATTGTTGACCAAACAAGACTAATAACTCTTAAAGATAATGATGATTACATTAAAGACAAGAAAAATGGTAACAATCCTTTGCTAACTTTTAAGAGCAATGGAAGTTTTTTCAAAGTGTGGAAAGAAACCTATCAAATGAGTTTTCAAACACAAGGTTTGTTTGAAGATGATATAGCAGCTTATAGTGTTGGAAAAAGCAAATACACTATAGACGATTTGAAAACACTGTCTTATATTGAGGTAAGTAAGATTTACAATGATTTTGCCACCATACTGAGAAATCATGCAATAACAGATTTTGAACATACTTTCTACATACTTATAGATTTGTTTATTTGCAAGATAACCGACGAACTCAAAAATCCTACAGACCTTCAATTCTACTATAAAGGTGTAACAGGAGACACACCAAAAGAATTTTGCGGAAGACTTCTAAAACTATACAAACAAGGCAAAGAGGAATTGTTCAAAGTTGAAGTGGTCAATAAGGAGAAAGACGAAATAGAGGATATATTCAACAAAACAAAAAGGTCATTAAAAAATGGATTGTATGAAAATATTGTCAAATTCTATGAGGAGATAAAGTTCTATAATATAAAGAAGTTCAATTTTATAGAGGTAGAAAACAAAGAAGATTTTGAATATAATTTTGCCATTCTTATAGATATTGCTTCGCTAATACAAGATATTCGCCTTACCGAAACAGATATGAATCACTTTTTTGGCGATTTGTTCGAAGGTTTGTTGTCTAAGAGTGTGCATCAGACAGAGGGGCAATTCTTCACTCCTATGCCTATAACTAATTTTATGATTAACTCCTTGCCAGTTTTTCCAGACAGGCAAGATATAAAACTTTTGGATTATGCTTGTGGTGCTGGGCATTTTCTTACAGAGTTTGCAAAACAATACAAAAATGTTGCCTTGTATGGTATAGAGAAGAGCAAGCAATTAAGCCAAGTTGCAAAAATAGCCACTATTCTCAACGGCAAAGATGATGCACACATAATTGCAAAAGATGCTTTGTCGGAAATAGACCCTAAATTGAAAGTCTATGATGGTTTTGTTCAAGGAGATTTTGATTGTATTCTTGCAAATCCACCTTTTTCTGTCAAAGGTTTTTTGAATACTCTCACAACCGAAGAAATAGGCAAATACACCCTTACGAAAGAGATAGAAACGAAACAATATGATACTAATAAAAAAATAGAATGTTTCTTTGTAGAGAGAACAGAACACTTCTTGAAAGATAATGCTTTTGTTGCTGTTATACTCCCAATAAGCATAATGAAAGGGACTGAGTCTATCCATGAAAAAACAAGAAGCATTATATTTGAGCATTTCAAAATATATGCGATAGCATGGTTGGGCACACAGACTTTTGGGGCAACGGGCACACAAACAATAGTCCTTTTTGCTCAAAAAGTTGCAAAGAATGTGGAAGGGTTCGTTCAGACGCTGAAAAACAAAGAAGATTTCATGCAATATACCGAATACCCTCAATTTTTTGAACAATATCTTGCTATGCAACACTATGAACGCGAAGATTATTTGCAACTTATGCAAGACAATACACTTTGCGACAATCTTAGAAACAACGAAATTTTCAAAACCTACTGGGATGCGTTTCTAAAAAATAAAGCATCAAACATAGAAGTAACAGGGAAAAATCAAACAGCATTGTTTGAGAAAAGCACTTTCTATAACGCACAAGACGACAAGAAAACGCAAAAACTAAACAAGGAAAAATATCTTGCAAGTCCTCAATACAAGAAAGATGAAGCAACATTTATCGCCGAAGAGAGAGAAAGA
>JABUUQ010000004.1:392092-393347 GCA_021443125.1 Bacteroidales bacterium
CTGTTTATGAAGCTTTTGCGAATGTTTATAAGGTTGGCGATATTGAGAGATTTAACGCTTTTCAGACAGTTTTGCATGGTGTTGTTATAGACTTGAGGAAACAGGTTTTTTCTCTCGTAGGAGTCGGAATAGACTATTATATTGTTGTTGAAATCTGCTTTGGGTTTGCCGTCAATCTCTTTGATGCAAGAAAAATAAGCTTCGCACAAATCTTTGCTCATTTGTTGCTTTCTTTCGTTGTCATCGGACAGAAGCATGAAAATTTCGCCATACATAATGCCCCAAACCATTTCGGTACTCATAAAGAAAACTTTTGCGGCACGATAGTAGTTGGAAGCAAAAAGAGGGTCGTTTTCTATGCCTTTTTCATACCAATAGAGTGCATCTTTGAAATTGCCTTTTTTGAACTCTATATTGCCTATTTCGAGAAAAAGATTGCCAGCCTTAGGGTATTTTGCCAGCCCTTGCTTGTAGATATCCACAGCCTTGTAGGAATTGCCGTTTTCATCATAAGCGTTGCCGAGAAGCTGGTATATTTCGCTTGGAGAGTCGTCTTTGTTGAGAAAAGGTGCAAGAGTTTTTATTGCCTGTGCATATTCTTTGTTGGAATAATAAGCCCAAGCCAGTTCATAGGAATAGAGCATAGTGTCGCCACCTTCCCTAAGCCCTTGTTTGAGAATGTTTTGTGCTTCTATCCAACGCGAAGCATTCATATATTGCTGTGCTTTGACAAACAAAGAGTCCTGTGCCATAGCAACGCAGGAAGCAAAAAAAACAAGTGCAAAAATGTGCTTTCTCATAGAAAAATAGTGTTTTAGAAAGATAGCAAAAATACAATAATTTCCAAAATTGAATAACAAAACACCAAAAGAAAAATTGCGACGGATTTTTTTATTATCTTTGCAAAAAAATACGGAAAAGATATGATGACATGTGATGACGCCACCCTTGAGAGTTTGGCTGTGCATAGGGTTGGCAATAAAGTAAATGGCGATGTGTTGAAAATCAGTGCTGCTCCATACATTTTGGATGCGGATATTTCTTCGGTGCTTTTGCATTATTTTACTTCTGCATTCAAAAGCAACCAATATTTTGTTTTTGCTCTCGACAAGGGCGAAGGCTACAACTGTATGTATGAGGCAATATCCAACATTTTCGACAATCCTAAACAATCGTTTTATGAGCAGAGTTGTGTGATTGCCAAGCATTTGTATGATGTTTCCACACACCCTAACATAAAGACTGGCGAACTATA
>JABUUQ010000004.1:393380-397568 GCA_021443125.1 Bacteroidales bacterium
AAAATAGTTGATGCAGTGGGTATATTCAAAAGCGAGAACAAAGAAACCTATCTGAAAGTCTATCCCGATGGCGACAATTTCGATATTTCGCAAGATAATGGCATAAATATCAATAAATTAGACAAAGGCTGCATAGTTTTCAATACAGAAAGAGAAAATGGTTATGTGGTGTCTATAGTGGATACCAATTCGCGAGGCAATGAGGCTGTGTATTGGGTTGATGATTTCCTTGCGTTGCGACAAAGACAAGACTCCTATCATAAAACCGAAGGAATGTTGGATTTGTGCAGAAAGTTTGTGAGAGATTTTATGCCTCAGGAATACGAGATGACCAAGGCAGACCAAGCAGAGTACTTCAATCGTTCTTCGGACTTTTTCAAGGAGAACAAGAATTTCAATACAGACAATTTTGCTCAAAAAGTTTTGGAAGACGACGATTTGAAAGACAAATTTATAGACTTCAAAGGCAAGTATGAACAAGAACGCGAATTGGATCTTGACGATGATTTTATTTTGGATGAAAATGTTGTCAGAAAGGCTTCAAGATATTTGCGTTCGGTTATAAAACTCGACAAAAATTTCACCCTTTACATTCATGGCAGACGCGACAGAGTGGAAATAGGTGAGGACGAAAAGACAGGGCTCAAGTATTACAAACTCTATTTCGAAAAAGAAGCCTGACAAGTGAGTGGAATTGAGTAAAATTTACTATCTTTGCAAAGTTAAAACAATAGTACAAAATAATATAATAGTAGTAATTTCAAAAATTTAGAACTATGTCACAAATTATTGGCGTTCATGCAAGACAGATTTTGGATTCTAGAGGCAATCCAACAGTAGAAGTGGAAGTTTATACACAAGCGGGTGCAGTAGGTAGAGCTGCTGTTCCATCTGGAGCATCAACAGGTGTGCACGAAGCAGTAGAACTTAGAGACGGAGACAAAAGCACATACATGGGCAAGGGAGTGCTTAAGGCAGTAAAGAACGTAAACACAATAATAGCTGAAGAAATCAATGGTCTTCCAGTTACTGAACAAATACTTATAGACAAAAAAATGATAGAACTCGACGGTACAGAAAACAAAGGCCGTTTGGGTGCTAATGCAATACTTGGCGTTTCTCTTGCTTGTGCAAAAGCGGCAGCAATGGAGACAGGTCAGGAACTTTATCGTTATGTTGGTGGTGCCAATGCTTACACTCTTCCTGTTCCTATGATGAACATTTTGAATGGTGGAGCACATGCAGACAACAAAATAGACTTTCAGGAATTTATGGCTATGCCTGTTGGTGCGCCTACTTTCTCTGAAGGTTTGAGAATGATTACAGAAGTTTTCCACAACCTTAAATCAGTGCTTAAGGCCAAAGGTCATTCAACAAATGTTGGTGATGAAGGCGGTTTTGCACCAAATCTTGGCTCTAACGAAGAGGCTATAGAGGTTGTATTGGAGGCAATAGAAAAGGCAGGCTACCGTCCAGGTGAAGATGTGTGCATTGCTTTGGACCCAGCATCAAGCGAATTCTATATTCCAGAAGAAAAGATGTATCATTTCAAATGGTCAAGCGGTGAGAAACTTACTTCTCAACAAATGGCAGAATACTGGAAAGACTGGACAAAGAAATACCCTATCATATCTATCGAAGACGGTATGGCAGAGGACGATTGGGACGGTTGGAAACTGCTTACAGATTCCATAGGCGACAGAGTACAACTTGTTGGCGATGATTTGTTTGTTACAAATACCAAACGTTTGCAAATGGGTATAGATAAGGGTGTTGCAAATTCTATCCTTATCAAATTCAACCAAATAGGCTCTCTTACAGAAACAATAAACGCTGTTCGTTTGGCAAACAACAACGGCTACACAGCAGTTATGTCTCATAGAAGTGGCGAAACAGAAGATACAACTATTGCCGACCTTGCAGTTGCTTTGAATACAGGCGAAATCAAGACTGGTTCATCTTCTCGTACAGACAGAATATGCAAGTACAACCAATTGCTTCGTATAGAAGAAGAACTTGGCGAACAAGCAGTTTATTTGGGTAGAAATTTTTTCAAAGGAATAAGAAAATAAAACCTTGAAATAAAAAATCCTTCCTTTTTTTAATATTTATTATTTGGGTAAGCGGTAATTTTCATTGCCGCTTTCTTTGTGTCCCAACAAATTGCAAATAAAATTCTTTGCAAAAGATTTTGTCAGATAAAAAAAAGGTTGTAAATTTGCAAACTCAAAATAGGGGTGTAGGTTGGATTAGGATGTGAGACTAATGCAACAAGCCCAAAGGTTTGCGAGAAAACAAGCTAACTAATTGATAATAACATAAAAACATAGAATACCATGTCAAGAATTTGCGAAATTACAGGTAAGAAAGCGATGAAGGGAAACCACGTTTCTCACTCAAACATCAAGAATAAAAGAAGATTTTATCCTAACCTACAAGTTAAAAAATTCTACATTGCAGAAGAAGATGCTTGGGTTACTTTGAAAGTTAGTGCCAAAGGTATGAGAACAATCAACAAAAAAGGCATCATCGCTTGTTTGAACAACTCAATAGAAAAAGGATACATAAAATACTAATCCTTGCATTGAAATCAAAACAATAGGGAAAGCTGTCTATAATAGACGGCTTTTTTAGTGCGAATGCAACAAATATAACCAAAACTATGGCAGAAAAAATTTTGGAACACGACCACCAACACAGGATAACCTATTATGAAACAGACCAAATGGGTTATGTGCATAATAGCAACTACTTTCGCTTCTTTGAAATCGGCAGAGAGGAAACTATGAGGTATGCTGGCGTTTGCTATGGCGATATGGAACAGCAAGGGGTGATGATGCCATTGATAACACAATATGCACGCTATCATACTCCTGCACTCTACGACGATATTATTACAATTCGCACCACAATAGCACAGATGCCTGCAGCCAAAATACATTTCGATTACAAAGTTTTGAGAATAGATGAAAACGGCAAGGAAACTCTTTTGTGCGAAGGTTGGAACGAGCTTTGTTTTGTTGACAGACAAACAAGAAAACCTATGCGTTGTCCAAAGTGGGTGGAAGAAAAATTGCAAAAAGTTTTGCCAGAATGATAAAAAGCACTATTTTTGCAAATTGTAAAGTTAACTAATTTATTATTAATTAAAAAAGAAAGAGGTATAAATTATGATTATTGTCCCTATTAAAGAAGGCGAGAATATCGAAAGAGCTCTTAAGAAGCTAAAAAGAAAATTCGAGAAAACAGGCGTTGTTAAAGAATTACGCGGAAGAAAACAATTCACAAAACCTTCAGTAATTGCCAGAGAAAAGAAGTTGAAAGCTATTTACGTTCAACATCTTAGACAAATGGAAATGGATAAATAATTCATAAATTTACAAAATGGCTCACAAATCTTAATGGTTTGTGAGTTTTTTTTTATACCTTTGCTATCATGAAGGTGGCAGAGTTTCTTACATATTTGGAAAAGCAGAGGGATTTTTCGCCTTGCACTATCAAATCCTATGAAACAGATTTGCGACAGCTTGCCGAAAAGTTGCAATCTTTGAACAACGGAGAACCTTTCTTGCAAGAGCCCGATGCAAAGCTGATAAGGGTGTGGCTTATGGATATGGCAGACAGGGGCTTATCCACAAGAACAATCAATAGAAAGATAATAGCGTTGCGTTCCTACTTCAAATTCCTTCAACACGAAGATGACACAATAGAAAACCCTATGGCGAAAATTCTTGCACCCAAAATGTCTAAGCGAAAGATGTCTTTTGTGCATCAGGATGAGATGGAAAAACTTTTGTCTGCCAAACCCGATGAGAACAATTTCATTGAGTTTCGAGATTATTTTATCATGGAATTTCTTTATGCCACAGGAATGCGTAGAGCTGAACTTTTGAGCATAAAAAACAACGATTTCGACTTCTATGCCAAGCAGATACGAGTTTTGGGCAAGCGAAGAAAAGAGAGAATTATTCCTTTGGGAGAAAAAATACTTGATGATGTTGTAAAATATATTGACCTAAAACAACGTTTAGGAATAAAAGGAAAGTTCTTAATAGTGGACAAGAAAGGCGAGGCTATGTCGGCAGGTCAGTTGTACTATCTTATCAACAAGAAACTGAAAAACTGCAATGTGGATGAGAAATCGCCTCATGTTTTCAGGCATACTTGTGCTACACATCTGCTTGAAAA
>JABUUQ010000004.1:399028-401544 GCA_021443125.1 Bacteroidales bacterium
GAACCATAGGAAACCACCTGAATATGAGAGCCAAAGCCTGCAATCTTGTTTTTTATCTCGGTTTTGAACCCTTCCAATACACTCAAAGCAATCAACATCACTGCAATAGACAAAGCCGTGCTTGCTATGGCAATTTTTACCACAGGCCTTGCATAAGTTTTCTCCTTTTGCTTTGTCAGTCTTTTGCCTACAAAGTATTCGAATTTCATATTGCAGAACTATGAAAAAACAACAGACGATAATTTTGCAGTGTGCTTTTGTGCCAAAGACAACAAGACAAGATACTCTACCAAATTATTCTTGTGCCACAGTCTTTGTTGCCAAGTTGTCCTGCTTCGGTGATAATACATTCTTTGCCACCATTCTTGACATAGTGCAATGCAGCACGAATTTTTGGAGCCATACTGCCTTCTCCAAATTGTCCTTGTGCAAGATACTCTTCTGCTTGTGCAACAGTAATAGTGTCCAAAGCCATTTCGCCTTCCTTGTGGAAATTTATATAGACTTTTGGAACATCTGTAAGAATATAGAACTCATCTGCACCTATCTCCACAGCCGTTACAGCAGAAGCAAGGTCTTTGTCTATAACCGCCTCAACACCTTGAAGAATGCCGTCGTTCTCTATTACAGGTATGCCGCCACCACCTGCAGTTACAACAACATAACCTTCCAAAGCCAGTTGTTTTGTAAGTTTTATATTCTCTATTTTCAAAGGAACAGGAGATGCAACGACTTTTCGCCAGCCACCTCTTTTGGCGTCTTCCTTGAAAGTGGCACCAGTGTCTTGTATATATTGGTCTTTTTGTTCTTTGGTATAGTATGGACCAACAGGTTTGGTAGGATTTTTGAAGCCTTTGTCGTCCTTGTCTACAGAAACTTGGGTAAGCAACACCACAACATCTTTTTGAATGTTTTCCTTGTGCATCACATTTCGCAAACATTGGTCAATAAGATATCCTATAGAGCCTTGTGTTTGTGCTCCGCAATAATCCATAGGCATATCTTCAACACCATATTGTTTTTTGCCAGCCTGATTCTGCAAAAGTATGTTCCCAACTTGAGGACCATTGCCGTGAGCAATAACAATGTTGTAATTTTGTTTCAAAAGCTTTGCAATGCTATCACAAGTAGTCATAACATTCTTTATCTGCTCTTTATAAGTGCCTTTTTCGTTGCTTCTTATCAATGCGTTGCCTCCAAGGGCCACAACTGCTAACTTCTCCATAAATTATTTATTCGTTCCTAAAAAGAAACGGCAAAGATACAAAAAAAAACTTTTATATCAAGCATTTATTCTTTTTTTCGTAATTTTGCAAATACCAATACAATAGAATATATGAAGAAAGCCTGCGTTTTTATAAGCATTTTAGCATTTTGTTTTGAGGTTTTTGCCCAAACATACATTGATTTCAACAAGAACAACCGAAAAGATATTTTTGAAGATGCCTCATATCCCATCTCTCAACGAGTGGAGAATCTTTTGTCTCAAATGACTATGGAGGAAAAACAAGGGCAGTTGCTTATGGATTTGGGATGGAACTACTACGAAAGACAAGGTGATAGGGTTGTTGTTTCAGATTATGCGATAAAAACACTGAAAGAAAAGAATATAGGCTCGCTTTGGGGCTTCTATCGTGCAGATCCTTGGGCTGGAAAAACACTTGAAAACGGTCTTACTCCAGAATTTCTATCTCAAGGTGCAGATGCTTTGCAGAAATACGTCATAGAGAACACTCGATTGGGTATTCCTGTTTTTATTGCGGAAGAATGTATGCATGGAGTTATGCAGGCAGGTTCTATCTCCTACCCTACAGGTATAGGACAGGCAGCAACATGGAATACTGCCTTGATAGAGCAAATGGCAGAGAAGATTGCGGCACAGTCTATGCAACAAGGTGTAAGCATTTGCTTTTCTCCATTGCTTGATGTTGCAAGAGATGCCCGTTGGAGCAGGGTGGAGGAGACCTATGGAGAGGATGCATACCTTACTGGCAAGATGGGAGAAGCCATAGTGAAAGGTCTTACCAACCCTTCTTTGAGCAACAAATTCAACAGAACGCTTTTGCCATGCCTTAAACACTTTGCAGCCTATGGAATAAGCGAAGGAGGTCATAATGCAGGCTCTGCACACATAGGGCTTAGGGAACTGAATACCGAAATACTGCCTCCGTTCAAAAAAGCCATAAAGCAAGGAGCAAAACTGGTGATGACAGCATACAATGAAATAGATGGCATACCTTGCACTATGAATTCCTATCTTCTTGGTACAATTCTACGAGACAGATGGCAGTTTGATGGTATGGTAATAAGCGATTTGCATTCCATAAGCGGACTTCAATCTCATGGAGTGGCAAAAAATCTCAGACAAGCGGCGGAATTGTCAATAAGTGCTGGAGTGGATATAGATCTTAGTGCAACAGATTTTTATAATAACTTGCAAAATGTTGATACATCGGTGATTAACTCTGCTGTAAGAAGAGTTTTGTATCATAAATTCGAGAGTGGATTGTTTGAGA
>JABUUQ010000004.1:401590-402876 GCA_021443125.1 Bacteroidales bacterium
AATATGGCTTTGCAAGTGGCAAACGAAAGCCTTGTATTGCTTGAAAACAAAAACAATACCTTGCCTTTGAATCTTGCTTCACTGAAAAAAATTGCTCTTATAGGGCCTAATGCCGACAATATCTACAATCAACTTGGCGACTATACTGGACCACAAGACACTACAAGCGTTACAACCATAAAAATGGCTTTTGAACAATACAAAATACCATATCTGTACGCCAAAGGTTGCGGAATAAAAGACACAAGCAAGGCAGGATTTGCACAAGCGATAGAGATAGCAAAACAAAGTGATGTAATAGTGTTGTGTGTTGGTGGAAGCAGTTCGCGATATGAGACAATAGAATACGAAAACACTGGAGCAGCCAAAGTCAATGCCAAAAGCGTCAGCGATATCACAAGCGGTGAGGGTTTCGATAGGAGTTCTTTGCAACTTGCCGGCGTTCAAATGGATTTGTTCAAAGAATTAAAGAAATTGAACAAGCCAATCGTTGTTGTTCTCATCAATGGCAGACCTTTGATTCTTACAGATATCCAATCAGAATGCGATGCTATGCTTGAGTGTTTCTATCCTGGTGCAATGGGTGGCCGTTCCATAGTGAGCACTCTTGTGGGCGAAAACAATCCTTCGGGACACCTTCCTATCTCTTTCCCAAAATCCGAAGGACAAATACCATGCTACTACAATACAAAGCGTGTCGGCAATCGCAGTGCCTATCTTGAAGGCGAGCACAAGCCACTTTATTGCTTTGGATATGGTTTGAGTTACACAGAATTCCAATATCAGAATTTTGAAGTGAGTTCCGATACAAAAACAGCAAGGGTTACGGTGTCAAATACCGGCAATTACGATGGTAAAGCACTGGTACAACTATACATACGCAAGAAATATTCTCGTTTTGCCATGAATGAAAAAGATTTGTGTGCGTTTGAAAAAATCAATTTGAAGAAAGGAGAAAGCAAAACAATAGAATTGACAATCTCCGACGAGTTTTTCAAAGAATTCAACGCCGATGCAAGTGAAGAGTTCGAAATTCCGGGCGAATACGAACTGATTCTTGCAAGTGACAGTCAAACGATAATAAGTTCAACAACCATTGTTCATAAATAACAATAGTTTGCTATCGCTTGTTATCTTGTTGAGGTTTTGATTATCTTCTTTGTGATTTTATTGTCTTTTGCATCAAAAATATGTAGCAAATAAACGCCATCTTCAAACGAAGAAAGAGAAATTTTTTCCGGCAGAAAATCCCATTGAATCAAGGTTCTGCCTTCCATATTTGTAAG
>JABUUQ010000004.1:404505-406352 GCA_021443125.1 Bacteroidales bacterium
TTGTTGTACCATACAAAAGCAATTCTTCTTTCCGAACCAATGAAAACATTTGGCAATTCTATGTGTTCCTGCATCCAATCGCCATTGCTGTTGTTATAGACAAGGTTGCCGATTCTGTAATTCTCATCTGGAAGATTTTGAAGGCTGAGTGCCTGACCAAGAGGCAGAAGATAGACTTTCATACCTGCATTTTCTCCCAAAGAATCGGCTTTATATTTGAAATCAACAAAGAAACTTACTGCGTTTTCTGGAATATTGAAATCTATATAGGCATAGGAAATGGCAGTGTCGGCATTTGAAAACGATACGCTTTCGCCATTGTCGTTGCTTACATACAAAGAAGTTGTTCCATTGTTGGCAGAACCTATTGTCCAAGGGTTCAAAGAAGATGAAATCAAACCTATATGGGAATTTTCAACACTGTCTTCAAAGTTTATCTGAATAGGAAAATTCCTTATGCTGTTTTCGTTAAGATATCTGGCATACAAATATGTCCAATTGCTGATTGAGGAATTGCAAAGTGAGCGTACTGCAAACTGATAGGAACTTGAGGCAAAAAGGTTATCAATAGGGTATTCGAGATTGGTGGTTGTGTATCTTCTTTCGTTGTAGGAAGGATTGCTGCCCAACTCGCCCACTGCCACTTCCCAAACCGATGTTGACGCATCTGCATCCCATTGCAACAAAAGGCGGTTATTATTCATATCTCCAACGAAAATATTTGTTATGTCGGCACAATCCGAACTTATTGCAAGGGTGTGGAAAGACAAGGTATTACTCCAAACACTTGTGTCGCCATTGTACGATATTGCTCTTACCTTCCAAAGATATTGAACACCGGAAACAAGTCCGAAAACCTGCTTTGAACAAGACGATGTGGTGTCGTAGGCAACTTCTTCGCCCAAGGCAAGCCACAAGGCAAACTCATAAAATTCTGCACCTTCAACAGCGTCCCATGAAACAATGGCTGAATTATCGTCAATTTCCGAACTAATAGGATTTGTTGGCGTTGCCACTTGGCAAAAACCTGCAACACAATAAGCAAACAATGCTATAATAATACCTGATAACTTTTTCATACGAAATTACTTTGTTGAATTTTTCCGGACTGCAAAGTTACAAAATTAAATCCTTATTCTATTTAATTAAAACTTGATTTCAGCAAAATAGAACTTTGTTTCATTTGAGTGTGATTTGATTTTTTTTATGTATCTTTGCAAGTTGAATATGGATAACGATGCAAGAACAAATATAAACACCTACAACGAAGATAGTATAAAAACTCTGGATTGGAACGAGCATATAAGGTTGCGTCCTGGTATGTATATAGGCAAACTTGGAGACGGTTCCTCTGCAGATGATGGTATTTATGTATTGGTTAAGGAGGTTATAGACAATTCTATTGACGAATTTGCCATGGGTAATGGCAAGACAATAGAAGTGGATATTGATTTTGAGACAGGAAAGGTAAGGGTAAGGGATTATGGCAGAGGCATACCTTTGGGAAAAACCATAGACTGCGTTGCCAAATTGAATACAGGTGCAAAATACGACTCAAAAGCCTTCAAAAAGTCTGTAGGAATGAATGGTGTGGGCACAAAAGCCGTAAATGCTTTGAGTGAATGGTTCAGAGTGCAGAGTATCGTTGACGGGCACACCAAAGTTGCAGAATTCAGCAAGAGTGTATTGACCAAGGATGAGGCCATAACAGACACAGACCTTGAACACGGAACCATTGTTGAGTTTATCCCAGACCATGAATTGTTCGGCAACTATTCTTTCATCGGGGAATATGTGGAGAAACTTATTTGGAATTATGCCTACTTGAACAGGGGGCTGACTCTCAT
>JABUUQ010000004.1:406638-408152 GCA_021443125.1 Bacteroidales bacterium
ATAAGTTTGAGAATAACCGAGCCTATATTTGAATCACAGACCAAGACAAAACTCGGAAGTGTGGATTACGACAAAGATAAAGGCATAACCGTTAGGAATTACATAATAGATATAGTAACAAGACAACTCGACAACTATCTTCATAAGAATCCTGAGGTTGCAGACGCCATTTTGGAAAAAATACTTAGGAACGAAAAAGAGAGAAAAGGCCTTCAAAATGTTAAGAAATTAGCAAAAGAAGGTGCAAAGAAAGTTTCCATAACAAACAGAAACCTTAGGGACTGCAGAATACACTATACAGACCTTAAGGATGAAAGAAGACTGGAGACAACTATCTTTATTACAGAAGGTTTGTCGGCTTCGGGAAGTATAACCAAGAGTAGAGACCCTAATGTTCAGGCAGTGTTTTCCCTAAGGGGCAAACCCGAAAATTCTTTTGGAGAAAGCAAGGAAATGGTTTATAAGAATGCTGAGTTCAATTTCCTTCACAATGCCTTGAATATAGATGAGGATATGGACAATCTTCGTTATAATTACGTAGTTATTGCAACTGATGCCGATGTTGATGGAATGCATATACGTGCTTTGCTTATGACATTTTTCTTGCAGTTTTTTCCAGAATTGGTACGAAGAGGTCATGTGTATATTCTTCAAACTCCGTTGTTCAGAGTAAGAAACAAGAAGCAGACTATTTATTGCTATTCGGAAGAAGAAAGAGACAAAGCGGCAAAGCAGTTGAAAACGGGTGTGGAAATAACAAGGTTCAAAGGTCTTGGCGAGATTTCTCATGAAGAATTTGCAAAATTCATAGGCAAAGACATTCGTTTGGACCCTGTAATCTTGAATAAGGAAAGTGGAATAGACGATACTTTGAAATTCTTTATGGGAGGCAACACGCAGGAAAGGGCACAATTTGTGCTGGAGAACCTTAGATACGACGAAGAGGAATAATAAAGAATCAAAAACAAAACATTATAGGATATGAAAAAGACATTGTTTTTAGTATCTTTGTTTGCAGGCCTTGTGGCTTTTGCACAAGATGAAGAAATGATAAAACCTTGGCAGGATGTTATAACAAACAATCTTACTCCTTCGGAATGGAAGTGGGAAAAGACATCTTCAACCAGATTTTCTATTCGTGGAGACTTTGATGGTGATGGTTTCGAGGAAAATCTCTACGAAATGGCGACAGAATTGTACTCCGACAATGAAGAACTTACCCCTTTGCAACTTGATGGCGACCTTGGAGTTTATTTTCTTATCAATGAAGGCGACCTTGACGGCGATGGTGGTGATGAAATATCTTTTATGACAGTTTACAGAGACTATTCAAATGTCAATTACTTTAGAATATTCTCCTATACCGGCAATTCATGGAAAGAAATCTTTAATTGTCAGGTGCATGAGTACGATTGTCCGAACTACAAGCCAACAAGACCAGAAGAAATGTTTACTCAGACCTATAAGAAAAAGAATCACTACAATATGAACAAGGTTGTATTGAAACATGAGGA
>JABUUQ010000004.1:408161-414301 GCA_021443125.1 Bacteroidales bacterium
GATGTAATTGCCACTCATCCAAACGGAAGGTATGCAATAGAACATATAAAGGTGGTAAACAAGCGTGCAGCCAAAAGAGAATGGGGCACAATCATAGAACCAAGAAACGATTTATAAACAATAAAAACACATAACACAATCAAAAAACATTATTCCTATTTATGAACAAAATAAACGTACAAAAACAAAATCCAATCACCAAGTGGGTAATGGATTCTTTGAACTTCGACAACGCACCAATAGGCTCTGCAAAATGGTGGACCTCGCTTATTAAAGCTATTTTCTATGTTGTAATTGGTACATTGTTGTTTGTTATTGCCGATTTGAAGTTTGCCAATCCATACTACCTTGCTCCTGGTGGCACCTATGGACTTTCAAACGTATTAAACACAATATGGCCATGGAAAATCAGCAATTATTGTCTTTGCTTCAACATACCATTGCTTGTGATAGGTTTCATAATTCTTGGACCTAAATTCGGCGTGCTTACTATTTTGAGTGAGGCTGTTGGTTTGGGCTCTATGGCTTTGCTTGAGACATGGTGGGGCTATGAACCTCTTATTCATATAGGCGATTTCATAAACGAACCTCTTGCACAAGATGGTGTAGTGCTTAAGGTGCTTAATGCAGAAAAATGGTTCTACCCAGACTATGTTCTTAATACCGTTGCTGCAGGTGTATTGTATGGTGTGGGCATAGGTCTTATCTTCCGCAGTGGTGCAACAAGTGGAGGAAGCGATATTATCTCCATGATAATCAATAAATACACTCACATATCTTTGGGAACTTTGGTAATAATTGTTGATTGTACTATTGCTTTGACTTCAGTATTCATCAACGGCGACATTCGTTTCCCTATATATAGTTGCGTGCTTATCTACTTTGAAGGTGTAATAATAGACATGTTTGTTGATACCAAAGTAAATCGTCGTATCTGCATCATAAGCGACAAGATAGACCAAGTGAGAGATTTGATATGCAACAAACTCGACAGAGGTGCTACTATGGTTGCTGCCAAAGGTCTTTGGAATGGTGCTGAGCGTACTATGATATACACAACAGTAACAAAGAAAGAGTACAAAACTATTAAATACACTATGAAAGAGATTGACCCTAAGGCATTCGTAACAATTCACAAAGATGTTGAGAATCTTGGCGAAGGTTTTGAAGAATTGCCTTCACAAAACGATATCGACTTATAATAAAATCTTTCTTTCATAAACAAAAAGGAGGTGATTATTTCACCTCCTTTTTTATTGCCATAATAAAACGCCGTTTTAGAAAATTCTTCCTTGCTTTCAATTTTTTCTTTCCTTGTTTTAATTTGTTGACCATTAACCTCTCAATAAAATTTACTAATCGTCTGTTGTAGTATCTACCCAAACATTATTCATATTTGCAACAATAACTGCGTAATAGGAAAATTCTTCCTCTCCATATCTACGCATACGGGCTAGTTCAAGGAACCAATAACCTTTATTAGTTCTTGAATTAAAGAAACGATTTGCTTCTTCAAAATTTGTTATTGGGAAAAATTTAACTTCTACAATTTTTGAAAGAAGTTCTGTGTCGGATGAAAGATCTATGAAAGAACGCACTTTACCCTTACGTATATTCAATCTAAATGTCCATCTCGCATCAATTTCATAAACTCCATCTCCTGGTATTGTGTCTTTTATTTTTGAAATACCGCGTTCACAAGCATTCTCTTCGTAACCCTCAGTTGCTTGTACCTGAGGAACCATTAGTCCAAATGCAACCAATAGTAATAACAATATTCGTTTCATAACTTTATTATTTAATTATCATTGTTTATCTTAAAACGATGAAATCATTAGTATTATTATCTGTATTGCATAAAAATTTGTAGAAGAGTATTAAAAATTGTAACTTTGCACAAAAATTTTAGAGATGGAAGAACGTGGATTATATCCTTTGAGATTTATGCCTCTGTTCAAAGATAAAATATGGGGCGGTAACAAAATAAGAGATATTGTTGGTATAGATTATTCTCCTTTGAATCGTTGTGGAGAATTATGGGTGTTGTCTGGAATCGAGGGTGAGGAAACTGTGGTAGAGAATGGCTTTTTGGCAGAATGCACCTTGAATGAAGTTATCGAGATGTATACCGATGAACTTCTTGGAGAAGAAAATTTCGATAAGTATTCAACCGAATTTCCTCTCCTTATAAAAATCATAGATGCCAAGGAAAATCTTTCTGCACAGGTGCATCCCGACGACCATTATGCTTCATGCCACATGGGACAAAGCAATGGAAAAACAGAGATGTGGTATGTTTTGCAAGCAGACCAAGATGCCAAAATCTATTCGGGATTTACCCAGAAGGAAACAAAGGCCGATGTTATCAACAGGCTAAGAAACAAGACTTTTGTTGATGTTATGCACGCCGATGAGGCAAAGCAAGGCGATTGTTACTTTATTCCTGCAGGCAAGATGCACGCCATAGGCAAGGGAGTATTGCTTGCCGAAATACAACAAAGCAGCGATGCAACTTTCCGTCTGTATGATTGGGATAGAGTGGATGATAACGGCAATCCAAGACAGCTTCATTTGGAACAAGGCTTGGAAGTGCTTGACCTTTCAAAGCAAGAAGGCACTGCAAAGGAGCATTATCATTTTCATTTGAACGAAACAACAAATATGGTGCAGTGCCCATATTTTGTAACCAATATAATGCCTCTTACACAAGGTTTGAAAAAAGATTTGTCAAATAACGACACATTCTATCTTTACTTCTGCACTGCTGGAAAAGGTTTTGTAACTTCCATGGGGCACAGAATACCATTGAGTGCAGGCGAAATACTTATGATTCCTGCAAAAGCGGAAGATGCTTTGATAGAACCAAATCCTATGATGGAAATTTTGGAAATTACAACTTTGTAACACATCTATACTATGGCTACAAAAGCACTTACACCTTTGATGAAACAGTACAACGATATGAAAGCAAAGTATCCTGATGCTTTGTTGCTCTATCGTGTAGGTGATTTTTATGAAACTTTTGGAGAGGATGCAGTGGAAACCTCAAAGATATTGGATATTGTCCTTACAAAGCGTAGCGGACAAGGGCAAGACCATTTGGCAGGCTTTCCTTTTCATGCTTTGGACTCCTATCTGCCAAAACTTATCAAAGCAGGCAAACGTGTAGCCATTTGCGAACAAATAGAAGACCCTAAAACAGCTAAAGGTATTGTAAAAAGGGGTATTACGGAAATAGTAACACCTTCCATATCCTATGGAGCAGACAATGGAAAAGAAAACAATTTTCTTTGTGCCATACACAAGAAAAAGGAAGATTATGGTATTGCACTCATAGATATAAGAACAGGCGAATTTTATGTATCTCAGGGTAACAGGGACGATATAGAAAAACTTTTGCAGAACTTTTTGCCAAAAGAAGTTGTGCTTCAACGCCACTATGAAAGGGAACTGACAGAACTTTTCAAAGAAAAGATAATCACAAAGACCTACGACGACTGGGTTTTTTCTGAACAGTTCGCACAAGATACTTTGTCTTCTTTGTATGATGTGAATAGCATGAAAGGTTTTGGTATAGCAGATTTACCTTATGCTATTATTGCTGCAGGTGCTGCCATTTATTATATTCAGGAGACCAATCATACCGAACTTTCTCATATTTGCAACATTTCGAGAATAGACAACAGCAATTATGTTTGGCTTGACAGATTCACAATACGCAATCTTGAACTTGTTTCCTCAGCATCATCCGAAGAAGCCACGCTATACAATGTTTTGAACAAGACTCAAAGCAATATGGGAGCAAGAATGCTTAGGCGTTGGATTATTCTTCCGTTGAAAAACAAGCAGGGGATAGAAGAGCGTCAAAAGATAGTTACTTCCTTAATATATAACGACAGTTTCAGAGAACTTTTATGTGAGAAAATAAAGCGTATCGGTGATATGGAAAGGGTGATATCCAAACTTTCTTTCCATAGGATTCAACCAGATGAGCTTTATCACATAACAAATATACTTTCCGAAATTGAGGATATTCGTTTGGCAATAGAACAATTGGGAGATGATTCTGTTTTGTTTCCTTGTTTGGATTCTTGCCTTGAACTGAAAAATCATATTCTGCAATCTATCAACGAGAATGCACCTAACAATATAGCAAAAGGCAATGCCATAAAGACAGGTTGCAATAAGGAACTCGACGAATACAGAAATATAGCTTTCAATTCCCAACAAGTTCTTGACAATATCTGTAAGACCGAATGCGAAAGTACAGGTATTTCATCCTTAAAGGTAGGCTTTAATAATGTTTTTGGTTATTATCTTGAGGTAACAAACACCCATAAAGACAAAGTGCCAGACACATGGCAGAGAAAGCAAACCCTTGCAAATGCAGAGCGATATATTACTCCGGAACTCAAGGATATTGAAACAAAAATCCTTTTCGCACAAGACAATATATCTTCTTTGGAAACACGTTTGTATCACGAAGTACTTGAAGAATGTATGCCTTTCATAGACAGGCTTACTTCTTCGGCAGTAGCTCTTGCCCGTTTGGATTGTCTTCTTTCTTTTGCTTTGTGTGCTTTGGATAATTCCTATGTTCGCCCTATGATTTTGGAGACAGACATTCTTCACATTTCCAAAGGGCGTCATCCTGTGATAGAAAAGATGTTGCCATTGTCCGAAGAGTATATTGCCAACGATGTTTATCTTGACACTACTACCCAACAAATAATGATTATCACAGGACCTAACATGTCGGGAAAAAGTGCCTATCTTCGTCAAACGGCACTAATAGTTCTCATGGCACAAATAGGTTCCTATGTACCGGCAAAGAGTGCTGAAATAGGTATAGTTGACAAAATTTTCACAAGAGTGGGAGCTTCCGACAATATCGCTTCTGGCGAAAGTACCTTTATGGTAGAAATGAACGAGACAGCCTCTATTCTCAACAACCTTTCCTCTCATTCGCTTATTCTTTTGGACGAGATTGGCAGGGGTACTTCAACCTACGATGGCGTATCGCTTGCTTGGGCAATTGCAGCCTATCTTCACGACAATAAGAATAGGGCTAAAGTTTTGTTTGCTACTCATTATCATGAGCTTATAGATATGGAACAGCAATATGACAGAATAAAGAACTATCATGTTGCAGTCAAAGAGTTAGGTTCCAAAATCATATTTATAAGAACAATAGAGAAGGGCGGAAGTGAAAAATCTTTCGGAATACATGTGGCAAAACTTGCTGGAATGCCAAAAAATGTGCTGTCTCTTGCAACGGAAATTCTTCACAAATTAGAGGAAAAAGCCGAAGATTCCAACAACGGCAAAAATAAAACGGCGGAAAAAATTAACAAAACGGCGAAAGAAAAAATTAAAACGGCGGAAAAATCTCATGAAATAGCCTTTCAAACGAGTTTTATTCAGCTAGATGATCCAATTTTGTTGGAAATAAAAGAAGATTTGTTAAATCTTGATATAGAAAACCTTACACCAATACAAGCACTCAATAAATTGAATGAAATAAAAAATTTAGTAAAAAAAGTTTAGAAAAAATTTGGTGGGTATTCAAAAACTTTGTACTTTTGCAAAGTCAATTTTCAAGGGGCGAATGGAAAATGGTTAGTTCTTTAACAAGTCCCAAAGAAAAAGAAAATTGCGGGCATAGCTCAGTTGGTAGAGCGCAACCTTGCCAAGGTTGAGGTCGCGAGTCCGAGTCTCGTTGCCCGCTCTTTTTTTATTTATACATGATGCCATGGTGGTGGAATGGTAGACACGAGGGACTTAAAATCCCTTGAGCATTGCGCTCGTGTGGGTTCAAGTCCCACCCGTGGTACAGAGAAGCAAAGAAAGTCGATTCTTAACAAGAGTTGGCTTTTTTTATTATACTTTTGAAAAATTTCGCTTATTACATCGTATTGTTGTAACTTTGCAAACTAAACTTGAATTGAGAAATGGAAATAAGGGAAATAACTCCTGAGGAATTAAGAAAGATGCAACTTCTGCAAATGGATATGATTAGGGAACTCGACAGGGTTTGCAGAAAGCACGATATAAAATATGTTCTCTATGGAGGCAGTCTGCTTGGTGCCGTAAGGCATAAAGGCTATATCCCTTGGGATGATGATGCCGATTTAGCAATG
>JABUUQ010000004.1:414371-426835 GCA_021443125.1 Bacteroidales bacterium
ACACAGACAAATACTATCGTTGGGGCTATGCAAAATTGCGTAGAGTGGGAACGGAATTTGTGCGTGCAGGACAAGAGCATCTGAAATGCAAAACTGGTTTGTTTATAGATATATTTCCTTTGGACGATATACCAAAACACCTTCCTATGCAAATGCTTCAGGATTTTTATTGCTATTGTTTGAGAAAAATTGCTTGGAGTGAAGTGGGCAGGGTGCAGAAAAAAGGTTTCAAAAAGCTGTGGTTTGCCTTGCTGTCAAAGATTCCTATGTCATTTGTCTTGAAATGTCAAAAGCCTTTGCACAAGAAAAGCAACAATTCCACACCCAACAAAGTTACATGTCTGTTGTTTCCATCCTTAGGCAAGTTCTATTTCAAAGCACCCCTGAAAGAGCGTTACGGAATGCCGAAAAAATGGTTTTTAGAGAGAGAAGAATATGATTTTGAAGGAGAAAAAATCTATGGAATTAAGGATTATGATGCATTTTTGCAGTACGAATACCGTGATTATATGACAATTCCTCCTGTAGAGAAACGCAAAAAGCATTATTGTTCGAAACTGGAAATCTAACCCTTGCCTTTGCAAATCAAAACACTTTTTTATTGGGAAAATACTTTGTAAGGTTGGGAAAAATCACTACCTTTGCAAACTTATAACGCTAAAAACACTTAAATTATGATAGCATTAAGCCCGATTATCCTATTCTTTTTGATTTATGTAGGCGGTAGTATTCTTTTGAACGACTTTTATGCACTGCCTATCTCGATAGCATTCCTTGCATCAACACTTTACGCGATTTTTCTTTACTGCAGACGCGACAAATTGGAAGACAGAATAAACGTATTCCTTAAAGGTGCTGGGCAATCCAACATTATGTATATGGTACTCATCTTTATCATGGCTGGAGCTTTTGCAAACTTGGCTAAAAGTATGGGTTCCATAGATGCTATTGCTAATCTGACTTTGGCTTACTTGCCTACATCTATGATTTTGCCAGGTTGTTTTCTTGCAGCCAGCATAATATCAATGGGAATAGGCACTTCTGTTGGAACGATTGCTGCTTTGGCACCTTTGGCTGCCGGTGTTGCAGCACAGACTGGCGGAAACACTGCATTGTTTATTGGTTGCGTTGTAGGAGGTGCTTTTTTTGGCGACAACCTTTCCTTTATCAGCGACACAACCATTGTTGCCACACGAAGTTTGGGAATAACCATGATGGACAAATTCAAAGCCAATTTCCGTATAGCCCTTCCTGCTGCAATAATCACTATTATTATCTATATATTTGTTGGTTCCAACATAGAAACTTCCCAAGATTTCAAATCACCTAACTTTCTTCTTGTTTTGCCTTATCTTGTTGTTTTGCTTACATCTATCTTCAGGGTAAATGTTATTTTGGTTCTTGCCATAGGAATAGTGCTTAGTATAGCAATTGCACTGGGTTACGGACACACTCCTATGCCAGATATTCTTGGAGCAATGAATGGTGGAATTATGAATATGGGTGAATTGATTGTTGTGTCAATGCTTGCGGGAGGTTTGATAGAACTTGTTCGCAAAGACGGTGGTGTGGATATTCTGATGAAAGCCATACGTTCTCGTGTGCATAATCGCTGTGGTGCAGAACTTAGTATGTCGCTTATGGTTATGCTTGCCGACTTTTGCACAGCCAACAATACAATTGCCATACTTATTACAGGTAATCTTTCAAAAGAAATATCAGACGAATACAATGTTCCAGCACCTCATACAGCAAGTTTGTTAGGTATTTGGAGCTGTGTGGCACAAAGTATCATACCATACGGAGCACAATTGCTTCTTGCAGCAGGTATGGTCAGCATCTCGCCTGTAAAAATTATTCCTTACTTATTCTATCCTTTTGTTTTGGCGATAGTTACATTATTCTTCACATTCTTTTTGTCAAAAGCAAAAAAGCCAAAGCAAGAGATAGCAAAATAAAAGCAAGTTTCAATAAAATAAAACGGCGTTTTAATTTACTGAAACGCCGTTTTATTTTTGTGTGTCTTTGTTACAATTTCCCTACTCTTTCCAATAAGCTTTGAAAACATGTTCCGAATGTCTTTTGTCTTCGGGTGGCAGTGTCATATAATCGCCATAAGTTGCTGAAAGAAAGGCATCGTAATTCTCCAACGCCGTATAATTTTTGCCTTCGAAAGTTTGGGTTGAATAGGAACGGAAAATATCTGCCTTGATATAGCGTCTGTGTTTGTAGTAGTTAGGAATAACACCGGCAAACTCTGCTTCGTCGAATGGATAACGGGAATATATATTCTCGATTCGTTGCATTATTTTATCCTTATCGGGATAGAAACATCTTTTTACGGCATTAAAGCAAGCTTTCAAAGGCTTTTCGCCTATTCTTTTGGTAGCAATACGCATCAAAAGGTAGTTTTTATGATATTCTTCAACGAATTGTTTGAACTTTTCTTCGGTTTCAGGAAATCCAACCACTGGAAAAATATCCACATACACACCTGAACGAATAGTTTTCTCTATCAAAATGGTGCGATTGTCAAAAACTTTTGCAAAAGGAAAGCGATAATACAAATCTTTCCTCATACTCTGCACCTGCAAATAAGGTTTGTAGCCGTCGAACTCCTGAAGAAATCTTTGGTAATCGGGATATGGCATGATTATATCCAAATCGTCATCCCAAGGAATATAACCTTTGTGTCGCACAGCCCCTAATAATGTTCCGTAACCAATAGAGTAGCGAATTTTTCTTTCTGTGCAAAACTGCTCTATTGCATCCAAAATGTTTATCTGGATTTTTTTCAATTCTTCCAAGTCTATTGTTTTGCTCATAGCTTATCAACACATATATTTATAATATACAGAATCAGAAAAACCAAGTTTAGCAGACTTGTTCTAAACAACAATTTATTGTATTCTTTGCCTTCTGCTTTCAAAAGTTTGAAAAAATTTATCAAAGCAAGCAAAGGCAAAAGCATAATAACACTCCAACCAAACAAAACCACAACCAAAACTGCTATAACCACAATGAAAAACAAATATTCCATTTCTCCGACAAACTTGCCAAAGCGAACAGGTATAGTTTTCTTGCCTGCATTTTTGTCAACCTCTATATCTCTCAAATTATTGGTAAGAAGCACCATAGAAGACACGCATCCGCAAATGCAGCCTATGAGAACAATCCCAAGAAACCTAGAATCCCAAGCATAGTTTTGAGATAGAATTATATAAGTTCCAGCAGTGGCAACGGGACCATAGAAAACAAAAGCAAAAATGTCTGCAATGCCAAGGTATGACAAAGAAAATCGGGAAGCAGTGTAGAGCCAAGCAAAACAAATGCTCAAAACGCCAATGCAGAGTATTGTCCAGCCACCCAGAAACACAAGATAGATTCCCAATAACAAACAGACAATCAAGTTAATCCAAATAGCGTTTTTCATTTGTTTTGTTGTGATAGTACCTTCCGCCAAAGCACGCTGAGGTCCTACTCTTCCTTTTTTGTCCAAGCCCGATTTGAAATCATAATAGTCGTTTATAAGATTTGCCAACACCTGAAGCCCAGTTCCACAGCAAATAACTGCCAACGCATTCAGCCAACAAGCATCTTGCCACGAATAAATAACAGCCAAGAGTATAGGAATAAAAGACAAAAGCAAAGTTTTAGGCCTTATGATTGAAAACCAAATCTTTATTTTCTTCATAATGTAGTATTAGGTTAAAGGAATCTGCAATCAAAAACTCAATCCACAAAATTTTTCCGTAGCAAAACAACTTCAAAAATCTGTTGTGTTGTCTTGCTTTTTGTGTACGATAAATTCTTTCTTTGTTTGGCTTTTCTAAAACGGCGTTTTAATTTATCGAAACGCCGTTTTAGAAAATTAAAACGCCGTTTTATTTTGTCTTGCCCAAAGAACGCCAAGCATAAACAATATATGCCAAAACGAAAGGCACAAGTATGCTAACATAAGCCATTGTTCTCAAAGTGAATTCGCTGCTTGAAGCATTTTGAATAGTCAGCGAACTTTGCAAATCGGCATTGCTTGGATAGAAAGCAGTGTTGTTGAATCCTGCAACAAGGAAAAGTGCCAACACGGTAAGCACTGTGCCAATTCCTGCAGGCCAAATACTCTTTATACTTTCCTTGTGCAACAACGCATCACCTATTCCCCAAAGCACAAGCACAACTCCAACAACAAGAAGTGCGAAAACATACCACATATCCAAAAGATTATGAAGGTATTTGAGAGGTTCCATAGATATGACTCCGTTTTCAGGATTTACTGCATAGCCGTCTTTCAATAGTGTTCTGATAAGGAAAGCCAAGAAAAAGATTAGGAATGCAGAAACATTGAAAACAAGTGTCTTACGGCTGTTTGCCCTTATTGTTTCATCTTCAACATTGTTTATAACATACAAAGCACCAAGGATACGAGCCAAAAACAAAACAGCCAAGCCAAGAACAAGATTCCAAATATCAAGAAGGGCATCCAAACCATGACTTCCGTTTGCCCAAGCACTGATAACGCCAGCGTTTTCTATGCCTAAAAGATTTTCTTTGCCTATTACGAAGTTGGAACCATTGAAAAATGTTGCCACAGCACCACCAAGCAATAGCGGACCAACGAAACCATTTATTGCAAGAAAGATATGGAAAGTTTTTTTGCCGAAAATATTGCCCAATTTGCCTTCAAATTCGTAACTTACTGGCTGAAGGACAAAAGAAAACAGTATAATCATCCACAACCAATAAGCTCCTCCGAAACTGGTTGAGTAAAACAATGGGAAAGACGCAAAAAACGCACCTCCAAAAGTTACAAGTGTAGTGAAAGTCAGTTCCCATTTGCTGCCTGTTGCACGAATAAGTTTAGAGCGTTGTTCTTCTGTTTTGCCAATTGAGAACAACATGGAATTTGTGCCTTGTACGAAAAGCAAAAACACAAGGATTGAACCAAGAAGTGATACTATAAACCACCAATATTGTTGTAAGCAAATCATTGTCATAGCCAAAATTGTTTTTAATATTTCTTAATTTGTTTGCACATAATACTAATCTCCACCACAAGCATAGCTGTGAATAACGCAAGGAAGATAAAGAATGTTGTCATTACTTCTCCAGAACCTATTTGGCTGACAGAAGCCCATGTAGGCAACATATCTTGAATTGTCCAAGGCTGACGGCCAACCTCTGCTACAATCCAACCAGATTCAGAGGCGATATAAGCCAATGGAAGCATGATAATGCCCGCTATTTGCAACCATTTGAATTTCTTTATGTCTTTTTTGTAGATTATAAACAACATTAGGGCAAAGAAAACAATGAACAATGTGCCCAAACCTACCATAATTCTGAATGCATAGAAGCAAACAGGAATAAAAGGCACGATATCGTCGGCGTTCTTAATGAATCCATATCCGAAATAGTCCATATTTTCTGCTATCTCAGGTTTCAGATGTTGATTTTCTTTTGGATTTTTGCGATAAGCCTGCAATGCGGTTATTGCTTTCTGTCCTTTCTCGATTTTTTCTTGTAATGGAATCTCCACTTTGCCGGTTGTGGTGTTGGTATATCCGTTTATGATATCATTTACCCCTGGAACATATCCGTCAAATGAACGTGTGGCAAGAAGAGACAAAACCTTAGGAACTTCTATCTTTAGTGGTGCAGATTCTTCGTTCTTATAGTCGGGTTGTTCCAAAGGATTGACTGCTGCAATAAGTGTCAAACCCTGACTTTCTCCACCATTATACAACGCTTCCATAGCAGCAAGTTTCATAGGCTGAACCTGAGCCACCTTATATGCAGATTCGTCGCCGGTATATAGTGCAAGAAGCGATGCAGACAAGCCGACAATACTTGCTATGCCTATACTCTTTTTTGCCAACTCCTCATGCTTCTTTTTGATTAGGAAATAGCAACTTACAGCCACTACAAAAACAGCACCAACTATCCATGAAGAAGTTACGGTGTGGCAAAACTTATCTATAGCGTAAGGAGAAAATGCCACATCCAAGAAACTGGTCATTTCATTACGCATTGTGTCGGGATTGAATGCACAACCTACAGGGTATTGCATCCATGAATTTGCCACAAGTATCCACCAAGCAGAAAATGTTGCACCAATGCCAGACAGCCATGTAGCTGTAAGGTGGAAACCTCTTGACACCTTTTGCCAGCCAAAGAACATAACAGCCACAAAGGTAGATTCCATGAAAAATGCCACTATGCCTTCCACAGCAAGAGGCGCTCCAAAAATATCTCCTACGAACCAAGAATAATTACTCCAATTTGTACCGAACTCAAATTCAAGAATAATTCCTGTGGCTACACCCATGGCGAAATTGATTCCGAAAAGACGCTGCCAAAACTGTGATGCCTCTTTCCAAAATTCTTTTTGAGTGCGATAATAGATAGTTTCCATAATTCCCATAATTACTGCAAGCCCCAAAGTAAGAGGAACAAACAGCCAATGGTAAATTGCAGTCAGTGCAAACTGGGCTCTGGCCCAATCAATGCTACAAAGGTCGATGTTGTTCATAATTATACTATTTGTTTAGTGAGTTTATTATTTGCTGATTGACGAAATCTGCCTCCTTGCCCTTCTGTGCATTTTCTTTTATGTAGTTGGGAAAGAAGAAAACCTTGAGAACCAAGAAAATAATGACTAATTTTATGATTATAACCGTCCATAAAGTTTTGCCGACAGTCATATTTCTAAAACCATCCACATAAAAATAGAACACTTTCTTGATTACATTCATTGTGCAACTGTTTCGTTTAGTATTTGCAAATATATATATTTTTTTTGATACAACAAAAACTGCACAAATAAATAACCAAAAAAATAAAAGCAAGTTCTAATTTATTATTCCTTTGTTTTAATTTTTTCTTCCTTGCTTTTATTTTTCTCTTTCTTTGTTTTAGTGTAATGCAATGCAGATTGTTTATTCCGAAGCTATAGCCTTGGCCACGCAATAGGCAGTTGACCATGCTGCCTGAAGGTTGAAACCTCCTGTAAGTGCATCAATATCCAACACTTCGCCAGCAAAATAAAGCCCTTTTTGCTTTGTGGATTCCAAAGTGTCGTAATTGACATTGCAAAGTGCAACGCCGCCACAAGTTACGAACTCTTTTTTGTAGTGAGCTTTGCCTTTTATTGTGTATTCGTCGTTGGAAAGTCGGGCAATCAGTCGATTGATATGGGTGGATGTTAGTGCATTCCAGCGTTGCGAGAAAGGTATTTTTGCTTTTTCAAGAAAATAGGTCCATTGCTTTTGTGAAAAAATATCGGGATAGATATTTGTAACCTGCTTTTGAGGATGTTCTGCTATGAATTCCTGAAGTACTTGTCTTATATCGTCTTCGGAATACTCGTTAAACCAATTGACAAGCAGGGTAGCCTTATATGATTTCTCAAAAAGGTATCTTGCAGCCACAGAAGACAGTTTCAACACCGCAGGACCGCTTACACCCCAATGAGTAAAGAGAATGGAACCGTTGGTTTTGAATCTTGTTCCCGCAAGACGCAAAGACACATTTTCAACACTTGCTCCCATAAGTTTCTCACACCATTCCGAATCGATACTAAAACTGAATAAAGAACCACAAGGAGGAACTATTTTCAAATCAAAGGCTTTTAGCATATTGCCAGTTCCGTCGGAAGTGAAGGAACCGGTAGTTACAACAATTTTATCGTATTGCTTTGATTTTTGTCCTTGTGATTGAAAGACAAGAGAGTATTTGCCATTGTCAAAACCTATTGTTGCAACTTTGTGGGCAAGATGCAGATGAATGCCAAGTATGTTTATTTTGTGCAAAAGCATTTCCACCACTTCCATAGCGTTGTCTGATGTGGGGAAAACACGATTGTCTTCTTGTGAATACAGACTTATTCCTGCATCTTCAAACCATTGCATAGTATCACCACTATCGAATTTTGAGAAAGCACGATTCAATAATTTGTCTCCTCGGGGATATACCTTGAAAAGCTTTTCCACTTCCACAAAAGTATTGGTCAAATTGCACCTTCCGCCTCCTGTCATAGCAAGTTTGCGTAATGCTGTGTCGCTTGCCTCAAATATGTCGATGTCTAGCTCGGGCAAAAATCTTTTGAGATTGATTGCACAAAAACAACCTGCTGCTCCCGCTCCTATAATAGCTATGCTTTGTGTGTGATTCATATTTTGTTTTTCCTTGCCGCTAAATCTTGTTTGGGTTGCAAAGTTAGTGAATTTTCTTTCTTTTTTTTCGGAATATGAACTATTTTTCTTATTTTTGCAAGTTGTATTTGCGTAAGGCACATTAACATAGAAAATCAAAAAACATGAAAGAAAATAAAAAGAAATCATATTCGAAATCACGCTTATTGACAGCAAATTTTTCAACTATACTAAGTATTGCCATGGTGCTGTTTTTGGTGGCTTTCATCTTCCTTTTCTCTTTTCATCTATGGTACCTTTCCAATCAGGTAAAGGAAAGTGTGTCTTTTACTGTCTATATGAATGAATCTTCTACGCCAGAGGATGCAATAAATCTCGAAAAAGAAATACAGAAAAGCAATGTTGTGAAAACAACCAAGTATAATTCTGTAGAGGATATAACAAACATGATGAACAAAGACTTTGGTGCCGACCATTTAGACGTTTTGGGCGACTACAATCCTTATAAGGCAACAATAGAAGTTCATCTTAAGGCAGAATCTATGAAAGTCAATCAGATAAAACAGTTTATTCGTACATTGGAATCAAAACCTACTGTCGAAATGGTTGATTATCGCGACGATTTGATTAACAATATCAACACAGCATACTACAACACAAGTGCATTGGTAATAATCATTTTCTTGTGTCTGCTGTTCATCTCCATCACTCTTATAAATCACACAATAGCACTTACGATAAAAAACAAGAAACTCTTGATAAGAAGCATGCAACTTGTGGGAGCAAAACCTTCTTTCATAAGACGCCCATTCCTTTGGAAAGGTTTGTGGTTGGGATTGATAGGAGGTCTTATTGCAGATGCATTGGCAGTGGCTGTTATGGCGGCAATATACAATCATCTTAACAATCCGGACATCACTCCTTTCCTTAGAACCTATATTTTGTTGGGTGCGGGAATCATTATATTGGGAGCAGTGCTGTCTTTTGTATTCTCATACATTGCAGTGCTAAGAAATATGAATCTAAAGAATTACAAATTATATAACTAAACATTATGGCAACAAAAGACAAAGTTTCAGTATCTTCAAAACATACTTTCAAGGAAAAAACACCTCAATACAATTTTGCATTCACCAAAGACAACTACATTTGGATGCTTATCGGCTTGGTTGTTCTGGCTCTCGGCTACATTCTTCTTATAGGTGGTGGTTCAAAAGACCCTAATGTATTCAACGATAGCTTGTTCAACACCCAACGTCTTGTGATTTCACCTATACTTATAGTTGCAGGATTAGTTATAGAGGTATATGCTATAATGAAACGTTCAAAGAAAAATACCGAAACAGAACAACAATAAAATAAAACGGCGGAATAAAAAATTATTCCTTGCTTTTAATTTTCTAAAACGGCGTTTTAATTTAACAAATCCTTATAAAAATTTATGAATACACTTCAAGCAATAATCATTGCCATAGTTGAAGGCCTTACAGAGTTTCTTCCAGTTTCTTCAACAGGGCACATGATTCTCACACAAGCGATTTTGGATGTAAAAAGTGATGATTTCGTGAAAATGTTTACTATTTGCATTCAGTTTGGTGCCATTCTTTCAGTTTTGGTCATCTATTGGAAAAGATTTTTTCAGTCTATGGCTTTCTATTGGAAACTTTTGGTGGCTTTTCTTCCCGCTGCAATTTTCGGATTGTTGCTTTCCGACCAGATAGATGCCTTGTTGGAAACACCAATGGTAATAGCAATAGTTCTTGTTATTGGTGGTATCTTTATGTTGTTTGTTGACAAAATTTTTAATCACCCTGCAGAAGATCAGACAATAACCTATAAAAAATCTTTCATGATAGGTCTTTGCCAGTGTATAGCTATGATTCCTGGCGTTTCTCGTTCCATGGCAACAATAGTGGGAGGTATGGGACAGAAGCTTTCTCGCAAGACAGCAGCAGAGTTTTCTTTCTTCTTGGCTGTGCCAACTATGGCTGCAGCAAGCGGTTATAAACTTTTGAAACTATTTTTGGAACCATCAGGAAGAGAACTTTTGCAAAGCAATCTTTCTATACTTGTGATAGGAAACATAGTGGCTTTCGTAGTTGCTATACTTGCAATAAAATTCTTTATCAATTTCCTTACAAAATACGGTTTCAAGGCTTTTGGTTACTATCGTATCATAGCAGGTGTAGTAATGATAGTGCTATTCCTTTGCGGTGTAGTTACAACAGACATAGCAGGCTAAACATTTTTTACTCTGGATTCTTATGGACTTGAAAGAAGGTGGATACTTTCTTATAGACAAACCTTATACTTGGACTTCGTTTCAGGTTGTCAATAAACTGAAATCATGCATCAGGAGAGCAACGGGCGAAAAGAAGTTCAAAATAGGGCATGCTGGCACTCTCGACCCTTTGGCTACTGGTCTTCTAATCGTATGCTTGGGAAAGTATACCAAAAAGATAGATGAGTTTCAAGGGAAGGACAAAGAATATACGGGAACCTTTCATTTGGGTGCCACAACCAAGAGTTTCGACATGGAACATCCCGAAGATGCACAATTTTCCATTGAACACATTACCGAAAAGCTTTTGAAAGACACTGCAAACAGCTTCCTTGGCGAACAAGAGCAAGTGCCACCAGTCTATTCTGCCGTAAAGATAGGAGGAAGGCGTGCTTATCACTATGTAAAGGCCGGTGAAGAAGTTGAAATGAAGAAAAGAAACATAACAATTTCCGATTTTGAACTCACAAACATAGCTTTACCCGATGTGGATTTTAGAATTGCTTGCACAAAAGGTACTTATATTCGTTCCATAGCAAGAGATTTTGGGTTGGCTTTGGATTCTGGCGCCTATCTTTCAGCTCTTCGAAGAATAAAGATAGGAGAATACACCATAGAACAAGCATATACTTTGAGCGAACTTGAAAAAGAAATCTTGGAAAACAATCTTGTAACAACACAACAAGAAAAACAATAGATATTCCCTAATAAAAATATCCTCTATTTAACTTTCCAACAAAATGAGTGTTAAAGAATTTATGAAAAGAAAGCCAATAAGAATTGCATACAAAGTGCTTCTTTATGGTTTTGCAGTTTTTGGTTTTGGAGTCTTTGGTGCGTGGGCTATCTACGAAATGGGGCTGACCAAAAACAATGGTTTGGTAGATAGAAACACACGATATCTTGCCAAAGTTTCCGAATTGGACAATCAGAAGCAGGATTCAGCAAAATTCCTTTTTAGAACAGAAGATTATATCAAGCTTGTAACGATAGGAAAGATGTATCCTCACAATGCCGAGCTTATAATCAACGGACTAAGGAATGCAAAAAATGACAAACAACTTACCCAAATGCTTGCCGCTTGCGAATTGTATATAAAAAATAACAAAAACTACAATTCAATGATGCAAGAAGCGACAAAGGTTTTCGGTCGTGCGTCGGTAAAAGACAATGGCATCAATGCAATTCCTTGGATGAACTCAATAGAATGGGAAGCTCTCAAAGAGTCTATAGTAAAGGACAGTGCAGCAATAATGAAAGCAGCCAAAATTACGGGAGTTGAACCAAGAATGATAGTGGGTTGTTTGGTAGGAGAGCAGATAAGATTGTTCAATTCCAAGAGGGAAATGTTCAAAAAGTACCTTGGACCAGTCAAAGTTCTGTCTGTTCAAAGTCAATTTTCGTTTGGTGTGAATGGAATCAAGGATTTTACTGCCAGAGAAGTGGAAGAACACCTTAAAGATAAAACCTCACCATTCTATATGGGTGAAAAATACGAACATATCCTCGATTACTCTGGTGCTGTCAATGATTCTGTTCGTATAAAACGCCTTGTTGACTATCGCGATCATACCTATTCCTACATCTATACCGGTTGCATCATTCACCAGACAAGAAACCAATGGAAAAAGGCGGGATACGATATCACAAACCGCCCAGATGTGCTATTCACTCTTTTTAATGTGGGATTCTCACAAAGCCAGCCTAAACCAAATCCGGAATGTGGTGGTTCGCATATAACAGTGGCAGACCATATCTATACTTTTGGTGCCATAGGTTTCGATTTCTACTATTCGGGAGAGTTGTCAGATGTCTTTCCTTATTGGGAACAAAGATTCATTGACTAAAATAGAAAATTAAAACGCCGTTTCAAAAAATTAAAAGCAAGGAATAAAAAATTAAAACGCCGTTTTATTTTTCTGAAACAAGGTTTTAATAAATGCGTTGTATATTTGCAATTTGTAACATTAGAAAATTATGAATAAATCCTATAAAATAGAGGTTGATTGTGCCAATTGTGCCAATTTGATTGA
>JABUUQ010000004.1:429723-430897 GCA_021443125.1 Bacteroidales bacterium
TTGAATCAAAAGGATTGGAAAGAACTCAAAGAACTTGCCAGAAAAAATTCCTGCATCCTTATGGACTCAATAAAAACTGGCTATGCAATGGCGTATTGTCGCTTATTGCTTTTGGTGAAGAGTGGTGTGATTGGAGATATCTACTCTGTGGATGCCACTTGTACCAGTTTGTTTGACCTTGAAAGGAGAGAAAACAAAGATTACACAAAACTATGGAACAGTATCTCTGCTTGGGGTCCTACTGCTATGCTTCCAGTTTTCCAGATTCTTGGTACAGACTATCAGCAAAAGACAACAACATCGCATTTGCTTGAAGATATGAAAGAGTTTGACCTTTTCACCAAGACAGCCTATGTATTCAAAAATGCTGTTGCCTCTATAAAAGTTGCCAAAGGGGTAAAATCCGAAGGAGAACTTATAATTTCTGGTACAAAGGGCTATATCTATGTGCCTGCTCCTTGGTGGAAAACAGATTATTTCGAAGTCAGAAAAGAAAATACGCAAGAGAACAAACGTTATTTCTATCAGCTTGACGGAGAAGGTATTCGCTACGAATTGGTTTCCTTTGTCAAAGCAATAGAACAAGGAAAGAATATCTCCTATATAAGTGATAATATCTCGCTTGCAATATGCAAAGAGATAGAAGATTTTCATAATAAAAAGGATTTTATTGAAATATAATGGATTCTTTGAAAGACAAGAAAAAAAACATAGGTGCATTGTTTGACAACATAGCATCGCACTACGATTTGCTCAATCATTTGCTTTCTTTCAATATAGACAAATTTTGGAGAAAGAAAGCGGTGAAAATGCTCAATAATAAAAAAGATAATCTTTTGGATGTGGCAACGGGAACTTGCGATTTGGCCATTGAAATAGCAAGACAGCAAAAGGCAAACAAGATTATGGGCATAGATCTTTCGGAACAAATGCTCACTATCGGCAAAGAAAAAATCGCAAAAGCCAACCTAAGCAATTTAATCGATATCAAACAGGAAGATTGTACCGATTTGAGTTTTGCGGATTGCAGTTTTGATGCCATAACTTGCGGTTTTGGTGTGAGGAATTTTAGTAATCTTGACAAAGGATTAAGAGAAATGTATCGCGTTTTGAAGCCACAATCTCAAATAATTATAATTGAATTTTCCTATCCTAAGAACCCAATTGTCAAATG
>JABUUQ010000005.1 GCA_021443125.1 Bacteroidales bacterium
TAAGTAAAGTACAAGCAGAAAAAGAAGAAATAAAGAAAAAGATTCTTGAAAATGAAAAACTTATAAAAGAATATAATTCGGATTTTGTGGAACTCGTAAGAAAGGGAGATTTTTATTCTAAGCCCTTGATGCCAAGTACACAAGTTTTTTTCAGTTATCAGTATTTAGATAATGGAAAAATGAAAGATGTAACAGATAAGGAATTTGCAAAAACTATTGATGCAGTTAATAAATATTATGGAACATCAAATGGCAGCAGTTTACTGGAATCAAAAGATAAAGTGATAGCTGGAAATGGAATAGTAGTTGATAATGAAGTCTTTAGAGAGAATGTAGAAGTGGGAGCCAATATAAAACCTATTGCCCCAGTATTACCAACTATTAATCCAAATGTGTCAGTAAATGTATCTGTACCTGTAGTAAATTTAGGAGCGTTGCCAGGAACAGTAAGTCCAACAATACCAACAATAACACCCATTACAGCACCTGTAGTTCCAATACCGTCAACACCAAATGGAGTGAATGTATCTGTTGCAACCCCAGGGGCTGTTGATAAGATAACAGTAACAGTACCAACAATGATAGCACCAACAGCACCAACAATAAATATAAGCCCAGTAACTGTTAATATATCATTAAATGTAAAAACACCTGGTTCTATAACTTCTCCAACTCCTAAAGAACCAGACAGAGTTTTAAATATAGTAGACCCAGATGCAAGTCCATTTTCAGATTTTTCATGGGCATGGATGAGTGGTAATAATTCAGTAGCTAACACTAATTCATCAGGTTCCAGTGAGTACTCATTAGGAGATAATATTAATGTTACAGGGGGAACATTTTGGTCAGGAGTTAAAACTGATGGAACAATAGCTAATACAGCAGGATATACAGGGGCTACACAAGAGCCATATAATGGCCAGACTGCTTCAAACTTTGATGGAAGTAGAACTTATGATAAAAGACACTTAAGTATAATTAATTCATATAATGGAAGATGGACTGGAAGGACGGGAAATAAGATAACTGGAGGAACTTTCTATGTAGCAGGTGATGTTAATGGAATATCATATAGCCCATATGCTACAGGAACAGAAGCATTTCATTTAGTTGCTGATGTTCATTTGGAAAATGTAACTGCTAATCTATATGGTAAAGCTGCCTTTATAAATGCTGAAGCTTTTAGAGGTGGGCAAACTACAATGAAAAATGTAACAATCAATGTATTAAGAGATGAAAATACAGTTTTTCATTTGAAAGGAAGTAGTCCAGGTCAAGAAGATACAAGTTTTGGAGGAAGTCAATTTGCTACAAAATTTGCTGGAAATGCGAATATAACTATTGATACTAAGAAAAATAGCGTTTATGCAGTAAGAAATTTTGCTGGTGGATTAAAAATAGAAAATACAGGAAAGATTTTATTCAATGGTGCTTCTAATATAGGAGTTTCATTTCTTACATGGGTTCCTGATAAATCTAAGTACATAGGAAAGTCAGGTGCAGGTACATTAGGAGAAGAATCAGTAGAAGCTTATATTCCTTATGTTAAACTAGCTTCTAACACACCAATGGAGATGTATGGAGATGAAAATGTTGGAATCTTTTTTAACAAAAAAATATCAGAATATGATGTAGGAATTCATCAGGGATATTTTGATCTATATTTTAATATTGGAACAAAGTTAAGCTCATCTGGTGGAGCTATACAAATAACTGGAGGGCAGCTTGAAAAAGATGGATATACAGCTGCAACTGTTGATGGAAATGTTGGGGTCTATGCTATCTCTGGACAAAGAAATGGAGTAGATGTTACTCAATTAGCATCTCAGTCATATTTTACAAATGATCCTATTCATAATTTAATAATGGATAATTTTGATATAAAATTTGGAAAATATTCTAAAAATGGATTTATGTTTCTTGCTAAAAATGGAACTGTTATAGACATACAAGGAATAAAAACTACTTCTTTTTCTGATGGAATAAATGGAACAAATACAGCAGAAGCTGATACAGGAATGGGAACTATTATTGCCTTTGCAGAAGGAAAATGGACAACTGCAGGAACATCATTAGTTGGAAATGGTTTAGAAGGAAAACCTACTGAAATAATAGTAGACAAAAATCTTAATATGATGAGCAAAGAGGGGATAGCATTTTTTGCAAAAGATGGGGGACTAATCACTGTAAAAAAAGGTGCTGAGGGATATGGATATAGTTCTATAATAGGTTATGCAGATAATGGAACAGTAAATATCAATGCAGATATAAAAGCTATAGATGGTGGAGTAGCTACTGAAAATAAAAAGTATAATAATATTGGAGGATATGCTATTGCAAATGGAACTATTACAGTAACAGGAAATGCTGAAATAAATGGATTGGGAGCTTTTACAAATGGAGCAAATGCCAAGGTTTATTTAAAAGGGACAGGAAATGTAATAAAAACGGGTGTCAGTGGTGGACTTGCAAGTCTTAAAGGAGGATATGTTGAATTTGGTGGAGGAATTATTGAACATAAGGATATTACACCAGGGGATCATAATCAGAAACTTCCTTTTTTTGCTGATGATATCTCAAAGATAAATTTTACAGGAGCAACTACGATAACAATGTATAATGGAGCGGTATTTTCTGGAGATACTAATGATTATGCTGGGACAGTAGGAACTTTGGCTAAATACAATGGAATGGGAAATGTTACAATAAGTTTACAAGCAAATGGAATTAATCTAGGTGTATTTAAAAATCAAAATATAATATGGAATGGAGAAGCGGGATATCTAGGGCATTTGGCAACTATTCCTAAAGTTGCGGCTATTCAAGAAAATGGGCATTGGTATAATAGTTATCTTGAAGGTGGAACAATGGCAATAAATCAAAATATAGATTTAGATGCTAAGTCTGTCGGAACTACAAAAGGTGGAGATGCCTTTAATGACATTGGAATGGAAAGAGAACAAATAACTATTAATTCTGGTGTTAAAATAACTTCCATTAGTGGTAATGGACTGGTACTTGGATCAAATATAACAGCTAATACTAACGGAAAAAATAATGATTCAGGATATATAAATAATGGTGAAATAAAAATAAGTGGAGGAAACCAAGCAGGAGTATATGTAAGTTATGGACATATAAAAAATAATAGTCTTATAGAAACTGATGGTGGAAGCGGAACTGTAGGAGTAAATGGAAGTAAAATAGAAAATACAAATACAGGAAAGATTAATATTGGAACTGATGTTACTGCAAATGGAGTAGGAATAGTTGGATTGGCAACAAAAATAAAAGCAGATGGAACTCCAGACACGCCAGAATCTTATGGAACAGATGGTGGAGATACAACTACTAAAGTTTTAGAAATTTCTAACAAAGGAGCTATAACTGTAAATGGAATTTCAGGAATAGGTATTTATGCTGAAAATAATGTAGCTTCTGCAGGGAAAGAGAGGGCTTTTGTTGAAAATATAGGAAGTATAACAGTTGGAGATTCTGAAACTTCTGCAGTAGCTATAGGTATGTATGGAAAGAAAACTACAATCTCAAATACAGGAACAATTTCAGTAGGAGCTGGAGGAGTAGCTATCTATGCTGAAAATAATAGTAATATAACAGACCTTGGAACTTTAAAACTTGGTTCTGATGCTATAGGGATTATGGCTGATGGAACTTCTACTATTACAGCTACTAATGTTACGCTTGAAAGTAATACTGGAACAGATACTGATGGGAAAACTGCTGTTTACTATAAAGGTTCAACAAGTGGAACTAATGATAAAAGTATAAGTTTAAATATAGATGCTGAAAATTTCAATAAGGGAACTGCTGTATATGCAGAAAATATGAATCTTACTTCTTCAGGAGCATTGAAGGTGGGAACATCTGGAGTTGGAATATTTATTAAGGGTACTGCAGCAAATACAGGAAAAAATACTGGATCTATTGAGTTAGGAACAAAAGAAGGAGCAGTAGGTATGTATACTAAAACTTCTACTATTTCTAACGAAAGCAATATTAAAGTAGGTCATTCTTCACAAATAGGAATGTATGCTGAAGGAACAGACAGTAAAGTTTTTAATACAGGAAATATTAATCTATCAACAGATAATACTAAAGGTATCTATGTAAAATCTGGTGCAACAACTGAAATCAGCGGAGAGAAAATAACTTTTGCTGGAAAATCAAGTATAGGTGTTTTTGCAGAAGATGGTGCAAAAGTAAAACTTACTGAAAATCTGAATTTTGCAAATGATAATGCTAATAAAAATATCTATATTTATGGTAAGAATGGTTCTTCTGTAACATTAAATACAGGAAAATCAGTAGCTGTTAATGGAATAACTTCTAATCTTTCTGGAGAAAAAACTGTTGGAATATATCTTGAAAACGATAGAACTGCTAATAATTTCAGTGGTTCTGATGGAACTTTAAATGTCCTAAATGAAGCAGTTGGTATCTATTCTAAAGGAAATAATATTTTAAATGTAAATATATCAGCTGAAGGGAAAAATACTACAGGAATATTTATTGATGGGCCATCAACTCTTACAGGAATTGTAACGGCTAAAGGAACTGCAAGTACAGCAGGAACAACTGGAACAGGAGCAATTGGAGTATATGGAAGTGGAGGAGCTGTAACAATAGGTACAGGAGGACTCACTCTTAATATGAACTCTGGAAAGGGAACTGGAATGTACCTTACAGACGGTGCCTTTGCAACTGGAGAAAAAATAATTGTAAATAATACAGCTGCAAATGAAAATAACATAGGACTGTACTACAGTAAAGGAAATACTTCTGGAATTGTAAATAATGAAGTAGATATTAAACTTCAAGGCAGCAGCAGTATTGGAATATACGCAGCTGACAGCATTAATCTTGGTAATGAAAAAAATATTGAATCAGCTGGAATGGAAAATATAGCTTCATTTGTAGGAGGAAGCTCAACTTTGACTTCAGGCGGAAATATAACTATGTCTGGAACTGATAATATTGGTATCTATACTGGTTCAGGAGTCGGAAAGAATACTGGAATCATTAATATTACTGGAGCAGCAGGTACATCAGCAGGAATGGTTGCTAATACAGCTGCTGATATTGCTTCTATTGAAAACTCTGGAGATATAAAAGCCGGAACTAATCTTGGAATGTATATTGCAGGAACTGGAACAAGCTCAGGGAAAAATACTGGTAATATAACTGTTACTGGAAATGGAACTGGAGTATATGTTGATGGTGCAAACAACAGTTTTAATGGAACTGGAGGAACTATCACATCAGAAAAAGTTGGAATTTATTTAAAAAATACAACTGCTGGAAAAATAACTACTGGAAATTTAACAATAGCACAAGGAGGAGTAGGAGTATTTGGAGAAAATTCTGTAGTTGACTTCTCAGTGGATACATCTTCTTCTACTGAAGCAATAGGGGTTGTAGCTAAAGGAACATCGCTAATTTCAGGAAATATTATTACTGGAGAAGGTTCAGTTGGTGTTTATGCTGTTGATAATAGTGTTGTATTTAATGGAGCTAATATCATTACTGGAGCAAATACTACTGGCGCTATACCAAAAACATCTGTAGGTGTCCTTTTAAAAGCTGCTGGGACTTATACAATGGATAATGTTAGTGTTAATGCTAAAAATGGTGTTGGGATATATCTTGAAGATTCAACACAAGCAAAGACTTTAACATATAGTGGAAGTGTAACTACTGAAAATGGAATAGGTATATATGTAACAGGTGGAAATACTATTACAACAGAAACAGCTGCTATTAATATCAATGGAGGAACAGGAGTATATATTAATGGTGGTACAGCTAATCTTGGTACTACATCTAATACTCTGGCAATAAACTTCCTAGAGAACGGTGGAATAGGAATATACAATAAAGGCGGAGTACTTAATCTTGGAAGTAATATAACTGTCACAGGAGCAGGTTCTCTTGCAGCTACTTTAAATGGTAGTCTAAATTCAGCTGGGAACATTACTGTTGGTGATGGGGGAGCTGGACTTTATGGAACATATGATTCTGACACAACAACGACTCAAGAAGTTGCATCTTTTGGAACTATTACAGCTCAAAATGGTGGAATAGGTCTTGCAGCAACAAAAGGAGCAACAACTCCTACTGGAACAGTAACAGTAAAAAATACTGGAACAATTAATGTAGCTGGAAAATCAAATGCTACTAACTCTCCTTCTGTTGCAATATATACAGATATAGCAAATATAGAAAATACAGGAAATATAAATGTAGGAGATAATGGAATAGGTATATATTCTAAATATAATGGTGTAACTACATCTATCAAAAATGATAATATGACTATTACAGGAAATGATGCAATAGGAATATATATCAATGGTGCTACAAATGGCATTACTGCAAATAATATAACATCTATTGAGGCAGGTAATACAGGAGTACTTCTTGAGGGAGTAACATCGATTTCAAATATAAATGTAGGAACTGTTGCTTTAGGTAATGCAAGTGTTGGAGTAATGGCAACAGCTAATACAATTTCTACAATTGAAGGAACTATTAGTGTAGGTAAATCAAGTGATTCTAAGAGTGCAATAGGAATAGCAGCAAATGCTGGTTCTAATATAACTTTAGCAGGAACTGCATCGATCACAACTGGAGAAAAAGGAATAGGAGTATATGCTGAGGGAGCTGGCACTATTATTGATGTTCAAGATGCTTCTATAATCAATGTAGGAAATAATGGAATATATCTATATTCTAAAGATGCTGCACTAAGTTTCAGTGGAAATATTACAGCTAACAACCAAATAGGAATAGTAGCTGAGGGTGGAACAGTAATTACTGCTGGGCCAGCAAGTATTACAGCTCAAAATGGTGGAATAGGGGCATATATAAAAAATGCTGTACCTACTTTGACTTCAGCAGCAATAACAGTAAAAGATGGTTCTTCAAGCAATCATTCTATTGGAATTTACTATCAAAATACAGCTTCAGTAGGAACAATTCCAGCAATTACTCAAATAGGAAACAAAACTATAGGAGTTGTACTGGATAATTCAGCTGGAAATACTCCTGTAAGTGGAATAAACCTTACTAATGCAAATGAACAGGTAGGGGTAATGGCAAAAAATAGTTCTACACTTACAGTAGCAGGGGGTATAAGTATTTCTGGAGGAAACAACAATGTTGGGGTATACGGAACTGATAACGGTACAGTTACACTTAATGGAAATATGATTGTAGCTGCACCTGCCGTTATAGATTCAACTAATCCAATGAAGTATTCATCAGTTGGAGTATTCTTGAAAAATAGTGGATATACAGGAAATGGAGATATTTCTATTGGAAACTATAGTATTGGAATCTATGGAAAAGAATTAAATGGTAAATCTATTTCACATACTGGAACTACTATGGCAGTAGGAAATCACGGAGTTGGAATCTATGGAACTGGTACTGGAGCAGAAAAAATAACACTAGCAATGACTTCCGGTATAACACTTGGAAAAGATAATTCTATTGGAGTATTTGCTGATGGAATGAATTCAACAGTAACTGGGAACATAGCTATTGGGACTAATACAAGTATAGGTATAGCAAGTAAAGGAACAGGAAATGTTGACTATACTGGAGATATGACTATTGCAGATAAAGTTGATACAGGTTCAGTGGGAATATATAAGCTTGATGGTGCTGGAACAATTGCAACATCAGCTGGAAACTGGAATGTTGGAAATAGCGGTTATGGAATTTATGTAAAACAAACAACAGGAAAAGAAGCAGAAATCTATAATAGCGCTAATATGGCACTTGGAATGTCAGCTGTAGGTATTTATTCAGAAGGAAAAAATAAAGTACTTAATACTGGAAACATAGAAGTAGGAGAAACTGACATAAAAGGAGATCATAATAAAATATCTGCTCATCTAAACTCAGTAGGTATATATGCTGCTGGAGGAAGTGAAGTGGAAAATGCTGTTGGAGCTACAATTAAAGTACATCATGATCATTCTGTAGGGGTATATGTTGATGGAGCAAATACAAGCTTTAAAAACTATGGAACAATAGATGTAGATTATGCTGGAGTAGGGGTCATTGTTAGAAATGGAGCAATAGCAGTGAATGAGGTAGGAGCAAATATAATACTTGGAAGCAATACCGTTGCAGGATGTAATGCAGTTACAGTAGGAATGTCAGCATCAGGAACAGGAAGTAAAATAGTTAACAATGGGACAATAACAATTAACGCAGGTGTGGGAATGAATATTAATGAATTTGCAACTGTAGTTAATACAGGTACATTAAATGTTAATAATGGTGTTGGTATAGAAGGAACTGGAACTGTAATTAATACAGGAACTATGAATGTAGTCCCTGGTGCAGTTGGAGAAAATGCAGGTGAGCGTCCTACTGCTAGTGTAGGAGCTGTTGTAATAAAACCAGATGGAACAATATATATAAATGATCAGTATACAGCTATTGGTGGAACTTTTGAAACTGCTGGAGATATTGTAGTAAATGGAGCACATGTAGATATTACAACAGGAACACCTATGTTTAATGCAAACAGTGTATCTGGAGAAGTAAAAATACTTTCAAACTTTGCATCAACAGGAAATGGTATTTCATATAAAATAGAGAATTTTGTAAATACGGCAATAGGAACAATAACAGGAAATAAGCTTACTCCTGTTACATCACCATTGTTTGTAGCTAAAGTAACAAATTCAGGAGATCTTGTTATAGCTAAAAGACCATATGCTGATTTGACAATAGGAGATCAGTTTGATGCATTAGATAAAGGTTTAGATAACATTCTTGTCAATAGTGGAGGAAGTGGAAAAGATGCTGAAATACTAAAAGGTTTGAATGAATATTTAGATGGACTTCCTTCAGATAAATTTGAAACAGAAACAGCTAGAACTTTAGCAGAAACAAGAGGGGATATCTATTCGACTATTCAAGGAAGAATGCAGGATATCAACAGAGCTTTTGACAACTCTTTCTATGAGCTTGAATCATCATACAATCTGACTAAAGACAGCAGTAAATACAGTGTTATATATACTGATGGAAACTACAAGGATCCAACTTTAGGAATAGACGACTATGATTACAAGGTAATGGGACTTCTATACATGAAGGAAAAAGAAGGAACAGAATATGGAAGTAAATATGGATATACATTAGGATTTGCCGGGTCTAAGTTTGACTTTGATGATGGAGGTTCAAAAGAGGATGTATATTCATTAAGAGCAGGAGCACACAGAGTTAAAAATCTAAGTGATGAACATAAAGTATCGTGGTTGACAAGAATAGAACTAGGATACAACAGACACATAGCTAAGAGAAAGCTTAATCTTCAGGAAACATTTGAGAACAAAGGAGAGTACAATACTTACTCTATAGCACTTGACAACAGATTAACAAAGGTTGTCTATACAGACCTTTCTAAACAATTGGATGTATATGCAGATTTAGATTTAGAATATGGAAAAGTAGATGGCTTTAAAGAAAGTGCTGGAAGCAAAGGTGGACTTGAAGTACAGATTAAAGATAATGACTACTTAAGCGCACAGGCAGGAGCAGGAGTGAAAGCATCACAAAGAATCTATACAGGAAATGATATATCTGTAAAAATAACAGCAGATGTAAAATACGCATATGAGCTTGGAGATAACTACGATGGAAACAAAGCTAGACTTAAAAATGGAGGAGAAGGATATTACAGTTTAATCACTCCAGAAGAAAGAGAAGGTAAACTTACAGGAAAAATTGGNCTATTGATATCCTGCATTCTTCCTTGAATAGTCGAATAGATATCTCCTCTTGTTTCTGCAAGTTTTCTAGATGTTTCTCTTTCAAACTGGACTGCTGGAAGTCCTTCAAGATACTGATTCAGTCCTTTCAATATCTCAGCATCTTTTCCTATTCCACCACTATTTTTAAGAATATTATCCAAACCTTTATCCAATGCATCAAACTGATCTCCTATTGTTAAATCAGCATATGGTCTTTTAGCAATAACTAGATTTCCTTTATCTGTAACTTTAGCAATAAATAAAGGTGATGTTACAGGAGTAAGTTTAGTTCCTGTTATTGTTCCCATTGCTGTATTTACAAAACCTTCTATTTCATAAGAAATTCCATTTCCTGTTGTTGCAAAGTTTGGAAGCAGTCTTACTTCTCCACTTACACTATGTGCATTAAATAGTGGTGTTCCTGTTGTTACATCTACATATGCTCCATCTACTATTATTGCTCCAGCTGTTGTAAGTGTTCCTCCAATTGAAGTATAGTTTCCATTGATTTTAATAGTACCATCTGGTTTGATTTCTACTGCTCCTACTTGTGCTGTAGCAAGTCCTGTAGAGCCTGTCGCTGTTCCTGTTCCTGTTACAATTATAGTTCCTGTATTTGTAAGAGCTCCTGGGCCTTCAATTCCTACTCCATTATTTACATAGATAGTTCCTGTATTTGTAAATGTTGCCCCCATTCCTATAAGCATTCCAACACCTTCATTAACAGTTATTGTTCCAGCATTTTCTATTCTTGCTCCTGAATAAGCTGCCATACCTACTGTTGTTGCTCCACATGCAGCAAGTGTTCCTCCAAGATTAATATTAGCTCCTGCTGCATTGACAGCTATTGCTCCATCTCTTACGAGAACTCCTACTCCTCCATTATCTATATTTATTGTTCCAGTATTTGTAAATTTTGTTCCTGCTCCTGCTCCATATACCCCTACTGAGTGGTCATGATTTACTGTTATTGTTCCAGAACTTGTTGCTATAGTTCCTCCTGACAAATACATCCCTACTGAATTTTCATGTTTTGTAGTATCATTGTGATTTCCATTTACATTTGTACTTCCTACAGTTATATTTCCAGTATTTGTTATTATATTGCTTCCATTTGAATAAATTCCCACTGCTGACATTCCAAGATTCATGTGAGCATTATTATTGATAGCAGCTGACTGTCCTGTAGTTTGATTGAGAAATATTCCATATCCACTAGTTCCTATAGCCCAATTCCTTGCTGATGTCGAAATTGTTCCTGCTCCATCTGCCTTATAGATTCCTACTGATGCTGTTGAAGCCTTGTTTGCTATTGTCATAGCTCCTGTATATGTTACATTTCCGTTACCTTCATTTACAATACCTATACTTGTATTTGCGCCGACATTCATATTTCCTGTTACTATTGAGTCCATTCCTTTCGCATATACTCCTATTGCATTGTCTGTTCCTACTGTAATACTTGACATAGCAGCAGTTATTGTTCCACCAGTTCCTTCTCCATAGATTCCAAGACCATCGTTTCCAACAGTCATTGTTTGAACCCCTGTTCCTTGAGTAATTATACTTCCAGCTGTCATTCCTTTACCAAAGATTCCTATACTATGGTCTCCTACTGAAATATTTCCAGCTCCTATATATGATCCACCATTTAAAGAAACTCCTATTGAAGATGTTGATTTATTTTCTGATGCTGAAGAGTCTCCAACTGAAAGATTGCTATTTACTGTAATCTGGCTGTTTTCTCCATATACACCTATATTTTTATCACCATCTACTGAAATATTTCCAGCTATAGTAAGATTAGAATTTCCTTTTGCCATCACTCCTACCTGATTATTATCAGTAGTACTTCCTATAGAGATTCCTCCTGCTGTAGTTCCTGTCGAGTTGTTTAACACCATACCAATAGTATAGCTTCCTGTCTGAGTTATCACTGGAGCAGTTCCAAGTGCTGCTACTCCATCATAGTAAACTCCTATAGAATATTTAGATGATGTACCTGCCTGTACTGCTATTGCTGTTGTTCCAAATGATGGAGCGGCTCCTTTTACATATGCTCCTATTCCACCATTTTGAACTGTTATAGTTGAAGCCCCTATAGCATTAATAGTTCCACCATCAGCTACTATTCCTATTTTATCATTAGCTGTGATATTTCCACTAAAATTCAATGTAGCATCTTTAGAATACATATATATTCCATCTGTACCAACTGTAATATTAGCTGTATCTGCAACTGTTATATTTGTTCCAGCCCCTTGGGCATAGACTCCTATTCCTTTAGTACCTGCTGTAATTGTAGCTGTTCCTGCAAGAGTCATATTAGCTCCATTTTGAGCCACTACTCCTATTGCGCTCTTAGATGTACTTCCATTTCCTACTGTTATTGTTCCATCTATTGTTAAAGCTCCTGCTCCTGTTACAAATGTTCCTACACTTTCATTTCCTAAGACAACTGTTCCTACATTTATATTTCCTGCTGTTTCTTCAAGAACTACTCCTGTATTTCTTGAACCTGTTGAAGTTATATTATTTGCAGTAAGTCCATTAGTTGCACCTTTAATATATACTCCTATTCCATCAGTTCCCGTCATAGTCATATTATTATTTTGTACAGAAGTAAGTACTCCATTATGAGCTGAATATATTCCTATTCCATTATTTCCCACATTTATATTTCCTGTGTTTGCCACGTCAGCTACATCTGTGTAGATTCCTATTGATGGTTTATTTGTACTTGATTTTCCAGATGCAGTAATTGTTCCAGTATTATTTATTGTTACTGAATGTGTAGGATTAGTTGTATCTTTTACAGCTGCAAGACCTATTCCTCCAGATATAGCTGTTATTGTTCCGCCTGTATTTGTTATACTTTGAGGTCCTGTCATTGCTCCATCATATGTTCCAAGCATTCCAGTAGCTCCCTCTCCTATATTCAGATTTCCTGTTGAATTAAGGCTTCCATTTGCAGTAGCTGCAAGAGAACCTGAACCTGCAACAGTTATATTACTTCCAAGATTAAGAGTACCTCCTTTATTGAATGCTCCTATTCCTCCACCTGCAAGGAAGTTGAATGTAAGATTTCCTCCAGTTCCTAAATTGGCTGTTCCACCTTCAATGTATACGCCTGTTCCGCCATTTATATTAAGTACAGTTGTATTAGTCGTAAGAGTGGTTCCATTGTCTACATAGATACCTGTTCCTCCTGCTGTATTTATTGTTCCACTATGAGTAAGATTTGTTCCTGATGTAGTTCCATCCAGATAAATTCCTACTCCATTTTGAGCATTTACAGTTACATTATTCATTGTATATGTTCCTAGTCCATCCTTCAAAAGAACTCCTATTGAAGTTTTTAATGGAGCTCCTGATTTTGTACCTGTTGTTATATTTGCTCCATTAAATGATACATTATTATCAAGAACATATACTCCTATTGAATCCTGTCCTGTTGTTGTAATATTTCCTGATATTATAGAATTAGTTTTTGCTGCAACTCCTACTGCTTCTACTCCTGAAACATTTACTGCAAAATCAATATTTGCATTTTCTCCAAATACTCCTACTCCTCCTGAAGCTATATTAAAAGTTCCTGCTGTTATTTTATTCACTCCAGTATTTTTCAGATACATTCCTACTGCATT
>JABUUQ010000006.1:0-1327 GCA_021443125.1 Bacteroidales bacterium
ACACCACAAGCATGGATTTGCGTTATTGCCTACACTTTCCAAATCTATTTTGACTTCTCTGGCTATAGCGATATGGCGATTGGACTTGGCAGAATGATGGGTTTTCATTATCCAGAGAACTTCAATATGCCATATATCTCAAAAAATGTCAGCGAATTCTGGAAACGCTGGCATATTACTTTGGGAGACTTTATGATGAACTACCTTTATATTCCTCTTGGTGGCAACAGAACAAAGACAAAGGCAAGAAACTATTTCAATCTTTGGATAGTATTCCTTCTTAGTGGATTATGGCATGGTGCTTCTTGGACTTTCTTGATTTGGGGTGCGTTTCACGGGGTTTTTATAGTGCTTGACAAAATCGGAACAAAGAAACTGCTGTCTCATTGTGGCACACTGCCTCAAATAATCCTTACTTTCTTCATTGTTTCTGTAGGTTGGAGCATTTTTGCCTGCGATAGCATCTCAAAAATGGGCTATGTATTGAAAGCATTGTTCAATTTCAACAAATTAGATATCTATACAATAGAACCAATCTTCGTTCCTGTGCTGTGCTGTGCTGTTTTCTTTGCATTCTTCTTTGAAAACAAACTGACAAAACGCATAAAAGATTTCTTCTTTGCAAAATCAAACTACTCTCTTGCCCAGCATGCATTCTTGTTCCCTGCAATGCTTATTCTTTTGGTGCTAAGCATCGCACACATTATTGCATCTGGCTACAATCCTTTTATATATTTCAGATTTTAGCGTTGGTTTTCTTGGAGCCTTCGTACATTTCAAATTTGAAAACCCTGCATTCAAGGTTGCCATTATAGAGTTCTATCTTTCTTGATGGTTTAAGACCGATGCGTTTCAAAGCAAAAATATCAGAAGACAAGACAAAGGCAGTGCAATCTGTGTAATGCTGTTTGAAAGTGTCGCCAATACGTTCGTATAATGCTATTATGTCATCCACTTCCAAACGTTCGCCATAAGGAGGGTTCATAACAACAAGTGTTTTGCCCATAGGTTTTTCTCCATCCTCCATTGCGGCACGGAATAAGTGTATATCGTGATTCAAATGAGCCAGTTTGATGTTCTCCTCCGCACGAAGTATCGCCTCTTGTGAAATATCGCTTGCCCAAATCTCATAATCAAAATCTTGAATCTTTCTGTCTGCCGCCTCTTTCTCAAGTTTCCATTCCAAAGAATTAAATTCCGCCCACTTCTCAAAAGCAAATCTTTTTCTATAATATTGTGCCGGTATATTCATAGCAAACATGGCCGCCTCGATAGCAAGAGTTCCACTGCCACACATAGGGTCGTAGAAATTGCAATCGCGTTGCCA
>JABUUQ010000006.1:1999-7528 GCA_021443125.1 Bacteroidales bacterium
CTGCTTGCCACCACTCCAACTACTGAAACAATAAATTAAAACGCCATTCTAAAAAATTAAAAGCAAGGAATAATTTTTTAGAACGCCGTTTTAATTTTTTATTCCTTGCTTTTGATTTGGCTATCCGCCATATTCCATTAGGTAGGCTTTGATGAATTCTTCAAGACCTCCGTCTAAAACGTTGTTGGTGTCGGATGTTTCGTAGGAAGTTCTGAGGTCTTTTACCATGTGGTAGGGGTGAAGTACATAAGAGCGAATTTGAGAGCCCCATTCAACACGTTTTTTCCCTGCTTCTATTTCTGCAATTTTTTCTCTCTTCTTTCTCAATTCCATTTCATAGAGTTGGGAACGCAGCATTTGCATTGCCTTTTCTCTGTTTTGGAGTTGTGAGCGTGTTTGCTGGCATTCAATAATTATGTTTTCGGGTTTGTAGTGCAAGCGTACGGCTGTCTCCACCTTATTCACATTTTGACCGCCTGGACCGCCTGAACGGAATGTGTCCCATTCTATATCGGCAGGGTTTATATTGATTTCTATATTTTCATCGACTATTGGATAGGCATAGACAGAGGCAAAAGATGTGTGGCGTTTGTTTGCAGCATCGAAAGGCGACAAACGCACCAAACGATGTACGCCGTTTTCTCCTTTAAGGTTGCCATAGCAGTATGCACCTTTGATTTCCAAAGTTACATTCTTCAAACCAGCCACATCTCCTTCTTGAGAGGCCACTTCTTCCACCTTATAGCCGTTTCTTTCTGCCCAACGAACATACATTCTCATAAGCATAGCCACCCAATCACAACTTTCAGTGCCGCCAGCACCAGAGTTTATTGTAAGCATTGCGTCAAGTTTGTCTTCTTCGTTGCCAAGCATCTTTTTGAACTCAACGGCCTCGATTTCTTTCTGTGTAGTAGCAAGATGTTCTTCGAATTCCTTTTGTTCCACCTCGTTATTGTCGAGAAATTCTTTCCAAACAAGCAAATCTTCAAAACTTTCCTTTACCTTATTATAAGAATTGACCACATCTTTCAATGCTGCCAAATCCTTAAGTATCTTTTCGGCTTTTTTGCTGTCTGACCAGAAATCTGCTTGCTCTGTAATTGTTTGCTGTTCCTTTATTGTAGCTTCTTTTTTTGCGATGTCAAAGACACCTCCATAGATCTTGAACCCTCAAGTCAAAATCTTTGATAGTTTCTTCTATAGTCATAGATATTGTTATTTAATTGTGAAAAGTTTTTGCAAAGATAATCAATAATCCTTAAAGGAAACAAAAAAGCGATTAAGATTTCTCTCAATCGCTTTGTACATCTGAAGGGACTTGAACCCTTAAGGGATTGCTCCCACCAGATTTTGAGTCTAGCGTGTCTACCAATTCCACCACAGATGCGTAATTTGTGAATTGCGTTTGCAAAGATATAAACTTTTTTTGAATTGTCAAGAATTTTTTTTCATTTTTTTTCATAATACCAATTTCTTTTGTAATTTTGCAAACTCATTTTGAAATAGTGATAATAAAAAAGTAGCAGAGAAAATGTCAAACGAAATGATGAAAGATACAACAGCTCTTTTCACTTGTAGAGCAAGTAAGTATTTAGCAGACAAAATAGCTGAGATATACGAAAAACCATTGGGTCAAAGTATTTGTCTTCAGTACGCAGACGGAGAATTCCAACCTGCATTTGAACAAAATATAAGAGGTTGCGACGTATTTATTATTCAGTCAACCTTTGCACCATCAGACAACCTTATGGAGCTTTTGATGATGGTTGATGCTGCCAAAAGAGCCTCTGCAAAGAGAATTATTGCTGTAATTCCTTACTATGGTTTTGCACGTCAAGACAGAAAAGACAAGCCAAGAGTTCCTATAACCTCAGCATTGGTTGCCAATTTGTTGCAAACAGCAGGTGTTGACAGAGTAATAACTATCGACCTTCATGCAGACCAAATACAAGGTTTCTTTAATATCCCTGTCGATCACCTTTTGGCTTCAAGTATCTTTATTCCTTATTTGAGAGGTTTGTACAATAATGTAGATAATGTATTGTTTGCTTCTCCAGATGTTGGTGGAACAAAAAGAGCCAACCAATACGCTAAAATTTTGGGTACAGGCTTTGTAATGTGCTACAAACACAGAAACAAACCAAACGAAATAGCTTCAATGCAACTTATAGGTGATGTGAAAGGCAAGGATGTTGTTCTTGTAGATGACATTATAGACACTGGCAACACTCTTTGCAAAGCTGCAGAACTCATCAAGGCAGAAGGAGCCAGCAGTGTTAAGGCAATGATTACTCATCCTGTATTGAGTGGTGAGGCAATTGAAAAAATAGAAGCATCGTCAATTGAAGAATTGATAGTAACAGATACCATACCTCTAAAACGTGAAAGCAAGAAAATAAAGGTTTTGTCTGTAGCTCCTTTGTTTGCAGAAGCAATAAGAAGAGTTGAAACTTCTGAAAGTATTGCCAACCTATACGAACAAAGTGTTAAACACGTGGGACTTCAAACAAAATTCTAAATTTGGCAGGTAACTGAAAAAGTATTATTTTTGCAAAACTTTTTTCACAAATCATACAATCAAATTTATTAACGAAATTAAATCAAAACAATGAAAACGGTATCAATGAGCGGTTCTGCAAGACAGAACGTAGGGAAAAAGGATACTAAAGCCCTAAGAAGAGAAGGCAATGTGCCTTGCGTGCTTTATGGTGGCAGCGAAGAGCAAATCAAATTTGCTTGTCCTGAAAAGGATTTCACAGCTTTGTTGTTCACACCAGACACACACTATGTTAAAATCAACATAGACGGCAAAGAACACAACGCTATCCTTCAAGATATTCAATATCACCCAGTAAGCGATAGAGTTCTTCACGCAGATTTCCTTCGTATTTTCGACGATAAAGCTATCACAGTTTCTATTCCTGTAAAAACTACAGGCACAGCTCCTGGTGTTTTGCAAGGTGGTAAGCTTAACGTAAAAATGCGTAAAGTTAAGGTTTGTGGTCTTCCTAACGACATTCCTCAAATAGTAGAAGTAAATATCAGCAAACTTGGTATAGGCCAAAGTGTAAAAGTTGCAGATATAGAACTTCCTAATGCAAAAATCATGGAAGTTGCAAGTTCTGTTGTTGTTACAGTTAAGGCAACAAGAAATGTTGTTGCAGCTGCTACAGAAGAAACAGCTGAATAACAATCTGCTATTCAAAGCAATTATAATAAGGCTTTATTTATCTAAAATAAAGCCTTAATTTTTTAGAACGAGCTTTTGACAAAATAAAACAAAGAGATGAAATATCTTATTATCGGTTTAGGAAATCCAGACAAAGAATATGACGGCACTCGCCACAATATAGGTTTTAGGGTTTTGGACAACTATTTGGAGAAAATCAATGCAACTACAGATAACAAAGTTTCATTTGTTTCCGACAGGTATGCCTTCAAAGCAGAAACCAAACTGAAAGGCAGACAAGTCATTCTTATAAAACCAACAACCTATATGAATCTTTCTGGCAAGGCAGTAAGGTATTGGCTTGATAAAGAGAATGTTCCATTGGAAAATATGCTTATTGTTGTTGATGATTTGGCTTTGGATTTAGGTGCAATACGCCTTAGACTCAAAGGTTCGGATGGTGGCCATAATGGATTGAAAAATATAATCGAACTTATAAATACCTCAACCTTCAATCGTCTGCGTTTTGGCATAGGAAGCGATTTTCACAAAGGTCAGCAGGTGGATTTTGTCCTTGGCAAACTATCTCAGGAAGAGGAAGATATCGTTGCACCTCAAATAGAAAAAACTTTCGACATTATCAAAAATTTTGTTTTGGTGGGAATGGACAAAACAATGAATATGTTCAATAAAAAATAGTCTTGATTTAACAAAAGGAATATGAGTTCAACAGCTGTAATTGCTCTGATAATTTTTGTGATTACCTATATAGGCATAATGTTCAACCATGTGCCTATGATAAAGATTTCACGCTCTACTGTGGCTTTTGCAGGTGCTGTGTTTATGATTCTTTTTGGCGTTACAAGTTTTGATAATGCAATATCTTATATAGATTTCAATACAATAGCTCTTCTTTTGGGTATGATGATAATAATATCTACCCTGAAAATACAAGGATTTTTCTCTTTTATTGCCAACAAAACTCTGTCTTTGGCCTCAACACGAACAAAATTGCTTGTTCTTGTTACCTTTATAACAGGTTTTGCATCAGCGTTTTTAGTGAATGATGCAGTGGTTTTGCTTTTCACACCCATTATTATTTCCATTTGCAAGAAGAGCAATCTGAATCCTATTCCTTTTCTATTGGCTGAAATGCTTTCTGCCAACACGGGAAGCGTTATGACAATGACAGGCAATCCTCAAAACATGCTTTTGGGAATTTCAAGTGGCGTTTCGTATTTTTATTTCCTTGTTCGGTTGCTCCCAATCGCCGTTTTAGGAATGGCAATAATCATCTTGTTTGTCAAACTTTTCTATAAAAAAACTTTTGCCGACAAATCACCACTGCAATGCGAAGGTTCTTTTTCCTATAACTTCAAAGATATGCGCAATACTTTGATTATCTTTTGTTTGGTTATTGCAGGATTTTTCTTCGGCAAGATTTTCAACATTTCCATACCTCTTATTGCTTTGTCGGGAGCAGCTTTAACCATATTGTTTTCAAGGGCTGAACCCGAAGAAGTGTTGCAAGGTGTGGATTGGTCTTTGCTTCTATTCTTTGCTTCTTTGTTTATTATTGTTTCATCGGTGAAAGATGCAGGCCTTTTGGATTCTTTGATGCAGATTCAGTTGAAAGATAATCTTCAAGGTATTATTTTCATTTATCTTATCACGCTTGTTTTCTCGCAAATTCTTAGCAATGTGCCATATACGGTGCTTATGCTGCCTTTGTTGCAGGTGGCGGGAAGCGAAATACTATATCTGCATCTTGCAGCCAGCTCAACGATAGCGGGCAACCTTACCATTGTGGGCGCTATGGCCAATCTGATAGTTATAGAGCAGGCGGCAAAAGACAATGTTCGCATTTCTGCAAAAACATTCCTTATTATAGGTTTGCCAAGCACGATTATAACACTTGCTCTCTCTATTTTGCTGTCTTTCTGGTGGTAGCAAAATCAAGAATTTTCTTTCTTTTGTATTTTTAGAAATTATTTGTACATTTGTGCATTGATACAATTTTTTATCATTATGAAGAAAATAAATGTACTTTTATTATTATTATTAAGTTTGTTTACTACATTGCAAGCACAACAAAAGGTAGCCGGATATCAAGATGCAGATACAAATGATATTTTGCGTCCGGAACTATTTTCATTTGATTGCAATATTTATGATTTGAAAATGTGTGATACTGGAATGTGTAGTCTACCAATAGGTGAGTATTTTACAACTATATTTAACTATCCAATCAGTACATGGAAGGTTTCGGCTAATACCATTGATGGTACTTGGTGCTTTATTAATGATTTAGCGCAACCATATTGGTCTGATACAACTGTAGCAATAAAAGGTGTACTGCT
>JABUUQ010000006.1:7633-9331 GCA_021443125.1 Bacteroidales bacterium
ATCTCTAATGCTAACGGAAATCCAATGGTGGACCCATATAATTTTATAGAGATAGCTTTTGATACAACAATTATTGTTTCTGGAAGATTTTATGTTAATGTAACATTTAATCACGTAAATACTGATGTTTTTATAAATGGTGAACAGGGATATGCCTTTGAATATCTGGGAGGATTTAAGCCTATGGAGGAACTGATTGATGCGTATGAGGGAGAACGAGGCTTTCTTTTTACATGTGATACTACAGAAGCAAAATACGAAGTTCCAAGACTAAGATTTGACATTGATGATACATGGTACAAGGCTTCTGATTTACCTTCTAGTGGTATTGTATTTGATGGTCTTACTGGATTATTTTTAGAACATCTTGCAGTAGTATCTATTTATCCAAAAATAGATACTACATGGAGCGCCCAGAGTAGTAGTGGATTAAACAGTATAGAACAAAAGACAGATATAACAATTTATCCAAACCCAGCAAAAGAAGAATTCTTTGTAAAAAGTAGCGAAAACATAAAACTAATAGAGATTTTTGATATTTTAGGAAAGAATATTAAAAATATAAGCGTTAATTCTATAGAGACAAGTGTTGATATATCTTCTTTGGAAAAAGGAACATACATATTGAAAGTTTATACAGAAACAACTGTTGAGACAAAGAAAATAACAAAAGAATAAACATACAAAAGGTAATCTTACAAATTGACTACCTTTGACTCCAATAAATTATTAGATAATGACGAAGATTGATTTTGTTGAAGGAGAAACTTTTTTAATGGATTATTGTTGCTTTGGTAGTGGCAAGAGAGTTTTAGTGTTGCTGCCGGGCATATCTTTGCAACCTGTTTCTCCATTGGTGGAATTTATTGCTGCCCAATATGCAGTGATGACTAAAGATTATACTGTCTACCTTTTTGACCGCAAGCGAGACATTAGCGACGGCTACTCCATTGAGAATATGGCAGACGATACAGCCGAGGCCATGCATAAGTTGGGAATAAGCAGTGCTTATGTTTATGGCTGTTCGCAAGGCGGTATGATAGCACAAGTTATGGCGGCAAAGCATCCAGAACTTGTTGCAAAGTTGGCATTATGCTCCACAATGTGCGACATAAATGATGTGCAACTGCCAATTATCAATAAATGGTTGGAATATGCAGAGGCTGGCGATGCTTTGTCTTTGGTGCGTGGTTTCTTCAAGAATGTATATTCAAAAGACTTTCAAAACAAGCATGCAAAGGTCATGAAGCAAATGGAGAAGATAGCACCACATATCAATCTTCAGCAAATAATTTATCTTGTCAAAGCTTGTCTGTCATTCAACGCTACAGCATTATTGCCTTTCATAAAGTGCGAAACAATAGTCCTTGCGTCAGAGTACGATGATGTTTTGGGTGTTGAGGCTTCACGCAAGTTGGCAGAGAGATTGGCTTGTAAGTCAAAAATATATTCTGATTATGGTCATGCTGTCTATGATGAAACACCAGATGTATTGCAGGAAATACAAAAATTCTTTAATTAAGCTACACAACCATGCATATAATTATTGCGATATTAAATTAACATCAAAATAAATTGTATAATGAAAAAAGTATTATTAGTTTTAATTATGTTTTTGAGTGTTTGCTATAGTCAAGCACAGACCAAAAATATTGGAGGTTATATGCCAGTGGCACCAAATGTGGAGTCATATCTCTT
>JABUUQ010000006.1:10438-19439 GCA_021443125.1 Bacteroidales bacterium
AAGCCGATATAGATGCAAATTCTCCTTATATTCTCCCAGGATTTATTGATTCTCACATACATATAGAGAGTTCCATGCTTTTGCCTTCCAACTTTGCAAAAATCGCTGTAAGGTTTGGTGTTGTGGGTGTTGTATGTGACCCTCACGAAATAGCAAATGTGCTTGGAAAACAAGGAGTTGAGTATATGATAAACGAAGGAAAGAATGTGAATTTTCATTTTTTCAATGGTGCTCCTTCGTGTGTGCCTGCCACTTGCTTTGAAACTTCTGGCAATGTGTTGGATAGCAATGATGTAGCAAAACTTTTGGAGAGTGAAGACATATTTTTCCTTTCCGAAATGATGAATTTTCCAGGTGTTGTGCTGAAAGATGCTGAGGTTATGAAGAAAATACAGTCGGCAAAGCAGAAGAAAAAACCTATAGACGGCCATGCACCATCGCTAACGGGCGAATCGTTGCAGGCATATACATCTGCAGGCATAACAACCGACCATGAATGTTCCACAATAGCGGAAGCGGAGGAGAAAATACAGCATGGCATGAATATATTGATAAGAGAGGGTAGTGCAGCAAGGAATTTTGACAATCTTATTCCACTAATGGCAAAACATTCCGAGAAACTTATGTTTTGTTCCGATGACAAACATCCCGACGATTTGCTTTCAGGACACATAAACCTTTTGGTAAAACGTTCATTGGTAAAAGGTTATGATTTGTTCGATGTTCTGACTGCTGCAAGTTTGAATCCAATAAAGCACTACAATCTTCCTGTTGGTCTTTTGCAAAAAAACGACAATGCAGACTTTATAATCGTTGATAACCTGCAAGATTTCAATGTATTATCCACCTATATCAACGGAATGGAAGTTTATAATAACAAGTCTGGACTATCAAAAGATTTCTATAAAACGAGATTCCAAACAACTGAGTTCCCGAACAATTTCCATGCAACAAAAATTCAGGAAAACGATATTAAGGTCAAAGCCGAAACAAGCATGATAAAAGTTATGGAATGCTTTGATGGAGAGTTGCTTACAAAATCTTTGGAATGCGAAGCCAAGATAGAAAATGCTGAGGTGGTGAGTGATTTGGACAATGATATATTAAAAATTGTTGTACTTAACAGATACAAAAAAGGTAGTCCGAAAGTGGCGTTTATAAAAGGTTTTGGATTCAAGGAAGGTGCGATAGCATCATCTATTGCTCACGATTCCCACAATATTATTGCTGTTGGAGTTTCAGACAAAGCAATAGTGAAGGCCATAAATCTGGTTGTGGAGAGTAAAGGTGGTATTGCGTTGATTACCAATGAAGAACAAGATATTTTACCTTTGAAAATTGCAGGTCTTATGTCTGAAAAAAGTGCAGAGGAGGTTGCAAAAAAATACTCTGAACTCAACACAAAAGCAAAAATGCTCTCAAAAAAATTGCAGGCACCTTATATGACTCTGGCTTTTATGGCTTTATTGGTTATTCCCGAACTGAAACTCAGCGACAAAGGGCTTTTCGATGGCAAAAGTTTTTCTTTTACCAACCTTTTCACTGAACCGAAAAATTAAAACGCCGTTTCAAAAAATTAGAAGCAAGGAATAAAAAATTAAAACGCCGTTTTATTTTCTCTACCCTTGCTACTATTTACACTAAATTTTGTAAAAAATCGTTCTAATAGATTAAGCAAACGAAAAAACATGTAATATATGAAAAAATTAGCGTTATTTTTTGTGGCAGTCGTTGTTTCAATATCATCGTTCGCCCAAACACAAAATTTGAATCAGGAAGAGAAAAAATACCTTGACTTTCTATACGAATCTATGCCTCTTTCCGACAGATTGGATTACGATACAAATTTTTTCCTTCAACAAGTGCAGTATGCTTTGAAGGCAAAAAAGACATTCTCTTGGGGCGAAAAAATTCCAGAAGAGATTTTCAAACATTTTGTTTTGGTTTACAGGGTGAACAACGAGAATCTCGACACTGCAAGAGTGCTTATGTTCAACGCTTTGAAAGGTAGAATAAGAAATATGAACATGTATGATGCTGCTTTGGAGGTTAATCATTGGTGTCATGAGCATGTGAATTACAAAGGTTCCGATGGCAGAACATCTGCTCCTTTGGCCACTTTGCGAACTTCTTGGGGCAGGTGCGGAGAAGAAAGCACTTTCACAGTTACTGCCCTTCGTTCCGTAGGTATTCCAGCACGTCAATGCTACACTCCTCGATGGGCTCACACAGATGACAATCATGCATGGGTGGAAGTTTGGATTGACGGCACATGGTACTTTCTTGGTGCTTGCGAACCAGAAGCAAAATTGAATGTAGCTTGGTTTACTGCTCCTGCAAAGAGGGCTATGATGGTTCATACGACGGTATTTGGTGGAAATTACAAGGGAAAAGAGGAGACAAACTTTGTGGCAGAAAAATATTCCAAGATAAATTTATTGGAAAACTATGCTCCAACGAAAAAACTTGCGGTAAAGGTTGTTGATAAGAACGGAAAACCTGTCAAGGACGCCAATGTGGAATTCGGACTATACAACTATGCAGAATACTATCCTATTGTAACCTCACAAACCGATAAAAGCGGACAGGCAGAGATAACAACAGGCTATGGAGAACTTGTTGTATGGGCATCAAAAGGCGATATGATAGCACAACATATAGCAACAAAAGACGCAACAAGCATTACACTGAAACTGATTAAGGCAGAGAACCTTCCACAATCCCAACATTTTTCTCTGACTCCGCCAAAACCTCTTCCAATAGAAACTCTCGACGAAGCTTTGGTAAGCAAAAACAATGAAAGACTTGTCTATGAAGATTCTTTGCGTAATGACTATATAGCAACTTTCCCAGACAGCACAGAGATAGAGAAATTCTGCAAAATGCTTAGCAGTTTCGATGCAAGTTTTGTTAAGGATGTTATGACAAGAGCTTGTGGCAACTATGAGGTTGTGGAGTCCATCCTTCTAAGATACGATAATACCGACAAGAAAGAGATAGCAAAAAATGTTTTATTGGCAATCTACGACAAGGATTTGAGAGATGTTGATTCTCTGACACTGATAGATCATATTGAACGCATAGACAAATCAAATTATTCTATGGAATATATCTATAATCCAAGGATTGCGTTGGAGAAAATAACACCTTGGAGGAGTTTCATAAAGGATTATTTTGCTCAAACTTTCAATAATGGAGACGAAGTGGCAAAATGGATAGACAAAAACATAAAAGTGAATACCACAGATAACTACTACGGTGTTCCTATCTCACCAGAAGGCGTTTTGAAAGCCAAAGAGGCAGACAAAAAGTCCAAAGAAATTTTGTTTGTTGCTGTTTGCAGAACTTTTGGCATAAATGCACGCTACGAATGGGCAACAGGAAGAGCCCAATACAAAGCCAATGCAGATGAAAACACCGAATGGCAGTATGCTTTCAAAGAAACCAAATCGAAAGAACTTAACAACTGCACTTTGATTGTTGAAAACGACAAGGCAAATCCTTTCAAACCAGAATACTACTATCATTTCACAATACAAAAGCTTCAAAACGGCAGATTCCAAACCTTAGACTATGAATACGACCCTAAATTTGAAAAATTCCCTGAAACTCTTAAACTAAGCGAAGGCCGATACAGAATAGTGGCAGGCAATAGAAATTCCGACGGAAAGGTATTCGTTAATGAGAAATACTTTACTTTGACAGCCAACAAAGAAACAAAAATCATCTTATCCCTTCCCGAAGCAGTGGAAGACATAACTTCCTACGGAAAAATAAGCCTTGATATCCTTAATAGCACTCACAAGACAACAGTCCTTGCAATCATCGACGGCAAAGAGCCTTCTCGTCACTTGCTTGTTGATATAGAGAAAAATAAAGCAGATTTTGACAAGGAGGATGTTGNTTTTATCTTTGTCAAAAAGGACGAAACAATAAGCATACCTACTCTTCCAAAGGCTACACGCTTTATTGCCGACAACAATGGCGAATACGAAAAAGCCATATTGAAGACCACAGGCATAGAATTCTTGAACAATTACCCTATTCTTACACTCATAAGAAGAGATAGCAACGAAATAATATATTTTTCTCAAGGTTACAAAATCTCATCACAAGAAGATTTATTGAAAAACATTAAAAAGATAAAGTAACATGAAAAAGCAAATCCTGATACTTGTTTTTGGTTTGTTTGCATGCTTGAATGTTTTTGCACAAATGGAGGAAAGCAAGGTGAAAAGTTCGGATGACCCATGGAAATTTGGCGTAAATATAGCGGCAAGCTACGATTACGAACATCCAACGCAACATAGCACGGGCAAAATAGGGGTGAAAGCGGGTTTTGCAGCAGAAAAACATTTGGTGTATAACATATATTTCAAACCAACCGTAAATCTCTGCAAGAAAGGTTTTAAGGAAGATACACAGTTGCAGACTCTGGACTATAATGCCTACTTTTTGGAAATTGAGGCCAACCTTGAAATGAAGTTTGGCGACGAAAGAACAGGCAAAGGTTTCTTAATCTCCATTACACCTTTTTATTCCTATGGTTTGTTTGGCTCCACAACCTTTGATATTTTGGAAGGAGAAAATGCAGGCAGCGAGACAATAGACCCTTTTGCTAATGATGACTTCCTAAGACCAGATTTGGGTTACAAACTTGGTATTGGCTACGATATCAATCATAATTGGGAACTGAATGCTACCTATCTATTTGGTTTCTACAATATTATAAACGGCAGTTCGCATAAATGGAGAGGTGTGAATGTGGGGCTAACCTACTTTTTCTAAACAAGTTTTCTGCCAAAGATTGAATCACAAAATTAAAATGGCGTTTCAGACAATTGGAACGCTGTTTTGTTTTTCTGGAACGCCGTTTTATTTTCGCCTTGTTGCAAAATATTTTGCCAAAAATGTTTTACATGGTCTTTTTTCTTTTTTATATAGAGAAATTTATGTATCTTTGCGATTTGAATTTGCTGAATATGACAATAAAAAAACTAATAACATACATAATCTTTCTTGTTTTTTTGTCTTGTCTGCCTTTGGGTGCTACGGCTCAAAACAGGCAAAGCCTTGAAAAAGAAAAGTCTAAGTTGGAAAAGGAGATAGCTTCAATGAACGCTATTTTGAACGAAACAAGAAAGAACAAAAAGATGTCAACTTCTGAACTGCAGATAATAAGAAAGAAAGTGGAGCAGCGTCAGCAGTTGGTTAAGAATATATCTTCGCAAATAGGTATGTTGGATTCGCAAATAAAGACAACACAACAAACCATTTCCGAATCCTATCGCGACCTTGAGGTGATGAAGCAGAACTATGCAAGTATGCTTCGCTATGCACAAAAAAACAAATCGGCAATGGACAAACTTCTTTTTGTTTTTTCTGCCAAGGATTACAAGGAAGCCTATCAGAGATATGTATTTTTCAGAAAGTCTTTGCAGATGCAACGGCAACAAATGTATAAAATACAAAACAAAACTTTGGAACTTTCCACAATGACTCAGGACCTTTTGGATAAGAAGCAGACTCAATCTGTGCTTCTTAAACAAGAGCAGGTGAATACGGCAAATCTCAACAAGGAAAAGAAGGAACAGGAAAAAGTTGTTCAAGATATAAAGAAGCAGGAGACCAAACTTGCCAAGCAGATAAAGGAGAAAGAGGCGAAGAAAAAGAAACTGCAAAACCAAATAAACGCTGCAGTGGCCGAAGAGGTTAAGAAACAGGCGAAAATTGCAGAAACAAAGAAAAAGAACGCATCTTCAACAACTGCCCAAGCCAAAACCGAGAATAAAACCTCGACAGCAAACAAGACAACAAAGACCACCGAAAACAAGTCTTATGTTATGTCTGCCACACCAAAAGAAGAAGCTTTGAGCAACAGCTTTGCAGCCAACAAAGGCAAGTTGCCATGGCCTGTTGCCAAAGGTGTTATTGTCAGTGGCTTTGGTCGTCATCCTCATCCCGATATTGCTGGTGTTGAAATAGAAAACCTTGGCGTTGATATCCGAACAACCAAAGGCTCTTCTGTTAAGGCAGTTTTCGAAGGCGAGGTGTGCAAGGTATGGACTGGCCCTAATGGCAACAAAATCGTAATAATAAGACACGGAGAATATATGACAGTTTATACCAATCTTGCTTCCGTTTCGGTTGCTGACGGCAATAAAGTATCCACAGGGCAGACTATAGGCACAATAGCAAGCAATGAGAACGGACAAAGCGAGATGAATTTCCAAGTAAGGCAAGGCGTAAAATGCCAAAACCCAGTGCTTTGGCTGTCAAGATAAAAAGAGAATAAACAATAAAATACCATAGAAAATGAAAAAGAATTTAGCATTATTTTTTGCAGTATTATTGTCGCTTACAGCGTTTTCACAATCCAATCCTGCAAAATGGACATCAAGTACAAAACAAATCAATGACTCTATCGTTGAATTGCAAATGACTTGTGCGCTTCCAAGTGGCGGACACATCTATTCTCAATACACCAAAGCAACTGAACAGCCAATAGAGTTCACTATCAAACAATCTAATGCTTATCAGAAAATTGGTGGAGTAAGAGAACCTCAATGCAAAACAAAATACGATAGATTTGCAAAAGACACTTGTCGCTATTTTGAAGGCAATCCAACTTTCAGCCAAAAGATAAAAGTGAAGTCTGCCGAAGATTTCAAAGTAAATGCCAAAGTTACTTTCCAATATTGCGAAAATGGCAGCTGCGTACCTCCTGAGGATGTGGAATTTACTTTCAATGTCAAAGGCAATCCTGCTGCTGCACCTATAGCAGAGGTTGTTGAAGAAACAACAACACAGGAACAAGTGGCAACAGAGTATGAGACACAGGTGGCAACAGCAAGCAATACAGGCGAAACAAGCACTATGGGCGAGTTCGAAGGAATGTCTATGGTTTCTGTATTTTTCCTATGCTTTGGCTTTGGTCTTCTTACCTTGATTACCCCTTGCGTTTTCCCAATGATACCTATGACCATCTCATTCTTCCTTAAAGGCAACAAAGACAAGAGAGCAGGCAGAAGACAAGCTTATATTTTTGGTTTGTCTATAGTGTTCATCTTTGCAGTCTTAGGTCTTATACTAACCCTTCTTTTAGGCAAGGATGCAATGTATGTAATCTCTACCCACTGGCTGCCAAACCTATTGTTCTTCATCATATTTATGATATTTGCCCTTTCATTCTTTGGATTGTTTGAGATAACTTTGCCTTCTTCTTGGATAAACAAATCAGACAAACAATCAGACAAAGGCGGTTTCTTAGGACCTTTCTTCATTGCCCTTACAACTGTATTGGTTTCTTTCTCATGCACAGGTCCAATTCTTGGAGGTGCTTTGGTGGGAATAACATCTGGTTCTGGCAATAGACTTATTTTCCTTTTTGCTATGCTTGGCTTTGCAGTAGGTTTCGCACTTCCTTTCACCCTTTTGGCAATGTTCCCTTCTGTGCTAAAGAATATGAAGAGCGGTTCATGGTTGAATAGCGTGAAAATTGTGTTCGGTTTCCTTGAAGTTGCATTGGGATTGAAATTCTTGTCAATGGCAGACCTTAGTGCCAACTGGGGCTTGCTTTCAAGAACAACCTACCTTTGCATCTGGATAGTTCTTGCAGTGCTTTTGGGCATGTATCTTCTTGGCAAATTGAAATTCAAAGGCGATTCCGACCTTAAACACATCTCTGTAATAAGATTGTTGCTTGCTATAATATCATTCTCATTTGCTCTTTACATGTTGCCAGGTCTTTGGGGTGCTCCTTTGAAAACAATCTCAGGCTATCTTCCACCAATGACAACACAAGAATTCAACATAGAGAAAATAGTTATTGAAAATGCAGGCAATGGCGGTGCTGTTGTGGCAGACGACGGCTTTCCAAAAGACAGAAAATATGCAAAAGAATTAGACTCTCATGTGCCTGTAGGTTTCAAAGCTTTCTTCGATTTGGAAGAAGCAAAAGCTTATGCAAAATCAGTCAATAAGCCATTGTTTATCGACTTTACTGGCAAGAGTTGTGCAAATTGCAGGGAAATGGAGACAAGTGTTTGGACAGACTCTCAAGTGAAAGCGATGATACAAAACGATTATATTCTTGTGTCTTTGTTTGCCGACGAATACTCTATAGAACTTCCAAAAGAGGAATGGATAGAGGCCGATGGCAAACAGATAAAGAACCTTGGAAGAAAGAATCAGAACTATGAGATAACAAACTTCAAGGCAAACACACAACCTCTTTATGTGCTTATGGATGGCGACGGCAAAATACTTTGCGACAAACCACAACCATACGACAAAGATGTGCAGAATTTTAGAAACTTCCTTACAAAAGGTTTGGAAAATTTCAAGAAATAAACCCATAATTACACCCATAAAGTCCCGAATTACTATAAGTTTTTCGGGACTTTATTTGCTAAAAAACAATAAAAAGTGTTCTCTTATACAGCTATAGATTTTGAGACAGCAGACGCCTATAAACCTTGTTCTTTAGGGCTTGCCAAGGTTGTGGATAATACAGTTGTGGAGGTGAGGAATTGGCTGATAAAACCTTCCTGCTTTCCATATTTTCATTTCTATGCACAAAAAATCCATGGTATTCACAAGGAAGATGTGGCAAACGAACCCACTTTTGATTTGCTGTGGCCCGAAATACAACCCTACCTTGAAAATACAATGGTTATGGCACATAATGCTCAATTCGATATAAATGTATTGCGAAAAACCCTTCAATACTATTCTATTGCCAAACCCAAAAACGCCCACTACCTTTGCACCTATGTTCTTTCGCGACAAGTGTGGGTGGAAAGCAAAAAGTTTTCACTCGACTTTCTTTGCAACCAAGAGGGTATAAGTTTGCACCACCACCATTCCGATTCCGACGCTGAAGCCTGTGCAAGACTGTTTTTGAAAGAGGCAGAATATCTAAATGTCAATACTTTCGACGAACTCAAAAAACTAACCCACAGACGCTACAACAAAATATAAAAGGAAAGCAAACTGCATC
>JABUUQ010000006.1:22918-27198 GCA_021443125.1 Bacteroidales bacterium
ATTAGCGAAGACAACTTATAATATGCAAAGCGATAATCAAAAAATATCAATCCGTTTTTTCAATGACCATGAAGTGCGTGCCGTATGGAACGACAATGCTGGTGCATGGTATTTTTCGGTGCTTGACGTTATTGGTGCAATAAACGAACAAAATGATTACAGCAAGACCCGTAACTATTGGAAGTATCTTAAAACTAAATTAAAAGCGGATGGCAGTGAACTGGTTAGTAATACTAACCAATTGAAACTGCTTGCACCCGATGGAAAACGAAGACTCACAGATACACTCGACGCTAAAGGTATAGCAGAACTTGCCAAGAACATACACAACGACAAGGCGTCAAAATTCCTTGATTGGTTGCTCTATAGCGAAAACACCATTGATGGCAAAAGTCAGAAAAAGGCGTATGAATTATTCAATAGTTCACTGATAGATGCTGTTGAAGTAGGGACAACCAAAGGATTGCAGCAGATTCACGCTTATCTTTTTGGAGGGTTATATGATTTTGCAGGACAAATTCGTAGCAAAACAATATCAAAAGGTGGTTTTACATTCTGCTTGGCTCAGTATTTGGAAAATGCATTGCTTGCCATTGACAAAATGCCTGATAACACACTCGACGACATTTTGAATAAGTATGTAGAGATGAATGTGGCACATCCGTTTATGGAGGGCAATGGACGCAGCACACGCATTTGGTTGGACTTATTATTAAAAAAGCGTTTGAGAAAATGTGTGGATTGGAGTAAAATTGAAAAGCAAGCATATTTGAAAGCAATGGAAGAAAGCCCCTCAAATGCTTCGCCTATAAAAACACTCATAACAAACGCTCTAACCGACAAAATTGATAACCGCGAATTGTTTATGAAAGGTATTGATTATTCATACTATTACGAACAAGAATAGCAAATTATGAAATCATTTATTAGAGAAGACGATATAGAACAGGCAATATGCAATCGCCTTTCAAACGAATATGGCTGGGAACGCATTGAGTGCAACCCAAATGTGCAGGCACAAGACGATGTAAGCAAAACTGGTCGTAGCAATCCAACTGAATGCATCCTGCCCGAAGTTTTCTTCAATGCTCTAAAGCGTATCAATCCACAGATTGACACAGAGACGCTGAAGGGGATAGTGCGTGATTTCCGAAAAGACTATACCGGCATGGATATGGTAGATACTAACTATAAGTTCTACAACCAAATTCGCAACGGCATAAAGGTAAAGACACGCAATCAGAACCGTGAGGATTTTGATATAGTCAAGATAATAGACTTTGACAATGTGGAAAACAATTCTTTCCATTGTGTCAACCAGATGTGGATAAAGGGACATTTTTGCTATCGCCGTCCCGATGTGCTGTTGTTTGTAAATGGTTTGCCTGTGGTGTTTATTGAGTTGAAGAATTCAACCGTTAAAGTGGAAGAATCATATAACAAAAACCTCGTAGATTATCGAAAAGACATTCCAAACATATTCGCACTAAATCAGATATGTGTGCTTAGCAATGGCTTGCAAACTAAACTTGGAGCATGGAATGCTGGATATGAGTTCTTCTTTGAATGGCTTCGAGTAGATAACGAGACGGAAAAAATTGATCGTGAACAGATTGCCGAACATGGTTTGAGTATCACCAACCTAATAGATGGTCTTTTCCGTAAAGAACGTCTTCTTGACTACATAGAAAACTTCATATTCTTTGATAACAAGCGAATCAAGATAATTGCCAAGAATCATCAGTACCTTGGCGTCAACAACCTAATGCAGAGTGTTGAACGCAGGGAAGAACTGAATGGCAAACTGGGCGTATTCTGGCACACTCAAGGCTCGGGAAAGAGTTATTCAATGGTGATGTTTGTTCGCAAAGTGAAGCGTAAACTACATGGCAACTTCACATTCCTTATCATCACAGACCGTGACGACCTTGACACTCAGATACACAAAACCTTTGTAAGAGCAGAGGTTATAGGCGACAAGGAGGAATGCCAACCAAAGAATGCCGCACAGTTGCGTGATTTTCTTGTAGGAAACAAGCCAATGGTGTTCACACTAATACATAAGTTCCAATACGATAAGACGAATAAATACCCACTGCTTTCGGAGCGAAAGGACATATTCGTACTTGTGGATGAAGCACATCGCACACAATACAAGCAACTGGCAGAAAACATGCATACAGGCTTGCCAAATGCCAACTATATAGCCTTTACTGGCACACCACTACTTGGAACCAAACGACTTACAAACCAATGGTTTGGCGACTATGTTTCAGAGTATAATTTTGCTCAGGCGATTGAGGACGGTAGCACAGTGCCGTTGTTCTATAGTCGAAGAGTGCCAGAGGTAGAACTTACAAACGATTGGCTTGATACAGATATTGACCAGATTGTAGAAGACGAAGAACTGAACGATAGGGAAAAGGAGTTATTGGAAAATTCATCCTCTCGCATTCTTGAAGTTATCAAGCGTGATGACCGATTGGATAAGATAGCAAAAGATATTGCTCATCATTTTCCTCGGCGAGGTTTTCTCGGCAAGGGTATGGTGGTAAGTGTAGATAAATACACTACCGTAAAGATGTATGACAAAGTCCAAAAATACTGGGAAGATGAAAAGAGAGTATTGGTTAAAGAGCGTAACGATGCGAAGACAAAGGAGGAACGAGACAAGCTGACCGTCCAACTCGACTATATGAATAAGGTTGAGATGGCGGTAGTTATCAGCGAGGAGGCCGATGAGGTAGATAAATTTAAGGCACAAGGACTTGACATTACCCTGCATCGCAGAAAGATGAACGAGATTACACCTGATGGCAAAGACATAGAAGACCGTTTCAAAGATAAGGACGATTCGCTGTGTCTGGTATTTGTTTGTGCCATGTGGCTCACTGGCTTTGACGTTCCATCACTTTCTACGCTTTATCTTGACAAGCCAATGAAGGGGCATACATTGATGCAAGCTATTGCTCGGGCAAATCGCGTATTCCCTAACAAGAACTGCGGTATAATTGTTGATTATGTGAATGTCTTCAAATATATGCAACAAGCATTAATCGACTATGCTTCAACTGATGACAATACCGAATATCCTGCAAAAGATATTGAAGCATTGATACGGAATATAGACGAATGTATCTTGGAATGTGAAGCATTTCTTTTGCAGTTAGACATAAATATAGACAATATCGTTGCAGAAAGCAATACACTTGACCAATTGGAACTGATGAGAAAAGCCTACAACAAAATCCTTGAAAAAGACGAATGGAAAAATCGCTTTAAGGTTCTAAGCAACTTACTCATGAATCTTTATGATGCCAGCAGACCCGAAATCTTTGAGCGTAGATGGTACAACAAGAAATTTGCACCTTTAAGTTATCTTAATGGATTATTCCATAATCAAATAGATGATGAAAAACTAACTCATTCAAAGGCAAAGATGGCAAAAATCCTTGACCAAAGCGTTTCTGCTGAGCAAACAACAAATAAAGCAACATACAAGATTCATCAAGGCAAGGTTATAGACCTAAGCAAACTTGATATAGAAGCGTTGCGAAAAGAAATAAATTCCACTTCGTATAAAGCTTTAGAAATTGAAAATCTAAGGGAATTTATCGAGAAAACATTAGAGCAGTTAATCAACAAAAACTGTACTCGTGTTGCTTTCTCAGAGCGTTACAAGAACATCATTGACAAATACAATGCTGGAGGCACAGAAAACGAGGATTATTACGAGAAACTTCTTCACTTGATTGAAGACATGAAACGAGAGCAAGGGCGCTCAACTGAAATGAACCTTGAAGAAGAAGAACTGGAAATTTATGACCTTCTATGTCAAGATAGAAAGTTGACAAAGGCAGAAGAACAGAAAGTTATTCTTGCAGCCAAGAATCTATACAACAAACTTTTGAAAGAAAAAGACAATGTTATGGTAGTAGATTGGTATAAGGATGAACAACCTCGTCAGCAGATGTTGAGAATTATTCAAGATTCTCTCAATAATGATTTGCCAGAAAGTTATGAAATCGAAGTTTTCAACGACAAAACGACTCTCCTAATGAATCACTTCGTTGACATGGCAGTTCAAGGCTATGGATGGGTGGCATAACAAGTGTATTCTACAGTTCAAAAGTACAACCCCTGCCTTTTCCCCTCTTCCACCCGTGAACACTGCATCGTTCGCCAGTGTAAGAATTTGTATTTATTTATCTTACGTGAATCTTATAGCACTTGTTAGAGATACGAAAAACTTTCCTTCCACACTCGTGAACAATGCATTT
>JABUUQ010000006.1:27796-37483 GCA_021443125.1 Bacteroidales bacterium
TCAATTAACTTTGATATACTCATATAAATAATAATGTATTGTTCGGCATCGTTGATGCTTTACTCGGCTACGCAGTGCAGTGAGGTTTTGAATGAGTGAGTGAGTGATTGCACTATAGAAAAAAACTCACTCACTCATCTAATGAAGTTAATTTTCGTTTATGATATTATTCTTTTTCTCATATCGCTCAACAAAAGCCCTGATTAAAAATAAAAGCAAGCAAGAAAAAAATCTTCCTTGCCTGCTTTTTTCTGAAACGGCGTTATATTTCTTTTAGTCTTCTATTGTTACGCTTACGCTGTCCATATGACCTCCTACTGGTGGGTTGAGTTTGCGAAGGGTTAGGCGTACTTTGCTCACCATAGGGAACTGCTCTTTCACAGCGTTTATTATTCTGCGTGCCACATGTTCCAAAAGGTGTGAAGGTTTGGCCACTTCTTGCTTAACAACAAGATAGACTTTTGAATAATCAACTGTATCATTCACATTGTCGGAGTGTTCTGCCAAACTGGTGTCGCATTCCATGGCAATGTCGGCAGAAAATTTTGTGCCTATCACCTGCTCTTCGGAAAAGCAGCCATGATAGGCATAAAACTTCATATTTTCTATTGAGATTAGACTCATATTGTCCTAAATTAGAATGTAGAAGAAAATTGGTTCAAGAAGCGGATATCGTTCTCGAAATACTGACGCAAATCCTTAACATCATATTTCAGCATGGCAATTCTTTCAACGCCCATACCAAAGGCAAATCCTGAATATACTTTGCTGTCTATTCCGTTGGCTTCAAGAACATTAGGGTCTACCATTCCACAACCCAGAATCTCCAGCCAGCCTGTGTGTTTGCAGATATTACAGCCTTCGCCTTGGCAGATAGTGCAAGATATATCCATTTCTGCACTTGGTTCTGTAAATGGAAAATAAGAAGGACGAAGACGAATCTGTGTTTGTTCGCCAAACATCTCTTTCACAAAGTACAACAAACTTTGTTTAAGGTCGGCAAATGAAACGCCTTTGTCTATGTATAAACCTTCCACTTGGTGAAATATGCAATGTGCTCGTGCTGATATTGCTTCGTTACGGAAAACTCTGCCAGGGGCGATAATACGGATAGGAGGTTGCTTTTTCTCCATGGTGCGTGCCTGAACCGATGAGGTGTGGGTGCGAAGCAATACATCGTTGCCGTCTTGTCTGCCGTTTTCAACAAAGAAAGTGTCCTGCATGTCTCTTGCTGGGTGTTCAGGAGGAAAGTTCAAAGCAGAGAAAACATGCCAATCGTCCTCTATCTCAGGGCCTTCGGCAACTGTATAGCCTATGCGTGAGAAAATGTCTATAATCTCGTTTCTCACGGTTGTCAAAGGGTGTATGGAGCCAAGAGAAACTATGTTTGAAGGCTTGGTAAGGTCTTCTTTTGGCTTCATAGATTCCTGCTTTTCGGCTATGGCTTCTTTCAAAGAGTCTATTTTTTCCTGAACAGTGGTTTTTAGTTCGTTGAGAAGTATGCCTATTTCTTTTCTTTCTTCGTTAGGCACAGTTTTGAATTGAGCAAACAACTCATTCATAACACCTTTCTTGCCTAAAAACTCTATACGGGCGTTTTCTATCTCTTCTTTGGTTGAGGCAGATAGTTTTTTAGCCTTTTCTATATATTCTTTAATTGAATCTTTTATCATTGTGTGAAATAAAGTCAAGTTTTAATTTTCCTATTCAGCTATGCTGACTTTCATTCTGATATCTTGTTTTGGACGGTCGTTTCTGTCGGTTGCCACAGCAGCAATTTTGTCTATGATTTCCAAACCCTCTACAACTTCTCCAAAGACAGTGTATTCGCCATCAAGGAATGGAGTGCCGCCAATGGTTTTGTAGATTTCTTTTTGTTCGTCGGTGTATTGTCTGCCAGTACGCATAGACATCATATTAAGTTCGCTGTCGGTGTAGGTTTTGCCCTGAACCAAGTAGAATTGGCATGCAGATGAGGCTTTTTGAGGATTGCCGTCTCTTGCTGCAGCCAAAGCACCTTTTTTGTGGAAGCAAGTGCCGTTGATTTCAGCAGGAACTCTGTAGCCCAAATCGCCATCGCCAAGCATTTGACCTGCTTTGGCTGTTTTGGACTTAGGGTCGCCTCCTTGTATCATAAAACTATTTATAACTCTGTGGAAAAGAGTGGAATCGAGTGTTCCGTCCTTTACTATCTTGATAAAATTGTCTCTGTGTTGAGGTGTTTCGTTGTAAAGCTTAACTTTGATATCTCCGAAACTTGTTGAAATAAGTACCATAGTCTCTTTTTGTTTTTCTTGTTTAACAACTTCGTTTTCTTCTGCCAAATTTGTAGTTTTCTTTGAGCATCCAGCAAAAATCAATGCGATAGAAGCGAAGAAAAGTAAGATTTTTTTTGCGTTCATAATATTTTTTTCTAAATTTGCAACTTGAATTGTTAATATAATTGGTTTTAGAGTGCAAAAATACAAAAAAAATCATATGAAAAGAAATATATTAAGATTTTTTGCTGTAATAGCTTTATTTTGTGTGGCTATTCCATGTTTCCAATCTTGCAATGACGATTTGGATGGTTGCGGATTGACGGTTGTGGTTCAGGATGCATCAACAGGTGCAAGGCTTCAGAATGCAACAATACACATTTCAAAAGAATCAGGCAGCATAAAGAAAGACGGTGTTTCGGATGTAAACGGAGAGGCTTACTTCTTCTTTGACAATGAAGCAATCTTCGACATCAATGTTACCTATGCAGAAGGCACAAGACAAGGCACTTCTACAGTAAGATTGAAATACAATGAAGTTGTAACAAAAGAGGTTCTTGTTCCTTAAAGATTTTTTTCTCTGAACGCCTCTTCTATAAGGTCATTTTCGAAACCGTGTGAAGACAAATAGTATCTCAGGCGATATTTCCTTTGATACTCATCGTCGGTTTTGATTGTTTTGATTTTCTTTTCAAGAAGAGCCGTCAGTATTTCGCGATATTCTTCCTCATTTATCAAGGAGAATGCTTTTGTGATGCAAGAAACGGGCACTTGTTTTGAGATAAGCATATTTCTTATTTTGATTCTGCCCCAGCGACTTTGATGTATTTTGCTCATAACATACAAGTCGGCATAGCGTTGCTCAGAAAGATAGTCTTCTTTTGTGATTTGGTTGATGATTTTCTCGATATCTTTAGGTTCGCACCCCATTTTTGATAGTTTGTCCCTAACTTCCTTGCGTGTTCTCTCTTGCACAACACACATTCTTATTGCATAATGCAAACCTCGTTCAAAAGTGTATTTTTCTTCTTTTGCTACCATTTTGATAAATAAGAAATATTTTTGCAAAAATAAGTTATATTTTTTTAATAAGCGTTCTAAACAAAGGTTAATTTTGATTTTGTGGTGTTATCCAAAAAGATTTACATATCGGTTCTCGCATCTGCAATTTGTTTGTTGCTTTTCTCTTGCAAAGACAAAAAAGACGAATTGTATGGTATCTCTATAGACGCTTCTCGTATGGTTGGCACGCCTGCAGAGGTGTTTTCAATACAGCATGTCAAGATGTTTCAGGCTTCCAATAGTTTTATTATGGAGTTTTTGCCCGAACTGAATAGCGATAGCGTTGATTTTGCCATTGCACCTTTCTATGCACTTTCATCCTTGGCAATGGACACCAATCTTGCTGCCTATTTCTCTTGCTATGCTGCCTATTACAACCTGTCGCAACACAATGCTAATGAAACAAAACAGGCTTTCAATAGTTTTTTGACGGCAATACAATCGATAGACTCAAGCTTCAATATCTCGAACTCCTTGTTTGTTCAGGCAAACGACACTTTGAATCTTACGCAAAGCCTTACCATCACTCTTTGCTATGAGAATAATTTCAAGCAAGAGGAGAACAAAATAAATATATCGGGCGAATTTCTTACTTTGGAAAGCCACGACGAAACAGTTTGTGAAATTCCTTTTGGCAATGGCAATTTTGTACTCGATTTGTTGCAACCCAAGGCAATGTCTTTGAAGGAATACTACAATACTTTCAATGAAGAGCACTATGCAACCATATTCAAACAGTTGGAAAACAGAAAAATAAATGTGTCTTTTCCAAAACTGGATATTGCTTTCGAATCTTTGCCTTTGAATATGCCACAAATTCCAAAAACCGACAGCACTGGAATTTTCAATAAGTTGCTAATGCTCACTTGTAGTTTCAAAGTGGAAAACCAAACTCAAAATACTGCATCTTCAATTTTGCAAAGCAATGATTCTGAACCTATAGTGTTTGAAAGACCTTTCTTGTTTTTGGTCAGAGGCAAGAATTCCAACCTTATTTTCTTTATAGGTTATTGCAATTTATAGAAGCCAGATCCTTGTCCAAATCAACCGGCACATTTATCACCGGAACGCCTATATCTTTCAGCAAAACAAAATAGACAACATCCTTAAACGCTTTCTTGTCATTCTTTACAAAAGGCAAAAGGGCGGGAAGATTTTTATGCAAGTCAAGAATAACAAAATTCTTCTCCAAGAATAAAAAAATATTCTCAAGGAATAAATTTTTATTTCTTTGTTTTATTTCAGACAGTTTCAGAGCATAGTACATACCTATGGCAACAGCTTCACCATGAAGCAGTTTTTGCTCCTGCAGAAAACACGATTCGAAAGCATGCCCAAGAGTATGGCCAAAATTAAGCACCTTCCTTGCATCTTTGTCGTGAAAATCTTGTTCAACTATAGTTTCTTTTATTTTTATGCAACGCCAGATAAAATCGTCCTCTATTGTGTCGAAAGTCTTTTTGCCTATAAGTTTTTCAGTGTAGTCTTTATCTGCCACAAGAAAGGTTTTAAGCATTTCGGCAACACCATTCATTATCTCTCTTTTGTCCAAAGTGCCCAAAAATTCAGTGTCGAGAAAACTTATTGTGTTGTTGTTGAAAGTGCCTATGCTGTTTTTCACTCCGCACAAATCAACTCCCGTTTTGCCACCTATCGAAGCATCTATCATTGCAAGCAGGGTAGTGGGTATGTTTATGTTTTGTATGCCTCTTTTATAGATAGATGCAACAAAACCTCCTATATCGGTAATCACACCGCCACCAAGGGAAATGAGTACAGAGTTTCTGTCGGCATTGCTTTCCAAAAGAGATGTGCATATATTCTCCACGGTTGCAAGAGTCTTGTTTTCTTCGCCCGAAGGTATTTCCAACAAAATCGCCTGCTTGTCGGAGATTTCATCAACTTTCTCCAAAAGTATTGGAAGACAGTGTGTTGATGTGTTTTCATCGACCAAAAGAAAAATTTGTGAAAAATCTTTTTCCACCAAGTACTGCTGCAAATCGTTTATCTTTCTCATGTTATTCCTCTTTTTCGCTCAGTTCAAGCCAAAGCATCTCTTTTTCTTCTATTTCCTTAATCAACGCTTCTATTTCCTGCCCCGCCTTTATCATTGCTTCGGTTGAAAGGGTGCCAGAAGAAAGTTGTGTGGTCAAATCTTCCTTCTTTTGTTCAAGGTCGGGAATTTGTTGTTCAAGTTCATCTTTCAGTTTCTTTTCCTTGTAGGATAGTTTGTTTTTTGGTTTGTTCAACGCTTTTTGTTCCTTATAGGATTTTGCTCCATCGCTTTCTTCGTGGCTTTTCTCTTGTTTTTCCTGCTTGCGTTTGTTGGCAATATATTCTTCATAAGGGATGTAGCAGTCTTTTATATGGCCGTCGTTTTCGAAAATAAAAGAGTGATTGTCGGAAATATTCTCTATAAATCTTTTGTCATGGGAAACAATAAGCAAGCAGCCTTTATAGTTTTTCAGAAAGTCTTCCAAGGTAAGCAAAGAATAGATATCCAAATCGTTTGTGGGCTCATCCAAAATCAGAAAGTTGGGATTTTGTATCAGAGTTTTCAACAGATATAGTCTTCTTTTCTCTCCTCCCGACAACAAACTGTAATAAGAAAACTGCATGGCTTTTGGGAATCCGAAACGCAGAAGAAATTCTGTGGCGGCAACACTTTCGGTTTTCCCACCTTCGTTGCTCACCTGTATATTCTCTGCCACATCTTTGATAACATCGATAACTCGTTTGTCTTCGCTTTCCTCCAGTCCTTGTTGCTGATAGTAGCCGAATTCTATTGTCTGCCCTTTGGTTATTGTGCCGCTATCGTAGGATTCTTTGCCCATAAGTATATTCAACAAGGTGGTTTTGCCACAGCCATTATGCCCAAGTATTGCTATTTTGTCGCCTTTTTTGAAGTTGTAGGAGAAATCTTTTATCAAAACTCTATCGTCAAAAGTTTTTGTTATAGAATTTATTTCCAAAATCTTTTTCCCAGTCCTTTTTTCAATGACAGCAAACTCATCCTGCCCTTTCTCCATTTTCTGAAAGGCTTTTTCTTTTATCCCTTCAAAATTCTCTATTCTTTTTTTGCTCTTTGTTCCTCTTGCTTGTGGCATTCGGTTTATCCAGTCAAGTTCCTTGTAATACAGATTGCGTGCTTTTTCTATTGAGGCTTGCTGTTGTTGTTGCTTTTCGGCCTTTTTCTCCACAAAATAATCAAAATTGCCATGATATTTTGCCATCTCTGCCTGCGACAACTCATAAATATCGGTGCATACAGTGTCTATGAAATCTCTATCGTGGGTAACAACAAGCAAGGTTGTCTTTTTCTGCACCAAAAAGTTCTCCAGCCATTTTATCATATCCATATCCAAATGGTTGGTAGGCTCATCAAGCACATAAAAGTTGCTTTTCTTCAAAAGGACTTTGGCAAGTGCAACTTTTTTCTGCTCTCCACCCGAAAGAATGTTCAACGATTTGGAAATATCTTTGATTCCAAAAACATCCATTATCTCTTTTGCCTTTGCAAGAAAGGTTTCCGGCAAATCTTGCTCGTCATACGATTGCCAGAGTTCTTCTTCTATGGAGTGATTTTCTTTTATCCATGTTTTTTGTGGAAGATAGGCAGGATAGGCTTCGGAATTGAAAGTGATAAGTCCGTTATCCCTTTCTTTTTCATCAAACAACATATTCAACAAAGTGCTTTTACCCTCACCATTCCTGCCAATCAAAGCAACTTTCTGACCTTTGTTTATTCCAAAACTAAGGTCTTCGAATATGATTTTTGTGCCAAAACTTTTATAAAGATGTTCTACGGTTAGGATGCTTTCTGCCATTAGTGTTTTACCTTATAATTGTTTGGAATGTCGAAAGGAAAATCAACAACTTCATTAACCTTATGCTTTTTTATCTTTATCGTCGCTTTTTCTTCTTTGTTATTTACAAGTGCGTTGAGATTTACCTCTATAGGAAAATAGAAAGCATCAATTTTCATGCAGATTTTTTTTATCGTGCCTGTTATTTTGTCCTTTTCAATCTTTGTTGTGGCAGTGGTGTCAAAGAAAAGATTTTGCACAAAGTCGAAACTTAAAGGCAAACCAAGGTATGCAGAGGCTCTTTTGTAGGAAAAAGAATAGTATTCTTTCTCCAATTTGTTGATTAGCAAAAGACTGTCTTTTGTGAGTTTGGCTCTTGCCGCCTCTATGCCAAGTTCCGTAACCGAAATCCATATAATACTATCGTAGGCAATTCTTACAGTTCCTGAAATAGGGATATTCTTGTATGAACCGGAAAGTTTGGCAGAAAAAGTATTGAAAGGTTTGGGCTTTACCACTGGTTTTTGTGGTTTCACAACGGGTTTACTTAGTGCAATGCTGTCTTGTTTAGCCTTTGCTATGCTGTCTTGTTTAGCCTTTGCTATGCTGTCTGCTATTATTTGTTCTTGTCTCAATCTCTCTGCCTCAATTCTGGCTGCTTTCTTCGAAGAAGAACAACTGGAAAACACAATAATTGCAAGCAGAATGTATATAATGTTTTTCATATTCTTTGATTTATTTTTTCATCACTTGTTTAAGAATAGCATCGTAATGCTCTTTGAATTCTTTTTTAAGCTTTGCATCGTCAATCTTTCCCATTATTTGCTTTGCTTCCAAGGCTTTACCCTGTTTGAACAACACCCATGCATAAGTATCAAGGAAATTTGGGTTGTCGCCGTATTTCTCAATAACTGTCTTGGCCATTTGTTCGGCTTTTTCAAGGTTTTGATTTCTTAAAGCAAGGTAATAAGCATAGTTATTCAAGGTTTGGTAATTCAAAGGATTTATCTCCAAAACTTTTTCGTAGTAGGCAAAACATTCTTCGTCTTTTCCCAACTCATGAAAGCAATCTCCTATGTTCATAAAAAAGTCTTCTTTCAGTGCTTTGTCCTTTCCTGCTATTTCTGCACCCATTTTCAAAATCTCTATGGCTTCTTCGCATTTTCCACCCATGCTCAAATTCACTCCTTTGAACAAGTATGGCAATGGTTGTTCGGGATAAACCTCTATTGTGTTTGAGGCTGCCTCTGCAATCTCCATAGGTTCTGCAAAAGTGCTTAGGGCAAATAGCCAATTCTCGTAGTTGCGATATTCGTTGCAAGATTTATCAATAGCTTTCTTTGCAGCATTTGCAGCATTGTTGTAATCTGCCTTACGCATATAGCCGGTTGTAAGAAGGGAATAAAGAAGGCAATCGTTGGTGTCGCCACCTTGTTCTATGGTTTCCAGCAAAGAGAAAAAGCGTTCGAATGTCAAAGAATCATTATCTACTTTTTGACCATATACAGAATAAATTATGCTGATTTTTGTTTGAGTCTCATAGTTAGGTTGCTGAACACCTTTCAACAAATAGTGATATACAGAGTCGTCATTTTGTTTCTCCATATAATAATTTGCAAAGGTGAAATTCAAATCTTGATTTTCCGGTTCCAGTTCTTGAACTTTTTTGTAGTAATCAAAAGCTCCGTCCAAATCTTTCTGCTTCATCCTCAACTCTGCAAGAATAGAATAGTATTTTGCTTGTTCCGGAAAGGCTTTTGCAAGGTTTTCTATTTCCTTTTCGGCCTTCTTGTCATCTTTTTGCTCACGATAAAGATAGAATTTTTGCATGGAACTCATTTCATTAACACCAAAACGGTCTTCTATTCTGTCCAAAACTCTCAACTCTTGTTTTACATCTTTCTTTATGTGGTAAATGCTTGCCAATTGTTGCCAATAATCTATGGATTCAGGCTCTTGCTTTACTATTTTCTCAAAAATGTTGGCACAGTTTTCCAAATCTTGCACAGCCATATACATTTCAGCCGCCTGAAACTTATAGAAAATGTTGTTGTCATTGAGTTCTATTGCTCTGTTGTTGTATTGCAAAGCTTTCTCAATATCTTGCTTTTGGAAATACAGGTTGGCAAGGTAGAAATAGACGGCAGCATTGTTTTTGTCCTTTGCCAAAACATCGTTGAACATTCTTTCTGCTCTTTCTATGTTGCCATTGTTGTATTGTGTTACCGCATCAATAAGTTGAGCATTCAATTCCAATTCTTCCTGCGTTGTTTCTTTGCTTGCATGCTTTGATGTGGAGCAAGAAAGCATAAGGACACAAGACAGAAACATTATAAAAACCCTGTTTATCTTCATTGTAAATCCAAAATTTAAGGTTACAAAGATACAAATTTTTCTTAGCATTCACCATTGGCAAATGCTAAGAAAAATAAAACAAAAATCATAAACAGAGTTGTTGGGATAATTTATTGCTTAACCACTCTCTTTATGATATAACCTTTGTCGGTGTAAATTTTTAGAAAATAACTTCCGTTGCTATAGTTTGAAAGTGAAAGAGAAGT
>JABUUQ010000006.1:37583-46963 GCA_021443125.1 Bacteroidales bacterium
GCAGGGTTTGGTGATATAGAAACAGAATTATCATCAATAATATTATTTATATAACTGCTTGTGTCGCTATCAGTTGTATCAGTTCCAGAACTTGTTGTATCGGGTTCGGCTTCGCCAATTATAGGAAAGATACATATTTCATAAGGTCTGACATAGTTGGACCTATTTATGCATTCTGGTGCGAATTCTTCAAGTTCAGGACATGTGATATTTTCTACAGAAGTCCATAGTCCACTTTTATCCATAACCATTACAGGCGACATACCTGTATATCCATAGCTTGGAGCATCGCTAGTATAAAATCCATGATACAAGAAAGTATAAGTAAAACCATCATCAAATGTAACATAATCATAACAATCACTCACATTATTGCCATATCTACTAATAGAAACATAGAAGAGAGAATCTGTTATATATATGGTAGAATCAAATAATATTTCCACCATTATATCCGCTCTACCTAGAAGAGATATTGTGCTATAATCTTGATTATTTTTGTGAAAACATATTATAGTGTCATTAAAAGAAATTTGTTTTTGTATCAAAATACTATCCAAGGATGCATTCCTTATTTCCAACCACAGAGTAGTGTCCGTTGATATAGAATCATCATAGGGGGGATCTAATTCTATCTGGGAAGGTGCAAATGCAATACCTTTTATGGCTAATATTGAGTCTGTATGAAAAGGCTGGGCTATATGAGTAAAACACTCTGGCCATATACTGCGAGTATGGTCAAATATTCCACTATAATGACCTGTTGGGTGATAAACTAGACCATTTGCGTGACGATATGCCAGTATAGGAGTTAGCATATATTCATTGATATGAGGTGGTGGGTTGTCATACAACATGTTTCCATCAATTTGATTGTCATAGGTCTGACAATTAACAGAAACAAGCAATACACTTGCAATCAAAAAGAATACAATTTTTTTCATAGCTAATAACATTTTAATAGTTTGTTTTTTGCAAGGATATAAACTTATTTTAACTTTTGCAAGTGCTTTTTGTGAAAAACTAAAACGCCATTTCAAGAAATTAAAACGGCATTTTGGTTTTCTAAAACAAGCTTCTAATTTTTGTTTATGCTTTTTGGTGTGAGAAGAAAGATTTCTTGCTGGCAAATCTATCTGTCCAAATATACCACATTGCAAAGATGATAAGATACATTGCCGGTCGTGTAATCCAATCGTGTATAGGAGCGAACAAATCTATGTTTATGCTCATAACATAAGACAGCAACAAGATTCTGAAAAGGTTGGCTATAAGTATTACTACGCAACCCAAAAGATAATATAGTGCTTTCATATATATTTTCCCTCTACACAAAAGCATAATAAGCAACCATTGCAAAAGTTGTTTTACTGCCGAACAATCGTGAACTATACTCAAGATGGCATAATAGTTTTTTTGGCCGTTTGCTCCCACAGAGTAGAAATAGAAAGCAGTGTCGTAGGTTTCAAAAGGTTTTGTAAGAAAAAGGTTGTTCAAGAATTTGGAACCATCAAAGGCTAATTGTGTAAAAAAGTTAAAGACAGTGTTTGAATAGGGGCCGAATATCCATTCCTGCATATCTGTCTCCCAATACAAAATATGGAATACTATTGTGGCAATGAATAATGCGGCAACATCTATGACTGCATTTTTATTGTTTTTGTTCTTCCAGAAATTACTAAGGGAGCGTTTTGTTTTTTCAGTNAGCGTAACATCCATTTCCTTTCAGTTTGCCTCAGCAAGCCTTCAGAAATGGATGTTATGGTGCAAAAGTAACAAAATAATTACATAATTTAATTTTTTTTGTTAAAAAGTTTTTGTAACTTTGCACACTTGATTTTAATGAAGAATAACAATAAATAATTATCCAGTATGTCAAAGGCAATAAAGATTACTAAAGGTTTGGACATCCATTTGTTTGGTGAAGCAAAAACTGAAGTAAAGGACTTTTTGACTCCTTCTACAGTTGCTTTGAAACCTTTGGACTACATCGGTATTACGCCTAAACTTCTTGTTAAGGCAGGGGATAGGGTTGAGGTTGGCTCACCTGTTTTCTATGCTAAAGAAAAACCGAACGTTAAGTTTGTTTCTCCTGTAAGTGGAGAGATAGCTGAGGTGAAAAGAGGCGAAAAGAGAGTTATTGAACAAATCATAATCAATAACGACGGAAACAATCAAGCAAAAGATTTTGGTGTAAGAAAACTTGCAGAAACAAGTTCAGAGGAAATCCGAAGCATTATGCAGGAGTCTGGTCTTTGGACCTTGCTACGCCAAAGGCCTTATGATGTTATACCAAAGGAAGATGCAACTCCAAAGTATATCATTATCAAAGGTTTTGACTCTGCTCCTCTGGCTCCAGACTACAATTTGTTGGTCAAAGGCGAAAGAGATGCTTTGCAGGTTGGTATAGACGCTTTGAAGAAAATGACAGGCGTTGCAATCTATCTTAGCATCAATTCTCAGACAGTTTCTGAAGATATCACAAAACTGCAGAATGTGGAAACAATAACCTTTACGGGCAAGCATCCTTATGGCAATGTTTCTATACAAGCAGAAAAAATATGCCCAATAAACAAAGGTGAAAGAATTTGGTATATCAATCTTCAAGACCTTGTGGCAGTGGGAAGATTTTTCCTTGACGGAAAATATTTTGCACAAAAACTTATTGCCCTTACAGGCGAAGAAGTGTTGAATCCTCAGTATTTCAGAGTTCTTAGAGGCACAAGTGTGAAAGAGATTTTCGCAAACAATGTAAATAAAGAGAATCATTTGCGTTTTATTTCTGGCAATGTGCTTTCAGGAACAAGAATAGAAGAAGACGATTATCTTTGTGCAACAGACAATCAACTTACAGTAATAAAAGAAGGCGACTATAAAGAAGGTTTGGGTTGGGTTCTTCCTGGCTTTGGCAAGTTCAGCGTGTCAAAAACTTTCCCAAGAGGCTTTTTTGCCCATTGTAGCAAAAAACCTTTCTCAATAGATTCCAACCTTCACGGAGGAGAGAGAGCCTATGTATTTACTGGTGAATTCGAAAGAGTGTTCCCTATGGATATCTACCCAATGCAGCTTATCAAAGCCTGCCTTACAAAAGATATAGACCGTATGGAAGAGCTTGGAATTTACGAAGTGGATGCAGAAGACTTTGCTTTGTGTGAGGTAATTGATGTTTCAAAGACTGAAATACAAGCAATAGTACGTTCAGGTTTGGAATTGATGCGTAAAGAAATGGGTGAATAATTTTAAGACTAAATAAAAAACAGATATGAACTTTGTAGAGAAATTTTTCGAACAAGCAAGACCAAAAGTAGAGAAAGGACAGAAGTTGCATTGGTTGGCTTCTACTTTTGAAGCGTTTGAGTCTTTCGCGTTTGTAAGCAATCAGACTGCTACAAGAAAAGGTGCTCATTTCAGAGATGCTATTGACATGAAACGAGCAATGACTGTGGTAATCTTTGCCTTGATTCCGGCTCTTTTGTTCGGAATGTACAATGTAGGATATCAGCATTTCCTATCACAATCACAAGAGATATTGGCACAAACTGGCTTTTGGACAATTTTCTGGTATGGATTCCTAAGAGTTCTGCCTATGATTATTGTTTCTTATGTTGTTGGTTTGGCAATAGAGTTTGCTTTTGCACAAATAAGAGGTGAGGCAGTCAATGAAGGCTACCTTGTTTCAGGACTTATAATACCTTTGATTTGTCCTCCTGATGTTCCTCTATGGCAGTTGGCACTTGCAGTGGCTTTTGCTGTTGTTATCGGTAAGGAAGTTTTTGGTGGCACAGGTATGAACTTTATGAATCCTGCTTTGGTGGCAAGAGCATTTTTGTTCTTCTCTTATCCTTCACAAATGTCAGGCGATATGGTGTGGATTTATGACAAAGCCGACGCATTCTCTGGCGCTACTCCTCTTGGCCAGCTTGCTATAGGACAAACTCCAACTTCTTCTGTTTGGGATATGGTAACAGGCTTTATTCCAGGGGCAGTGGGCGAAACATCATTCATAGCAATCATGCTTGGAGCTGTTTTGTTGCTTATAACCAATATAGCTTCATGGAGAACAATGCTTTCTATTTTTGTTGGCGGTGCTTTTATGGGCATAATTTTCAACCTTATAGGAGCTAACGACTATATGAATGTGCCATTCTATCAACATTTTGTAATGGGAGGTTTTGCTTTTGGTGCTGTATTTATGGCTACCGACCCAGTTACTTCTTCTAACACAAATTGCGGCAAACTTATCTATGGTTTCCTAATAGGTGTTATGGCAGTATTGATTCGTGTATTGAATCCAGCCTACCCAGAAGGAATGATGCTTGCTATATTGTTGATGAATGTATTTGCTCCTTTGATTGACTACTATGTAGTGGATGCTAACATCAGACGTAGAAAAAACAGAATGAAAGTTTCAGTAAAATAGGAGGAAGCAGAAGATGAAAAAGTTCAACAATACATATATTTTCATATATTCTACAGTTTTGGTTGTGGTTGTTGCAGCTATTTTGGCCACTGTTGCCATAGTTCTAAAACCATTCCAACAAAAGAATATGGAGTCTGAACAAATGCAGATGATACTTTCTGCTGCAAATATAGAGGTTGCAAGAACAGATGCTCCTCAAAAATACGCACAGGCTTGCAAGGAAGCATTTCTTGTTAATGTTGACGGACAGGTTGTTTCAAGCAAAGATGCTGAAGAGGCAAAAAAGGAAGCTTTCAACATTGATGTAAAAGAACAATTGCAGAAATACACCGACGGAAACAAAGAAGCAAAACTTCCAATCTTCGTTTGCGAAAAAGATAACGGCGAAAAAGTTTATGTAGTTCCAGTAAGAGGTGTTGGTCTTTGGGGTGCAATTTGGGGCTATGTGGCTTTGAAGAGTGATGCCAATACAGTGGAAAGTGTAGTTTTCGACCACGAAGGCGAAACACCAGGACTTGGCAGCAACATCAAGGATGACCCTAATTTCCGCAACAAATTTGTTGGCAAAACAATCTTTGAAGGCAATGAGTTCGTATCTGTAGCAGTAGAAAAGAGAGTCGGCACAGACAACCCTCACAAAGTAGATGCTCTTACAGGTGCAACCCTTACTTCAAATGGTGTTTCAGACATGCTGCAAAACGGCCTTAAGTTCTATGTATCTTATTTTAACAACTTAAAAAAATAGAAGACTATGGCAACTAAAAATATGAAATTGATAAAGACACCGTTCTCTAAAGAAAATCCTATACTTGTTCAGGTTTTAGGCATTTGCTCAAGTTTGGCGGTAACAGTTAAGCTTCAACCTTCTGTGGTTATGGCTTTGTCAGTAACAGTTGTTGTTATGTTATCAAACTTTATTATCTCTTTGATGAGAAACACTATTCCACCTCGTATTCGTATCATAGTTCAATTGGTTGTTGTGGCTTTGTTGGTTATTATCGTTGACCAGTTCCTTAAAGCCTTTGCCTACGATGTAAGCAAACAACTTTCAGTATATGTAGGCCTTATCATCACCAACTGTATAGTTATGGGACGTTTGGAAGCTTTTGCAATGAGCAACAAACCTATTCCTTCGCTAATAGATGGTCTTGGCAATGGTCTTGGCTATGGTATTATCTTGGTTATTATTGGTTTCGTAAGAGAATTGTTCGGCTTTGGAACATTGTGGGGTTATCAGGTTATTCCTCAAAGTTTCTACACAAGCTGCGGCTACGAAAACAATGGTCTTATGGTAATGCCTGCTATGGCTTTGATACTTGTGGGTATTATTATATGGATTCACAGAAACAAGAATAAAGATTTGATTGAAAACGAATAGAAAGGGAATAAGTTATGCAAGAAATAATAAATATATTCATTAAGTCAATCTTTGTTGACAATATGATATTTGCCTTTTTCTTAGGAATGTGTTCTTATTTGGCAATATCAAAAACAGTTAAAACATCTATGGGATTGGGCCTTGCAGTTGTTTTCGTACTTGTTGTAACGGTTCCAATAAACTACTGTATAGACAAATATCTTTTGCAAAAGGGTGCTTTGACTTGGTTGAGCGAAAGTTTTGCCGATATAGACCTTAGTTTTTTGAGTCTAATAATCTTTATAGCAGTTGTTGCAGGTATTGTTCAGTTGGTTGAAATGTTTGTGGAAAGGTTTTCTCCTTCTCTATACAATCAATTGGGAATTTTCTTGCCTTTGATTGCTGTAAACTGTGCAATTCTTGGTTGCTCATTGTTTATGCAAAAGAGAGCCTATGGCAACATTGGGGAAGTTTTCTCATTTGCCTTTGGTTCAGGTATTGGTTGGCTATTAGCTATCGTTGGCATAGCAGCAGTAAGAGAGAGATTGAAGTATTCCAACATACCTCCTGCATTGAAAGGATTAGGAATAGCTTTCATCATCACTGGTCTTATGGCTCTTGCTTTCCAAAGTTTCTCAGGTATCAAACTTTAATAAGAGGTAAAGTATTATGCAAATTATTTTAAGTATAGTAATATTTTTGATAATCATCTTGCTTTTGGTAGCAATTCTTTTGTATGCAAGAAAGAAGCTTGTACCTCAAGGTGAAGTTACAATAAATATCAACGATAAAACAGATGTAAAAGTTCAAAGTGGCTCTTCATTGTTGAGCACACTTGCAGAACACAAAATCTTCCTTCCATCAGCATGTGGCGGTAAAGGTTCATGCGGTCAGTGTAAATGTCAAGTGCTTGAAGGTGGCGGTGAGATACTTCCAACAGAGAAGTCTCATTTTTCAAGAAAGCAGATAGAAGACCATTTCCGTTTAGGCTGTCAGGTAAAGGTTAAGAATGACCTTAAAATCAAAGTTCCAGAGTCTATTCTTGGAGTAAAAGAATATGAATGTACTGTAATTTCCAACAAGAATGTGGCAACCTTTATCAAAGAGTTCAAAGTGCAGCTTCCAGAAGGTGCACAAATGGATTTCCTTCCAGGTTCTTATGCACAAATCAAGATACCAACATTCTCTATCAACTATTCCGACTACGACAAAGAACTTATAGGTGAAGAATATGTAAAAGCATGGGAAAACTACAAGATGTTCGACCTTAAATGCGTCAATACAGAGCCAACAATTCGTGCTTATTCTATGGCTAACTACCCTGCAGAAGGCAATGTATTCATGCTTACAGTTCGTATTGCAACACCTCCGTTCAAAGCCGATAGAAGTGGCTTCATGAATGTTAATCCTGGTATTGCTTCTTCATATATCTTTAGCTTGAAACCAGGCGACAAAGTTCTTATGAGTGGTCCTTATGGAGATTTCCACCCTCATTTCGACACAAAGAACGAAATGATATGGGTTGGTGGTGGAGCAGGTATGGCTCCTTTGCGTGCACAAATCATGCACATGGCAAAAACTCTTCACACAACCGACAGACAAATGCACTATTTCTATGGTGCTCGTGCCTTGAACGAAGTATTCTATTTGGAAGACTTTCTTGGATTGGAAAAAGAGTTTCCAAACTTCAAATTCCATCTTGCGTTGGATAGACCAGACCCAGCAGCAGATGCAGCAGGCGTTGCCTACACAGCAGGCTTTGTTCACAATGTTATGTATGAAACATACCTTAAAGACCACGAAGCTCCAGAAGATATTGAATACTACATGTGTGGTCCTGGCCCTATGTCAAAGGCAGTTACAACAATGCTCGACTCTCTTGGCGTGCCAGAAGAAAACATCATGTACGACAATTTCGGTGGTTAATAAACAAAATCTATCACATAAACACAAGGTCTCAATCCCAAAGGTTGAGGCTTTTTTCTTTGCATTAATCTCATCAACGCAAACGGCGTTTTAAGAAATCAAAAGCAAGGAATAATTTTCTCAAACGCCGTTTCATTTTTCAAAGAGTAGTGTGTCCAACATTCTTGTTAATATCAAATTATTAGCATTTTCTTTTGCATTTTTTCACCCAAAAACTTGTATATATATATATATATATAATTTTGCACAACCAAATATAAGTAAAAGAAAATAGCAATTATGGAATTGAATTATATAGATTTGGTGAATAGGATAAATCAATATTACAATTCTGCCACCAAGAAAAAGTTAGATATAAAAGTTGAAGAAAAGCCTTTTTTAGTTATTACTAAGAAAGCAAGAGATGAAATCTCTCATTCAAATTTTTTGGGATGGTTGTTTGATACACCAGATATTCAAGCAAAAGTGGTTACCTTATTTATTCAAGCAATTTATAATAGAGGTATGAAACAAAATCCCAAACTTAAATCTCTTACCTATATTAGTACCTTTATACCTATTTCATTATATGGTGGACTATCGGTTTCTGATATAAATGTAGAGAGAGAATGTAAAACTGAAAATGGAAGAAAGATAGATATTGTAGTAGAGTTTGCTGCAAAAAATAGTAAATGTGCCCAAATTAGAAAGATTCGACTTGTAATAGAGAATAAAGTTTATGCAAAAGAAAGTGCTGACCAAACTACAGATTACTATACAAATTATAATGGAAAAGATAAATATAAAAACATTTATATCTACCTTACACCAAAACCTAATTCTCAAATAAAAGATTTAAAAGAAGCATCATGTCAGTGTAAGGATTTTTTAGAAATGAATTATCAAGATATTTTGGATGGTGTCTTGGAATCTCTTTGTGTCGATAATGATATTTCTGAATACTATAGAAAAATTATACAAGACTATATAAATACTTTAACATATTTTACTACACCGGAGTCGGAAGGCAAAAATAATAAAAAAAATGAATATAAATTTATGGCAATGGATACAACAACAAGAGAATTATTAGAAAGTTTCTTCAACGAAAATAGAGATTTGATAACAACTTCCTTAGAAGCACTGAGAGATGTTGCAGATGATGAAGAAAATGAAGAACTTGCAGAACAATTGCATGAAATTACGGGTGTTAAAAATTCTAATGCAAAAGACTATACTAAATATACAACAAATATAGATGGTCATTGCAATCCATACGGAAAAACAGAACTTGTTGCTGAGATTGCAAAAGATTATTTATCTAAACACACACAAGAAGAGTTTGCAAAGAATTTTAAATCTACACAATGTTATATTGGTCAATATGTTGATAATGTAAATAAAATTCATCCAAGGTTTGGAACTTGTCCTGATAAAGATGGCAAGGAAGCTGGTTATTCAAAGCAATGGACTAAAGCAAATATTGGAAAGTTTCTAGATGAGGCAAAGAAGCAAGGCTATGAAATAAAAAGAGTATAAGTAATAACAATCATCAAGCGAAATGCAATTTTGTGGTTTCGCTTGATTTTTTTTTATACCTTAATCTCATAAACTCAAACGACGTTTTAAGACTTATGAATTATAAAGAAGAATATTCCCAGGTTTGCACCCAAGAATATTCTTTAAGAATGCTTTTAT
>JABUUQ010000006.1:52881-55547 GCA_021443125.1 Bacteroidales bacterium
CTCAGCATCTCTCTAAGCATAACGATAGAGGCGTCATCTTCGCTCATCATTCTGTTTGGAGGTAGTGTTTTGCTGAGATTGTTGACCACAGTCTCCCATTTTGCATACAGAGCTTTGACATCTGCGTCCAATTCTGCAACTGTTCTGTCTTCTGCGGCAGTACGGATAATCAAGCCGACATTTTCGGGTTTTATGCTGACAAGCAAACGTCGCAAACGCTTTCTTTCTTCCTGACTTTTTATCTTCTGCGATACAGAGATTTTGTTTCCGAAAGGTATAAGCACAACAAATCTGCCTGCAAAAGAAATCTCTCCGCTTAGTCTTGGACCTTTGGTAGAGATAGGTTCTTTCGTAACTTGTACTAAAATAGGTTGTCCTTGTTTTACTACATCGCTAATAAGTCCGTTCTTTTGTAGTTCGGGGATTTGTTTCTTTGAATTCAGTGCTCCCTCTTTATTGCCCGATATACACTTGCCAACAAAATCGTTAAGCTTGTTGAATTGGTTGCCTAAATCCAAATAATGCAAAAAACCGTCTTTGCCTGAACCCACATCAACAAAAGCAGCATTCAACCCAGCCATAATCTTTTTGACTTGGCCAAGATAAATGTCTCCTGCAGTGTAATCGGCATTTGGTTGTTCTCTATGCAGTTCTACTAACCGCTTGTCTTCCAATAATGCTATATCAACTCCAGACTCTCTTACATCTATAATTAAATCTTTATTCATTTGGAGTTTTGTTTATTGGTTTATCTCAAAAAATATTGCGAAACTGTTTTGTTTTAGTTTCGCAATATTTAAGTGTTTAGTGAGGACATACAAAATCCTCCCTCAACTAAAACATAAGACTATTTATTCTTATGTCTATTCTTACGCAAACGTTTTTTACGTTTGTGAGTAGCCATCTTGTGGCCTTTTCTCTTTTTTCCGCTTGGCATAATACTTAATTGTTTTATTATTTAACGTGATTTTTAACTTCTTCTACGAAAGTTTTAGCTGGTTTGAAAGCAGGGATATTGTGAGCAGGGATGATGATAGTAGTCTTTTTAGATATGTTACGACCAGTTTTTTCTGCTCTTTTTTTGATGATAAAGCTACCAAAACCTCTCAAATAAACGTTTTCACCTTTTGCAAGAGAGCCTTTCAATACATTCATAAATTCTTCAACGACTTCTTGAATGTTTATTTTTTCCATACCTGTCTTTGCTGCGATTTCAGCAACTATTTCAGCTTTTGTCATTTTATCTTGTGTTTTTTAGTTGTGTTAATAACTTAAATTTTCTAAAATTGAGTTTGCAAAATTATAAAAAAATCTGATTATCAAAAAATAAAAGGCCAAAAAATTTAATTTTTTCGACCTTTTTCAACTATATTTTGTTAAAAACTCAGCTTTTTGTCTTTTATTAGAAGATGTCAGCTACGCTATTGCCGTTTACAGCAGTGAAAGAACCTTCTATAACTATAGCATTGTTTATCAGTTCCATGCTTAGGTTTTGAAGGTCTGAAATTTTAACAGCCCAACCTTTGAAAGTACCTTTTACTTTTGAGGCATTAGATGAAGTTATCTTGCAATTACCTGCAATAACTATATAAGAATCTGTTGCTTCGTTGCCTGTGCCAGGGTAGTACACCAATGTGTTCTCCATGCTTGACATATCGCCCAAACCACCCATTATAAGACTTGTGATATCAAGGCTTTGCATGAAACCAAGAGTATAAGTGCCAGTTTTGTTGCCTGAAAGCACCAAAGACATAGTTTCGTGTGTTGAAATTTTTGTAGAAGTGATGGTTGTTTTGCCCTCTAAGGTTGCAAGAACAGTACCTGTGAAATTGTGTGTTTCACCATTGATTGTTGTAGACATGCTGCCTGTAAGAGTTTCTACAACTTCTTCGTCGCAACTCCAAAATAGCAATGGAGCCACGCAAATTGCTAATGTTAAAAATAGTTTTCTCATTTTAGTTTTTATTTTATTATTTTTACTTTTTCAAATCACGCAAGAAAACATCCTTGAACTGCAAAAATAAAAGCAAGTTTTAATTTTTTCTTCCTTGCTTTTAATTTTTTAGAAGCAAGTTCTATTTTCTTCAAACGCCGGATTCAGACTTGCAAAAATATATTATTTTTGATTACCCGCAAAATATTTTATATTTTTTTTATAACTTTGCACTCCGATGTTTAGAATACCGGATTATGAACGATTTGTTGCGATTTCTAAAAAGATACTACCACATCTTCCTCTTTGTTTTTCTTGAGGGATTGTGTATCTATTTTGTGTCGTGCAACTCTTTCCGACAAGGCTCCTACATAACATCGGTGGCAAACAATATCTCTGGTTCGGTTAATAGCGTTTTGGATAATGTAACCTCCTATTTCTATCTTAGAAGCACAAATGAGGCTCTTGCAAAGGAGAATGTGCAACTTAGAAAAATGGTTGAATCTTCCTATGTCAAGATAGTGAACAATACACATCAGGAAACAGATACAGTTTATAAGCAAATGTATTCTTTTATTGATGCAAGGGTAATTTCTAAAACTGTAAACAAACGCAATAATTTCTTTATGCTCAACAAAGGTTCTATATGTGGAATAGAGCCCGATATGGGTGTTATTTCTCCAAGTGGAGTGGTTGGCGTAGTAGTTAAGACGACACCTAATTTCTCTTTGGT
>JABUUQ010000006.1:55592-58834 GCA_021443125.1 Bacteroidales bacterium
ACGAAAACAACAGGTACTTTGATGTGGAACGGAACTCATTATGCAACAGGCCAGATAATAGATATGCCTTCGTCTCTTGCAGTGAAAAAAGGGGATATGATAGTTACCAGTGGCTTTTCAAGAAATTTTCCTGAGGGCATAAAGGTGGGAAAAATAAAATCATTCAATAAGGATAAAGGTACTGGTTTCTACGATATAGACATTAAATTCGCAGTTGATTACAACAAATTAGAATATGTTTATGTGATTAAGAACTATTTCAAGATAGAGCAGGATGGATTGATGAGTACAATAGATACAACAGGTACGGAAAGGCAGGAGATAGGACAATGATGAAAGATGTTTTGATATCAGCGTTGCAATTTGTGCTTCTTGTGATATTTCAGGTGTTTATACTCGATAATATCGCCTTGTCGGGATATATAAACCCTATAGTATATATTTGGTTTATTATTTTGTTGCCAAAAGGTACTGCAAGGTGGTTGGTTTTGTTATCTTCGTTTGCCATAGGTATGTGTGTTGATATTTTTTCTGGCGATATAGGAGTCAATGCCCTTGTTTGCACATTTATAGGCTTTCTTCGTCTTGTTTTGTCTAACACATTCTTTGAAAATATTGATGGAGAATTGAAAAGACCTTGCATAGCAACGCAAGGATTGGCTAAATACCTTATATATATTACCACAATGGTATTAACTCACAGGCTTTTATGCTTGCTTATAGGAACTTTTGCTTGGGCGGAATTTGGGCAGATAATGATAAAAGCTTTGATAAGTACAATAATTTCTGTTGTCTTTATAGTTATTCTTGATATGATATTCTATGCTAAAAAGGATTAGTTTTGGCGTGCTGGATATTATCTAAAAACTTCTCGAATTTAATTCTGTTTATAGGACTTAGCTTTTTCAGTTTGTTGAAATCGCTTTTTTCAAAAGTATTGTTTTGTATTTTTTTCAATACATCGGCAATAAGTTCCTTTACTTCCAAATCTTGATACACTGTTTTTATCGCCTTATTGTTCCAAGGACATGCTTCAAGGCATAAATCACAGCCATAAATATAGTTTTTTGTGTCTATATTGTTTGGAATAGTTCCTTTGTTTTCTATTGTTTGGTAGGAAATACACCGGTTGCAGTCAATCTCTCCGTTAGAACTTATGGCTTTATTTGGACAAGCATCGATACATCGGGTGCATGAGCCACAATGTTGCTGTTCTTGTTGCGTTGCATAGTCGGTGGAAAAATTACAAAGCATCTCTCCAATAAATACTTTACTGCCATAGTTTTTTGTAACAAGTAAGGAGTTTTTCCCTTTCCAACCAAGGTCGCATTGTTCCGCCCAATATCTTTCCAAAACAGGTGCAGAATCTGTAAAAGCTATTGCCTCTATGTTGGGATTTAGGGATTTTAGTGTAGAAATAATATTGTTCAATTTACCTTTTATTACATAATGGTAGTCTTTCCTTTGGGCATAGGATGCTATTTTAAGATTGGAGTTTGTGTCTGCTCTTTCATCGTTGTAGGACAATAAAAAACATATTATTGTTTTAGCATAAGGAACCAAAAGATTTGGATTCTGTCTCAAATCTTTATTATTCTCCATATAGGACATAGAGGCATGAAATCCTTTTTCTAACCAAGTATTCAGAAAAGATATATCAACATCTTTAACTTTTGCAGCCCCAACATCACAAAAGTCTTGTTCCAAAGCAAGCGTTCTTATGGTTTCAAAACTGATATATTCTTCTCTATTGTTCTCCATTATAAGCATTAAAAGTTGTTGCAGTCTATTTTGAAGTTATCAATTACACCTTCATTTACCAAACTTGATAGTTGCTTTGCCATAAGATGTATATCTACTTTGTGCTTTGTGCTATTAAGATGAACACTCATTTTTTTATTATAGTCAATACATTCAAAAATTATAGGTTTGTTGCCTTTGCATTCTTTGGTAAGGTTAACAATACGTGTAATAAAATCTTGATTTAGCTTGTTTGTATCAATTTTTATAGTGATACTTTTGCCATGATTTTGGAAAAGGTTCATCAAAAGTTCAATGTTTGCAATCTTAAACTCGTATATTGTTACCTCTGTTTCTGTTTGTGGTTCGTTTTTGTCTTTTTTCTTGAATTTTCTTTCCTGAATTGCACCTTTAACAAAGATAAACAACCCTTCTTTTAGGAAATTGCCATATTTTACGAAATCTTGACCAAACAATCTGAATCTGTACTCCCCATCTTTGTCTTCCAAGGTAAAGTTTCCATAAGGGTTGCCGTTCTTGCCTTCTAAGGTTTCAGCTTTTGACACATAGCCTCCAAAGGAAAGTTGTGTTTTGCCACTCAAATACATGCTTTCCATATTCTCATCGGACAATTCGTTGAGTTTATTATGCACAAAACAGTTTATTTCGTGTTTGTAGATATCCAAAGGATGTCCAGAGATAAAGAAACTTATCATCTCTTTCTCATATCTCAATTTTTCAAGGGTAGATAGAGGCTCGCATTCAGGGAATTTTATTGTTGTCTGCTCAATTTCCTCCTCACCAAACAAAGAAATTTGTGCAGAGTTCTTGCTTAGATAGTTTTTTTGTGCATATTTGATAAGTTTGTCAACAAAAGTTACATCGCTGTTGTCATCTTCTACAAATAAATACTGTGCTCTGTCGGCCTCATTGAAACAATCGAAAGCTCCACTCTTAACCAAAGACTCAATACACTTTCTATTGATAGGTTTTGCACCGTTTTCTCCTCCAAAAGCCACACGAGTAATAAAGTCAATGGAGTTTTTGAAAGGTCCGTTCTGTGCTCTTTCCTCAATAATAGTTTTTGCAGGAACATCACCTACGCCTTTTATTGCAGCAAGACCAAAAACTATCTCTCCTTTGCTATTAACCATAAAGTTTATGTCGGATTCGTTTACGTTAGGCCCAAGAACTTTAAGGTTGTGCTTCTGACAATCGGCAATATAAACGGCAAGTTTCTCCAAATCAGTAAGGTTGTGGGTAAGCAAGGCAGACATATACTCTGCAGTGTAGTGTGCTTTAAGGTAACCAGTCTGGAAAGCAATGAAAGCATAGCAAGTAGAGTGAGACTTGTTGAAAGCATATTCGGCAAACTTTTCCCAATCCTTCCATATCTTATCCACTTTCTCCATATCGTAGCCGTTTTTCTTGCAACCTTCATCAAATTGTATTTTCAACTTGTCCATAAGGTCTTTTTTCTTCTTACCCATAGCTTTTCTAAG
>JABUUQ010000006.1:58892-60052 GCA_021443125.1 Bacteroidales bacterium
TGGTAAACAGTTATACCATATGTGTTGCTGAGGTATTGTTCCATAATAGGAATATCATACTCTATCTTTTCCACACCATGCTTCCTGTCAATAAAAGAAGGTATATAACTCATAGGACCAGGACGATAGAGAGCGTTCATTGCAATCAAATCTTCAAATTTGTCGGGTTTAAGATTTTGCAGATGCGCCTTCATACCTTCACTTTCAAATTGGAAAGTTCCTGTTGTGTCGCCCCTTGCAAATAAAGCCAAAGTTTCTTCATCGTCCAGAGGAACATTGGCAATATCTATATCAATGCCTTTGCTCTTTTTTACATTCTCACAAGTATCCTTGATAATGGAAAGGTTGGACAACCCAAGGAAGTCCATTTTTATCATACCTACGCTTTCTATCAAAGAGCCCTCAAACTGCGTGGCCATCATGTCAGAATCTTTTGGCTTGGTAAGAGGAACATAGTTTGATATGTCATCAGGACCTATGATAACGCCACAAGCATGCACACCAGTACTTTTCAAGGAACCTTCAAGTTTAAGTGCAAACTCCAATACCTTTTTTGTTTTTTCATCACCATTCTGTATAGCATTCTTCAGTTCAGGAGCAGTGTCTATTGCTTGTTGTAGATTTTTTGCCTTGGCGGGAACATAACTTGCCAACTTGTTGCTATCTGCCAAAGGGTATTCCAAAACGCGTGCTACGTCTTTTATGGCACTTTTTGCAGCCATAGAACCAAAGGTAGTTATTTGTGCAACATGCGTTTTGCCATATTTATCTTGCACATACTTCAACGCTTTTGCTCTTCCCTCATCATCAAAATCAACATCTATATCGGGCAAAGAGATACGGTCGGGATTCAAAAATCTTTCGAAAAGAAGGTCGTATTTCATAGGTTCTATTTGTGTGATACCCAAACAATAGGCAACCACACTGCCTGCTGCCGAGCCTCTTCCAGGGCCTATGATAACGCCAAGTTTGTCTCTCGAATAGTTTATAAAGTCTTGCACTATTAGAAAGTAGCCAGGGAATCCCATCCATTCTATTGTGGCAAGTTCTTCGTCAATTCTTTCTTGTATTTCGGGAGTTATTTCCGGATATTTCTGCTTTGCTCCTTCATAGGTAAGGTGTTTCAAATAGGCAAAGTCGAATTTTTTCCTCACTTCTTT
>JABUUQ010000006.1:64868-67176 GCA_021443125.1 Bacteroidales bacterium
AGACTAACAACAGATGGTGCAGTTGCAAACTATTATGGTGGCAACTACACTACTGATGGTGCAACAATACGCAACCAAAATTCTCCAGTAAATATCGCAGCAACAGCAGAGGTTGATGCTCTTACAAGAATAATGACTATTCATGTTGAAGCATACTATACTGCAGATGTTGCTCAAAATGCAAACATGCTTCAGGTTGCTCTTCTACAAGATAACATTATTGGCTATCAATCAAACTATGGTGGCTACAACCCAGACCAAATCATGCCAGACGGAAGCTACAAACATATGCACATGCTTAGAGATATGGTAACTGGTCAACAATGGGGTGATGAAATTGCTACAAACTCAGAAGGTTTGATTCCTGCTGGTACATTTGTAGAAAAAGATTACACTTACACTCTTCCTGCAACAATCTCTAATGAAGCAGTAAAACTTGGTGATGTTAATCTTGCTATCTTCATCTCTGACGCTGCTGATGCAACAGCTCCTAATGTAAATGCTCCTAATATCTGGACAGGTATCAAAGTTGTTCCTACATACATCAACATCAATGGCAACAACGCTTCAATTACAAACTTGACAATTAAAGAGCAATTTGGATGCAAACAATTCGTATCTCCAACAGTTAAACTAAGAAGCGAAGGACTTCCTATCACTTCTTTGACAGCTACATACAAAAACAACACAGCAACTAACGACACAGAACACACATATACTTTCTCTGGTACTCTAAACACATTTGCAGAAACAGATGTAATCACTCTTGAGGATCTTCCTATCGTTTATGATGAATCAAACAATATAGTATTCACTATCACTTCAGTAAATGGTGAAACTGTTGATGTTTCAACAACAGCTGTATTAACAAAAGCTGCTCCAAAAGAAGGTAGTGGCAGACCATCAATCATAATAAAGACTGACAGCTATGCTTCAGAATTGACTTTGGCAGTAGAAGATGCAAACGGTGATGAAATTTTCCGTCAAGGTGGTTATTCAGATGGCAGTTCAATAAAAGACACTATCCTTATTGAAGAAATAGAATCTGCTGGTTGCTACACAATGGTTGCATACGACTCTTATGGTGATGGCCAAGCTTATAATGGTGCTAATGGTTATGTAAGAGTATACGATGGTGCAGGCAATCGTCTTGTAAACATTACAGGAAGCTATGCAGAAAAGAGAGTTGATTTCAAAATCACTTCTATGTCTGTTGGTTTGAACGATGCTAACGGAGTTATTGCACAAAGCATGCTTTATCCTAACCCTGCAGTTGATATGACAACCCTTGCTATTAATGCAAATAATGCTTCAAAAGCTGAAATAGTTGTTGTAGATATGTTGGGCAGAGTAGCAATGAATCTTGGTTCATATAACCTTGTATCAGGCGACAACAACATCACTATCAACACTTCTAACCTTGCAGAAGGAACTTACTTTGTTCGTGTAATCACAAACGAAGGTATGACTTCAAACAGATTGAATGTTGTTAAGTAATAAAGTCTTAATATAAAATTTACCCGTCTTTCTTTTGTAAAGACGGGTTTTTTTGTACCTTTGCAAAACTTTTTGAAATTCAAATAGAAAAACAAACGCAACAAAATGGAAGATAAACACCTGCATAGCGAAGATTTTGGTCCTATATACGAGAAGCTTGAACGATACAACGAAGACAATACACAACAGTTGGCTTATCACTACAAAGAGATACTGAAACTTCTTGGCGAAAACCCTGAAAGAGATGGTTTGCTAAAAACTCCTGTGAGGGTGGCAAAGGCTATGGAATTTTTCACCCATGGCTACGAAATGGACCCTGCAGCTATTTTGCGTTCAGCTATGTTTGAGGAGGATTATAAGCAGATGGTAATAGTAAAAGACATAGAAATCTATTCTCTTTGCGAACATCATCTTGTGCCTTTCTTTGGCAAAGCACACATAGCCTATATTCCAAATGGTAAGATAGTAGGTTTGAGTAAGATTCCTCGTGTTGTTGATTGTTTTGCTCGCAGGCTTCAGGTGCAGGAAAGAATGACCAGAGAAATACTTAACTGCATAAACGACACCCTTGACCCTCTTGGTGTGGCAGTTGTAATAGAGGCACGACATTTGTGTATGAGTATGCGAGGAGTTCAAAAGCAAAACTCCCTTACCACAACTTCAGATTTTATAGGTGCATTCAAACGCGACCAAAAAACAAGAGAAGAATTTATGCATTTGATAGGAGTTCATCTTAACTAAAACGCAACAAATAAAACAAAGGAATAAAAACTTAAAACGGCGGAAGAATTTTCTCTTCCGCCGTTTTAGT
>JABUUQ010000006.1:68250-69773 GCA_021443125.1 Bacteroidales bacterium
AACAAATACGAATCTACATTTGGAGCTACAGTTCTATAGCCCCCATCATTTGGGTCTTGTGCTTGAAGACAGCAATACCCAAATACAAAACATACTATTAAAGATAATTTTTTCATAATAACGTTGTTTTTAATATTGACAAGAAGTGTTTAATATTTGTGTGGTAATCACCCCAGAAAGTGTTATTGGTGATTTGTAGTATGTCATATTGCTCATGTATGATATAGAACCATTGTTGTTTAGAGTGTAAGGCAAAACATCCAAATTGAAAGATGTTGCACAACGAGCTACAGGATGGGCTTCATTTCTGTCGAAAAAATACAAACTATTGTTATTTTCATCGAATCCAGACACTAAATAATGATTTTCATCATATAAGACAACAGAGTTTAATGATTCTTTGAAATCTCTGCTATTGTTAGGCATTATTAGTTCGCATTGATATGTTGTTTGTTGTGTTGTTATTGGCAGTTTGAATATAAAATCTCTTACATAATATCTTGTTGCACTATTAGGAAGTTGAAAATCTACATTTGTTGGTAATAAAAAAGTATTGTCATTATAATCATATTTCAAATCTTTTATTTGTGGTTTTCCATGGGTTGGAATTGTTTTCGCAGTATTTAATGCAAGTGATTGTGCGTTTATATCAAACAGACACACATTGTAACCATTGGCAAGATTTAGAATATAATCTTGCACCCCCAAAGCAATAACAACGTTATCGCTATGTGGTATTGATTCAATAAAACATCGAGGTATATTATCTTGAGGAACACAACCATAATGATTGTGGAATTCAAAAGCATTATTTGGTAATATATACATTCGATTATTATATTGCAATATATTGTTCTTATTATGACTGAATAGTCCAAAAGTGAATTTATCCTTCATACATAAAACCTCTACATAATTGTCGGTATGGGTAATACCTAACAATGTTAGTGGTGTTTCTAATACAGAGTATGTATTGCCATTAGAAAAATTATAGTCTATGTAATAATAATTGTTTGCAAATGCAAGTGCTCCAATTTTTATAGAATTGTTGTTATCAACGTATACATCTATATCATACACCACTTGGGTGTTCGGTATATATTCTATTTTATATATTGGATTTGAAAACATATCAGCCACAGAAATAAAACCTATAAATCCTCCATTTGCACCCTTTCCACACAAAAAAACTATACCGTCTTTTATTTCAAAATCATAAATTATAAGATTTGTAAATATTTGAGAAACAATTGTTGGTATTGTTCCTATTTTTGTAAGACAAAAACACTGTATCCCTGAATAATCTTTATATGATGTTATAATTTCATAATTTGATAGTTTTTTGGATATTGTAAACATATTATCTACATTGTCAACATAAGTGGAAAGCAATATCCTTTCACTATTTGACATAATCAGACCTTGCATTTGTGCATATGAAGTATTCATAAAACCTAACACAAATATCTGCATAAACACGATTCTTATTATCTTTTTCATTCCTTAACAATTTTTTTTGTTTC
>JABUUQ010000006.1:70822-72632 GCA_021443125.1 Bacteroidales bacterium
CCATCATTTGGGTTTTGTGCTTGAAGATGCCCAAAAGCCAAAAGGATAATAAAAATAAATAATGTTTTTTTCATAGGAATTGTTGATTTAATAGATAATATGCAAATCTACAAATATAATATGGAATAAACAAAAAAAGCTCTGATAAAATTCTATCTTTCCTATCATCAATTTTGCAAAAATAACTTAAATTGCATTTTTTTTAATGAAAAATTTTTGTACTTCAATAAGTTATCGTATCTTTGCAAACTCAAAAAATGTGTAGGTAAGTCCCGTTAATCCCTTACGTACAAGGCTTTTGAGGTGGAGAAATGACCTATAGAAAGTTCCTATTTGGCCTCGGAAACTTTCTAAAAATAGTGTTTCTCAATAGAAAAAAGTATAAAAAGTTTTTTTAAGTTAAAAGTTAAAAACAAAAAAAATGAGCACATTAAGCTATAAAACACAGTCAGTTAAACCTGCTGATGTTGAAAAGAAATGGATAGTAATCGACGCTGAAAACCAAATAGTTGGTCGTGTTGCTACCAGAGCTGCCAATATCCTTAGAGGCAAGCACAAACCATGCTTTACTCCTCATGTAGATTGTGGAGATTACGTTATCATAATTAACGCAGAAAAAGCAATATTCACAGGAAAGAAATATACAGATAAAGTATATGTTCGTCATACTGGTTACCCTGGCGGTCAAAGATTTGCCACTCCTCAACACTTGTTCAAAAACTTCCCAGTGAGAGTTATGGAACACGCTGTAAAGGGTATGTTGCCAAAGAACAAATTGGGTGCAAGATTATACACTCACCTTCATGTTGTTGTTGGTCCAGAACACAAATTTGAAGCACAAAAACCAGAAGTTGTAGAACTTAACACACTTAGATAATCATGGCAGAAGTAATCAATACAATAGGTAGAAGAAAGACTGCTGTTGCAAGAGTTTATATGCAAACAGGCAACGGTAACATAGTTGTTAACGGAAGAGATTATAAAGAATACTTCACTACAGGCACATTACAATACATCGTTCGCCAAGCATTTGAAACTGTAGATGCTATGGGTAAGTTTGATGTTAAAGCCAACCTTGATGGTGGTGGTATTTCAGGCCAAGCCGAAGCTTTGAGAATGGCCATAGCAAGAGCACTTTGCATTGCTAACGAAGAAGATCGTACAGCTCTTAAGGCTAAAGGTATGTTGAGAAGAGATTCTCGTATGGTTGAAAGAAAGAAACCAGGACAAAAGAAAGCAAGAAAACGCTTCCAATTCAGCAAACGTTAGGATATTATTATATTTACTGTTTAGTATCCAAATCGGCAAGATTTGTTTTCCTAAGGCAACTACTTGCTGATTGATTTAAAGTAAAATTTAGGAAAGTAAACAAAAAGAAAAAAATGTTAGAATTCGAAAAAATGCTTAACGCAGGTGTTCACTTTGGACACTTGAAAAGAAAATGGAATCCTAAGATGGCTCCTTATATCTTTATGGAGCGCAATGGTATTCACATCATAGACCTTTATAAAACTGCAGCAAAAGCCGAAGAAGCAGCAGCAGCTTTGAAACAAATAGCAAAATCAGGAAAACAAATCCTTTTCGTTGCTACAAAGAAACAGGCAAAAGATGTTGTAGCCAACACAGTTAAACAAGTAAATATGCCTTTCGTTACAGAGCGTTGGCCTGGTGGTATGTTGACAAACTTCTTTACAATTCGTAAAGCCGTTAAGAAAATGGGTTCTTTGGAAAAACTTTTGAACAACAAAGAAACTAATATGATTTCTAAACGTGAGCGTTTGCAAATATCTCGTGAAAAAGCTAAACTTGA
>JABUUQ010000006.1:72660-76395 GCA_021443125.1 Bacteroidales bacterium
CGTTTGCCAGCTGCATTGTTCGTTGTTGACATAACAAAAGAACACATAGCAGTAGCAGAAGCACGCAGACTTAACATACCAACATTTGCTATCGTTGATACAAATTGCAACCCTGACCTTATAGATTTCCCAATTCCTGCAAATGATGATGCATCAAAATCAATAGAACTTATACTTCAATACATGTGCTCAGCTATTGAAGAAGGTATGCAAGAAAGAAAACTTGACAAGGATGCTCAACAAGAAGAAAGAGACCAAGAAGCTGCTGAAAGACTAGCAGGAGAAGAAGGCGAGAAGAAAGAAAGAAAAGCAACTCGTCCTCGTAGAGCAGTAGCAAAAAAAGCTGAAGAAGAAAAATAATAAGGAGGCAAAACAATGGCAAACGTAACAGTTCAAGATATAAATAAACTTAGACAAATGACCGGAGTGGGTATGATGGATTGCAAAAAAGCTCTTGTTGAAAACGACGGAGACTTTGACAAAGCTATCAGCTACCTAAGAGAAAAAGGTCAAAAACTTGCAGCAAAAAGAGCCGACAGAGCTGCTAATGAAGGTGTTGTTCTTTCAAAAGTTAGCGATGACAAGACTTTTGCAGCTGTAATAATGATAAACTGCGAAACTGACTTCGTAGGCAAAAACGATGCTTTCGTTGCTTTCGTTAAAAGCGTTTTGAATGTAGCTGTTGCTGCAAAGGCAAAAACTATTGAAGAAGTTAACGCTCTTGAAATAGACGGCACAAAGGTTGAAACATTGGTTATCGACCAACTTGCAAAGATAGGTGAAAAAATCACTCTTTCTGAGTACAAAGTTGTTGAAGGTGGTATGGTTTATTCATACATTCACCCAGGAAACAGAATGGCTTCAATCGTTGCAATGAACAAAGCTGGATTTGATGAAGCAGGCAAAAACATGACAATGCAAGTTGTTTCTATGCGTCCAACAGCACTTTCAAAAGAAACAGTTCCTCAAAGCGTAATAGACGAAGAATTGAAGATTAACATTGAAAAGTCAAAACAAGAACTTGTTGACAAAGCTGTTAATGCTGCACTAAAGAAAGCTGGCATCAACCCTGCACATGTTGATTCAGAAGAACATATGGAAAGCAACAAGTCTAAAGGTTGGATTACCGACGAAGATATAGCAAAAGCTAAAGAAATCATAGCAACAGTAGGTGAAGAAAAAAGAGCTTCTCTTGACGAAAATATGATTTTGAATATTGCTAAAGGTAGAGTAGAGAAATTCTTCAAGGAAAGCACTCTTCTTTCTCAAGAATACTTCGCAGACAACAAACAAACTGTTGAAGGTTATCTTAAAACACAAGATTCTGATCTTGTAGTTACAGCATTTGCAAGACTTGAGCTTGGTGCCTAATTCTATAAGATAAATCAATACTCAAAAGGTGTGTTTCTTATTGTGGAAACGCACCTTTTAATTTGTATTTATCTGATATTTATCAAATAAGTTGCAAAAATCTAAGTTAAGATTTTGTGAAGAAATTTTTTCTTTGTACTTTTGCAAATTGTTTTAGAAGATATTATTAGAGAAATAAAAAAATAAAAATCACAATGAAAGTAAGTCAAGAAAAAACTGGAGATTTGACAGCTCTTGTTAAGATAGAGGTTGAAGAGAATGACTATAAAGCACAGGTTGAAAAGCTTTTGAAAGACCAAAGAAGAAAAATGACAATACCTGGTTTTCGTCCTGGTCAGGTACCTATGCAAATGGTAAAGAAGATGTATGAAACACCTGTTCGTGCACAAGAAATTGAAAGATTGATGTCTGAAAATCTTTACAAATTCATTGATGACAACAAGATAAAAGTCTTAGGCTCTCCATTGGCTAATGATGAAAAAACTCCTAAGATTGATTGGGAAAAAGACACAACTTATACTTTCTATTTCGATATAGCATTACAACCAGAATTCGATGTTGATTTGAAAAAAGTAAAGACAACTCTTTACGATGTTCAACCAACAGAAGAAACTATGAACAAGTTTATTGAAGATGTTCGTCTTCGTTATGGTAAACTTGAAAATCCTGAAACAGTTGCTGAAAAAGATATGCTTTACGGACACCTTGTTGAATTGGACGAAGAAGGCAACCAAAAAGAAGGTGGCATTGACACTAACGCAACAATCTTTGTTGACCGTATAGCTCTTGCAACAATAAGAAAGAAATTTGAAGGTAAAAAGAAAGGTGCTGTTGTTAAGTTCCAACCACACAAAGCATTCAAAGATCCTCAACAATTGGCAACTGTTCTTCATAAGACTGTTGACGAATCTAAGGAATTTGTTGCAGAATGTTCTTATACAATTGACACTATTCAAAGAATGGTTATGGCAGAACTTAATGAGGAATTCTTCAATCGCGCTTATAGCGGAAAAGGTATAAAGACTGAAGAAGAATTTATGGCTGCTGCAAAAGAAGATCTTTGCAAAACCTATTCAAGAGAAGCTGACAACTATTTCCTAAACAAAGCAAGCAACGAACTTGTTGCATCAACAGAAATAAATCTTCCTACTGATTTCCTAAAACGCTGGATGGTTGAAACTTCTGAAGGAAAAATGACACCAGAAGATATGGATGAAAATGGCGAACGCTACTTGGAAGGTATCAAATGGCAACTTATAGAAGGCAAGTTGGCAGAAAAATATGCTCTTGAAGTAAAAGAACAAGATATGGTAGATTACTACAAGAACGAATTGCTTCCTAACTACTTCCCTGTTTTGCCAGATATGACAGAAGAACAAAAGAAAGAAAGCGATGAGCGTATGGACAAACTTGCACACGATATGCTACAAGAAAAAGAGCAAGGACGTCAAGTTTATAACTTCCTTCTTGATAGAAAACTTATCCAATGTTTGAAAGAAAACACAAAAATGACTTCAAAGACAGTTGATATGGATGAGTTTATCAAAGAAGTAAACAAAGATAGTGAAGCTTCTGCAAAGAAAGCTAAAAAATAATAAAATTAAAGAGACATGTCTTTAAAATGTGGTATAGTTGGTTTGCCTAATGTTGGCAAATCAACTTTATTTAATTGCCTTTCAAATTCCAAGGCCCAAGCAGCAAACTTTCCTTTTTGCACAATAGAACCCAATGTTGGCATAATAACTGTGCCAGATGAGAGGTTGAATGTTTTAGCAGAGATAGATCATCCCGAAAAGATAGTTCCAACAACTGTGGAGATTGTAGACATAGCAGGTTTGGTTAAAGGGGCAAGCAAAGGTGAAGGTTTGGGCAACAAATTCCTTGGCAATATCCGCGAATGCGATGCAATAATAGAGGTTCTTCGTTGTTTCGAAGATGAGAATATCACTCATGTTGATGGAAGCGTCAATCCGATAAGAGACAAGGAAATAATAGATTTGGAACTTCAGTTGAAAGACCTTGAGACCATAGAATCTCGCTATGCAAAGACCGAAAAAATTGCAAAGGTCGGCGGAGATAAGAAAGCGAAAGATAGTTTTGAGGTAATCAAAGCTTATAAGGAAATACTTACTCAAGGAAAAAATGCCAGAGAGATAACTTTCGACAACAAAGATATGAACCTTGCTGCAAAAGAATTGTGTCTTCTTACTGCAAAACCTATTCTATATGTGTGCAATGTTGATGAAGACGGATTCAAAAACGGCTCAAAGCATGTTGATGCTGTGAAAGCCATGGCAGAAAAAGAAGGAGCAGAAACTCTTGTTATTACAGCAAAGATAGAGGAAGACATTGCAGAACTTGAAA
>JABUUQ010000006.1:76445-80177 GCA_021443125.1 Bacteroidales bacterium
GTCAATCGTCTTATCAAAGCTGCCTATAAAATGCTGAACCTTGAAACTTTCCTTACCACAGGACCAAAAGAAACTCGTGCTTGGACATTCCACAAAGGCGACAAAGCTCCTCAATGTGCAGGCGTTATACACTCTGACTTCGAAAAAGGTTTTATTCGTGCAGAAGTAATAAAATATAATGACTATATAACTTTGAAAAGCGAAGCAGCATGCCGAGAGGCAGGTAAAATATCAATAGAAGGCAAAGAATACGTGGTGCAAGACGGAGATATTATGCATTTCAGATTTAATGTGTAAAATTAAAACTTTGAAATAAAATATTAGAACGCCGTTTCAATTTTTTGAAACGGTATTCTAATTTTCGTTTTCTTTGTTCTAATTTTGGACTTTCTCAAAATAATTTTCTATCTTTGCAAGTGATTAAATAAAATGAATCATAATAGCAAATAAATAAGTATTAATAACCCATTAAATCAGTAATAGCATGAAAAAGTTAGTTTTATTTATTGTTATGTTCATGTCTTTTATTATCTATGCACAAAATGGTGTAAATAAATATGTCGAAAATCTTGGATCAGATACAATAAAATACTTTGAACACTATATTCCTACAGCATTATTGGATACTATAGGAGTAACTCCTAATACTTCTATATTTAATTCGGCACCTCCATATATACATACTTATAACCCTACTTATTATACCGAGATGTGTGCTGGTTTTTCAGTTATGCCAGTCTATATGTTATATGAATATATATTGGTTAATTCTTCTCAAGGTATCAATCCAGATGATGTAATTCCAAAAGGTTATGCTCAGTTAATGCATACCGATACATTATTGAGTATTGGGGGAATTGCGATGATTGCAGATATTGATTATACTTATAGTTATAGAGTTCCTTTTACTACAAGAACAAATAAAGGAGATACAATACAAATTTTAGACAAAGAAACATTAGATGTTATCTATGAAAAACGATTAAATGATACTTTATACTTTGATACGAATTTTGCAAACAATGGCTTTTATAACATAATATTTGATTCAGCAGTGCAAGTGCAAGGCGATTATTTAATTGCGTATAAATATAATCCAAATAACATAGCACATCTTTATCCTAATAATAGTAATTCTGATGTTATATACAATATACCTTTGGGAATGTATTATGATGCATCTGCACCTCCAGAATACAATTATTCTCTTTATGAAAAGATAGAACAAATTAAAATATCGAAAAATAAAAACTATAAACAACAAGTATATTGCTATAATTACGAACAATCATGGAAATCATTTTTTGAATATTGTGGCAGTTACTATTTGATAGAAGATTCAACATTCCTTCCTCTTTCTTCTATTGTTTGTTATAGTTTCTTTTCAGATATGTCTTATGATAGAGACAAAGTGCCACATACAACAGATTTGGCAGTTTTTGTTATTCCAGATTATGTTGTAGATAGTGCTGATAGAGCAAGGGCGAGAGCAAATATAAGTTCTTATATAAATGATGCAAGTCTACAAGATGATTTTATTGTTTATCCAAATCCAACAGAAGATATTCTTACTATTCAAGTAGAGGGAGATGTTATGATTTATAATTCTTTGGGACAATTGGTCAAGGAAGTAAAAAATATTCATGGAACAAGAACAATAGATATTTCTCACCTGAAACAAGGTGTTTATTTAATCAAATCTGGTGAACATACAGAAAAACTTATAAAAAAATAACTTTGAAATAAAAAACTAGAACGCCGTTTCAATTTTTTGAAACGGCGTTCTAATTTTCGCTTTCTTTGTTTTGTTTTTCCAATAATATGAAATCGCTACATAAATATTTTGCAGATATCAAAAATTACTTTATTTTTGCATCGTAAATATAGGTATATCTTGTCTAAAGATAGGAATACTATAAAGAGATAAAGTGTTATGAAAAGATTATTCTTATTTCTATTGTTATTGTTGATTTTTATACCTTCTTATGCTATAAACGATACAGATAGCATCTATTTGAGAGAAAAAGAACAAAGAAAAGATTCGGTAATTCTAAAACAAATAACATTGAAAGATGGTTTATATCAAGTGGATTGTCAAACTCCATTTGTATTACGTATAAGAGGTGGCGAAGTTGTATCTTTTATTGATGTTTCAACAGGCGATGATTTGATTTCAGAACTTATTGATATAAAATTTTACAAATATGAAGATATCTTCTATTGTTCCGACTATATGTATGACAAGGGAGAAGATGGTAAATATGAGTTTACTCACATGGCAAGGACAAGACGTTGGGACGAAAACGAATGGGAATATTGGACTGTGGCAATAGGAACAATGCAAAGAGGATGGATAAGACACGCAAATTCAAAATAATGTAATAATAGAATAAAAGAAGAAAATTATGGCAATAGGAACTCATGAAGTAACTTGTGTTTACGAATCAGAGGCAAAAGCTCTTGAATCCATAAGATTGCTTAGTCGAAATGGTTGGACAGTAAAACAAAGATACACAAAAGATGGTAAATATTATGTTGTATATAATGTTCCAAACGAACCAGAGGTAACACCAGAAAATAATCCTGGTGGTAATGGTGGGCAAATACCTAATCCTTAATAGTGCAATAGGAATAATAATAGGAATAACCCTACTAATCCTATTTGCTTTTAAGAAAGCAAAACGCCGTTTCAATTTTTTGAAACGGCGTTCTAGTTTTCTGCATCAAAGGTTTATTAGGCAATTTTTTATAAATTGTTTGTAGATATTTGTTTTTTTACCGAATTTTGCAAGAAAGTATGCGATTATGTGTTGGTTAAAACTTTTTATTAAAAAGTTGGCATAATTTAATTAAAATGATAGTTTTTTTGTTTATAATATTATATGTTTTATAAACACATATTAAATGGAAAGGCAATATTATGAATAAGGGAGTTTTTAATAATATAGATAGTATTTTGAATGAGGGTATAGATTTCGACTACATAAACAGGACTGTTTCATATAATCCTTCACACGAAGAAAATGTAGATACATCAATCAAGAACAATCCAACCAAGGATGAAAGTATAGTCCCAGGAGTTCAGGTATGGTCGATATTCAAAAGGAAAAGAGGATTGCAAGGCGATGGTAATCCGTTGATATATGCACTGAAAGGAGAGGGGTGGACTTTTAGGACCGAAGAAGATAGGCTTGCGATAGAACAACAATTTGATGCTATAGCAACAAAGTTTGCAAAACTGTACAAGATAGGCATAACAGTGCTTATTCCAAGTAGCAACGAATTGAATCATCATATTGCAGAGAGAGTGTTATCTAAAAGCAAACAAGGCAAATTGATGTATGGTTATATTCTTAAGCTTACCACCGAAGAGGTATATAACATTGTGCTTGATTTTAACTCAAAATTTAGAAAGATTTATAAAGATGATTTCAATAATGCTTTTATAAAATTGTGTGGCTACCTTGAAAAAATGAATAAAGAAAAAGAAGGTTCTTTTTCAAGGCATTTGGTAAGTGACAGCAAGATGAGAGATGCTTTGGATTTTACCTTTCAAGTCAGTAAAGATAGTTTTGCAAAGTACGCAAACCAAATCAATGGACAAAATATTTTGATACTTGATGATACAATCAGCAGAGGCCAATCGATAAAGGATGCTTGCAAAATTATAACAGAGTGCTATGCACCAAAAAGCATAACAGTATTGACATTACTCTCAAAACTTTATTAGCA
>JABUUQ010000006.1:80320-81916 GCA_021443125.1 Bacteroidales bacterium
AGAAAAGTTACTATTGCGTTTGGAAGAATAACTATTGCCTGACCTATGGCATCACCCACTTTTCTTGGCGAAAGTTCAAACCTATCAACTATTCCAAGATATTTTTCGTCTATATCTATCAAGAAATCATACAAACCACTATAGCTTGCCAAGTAGTGAAGTTCGAGAGCATTGATTACATACATTACAGCATAGACAGCAAAGAATTTGAAGATAAGTTTGTTGCTGGAATTTTCGAAAACCATATAGCCAGTAGTCTTGTAGTTCCATAGAACGCCAAGTATGTAGGAAACAAGCAAGGCGGCAGTTCTCCTAAGACCAATCCATATAAAGAAAACATAAAGAAGATAACCTACAACAGTATTCAGCACTCCGACAAAAAGGAAGCGTATGAATTTGTTGTCGATTTTCCAAAGCAGATTTACAGGTATTTGGAGTATTTTTTTAATCATTCTTTTTGTTTTTCAGTTTGCAAAAATAGTCTTTTTTGAATAAAATGCCAAAGAAATTTATTATCTTTGCTTTCTAATTAACAAATAACAAAAGTCGGTTATGCCACAAAAACCTTTGATATTTATAACAAATGATGACGGCTTTCAGGCAAGAGGTATAAGATTGTTGGAAAAAATTCTGCAACCTTTGGGCGATATAGTTGTTGTTGCACCACTTGTTGAGCAGTCTGGCAAATCTCATGCTATTACTGGTGGAAAGCCTTTGCGATTGGAATGTTTGACAAAAAGGGATGGCTTTGAGGAATATGCTTTGGAAGGCACTCCTGTTGATTGTGTGAAGATGGCTTTTGACAAAGTTTTGGACAGAAAGCCGGATTTTCTTTTTGCAGGCATAAATCACGGAGCAAATACAAGCATAAATACAATATATTCAGGTACTATGGGTGCTGTTACCGAGGGTTGTTCAGAGGGTGTGCCAAGTGTAGGATTTTCTTTGTGCGACAATGATAAGGAAGCAAGTTTGAACGAGTGTGAAGCCGTAGTAGAGATGATTGCAAAAAGGGTTGTGGAAAATGGATTGCCGGATGGAGTGTGCTTGAATGTGAACTTTCCTGTCGGAACAATCAAAGGCGTTAAGGTAGGGCATCAGGCAAAAGGTTATTGGCGTGAAGATTTTACATCTTCTGAGAAAGATGGTGAGAGAAGCATTTTCTGGCTTGGCGGGGAGTACTATTGCACCGACGAATCTCCTTTGGCAGACTGGCGAATCGTTGAAAATGGCTATGCTTCCATAGTTCCAATGCAGGTGGATTTTACAGCATATAAAGCAATGCAGAGAATAAGAGAAATTTTTGAATAGTTATGAAAGAACTTTTTGGCAATAATTCGTTTTTTTCGGGATTTATTGCTTCTTTGGCAATAAACATCCTTACGGCAGGAGTTTTGGCTTTGGCACTATGGCTTTTGAAATTTGACATTCTGCTTAATCTTAAAATCTTTGTGTTCACTGTTGTGCCAAGTATATTTGTGCTGAGGTTCTATGCAAGCAATCAAATGATGAAAAGCCTTAAAGGTTCGGTGTTGTGCTTGGTGATAAGTTTGGCAGGGATATTGCTTTGGTTGTATTCTATGAATATATTTGACG
>JABUUQ010000006.1:82735-87006 GCA_021443125.1 Bacteroidales bacterium
GAAACAGCTTTATTCAATGTTCCACAAGTTGTATGCTACAAAACCTCTGCAATATCATACGCAATAATAAAACTGCTTGCTAATGTAACCTATGCATCACTCGTAAATCTTATTTTGAATCGTTGTGCCGTTAAAGAGTTGTTGCAAAGCAAATGGAACGAAAAAGAATTAGACAAAGAGTTCTCTCGCATCTGCTTCAACGAAGACTATATCAAGCAAGTAAAGGATGATTATGCAGAATTGCATAGAATACTTGGTGGTTCGGGAGCTTCGGAGCAAATTGCAAAATCATTAGTTCAAAAACTCAAATAATATGAAACGATTTTTCTCTATAATACTATTGTTTTTTCTTTGTGTTTCGGGGTTTTGCCAGACAACAAGCATACCTGAAAGACTGCGAATAAGAATTTATGCTGAAAATTCTGTAAGTTCTGCATCAGTGTTGGCATCTTTTGGTTCCTATACATTGAATGGCAGAGAGATTAAGAGGCAAGACAAAATCAATATCTCTATTTCCGAAAACAAAGTGCAAATTGCAATAAATGAAGAAGTTTTTGGCACATTTGATACGGTGAGATTGTGTAGCGAAGATCTAAAATGCTTTTTCCAGATAACACCTCAAGGTCTTAAATCAAGACGTTATGATAACAATTTGGAAATCACACTTGCCAAAGATAAAAAATCCTTGCAGTTTATCAATATAGTAACACCAGATAACTACATTGCAGGTGTTGTTCAAAGCGAAGCCGGAGGTGCAAGCGATAATGTGGAGTTTTTCAAGGTACAGGCAATATGTTGCAGAAACTATATGATGAGAAATATCAACAAACACCAACACGATGGCTACAACCTTTGCGATTGTGTCAATTGTCAGGTATATTTTTCTCGTGCCAACAAAGAACAAGTCATAGAAGGAGCAGCAAAAAGTAATGGAGAGGTTATTGTTGATGCCGATGGCAATATAATTGAAACGCTTTTCCACTCAAATTCAGGCGGTCAAACTATGAATGCAAAAGATGTGTGGAAAAATGATATTGATTACCTTAAATCTGTTACCGATTCTTTCTCAATAGGCCAGCCAAACTACACTTGGGAGAAGGAAATATCCGAAAAAGAATGGCTTAGCTATTTCAAAGGCAAAGGAATAGATGTTAAAGACTACAACAACAAACAAGAACTTTTGAATTTCTCACAAGATGAAGGCAGAAAAGTGAAAATTTTCGATATTCCATTAACTCAAATTCGCAAGGATTTCAAACTAAAAAGCACATTTTTTTCTGTAACTCCTTGGGGCTCAAATGTAAAACTCAAAGGCAAGGGATATGGTCATGGTGTGGGAATGTCTCAGGAAGGAGCAGCAAAAATGTGTGAAGAAGGCTATGAATACTGGCAGGTTATAGAACATTATTACACTGGTATAAAAATCAAGAACCTTAAGACCGAAAAATAAAACGGCGTTCTAAAAAATTAAAACAAGGAAAGAAAAAAATAAAACGAAGGAATAATTTTTTGAAAGCAAGAGATAAAAAATTGAATTCTCTTTGAAAGAAGAAGAAATATTCATAAATTTGCAAATAATTTAACAATAGAAGAAAATGAAAAAGATAGGTTTATTATTAGTAATGGTTGCCACAATGCTTTCATACGGCACAATGGCTCAAACAAAAGTTAACTGGACTAATGTTTCAGATGCAGTTGCACAAGGCGAAAAAGACGGCAAGAAAGGCAAGCTTATTTTCATAGATTGCTATACAGAATGGTGCAAATGGTGCAAAGTATTGGATGAAAAGACTTTCCAAAATGACACAATAGCAAGAATACTGAACTATTATTTCTATCCTGTAAAATTTGATGCGGAACAGCAAGAAGATTTGACACTAAAAGGTATAGAATACAAAGCCACAATGAACAAAAAAGGCGGTAAAGGAACTCACGAACTTATGAAACTTTTGTGGGAAGGCCAACGTGGTGGCGGATACCCTTCAATGGTAATCAGGAACTCAGATTTTTCACCTCTGACAGTCATTATGGGCTACTATCCTGCCAAAGACCTTGAACCACAACTTATCTATTTTGCAGAGGGCTACAATAAAGAAATGTCAATAGAGAAATTCACAGAACAATACGAAAAAGAATATCGTCCAGCTGTATTGAAAAAAATATTCAAAGACTAAATTTTCCGATAAACAATGCAAAGACAAGAGGCAATAAAGCAACTGATGCAACAAAACATAATTGTTGCAGTTGGATGTACTGAACCAGTGGCAGTAGCTTTGTGTGTGGCCAAGGCAAAAGAGACTTTGGCACAAGAAGTTGAGACAATAGAACTTCAATTAAGCAAAAACATCATCAAAAACGCTATGGGTGTTGGAATTCCTGGCACTGGAATGATTGGTTTGCCTATTGCTGTTGCTATTGCCGTTGTTTGTGGAAAAAGCGATAAGGAATTGGAAGTTTTGTGTGAGGGGAAAGACCATTTGGACGAAGCAAAAAAATGGCTGGATTCTCATCACATTGAAGTGAAAGCAAAAGATACCGAAGAGAAACTTTATATAGAATGTATTTGTAAGGGGAAAACATCTACATCTCAGGCAGTTATTGCTGGCACTCATACCAATTTCATACATATTCAAAGAGATGACCAAATCATTTTCCATAAAGATTTGGAGAAAAAGCAGGAAGGTGCCGATAAAGATAACGTTTTAGACACTATAACAGCCAAAGAAATCTACGATTACGCAACAACAGAGCCTTTGAGCAATATCTCATGGATTTGGGAGACGGTTACATTGAACGATGCTTGCAGTGAAGCAGGTTTGGAAGGCAAGTATGGTTTGCAGATAGGCAAAACACTTTTCAATGATGCAGACAAAAGCATAAGAAAAGAAATTATAGGTCGCACATGTGCTGCTTCCGATGCCAGAATGGACGGAATAACAATGCCAATATACAGCAATAGTGGCAGTGGCAACCAAGGAATAACATGTACCTTGCCAGTGTATCATTTTGGTCAAAGTGTAGGGGCTTCGAAAGAAACAATAACAAGAGCATTAGTGCTTTCTCATCTTATGTCTATCTATATAAAAAGCAAGATAGGCCGTTTGTCTGCTTTGTGTGGGGCGGTAAATGCTTCAATGGGTGTTTCTGCAGGTTTGGTTTATCTTTCAGGTGGCAGTTTCGAGCAGATTACCTATGCAATCAAGAATATGATAAACACAATCACAGGTATTGTTTGCGATGGTGCCAAACCAAGTTGTGCTTTGAAGATATCTGCATCGTTGAACTCTGCTTTCGATTCTTTGGATCTTGCTATGAAGAATATAGTTGTTGATACCACTGATGGTATTTCAGAAAAAGACATAGACCGCTCAATAAATAGTATGGGAAACATAGGTCGCTATGCTATGGACGAAACAGACAACATGATTCTTGAAATAATGACTCACAAGCAATAAGAAATGAAAAAATATATTCTGCCTATATTATCTTTGATTGCTGTATTGCTTTTTTCTTCTTGCGATAATTTTGAAGGAGAACAAGAAATACCCGCCTATATCAAAGTTTCAGGCTTTAATGTCGTGGCAAATCCCACCTACTACATAGAACAAGGCGAAGATTTCCTTACAAACGATATTACAGATGTATGGGTATATGTGGATGACAATCTTTTGGGAGCATATTCCTTGCCAAAAGATGGTAGCGACCTCTATATACCTATTCTTGCTGAAGGAAAACACAGGATAGACCTTGAACCAGGTATAAAATACAACGGAATGGCTGCCACACGCGACTATTACAGATTCTATACCTACAGTTCCGATACATTAGATTTGGTGGCTGGCGAAACATACGACTTAGGCAAGAAAGATGTTATGTATAATAGTTCAGCAATATTTGCCTGCACATATTTCTTTGAGGATTCTTTCACTCATTTTATGAATATGCCAACTGCCAGCACCATAGAACAATCAAATAATTTTACTTTAATTTCAAACGATAGCGTCAAATATGGCAATGGCTGTTTGGCAATGTATTCTGGATCAAAGGATGATACTTATAAAATAATGACAAGGGACAGTATCTCTTGCACCAATACCTATGCAATGATACTTGAACTTGATTATCACGCAAATATACCTTTTGAAGTGGGCTTGTATGGCAAAGTATCTTCGAGTGCCAAAGACCAAGCAATAAGTGTTATGAGATTGAAGGCAAACAACGATAAGGATTGGCAGAAAATGTATATTATATTAGGAAAAGTATGGAAGCAA
>JABUUQ010000006.1:88397-91286 GCA_021443125.1 Bacteroidales bacterium
GGCTATGCAGACACTATAGACCAAATGGTTGAAAGATTGAAGTATGATTTGCTGTATTTGGAGAATATGTCTATGGTTACAGATATAAAAATCCTTCTTTATACATTCCTAATCATATTACAAGGCAGAGGCAAATAATAAACTAATAGTAATAAAATAAAAATAATATAAAAGATGAAAATTTTAGTTCTAAATTGTGGAAGTTCTTCTATCAAATATCAATTGATAGATATAGTTGAGAACGAATCTAATTTGCTTGCAAAAGGTTTGTTGGAAAGAGTAGGTGCTGAAATGGGTGAATTCACTCACAGACCAACAGGAAAGGAAAAACATTATGAACAAATGCCTATTCCAGACCATAAAGCAGGTATCAATATCGTATTGAATGCTTTGGTTGATAAGGAAATAGGTGTGATAAGTTCCTTAGAAGAAATCCAAGCTTGCGGGCATAGAGTTGCTCATGGTGGAGAAACATTTACAAAGAGCGTTCTTATAGACGACAATACAAAGGATGCTATTAAAAAGCTTACTCCTTTGGCTCCATTGCATACTCCTGGTAATCTTGCAGGTATAGAAGCAATGCAGGCTTTGTTGCCAAATGCTCCACAAGTAGCAGTTTTTGACACTGCTTTCCATCATACAATGCCAAGAGAAGCATATCTTTATGGCATTCCTTACGAATACTATCTTAATGACAAAATCAGAAGATATGGTTTCCACGGAACATCTCATCGTTTTGTAGGTCCTAAGGCTGCAAAGATGGTTGGAATGGACTATAATAACGCAAAAATCATTTCTTGCCATTTGGGAAGTGGTGCTTCTATATGTGCTATAAAGAATGGCAAGAGTGTGGATACATCAATGGGATTTACTCCATTGGAAGGTTTGGTTATGAGTTCTCGTCCAGGAGATTTGGATTCTGGTGTTCTTCTTTATCTTATGGAAAAAGAGGGATGGGACTACAAACAGGCAAACAATTTTTTGAATAAGCAATGTGGTTTGAAAGCTTTGGCAGGCGGTGTTGTTGATATGAGAGATATTATGGCTGCAAAGCGTGCAGGCAAGGAGAGAGAGACAATAGCTTTCGATGTTTTTGCATACAGAGTAAAGAAATACATAGGCGCTTATGCTGTGGCTATGGGTGGTGTTGATATTATCCTATTTACAGGAGGCATTGGCGAGAATGCTTGGTGGCAAAGACAAGAATGCTGCAATGGTATAGAGTTCCTTGGTGCAGAGATAGACAAAAAAGTCAATGAAGAAATGGCTGGCAAAGATGGTATAATATCTACTGCAAATTCCAAAGTAAAAATTCTTTCTGTTACCACAGATGAAGAATATGTTATTGCAAAAGATACTTACGAATTGGCAAAGTAACAACATACTATGCAGAGGATAGGAAAATTTATCCTGAAAATGATGGGTTGGACAATGATAGCAGATGTTACACCACCTATGCATAACGCTGTTATCATTGAAGCTCCTCATACTTCTATGTGGGATTTTGTGCTTGGAAGGGTAGGACTTTGGATGTTAGGAATTAAATGCCATTTTTTGATAAAAAAAGAACTCTTCTTCTTCCCTCTGGGCTTCATACTTAAGGGATTAGGTGCAGTTCCAGTGGATAGAGGCAACGATGGCAAGAAGTTTTTTGATGATATAATAACAAGACTGAAAGAAGATAAGAATTTCTCTCTTGTTCTTACGCCAGAAGGCACACGAAAGCTTGCAAAGGTTTGGAAGAAAGGTTTTTATTTCATAGCAACAGAGGCAGAAAAACCTATTTATATGGCTTGGCTCAACTATTCCAACAAAACCTGTGGTCTTCATTCAGAAGCTGTCATTCCTTCGGGTGATTACAAAAAAGATATGGCCATTATAGAAGACTTTTACAAGGATAAAGTAGCAAAACATCCTGCACAATTCAATCTTTCAGAACAATACAGAAAATAATAACAAGAATTCAAATAAGACAACAATAAAAATGTTAAGAACACATACTTGCGGAGAATTGCGTTTAGGCGATTGCGGAAAACAGGTTACTCTTAGCGGTTGGGTGCAGAAGACAAGAGATTTGGGCTCTATGACTTTCATAGACCTTCGCGACCGCTATGGTATCACTCAAATAGTTTGCGACGACCAAACAGACAAAGCCGTCTATGATATAGCAAAAACTTTGGGCAGAGAATATGTTATTCAGGTTCAAGGCAAAGTAAGGGAGAGAAGTAGCAAGAACACAAAAATTCCAACAGGGGAGATAGAGATAGAAGTGTCTGAAATCAAAGTCCTTAACACTGCTGAAATTCCTCCTTTTACAATAGAAGACAATACAGACGGCGGCGACGAGTTGAGAATGAAATATCGCTATCTTGACCTTAGAAGAAACTGCGTTAAAAGCAATTTGGAACTGCGACACAGGCTTGGTATAATGGTCAGAAACTATATGAACGATAAGAATTTTTTGGAAATAGAAACACCTTTCCTTATCCGTTCAACACCAGAGGGAGCAAGAGACTTTGTTGTTCCTTCACGAATGAATCCTAACCAATTCTATGCTCTTCCTCAAAGTCCACAACAATACAAACAGCTTCTTATGGTTTCTGGATTCGATAGATATTTCCAGATTGTCAAATGTTTCAGAGACGAAGACCTTAGAGCAGATCGTCAGCCCGAATTTACACAAATAGACTGTGAGATGTCTTTTGTTGAACAAGAGGATGTATTGAATATGTTTGAGGGTTTGATAAAGGAATTGTTCGAAAAAGAAAAAGGTCTTAAGTTTGACAAATTCCAAAGAATGACTTGGCACGATGCTATGAAGTATTATGGAAGTGATAAGCCAGACTTGCGTTTTGGAATGCAGTTTGTGGAACTCAACGATGTGCTTCA
>JABUUQ010000007.1:0-12946 GCA_021443125.1 Bacteroidales bacterium
CTCACAAGGTCCGTTTTGGTGGTTACTGGTGGTTATCAGCTTTTTTAATCAGCAATTCTCCTAAAGTTTTGTCTTTCAACATCTTTCAAAAGCGTCGTGTTACACGGCTTTTGCTGACGGGACAAAAATGGGACAAAACCATGATAAAATAAAAGATAAGATCGTGTTCGCTATCAGTGTCCTTTTCAGTTGTCTGCTTTGCTGGTGCAAAGGTACTAAATTGTCCTGACAAATCGGCATGTTTTCTCGGAAATCTTTCAACGAAAACACATTGGATGACGTAATGCAACCATTTGGGATAATCAAGGAAACAAATTGAATAAAATGCCCACGCTCGGCAGATTAAGCAAGCTTATCTGCCCTCGCTTACTCGCATTTTTCACAACATAACCCAATACGATATGAATACAACATTAAGCATCCCAACTCCACAGCCGACTCTGGAGCAGAGATTGGCTGACCTCGAAACGAAACTTGAACAGTTTAAGAACGTAGTAACGACCAACAAGGAGATTCTCAATTCCCATGAAGCATCCCTGTTTCTCGGTATCAGCAAGAGTACACTCCACAAGATGACCCATCACAAGATGATACCATACTACAAACCCAACAACAAGATGGTGTTCTTTGAGCGCACGGAACTCTTGGCATGGCTTCGCAAAACCCATGTTGCAGCAAAGTAATGAAACTGGAGCAGTGGCGCACATTCATTGACGCAACCACATAGCAGAAATGTTACTGAATTGCAGCAGTTGATAATCATGTTTGTTGCCATTCACCACCACTCGAAAATCAGGTATTGACCAGATGACAAATCAGATGTTTCCAAGCAGTAAAATCGAAAAGCAGAAGCGATTTCAAAGTGGCGTTCTTTCCTTTGTTTTCCTTTTCATTGTCGAAGTCTTAAAAATTCTAAATTTCTGATACTTTGTCAATTAAAAATTTGCGCCGACATACCCTTATAGGTACATTTGGGTAACGGCAGGAGCTGAAAAGTAGGCATTGACCAGATGATTTGCCACATAATAAAAGCCGTTTGGAAACCGAAAGGTAAAAAGATTGTTACAACTCTGCGAGAGGTCTGCAAGAGGACGAATGCACGCCTGTTTGTGTTTGGGAGAAAGGTCGTAAAAGGAGCAACGCACCACCCATATATAATAATGTGTGCATGAGGCAGACCCTCCTCGCATGAGGAACAAACATCTTTAATTTGCGCATCTGGGTTCACTTTATGTTTAACTATTTAAAACTGTTGATTGTATGAACTCACAGGATAACAACTCCGAAATCTCACTGCTGAAGCAGCAGATGGATTTCTTCAAGCAGGAACTCAGCGACATCAAGACCGCTGTATGTTCTATGAAGGAAGTGCTCACTCTTTCCGAAGCCGCGATTTATCTCGGCATCACAAAGAGCGCACTCTACAAGCTGACTCATTTCAACGAGATTAGCTACTACAAGCCGAATGGTAAAATCTGCTACTTTGAACGCAGTGAGCTGAAGAAGTGGCAGCTTCGCAACAAGATGTTGTCGAAGGCAGAGGTTGCAGCCAATGCCGAGGCAATTCTCAACAGTCAGGCAACGAAGTAGCATCACCGCTGAAACATGGTCGGAACAATGCTGTGTCACCCCCGAAGCAGAGCATTTCACAAGATGTTTAACAACAGGACAGTTGAGGGGAACTGTCCGAGTTAAAGGTATTAGTTTATGCCCGAAAACAACATTCCTAACGAACAGAGCGGTCAGACCGCTGCTGTTCAGGGACAAGCCAATGCAGGAAACAAGGATGCAGCAAGTCCTACGCTGCCTTCTTCAAAGCCTGTTGCAAGCAAGCCCCAAAATGGTAGAAAGGCAGACACCGCACCTGAGACACCGCAACGAAGCAAGCGACACGACGAGAAAAATGCGAGTGAGCGAGGGCAGATAAGCTCGCTTAATCTGCCGAGCGGGAGCATTTTATCCAAAGCGCCAGTGGAGCGAAGTGTTATCGGCAAGGACAACGAGAGGATTCGAGATTTCATCAACGAGTGTCCAGCCATGATGCTTGATTCCATCCGTGTTGTGCTTCACCTTGCAGCCCATAACGGCAGCGAGGAAGGAGTTGCAAAGATGGATATGCGCATCTTCAACGCTTATCTGAACAGCGAGTTTACAGCCACCAATCAGAACGAAGTCACGTTTGATGCAGTGCGCAAACATCGTCGAAACCGCATGCGTGAGTTGATGCAGAAAGCCAACCGCTTCCTGACTCCAGAGCAGAAGGATGAGATTCCATACATTGTTATGGACTTAGCCGAGCGCGAGGAGTTTGTGAACACGGAACTGGACAAACTGCGCAAGTTCCAGAACAGGCAGTGATAACGCCTTGTGTAAAAGTTGCCGCAGTGCTGTTGCAGCGATGTAACAATCTTGCTTCGGCATTGTGGCAACACTTACACTATCGGGCTGAACATAGTCAAGAAAGCCGTAAGCGCACAACGGAGTTCAACCATAGGGAACAAGAAAATCTCTTTTCCCTACCGTTTCTCCAAGGCGATTTCAAGTTGTGTGAAGGATTGAGCCAAGCGCATCACCATCTTGCGATGAAGATGCTTACACATCCTTTTCATTGGATGCGAACAACCATTCTGACGCTATGTCTTGTTCCATATTGCCGTAGGCTATAACCGCTGCGCTGTGCTTCCTCTCGGAGGTTGTGCCACATCTTTAGCCTTATCAGGTAATACGTCATAGAATGCCGTAACGTTAGTTTGTTGCGAGATATGCCAAGGTAATACCTTTCCCGATGGTCAAGGCAATCCTCTTGGCGTCTCGCTGCTCACATAAGTTCGCAGATTGGCACGGCGCTCCTTGACTCGCACCTATACTTGTTTCTAATTTTCAAACGGATAACGATATGACCAGAAAAAGAACCCTCAAAGATAAATCCTCCCCAAAGCCCAGGCTTTCGGCAGAGGAATCCCGATGCTCTGTTATCTCCGTCAAGGCATCAGCCGAGCAGAAACGGTGCATCAAGGAAAACGCTGACAAGGTTGATATGACCATCAGCACATACCTTTTAGCACGTGGCTACAACTATCAGCCAAAGGCAAGGCTTAGTGAGAATGAAGTGGCGTTGCTGCAGAACCTCATTGATGTTCGTGCGGACATACGCAACTACACCAACGCCCTTCAGGGCATGAACGAGAAGCAGCGTCAGGACATGTTCTCCAGATACAAGTTCATGCTGCACTGGTTGGAGCTGATTGTTCCTGTTGCCGACAGCATCACCGAGTATCTCAACAAGGTGCAGGAGGCAAACTCGCTGCCAGAGCGAACTGCCAAGAAGAATGTCAAACCTTCTAACCCGAAGCAAGGATGATAGGCAAGGCTAAAGCCATCTCGCATGGCATAGGACTACTGGAGTACATCACAGGCGAATCCTCCAACAAGAAGCACCCGGAATTGATTCGGCGCATCCATACCAACCTGATGCCTGCGCACCTTGATGCCCAGGGAATGTGGGACAGCATGAAGTTGACATTGTCGAAGTTCAAGTTGATAAAGAACTCGGTCATCCGTGTCGAGGTGTCGCCCGCCAAAGAGTATACCGAGAACTTCACCGATAAGGACTGGAAAGATTTAGCCGAAGAGTTCCTTCGGGAGTGCGACAGGTATGAGAAGCGCGACGAGAACGGTAATCTCGTTTCGGGCAAGACCAACCTGTCTGGCTCAAAGTACTGCGCCTGTGTCCACTTCGAGTCGGAGAGCGGAATACCTCACCTTCACATCGCGGTTTGCCGTGTCGATGAAAACGGCAAGACCAACAACGACCACATGATTCATGAGCGTGCACAGAAGGCTGCCGAGAAGGTAGCCATTCACCGTGGATGGGTCACAGCAATGGAGAAGCACGAGATAAACGTGGAGCGCATCAACGAGGACTGCTACAGCATCCTTCGCAATATGTCTTCATGGTCATGGAGCCAGTATGTCGCTGCCCTTAAACGCAAGGGCTATGATGTCAAGCCAAGACAGGACAGCAAGGGACGCATCACAGGCTATGCCATCCTGCTTGGGGAGTCTAAGTACAATGCCTCAAAGATAGGCAGAGGAAGAAACCTCATGTTTTCAAAGCTCCAGCAGACATGGCAGAAGATGCACGAGGCTGATAGGGTCAAGCGTCCTACGCCATCTGCGAGACCTGCAGTTGTAACTCCTGCAAGACTTGCACCGCAGCCTCCGACGAAGACGGTTGCACCGACACCGCCGAAGGAGAGACCGACGGCTACAGTGAAGCCTGTGATACAGCCCCCACAGAAGCCGACAGAAACTCTTATCACCAAACCACTCGTTGATTACACGAGATGGGTAGATGGCAGTCGCCCTGTCAGTTTCCGATACAATGGCGAGGAATACAAGCATTACATCCCAGAGAAGGTGGCGCAGTTCTTCGATGACGAGTTTGACCACAGGGAGGTCGCCAACTGGCAGCCGCTCACGCATCTTGCTTGCGCCCTCTTCACGATGATTGATGCTGCCACTACCATCACGCACTCAAGTGGTGGCGGTGGTGGTCAGAGTGAGTCTGGCTGGGGGCGCAAGAAGGACGAGGATGATATGGCTTGGGCAAGGCGTTGCGCTGCTCATGCCACAGGTCGCCTTGGCAGGAGGAAGAAAGGAGGAATGCATCTATAAAACACAAAGACTATGGGAACAAAGAAATTCAACATCAATGACATCAAGAAGCAGATTGAGAATGCTGACAATGACCAACTCAACGACCAGTACTCGGAGGCTCTGACCAAGAACTTCGATAAGGTCGGTGAACTGAACAGGCAGGTTTCAGAGCTCAATACCAAAGTCAAGAATCTGACTGAAAAAGTTACGACCCTGACGGATGCCGCTTACACGGCAGTCTATACCGTTGAGAATAGTTTGAGGTTGGTTATTTCTCCGCAAGTGGAGGAGAAGATTAGGAACTCTGGCAAGTTAATATGCTCCAGCATGGTTTATGGCATAGATTCCAAGCGCGTCTCTCTGCTCGAAGACATTGAAACCAAAGGCAATGAGATTGTAACGAAGATTGAAGATAAGGGCGCAGATATTTGCGCTGACATCAAGAAACAGGCAAAGAGTTTAACGGATGATGTTGAGGAGAAAGGCAAAAAGATTATCGAGCGCATATATGAAGATGATGGCAGAGTAAGCATTCCTCCTGTCATCTTCATCAGCATTTTGCTTGCCACCTTCCTTATGCTTATTGCTTTGGTCATAATTGCGTACATTAACCTAAGCATTTTGCACTCCAATGACATCAACATCGTTTTGGGATGTGTAGGTGGTGGCTATGCTGTATTCGTTGCTCTGATTGCTTGGCTCTCTCAACATAGCCAAGAATGATGAAAAATGTTCTGGCATCCTAAGTGGTTGTCAGTGAATCGATTATCGTATAGTTACAGGATTAAATGCAATCTGACCATCACAGCACATTTGTGGGACGCAATGTTTTTAAATCGTGATCACAATTTCCTGGAACTTCGGATGCGACAATCGGGATATTCTTGATTTGTAAATTGGGAAAATTTTACTCGTATGTTAACCATATCGCCCATAAATGGGTGTTCAGTGAAACTTCAGTAACTTACTTACTCATAGTTTCCTAATGAATTAATTTATAGATTTGGTACTCGAAATGCATTTTTCTGACCATAATGTTTCTTTTTCCCAATTTAACATTTTATACGAATCCAAATATATTTCATTTTGTTTTGTCGGGATAAAGACAGACAATCCACACCCTCTAACAGAATTGTTCATTCCATTTGCATTAAACACTATAATATTATCTAAATACTGAGTGGGAATGCACAATTTCTCAAATACATCTCTTATATCAAAAAAAATTTTGTAGAAACGAAAATCATAAGAAATAATTTTTGAAACATCTATTTTTGATATTTCAAAATAGTTTGTATTTGCAAGAAATTCAAGTAAATTCGCCGTTTCTTCTGTTTTACATATGGAAATAGATATGTCCTCAGTATAATTTTTGTATCTTTCTACATAATTATTACATAATTCTACAAGTCTTTCTTGGAGCGGTACATTATGGAGTAAAATGTTTAAAGCATTTCTATCCATGATTCCCATAGATGGAACGATTTCAGGAGAACCTACAATGTACCCACATTTTTTTCTTGCATCAGTTACGACTTCTATTGCTGCCATATAGCAAGCATCAAAAATGATATAGTCATAGTAACAAGGTAATATTTCAAACAGATTGTTGGTATTTATTATTGAACCACTGTCCAATCCAAAAGAACGTGTATATACAGAACTATCTGTATGAATCCATCCACTACCATGTGACCATAGAATGAGACCATTCTCTCGTGCAGGAAAATTAACTGATATGTACTCTAATATGTTCTTTAAATTATTGGGACTTAAAGAATTCATTTCAATATAATCATATAGTTTATGATAACCATCATGTAACTTATATAAACGTGGGGTACCTAAATCATCAACATATACGAGTATATTTGTGTTATCATCACTTAAAACAGATTTTGATAGGTCAGACAATAAGGAATCAGCTTCTGCATATAGGTTATTGTCTGCGACTATATAAAAGACGATTGTTTTTTCCTTAATTATATTTGTTGTAGGTGTTTCGTCTTGTGTACAGGAAACTATCGTTGAAACAATTATGACAGCAATTGTTGCTGTCATAATTGTTTTTCGTAAAAATATGAATATTTGATGTAGGCCAGTTAAATTATGGAGCATACTCAAATCCATAAGAATTGAACATTCATTTTTGTTTATTCTTTGCTATAATATGTCTAACAACCTCGCATAACAAAGAAATTATAGTGAAGTCAAGATAAATTGACCAAAATGATTTGTCACAAGAAAATAAGAAATAGACAACCAAAGCAAAGGGCAATGCTACTATTAAAGCTGCAATTATGTAAATAACAATATTTTTATACATGGCGTTAATGAAATATATTCTTTTAAAGATGAATAAAATGACCAACGACTCTAAACTTAGCAAGTATATACCTTTAGACTCAGTGAAGGACATCTGGGGTATTATTGATAATTCAATGGGAACGAGATACCCTCCGTTTATGTTCGTTTTTATGATGCAAAAGTACTATTTTTTTTCACATAACAAACATTATTTACGTTAAGGTTTGTTAAAACCATACACCGCAAGTTTAAATAGTATATAGTTACCTCGATAATTCTCGTTAATTCAAGACGAAATTATATGATTGTCAATGTAGTTTATATGCTAACGCAATATTGAGCTTGAACATACATTTATACATGAGCACATATAAAAATCGATAATCAATAGTTATACTTCTATTCATTTGGGCTATCAGAACACTTTTCAGTTATTATTCATATTTATATATGGACTCATGTATAGACAATTTATGAGGTCGTTATGAACTATAAGGACTTAAGAAATTTGCCAACCTTTCCTACGATTCCTGTTGATCCATTTATTGCGCCTACAGCTGCACTCACTCCCACACCTGTCCATGTTGGTGAAGTGCCTTGAAACCAATTTATTCCCAAATTCCAAGCGACTCCAACAATTGCACCAGCAGCATCCATAGCAACGACATGTGGAATTTTCCCTTCAACAGGAATTGCTTGAGGGTTTTCTTCCCACCATTGCAGAGAAGACTTCGATAGCGCAAAAACAGGTCCTACCGTATTTATAGTTGGACATTCCTTTTGATATTTTGCATTGTCAATTTTTGCTATCATCTGGTCAAGTTCCTGTTCAAACTTTTCATCTGAGATAAGTCCCGCAACGCTCTTGTCTATAAGAGATAACAATTCCTGTAGATAATTATATGTTTCTGTTGTTATCAAATCATTGTCTTTTACAAAATTTACAAGCGATTTCACATTAGGCAAGTCGCTTACATCCAATACAGAATCGTTTGCTAGAGTTTCAAAATCATTCAATGTGAGTACTGACTTGTTACTCAAGTTTGCTCTTGTATCATTTTGTTCAACAAGAGCATTTTCAAAATGAACTGCATTTACAAGATTTTTATAATATGATAGACCTTTGATGAAGTCTCTCTTATCAATTCCATATTTATCAATATCAATCTTTGCTACAAGCCTCGTATTGAAATCAAGAATATAGTCAATGCCTTCATCAACGCTTTCAATCTTTTGATCTGTTGTCAAATGCTCTTGAATATTGCTCATAAATAAGTTATGAATGTCTCCCAAATAGTTGTAGTCTGAGATTTTTGCAGATGACATGTCTTCAGTATTAGTGTTATCCATAATGTTAGATGAACATGATGCTATCAAAGTGATTGTTGTACCCAATAGCAAGAAAGTCTTTAGTTGAGTTAGTGTTTTCATTGTTTCATTTTATTAAGGGTTAATAAACGGGTTAAAAAAGGCCAAGCCATTTAATCGCAATAAATGTTTTTGCCGTATTAATATGAATAGAACTAATTAGACAAATAAAGGTTAATTGTAGAGCTGGCAAGACTCTGAAATAATCGTAAGTTGAGATTCCAATTTGTCTTTATTTGTGCTGCAAATATGCTAATTAATGTTTGTTGTTCCTGTGTAAAATCAAGAAAAAGTGGTAAACAATGAGTTAATATGGCAAGATTGTCTGCTCCACATTGCAAAAACATAATTGTTGCGGTCTATTTAATTTATCTATCTACAATGATGTAACTCGTTCTATTGGTCAGACCACTTCTTTATCAATGATAGGAAATCCTCATAGCCTAATTTTTATAGCAACTCCCCTAAACCTGTTCTGCAACACCTTCATTGCCTGCATCAATTCGTCAAAAGACAAAGATTCCGCATAGATGAAACTACTCTGCATATCCTTATAGTCAGCCTCATAGCTCGCCAATAGATTGTCAGGAGGAAGAATGGTAATGGTTTCAGGCAGTTCCTTGGAATAGTCCACATAACCTACATGGTAGAACTTCTTCCTGTGTTCAACGATGTCATGATACAGGGTTGCATCGGCTAAGGCTTGTGCAGCATAGTCTGTATGAGACAGTCGTTCCAAGTCATAGAAATGGCGTGTAAGTCTTCTCGTTCTTGGCTTTTCCTTCTGAAATTCTTCGCATAGCAAGAAGGCTTTCTCAAGGAATGTCCTTGCCGGGCTGACGGTCTTGACTTCCATCGCAAAGGCCTCATCCACTGCTATGCCTTCTGCGGCGAATGTCTGGTTGATTAAAGAGGAGATTCGTTTTATCTCAAAAGGCTCAGACATTGACAGGACGCTAATCTCAATTTTAACAACAGGACTGGCGTATGACTCTGCACCGCTGTAAAGAGAAGGATATTGAACAAAGATTACACTTGGATCCTTGTCATGGTCAACCTTCATGGGATTGCCGTCTTCATCTTTCTGCTCATTCTCTCCAAAAACAATAACATCGGTTAAGCCCATTTCTGATAACACCGTTTTCAGCTCTTCTTTCAACTCGTTCAGTATGAAGTCGTGTCCTTTTTCGCGAAGGTGATGAATCTGTGTATTGCTGGTACATTTGGCGCACGACTCTCCTTTCACCTCCAGAAAATAACTTCTGTCCAAAGCAACATCCACATCCTCACTGAATCTGTTGATTAAATCCCATCCCTTACTGAGGCTTGTACCACCTTTGAAAATTAGGAATTTAGCAATGCTCGTATGGAACAGGGCATACAATACAGATGTTACCCACCAGTCTTTCTCCGCTGCCATTTCGTCAATGTGTCGCATGTCAATGACACGCTGTATCATTGCTTTTCTTTCCGCAATGGAAAAGTCTATCCATCTACTCATTATTGTTATCCTTCCTGTTTTTGATGATTAAGTTTCTGACCCACACTGGAGCCAAAAGTATGTCGTGATCAAAAGTCTTGTATTCGGGGTGTGTCGACAGCAACTGCCTGATGCGTTTCTCGTCTTCATCTGTGATGTTTCCTTCTCCTATGCTGCGCAATGCCTGGACGAGTTCAGGCATCAGTTTCCCTTTATATGCGAAATTCTTAGGTACGCCGTGTTTCAAAGTCACCATTCTGTTTCCTAATTTCAACTGTCGTGGTGTGCCGGACGTGAGGAAGCAAGTGTTCATTGGCACTTGCGTTGAGAACCCTAATTTGTTTTCGGCAGTCTGCCCGGTGGCGATAATCTTGGCTTTATCGCGCTTTGCTATCTGGCAGACGATTTCCGTTGCCGTTGGATAAAGTATGCCAAACTGCGTTTTCCTTGCTTTGACATATATGCCTTTTGCGATGCGCATGATAAACTTTTCCTTCTCAAAATCCGCAAGGAGTTTTGTTACATACTCCACGTTGAATTTTGAAAAGGATGACACCATGAATATCTCGCCATATTTTGCGTGAGTTATCTTGGCTCTTATTTGTTGTATTACAGCATCCTTCATCTCATTTTTGTTATATAATTTAGTCGGAATAAAACTTCTTTTTTACGACCGCAAAGTTAGTGATTTTATTTTAATTATTGGGCAGACTCGATTATAAATTCCTCAAAATTAACATAAATTGCATCAATTCCAGCCTTTATTTACATCCGACTGCACGTTTTTTCGCGGCAAAGCGATTCTCAGAGAGGGAAAATCACATCATCTGTTTTGATATGCTACCTCTTTCTGTTCCGATGCTTTTCGTATGGCACGCTATAGTTTCCAAAACTTTTGTGCGATTAACCAGATGAAATAGAACGTAAAGGGAAAGAAAAAGGGCATCCCCACGCTGGAGACACCCAAATTCCTTCCTTTTCCCTTTTGTGTCTAAACGAATACACCATCAGTCAGATTGACGGTCTCAACCTTCGCATCCATCACCACATCGGCATAAACTTGTGTCGATACAATGCTTTGATGACCAAGGATTTTGCTGACCGAGTACAACTCCGCACCTGCGGTAATTGCGAGTGTAGCAGCCGTGTGCCGGGAGCAGTGATAACTCAGATGCTTGTCATCGATGCCAGCCTTCTCTCTGATGCGACTAATGTATTTTGTAAGAATGTCATGACCTTTGGGGATATGGAAGACGAAGTCATCTTGCTGGTCGGCAGTTTTCTCTGGCAATAATGACAAAGCCATATCATTTAGAGGTATGGTGACAGGCTGCTTTGTCTTTTGCTGGATGATTGAAACCACCTTTGTGTCACCTACACTTTTGATGTTGTTCCATTTCAGATTGAAGATGTCGCTTCTCCTAAGCCCTGTCATACAGGAGAATCCGAAGGCGTGTTGAACCTGCCACTCGCTTTCGGTCTCTGGTTTGGCTGCCAGGAATCTTTGCAGTTCCTCTGCGGTCAGGAACTCACGATGCTTGTCAGGAGCGTGGAATTTCTCTAATTGTGATAGCCCTTGCACTGGGTTGAAGGGTATCACATTATCACGAACCGCCTTATTGAAGATGGCATTGATGGTCTGCCCGAACAACATAAGGGTGAAGCCAGCCAAGTGGTTGTCGTTGTCCTTGCATTGCCGCTCGTTCTTGTATTCTCTCATATAGTCATAGAGCGCACTGATGTGGGCAGTTGTCACCTTGTCAAGACGCAAGTCTGGCTCGTTCATGGAGTTAAGGAACTCCTCAATGCGTCTGCGAACCAGCATCTTGTGGTCCATCATGCAACTGTTGTTGCCACATTCTTCTGACCACTCGTTATACTTGTTGCACCATTCCAGCCAAGTGTAACGGCAGATTTCCTTATGTGTTTTCTGCTTCTTCTGCTCTTTGACTTCCTTCTCCTTGTCAAAGTCTATGGGATGGAGCATGCGGTCGGCACGTATTGCCATCGCCTGTTTCATCACTTCCTTGTTGTGCTTCTTCGCACCATGTGCAGTTTCAGGCATGAGGAACAAGCCAAGGGCTTCCTTCTTTCGGAAGCCTGGCTCATAATACTCAATGTATAGGCTTATGTTGCCAGTGGGCAATGCTCTTTGTTTGATTTCTACCTTCATTGTGCTATCGTTTGGTTGTTACGTGTCTTGTTGAACATATTGTTTACCAGATTCATGGTCTCAATCTTCTTTTGATCGACAATCTTTGCATAGACCTCAGTCATACGAATGGATTGATGACCAAGGAGTTTACTCACCACATATAGGTTTGCACCAAGTGTCAGCAAGGTAGTTGCTGCGGTATGGCGAGAGCAGTGGTATGTGATGTGCTTATCAATACCTGCTGCTGCCATCCACTCACCAAGCACCACCTCGACAGTCGTTGATGTGATGGTCAGTTCGTGGAAGACAGTATCAATGCCTTCAACCTTTGTGGGTAACCATTTCAGTGACTCATCGGAGAGTGGAATGGTCACTTGGTTCTTGGTCTTAACCTGCTGCTTGCTGATGTATAGTGTCTTGCCATCGGCCGCCTGATGTATCTCGCTCCATTTCAACGACTTCATGTCGCTGTAGCGAAGACCTGTGAAGCAGCAGAAGAGGAAGGCTTTCTTCACCATGTCGTATCGGCAAGGTGTAGCTATGACCTGTTTCAGTTCCTCGATGGTCAGGAACTCCTTGGTTGCATTGTTCTTGCGAGGTTTCTCCTTTGCCTCCAGCAACTTGAAAGGATTGACAGAGACAAGTCCTTCGGTCAATGCCTTGTTGAAGACTGTGCCCATGCGATTGACGAACATACGGATGGTGGTGTCGCTCAACCTCTTCTTCCCTTGGTTGTAGGTGCAACTTCGCAAAAAGGCGATGAAGCCTTTGCAGAAGTCTTTGTCCACATCCTTTGCCTCAATGTCCGGCTTCCTTATATATAATAGGTATTCGTCAAGTCGGGTTTTGAGGTTGCGCTTGGCTCTTGCGCTCGATGGCGATAGCTCCTCGTTGTCTTTGACATACTCCTCCATGAGAGAGTTGAGCGTGATGCGTGTCCGCTTAATCTTGTGCCAGTCCACCATTCCCACCTTCTG
>JABUUQ010000007.1:17850-18981 GCA_021443125.1 Bacteroidales bacterium
ATTATGAAGGGTATGCCACACCAAACAGATTAACATTCTTTTTTGACTTTTGTGTTCAACAGTACGGAATAGCCTTTGTATACGGTAAAACGAACTTTGAAGCAGAGTTTACAGAGGAAGGTCCTATATTGACAAATTTGAGTACAGGAGAGGTCTATGGACCATTTGAAGATGCCGTACAATTGCTTGAAATGTCAGAAATTAATGAAAAGAAACTGATTGATGTAATTGATGAAATAGAGGATGTTGTTTTACATTAGTTTAAAAACTTTCATTTGAAGAATGACTATTTTATCTGACAATTTTACAGAAATGGCAAATATCAAACTCTTCAAAGAGGACATTCTGTTGTTTGACAGAATGGTCGATAATTATATTTCTGACAAAGAAAAGGTGTTCTTTGAAACGCAGAGATATAAGCAGGAACATAGCCCTACTGGCATGAATGACCTTGTCATGCACGAGACAAGCAATCCTGACCACATATACATCGTACGGCTTGGTTTCTCGGAATATATTGTTGGACATGGCATTAACGGCAAATATGACAAGGAACTACACACAATGTGCTTGGCGGAAGCTTTAGATGCAAATCTTGGACAACTTGGATTTATAGACAAGGATATGTCTTTGTTGGAATGGTTGCGTGAGCGAAATTACGAAGGTGTAGAATATGACTGCAACTATGATAAGATTTAAGCTTCTTGCTAATAGAGAGAGGCCATCCTGCATATGGAATAATTTGCAGGTGGCGATTCTCTCGGCAATTAAGTGATAAGGTCTATTAAAGAATCAAATTGTGTCGGATGCTGATTTTTGCCAACAAGGGTATAATTGGCATCCGAACTCTCATTTACTTCAATGTTAGAGGGTCAAACAGTTTGTAGGCGTGTCAAAAATCCACTTGGGATAGGAAAAATGCCGTCCAAAAGCATTTTGCGGGCTAAAATTGACCGTATTTGTCAAAGTTTTCGTATCTTTGCACATTGATTATTGACAAATCAGCGGATTATGAAACTATTACCTGGCAAACTTCACGAATTGAGAACAGAAAAGCGGTACACCCGACGCAGCATTGCAAAAGCCATCGGTGTTGGAGAATCAATGTACTGCCGAATGGAAAAAGGTGAA
>JABUUQ010000008.1:0-3623 GCA_021443125.1 Bacteroidales bacterium
GGTTTTCCTTTTGTGCGGATGGGGAGACTCGAACTCCCACCCCTCTCGGGACTAGATCCTAAGTCTAGCGCGGCTACCAATTACGCCACATCCGCAATTGCGAGTGCAAAAGTACAACGTTTTTCTGTACCTGCAAAATTTTTTCGCAACTTTTTATAAGATTTTTTCTTATTTTATTCCTAACTGCTTTTCTATCAAAGAAGTAACATCATCACTATCTGTTGTATACCAAAGCATACCAGCATTAGGATTTGACTCTAAAATATAGTCGTATTTATTATTTTTTGCCACCTCTGTAACTGCTGCCTTTACCTTGTCGTAAATAGATTTCATAAGGTCTTGATTTTTTTGTTCAAGTTCCATTTGAGAATTTTGACGGAAAGTTTGGTAGCGTGTGTAAGCATCTTGTATTTCTTTTTCTTTATTTTGTTTCAAAAGGTCTGAAAGTTGGTCTTTTTTTGTTTCATAATCTGATTGTAATCTTTCAACTTCCTTTGCCATAGCTTCCAATTCGTTTTGAAGTTGCTCACCATATGATTTAAATTCGTTTTGAGCTTTTTCGTAATCTGGAAGTTTAGGAATTACCAATGATGAATTAAAGTGTCCTATTTTCAAGGCTCTTTGTGCCATAGCTGTATTAAGTGAGAAAACCAATACAACTGCCAACGCTAATAATTTAATTGTTCTTTTCATTTAAGTATTTTTAATTTTTAGTTTCGTGAAAATGATTTGCAAAATTACAAAAATAAACTGTTTCTGCTATTTTTTTGATGAATTATTGCTATTAACCTTATAGCCAAGCTCTGCCAAAACAAGATCGCTAATGTCTGTTTTTGCATCTATATAAAGGATTGTTGCACCTGCACCTTTATCGAAAACAGCATTGTAACTCTTTTCCTGAGCCACCTTTTCTATTGCGTTATATATTCTATCTTGAATTGGTTTTATAAGTTCTGCACGCTTTTTTGAAAGGTCGCCTTCGTTGCCAAATCTTTGTTTTTGAAGATTCTTTGCTTCTTTTTCTGCAGCAACTATTTCATTTTCTTTTTTTGTCTTCAACTCCTCTGGCAAAAGAAGGGCTTCTGCTTGATATTGCTTATATAATTTATCTACCGCTGCCAATTTGTTTTCTATTTCTTTTTGCCATTGCAGTGATACATCTTCCAACTCCTTTTGTGCCTGTTTGTACTCAGGAAGGTTGTTTAATATGTATTCTGAATCAACACAAGCGAATTTTTGTGCAAATGTCAAAAAACTGCAAAATACTAAAGCTACTAAAACTAATGTCTTTTTCATGTTTGTTTTATTTTTTAAGTTACTGATTAAACTTGCTATACTCAAATTTCGTACCAAAGGAATGTTTAGTCTATGGAGTTCTGCAAAGATATATGGAAATGACCTCCTGAACGCTCTGTTTCTCCGTATGCAGGGTCGAAACCATAACCCCAATCCAAACCTATCATACCAAAGATAGACATATAGATTCTCACGCCTGCTCCTGCTGCACGGTACATTTTGAATGGAGAAAAACTATTAAAGTTGCTCCAAGAGTTTCCACCTTCTGCAAAAGCAAGTACGAAAACAGATGCACTTGGGTTAAGGGTAATAGGGTATCGCAACTCCATTGTAAATTTGTCAAATACTGTCGCACCTTTGTCGCCAGTAAGTGCAGAAGATTCATAACCTCTCAACGCCACAAGTTCCCTGCCATCCAAAGAATAACCTGTAAGACCATCACCACCAACATAGTATCTTTCGAAAGGAGTGTAGTCTATTTTGTTGTTGTATCTGCCCAAGAACCCAAAACGAGCCCTTGCTGAAAATACCAACTCATCAACAACATTCATATACCATGCTGCTTTCAAATTGATTTTGTAGTATTCAAGCCATTTGTATTTTTCCTCCGTTGTCATTGAAGTGTAATCCTTGCCATTTACCAAAGAATATGGGAAAGTAAAGGCAGATTCAAATAATACCTCTGAACCAGTACGAGGATAAATCATTTGATCCACAGAGTTTCTTGCCAATGTAAAAGTATATGCCAAATCGTTTGATATACCTGTAGGCATAACAAAATATGAAGCATTCTTTACGTTATATTGTTTGTATCTTATACCTTGTGCCAAAGTAAAATAATCGTCTGGCCATTTAAGACGGGTTCCTATTGTTGCACTTGCTCCAAGTATGCTTAAATGATAGTTTGACACGTCTGAAGTATTGTAATAAGAATCATCTTGATAAGAATAGTAGACACCGACAGAAAGTGCAGTAGGTTTCTTGCCGCCAAGCCAAGGCTCTGTGAAAGAAAGAGAAGCAGAGTGATAGTAATCTCCATTGGTATTGACTCTGAAAGAAACTTTCTGACCTTCACCAGAAGGGAAAGGTTTCCATGCTGATTTTTGGAATACTTTGCTCATTGCAAAATTATCCAAAGTCAAACCTGCAGTGAAAATTACTCTGCTATAACCACCCCAACCACCTTGCAACTCAACTCGGGAAGAGTTTGCTTCTTCTATTTCGTAGGTAATATCAACTGTTCCATTATCTACATTTGGTTTTACATCAGGATTGATTTTTTCAGGATTGAAAAAGCCCAACTGTTGTATCTCACGAACTGAACGTATTACATCATCACGGCTGAACAACTCACCAGGCAATGTTTTCAATTCACGCATAACAACATAGTCGTTTGTTCTGTCATTACCTTTTATTGTTACATTATTTATTCTTGCCTGTGTGCCTTCATAGATACGCATTTCTATATCTATAGAGTCGTTTTCAACCATAAGTTCTGTAGGCATAACCCTAAAAAACAAATAACCATCATCAAGATACAAAGAAGAAATATCCTTGCCTGTTGGGTCATAGGTTACATTCTTATTCAAAAGTTCTTTATTGTATGGGTCGCCCTTCTTTATACGAAGAAGTTTTGATAGTTGGTCTGATGTATATTTGGTATTACCTACCCAAGTTATATCACGAAAGAAGAATTTGCTACCCTCATGTATTTTCATTGTGATATGCATTTCATCCTTGCCTTTTTTGCTTTTTCCAAGGAATACAGTATCCCAAGTGATTCTTGCATCTCGGTAACCCTCATTGTTATATTTGTCTATGATATATTCTTTATCCTCTTGAAAATCTACATCTTGGTAACGAGATGACTTCCAAAACCTCCACCAACGATATTCTTTGGTGTCTTTCATCTGTCGCTTTATCTTTTTATCGGAAAGGTAGGTATTGCCTTCTATTGATATCTTGCCTATCTTTACTTTGCTACCCTTATCGATATTGAAAGTAAGGTGGCTTTCCTTTCTTTTGCTCAAAGAATCTCTCTCCTCTTCTATTGTTGTCTTTACAAGATAGTATCCTTTGTCTATAAAGTGGTCATTGATTACGTTTATGCAATTATTCTTCATATTCTCGGTTACAACATCGCCAACTGTAATATGAAGTTTTTCTTTTATTTTGTCGGCTTCGGAACGCGATACACCTGAAAATTTGAAGTAGGAAAGTCGTGGTTTTGTTTTAAGATTGTATTCCAAAAAGATTGTTCTTCCTTCAACTCTTGTTATGTAAATATGGATATCATCAAAAATACCTTGTTTCCATAACTTGTCTAT
>JABUUQ010000008.1:3718-8078 GCA_021443125.1 Bacteroidales bacterium
GTAATCTCTATTCCTCCTACCTCATATTCTTTTGGTGAGTAGTAGTCTATATCTATTAAGTCCTTGTTTTCTTGTGCTATAACAAAGTTTGATGTTAGCAGAATAAGGAAAAATGCAAATAGTATACGTTTCATAGTTAGAATAACGATATTATATCAATTTAATTTTATCAACAAAAGAATTTTTATTTATCTTGCCTTGATTATTATTGTGTTAGTTGTTCGCTTGTCTTGCCAAATCTTCTTTCTCTATGCTGGTAATCATAGATTGCTTTATAGAGTTCTTCTTTTGTAAAGTCTGGCCAAAGTACATCTGTAAAATATAGTTCTGCATAGGCAATCTGCCACAAAAGATAGTTGCTTATTCTGTATTCTCCCGAAGTTCTGACGAGCAAATCAACATCAGGCATTCCCTTGGTGGTAAGATGGTTTGACACCAAAGTCTCATCAATTTCCTCTTGCTTTATTTCATCAGCCTTTGTTTTTGATGCTATTTGTTTAACCATCTCAACAATTTCCCACCTTGCACTATAATTCAAAGCCAACACCAGAGTCATTCGTTTGTTATCCTTTGTCTTTTCTATCATTCCCAACAAAGCATCGCGAGTTTCCTCGCTCAATTCCATAGTGTCGCCAATAGTATCGAGTTTTACGCCATTGTCCATAAGAGTCTTTTCTTCTTGAGCAATGGTATAAACAAGCATTTTCATCAAAGCCTCAACCTCTTCCTTAGGTCTATTCCAATTTTCTTTGGAAAAGGTGTATAATGTAAGATATTCAACACCCAATTCTGCACATGCCTCACACACATTTCTTACAGACTGAACCCCATTTTGATGACCGTATATTCTTTCTTTGCCTTGCTTTTTCGCCCAACGACCATTGCCATCCATGATAATGGCTATATGTTTTGGCAAATTGTTCTTGTCTATATTTTCTTTATAATTAGAAGTCATATATTTTTATCGTTGTTTGCTATATTTTATTCTCTGTATTTCAATATGTTGTCTTGATCTTCATTAACCCTCTGCAAATAAACATCCACATCTTCCCTTATCGAATTCACAAAATCGTCTGTCAATTTTACCTTACCTTTTTTTTGTTTCGCAGGCTTGATTGGTGAAGCAAAAACTCCTCCAAACAAATCTGTCTGAACCTGCTGTTGTTGCATTGGCATTTGATTATCGGAATCTATACAATAGACCACATCTGCGTTGTTGTCTTTATGCATTTTTTTTATTTCGTTGCACAAATCGTTGCAAAGCTTCTGACCATCTCTTCCGAAAATCAACAAAAAATAATCTCTGCCTGGCATTGAGTCAAAGCAGAATTGTGTACTATCCTCCTCTGTTCTGTTAGTCAAAAGATAGAAAGTGAGCCCTTCAACCTTATTGCCCGCAACCGAACAAGTGTGTGGATATTCTTTCTTCAGCTTTTCCTTATACCTGCCCAAATCCCTGAAACGATAAAACTTTGTATCAAGATAGTGTTCCAGACAATAAGCCATCTGAAAGTGTGCCATAGGGGAATTGATAGCAATAATCACCACTTCCACCTCTGTAGGCTCTATTATGATAGGTTGTTTCATCTATTCTATCAGTATTTAGCAACTTGCAAAGATACAAAAATAAAACGATTATAACATTATATTTTACAGAAATTTGAGAGAACGAAAATAAAACGGCGGAATAATTTTATAAAACAAAGTTCTAATAAATTAAAACGGCGTTTCAATTTATCAGAACTTGCTTATGGAATTTTGCGACTATATACTATATGAAAGATATTGCTACAAGTATCATTACCGCAAGGATAATGGTTGCCATTGTCCAAAGCAGCACTTTTGTTGTTGTTTTCAATTTCATGACCTTATTTGTGTTTTATTGTTTGACTTAATCTTCTATTTGCAGATTTTGAGCTTGCTGTTTCAAATCGTCAAAAGTTATGTTCAGTTGTTTCATTATTTTGACAAGGTTTGGCAGATATTCTTCGGAAAACTTCTTGCGTTTGTTTTCAACTATCTTCTGCTCCGCCCCTTCACTTACAAAATAACCTAAACCTCGCTTGTTGTATATTATTTCGTTGTTTGCAAGCATTTCTATGGCTTTCATAGCCGTATTGGCATTGACTTCATATATTGCAGCTAGTTCCCTGACTGAAGGAATCTTGTCATCTGCCGATAGTTTGGCAGACGCAATATCATCTATTACCCTATTTGCCAACTGCACATATATCGGAGTGTTATCTTTGTTTGTCATAACTAACTCCTTTCCTCTTTCAATCTAAAATATGAAAGCACAATCATATAAACAGCAATTGCCCAAAGGATTATATAGTATAACACTCTATACTTATTCAACATACCACCGGTTGTTATGCTTTGTGTATAGCCAAGCCCTTCAAATATGGATACTTCTATGAATACACAAATAGCCAAAACAAAAAGAAATGCTAGGAAATACACCCATATTAGAATCATTTTGTTCTTTTTGAAACATATAGAGCCAAAGAAACCTATGGAAACAAGAGCAATAGCAATAGACCAAGTATCAAAAGAGGCAAAACCGGCAAAAGTTCTCTCATAAAGGATTATGTAATTATCGTAACTAATGGAATTGACAAGGCCTCCTAATTCCAAACCCAAGAAAGAGGAAACAAAAATCGCAATAGGAAGAACAAGATAGGCAATAAGAAAATTGGCAACAAATTTTTCTTCTTGTGTGGCAGGGAAAACTATTGATGCCGCCCTATTGTACTTTTTTGTGTATTCGATAAAGGGAATCAAACCAACATACACTATCCATAATATCTCAAACCATTTGAAAAATTTTACGTAATACACCACTGGCTCGCTTTTGCCATCAATAAGCATTGGTTGAGGGCCAAAGAATTGAATAAGACCTATTTCCACTATCGCAAATCCCAACAATAAAACAAGTCCTACACTTAGAAAGGCACGTCTGTTTATGTATAAATCTCTGACAAGCAGATTGAAAGTTCTTTTAATGCTAAACATAATAAAATCCTCCTGTTATTATTTTATGTTAAACAATTCTTTGAATAGTTCTCTATTGGAAAAAGCAGCATTGAAAAGCATCTCCACATCAAGATTGCTTTCCTCATCATTGTAATTTGCCCTTACTGTTGAAAGTCCTGCAATGGTATCTTCTTGATAAAGTATTTTTTTGGTTGAAGATACTTTGTCTTCTATGCCAAACCATAATTTTGAAGTTATCTCCTCTGTTGTGGCATTGAGCATTACAGATGTTTCGTCCAATAGAATGATATTGTCGAGAATATTTTGCAAATCTCGGGCCTGATGAGTGGAAATAATCATGGTTTTGTCGTCCGTCATTGCGTATTGTATTATCTTTCTGAAAGAAGCTTTTGACGGAATATCCAAACCATTTGTTGGCTCATCCAAAAGAGTAAGTGTGGTATTGCAAGCAAGCCCGAAAGCGATATAAACCTTTTTTCTTGTGCCGAAAGATAGTTTTGAGATTTTTTGTTTAAGGTCTGTAACTTCGAATTCCTCAAGATATTTTATGAAATCTTCGTGAGAAAATTGCGGATAGAACTTTGCATTCACCTTTTCGTACATTTTGATTGTAAAATCGGTTTCTGGCATATCATCATTGAGAAAAAACATTTTTTGATAGAAGTGTACGTCTCTGCTTTTCGCTTCTATATCGTCCACCATAACAGTTCCTTTTTCCGGAAACTGCAAACCTGCAATCAAATGCAAAAGAGTTGTCTTTCCTACACCGTTTTTGCCTAACAAACCATGTATTCTGCCATTCTGCAACGCCAATGTGATGTTTGAAAGTATAGGTTTGTTTTTCTTATAGCAAAAATCCAAATTATTTATCTGTATCATAATTGTTTATTTGTTATTTATGTTTTGATTATTTCATTTTTGATTGTCCGCCCTGACTATTTGCTCCGCTTGAACGTGCATCCATATCTTCCGAATCAATTTTCTGAAGCATTGCATTGTCGGCTTTCTTGCCGAAATTGTACTTCAAAGAGAATGTAAGCATAGGATATTGCCATGTGTCAGTCATCTCTGAATACATATTGCTTGAATGCATTTTTATATTCATAGGATGTTTTGGTATGTTGGCAACTCCGATAGATGCTTTCAGCCTTTTCTGCAAAAATTCCTTTGAAATATCTCCACTGAAATTATATTCACTTCCCCATTCCACAAGACCTTCATTGCCACCTGTCATATAGAAAGCAGATATTGAAAGTTTTGTTTTCCAAAAGAAATCAATAGACAAACTTTGCCAAGTCATAAATCCCAAATTCTCCACATCTATGTTCAGTTTCGCGTCATCAACCTTTGTTTTTCCATACAC
>JABUUQ010000008.1:10471-12299 GCA_021443125.1 Bacteroidales bacterium
TATTTCGAAGATGCATCTTTAAGAATTGATTATCAGCATAGTGGAAGATTCCAATTAGACTATTTCACAATCTATTCCTATCAAAAACTGCCTTTCTATAGTGGTTCTCACAACTATTTGAACGATGAGACAAACAATGGTGCTTACAGAGTGGAACTGCATGATAAAAAGACAGATAGGCTGATTTTCTCCAAAAATTTTTCAACGCTTTTCAATGAATGGCAGAGCAGCGAAGAGGCAAAGAAAATGTGTGGAAATTTTGAAGAGACCGTAATTGTACCTTTTCCAAAAGACGAATTTGATGTTGATATAGTGTTTTTTTCTCGCGACAGTATAAACAATTGGCAGGAGGTTTCAAGGATTGAATTTGACAGAAGTTTGGTTGAAGACCCTGTAGTCCAGAAATTTAACATCATTCCTTTGCATAAAGTGGATAGAAGTATGGACAAACGCATGGATTTGGTTTTTCTTCCTCTCGGATATACTAAAGATGAGAAGGAAAAAATGATGAAAGATTTGCAATCTTTTACCGAATACATGTTTATCGAGGCACCTTTTTCTGAACGGCAAGATGTTATAAATATATCTGCTATAGAATATTATACAGAAAAGAGTGGCATTCCAGGACTCAAAGGAAGAGAAAACGAGAAAGGGCCTTTGGGTGTTCAATACAATACTTTCGACTCTCCTCGCTACATCATGACAATGTCAACTTGGGAACTTAACGATGTTCTCAATACAATTCCATACGATGGCGTGATTATAATCTGTAATTCAGATGTTTATGGTGGTGGAGGCATATACAATTTCTATGCAACCTGCTATTCTGGCTCAAGATCGCCCGAAGTAGTGATTCATGAGTTTGGACATAGTTTTGCAGGTTTGGGAGATGAGTATGCAGAAAACGATTCAGACACTGGTTTACAGAATATTAACGCAGAACCTTACGAAAAAAATATCACTACTTTGGTGGATTTTTCAGGCAAATGGGGCAACAAGATTAAAGAAGGCACTCCTATCCCTACACCTCAAACAAAAGAGTATGAGAATGAGGTTGGTGTATTTGAAGGAGCATGTTATATTGCAAAAGGTTTTTATAGACCTTACCAGCATTGCATGATGAGAGATTTACGACACTTTTGCCCTGTCTGCAAAGACTTAATAAACAAAATGTTAGATATTTATACCAAATAAAATTCAAAACTATGGCTGCTAATAAAACTTTGTATTTGGTTGATGCTATGGCATTGATTTACCGTTCTTACTTTGCATTGAACAAAAACCCGAGAATAAATTCCAAAGGACTGAATACTAGTGCTATACTGGGATTTTTCAATAGTATATTAGATATTTTGCAAAAGCATTCGCCAACTCATTTTGCTGTATGCTTTGATGTGCAAGGTGGATGCTTCAGACATGAGGAATTTACTGAATACAAGGCAAATAGAGAGGCAATGCCCGAAGATTTAAGGGAAAATATACCTTATATTAAGCAGATTCTCGAGGCTATGAACATTAAAACTATTGGCATAGAGGGCTATGAAGCTGACGATGTTATAGGTACATTGGCAAAGAAAGGCAAAAGGCAGGGTTTTGAAGTCTATATGGTTACACCAGACAAGGATTATGCGCAATTAGTTGAAGACAAGATATTTATATTAAAGCTTCCACACATGGGAAGTCCTGAAAGAATCTATGGTGTTAAGGAAGTATTGGAGAAATTTGAGATAAAAAGACCTGAACAAGTCATAGATATTTTGGGACTTTGGGGAGACAGTTCGGATAATATACCTGGTGTGAAAGGAATTGGAGAAAAGAAAGCTAAGGC
>JABUUQ010000008.1:15749-17516 GCA_021443125.1 Bacteroidales bacterium
CACAAGAGAATAATGGTTATGGAAGTTATGGGTAGAGATGCAGGATGGCTTACAGGTGCAGGCACTTTTGGCGGTTCAACAATTTCTTTGATACCTGAACTTGAAATGAACAAGGAAAGAAAAGAACACTTCTTTGATTTGGTTAATGAAGCCTACAAAAATGCTGAAGATGGCGCACTTATCATACCTGTAAGTGAGGGTGTGCGTTGGTATAACGAGCAAACTGGCACTACAGATGTTGTTTATGCTTCTACAGAGCAAGATGAGTATGGTCATGCAAGGCTTGGTGGTGTCAGTGGAACTATTGCCTCTGAAATAACTGCCAAATTGAAGATAGATGCAAGGGCACAAATTACTGGTTACTACCCAAGAAGTGGTATGTGCTCTGCTTACGACAGGAGAATGACGCAAGCTTTGGCAGATAAGGCCGTAGATTTGTTGTTGAGAGAAGATTATGGCAAAATGCCTGTGCTTAACAAAGTTTGTTCTTACGATGAATTGGAAGAATACAACTGTTCTGCAATTGATATGGGCAAAATTGGCAACAGACCTTTGCCAGAAGAATATTTTGATGAAAAGACAATGCAGTTCACTCCTATGTATGAAGATTTCCTAACGCATATCATAGGTGAGAAGTCTTTCCCTGTATTCCACACCAACTTCCCTAAAGTTACTCCAAAGGACTAAATTTTAGTTATAGTATGAAAGCTTTGGTTAGTATTATAATGGGCAGCACTTCTGACTACAACGTAATGGAGAAAGCGGCAAAATTTCTTGATGAACAGCAGATTCCTTTTGAAATTAACGCTTTAAGTGCGCATCGTACTCCAAAAGAAGTATCAGAATTTGCAAAAAATGCTGAGGAAAGAGGAATTAAGGTAATTATAGCAGGTGCCGGAATGGCAGCTGCTTTGCCTGGTGTTATTGCAGCAGAAACAAGTTTGCCTGTAATAGGTGTTCCTATCAAGGGTTCTTTTGACGGATTAGACGCAGTAATGTCTATTCTTCAAATGCCCCCTGCTGTTCCTGTGGCAACTATGGCTGTGAATGGAGCATTGAATGCTGCCGTTCTTGCTATGGAGATTCTGGCTTTGACAGACAACACAATAAAAGAGAAAGTGCATAATTACAAAAACACTTTGAAGGAAAAAATTGTCAAAGCCAACGAAGAATTTGCCCAAATCAAATTTGACTATAAAGTAAACTAATATGATTGTAATTGGTATCACTGGTACTTTGGGAGCAGGCAAAGGTACTATTGTGGAGATGCTTAAGAAGAATGGTTTTCTTCATTTCTCTGCAAGGGATTTCCTTACAAAAAAGATAAAAGAGCTTGGCCTTGAGGTCAATAGGGATTCTATGACTATGGTTGCCAATTCCGAAAGAGAGAAAATAGGTGCAGATTTCATAGCACGCGGTCTTTTGGAGATGGCCAAGGAGAAAGACCAGAATTGTATTATAGAAAGCATACGTAACGTAAAGGAAATAAAGTATTTAAGAGAGAATTGCCAATTTATTCTCTTTTGTGTGGATGCAGATATTCAGACACGTTTTGAAAGAATCAGACAACGGGGTTCAGAAACTGATAATGTTGATTTTGAAACATTCAAATCAAATGAAGAACGCGAGATGCAATCAACCGATGAGAATAAACAAAACATTGGTGCTTGCATGAAATTAGCGGACTATATCTTTGATAACAACGGAGATATGAATGCGTTGGAGGAACAGTTGCAAGATGTCATGACAACTATACAACACAAAGAC
>JABUUQ010000008.1:17637-20552 GCA_021443125.1 Bacteroidales bacterium
GGCAGAAGTGGCTGTGTTATAGTGAAAAACAAACAGATTCTGGTAACTGGATATGTTGGTTCGCCTACTGGTTTCCCTCATTGCGATGAAATAGGCCATCTTTTCAAAGAAACAAGGGATGAGAATGGCAACATAAGCAATCATTGTGTAAGAACGGTGCATGCAGAGCAAAACGCAATTTGTCAGGCGGCAAAAAGAGGAATTGCTCTCGAAGGTGCAACGCTATACTGCACAATGACGCCATGCCGAAGTTGTGCCATGATGATTATCAACTGCGGTATAAAAAGGGTTGTTTGCCAAAACAAGTATCATAGTGGGCAAGAGACAGAAGATATGTTCAAAACAGCCAATATAGAACTTGTATTTGCAAATGACGATGTAGTCAAATACAACAAGCAGTAAGTTACAATAAAACAAAACGGCGGAAGGAAAAATTCTTCCGCCGTTTTAATTTCTTAAAACGCCGTTTCAAAAAATCAAAATAAAGAAAGGCGAAACAACATCCATGCTTCGCCTTTAAGAATTTGTATTACAATGTATTAAAATCAATCTAACTAATCACGCTTAAAGATATCTCTTGTATAGACCTTGTCTATCACATCGTCAAGACAGTCATCGTAACGATTAGCTATAATAGCATTGCACATTATCTTAAATTTATCCAAATCGTTTATCACTTCGGAACCGAAAAATGTTTCTCCATCCTCAAGTGTTGGCTCATAGATAATTACTTTCGCACCTTTGGCCTTTATACGCTTCATCACACCCTGAATTGATGACTGACGGAAATTATCGGAGTTTGATTTCATTGTCAATCTATACACTCCTATAACACATTCCTTTTCTTTTGAACGATCATAGTTATTATCGTTTTCGTAGTTGTAGTAACCTGCTTTGAATAATACTTGGTCGGCTATGAAATCCTTGCGTGTGCGATTGCTCTCCACTATTGCTGTCATCATATTTTGAGGAACATCAGCATAGTTAGCAAGCAATTGTTTTGTATCTTTTGGCAAACAATAACCACCATAGCCAAACGAAGGATTGTTGTAGTGTGTTCCGATTCGAGGGTCAAGACCTATTCCTTGTATTATTGCTTGACTGTCCAAACCTTTAACCTCTGCATAAGTGTCAAGCTCATTGAAATAAGACACACGAAGAGCAAGATAGGTATTAGCAAAGAGTTTTACCGCCTCTGCCTCTTTCAAACCCATGAACAAAGTATCCACATTTTCCTTTATCGCTCCCTGCTGCAACAATCTTGCGAATGTTTCAGCATACTCAATCATATTTTCATCCTTGGTAAGCTTTTGGATAGCCCTGTTCTCTTGCAAGAATTCTGGCTGGTCGATTATTTTTGGATAACCTACGATTATACGTGAAGGATAAAGATTGTCGTACAAGGCTTTGCTTTCACGCAAAAATTCAGGTGAGAAAAGAAGTTTGAATTTGGAATTTAGACCTTTTTCTGCAAAAATTTGTTCATATTTTGAATATAATGAACGAGTATAACCAACTGGTATTGTTGATTTTATTACCATTACAGCATTAGGATTAACCTCCAAAACAAGATTTATTACATCTTCTATATGGTGAGTGTCAAAGAAATTCTTTTGAGTGTCATAATTTGTTGGCGCTGCTATAACAACAAAATCGGCATCCTTGTAAGCCGTAGCACCATCGAGGGTTGCAGTCAAGTTTAGTTGCTTTTCTGCAAAATACTTTTCTATATACTCATCTTGAATAGGAGAAATGCGATTATTTATCTTGTCAACTTTTTCGGGAATAACATCAACAGCTGTCACTTTGTGGTGTTGGGCAAGAAGAGTGGCAATAGAAAGTCCTACATATCCAGTTCCTGCAACTGCAACTTGTATATCTTCGAATTTTCTCATAATAATTGTTTAATAATTAGCCAAATAATATTTTATATGCGTTGAATATATAACTATCTTAAGCATTGGAATAAATGTTTTGGAGTTCTAAAACTTTCTCCATACCATTTTATTTACAATACCAACATAACTTTGTATTATCTTTACAACTTTTGTTGAAACATTTTCATCAACATAGTCTGGTACAGGTATGCCATGTTGTGAGTCTTGGCACAACTCCACTGCTGTATCAACTGCTTGCAACAAACTCTTTTCATCTATGCCAGCAATAATAAAATCACCCTTGTCTATTGCCTCTGGCCTTTCTGTTGAGGTACGAATACAAACTGCAGGAAAAGGATGTCCCACTGATGTAAAGAAAGAAGACTCCTCAGGCAAAGTTCCACTATCGGAAACAACTGCAAACGCATTCATTTGAAGACAATTGTAGTCATGAAAACCCAAAGGTTCGTGTTGAATAACTCTTTTATCAAGTTGAAAACCTGACATCTCTAAACGATTGCGGGAACGAGGATGGCAAGAATACAATATTGGCATGTTATATTTCTCTACCATTTTGTTTATAGCATTAAAAAGCGACAAGAAGTTTTTCTCTGTGTCTATATTTTCTTCTCTATGTGCAGATAACAAGATATACTTGCCTTTTTCCAAACCCAAACGCTTATGAACATCACTTGCTTTTATTTGTTCAAGATTTTCTTGAAGAACCTCAGCCATTGGAGAGCCTGTTACATAAGTACGTTCCTTTGGCAAGCCACAATCTGCCAAATATCGACGAGCATGTTCCGAATAAGCCATATTAACATCGCTGATAATATCCACTATTCTGCGGTTGGTTTCCTCTGGCAAACATTCATCTTTGCAACGATTGCCTGCTTCCATGTGGAAAATCGGAATATGAAGGCGTTTTGCACCTATAACACTCAAGCAAGAGTTGGTATCTCCCAAAACAAGCACTGCATCAGGTTGTATTTGTTGCATTAGTTTGTAGCTTGCATTTATGATGTTTCCCATTGTTGC
>JABUUQ010000008.1:21939-26989 GCA_021443125.1 Bacteroidales bacterium
TTTAGTTGGGCACAAAGATTTTTCCCAACAAAACCTTTAGCTCCAGTAACAAGAATTTTCATAGCTATTCTGAACGAATTTCTTTTGCTTTGGCACGCTCTTGCAAGCCAAGGTCCTCACGAATAAAGTTTAGTTTCAAAAGCAATTCTTTCATACCTTCCACATCAAGACGACGAGTGTTGTGTGAATGATAGTCTTCTATATGAGAGATTACATCGTTGCCTTGTGTAAAGAATTTGTCGTAGTTAAGGTCCCTGCTATCGCATGGAATACGATAGTAATCGCCCATATCTATACTTCTTAACATTTCCTCACGAGTTACCAATGTTTCGTATAGTTTTTCTCCATGACGAGTGCCTATTACCTTAACTTCTGTTTGTGCGTATTTTGGATTTATTTTTGCATATATTTGTTTCAAAGCCTCTGCTAACACATCAAGCGTACATGCAGGAGCTTTCTGAACGAACAAATCACCATTTTCGCCATGAGTAAAAGCATATACAACCAAATCTACTGCATCGTCCAAAGTCATCATATAACGAGTCATGTTTGGGTCGGTTATGGTGATTGGTTTTCCGTCCATCATCTGCTCAACCCACAAAGGAATAACAGAACCACGGCTTGCCATTACATTACCATAACGAGTGCAACAGATAGTTGTCTTTGCATTTTGTCCTAGTGCTCTTCCTTGTGCTATGGCCACCTTTTCCATCATTGCCTTTGATATACCCATTGCGTTGATAGGGTATGCTGCCTTGTCGGTAGAAAGAACAACAACATTCTTAACACCATGTGCTATTGCCGAAAGCAAAACATTGTTTGTTCCTTCCACATTGGTGCGAACTGCCTCCATAGGAAAGAATTCGCAAGAAGGAACTTGTTTCAACGCAGCTGCAGAAAAAACATAATCAACGCCATTCATAGCAAAATCAACTGCCTCTCTGCTACGAACATCGCCGATATAGAACTTTACCTTGTTTGCAACTTCTGGACGATTGGCTTGAAGATGATGACGCATATCATCCTGCTTTTTCTCATCACGGGAAAAAATGCGTATTTCTTTTATATCACTATCAAGAAAACGACGAAGTACAGCATTCCCAAAAGAGCCTGTACCTCCAGTAATCAATAAAACTTTGTCTTTGAATATTGACATCATTACCATTGATTATTTTTCTTTACACCATGCTTAACAATCATATTAAATATTTTGTAAATAACTCTATTGATAAAATTCCTACGATTCCCTAAAACCACTCTTGTAAAAAGATATGACAACTCTTCACCTATACGACCTACCACCATATCTGGATTGTGTTTAATATTGTAGCTAAATGATTCAGCAAAATAGACTTCCAATCTACAATCCATAAATTTAGTATTATAAAATTGTTTGTCATTAGTCCTTTCTATTGATTCACTATGTTGTCTCCAATTCACTGTATGTTTATCAAAAGTGTATAATTTTATACCATTTCTCAATAAAGTAAGATAGAATGGCAAGTCATCCATATAGAAATATTTTTCATTACAATTATATTTATCACATATTTCTCTACTCATAAAGGCCGTTGGTGGTGTAACAAACATAAACCTTTGCATTTGTTGCAACTGTTGTTCTACACTAAGGTTATTAGTATCCAACTTAAATAAATCTGCAAAGTAGTCATTTTCAATAATATTACCATTTTCATCAAATGCTTTTGCTCTTGAAAAAATAGCCTTTGCTTCTGGGTTGGATTGTGCATATTCAAGGTTGTCTGCAATGCATGTATCCACCAACGTATCATCTCCGGCAATTACCTTTATCCAAACGCCAGAAGAATTTTTTACTCCTTGGTTACAATTTGCTGGAATGCCGGAATTTTTTGGTGCCACAACTACCTTGGTTCCTGCAAAGTGTTCTGCATTCTTTTCAACCCATTCCTTTACAAACTCTACCGTATTATCTGGCGAACAATCGTCTGACACAATCAGTTCTATATTCTTATAGGTTTGCGCTTTTATGCTTTCCAGTGTTGCTTCAACATATTGTCTTGAATTGTATGTTATAACAACAACGGATACTAAAGGATTATTATTTTCCATAAAAATTTTATTTAAATAAATTTATAATTTTAATGACCGTTTCCACTTCCTCATCTGTCATTACCGGACTTATAGGCAGAGACAATTCTTCTTGTGCTATTTGCTCTGTAATAGGCAGTTGCATATTGTTCCAATCTTTGTAGCATTCTTGTTTGTGAGGCGGTATTGGGTAGTGGATAATAGTTTGTATGCCATTATCTTTTAAGTATTCTTGCAGTTCATCCCTACGATTGCAAAGTATTGGATAAAGATGAAAGACATGTGCGTTCCAATCATCTATGCGTTGCAGTTTTATCAGAGGATTGGTTATGAATTTGTGATAACGCTGTGCCACACTACGACGAATAGCCAAATCTTCATCCAAATGTTGCAGTTTTACATTAAGTATTGCTGCCTGAATTTCATCAAGACGAGAATTTCTGCCTGCATATTTGAATACATATTTCTTTTGAGAGCCATAGTTTGCCAATGCTCTTATTGCTTCTGCCAAATCAGAATCGTTTGTGGTTACCGCACCTCCGTCGCCAAAGGCTCCAAGATTTTTACCAGGATAGAAAGAGTGTCCTGCAGCATCGCCAATCGCACCAGTTTTAATGCCATTATACAAACAGCCATGGGCTTGTGCATTATCTTCAACAAGTTTTAGGTTGTATTTCTTGCAAATCTCTCCAATCTTGTCTGTATAGGCACATTGTCCATAAAGATGCACAAGAGCAATAGCCTTTGTTCGAGAAGTGATAGCAGATTCTATAAGGTTTTCATCTAATTCCAAAGTTTCTGAATTAGGCTCAACAAGAACTGCTTTAAGCCCATTTTCTGTAATGGCAAGAATGGTTGCAATATAGGTATTGGCAGGCACAATAACCTCATCACCTGCTTTCATTACGCCCAATTCAATATAAGCTCTGAAAATCCATATAAGAGCATCCAAACCATTTGCACAACCTACGCAATGTTTTGTACCTATATAGTTTGCGTAGTTGTTTTCAAAGTTTTTGGTTTCTTCTCCTTGCAAATACCAACCACTATCAACTACTCTAAGAACTGCATCATGTATCTCATCAGCATATTTTGCAGTTATTTTCTTTAATGAAAGGAATTCTATCATAATATATTTGTTTCAAAAATTCTTTATTATTAACTTAAACTTTCCAATATATGATTCATGATAACATCCTGTGTATTAGGATAGTTTATCATTATTTTTTCTTTGGCAAATGTTTGACGATGTTGTTTTAATGTATCTTCGCCTTTTATTACAACATTATCTATAAAATCTATCAAATCTTGCTGTGTTTGTATCTTGGCGTGGCAATCCAAAAGTTTGAAACCCAACTCAACAAATATGTTGTTGTAGTTCGCACCTTGCTTGTAAAGATATGCACAAGGGTTGCCTGTATAAAGATATTCAGACATATAAGAACCACAATCATGAATTAGTGCATCGGAATTCTTGAATAACTCCAAATAGTCGCCTTCGCAAGAATATTCTACATTATCGTTGCTGAAAAGTTCGGTTTTGTAGGCTTCAATTTTTTCTTTTGACCAAAAGTTTTTCAATGTTTCAAACAACAAAGGATGTGGTCTAAAAATAAAATGTATATCACGATATTTTTTAGGCAATAAAAGAACGGTATCTGCCCACTGCAAAAATCCACCACGAGACTGTGGATTACTGTCTATGGTATGATGCGGAGCTATTATTATGCGTTTGTTAGTATATTCTTTTTTCTCTATCTGTGGAAGATTATCTAATTTTGGGTAACCAGACAATACAAGATTTTTACCTTTAAGTCTTTGATGTTCTTTTGCCAATGATATCACATATTCATTCTCCACAAAAACTTTCCAAAAGTAATTAAATTCTATATTTTTGAGATTCTTTATACTTATAAAGCACATACCCATATAAAAGTAAGAAATATACAGCATTGGCACACCCTTTCTTGCCCAATAGGCAATTGTGAAAAATTTATGTGCCATAATATCATAAGGATTGTTGGTAAATGCAATATCAAACTGCTTTGTGTAGTCATTGGCCTTGTTGTTTTCTATATCATAGCCCAACAACACACGATTTTCTCCATATTTTTGGGTTAGTTCTCTAAATGATTGATTGCATTGTTCTATAAGATTTTCTTTGGACCGCAATACATCCGGATTAACAATCAGGTATGGGTCGAATCTTTCAGACTGCAACATCTTCTCAAATATACCCAAATTCTGAATTGATGTTGGGCCCATATGAAGAAAAGCAACTTTTATTTTTTGCTTCTTTACAAGGTTCTTTATCTTTCTTGGATACAAGAATTTCTGTACCAAAAATACCCAAAAAGAATGCCACATATGACTGACTACCTTATATATATATATATATATTTGTTCCATACTTTCATATTATTCTCCCTTTTTAAATTTAAGATATTCTTGATAATCTCTTATATAATCTTCTTTTTGGTAAACCTCAGAAGCTAATACCAAACAAACCGAACCAGAAGAAAAATCATCCAAATCCCTCCATATTCCTGGCACTACATACAATGCTTGATATGGTCTGTTAAGAATAAATGAGCGTTTGACATTGCCATCATCGAGAGTAACGGTAAAACTGCCACTTACTGCAACAATAAGCTGAGATAATTCCTTATGAGCATGAGCACCTCGGCTTTCTCCACCTGGAACATCATAAAGATAGTAACACCTTTTGACATCAAAAGGAACTGTCTTGCCATTTTCCACTACAGTTATATTTCCCAAACGATTGCTGTGATGTTTGTCTAAATTAACTATAGTACAATCATAAACACTGCTACTTTTCATCTTTGATAAATTGTAAAAAGTCGTTGTAATCACGAATATAATCGTCTAGATTATATTCCACAGAACCTGCTGTTAGAGCCACAGAATTTGTTGAGAAATTAACCATTTCCCTCCACCAACCTTGTGGAACATATAAGCCATA
>JABUUQ010000008.1:27579-29307 GCA_021443125.1 Bacteroidales bacterium
AGGGGTGTTTTGCTTAAATCAGTCTTCATGAATAAATCTGAACGACCAAGAGCATTCATAAGGTTTAGATTTATTGCAGCAATAGGAATAAACATTCTTGCAATACACATGATTTGCAGATAGAAAACACATGGCAACCATTTTTCTGTAAGCAATACTATAACCATTGGCTTTGCAACAACTGCCATCAATATCATTACCGGAAAGACAAGAAGTGCAGTGTACCATAAAGTTTTCTTATAAACATTTAGTAGTCGTTCTTTTTCATCTTGCAGACTGCTTAGCACAGGAAATGAAACCGAGCCAATAACATCATGCAATGTCCATGCAATAGTATCTGAAAAGGAGACTGCTCTTGTATAGTGTCCCAACTGGGCGCTTTTGTATGCTTTGCCTATTGCAATGGTAGAGATATTATTTACTATTGTTGCAACAATAGATGAAATCAATAATTTATAGCCAAAATTAAACAGTCTTTTGAATGACTCCATAGAAAAAGCCCACATAGGACGCCATTTGGCATAGTAAGGGAATAGAATGATTGTTATGATTGTGCTTGCAAGAGTATTGCCAACCAAAGACCATACTCCAAAACCTGTATATGCCATTGCAACACCTATCACTCCACCTATTACATTGCTAACGAAATTGATTTTGGCCAAAGACTTGAAATCCATTCTGGTAACAAGCTTTGCCCTTTGCACTATAGTTACCGAACTGATTACTATGTTGAGTGATAGAATACGAAGCAGATTGCAAAGTATAGGCTCACTGTAGAAATTTGCTATATATGGGGCAGAAAAGAATAGTATGAAATAAACAACAATTGCAATACCGATATTTGAATAGAAAGCTGTAGAATAATCGATGTCGGTACTTTTCTGATTTTGAATAAGCGCTCTTGATATACCACTTTCAATAAAAACACCAGACAAGGTTATAAACAAAGATAGCATACCTATAAGTCCATAGTCTGTCGGGCTAAGGATTCGAGCAAGGATAATACTTATAATGAAGGCACTTCCCTTAACAAGAACCTTTTCTATAGTATTCCATATTATAGCATTGAATGTGCGTTGTTTAAGATTGTTTTCTGCCATCAATTAGTTCTTTTTATGCATCTAATGCTTCGTAGATAGAATTTTTGCTTTTGAATTCTGGAACCAAAACTTTCATCTGTTTCACTATTTCCATATTTCCAAGATTGTCTGTTATATCTATCAATTTATCTATTTTATCACAGACTTCAAAGTAGTCAAATTCTCTCACGCTGGCAAGTTTTATCTTTGGATGAGAAGACTCTTTTGTGTTTTCTTCCTTATTCAAAAGTTCTTCATAAAGTTTTTCGCCATCACGAAGTCCTGTGTATTTGATTTCTATATCTTTTGCACCAGAAAGACTTATCATTCTTTTTGCAAGGTCTGCTATACGCACTGGTTGTCCCATATCAAAGACGAAAATTTCCCCTCCGTTACCCATAGAACCTGCTTGAAGAACCAATTTACAAGCCTCTGGAATAAGCATAAAGTAGCGTATGATTTCAGGATGCGTAACTGTTACAGGACCTCCGTTCTTTATTTGTTCTTTGAATAGAGGTATTACAGAGCCATTAGAGCCTAACACATTACCAAAACGAGTTGTAACAAATTGTGTATGACCTTCAACCTTGCCTTCTGCTATTGCCTTGTTCAAAGACTGGCAATACATCTCACAAATACGCTTTGAGCA
>JABUUQ010000008.1:29329-31311 GCA_021443125.1 Bacteroidales bacterium
TTGTCTGTGCTAATCATCACAAACTTCTTTACACCATTTTTTACAGAAAGGTCGGCTATTATTCTTGTTCCTTCAATGTTGTTTACCACTGCTTCACCAGGATTATCTTCCATCATTGGCACATGTTTGTAGGCTGCTGCATGAAAAACATATTCTGGCTTGTAAAGGTTAAAGATTGACTCCATGTGCTTCTTTGTAAGTATGCTTGCTGTTACCGTTACACAAGGCACATTAGGGTAATAACGTTTCATCATTAAGCGAATATCGTGAAGAGGTGTTTCTGCTTGATCCACCAAAACCAACTGCTTTGGCTTGAAAGAAGAAACCTGTCTTACTATCTCTGAACCTATGGAACCTGCCGCACCTGTAATCATAACACACTTATCACTAAGAATTGATGCCACTGTCTGAAGGTCTATCTCTATCTGATTACGAGGTAATAGCTCTTCAATATCAACTTCTTTTAGCTGTGTATGACTTATTTTTGTGTTGCCGTCCCATTCTTGTTGCTTATATGTAAGAATTTTTACATTTGCGTTGGTCAAAGCCTCAACCATATCTTGTTTATCACGCAAATTATCTGCTTTTGAAGGACTTACCATAAAGACAGTAACCCTATTTTGCAACATAGTCGAAACAAGAATTTTGTCGTTAAGGTATATTTTAGAGCCTAAAAGCATATGATTGCAATCCTTTACATCGTCGGTAACAAAACCCGAAATAACATATTGCGATGGCTGTGATTGAATACTTTTTGCAATAGCCATAGCATCATCCTTAACGCCATAGATAAACACTTTTTGTGCCGTTGAACTCAAAGAATGATAATCGTAAAGATTCTTTACCAACATTCTTATCAGCCACATTACCGTAGTTGTGATAATGAAAGATATAACAACCTCTTCCCATGTAATTCCAATAAAAATGGTACTGAATTTAGGTATGAATCTTACACAAAATATGATAAATATGGCAATAATGTTTGCAATGGCAACTTTTGAAAGGTCAACAAAAGAAGAATACCTTATTATGCCAGAATAGGTTCGCATTATCCTAAAACCTATAAGATAGGCAAACAAGAAGGCTATCCAGGTCAAAAGGATATGTGGCAAGTCCACTATTGTCTCCTTTGAAGAATCTAAGAGCAAACGAGTTATTACACCTGTTACTACTACTACTATAGAATCTATAAGTAGAATTGTCCAATGTGAAGCGGTTTTTCTATTGAAATACCACTCAATACTTTGTTTTGTCAAATGTTTAATCATAAGCATATATATATATATATATATATATATCGGTTAATACTTTTTTAGAGAATTCCTTTCAAAATTTCAATAAATTAAAACCTTGAAATAATTTTCTAAAACTTTGTTTTAATTTTTTCTTTCTTCGTTTTATTGCTCTTAAACTTTATTCTTTTATAATCTTGCATCAATAATATTTTTTGGAAGCACACCTTTGACATCATAAACAACAGAATTTTGCTTTTGAATAGCCTTGATATCCAACGACTCAAAATCCTTATGAGCCACGGCCAGAATTATTGCATCGTATTTTTCTATTGGTTGTTGCGATGTTATTGTAAGGTTGTACTCTTCCGACACCTGTTTTGCATCTGCCCAAGTGTCAAAAATCGTTATGTTGTCTGTATATTCCGATAGTGTGTTATAGATATCTACAACTTTGGTGTTTCTAATATCGGCACAATTTTCTTTGAAGGTAAAGCCAAGAATAAGTATTTTTGCATCCTTTATGAGAATTCCTTTCTTATTCATGCACTTTATTACTTGATTGGCAACATATACACCCATACTATCATTTAGCTGACGGGCGTTGGACATAACTCTTGGCAAAACACCATATACCTTTGCTTTCTCTATAAGATAGTAAGGGTCTACTCCTATGCAATGTCCGCCAACAAGCCCTGGGAAAAGTTTGACAAAATTCCATTTGGAAGAAGCTGCCTCAATCACATCGTG
>JABUUQ010000008.1:32236-34504 GCA_021443125.1 Bacteroidales bacterium
ATCTTCGCCCTCTTTTCTTCCCAATAACCTATCTACTGTGTTTATTATGACCTTTATAATGTCTATATTCTTCCATTCGTTGAAACCGCCTATGTTATAAGTTTCTGCAATTTCGCCTTTATGGAAAATAATATCTATTGCTCTTGCGTGGTCCTCAACATAAAGCCAATCTCTAACGTTTTCGCCTTTGCCATAGACTGGAAGAGGTTTTCTATGTCTTATATTATTTATGAATAAAGGTATTAACTTTTCTGGAAACTGATAAGGGCCGTAATTGTTTGAACAATTTGTTACTATTGTTGGCATTCCATAGGTATCGTGGTAAGCTCTTACGAAATGGTCGCTTGATGCCTTTGCTGCAGAATAAGGACTGTGAGGATTATACTTTGTTGTCTCCAAAAAGAAGTCTTCTCCGTAAGGTCCTTTGCCGTTGTTGCCTTCAGGATTTGTAAGTTCCAAAGCACCATATACCTCATCGGTTGAAATATGATAGAAACGTTTTCCCTCGTACTTTTCTTCCAAAGATTCCCAATAAAGTTTTGCTGACTGCAACAAAGTAAGTGTTCCCATAACATTTGTTTGTGCAAATGTGAATGGGTCTTTTATGCTTCTATCCACATGACTTTCTGCCGCAAGATGTATAATGCCATCAATATTGTATTGTTTCAACAAATTGTTTATCGCCTCGAAATCTGTGATATCAATTTTTACAAAAACATAGTTTGGTTTTGATTCTATGTCTTTAAGGTTTGCCAAATTGCCAGCATAGGTCAATTTGTCAAGGTTTATTATTCTGTATTCAGGATATTTATTCACAAAAAGGCGAACAACATGCGAGCCTATAAAGCCTGCTCCTCCTGTAATAAGTATATTTCTTTTGAATTCCATGTCTTATTTTTTAGTATCAGATATTACTTTCAACAAATATTGACCATATTGGTTTTTTATCATAGGCTGTGCCAGACTTCTCATTTTTTCTTCTGAAATCCAACCTTGGCGATATGCTATTTCTTCAAGGCAGGCTACTTTCAAACCTTGGCGTTTTTCCACAACCTCAACAAATGTTGATGCCTCGGAAAGCGAATCGTGTGTGCCAGTGTCTAACCATGCAAAACCTCTGCCCAATGCCTGAAGTTTCAAATTTGATTCCTGTAAAAATTCTTGATTGACTGTTGTAATCTCCAACTCTCCTCGTGCAGAAGGTTTTATTCTTTTTGCAATTTCAACGACTTTGTTTGGATAGAAATACAAGCCTACAACTGCGTAATTAGATTTAGGATTTGCAGGTTTCTCCTCTATGCTTATAACATTGCCTTGGTCATCGAACTCTGCAACGCCATATCTTTCAGGATCACTTACCCAATAGCCGAAAACTGTGGCTTTGTTGTTTTGTTCAGCATCTGCAACTGCCTCTTTAAGAATTCTGATGAAGCTGCCACCATAGAAGATGTTGTCGCCCAAAACCAAACAAGCACTATCATTACCAATAAATTTTTCACCAATGATAAAAGCTTGTGCCAAACCATCTGGAGAAGGTTGCTCAGCATAAGAGAACTCAACACCATAGTCGCTGCCATCACCCAAAAGCCTTTGAAAACCTGGCAAGTCTTGTGGAGTTGATATTATAAGAATCTCTCTTATTCCCGCCAACATCAAAACAGATATTGGATAATAAACCATTGGTTTGTCGTAGATTGGAAGCAATTGTTTTGACACTCCTTTGGTTATTGGATAGAGTCTTGTTCCGCTTCCACCTGCTAATACTATACCTTTCATAATATATTTAATTGTAAGCAAGTTTAGATTTTTTGAAAGCAAGTTCTAATAAATTAAAACTTACTTTCAAAAAATCGAAACTTAGGATTATTACTATCTTTGTCTGACACAATAATTTTATCTGCCGGAATTCGCCAATCTATGTTGATGTCTTCATCGTTCCATAGTATTGCTCCTTCGCTTTGTGGTGCATAGAAATTATCGCATTTATATTGGAATACAGCCTCTTGGGAAAGAACAGAAAAACCATGTGCAAAACCTTTCGGTATAAACAATTGCTTGTGATTCTCCTCTGTTAGTTCCATGGCTACATACTTTCCATAGGTTGCAGAGTCTTTTCGCAAATCTACAGCCACATCCAAAACAGCACCTTTCACCACTCTTACAAGTTTGCTTTGGGAATATGGTGGATTTTGAAAGTGAAGGCCCCTTACAACTCCATAGGTTGATTTGCTTTCGTTATCTTGAACAAAATTTATCCTGCCTACTTTT
>JABUUQ010000008.1:34524-41395 GCA_021443125.1 Bacteroidales bacterium
AAAGATTCAAAGAAATAACCCCTTGAATCCTTAAAAATTTTGGGTTCAATAACTAAAAGACCTTCTATAGATGTTTGTATTATTTCCATTATTCTTCCTCTGCATATCCGCCGTAGCCGTAGCCGTAGCCGTAGCCGTAGCCGTAGCCGTAGCCGTAGCCGTAGCCGTAGCTATTAGATGCGGTTGTTGTTCCGTTAAGAATTATTGCCATATTAGGGAACTTTCTTTCTTTGTGATAGTCTTCAATGATTTTAAGCATTTCCTTGTCAAGCAAGCCTACCCTAATAACGAATACTGTTGTATCTACAAACTTGGCAATTACAGAAGTATCTGCAACCAAATCTATAGGAGGACAGTCAAGAATAACCAATTCGTATTCCTGTTTCAATTCTGACAATAACTTTTCAAGTCTTGTTGAGAACAACAACTCTGCAGGGTTTGGAGGCAATACACCAACAGGGATAACACTAAGGTTTTCGTTGCATTCGTGTTTAACAACTATTTTGTGCCAATCATCAATTCGGCTTGTCAAATAACTTGAAAGACCTTCTATTGGATTATTTACATAAGAACTCAAACTTGCTCTTCTCAAATCCAAATCCACAACTATTGTCTTTCTGTTTTTTATTGCAAAACTTACGCCTGTGTTCATAGAGATGAAAGTTTTTCCACTGGCTGGATTTGCAGATGTATACATAATTATTTGATGTTCGCTACCATTTACATTCATGAATTCCAAATTAGTACGAACAACACGGAAAGCCTCATTGATGAAATTCTTGCTCTTTTCCTTTACAACTATTGAATACTCATCATTGGCACGATTGGAGTGTTTTAGAATCTTGCGTATCTGACTTCTCTTCTTTTGTTTTTCTTTTCCTATATATATAGGTAATTCTCCAAGGAAAGGAATTGAAAGTTCTTCTATATCCTTACGACCTCTGACTTTGGTATTTGTTGTTTCCAATAAGTAAATCCAACCTATAGGCAAGGCAAGACCAACAAGCAAACCTGCCAAAAGAATTACACTCCGTTTTGGAGCAACAGGAACTGAAGAACCCATAGGAGGAGTGATAATTCTGGTATTGTATGCCGTAAATGCTTGAGATAATTCGTTCTCCTCACGCTTTTGCAACAAGAACAAATACAAAGCTTCTTTAACTTTTTGCTGTCTTTCTATAGACAACAGATATTGTGCTTGTTCTGGATTTGAAGAAATCTTTGCATCTGTTGTTTGTTCAGTTTTGCGAAGTGTCTGCATCTTTGTATCCAAAACTTTTAGCTGATTATCCAAAGACACTACTATTGCAGAACGCATTGAAGCCAGTTTACTATCCAAATCTACTACCAAAGGATTTCTTACACTACTGTTAGCCACAAGATTATTCCTTTGCAACTGTGCTATATTGTAGTCTTTTATCTGGCTTTCTATGCCTGCATCTTGAACACCTACATTCACAGGAAGAAGCTGGTTGTTGTTGCCGTTAGTTGTTATATAATTACGAATATATTTTGTAATATATAGTTGGTTGCTTAGGTTTGTGATTTCTGTACTTGTAGCATCTGCCTTTGCTATTGACAAAGAAGAAGTCTGAGCCAAGTCGGGAATACGGTTGGCACTTTTGAAAGAAGATATATCACTATCTACATTACCCAACTCTTTTTCTATAACTTGCAGACGGTCGTTTATAAATTGTGAAGTGCTTATTGCCACTTGGTTTTTGTCCTTTACCCAACTTTCATTATAAACTAAGATAAGAGTGTTAAGGATATCTTCTGCTCTTTGTGTTGATACATCCTGGTAAGACATATCTATAATTGTTGTATACTTACCATTGACTGATGCTGTCAATCCTGCAGAAAAAGCATTTACTGCTCCATCCAAGGTCATCTTGTTCACATGTATTGTTCCTGAAGTTTTTGGATTATAGTATGGAGAAGGATTTATCGTTATCTTGCCCACAGAAGTCAATATTGGTTGAGAAAGTTTTGATTTGTAGGTTTTGACATCATCCACCTCTCTTCCTTCTATTGCACCCTTTATATTTGATATTTCTATGTTGCCATTATTCAATTCTACATCAAAAGTAATTCGTGAATTGTCTGTTACATCTGGCAAAAATACAGAAATAGGAAGGTTTTTACCATAAAGCAAAGGATTATGGAAAGTTCCAGGACGTCTATATGTTATATCAAGATTCAAACGCTTTACAACCTCTAGCATTAGTGAAGGAGATTTTACAGAAACCACCTCATTATCCACATTTGTACTTGAATTGAAAAAGCCCATATCGGTAAAGCCTGCCAATTCGCCCATCGCAGATTTTCCACTCTTAGAATCATTCTTTATCAGCAAAGTAGCCTGACGAACATATTGAGGTTCTGTTCTAAGAATATAGAAGACTGCCACTATCAATCCAATAAATGCTGACAAAGCAATCCATCTCCAATTCAAATAGCACTGAACAACAAAACGAGGTGCTTTAAGGGAATGAAGAGTGTATAATATTCTGTTTGAAATCCTATCTATAAATTCACGCATTTTTTATTTTCTTTATATAGTTAGTAAAATCAATTGTTTATCTCTTATTTGTTTAGCACTACAATAACAAAGTTCAATGCAGTGATAAGGAAAGAACCCAAAGAAATCCAGAAAGATGTTGACCGGATATTGTTTCCATTTACTGTTGATTGGCGTTCTCTTGTTGCATTTGGCTGAACATAAACCACATCGTTTTGTTGCAGATAGTATGCAGGAGAAGAAAGCAAAGAATCCAAGTTTGTGATATTTACAACATACATTGTCTGTCCTGCATCGGTAGTACGCAACACCTGAATACTGTCTCTTTTGCCATAAATGGTCAAATCGCCTGCCATACCTATTGCATCAAGTACGGTTACATTGTCTTTGTTGATTGTATATCTGCCTGGATGAGCAATTTCGCCAAGCATAGACACATACATCTCGGAATACTCCACTATTACCACAGGGTCATTTACCAATTGGTTGGATATAAGTGCCTGTTTTACAATATCGGCTATTTCTGAACGGGTTTTGTCCAACACATTGATTTTTCCCAAAACAGGAAAATCTATATTTCCCTCTGAATCTACCGTATAAACAGAGACTGATTGAGAATTACCAGAAATTACCCCACCAGAGCCCAATCTAACCGACTGTATAGGAAGATTATACAAAGCAGCCAATTCTGGATTCTTGCTATTGACCACTATAGATAGTTTATCGCCTGCCTTAACCTTTATTGCAATAGGATGAGATACTGCAGTTGTCTTGCCATTTTCGGCATTTTGAAAATATCTTATGTCTTTGGTTGAAGAACAACTTGCCAAAAACACTACTGATGATAATAATACAATAATTTTTAGTTTATTAAGATTCATTTTGATTAGTTTATTGTTCTATAATTTGAATAAATTCTGGTTTTATGTAGCTTGCCACAGCTGAAATCATACCTTCAATCTCCACAACAAGCCTTTTGTTTCTTTTGCCTTTGATTTTCTGCAATATACCAACGGAATCTTTGAACGGACCATCGAGTATTCTCACTTTCATACCCTTTTTCAACTCTATTTCCTCAGGTTTGAAAAACATAATATCCTCATCCAGTTTGCTTGCAACTATAATAAAGTTTTCCATTTCCTTGTCCGGCACTTTCATTATCACATTCTTACCTTCCTTTCTCATTGTTGCAAAAGATATGAAAGGATAAAGATTTTGGAATGCGTTTATGTCATCGTATTTGCCATTTATAAAAACAAGATTCGGTATTACAGGCACTAACAACCTTTTTGGCTTGCCTGCTATGCTTCTGATTACATAGTGTTTGGGTATAAAATACTGAAAACCTTTGTTTTCTAATATTATCTCTGCCGATTTCTCTTTTCTGTATGCGTTCATAACAAACCATTGTGCTGGTTCGTTTTTTGAGTTCTTTGAAGGATAATCCATTTTTGTGCAGATAAGAGAATTTTTAGTTATTTTTCGCAAAGACACATTCCTACAACTCAGCATAATGCTTGTATGTTACACTAACACAACAAGTTTCATACTTTATTTGTTGTTTTCGCAATGTATAACACCTGTTTTTCATACGCAAAAAGCAAAGACAGATATTATGGACTTGCAAAGATACAAATTTTATACCATTTTAACAAACAATCAAAGAAAAAAATTAAAATTAGTGTTAATTCTCAAAAACAATACCTTAGAAATACAAAAATAAAAGCAAGGAAGAAAAAATTATTCCTTCGTTTTAATTTTTTAGAAGCAAGTTTTATTTTGCTGAAACTTAGTTTGGATTTTTCAACTATACAAGTTCGTTCCTGTTTGCATCTTGACGAATGAAGATAAAGAGCATAACAGTGAACGCCCAAAGCGAAGAACCTCCATAAGACAAGAATGGCAAAGGTATTCCTATAACAGGCAACAGTCCAATGGTCATGCCTATATTTACAAAGAAGTGGAAAAACAAAATTCCTGCAATACCATAACCATAAAGCCTTGCAAAATTACTCCTTTGTCGCTCTGCCATTTTTATGATTTTGACACAGAGCCATACATATACGAATACTAAAATTATTGAGCCGACAAAACCCCACTCCTCTCCTACTGTGCAGAATATAAAGTCGGTATCCTGCTCTGGAACGAAGTTGAATTTTGTTTGTGTGCCTTGCAAAAATCCCTTACCAAAGAAACCACCTGAACCGATTGCTATTTTACTTTGATTAACATTGTATCCAGCCCCTTTGAAATCTTGTTTTTTGCCAAGAAGAACCTCGATTCTCTCTCTTTGATGAGATTCCAAAACATCGTTATAAGCAAAATCCACTCCGAAAATGACGATTGCACAAAATACAATGACACCCAAAAAATATATAAACTTGTTGTTGTGATTTTTTCTGTGCATTATGAAGTATGCAATAAGGACTCCAACGAGTATGATGGAAAGAAGAATATATGGATTGACCAAAAGAGCAAGCACAAACAAGAGTATAGTCAATGCCCCAAAGATTAGGACGTAGGAAGACAAGCCTTCTCGGAACAAAACAAAGACAAATGAGCAATAAACCAAGGCAGAACCCGTATCATTCTGCAAAAGCACCAATAGCATAGGCAAAACAATAATTCCTATAGCCGTAAGTTTTGTTCGTAACTCCTTCATATCCATATTGATTGCTGAAAGAAGTTTTGCCAATGCCAATGCCGTTCCAAGTTTTGCAAATTCAGACGGTTGTATTCCAAAATCACCCACACCTATCCAACTCTTTGCTCCTTTTGTTACCGAACCAGTAACAAGAACAACAAGAAGCAACCCAATACACACTATATAAATGAGATAGGAAGTTTGTGAGAAAAATTTAGGGTCGGTAACCAAGACGAACAAAGCAATAACCAATGCAGCTATTATCCATATCATTTGCTTGCCATACCTGCATGACAAATCAAAAATACTTGAATGTTCGCCATCATATACTGCCGCATAGATATTAAGCCATCCCGCAACAACCAAAAACAAGAAAGCAATTATTACCTTCCACTCCAAATTCGCCCATATATTCTTTTGTTTGCTTTCCATTAGTTTTCTGTTGTATTTTCCTTGTTTTCTGTTGGTTGAGAAGTGCTTTGCGTTGTTTCATTCGAAGATGCAGAAGCTTTTTTGTTAGGTTTGGAAACTCTTACCAAAGGCAAAGCTTGACAAGGTGCCGCCTCCATATATGTTTTCTCAAATGCTTCTCTTTCCACCTTGCCTTTTATGTATTTTTCTATTATCAAACCTGCTATAGGTGCCGCCCAAGTGCCACCACCTCCTCTTGCATTTTCTACATATACCGATACTGCAATCTGAGGGTTGATTTTTGGTGCAAAAGATATGAAAACAGAGTGGTCTGCCCCTATATTCTCTGCCGTTCCAGTCTTTCCGCAAACATCCAATCCCGGAACATCTGCCCTATGGCCTGTTCCGCCACCTTCATGCACCACAGCCCACATTCCTTCCACAGCTATATTCCACCAAGATGAAGCTATAAGGGAATAATGCTTTTGAAGATATTTGCTGTATATCTTTCTGTGCGTTTCATCTCCATAACCTTTCACCAAATGTGGCGTAATGTACCAGCCTCTGTTGGCAACCAAAGCCGCAAAGTTAGCCATTTGTATTGGAACAACCATAACCTCTCCCTGACCTATACTGTTGGAATAAATTGTGTGGAAATTCCAACCGGAAGGGTACCAACGATTATAGAAGTTTGTGTCTGGAATATGGCCTTTCCTCACACTTGGAAGGTCTATGTCCATTGTAACTCCAAAACCCATACGTTTCATTGCCGCAGTCCACTTTGCAAGACCATATTTGCTATCTATCTTGCCAGTTTTTGGGTTTAGCTGTTGCACTTCCTTTTGAAAAACACGATAGAAGTAAGGATTGCATGACATTTTTATACCATCCCTCACCGTTGATGCAGAAGGATGATTATGACAACCCACCAAACCTTTATCACATGCAAATCCAGCGTTAGGCCCTATTACTCCCATATCCAAAGCCACCAATGCCTGTGCTATTTTGAAGATACTGCCTGGAGGATACTCTGCCATAAGTGCACGATTAAACAAAGGCTTGGAAATATCGTCAAGAAGTTTTTTGTAGTTATTGCCTCTCTCCCTGCCTGCCAAAAGATTAGGATCATAGGATGGAGCAGAAACAAAACAAAGCACCTCTCCTGTTGAAGGTTCTATGGCAACAATGGAGCCACGCTTGTTTTTCATCAGTTTTTCCGCATATTTCTGCAATTCTATGTCTATTGTGGAATAAAGGTTTTTGCCTGCAATGGCTTGTTCATCGAATTTGCCATC
>JABUUQ010000008.1:41469-44782 GCA_021443125.1 Bacteroidales bacterium
CTGCGTTCCAAACCACTCATACCTATATAGTCGCCACGCTTGTAATAGGGTTCCTTTTCTATTCTCGCTTCACTCACTTCGCCAATATATCCCAAGACTGCAGCAGCCACAGAGTCTGGATAGGAACGAATAGTTCTTTTTTGAGCATAAAATCCTTGGAACATATACATTTTTTCTTGCAAAGAAGCAAAATCTTCTTTGGAAATCTGTTTCTCAAAGAAAGAAGGAGCATACATAGAGTACTTTTTCGCTTTCTCCATCTTCTTGTCGAAATCCTCTTTGGTGATTTTCACAAGAGAACAAAACCTGTTGGTGTCTATATCCTTTACCTGACGAGGAATAACCATAAGGTCATAAACAACTTCGTTATAAACCATAAGTTTGCCATTCCTATCATAAATCAGACCTCTTGAAGGATATTGGGTAACATACCTTAACGCATTTCTGTCTGCCAGTTCCGCATAAGTATCATCTATAACCTGTATGTACAACAAGCGTATAGCATAGATTATCCCTACGAAGATAAAAATCCCCATAATAACAAATCTGCGTGATGCTAATGCATTTTTTGTAGAATAAGGCACTGAAATCCGATTTTTTACGTTAATAAAATTTGATGTGCAAAGATACAAGAAAAATGACTAACAAAACCACAAGCATAGAGATTTTTTTTGAAGATTGGAAAGCAAAAATAAACAATATCGAAACAAACAAAGATTTTGAAGCATTAGCTTTGGAATGTTTCAGGTTGCAATATCAGAACAATCCCATATACAAACAATGGTGCGACTATATCTGCGATGATATCAAGGGAATAAATTCAATAGACCTTATTCCTTTTCTTCCCATATCTTTTTTCAAGAGCAAGAAAGTCAGTTCCCTGCCAAACATTCAGCATCAAGACTATTTTCTTTCCTCTGGCACTGCATCAATGCAAAGAAGCACACATTTTATATACGATAAAAATTTTTACATAGCCAATACTTTTTCATGCTTTCAGCAATTTTTCGACAATGTAGAGGATTTTTGTTATATATGTCTGCTTCCCAACTATTTGGAACAAAAACATTCGTCTTTAATTTGTATGATGGATGCTTTTATAAGGCAGAGCAAATTCACTGAAAGCAAATTCTATAAAACAGATTTCCAAGATGTTATAGCCATACTTGAAAAAAACGAGAGCGAAAATCGAAAAACCATATTGTTTGGCGTAACTTATGCCTTGCTTGATTTGATTGAGACAAAAAAACTGCAACTAAAAAACACTATTGTATTCGAAACAGGCGGTATGAAGGGAAGACGCAAAGAGATTTCAAAGCCCGAACTGCATAATCTTTTGAAACAAGGCCTTGGAGTAGAGGACATTGCATCGGAATATGGTATGTGCGAATTGTTTTCCCAAGCATACTCAAAAGGCGACGGCATTTTCAGAACGCCAAAGCAAATGCAAGTGCTTATTCGTGAGGTTAACGACAGAAAAAGCGAAAATCTAATCAATCACACAGGCATAATAAACATCATAGACCTTGCAAATATAGGCTCATGTGCGTTTATAGAAACCGAAGATGTCGGCAGAATGCACCAAGATGGAAGTTTTGAGATTGCAGGTCGTCTTGACAATTCTGCGATGCGTGGATGCAATCTCATGTATTCCAACTGATTACAAAGAAAATAAGATTAAATACAACAGAACCTTATCTTGCAAAATTATTCCTTGCTTTCAAAAAATTAAAAGCAAGGAATAATTTTCTAAAACGCCGTTTTAATTTTTTCTTTCTTTGTTTTAATTTTGCCTGTCGGTGATTTGCTTTGCTTTTGTTACTTTTTGGCTTAAAATTCTTGAAAAGTCATATTTTTTTTATAATTTTGCTTGTTTCAAATGTGGGAATAATGAAAAAAATACTATACATCATATTATTTATATGCCTTTGTGTCCCTTTTGGAGCAAGGTGCGAAAATGCCGATAAGGGAAAAGAAGACTTCAATGCAGGTGAAATGATCATGAAGCACCTTGGCGATGAGCATTCTTGGGAGATTTGCAATTTTCAAGGGCATGAAATAGCCATACCTCTGCCTGTGATTTTGTGGAACGAAGGGCATCTCACTTGCTTTATGTCAAACAAACTGCACGAAGGCAAGACCTATAAAAATTTTCGCTTTGGAACTACTGAAGATAGCAAGACATTGGAAGGCAAAATAATTTATGTGGATGAGAATAACGCATTCGTTAGTAAGCCTTTGGACTTTTCAATCACGAAAAATGTATTCAGCATTTTCATTGTTTGCACAATTATCTGTTGTGTGGTAATCACTGCTTCGCAAAGAGCAAAAAAACGCGAGGGGAAAGAACCTAAAGGTGTGCAAACTTTGATAGAAATGTTTGTAGAGTTCATAAAAGACGACATTGCCATACCGAACATAGGCAAAGAGGCTTATGGAAAATACATGACCTATCTTTTGTCTGTTTTTTTGTTTATTTTCTTGTGTAATATAATGGGATTGATTCCGTTTTTCCCAGGTGGTGCAAATGTTTCGGGCAATATAGCAGTTACTTTGACTTTGGCGTTATTTACTTTCTTTGTTGTAATGTTTTCAAGTTCGAAAGGCTATTGGAAAGGTATAGTAAATCCTAATGTTCCTATGTGGTTGAAACTTCCTGTACCGCTTATGCCTGTTTTGGAATTTATTGAGATTTTCACAAAACCTTTCTCTCTTTGTATACGACTATTTGCAAACATTACGGCTGGGCATGTGATTATGCTTTCTTTTGTTGGCATCATTTTTATCTTCGGAACAATAAACAATATCACTGCCTACGGAGTTGGAGTTGCCTCTGTATTGTTTTCTGTCTTTATGACTATGATTGAAGCCTTGGTTGCTTTCATTCAGGCTTACGTTTTCACACTTCTTTCCGCTATATACATAGGTATGGCAAGGTCTTCTCATGAATAATGTGATTGAAAAAAAACTACAACATTTCATAAAACTTTATTATAAGAACCTTGCACTCAAAGGGTTCGTATACTCGTTGCTTTTGCTTGTTGCCTGCTTTGTTTTTCTTTCGGTTATAGAGTATTTTGGTTGGCAATCAACACTTGCAAGAACTATTATATTCTATTCTTTCATTGTTTTGGTTGTTGCTATCTTGTTTTTCTTGGTGCTAATCCCTTTGGGCAAAATTTTCTACATAGGAAAATCATTCGGCAAAGCACTTTCGTACAAACAAGCCGCCAAAATAATAGGCAATCACTTCCCCGAGGTTCAAGATAAGTTGCTAAACTTGCTTCAACTTCAAGAACAAAACAATCAAGAC
>JABUUQ010000008.1:45706-46830 GCA_021443125.1 Bacteroidales bacterium
AAGTTACTGCTATAGATAATGCACAAGAGTTCTATTATTTTGTTGACCTTAATGATTATGCCATTCAAGCTGGCGATAAAATAGAATACTATTTCGAAGTGTGGGATAACGATGCTATCAATGGAGCAAAAAGCACTCGCAGCCAATCTTTCTGCATTGCCATACCTACTGAAAAGGAATTGGATGCAAAACTGGAAAAGAATAACGAAGCAATAAAGGATGATGCCAATAAAGCTTTGTCTGAACTGCGAAAACTACAGAAACAAATAAACGAATTGGCTAAAAAACTCACTGAAAAGAAGGAATTGTCTTGGCAGGATAAGAAAGAACTCGAATCTTTGAAAGAAAAACAACAGAAAGTTCAGCAACAAATAGAAGATATTCAGAAAAAGATGCAGGAGAACTCTGCTTTGGAAGAAAAATATTCTGATATTGATGAAGAACTTATGCAAAAGCAGATGGAATTAGAAAAACTTTTCGAACAGATTCAAGACAAAAATTTGAAAGAGTTGATGCAAAAATTAGATGAGTTGACAAAAAAGAATTTGGATAAAGACAAGGTTAGCGAAGAGCTTAAAAACATAAAAAACAAGAACGAAGAATTAAGCAAGGAACTCGATAAAAATATAGAATTATACAAACGCCTCGATGTAGAAAAGGAAATAAATAATGCTATTGACAAACTTAACGAACTAAGCAAGAAACAACAAGAACTTGCCAAAGAAACAAAGGAAGGCAAGCAAGATAAAAACTCTTTGAACAAAAAACAAGAAGAAATAAACAAGGAATTCAACGACTTGCAAAAGAAAATGGATGAGATAAAAAAGAAAGACAGTGCATTGGAAGCCCCATTCAATTTCAAGCAAGACAAGGAAAAAGAAAACAATATAAAGAATGACTTGCAACAAGCAAAAGAAAACATAAACAAAAATAAGAACAAATCTGCTGCAAAGAACCAAGAAAATGCCGCAAAGCAGATGCAAGAAATGGCAGAACAGATTGAAAAAAATCAAGAGGAAAGTGAAGAAGAACAACTAGCGGAAGATATAGACAACATAAGGCAGATATTGAAGAATCTTGTAACATTGTCTAAGGAACAAGAGGATTTGATTTATCTTTCACAA
>JABUUQ010000008.1:46874-50825 GCA_021443125.1 Bacteroidales bacterium
CAGAATGTCATAAAGGAGAGTATGAAAGATATTTCCGACTCCTTATATAATATAAGCAAAAGACAGCCACAAGTAAGCAAGATTATTGCAGATGAAACATCAAAAGTGCGTGAAGGAATAGAAAAATCACTTAGCACTCTTTTGAAATTCAACCAAAGTTTCTATAGTAGTTATCATAACACCCAAGCAGCAAACGCCCAACAAAGCACCATGGCTTCCATGAACAACCTTTCATTGCTTTTGGCTGAGTCTTGGAACAATATGAACCAGCAACAACAACAGCAATCAAAGAATAAAAACGGCAAACCTAACAACTCTTGTTCCAATGCAGGACAAGGCAAACCTCAAAAGCAAAGTATAAAAAGTATGCGTGAGATGCAAGAGGCTTTGAATAAGGAAATTGAACGATTGCAGAAAGAGTTAGACAAACAAGGCAAGCAACCAAAACCAAAAATTGGCGAAGGAGCCAAACTGAATGAGGCTTTGGCAAAAGCAGCTGCCCAACAAGAAATGATTCGTAAGATGATGCAGGAATATCTCAACCAGCAAAAACAAGATAATGCAAAGTCTGCCGGTGGTGATGCCAAAGCATTGAAACAAATGGAGCAAACCGAGCAGGATATTGTCAATAAAAAAATCTCTGCAAACACATTAAAGCGACAAAATGAGATACTTACACGAATGTTACAAAGCGAAAGAGCGGAGAAAAAACAAGATAAGGACAAAGAACGCAAATCAAACACAGGCATAGACAAGTTCCAAGAAAATCCAAACAGTATTGAAGCATTCAAAAAACTAAAAAACAGAGATTTAGAGCTATTCAAAAAAATACCACCTGTATATTCTTCATATTATAAGTTGAAAGTTAACGAATATTTTTATAACTTTGAAAATTCAAATAAGAACAAAAAGTAAGGAACAAACTATGAGAACAGAGATTGAAAAGATACATGTATTAAGTACCGAACTTGCTAAGGCTGAAGCGTTTGTTGAAGATATTTGCAGTCAAAACCACCTATATAATTACTTTGGCAGTATATCAATTGCACTTTCCACTGCCATGAGTCTTGTGAAAGGCAAAGTAAGTATAAGTTACGAAAAATGCGTAGGTGGAGTTGTTTTCTCAATCAGCAGCAAAGAGGAAGTTTTCAAAGCTTTTGATTTTGAGAATATAGGGGAAGAAAACACCAATGCTTTGTTCCTTATAGACACTTTGGCAGACCGAATAGAGATAAAGGACAAAGGCAGAACGATAGAGTTGATTTTCCTTGTCAATGGCATTGAACCAGAACTTGCATTGCAAAGACAAGAGGCTGTAAGAAAGTATTCTTCCGTTGAAGTTTTGATTAAATAATATGGCTGTAAGTTTTATTTCCGAAACATCTTTCAATCTCAAAAACAAGCTTAAAATCAAGGCTTGGATAAAGGCACTTATAGAAAATAAAGGCTTTAAGCAAGGTGATATCTCTTATATTTTTTGTTCTGATGAAAGAATTTTAGAAGTCAACAAACAATTTCTTAACCACGATTTCTACACTGATATTATTACCTTCGACTATGTAGAAAACGAAAAACTGAATGGCGATATTTTCATTTCAACAGACAGGGTTGAGGACAATTCCAAGGAGTTCAAAACAAGCTTTGAGGATGAATTGCTCAGAGTTCTCAGTCATGGAGTCTTACATCTTATGGGCTACAAAGACCACAACCCAAAAGATGAAAAGATTATGCGAGAGCAAGAGAATGAAGCTATTGCCCTATACAAAGAAATGTTTGCCTAAATCTTTGTTTCGTAAAATTAAAACAAGGTTTGAAGAAAATAAAACGCCGTTTCAATAAATTAAAACAAGGTTTTATTTTCGTGGAATAAAGATTTGATTTTCAAGAAGTAAATAATAGGACTTATTTTTTAGAATTCATATAAATGAGTGAAAGATACGATATAATTGTTGTTGGTGCCGGTCATGCAGGTTGCGAAGCTGCCTATTCTGCATCCAAGATGGGTTGTAGGGTTCTTCTAATCACACAAAACCTTACAACTATTGCTGCCTTGTCTTGCAATCCTGCCATGGGAGGAGTTGCCAAAGGTCAGATTGTACGAGAGATTGATGCTATGGGAGGCTATAGTGGAATAAATACAGACAACAACACACTGCAATTTCGTATGCTCAATTCTTCCAAAGGTCCTGCCATGTGGAGTCCTCGGGCACAGGTTGATAATGTTTCCTTTCCTATAGGTTGGCGAAGGGCTTTGGAGCAAATACCTCAGTTGTTTCTTTGGCAGGATGAGGTTGTTGATGTTGTTATTTCAAAAGGCAATGCCACGGGTGTGAGAACCAAACTCGGATTGTCTTTCAATGCCAAAGCGGTTATACTTACCAACGGAACATTTCTTTCAGGCAGAATACATGTAGGCACAGTCAATTATGAAGGAGGCCGTTTGGGAGAAGAGGCTTCAAATGGTCTTTCTGCAAATCTTCACAAACTCGGTTTCGAAGTGGCAAAACTAAAGACAGGAACGCCGATGCGAGTTGTGGGAAAGAGCATTGATTTTTCGGCACTTACGGAACAAAAAGGAGATGCAAAGCCAGGGCAATTCTCCTACCTGACCAAAAGAAAGAAACCTTTGCAACAACATTCGTGTTTTTTGGCTTATACCGATGAAACGGTGCATGATATTTTGCGGACTGGCTTCAAGGATTCTCCTATGTTCCAAGGCAGAATTCAAGGCAGAGGCCCACGCTATTGTCCTTCTATTGAAGATAAAATTGAGAGGTTTTCCGATAAGGACCACCACCAACTATTTGTTGAGCCCGAATCTCTATGGACTGATTTGTATTATATAAATGGTTTTTCTTCATCTTTGCCTTTGGATGTTCAGTATAAGGCACTTAGAAAGATAAAAGGATTTGAAAAAGCTGTTATTCAACGCCCTGGATATGCGATTGAGTATGATTATTTCCCACCTACACAGCTTTATCCTACCTTAGAAACAAAACAAATCGAGCATTTGTATTTTGCGGGTCAAATAAATGGCACTACAGGTTACGAAGAAGCTGCCTGCCAAGGTATGATGGCTGCAATAAATGCTGTGTTGAAGATTCGTGAGCAAGAACCTTTGGTATTGAAACGTAGTGAGGCCTACATAGGTGTATTGATTGACGATTTGGTAACAAAAGGTGTTGATGAACCTTACCGTATGTTCACTTCAAGGGCGGAATACAGAATTTTACTTCGCCAAGACAATGCAGATGAACGTCTTACGGAAAAATCATATAGCATAGGTCTTGCCGAGAAAGAAAGGTTAAATTTAATAAAAAGGAAACAAAAAGCATGCAATACTATTGTTGATTTCCTAAAAACAAATAACGCCCAACCAGAAGAAGTAAATGAACGATTTTCTCTTTTGGAGACACCACAAATACCTCATCCTGAGAAACTTTCAAGGTTATTGCTTCGTCCTCAAGTAAGATTGGAGGATTTGGAAACAAATGTTGTGTCTTTGGCAGAAAGAATTGGAAAAATTCCTTCAAGTCTTAGGGAAGATATTCGAGTTTTGGCAGAAACACAAGTTAAATATGAGTCATACATCGCCAAGGAGCAAGAGACTGTTGAAAGAATAAACAAATACGAAAGCCTTGTCATCAAAGACGATTTCGATTTCCAAAAATTGCAATCCCTGTCTTTTGAAGCAAGAGAAAAACTGACAAAAATCAGACCTAAGACAATAGCGCAGGCAAGCCGTATCAGTGGCGTTTCCCCTGCAGACATAGCTGTTTTGGTGCTTTATATTTCAAGATAACGAAGAAAGCAAACAACAAAACGCCGTTTCGTGAAAATGAAACGGCGTTTTAATTTATTGAAACGAAGAAAGAAAAAATTCTTCCTTGCTTTTAATTTTGTCTCGTTTTATTGAAAAGTAATCACTCCGTTCAATGCTGTACGCAATTG
>JABUUQ010000008.1:52068-53432 GCA_021443125.1 Bacteroidales bacterium
CTTTTCACCATTTTTCATATAGTCTTTGTAGTCCTGCTCTAACTTTTGTTGTGTGCTTTGAAACTGTTGTTGTGCCTGTTTTTGCTTTGCCTGCAATTCTTTCTGCATTTCTATTGCCATATCGTATTTTGCAAGTATGCTATCAGTATTCACATAGGCAATTTTCAAATCTCCTTTTTGGATTACCTTAGGGGATGCAGTTACAGTCTCTTGCTTATTGCAAAAAATAGAGAACAAAGACACTGCTATTGCTAATATTGAAAGTATTATGGCAAACAGAGGAACTATTGTTTTATTCTTTTTTCCTTCTTGTGCAACCTGTGTGGTTTCTTCTTGCTTTACTTCTTCTGTTTGAGGTTGTAAAACTTTATCTTCTTGAAAGTTGTCTTCCATTTTTGAGTATGTATTTTATTAGTTAATGAATAAATTTTGGCAAAAATACTCAAAAAATCTCAATTCTTAAAGAAAAAACACTAATTTTGCATAACTAACCAAGAAAAGGAACTAAAAAATAATTGAAATATGAAAAAGACATTAACAATTTGCCTTCTATTTTTAGGATTTTTAAGTATGGAGGCGCAGAACTTTAATAAGATGACAACACAACAAAAGGTAGAACAATACGCAACTGTAAAACTTACTACAGACCTGAGTTTCCTTTCAAAATCTGAGAGAGAAATGGTGGGTATCTTTATTGACATTGCGGAAATCATGGATGATATTTATTGGAAACAAGTTTTCGGAAACAAGAAAGAAGTTTATGAGTTAAAAGACCCTTGGCAACAAAAATTTGCTGAAATAAACTATGGCTTTTGGGATAGAATGGATGATTGGAAGCCTTTTGTAAAAGGTGCTGAAGTCAAAACTGCAGGATTGAATTTCTATCCTAAAGATATGACCAAAGAAGAGTTTGAGAAACTTGATGACCCTATGAAAAATTCTCAGTATTCGATAATAAAGAGAGACAAGAATGGGAAACTTTACGTTGTTGGATACTACGAAGCATACAAAAAAGATTTGGACAAAGCTATTGCTCTTATGAACAAAGCTATAAGCATTTGCGAGAACGAGGAGATGAAAATCTATCTTAAAGAAAGAGTGAAAGCATTGCAGACAAACGATTATTTTGCCTCTGATATGGCTTGGATGAATATGAAGAACTCAAACATAGATTTTGTTGTAGGTCCTATTGAAAACTATGACGACGAATTGTTTGGTCTTAAAACTTCATTCGAATCTTTTGTTCTTATAAAAGACCCTGTATGGAGCAAATCATTGGAAAAATATGTAAAACTTCTTCCTAAATTGCAAAAAAGTCTTCCTTGCGAACCTATATTCAAACAAGAAGTGCCAGGAACAGATTC
>JABUUQ010000008.1:55073-59589 GCA_021443125.1 Bacteroidales bacterium
CCTATAGCAGAGGCTGTTTATAATATATTGTACAACAACCATTCTGCAAAACAGGAGTTCCAACAACTTCAATCAGTTTTCAACTAAAAAGATATATCTCACTATTTCAGTTTATAATTCTACTGGGAAGTTTTTCAAAAATGAAGACTTCCCATTTTCTTTCTTGCTTCCAGAAAATTAAAAGCAAGGAATAATTTTCTAAAACGCCATTTTAATTTTTTCTTTCTTCGTTTTATTTTCTACAAAGCAAGTTTTGTTTTGCGGAAGCTTTTATCGGTTTTCTGCTGGCAAATTCTTATGTTTCATTTTTTTTTTGTAATTTTGCATTAGCTAAATTTATACTTAAAAATATGAGCAAACCAAGAGTTTTATTCGTCTCTCAAGAGATTTTTCCATATTCACCAAACTCAATTATGGCGGATTTTGGAAGGTTTTTACCACAATATGTTATGGAACATGGCAAAGAAATCAGGATTTTTATGCCTAAATTTGCCAATGTCAACGAAAGAAAAAACCAATTGCATGAGGTTATCCGCCTTTCTGGTCTTAATGTTGTCATAGACGATGCCGACCATCCACTAATCATAAAAGTTGCATCGCTTTCTTCTGTAAGAATGCAGATTTACTTTATTGATAATGAGGATTATTTCGTTGGCAAAGGAGATATAAGAAACGAAGATGGTTCTTTCAAGGAAGACAACGACGAAAGAATTATGTTCTTTGCCAGAGGTGTGCTTGAGACAATAAAGAATTTGTCTTGGAGGCCAGATATCATTCATTGCTCTGGTTGGTTCTCTATGTTGTTGCCTTTCTATGTGAAACGCACTGAATATAAAGACCATGCATATTTTTCTGACAGCAAGGTTATAATTACTTTGTGCGATGACGAGTTCGGAGAAACTATGGCAGAGACTATGGTCAAGAAACTTAAAGCCGATGGTGGCACTGCAAAAGATTTCAAGTTCTACAAAGAACCTACTTATCTAAATTTGATGAAAGCTGCCATAAGTTATTGCGACGGAGTCATACTTGCATCAAAAAATGTCAATAAAGAATTGATAGAATTTGCCAAAGAATGCAAAAAAGACATTGTTCCTTTCACTCCTTACAAAAACGAATACTTTGAAAACGTAAATAAGTATTTCGATACTATCATTCCTCAAGATGAAGACTAAAACAAAACAACAATGAAAAAGGTTATATTTATATTAGGTTTGGTTTCCGTATTGTTTTTTGCCTCTTGCGTTGATGAAGACAAAAGACTTGGTTTGGAATTCGTTGGCGACAACAATGCAGTCAATGTTCTTGCTGCAGATTTGAATCTTGTGCATCTTGAAGCACAGATATTCAACGACGACACCTTGAAAACAAAAACCTATCGTTCCGTTCCTCTTGGTTCATATAGGGATAACAATTTTGGAAGAATAACAACTTCTATCTACACTCCTATTACAATGAGTTCATCCTACCAAAACTTTTCGGAGTTAGGCACTGCCGACTCAATAGTCCTTACTCTTGCCTATTCAGGATTCTTTGCCAAAAATAATTCTGTAACAAGTATGGATATGAGAGTTGTTGTAAATGAACTGACTGAAACAATAGACTCAACAAAAACTCATGCTAATGATTCGGTATCTTACAATCAAACACCTATATTTGATGCCACTGTAAATATAAACGTGTATGATACAAATATGATAGTTGGCACAGATAGCACAAAGTATAACCCTCATTTGAGATTGAAACTTAGCAATGAGTTCTTGGCAAAAATCACAAATTCTTCTTATGAAAGTGGAGAGGCTTTTGCAGAAGATTTCAAAGGTTTCAGAATTCAGGCAACAAATACCGACGCCAATGGTATGATAGCTTATGTTGATTTGTCTTCTTCTATTTCTGGCGTTACTTTATACTACACAACACAAAGCGGAATGCACAATAGATATACCTTTACTTTCCCAACATCTGGCAATACCTTTGTTCATGTGGATAAAGACTATTCAAACACTCCTCTTGCTGGCTTGAGCAGTTCTTTAAGTACAAATGCTATTGCTACAGGCGAATATATGTATCTTGCGGCTTTGGGTGTTGCAGAGATAAAGCTGAACATTCTTGGTCTTGACACATGGTATAGTATAGACTCAATAAAAGATGCTGCAATCAATAGAGCTGAACTTATTCTCCCTGTTGCAGATATATCAGGCGACAGATTCACTTATCCAAACTCTGTAATATGCTATAGAAAACCTACTGACACCACTTCTGTATTCCTTAGAGATGAAATAATAGCAACAAATATCGGTGGCGAAACTTATTTTGACACCACCATAAACGCATATAGGATTCTTGTAACATCTCATTTGCAGAACTATTTGAAGGGAAATTACAGCGACCCTACAATATATATTATTCCAGACCCAACTGTAAACAGTGCGGCAAGGGTTGTATTGAATGGTCCTAACTTTACAGACCCTACAAAAAGACCAAAACTTAACATAATTTATTCTCATCCGACAAATAAATAACAAAGTAATATGAAAAAGTGTTTCTTGCTTATAGTTTTTGCATTCTGTGCTTGCTTTGTCTATGCACAAGATACAGTTTCAATTGTTGAATATTGGGCTAACGGCAAAAAAGCCACAGAAGGTTTCAAAACAATTAAAGATGGCTTAAAAACAGGACAATGGACTTACTATTTTGAGACTGGAAAGATAGAAAGTCAGGGAGAATACAATGAAAAAGGCTGGAAAGTAGGCGAATGGAAATGGTATTTCAAAAACGGCCAACTGAAGAAGCAAGAAGTTTATACTGGCAACGGTGAAAACAAAGCATTTTACGAAAATGGCAACCCTTATTATTCTTGCAAAGTTATAGATGGCAAGAAAGAAGGTGAGTATAAAGAATATCACAAGAATGGTAAGATAAAAATGCAAGGCACTTACAAGGCTGATGAACTTGAAGGCAAAGTTACATGGTGGTATAATAACGGGAATATGGATATGACCGGCACTGTTTTGAATGGAAAGAAAAACGGCAAATGGACATATTTCTATATGGATAACGGCAAGAAAGAAAGCGAAGGAGCATACCTTGCCGACAAAGAAACAGGCACTTGGACATATTGGTACGAAACAGGAGAAAAATGGAGAGAAGGCGAATACAATATGGGCAAGAGAGAAGGTCTTTGGAAAACTTACTACGAAAATGGCAGTGTTTTGCATAAAGGTTCTTATGTTAATGGCACTGAAGAAGGCATTTGGGAAAGTTATTTTCAAAATGGCAAATTGCAAATGCGTGGTGCTTTCTCCAAAGCTCAAATGAACGGCAAATGGGAAATGTTCAACGAAGACGGCTCTCACAAGACAGTCGTTTCATACAAAAACGGAATAAAACACGGCACTGAAACACTTTACACTGAAAACGGAGAAGAATACCAGAAAGCAGATTATAAAGACGGTGCTTTGAATGGCAGATGGGAAAAACGCTATAACGGCATTCTTGTAGAGCAAGGCACTTATCAAGACGGCAACAAAACTGGCGAATGGATTTTCTTTGATGAGCGTGGCAACAAAGTAAGAGAGCAGGGTTTCAAAGACGGAAAACCTAATGGCAAATGGGTTGAATATGCAAGAGGAAGCAAAAAGCTATCAGAAGGAGAATACAAAGAAGGTGTAAAAGTAGGCGTTTGGAAATTTTATGATGAAGAAGGCAAAGTTCTTCAAGAAACAAAATACTGATAATGAAAGAATATTTGAAACTATTAGGCTGGGAAAGTCTTTTGCTTGTGCTTTTTGGAATGCTGATGCTTAGAACGCAAATACTCATTCCTTTCTATCAAAGTTATTTTCCTTTTACTATTATAACCTTTGTAGATTTTTTAGCCTTTACTTTTGGTTCTGTCTTCCTTATGGCTGCCATGAATGTTGTTTGTTCTTATTACGATGGCAAAATGCTTGACATAATAAACGGCAACAAAACAGAAAGCACAGAACAAAAGAACAAATACAAGATGTTTTGGCTGCTTGCTGTCATTGGTTTGGCAATACATATATTTATAGGAATAAAGAATAACGCATGGCAGGCAAGTGCAATCTCTGTTGTATTTATTTTTGGTGCTTATTTCTATGCTTTGAAATACAAAAGAGAATACCTTATTGGCAATATACTCATTTCACTTCTTTATGCTATAATTTTGTTCCTGCCTTTGTTTTTGGAACTGTTTGCTTTCAAAGGTTTCGAAAGCCCTATGCCTATACGCATTGCCACTGAAGGCATACAAGATCTTCTGTATATTTTCTTATATCTTGGTGCTTATGTATTCTTGCTTACTTTTATCAGGGATTTAACTGTAGACCTTGCAAATCTCGAAGACAATAAAAAGCACGAACTTATTACCTTTCCAGTCAAAGAAGGTTACAAAACAACAAAACTTGTTTTGACCATAAGTTCTCTTCTATTTATTGCATTGAATGTCTGGTTTGCATACAAATTCTATTATAGCATGGATTCCATTCATATT
>JABUUQ010000008.1:59620-60663 GCA_021443125.1 Bacteroidales bacterium
TTATTTATTACATTATCAAACTTTATCGCTCAAAACTGCAAATGGACTATGCAATGCTTTATCAAATTCTTGGTTTTCTTTATATTTCATTGCTATTCATTGTATTTTTCTGCGGAGATATTTTTAGGTTAGATGCAGTTGTCTGATTTGTTTGACTATACCATAGTATTAAACAGCCGTTCTCCAAGACGCAAACAACTTTTGGAGAGTATGGGTTTTGCTTTGCGTATCGTGAAAGCAGACATTGAAGAATCTTATTCAAAAGATTTGAAAAACGAAGCAATACCTCTATATCTTGCAACCCAGAAAGGCAAAGCATATAAGGGTACCCTTGCAGACAAAGAGATACTTCTGTGCAGTGATACCATGGTTTTTTACAACAATATACCATTAGGCAAACCCAAAAACGAACAAGAAGCTTTTGCAATGCTGAAAATGATTTCTGGCAATACGCATTATGTTGTTTCTGCCTGCTATATAAAACACAAGGACAAAGAACTGTCATTTGCAGAGAAAACAAAAGTGAAATTCAAGCAACTATCCGATGACGAAATAACTTATTACATAAAAAAATACCAACCTTTCGACAAAGCGGGTGCCTATGGAATACAAGAATGGATAGGAATGATTGGCATAGAAGCAATTGAGGGAGATTATTACAACGTTATGGGATTGCCAACTGTAAGTCTGTTTGCAAAATTAAAGGAAATACTTTGTTAGAATATGAAGGACAACTTATTTACCGAAGTTATCATACCCGAAAGCAAGGACAAAATCAACCATAAGCAAAACATAATGCTCATAGGTTCTTGTTTCACTGATGAAATAGGTAACAAATTCTCTCAAAACGGCTTTAATACCCTGCGAAACCCTTTTGGCATCTTATACAACCCACTATCCATAGCAGTTTGTTTAGACAAAATTACCCAAAACACCTTTCTAGCAGACGATGATTTGATAAAGGTTGATGAATACTACTATGCATTTTCCTGTCATGGCGATTACAGAGCCAAAGACAAAGAATCCTGCCTTTCACAAATAAA
>JABUUQ010000008.1:61006-64674 GCA_021443125.1 Bacteroidales bacterium
TATTTTCCTTCGTATGAGATAGTTATGGACGAGTTACGCGACTATAGATTCTATACCCAAGACCTTCTTCATGTGAATGAAACAACCGTCAATTACATTTGGGAAAAGTTCTCTGCAACATTTTTTTCCAAACCTACACAAGAACTCAACAAACAGTTCTATAAACTTTTCACAATGCAGAATCACAGACCTTTGAACCCAGACACACAAAACTACAAACTGCATTTGGAAAAAACTGCCCTATTAAAACAACATCTACAACAAGAAACTTCAAAACTTTTATAAGAAAATGAAAAAAATATCCCTTGAAATATGCACAGGAAGCATAGATTCTTGCTTTGAAGCCCAAAAAGGTGGAGCAAACAGAGTGGAATTATGCGACAATCTTTTCGAAGGTGGCACTACTCCTTCGTTTGCAACTATTGCCTATGCAAAAGAACATCTTGATTTGGATATTATGGTTATGATAAGGCCGAGAGGAGGGGATTTTCTTTACAACGACATTGAATTTGAACTGATGAAACAGGACATTCTCACTTGCAAAAACATTGGAGTCAAGGGTGTTGTTTTTGGTATGCTGACTGCAGATGGCAAAGTGGATAAAAAACGCACAAAAACATTGGTGGAACTTGCTGGAAGTATGAAAACTTGCTTTCATCGTGCCATAGATATGACCGAAGACTACTTTCTGGCAGGCAAAGATATTGTTGAATGTGGTTGTTCTCGTATTTTGACTTCTGGACAAAGGAATAAGGCTTTGGAAGGTGCTGAAAACATAGCCCAACTGCAAAAACTTTATGGCGAAAAGATAGAAATAATGGCTGGTAGTGGCGTAAATACCGAAAATATTGAAGAACTTTTTGCCAAAACACAACTGCAAAACTATCATTTTTCTGCCAAACGCGCCATAGCCGGCAATATGATTTTCAGACAGCCGAACGTATCTATGGGAGGCAAGGATTTGAGCGAATACGATATTATTCAAACCGATGCAGAACAAGTAAGATTGATGAGAAACAAACTAAATATTCTTGAGAACTAAGACACCGAAAAACAAAAGCAAGGAAGAAAAAAATAAAACGCCGTTTCAGTAAATTAAAAGCAAGGAATAATTTATTGAAACGGCGTTTTATTTTTGCAACTCTTCACAAGCTAAATTTGCAACCCTAAACCAAATGCATTGGTGCCTGACTTATGTTGGCTCTTTTTGCCTGCTCTTCCTTTTTTATTCTTTCTGCAAAGTCCTTTATCTTGTTGCATATCCAGATTGATGCAGTTGTATCGTTGGAATAGTCAGCCTCGGCGAACATATCTATTCTTCCCTCTGCCCTTAACTGCTCCACTTGTTTGAAAGCATCATGCTGGCCTTTTGGATAAATGGCAAAAGTGGCTCCTCCATGCTCTTTGATTACAGAAAAGGCAGGAACATCGCTTGGACCGTCGGCAATATAAATCATATTCTTGAAATCAACCCTGCGTTGTTCATCAGACATTCTGCTATTGACGGAAATTTCAGGATGTTTGTTGGTTCCTTTGTTTATCTCAAAAATTGCCCTTGTTTTTGTGGTATTGTCTATGGTGTAGGCTATCTCCGAAATAATTGTATCGCCGTTTTGGTCCTTTCCTTCTATCATCTCACACCCCCAAACATCCTGAACATAGTCCATAATAGAGGTTCCGCGTATAAGTTCTGCAAAACCAGTGCTTACTATGTAGTGTTCAACCTTTATATTGTACTCTTGGCAGACAACATCGTTCTTTAGCAATTCGCTTGTCGTTTTGAAAATCTCGGGAATACCTTTATAGAATTTTTGTTTCTCGCCAAAACTTCTCAATTTGGTGTTATTCAAACCTTTGAACCTTGCTTCTTTGGCATATTTTATGAAATGATTAAGATAAATTGTGTCTTTATTCACTCTTTGTATGCCTTGCTCTTCCTTGTATTTCTCTGGCAAATTGCCAACTTCCTCCCAAAATTTTTTAGAGTCTGTATTGTATTCCTCAAATATAGGATCCTGCATATATCCATCCACTAAAGTTTTGTCAAAATCCCATATAATAGCTATAATGTTCTGCATTGTTGTATGATTTTAAGGTTTCAATATGCAAAAATAAAGATAATTTCAAACCTGTAAGTAAATTTGGGACAAGTTTTTGGATTTTTGTGCATTTCTCTGCCATCACGAAAAATTAAAACGAAGAAAGAAAAAATTATTCCTTGCTTTTAATTTATTAAAACGCCGTTTTATTTTCTCGAAACAGTGCTTTGATTTTTAAACTTTTGGCAAACATATTCCACATCCCCTACCCAACAATTTTCCCCAACAAAAAGGACAAAAAAAAGCGTCATAAAAATGACGCAAGAGGTCTCTTCCAGATTCGAACTGGAGTATACGGTTTTGCAGACCGGTGCCTAGCCACTCGGCCAAGAGACCATATTTTCGGTTTGCAAAATTACAATAATTTTTTATTTCTGCAAATATTATTTACACTTTTTATGATTTTTTTTGACAAGAAACTATTTTATCATAGTTTTGTATGGCAAAAATAAAACGCCGTTTCAGAAAATTAAAACGGCGTTTTATTTTTTTATTCCTTGCTTTTAATTTATTGAAACAAGGTTTTATTTCAGCCTTTTGGCAGATATAGATTTAGTTCTCGCTTTTCTCGGGAATCAAAAGCGAAGCCAATATGCTGACAAGAAGAATTGCAACTATCATAAGCAATGAGACAGCCGTAGGTATTTCTATTCCCACCAATTCTGACTCTATTATCATCTTGACTCCTATAATAAACAAAAGGAAGGCAAGGCCTACATTCAAAAATCTGAATTTCTGCACCATACCACTGATTAGGAAAAACAAAGAACGCAATCCCATAATGGCGAAAATGTTAGAAAAGAAGACTATGAAAGGATCCTTTGTTACTGAAAAGACTGCTGGAATGGAATCTACGGCAAACAAAATGTCGGTAAACTCAATCATAATCATGCAAAGCAATAAAGGTGTTACGAATCTTACGCCATCTATCTTTTTAATGAAACTGTGGTCGGTTATTTGGTCGGTTACTTTCCAGTGTTTTGAGCAAAATTTTATTATTGCATTGTCCTGAGGATTCATTTGTTCTTCCTTGTTGCGTTTTAGGAACATGGAAATGCCCGAATAGACAAGAAAAACTCCGAAAACAATAAGCACCCATTCATATTTGGCAATCAAAGCACCTGCAACGAAGATAAAAATAAACCTCATCAGCATTGCACCTATTATTCCCCACATAAGAACTCTTTTGTAGTACTGTGGCGGTATTGCAAAGGAAGTAAACAAAAGCAACATTACGAAAATATTGTCTATACTTAGAGAATACTCTATAAGATAGCCGGAAATATATTCCAAAGTCATACGTTTGTTGTAGATTTTCACAGCATCATCATAAGATAATGAAGCCGTGGCCTGTTCAAAACCCTTTTCGTGATATTTTGTTGCCACTTCAACAAGACCTTGCTTGTCTTCTATGCCGTGCATCGTATGTCCGTAAAAATAGATAAAGATACCAAAACCCATAGCCAAAGCAACCCAAACGAGAGTCGTCTTAAGTGCAGATTTCATGCTTACAACCTTGTCTTTTTTCTCAAAAACGCCAAGGTCAAGTATCAACAAAACAACCATCAA
>JABUUQ010000008.1:67742-68838 GCA_021443125.1 Bacteroidales bacterium
CCAACCCTGCAATAGCCGTTGAAATACTGCATAACTTCACTTTGGTGCACGACGATATTATGGACGCATCACCTCTTCGAAGAGGCAAACCTACGGTGTATCAAAAGTTCGGCAACAATAAAGCTATTCTTTCTGGAGACGTGATGTATGCAATGGCTTATGAGTATTTGTTGCAATGCGAAAAAGAAAAAATTCCCGCACTTACCAAAACACTGACTTCTGTGCTTATCAAAGTTTGTGAAGGTCAGGCTTTGGATATGGAATTCGAGCAGAGAAACGATGTAAGCATACAAGAATACATAACAATGATAAGTTTGAAAACAGGTATTCTTCTTGCTGGTGCGTTGAAAATGGGGGCTATTGTTGCGAATGCAAAGGCTGAAGATATGAATTGCCTTTCTGAGTTCGGATTATACTCTGGCATTGCTTTCCAACTGCAAGATGATATTTTGGATTGTTGGAGTGATTTGAGTGATTTCGGGAAAGTTTCAGGCACAGACATAGCAGACAATAAAAAAACAATAGTCTATCTTACAGCTTTGGGCAAAGCAGACGAAAAAGACAGAGAAAAACTACTGAGTCTTTATAATGAGAAAACCATAGACCTAAGAAAGAAAGTGCAAGAGGTGAAAGCAATTTTTGAAAAGTATAATGTGAGAGAGGATGTGGAAAAAATGGTAAAGCAATATATGGATATGGCTTTGGATTCTTTGGATAAGATAGATGTAGCAGAGGAACAAAAAGCAAATCTTAAGATATTTATTGACAAACTCCTAAATAGAAAAAAATAGACTATGAAAGAAAATCTTAAAGCTTCGGAACTTACACTTGCAAACGACGGAAGTTTGTATCATATACGCCTTCATCCCGATGAATTGGCAGAAAATGTCATTCTTGTTGGCGATCCTGCACGAGTAAATGAGGTTAGCAAGCATTTTTCAAAGATAGAAGTAAGAAAAGAGAATAGGGAAATTCATACACATACGGGAGAATATAACGGAAAACGCATTACAGTGCTTTCAACAGGTATGGGAGTGGATAATATCGATATAGTTGTTACGGAACTTGATGCCTGCAAAAATATAGACTTGGAAAG
>JABUUQ010000008.1:70602-71814 GCA_021443125.1 Bacteroidales bacterium
GGTGGCGGAACCTACCCTCAACCTGGTGAAATATCGTTGGCTCACAATGGTGTATTGTTCTTGGATGAGTTGCCAGAATTCAAAAGAAATGTTCTTGAAGTTCTTCGTCAGCCTATGGAGGAAAGATTTATCACTGTTTCGAGGACAAAATTCACAGCCAACTATCCTGCAAGTTTTATGCTTGTTGCCGCTATGAATCCTTGCCCTTGCGGATACTACAACCATCCTTCCATACCATGTACCTGTGCTTCCGGACAAGTGAATAAGTATTTGAGCAGAGTCAGTGGGCCTTTATTGGATAGAATTGATATTCAGATAGAAGTTATACCCGTTCCATTCAAAGAACTTGCCGACAAACGAGCAGGAGAACCCTCAGCAGTGATTCGCGAAAGGGTTATCAAGGCAAGAAAAATCCAAGAGGAACGATTCAAAGACTATGATGAAATACATTGCAATGCTCAAATGACGCCGAAACTTATGAAGGAGTTTTGCCAAATAAGACCCGAAGGCATGACATTGCTGAAAAATGTTATGAACAAGCTTGGCCTTTCTGCAAGAGCTTATGACAGAATTTTGAAAGTTGCCCGCACCATAGCAGACCTTGAAGGTAGTCCTACGATAGAGAATAACCATTTGGCAGAAGCTATAAACTATAGAAGTCTCGATAGAGATTCTTGGGGCAGATAGAGATATGTATTTTCAAAACCTTGTTTCAGAAAATTAAAACGGCGTTTTATTTTTTTATTCCTTGCTTTTAATTTTTTGAAACGGCGTTTTATTTTGCTAAAATTTGACTTTGTTCTCAAAACTCTGTATCTTTGCAACAAAAATTGATAAAATATGGAGTTTAGTGCAATGCAGATAGCCCAATTTCTTCAAGGAAGAGTGGAGGGCGACGCAAATATAAAAGTAAATAAGGTTTGCAGAATAGAAGAAGGCGAAGAGGGTGCTTTGGCTTTCCTTGCCAATACAAAATACACACAATATATCTATGATACTCAGGCATCTATAGTGATAATCAACGAAGATGCTGTTTTGGAAAGACCAACAAAAGCAACACTTGTTAGGGTTAAGGATGCATATTCAGCCTTTGCAACATTGTTGGAACTTTATTCTTCTATGCAACAAAAAAGAACGGGGCAATCTTCCCTATGCTCAATAAACAAAGAAGCGAAGGTAGCTGAAAATGTGTATGTTGGAGAATTTTCTGTT
>JABUUQ010000008.1:72651-78578 GCA_021443125.1 Bacteroidales bacterium
ACATTATGGAGTGATGACAAGATAGAAGCATTGAGAGTTATTGAGCATACGGTGCCTTTGTTTGTTTTTTCTTTATATTTTTGTCTGATATCGCCATTAAAGAAGGAATTGTTCGATGGTTTTGTATTGCTGTACTTGCTTGCAATGCTCGTGGGCACTGTTATGGGAATAACAACCTATCTTATAAATGATTATGCCAATGTAAGAGAATTGGTTCTCGGTGCAAGAAATATAGCTTTCTCAATAAAAATAGCTTTTGCCATAGCAATTTTGTGTTTGTATGCCTTTAGAAAGAAGAGATTCAAGACCTTGTTGCTTTGTATAGCTCTTTGGTTTTTGATTTTCCTTATAATAACGCAGATGATGACAGGTTTAATCACTGTTATCTTGCTTGCGTTTATCAGTGTTTTGGTATTGTTGTTCAGAAACAAGAATACACTTTCACGAAGTTTTGCTTGGGTTATTGTTTTTGTGCTTTTGGGTTGTTCGGTGTGGGTAGCAAAAGAATATGTCAATTATTTCTCACCAAAACGAGCCCTTTCCTATTCCAATAATCAAAGAACAAAAAGCGGTAATCTCTATTTGCACGATTATGATAAGTTTATAGAGAACGGATACTATGTAAGCCAATATATTTGCCCCGAAGAAGTGGAAACAGAATGGCAGAAACGCACTGGCAAAACTTTGGATGATTCTTGCAAAAACGCACCTTATACCTATCAAGAGGTGATTTATCGCTATCTTAACTCAAAAGGATTGAAGAAAGACAAGGAGGCAATAGAATCACTCACCGAAAAAGATATAGAAAACATCAATCAGGGTTATGCAAACATTGTATATGCAAAACGCTTTTCTCTAAAACCTCGTTTGTACCAGACTTTTTTCGAATTTGAACGCTTTATACATACTGGCAAAGCCGATAATATGTCTTTGATTCAACGATTCGTAAGAGTAAAGAACGCTTGCATAGTAATACCTTCTTATTTTGTTTTTGGCACAGGCACAGGCGATGAACAAAAAGTATTGATTCAGCAAATAGAAAAGGACTATCCAGAGATGGAATGCAAGGATGCCGACCCTCATAACCAGTTTATTTATGTACTTGTGGGGTTTGGTGTAATTGGTTTGGCATTATTTGTTGCATCTCTATTATATCTGCCAACGAAAATAAAGCTTTGGAAAAATATCTACTTTGATACTTTCTTTATTGTCAGCATGTGTTATATGTTTTCGGAGAGTGCGTTAAGGATGATTTCGGGAATGTTGTTTTTCTCTATCTTTTTCACTCTTATAGTGTTCAATAAAGATACTATAGACGCCAACTACTAAATCTCAATCAGCTTTTGGATTGCTCCAACAAAGATTTTGTTTTTGCATACTTGTCATGCTCGTATTTTGCATAGATTTTGCATAACTCAAAACCTCTTTTGCCATCAAGGAAACCCAATAAAATAAAATAATCTCTTAAAAATTTCCAACAAGTTTTCAGAATAATTTTTGCAGTTGAGACTTTTTTGCCTTTTTCTGCATACTCTTTGGCACGAAGAGAAGAGAATTTATCCAATTGTCTTATCAAAGAATCTTTGGAATCATAGGCATAATGTAGCAAATCACCCTTGAGTTGTTCCACATCTTTGTATCCTTCCTGCATAACAACTTTTTCATGAACATATTTGCCTTCAAATCTGCCTTTTGTCCTGTCATATAGTCTTAATTTCCTATCTGGATAAAGTCCAGAGTGCTTTATCCATTTCCCATAATAGTTGTTAAGTCTGTTGAAGCTATATGCAGTCTTTGGATTGCTTGAAGATTTCAGTTTTATTATGGATTCTTGCAATTCTTTACTCAATAGTTCATCGGCATCTATATTTAGCACAAAATCATACTTTGCACAATTAGCTGCAAAGTTCTTTTGTTCAACATAACCAAGGAATTTCTGAGAAACAAACCTTACATCGTATTTTTTACATATCGCTTCGGTATTGTCGGTTGAAAGACTATCAACAACAACAACCTCATCAGCGACACCTTTCAAACTTTCAAGGCATCGTCCTATGTTTTTCTCTTCGTTAAGGGTAATAATGACAGCAGAAATCTTCAATCTTTTTGAATTTGTCTTGCCAAAAATATCTTATAAGCAAAGTTACATTATCTGTTCCACCTCTTTGAATATGCTTTCCTTTATAGAAGGCAAAAGGGTGCTTACATTGATGATATTAACCTTATATTTAGGAAACAATTCTGTCATTTTATTATCTACCATATTGGCTATACCATCTTCGGCATTGCTTTTGAATTCTGTATAGATAACAATAGTCTGAGGTTTCTTCTCAATAGCAGAAACAAACTCCGTATGAGCCCAAGCATGAGCAACTTTCTCTTTTGCCAAAGCTTCAACGATTTTTGCAACAAGTTTTTTTCTGCTATGCCTTGCAAACCACGATGGTTTTCTTTTCTTTTCTTTGAGACTTTTTGCCAATTGTGCGTTAGCCTTCTTGTCAATCATTGTCGTATTCGCTTAAAGTTTTACAAGACCAGCAAATCCCATGAAAGCCATAGCAAGAATACCAGCAGAGATAAGGGCAATAGGCATACCTTTCACACCTTTTGGCATTTCCATAAGTTCAAGATGTTCTCTTATACCAGCAAACAATACCAATGCAAGAGTGAATCCCAATGCAGTGCTTATGCTGTAGGTAAGACCTTGAAGAAGATTGAAATCTTGTTGTATAACTTTGATGGCAACACCCAAAACAGCGCAGTTTGTTGTTATCAATGGAAGGAAAACACCCAAAGACTGATACAAGGCAGGGCTGATTTTCTTTAGTATAATCTCAACCATCTGCACCAAAGCGGCGATAACCAGAATGAACATAATAGTTTGCAGAAATCCTAAGCCGAGAGGCACAAGAACAAAGTTCTGCAAAAGATAGGTAACTATTGTTGAAAGTGCCATAACGAACACTACAGCCATACCCATTCCACTTGCTGTGCTTACCTTGTTAGAAACACCAAGGAAAGGACAAATTCCCAAAAACTGACTTAGTACTACATTGCTAACAAATATAGCAAAGATAAATATTTTCAAGTATTCCATAAACAATTAGTTTTTTGCGTTATTATGTTTTTTCAATACAATGTGCAAAAATAAGTAATTAAATTCAAATAGAGAAACTTTTTTGCTATTTTTTCTAAATCCAAACTTTAGCAATGCCTTTTGAAAGACAAAAATATTTATTATTTTTGCACATTCCAAAGGATGCGAAAAATAAAACGGCGTTTTAATTTTTTATTCCTTGCTTTTAATTTTTTGAAACGCCGTTTTATTTTTGCGAAACAAAGAAAGGATTTTTTGGAACTGAAAACTGAACAATTGTAATAAAAAAATAAAGTTATGTTGTTTGAAGAAATAATAGTCGGACCTATAAAATCAAGACGCTTAGGGGTAAGTCTTGGTGTGAATGTATTGCCTGAAACAAAAAAATACTGTTCTTTCAACTGCGTTTATTGTGAATGTGGTTGGAATATTATAGATACAAATGTGAAAGTGGGTTTCAATGACAGGAAAAAGATAAAGGAAAACCTGCTTCAATGGTGCTTAGATACCAAACAAGAAGACAGAGAAAAAGTTGATAGCATTACATTCTCAGGAAACGGAGAACCAACGCTGCATCCAGAAATTCTCGGAATAGTAAGGGATGTTATAGAGTTGAGAGACAAATACATGCCACAAGCAAAGGTTTCCATCTTGACAAATTCAACAAATCTCGACAGAGAAGACGTATGGGAGGCCTTGCATCTTATAGACAACCCAATACTTAAGATAGATGCTGGAACGGAACTTATGTATAACAGAATCTCAAAGCCTGTAAGTGCGAAATTCGAGGATATAAAAAAGAATCTTATTCGTTTTGGAAGCACAGCTATTATTCAGACTATACTCCTACGAAGCAAAAACAAGGCAGAAGCAATAGACAACACAACCGAAGAGGAATTTTCTGCATGGCTTGAGGTGATAAAGCAAATAAAACCTGCTATGGTTATGCTGTATGTTATAGACAGGGCAACACCAGACAAAGACCTCATAAAGATTGAGCCAGAGGAAATGGAGAAATTTGCTGACAGAGTCAGAGCTTTGGGAATCAAGACAGAATGTTATTAGAAATGGAAGAAAAAAAACTACTTCGCAAAGAGATAAGGGAAAGAAAAAAACTTTATACTCTTGAACAAAAAAAAGAACTTTCGCAACCAATTTTCTCTGCTTTGGAAAAGGAGGAGTTGTTTGCCGATGCAAAAGTTGTTTTACTTTATTGGTCTATGGATGATGAGGTTTTCACACAAGATTTTGTAAGAAAATGGTATAAGGACAAGACAATACTTTTGCCTTGCGTCGATGGGGATGATTTGTTGTTAAGACAATATCAAGGAGAGCAGTCTATGAGGGCTGGAGAGCAGTTTGGCATCCCCGAACCTATTGGAGAATTGTTTGAAGATTTGGATAAGATAGATTTGATGATAATACCAGGAGTGGCTTTCGACAAAGAAAGAAATCGTATGGGCAGAGGACGAGGATTTTACGACAGACTATTGAAAACAATTCCAGCAAAAAAGATAGGAATCTGCTTTGATTTTCAATTTGTTGAGAAAGTGCCCACTGAAGACTTTGATGTAAAAATGGATATGCTTATAAGTACTTCTTCCGTTATATGAGTAAGATAAAATTATTGGCAATAGCCTTGTTGTCTGGCGTATTAATGACTTTGTCTTGGGCGTTCAATATGGCTTTTGCCCCTCTGATGCTTTTTGCTTTTGTACCTATGCTTTGGGTAGAGGATTATATTTCCAACAATATGGAAAAATTTTCTTCCACTTCGGTGTTCCGCTACACTATTCTTCCGTTTCTGCTTTTTACTTCGGTGAATACACTATGGATAAGCAAGTCTACACCTGTTGGATTGATAATTCCATTGTTTGAAGCTTGCTGTATGGCTTTGGTTATGCAGCTCTATCATTTTACAAAGAAGGTTTCAAATAACTCTATAGGCTCATATTTTTTCCTTATGCTCTATTGGATAGCCTTGGAGTATATTCAATTTATTTGGGATTTGAATTTTCCATGGCTGAACCTTGGAAACACTTTTGCAAATTACCCTGTTCTTGTTCAATGGTATAGTGTTTTGGGGATGGAAGGAGGAAGTCTTTGGATATTACTTGCCAATATCTTCATATTCCTTCATATCAAGAAAATAAAACGCTATTCCATCACACCACTATCAAGTACAAAAACAAAAAGACTGTTTGGAAAATATCAAGAAAAGGTCTTTGTGGGATTGATACTTGGTTTGCCTGTAGTGTGGTCATTGGTGCTTTGGTATTCTTACGAAGATGACAACGTAGGAGAAGTAGATACGATTGTGGTTCAACCTAATTTGGACCCATATCAAGAACAATTTGTTTTGTCTCCTTTCAATGTAACCATGCGTTCAATAAATCTTATCGAGCCTCTTATGGATGATGATGTGGATTATGTGCTTATGCCAGAGAGTGCTATTCAAGAATACGCATGGGAGGAAAATATAGATTCCGTTGCAAGTATAATGATGTTCAATGACTTTCTATCCAGATATAAAAAGGCGGAACTTATTGCGGGAGTATCTTCAAGAAGATTGTTGCCAAAGGGTGTGAAAACCAGTGCGGCAAGAGAGTTTCGTGATGCAAAGGGAGAATACTACGAATCTTGCAATATAGCAGTTGATGTGCCTCGTTCAAAGCAGTTTGACGACTATCAAATACGCCATAAATCTGTTTTGACGCCAGGAGTTGAAAAGATGCCTTTTGCAAAATACCTTTCATTTGTGGAGAAGTTGGCTTTAGATATGGGAGGAACGGTGGGTTCTTTGGGAATTGACACTACAAATGTTGTTTTC
>JABUUQ010000008.1:79380-85550 GCA_021443125.1 Bacteroidales bacterium
TTTTTGAGAATTAAGACTGGCACTGTATACGATACTGTTTGGTCATCTGCCATGCAATTCTCAACAACTGCACTTGTAACGCCAGGAATGACTGCCGATAGTGCATCAAATATCACCATAAACTCTGCAAGCATTCATGGAACAATGACTTCTATGGGCGATTATGCATCTGTAACTACCAAAGGTTTTATTTATTCTCAAAATCCTAACCCTACATTTAGCAATGGCACAGCTGTAACTGTTTCAGGCACAGTTTCTGCCACTACAATGCCAAAATCTTTCAGCACTGCTTTGTCAAATCTTAATTCTGGTAGAACATACTATTACAGACTCTTCTCTATAGGCAAGATATCAAACACACAAAGTGATACGTCTTACTCATCACAAAAAACTTTCATAACTCCAGAATCTTGCGACAGCATTCCTTACAATCTTGCAAAAGATTCTGTAACGATAACAGAAGCTTATCTGCATTGGACTCCAAGAGTAGGTCAAGCAAACTTTGAAATAGATTATGGTTATGCAGGTCATACTCCAGGCGAAGGCACATCCCTTATTGTTAATTTGGATACAGTTGCACATCTTACAGGTTTGCAAGGTGGAAGGTCTTATTCTGCTTATGTAAGAGCTGTATGTGCAAATTCTTATAGTGATTGGTCTACCTTGCTTTCTTTCACAACTATGCCATCTCCTTGTGCAGAAGTCAGTGGTATTCATACTTCCGACATAAGACATTCTTCTGCTATAATAGAATGGACACCTGGCAATATCACACAAAACAAATGGGAAGTATTGTTTGCAAAACAATCAGACGCATACCCAACAACTCCAACAATAGTAGTGAACGACCCAATCTTTTCACCTATAGGCTTAACACAACTGACAAACTACAAAATGAAGATAAGAGCCAACTGCGATCCTTTCTATAGTGAGTGGTCAGAAGACTTTACTTTCGCAACAATTCAAATGGGGTTGGAAGATGAAGCACAAGAAAAACTTTCTGTAAAGGTATATCCTAACCCATCAGAGGGAGTAATCTTTTTTGATACACAAATGGCTCAAGTGGAAAAGATAGAAATTATATCTTCTTTGGGAGCACAGGTGTATTCTTCAAACAAAGTTCCTGAAAAACTGAATCTTTCTCGCTTTGGAGCAGGAATGTACTTTATCCAAATAACAACAGACAGAGGAATTCAATTGGAAAAAATCTTAATCAAATAGAAAATAAACATCAAACAATAACCTAAAACAATCGACTTCATGTTAACAAACATTTTATTACAGACAGCAACTGCTGCAACTGATGGGGTGGCTTCAACAGTGGAAGCTACAACAAAAACATTAAATATCTTTGAGCTTGCAACAAAAGGTGGCTGGATAATGATAGTGCTTGGTTTGCTATCAATCTATGTCATATATCTTTTTGTTGAAAGATACATAACACTAAACAAAGCTCTCAAAGAAGACACATCATTTATGAACAATGTAAAGAATTGCATTCATAAATCCGACCTTCAAGGTGCAAAGAACATTTGTGCTGCCAATAATTCTCCTATAGGCAGAATGATAGAAAAAGGTCTTTCTCGTCTTGGAAGACCATTGAACGACATCAACCAAGCAGTAGAGAATGTGGGCAAGATGGAAATTGCAAAACTTGAGAGTGGAGTGTCAATGATGGCAACAATATCTAATCTTGCACCTTCAATAGGTTTCCTTGGCACTGTAACAGGTATGGTAAAAGCCTTCTTTGATATGGCAAATGCAGGCAACAATATAGATATACAACTTCTTTCTGGCGGTATCTACGAAGCTATGGTTACCACTGTTGGAGGTCTTATCGTTGGTCTTATTGCTTCTTTCCTTTACAGCATTATCGTTGGCAGAATAAACAAGATGGTCTTTATTCTTGAGTCAAGAACAATGGAATTTATGGACTTATTGCACGAACCAGCAGAATAAACTCTTTGCTATGTTAGAAAGTAGAAACAAAATAAGTCCAAGCTTCAACTCTTCTTCAATGTCTGACCTTGTGTTTTTGTTGCTTATATTCTTTATGCTTACATCAACACTTATCAGTCCTAATGCAATTAAGTTGTTGCTTCCTCAAAGTTCTTCAGGACAAACTATGGCAAAGCAAAATGTAACTGTTTCCATAGATTCCGAAGAAAGATTCTTTGTGGAGAACCAACCAAAAACACTTGAAGAGTTAGAGCCTTTCCTTGAACAACTTTTGGGTGGTGTTCAAGATGGAACGGTAAAGCTTCATTCCGACAAAACCGTTCAGGTTCAAAGCGTAGTACATGTTATTGATGCCGTAAATCACATAAACCAGCGTCATAATACAAAACATAAGGTAATTCTTGCAACGGAATCTCCAAAATCAAAATAATATGAACGACAAAGGACAAAAACGCAAGTTGTTAAGTGCTGCTATCACGGCTCTTGTTCATATTGTGGCAGTTTTGTTGCTGTATTTTGTTTTTGGACTGCCCTATCAAGACCCACCACCACCAGAGCAAGGCGTAGAAATCTCTGCAGGCGATTTGACAGATGCAGGAAATGCCATGATGGGCGATGTTGGTGGCGAAGAACAACCAGAACAAAACACAGAGGCAAGCAATAACGACGAAGAAAACATAGTTACTTCCAACGAAAAAGCCCCTATCTCTGCCAAAAAGACCAATCCAAAGCGTGAGAATGCCAAGAAAGATGATAAACCTGCAGTAGATAACGATGCTGTGTTCCCTGGCAAAAAGAATTCCAAGGGAAGCGGTACGGGTTCAGGCTCTGGCTATGGCAACGGAGAGAATGGCACAGGTGGAGGTGGCAACGGCTCAAATGCTACAGGTAATGGTTATAGCCTTAAAGGCAGAAGTGCCAAGACTCTTCCAAATCCTAAAACAGATACAAAGAAAACGGGCAAAGTTGTTGTATCAATCAAGGTTGACCAAGAGGGAAACGTTGTTGAGGCAATAGGAGGCGAGAAAGGCACAACACTTATGGAAGTAAACATTTGGAGAAAATGCGAACAAGCAGCCAAGAAATCTAAATTCTCTCCAAAAGAAGACGCCCCAGAACTGCAAAAAGGCACAATAACCTACAATTTTGCAAACTAATCAAAAGAACAAGACAACCTCTATTTAAGACATAGAGGTTGTTATTTATAATTTTTTATCAATATGAGAACAACACTAAAAAGAATTATCTGTTGCATAGCAATAATTATTGTGGCTTTTAGTAGCATAAACACTTTTGCACAAATCAATCCCAAGTATTTGACTGATGCTTATCAAGACGATATTGTTACTGTGCCATGTGTTTGTGTAACGAAAACTTATACTGTAACCAAAAAGTTTGGTGAATGGGTTACAAATGATGAGTTTCAAGAGGAAATAGCAATATATTCCAAAGAAGGTTTTCTGGAAGATTTTAAAATAACAACAAATAAGACTAATTATAATTATAAAGAGAGCAAACACTCTACATATGATTATATTTTTAATGACGATGGCACTATCAAGGTAAGAAAAGAATACAAAGATAAGACAAAAAACCTTGTAGAATTAGCCAAATACTATTATACGCCAAATCAAATAACTATTCTTACTTATTATGGCGATGGAAGCGATAAGGATTCCATTGTTTTTAAGAATAACAAGAAACTGACTTACACTGGGGAAGACTTTTCAAAGTTGGAGAGTCAAATAAACTATACACCTATGGGCAAATTAGATTCTTCTTATAGTGAAAAAAGACAATACAATAAAGATAACTTACTAATCAGTTCTAATAATGGTACGATAGAATATAAAGATTATGTATTTGATGCCGATGGTAATTGGATAAAAAGAACATTATGTCTTAAAGGAAAGCCAACAGAGATTCAAGAGAGAGTTTTTTATACACAAGAAGAGTGGAATCTACACAAAATTCACGAGACATATGTTTATGCACAAGAAGAGGTTGATCCAGAACAAAAACTTATTTTCTCAGTTGTTGAACAATCAGCAGAATTCCCTGGTGGTATGGAAGCTTTAGGAAAATATCTTTCTAAAAACCTTAAATACCCTCCACAAGCAAAAGAACAAGGAATACAAGGTAGAGTATATGTTACTTTCGTTGTTGAAAGAGACGGCTCAATCACAGATATCAAAGTTCTTCGTGATATAGGATATGGTTGTGGTGAGGAAGCAGTTAGAGTTATTAAGGCTATGCCAAAATGGAAACCTGCAAAGCAAAGAGGTAAGGCAGTACGCCAAACACAGAACCTTCCTATTAACTTCCAATTGCAATAAGCAGATAATCACAATGGTGTTAGATAAAACTAAAACGAAGAAAGAATCTTTTCTTTCTTCGTTTTAGTTTATTAAATCTTTGTTTTATTTAGTCGACTTTTATGTCTTTATTTACATTCTTTGAGCCCACCAAAGCGTAGAACAAAATATAAACGGCACAGAAGATAACAACAATGTAGCTTGTAAGATAGTTGCCTGTCAAATCTGCTATCCAGCCTTGCAAACCTATCATTATTGCGAAGCCTGCAACCATTGTCATAAACATACCTGAGGCCATTGCTGTGTATTTGCCCAATCCTTCTGTGGCAAGGTTGAAAATACCACCCCACATAACAGATGTGCAAAGACCTATAAGCAAGAAAGCAAAGATACCAACAGGAACTTCTGCCCAAATAATACTCAAATTAGCCCAATCTATACCTGGCACATTTATTCTCATAGAAGTAGGAAGCAAAATGCCTGCAACCAACAAGATAAGAGCCAAAACAGACACTGCACTAATCATTGTTTTTGATGAAACCTTGCCACCTATTGCTCCACCTATGAAACGGCCAACAAGCATAAGCAACCAATAAACTGCACATATAAGACCTACAATTCCTGCGTCCATTCCCAAACCAGGAGTGGCGTCGGTAGGCAAAGCAGTAAGGTATTGCATGATATAGGTAGGAGTTCCCACCTCTATTCCTCCGTATAGGAAAATAGCAAACAAGCCAAGTTTGAAATGACGGAAAGACAAAGCACTGTGTTCGTCTTTTGCTGTTTTTTCTTCTTTGATTTGTTCTGGTTCTGGTATGTTTGTGAACAATATAACAAAGAAACCAATAACAAAGATAGCCAAAGCAATCATCAAAGCAGGAGTTGCATCAGAGATATGAGCCTTTGCAGCTTCGCCAATCAAAGCACCCATAAGAATATATATAGCAACAGCTGCTGCAGAGTTGAACACACCGCCTATTTGTATAAGTTGGTTGCCTTTGTTGCCACCACCACCAAGCATATTCAGCATAGGATTCACCACAGTGTTAAGCATACACATACAGAAGCCTGAAATGAAAGCACCAACAAGATAAACAGTAAAGCCCATTGAACCACTTGCCCATTGAACCAAAATGCCTACTACACCAACAGCCAAAGCCATAAGAGCAGTCTTTTTGTAGCCAAATCTTTTTATAAGCATACCGGAAGGAATACCCATAATAAGATATGCGATAAAGTTACCATAGTTGCCTATCTGAGAAAGAAAGTTGCTTGCACCAAACTCATTCTTTACTATCACAGACATAGGAGAGCAAAGGTTGGTAACAAAAGCTATCATTGCGAAAAGGGCAATCATAACTATAATAGCTCCCCATTGTTTTGTTTTATTACTCATCGTTTTTTAGATTTTATAAGTTTAGAAATATATTTTCAACAATTATTTTGTCATTTCTATAGGTTTTGTCTTGATTATTGCCAAAGCTGTCTTGGATATATTCCTTTTTCTATAAGTTTTACAATTTTGTTCATTACATCTGGTTTGTCTTCTTTGTAGGTTACGCCAAACCATTCAGCTTCTGAAGAAAGCACTTTTACTTTTCCTTCTTTGTTCTCTATTGATTTATTGACCATTAGAGGAATAAAGAATTCTGCTTTTATGTTTGTTTGTGCAGGGCCTTGAAGAAATGTTTTGAAACCATCTTCGCAAATTGTGAAAAAGTCAGGAGTGAAACCGAAAAAGTTCATAGATACCAGTGTCTCAAGGTCCAAAGAATGTTTTTCGCCATTTTCTTCGTATTCTGCACCATTGGCAGTTTTTGCTATGCTTGTTCTTTCCACCACTGTTTGAAGATAATTGTCTGAATCTTTGGTACAAACGCCTCTTGATACAGTTCC
>JABUUQ010000008.1:85767-90184 GCA_021443125.1 Bacteroidales bacterium
CCTTCGGGTAATTTGTCCAAAGACTGATAAACATATTCCACATCAATACCAAAGCGTGCTGTATTATTGACTTTCTCAAATGCTTCGGCAAAATCTTTTCTTATAACAAAGACAACTTTTCCAAAACCTGCCCTTTTTGCATCAAAAATGGAATAATCAAGAATTGCTTCATTGTTTGGACCAACGCCATCCATTTGTTTCAAAGCACCATACCTTGAACCCATTCCCGCTGCTAATACTAATAATGTTGGTTTCATATTTTGTAAATTTTATTATTTTATCTCTATATGATTTTATTGCTATCTGCACATTCTGTATATATTTTCCACATCTTCTTTCTTCAAAGGAACAAATCCTTGCAAAGTATCGCCATGCACAGCCTTTTCCGCCATGATTGCAAACTTGCTTTCATCGATGCCAACCTCTTGAAGAGTGCGTTTAAGGCCTAATGTGTCGAATAAAAAGCTTGCTAATGCCTCAATACCTTGCCTTGCTATTGCCATAGGTTCTTGATTGGCGTCTATACCAAACACATTCGTTGCAAATTGCACATATTTAGACACAGTTTTCTCGCTTAAGCAGTATTCCATCCAGCGTGGTGTAAGAATAGCAAGGCCTAAGCCGTGAGTAATGTCGTAGTATGCAGAAAGCTCATGCTCCATTGGATGACAAGACCATGCCAAGCGTTTGCCACCATTTATAAATCCGTTGATAGCCCAAGAGGATGTCCACATAAGTTCTGCTCTTGCTTTGTAGTTTTCTGGTTCTGCAATAGCAATAGGAGTATATTTTATTATTGTCCTAAGCATCCCTTCCATAAAACTGTCTAACATCTCCATATCTTCGTTCATATTGAAATACACTTCAAGAATATGGGAAATCATATCGGCACTTCCGCATGCTGTCTGGTACTTGCTGACTGTGAAAGTGTTGGTAGGGTCAAGGAAAGACACTTTTGGGAACAAGTTTTCGTCCAATCTGCCAATTTTGTCGTTGGTTTCGGGATTTGAAATAACGCCGCCACTGTCCATTTCGCTACCTGTGGCAGAAAGAGTAAGGATATCCACTATTGGCAAGGCTTCATTGATTTTTGAACGCTTGCTCAAGTCCATAAAATCCCATGCATCATGCTCTACTTTGGCACCTGCGGCAATGAATTTGGTGCAATCTATTGTGCTTCCTCCACCAACAGCCAAAAGTACATCGATATTGTTTTCCTTGCATATTCTTACACCATCACGAACCGAAGAAATCTTTGGATTAGGCTCAATACCGCCCAATTCAAACAACTCTAAACCAGCATTTTTTACCTCTTTCATCACTTTGTCGTAAAGACCTATTCTCTTAATGCTTCCTCCGCCGTAAGTCATAAGCACTTTTGTGCCGAATTTCTTTAATTCTGTACCAAGATTATGCAGTTGGTTTTCTCCAAAATACACTTTTGTAGGAATGTTATAAACAAAATTATTCATCGTTTTAAGGTTTTTAATTACAATTCTGCAAAGATAAAAAATAAAATCAAGTTTGGAAAAAATAAAACGAAGAAATAATGAAATAAAACGCCGTTTCAAAAAATTAAAAGCAAGGAATAAAAAATTAAAACGGCGTTTTAATTTTTTGAAACAAGGAAAGAATTTCAGTTGATTGAGATATAGGGTTGCAGTTTGGTATAGGTTTTATCGTCAATAAGATGCACTTTTTTCAAATCTTCAACAGAGGTGAATTCTCCATAAGTTTTGTGAAACTCGATTATTGCTTTGGCAAGATAGTAGTCAATATATGGGTGCTGCATCAGTTCTTTGATGTTTTCAGAGTTGATATTCACTTTCTTTGTTGGTGTTTCGGATATTGTCAAATGCTGTATTATTTCGGTGTAAAGTTCTTTTGTCATCCCATAAACCTCTTGCAATTGCTCAATTCTTACATAACCACCAAGTTTTTCCCTGTATTTTATAATACGCCTTGCATACGAAGGGCCCACACCTCGCAATGCTTGCAAATCTATGGAATCCACAAGGTTAAGGTCGAACATCAAAGGTTTTTCTTCGTGAGTGGAGTAGAAAGTTCTTGCTTTGGAATAGGTTGTATCGAAATTATAAGGTTTGTTGTCGTTGTAATAGGTGTATTTTTTCTTATTATAGAATTTCGGATGTCGCTTTTGATAGTGCTCAGTGCTTGTTATAGAATCAGTTTTCTTTACTTCTTCATTTGGAGTAAAGGTTGTAATTTGGAATTTCTGCGACAAGACAATGCCTATCAAGAGTGCCAAAATACAAAGAAGCAATGTGATAAGAATCCACACTGCTTTTTTGGAATTATCGTGTATTAGAGGTTGTTTATTCTTGTTTGTCAAGATTAGAAACTATGTTTTGTTCCAACGATTCGAGCATATTGTCTTTTGCAATAAGGTTGCCTTGTTTGTCGAAAAGCATATAAAAAGGTATGTTGTTGAAATTGTATCTTTGTGTTATGATTGCACCATCTGCAAATAGGTTGTATTGAGGCAGGTTGTTGTTTTTGCTCCATTCAATCCAAGCATTTGGCATAGGATCTATTGAGATATTTACAATTTGCAAGCCTTTGTCGCCATATTTCTTATTCATAGCATCTATTTTCGCAAGAGCATCCACACATTTCGGGCTTTGCACTGCCCAGAAATGAAGCAAAGTAAGTTTGTTTGCAAAGTTCCTCTCACTAAAATCCCGACCTTCCATATCCTTTGCAGCAAAGACCATTTTTTTTGCAATAACCTCTTTCCTTACTCTTTCTTTGTAGGCTTCAACAAGGTAGTTATGCCATTTGTTTTTTGATTCCTGCGTTGACAATTCCTCACAATATTTCAATAAAGGGTTGTCAAGATTTGGTATATTGCCTATCTGACTGATTATTACGGTGTATGGGAATGCAGATTGAGGGTATTGTTTCAAGAAATCTTTGTTGAGTTTCACCCATTTATCACAAATTTTGTTGTAATCCTCGCCTTTTGCCAATTCTATAAAGGAATCATTGACTTGTTTCCAATATTCAGAAAAAACTTCCGCCTGTTTGCTTCCGGAATATGATACTCTAAGAGCTTCTTTGCTTTCAAGATATTCTTTAATGCCCGTTATTGTTAGTTTTATCGTCTTACCTTTTTCCAATGGCAAAGGAAGATTGCAGCGAAACTGTCTTTCATCACTTATAATCGAGATTGTGCAATCCTTATACTTTGAATCGAATCTTATGCTATCCAAATCCAACACAAGATTTCCTTGTTTTATGTCTGCCTCTGCTAAGTTTTCTTGCTGACGAGAGTTAATCTGATCAGGGTCGGCAAATACCACATAAACTTTTCCCGAATTTAGTTCGGGAATATCTATTTCCAAAGAACTATGACAGCTGCAAGAGAGCATAATACAACTCATCACAACCGTCATAGCAATAAAGATTTTTTTCATTACTTATCTATGATTTATAGTTCCTGCAAATCGTCTGTTCTTTTTCTTTTTAAGACAATTTCGTCTATCATACCATATTCCAAAGCCTCTTTTGCTGTCATCCAATGGTCTCTGTCGCAATCTTTTTCAACCTTTTCTATTGGTTGTCCGCTATTATCTGCTATTATTTCGTAGAGTTCGTGTTTGAATTTCATCATCTCTTCAAATTGTATAGCCATATCTGCTGCCTGTCCATACATTCCACCCATTGGTTGATGAATCATAACTCGTGAATGTTTCAAAGCTGACCTTTTTTTATGAGTTCCTGCACACAAAAGCACTGATGCCATACTTGCAGCAAGGCCTGTACAAGTTGTCGATATATCTGAGCTAATGTATTGCATAATATCGTAGATGCCTAAGCCTGCCTGAACCGAACCTCCAGGGGAATTGATGAAAATATTCACATCTTTATCTTCCATTTCATTCTGATCAAGAAAAAGCAGTTGTGCCTGAATGATATTAGCCACATCATCATCTATTGCAGTGCCAAGAAAGATGATTCTCTCCATCATCAAACGAGAAAAAACATCCATCTGAGCAACATTCAAAGACCTTTCTTCTATGATAGTTGGATTTACATATGCATTTGGTTGGATTATACCTTGATGTTTCTTGTATCTTTCAAGAGTTAGAGTGTTTATTCCTCTACCTTTGGTAGCAAAAAGATTAAATTCTTTGTTTAAGTCCATATTTATTCGTTATTTGTTTCTAAAAGTATGCAAATATACAACATTTTTTTATCCTATGTAGTGTTGTAGCACTGTCTTCACGCCTATTAGTATTAAAATCATACCTCCAAGTGTAAGGGCGAAGCGTGGCTTTATAAAATGTATTTTTTCTCCCATCTTTACGCCTATCAAAGACATGATAAAGGTAACAAGAAAGATAATCAAAACTGCAATAAGTTGTTCTCCAACAACCCATTGCATACCATCAAA
>JABUUQ010000008.1:91768-92913 GCA_021443125.1 Bacteroidales bacterium
TTTTTTGATTTTATGCAATTCTACAACTCCTACTATGAAAGGCAAAGTAGTGTTATTCATGTAGTTAAGTGTTATGTTGTGCTTTTTCTTTGCTTTTAACTCGCACATGTAGTATTTATTAAAGTATCTATCTTTTGTAGATATAATACTTCTGTTTGCAAAGTTATAAATTTTTCTGTACAAAAAAAAAAAAAATGGCAACTTTTTTCGTTTTATGTTGTTTTTTCTTTATTTGCTTGCATTCAAACGCCGTTTGGGAAAAATAAAAGGAAGAAAAAATTTTTTCTTCCTTTGTTTTAATTTATTGAAACGAGGTTTTATTTTTCCACTGGTTTGAGCGATAGATAAAGCTCGTCTAATTGTTCTTGAGAGATTGTGTTTGGAGAGTCTGACATTAGGTCGCGACCGCTGTTGTTTTTTGGAAATGCTATAAAGTCGCGAATTGATTCAGAACCTGCAAAGATTGCACATAGTCTGTCGAAGCCAAAAGCCAATCCTCCATGAGGTGGTGCTCCGTATTCAAAGGCAGACATAAGGAATCCGAACTGTTGTTTTGCTGCTTCTTCTGTAAAGCCCAACGCTTTGAACATTTTCAGCTGCATCTCTCTGTCGTGAATTCTTATAGAGCCACCGCCAACTTCTGTTCCATTGATAACAAGGTCATAGGCACTTGCTCTAACTGCGCCAGGGTTCTTATCCAAAAGTTCTGGGTAATCTTCTGGATTCGGAGCCGTAAATGGATGGTGCATAGCATAGAATCTGTTGTCTTCTTCACTCCATTCCAAAAGAGGAAAGTCGGTAACCCATAGGATAGAATAGTTGAATGGGTCGCGAAGTTGAAGGCGTGAGCCCATTTCAAGACGCAAAGAGCACAAAGATGTACGGGTTTTCATAGCTTTTCCTGCCATAATAAGCATAAGATCGCCTTTTTCTGCACCGAATTTTTGAACCACCTTTTCGAAATCTTCTTGTGTGTAGAATTTATCTATGGATGATTTGAATGTACCATCGTTATTGTATTTGATATATACCAATCCGTTTGCTCCAACCTGTGGACGTTTTACGAACTCTGTCAATTCATCCAACTGCTTACGGGTATATTCTGCACAACCTTTGGCACAGATACCTACAACAAGTTCTGCTTC
>JABUUQ010000008.1:92980-96732 GCA_021443125.1 Bacteroidales bacterium
TGTTGGTGTTGAAAGACTTGCATTTGAAAGCAATGTATAGGCAGAATTGTTGTTTATAGTGCCTGAAAAAGTGTTTGTTCTATCGGTGCTGTAAGCCAAAAGATAGCCTTTGCCATTTTCAAAGAAGTTTGCATCGTCGCTATGTACTTTATAATTGTACCAAATGCCTTGAGAGCCGTTTTCGTTATAGGCTTCGTTCCATGAATACAAATCCATATCGTTATTTTCTACACTTGCATTCATAGTTGTTGCAATATCGTTTTGCATTACGCCAGTAACATCAATAGGAATGCCGACAAGATTCCATCCACAAGCATTTGTATCGTTGCCATAGCCCTGCAAGAATTGTTCAATATAGATTTTATCTTCAACATTCAAAGTTCCATCGTTTTTTAATGTGGCTTTGTTTGTTCCATTGTCTTGTAAAGTTATTGAATAGCAATTTGCAACAAAACCTTCCGGCACAACAACATCGTAATTGTCCATTACAACAACATCTTCCTTGGATGGCATATCTATAGTCCAATTGGTGTCGTTCCAATTGCCCGAAGCAGTTCTTTGAATTATACTTTTTGTTCTAAAAGACTGAAAATCATATATTGTATTTTCGTCTTGAGAAAGCAAATAAGCAACATATACGCTATTTGCATCAAGACCGGTGATTTCATAATTGCTGTTGCCAGTGGTAATATCCATAGTTGCAATGGCAGTTCCGCTATTGATGTTTTCAATATCGGCATTTGTTAGAGCGCCAGTCATAGTATGTGAACCAAAATCAGCAAAATCCTCCTCATTAGTAGAATTTTGCTCACCTATCTGCGTCCATTCTTCCGCCAAAGTAGGAAAACCTTGCGCAGGATTTTGTCTTATACCTTTATTAACAAAGGTTTTTCTTTGCAATATAGTTTTTGCAGTTTGTATATCTGTATCTGTCCACCCAGTAGTATTAGCGACACCATCAGAAACATTTCCAAAAATATCTATAGTGTCATTATTATGCATCAACACTATTGCATCATTACCATCCAACTTAAATGAATTAGCTGTAGTATCAGCATCTGTACCAAAATTCAAACAATAAAACTTTGTATCAATTAATGATCTAAAATATTCTAAACTATAGGTTAAAATAATGGTTGAATTATTGTCTATACTATCCGTAATAGAGAAACTTTTAGTTTTTTGATGTACATTAGCAGTTACTGAAGGTGCTTTTTGAAATACAACTATCTTATAATCTCCCAAAGATTTCTTTTCTCCGGTACCATTATATATCTCTACCGTTTGAGACATATTAGACTGTAATACTTGAGATATAAATAAATCTTTTGCTAATGTAGTGTTTTGCTTTTTGACAACTTTTAGTTTTTTGCTATCGGAAGTATTGTTGGTTATTCCTATGGTTGCAGTATTTGTTTTACTTTGAATAGAATCAAAAGAAAAGTCTTTGGCAGTTGAGAAAACAATATCATTGATTCCATCTATCTTGATTATGTATTTTCTATTTGGTGCTAAATTATTTATAGTTATATTTTGATTCTCTGCTGACAATACAACATTTTCTGCCACACTTTCTATCTTAATATTTTTCAAGTTGTAATCTGCTTCTTGGCTACCGCTTGATACACTTATATAAAACCTAAAACTTGAACTACTATTATCTCCAATAATTGTTATCGGATTGTCAAAAGTAATATTATTTGATACATCAAATAGAATATTAGTAGTGGTATTTCCCGTTATTTTATCTATAGTTACTCCTACTGTAGGTCTTGATTGTGATGTTATTTGTGTTGCAGAAACATACACGTTATAACTCTTTCCACTTTCAAGAAATAATGATGGTGTAAAGAATTCAGATGGAGTAAATTCACTATATCGTTGCATTACAATACCATCTAATGTTGAATTATGATAAATATATCTTCCTCTGCTATTAGGTGTTTTAGTATAGGAATTTGGCAAACAAATAGGAGTCCCAATTCTAAAAATTGCACTTGATGTAATCGGGAAATTTGCAAAATCTTCTTCAAACAGAAGTTCTGAAATACCTACCGTGGTACTCTCTTGTACAGAATAGTTAAGAGTAACAGAGTTGTTTGTGATATTGTCTATTGAGAAAGTGTTTTGTGCAAATGCAAAACTACCAAAGAAAAGCGTTAAAACAATAACGTATAATCTTTTCATACTACTTTTTATTTTTATTGTTTTTGTAAATTTTGTAACAACAAGCCATAGCTCCCAAACCTAACAACACGCCAGTTGCAGTGCCTATAGGACCTGTTTGATTGTCTGCCTCTATTGCTTCGTCTTTTGTTAAACCATGACGCGTAGGTCTTGAAGGTTGTGCAAAAATATTATTACCGAAAAGCATAACAAAAAGGACTATCAGTATTTTATATTTACTGATACCTAAAAGTTTTTGTATATGATTTCTACTCATAGTTTTTTTTATTTTTGATTGCAAAGGTAAGAAGATTTTTATCATTGACCAAAAGTTAGGCCAATAGAAGAAACTTGCTTACCTATGCGTTGTTATTCCCTGCGAATGTGAAGTTCTATTGCTTCGGGATGTACCTTGCAAAACTTCTTGCTATCCTTGACAACTAATGCCAAATAGCCGCCACCACCTGCACCAGGCATCTTCCATGCCAACACATCATCTATCTGACTCCATTTTGCAATATGAGGTTCTACACTGGCTTCGGGACATACTACACCATTTATTACAGGATTTACCATTGCAGGAAACATTGCAATCTGTGCAGCAAATGAAGCAGCGTAAGTCTTGGCAAAAGCATTTAAGTCCTTATTTATTATGGCATTCCAACAGTCCTCTGCCGCCTTAGTAAGTGCCTCAACCTTCCCTGGAGTAATATCTTTACCCTCAACTACAGAGCAACCCGGACGACGAGGGTCTAATGGAATCATACAGAGATGTTGCTCCAAAAAACGCATAGTCATCTCATCATTGGTAGACTCTATCTTCTTGGGCCAAAAATTGTTGTCATAGTAGTGGCGACAAAGTCCTGGCACACAAATACCTATACTATCTTGTGCTCCAGAAATATGACCATATTCACGTTCAGGATTGTTCTCGAAACAAAAAACCAAACGGGCCAACATTTCAGGATCCATCTTAGGCAATTGCATTGGCCATATCTTTTGTATCATCTTGCGTGTACTAGTGCTTAAGCCACAACGGTCACGCACCTCAAAAGTAGGTTCCAAAGAAATAGTTATAGCCCATCCTGGATGATACATACTAACATATGGTTGATCAATCCAAGTGCCTGCCAAATCAAGACGAGTAGGAATACCATGACTCTCCATTAAACTTGCTTCCGTCATTTGTGCTTTTAGTGAAGATGAACTTCGTGCCTGCAACCCCTTATGAGGAATACGTTGAAGTTCTATATACTCAATGCCTCGTTCCATACACAATTGACGTTTTGCATCACTGCCTCCCTCTGTATTCACTACAAGTATATCCGGTTTTATCTCATCCAATGAAGGAATAAAGTCTATTACCCCTGAACCTTTATTAATACAAGCATCTTTGACATATTTCACAGACTTGACCATAAAAAGACGTTCATCCTCCGGGAACATAGGCTTACGATGTTTGTATTCAAGATAAGTAGCATCAGACCCTATACCTACATAAAGGTCGCCATACTCTGCAGCCTGTCTGAAGAATTCTATATGTCCGCTATGCAATAAGTCGTAACAACCACTGACAAAAACTTTCT
>JABUUQ010000008.1:97180-99421 GCA_021443125.1 Bacteroidales bacterium
GGCATAAGTGCACCACCAACAATAGCCATAACCAAGAAAGATGCTCCAAGGGTTGCATCTTCGAGTGATACATTTTCAAGAGCAGTTCCATAAATAGTCGGGAACATCAAACTCATAAACAAACTGATACCTATCAAGCAGTAAAGGCCTGGCATACCTACAATGAGTATTGCTCCCAATGAACACAGAGCAGCACATATACCAAATATAGCCAATAATTTGCGACCATTGACATACTTCATTAAAAAGGTGGAAATAAAACGACCACATAGGAATAATACCATCGCCACTATGTTGTAGTTTTGAGCAGTAGCCTTATCTATACCCAAATTGTCGGCATATTGAATAATAAAAGTCCAAGTCATTATTTGAGCAGCCACATAGAACACTTGAGAGAACACACCTTCACGATAAACCCTGTTACGCCAAAGGCGACCCAAAGTTGCTCTAATAGATGTATTATGACTCTTTTGGGTATTTACTTGATTCTCTATTTGATTGCCTTTTGGAACAAAAAGTGCAATTATAATGAACACAACAAGCACCACAACACCTAATGCAACATAAGGATTTCTAATCACTACAAGGTCATGCAATCTAATAGTTGCCTTTTCTGCTTCCGACAGAGTAGTATAGAGAATAGAACCATCAGAAGCACGCTTATCTGATAGTAAGTTAGGTAGCACAATCATCGAAGCTGTTGCCATACCTAATAAAGAACCCATTGGATTGAATGCTTGAGCCAAATTTAGTCGACGAGTCGCATTTTCTTTGCTTCCCAAAGATAAGATATAAGGACTAGCTGTAGTCTCTAAGAAAGCCAATCCAAATGTCAAGATATACAACGAAAAGCAGAAAAATGCAAAACTTTGTTGTGATGCTGCAGGAATGAACAAAAACGCTCCTATGGCATATAACGCCAAGCCCAACAAAATACTTTTCTTATAAGAATACTTGCGAATAAACAAAGCTGCAGGAATAGCCATAGTAGCATATCCACCATAGAATGCAAACTGAATCAGCGACGCCTTGGCTGTAGAGAGTTCCATCAACGTTTGGAACGCTGCCACCATAGGATTTGTGATGTCATTGGCAAATCCCCACAACGCAAATAACGATGTTATAAGAATAAATGTTAGCAGATATTTCTTTTCAACAAGTTTCATAAAATTAGTCTGTTATATATCTTGTAGATTGATTTCCACCATTCTATTGCTATGAAACGAAGAATTAAAAAATTAAAAGCAAGGTTTAATTTTTTCTTCCTTCGTTTCAGTAAACTTATAATTGAACAAATATTTTATTGGAGTGGTAAAAATTATTAAAGAGATAATATGAAAGTATCTAAATTATAGCTTCTTTTATGCAATCAACAATATAACGTACGTCATCATCAGTCACGCAAGGACCTGCAGGAAGACAGAATCCCACTTTGAAGATTCTTTCCGATACACCATTCACATAAGCAGGAGCATTGGCATAGACTGGCTGCTTATGCATAGGTTTCCAAACAGGTCTAACCTCAACTTTCTTTGAAAGCATAAAAACACGCAAAGCTTCCACGTTGTCGTTTGGCTGACAGTCAGTTTTTGCTGACTCAACAATCTTGATAACACCTGCAGCACCACCAACAGCAGTTTTTACCACTTCTTTATAGGCATTTTCTTGTCCAATAACTTTTATATCTGGATCTATCGTAGCAGTAACCAACCAAAAGTTTGAATCATAACGAGAGTCTGTCGGTTGTTGGTGAATATTTATACCTTGAACATCCCTAAAAAGTTCTTCATACAATGCTTGAACATGCTTGTGGTGGGCTATATGATCATCCACCACAGTCATCTGGCCGCGACCTATACCAGCACAAATATTACTCATACGGTAGTTGTAGCCAATAGCCGTATGATGATAGTAGGGATAAGCATCGCGCGCTTGCGTAGCATACCACATAATAGTATTCTTATCCTCTAGGTTTTGACAAATCAATGCACCACCGCCAGAGGTTGTTATCATCTTATTACCATTAAATGATAGCACGCCAAACCTTCCAAAAGTTCCAAGCATCTTGCCATTAAAGCGTGAACCAAAACCTTCGGCAGCATCCTCAATGACAGGTATCTCATAGCGGTTGGCTATCTCCATGATACGCTCACAGTCGTAAGGCATACCATACAAAGCCACTGGCACAATCGCCTTCGGTTTCTTACCAGTTTTGGCGATTCTATCCTTAATAGCCTCCTC
>JABUUQ010000009.1:0-1452 GCA_021443125.1 Bacteroidales bacterium
ATAGACTGTTGAACTGTTATCTTTGTCAAATCTTTTGTCAATTGCTTTTGCCTGAATAAGTCCCAAAGAATAGTTTCCTTCTTTTTCCAAAGTCCAAAGGTAGAGTCGCGACAATTGTTCATTCTTTGGATTTTCCTTCACCTTGTCTAAAAGTGTTTCGTGTAACTTTGCAAACAATACATTATCCTTATCTCTGTTCACAAGGTTGTTTATATTTACTTCAACTTGATTTAACAAGTTTGGATTTTGCTCCAAAAGCACAAGATATTCGGCAATAATTTCTTCGTTCCTGCCTTGAATTTGATATATGTAGCTTAGTTCATAGGTATATGCTGTTGGATTTTTCAGCAGTTGTCTTCCTTTCTGATAGGTCTTTATGGTGTAGTCGTATAATCCCAAAGAGGTAAAATAAGATGCCGCACCAATAATTTCAGAGTTGTTTGTAGAAAGGTTATTCACTGCTTTAAGGAATTGTTTGTCGGCTTTAATTGAATCATTCTCAGAAAGATACAAACAACCCAAGTCTATGATATAATAGTATGCGTTATTGCTTTTCTTAATCGCCTTTTTGATAAGTTTTTCCTGCTTATCCTTGTCTGCAATACTCTTGTATGCCGACAAAAGTGCCTTATAATAAGAATCGTTGAACTCATCGGCAATAAGGTCTTCCATTATCTTTATACCTTCTTCGTATCTCTGCGATTCAAAATACTCATTGGCAAGCTGGAAATCCTGAGTTTTTTGTTTTTCTTGCTTATCTTTTTGGGCAAAACAAACTACACTCTGCAAAATGCAAAGCAACAAAAAACTATATCTCCACAAACACCTTATCATTCTATATTATAATACATTGCAAAGCTGTTCTTTCATTTTTTCAAGCTCATCTTTCATCATCACAACAAGTTTTTGCATCTGTGCATCGTTGCTTTTTGAGCCTAAAGTGTTGATTTCCCTACCCATCTCTTGAACAATAAAACCGAGTTTCTTGCCTTGTGCCTCGTTGCCCTCAATGCTTTCAAGAAAATACTTGATATGTTGTTTCAATCTTATTCTTTCTTCGGTGATATCGAGTTTCTCAAGATAGTAGATAAGCTCTTGCTCCAAACGGTTATTGTCTACGTTTTCAAGTTGCAAATCAGATAGTCTTTGCATAAGTTTTTCTTTGATTAGAGGCACGCGTTGTTGTTCAAAAGGCTCAACTTGCTGCGAAAGATTACCGATAAGTTCCACTCTTTTCAAAAAATCTTCCTTCAACGCCTTGCCTTCTATTGTTCTATACCTATCCACCTCTTCCACAGCCTCTTTAACAGCCTGTAAAAGTATGTCTGCTTCTTGTTGAGATAACTCATTATTCTCATTTTGCAAGACATCATCCCTTTGCAACAAATACTCTGTTAGGTAGTCATCGTCTGCATCAACGGAATCGGTCATATTTTTCAACTGTTGGTAGTA
>JABUUQ010000009.1:1902-6662 GCA_021443125.1 Bacteroidales bacterium
ACAACAAGTTTCTTTGTTGAAAGTGTTTGTCCATCAGCAATGATAGAATAGAAGTAAACTCCTGAGTTAAGGTTGCTTACATCCATATTTACTTTACCACTCTTACCTGTTGGAACATTCATAGCCTTAACTACAGAGCCCAAAGTGTTCTTTACGATAATTCTTGCACTAGTGTATTTTTCAGGAATTGAGTAAGAAATTGTTGTGTTTGTGCTTGCAGGTATTGGAGCAGCAGTCAAATGCAATGGAACATCCTTTACATCATTTATAAGAGATTCTTCATTTACATAGTTCAGTGTAAAAGTTTGCAAAGCGTTGCTATCAGCATCCAGAATTGTAAAAATAGCAGAAGCATTTACCTCATTTGAGAAAGTATATAGTACATCAAAATGAGTGAACATTTCTCCTGCTGCAACAGTTTGAAAACCTGATATGTCTGTATCCAAACAATTTTCACCAAAGCACATAAGCATTGAATTGCCTGTTGGAATTTGGGTTATATTCTTGTGAATTCTGAATGTAACATCCTCTGCTGTTGTATTTTCCATGTAAATGAAAGTCATAGCAAGGCCACTTGTTGGGTCCAATGCCACTGTCAATTCATTAGAAAAAGGTTCGTCCTCATAATATAGGTTGAAAACCTGTGCGTTAGCAAATACCACGCTAACCAATAAAGCTAAAAATAGATAAGTCTTTTTCATTATTTGTATAAATTTTATTCTTAATTGTTTAATTAGTCTGCAAAATTATTATTTTTTTAGTTTTCTAACAAGTTTTTAAGGTGTTTTTTTGTCTTACAAGTATTGAAATCAAAATATATGCCACTAAAATCATTGGAATTGCATAAACATTGAAGCCAATAAGCAAAAGCACAGACAAAATCAAAACCAAAAATCTCACTTTGTTGCTTTGCCATTGCAAGTTGTGGAATTTCAAAGAAAACATAGGCAGTTCGCACACCAAAAGCACTGACATTATTAGAGAAAACGGCAAAATAAAGTATGGAGAAGAAAGTGCAGAGAAAGCAAAGTCTGAAACAACATGAGAAATTGAATACCAAGAGTTTTCTTCAGCATATTGCATCAATGGAATTGAGAGCCACAAAAGAGCGTTGGCAGGTGTGGGCAAACCTATAAAAGAACTTGTCTGCCTTTCATCAAGATTGAATTTTGCCAAACGAAAAGATGACATCATAGCCATAAGCAATGGAACAAAGCAAAGCCATTCTGAACCACAAATACCTGATTGTCTCACATAAAAAAAGGCAATCAACGAAGGAGCAACGCCAAAAGTTACAACATCACTCAAAGAATCCAACTCCTTTCCTATTGGCGAAGAAACTTTAAGCAATCTGGCAAGCATACCATCAAAAAAATCGAATACAGCTCCAAGAATTATCATGATGGAACAAAGAAATGGATTGCCGAACTCAAAAAGAAAAATTATGGAAACAACACCGCACAAAAGATTCAGCAGTGTAATTGTATTGGGTATTTGTTTTTTTATCATAATCGTGGAATTTAGGACGCAAAATTAAAGAATTCTAATCAATTAAAAGCAATTTTGTAGTCTTTTTATGGTGTTTTTTATGTTTTTTTATTACTTTTGCAGATACAAAATCAAATTTTTAAGATTTACTACTATGAAAAAACTTCAAAAGATATACTTATTGCTTCTTCTGCCTTTGTTTTTTGCATCTTGTTCGCCAAACGATGATGAAGATTATACAAAAAAATGGATTGGTTCTTGGAAAACATCCGACCAATTGAACTTTCCATTGACAAAAGCAGTGTATCATGGCACAATTTCAAAGGTGGATGGTGTTGATAACAAGGTTGTTGTGGATGGAGGCTTGTTTGATTTGAATTCTTCTTTCCAAATGCCTATGCAACTCTCATCAGAATATGAGGCAAGTTTCAATTACACTTCTGGAGTAAGGCTTGAAGGCACTGCAAAGATGAATAACAATAAAGACACTTTGACTTTCTACCTTACAGTTACGATTGACAACAAAAGCATTAAGGATACTATAAAAGCAACAAAGAATTAAACAAAATAAACTATATTATGAACGCACAAGTTAAGAAATTGATGGACGAATCTTCTGCAACAATGAGTTCTGCAGTTGAGTTCCTTGAAAATAGTTTGAAGAAATTGCGTGCAGGCAAAGCATCTCCTCAAATGGTTTCAGGTGTTATGGTTGATTACTACGGAACAATGACACCAATAGAGCAGGTTGGAAATATAAGCACTCCTGCTGCCAATCAAATAACTATTCAGCCATGGGATAAGAATGCTTTAAGCCCTATAAATAAAGCTCTTATCGATGCCAACCTTGGTTTCACTCCAAGACTTGACGCAGATCTTATTCGTATCACCCTTCCTCCTGTAACCGAGGAAAGAAGAAAAGAAATTGTCAAGAGTGTTAAGAAAGAGGCAGAGGAAAGCAAAGTATCTGTTAGAAATATCAGAAGAAACAACCTTGACAAGATAAAGAAATTGAAAGATAATAAAGAAACTCCTGCCACTGAAGACGAAATAAAACAAGCAGAGAAAGAAATGCAAGACCTTACCGACAAATTCATAAAGAAGATTGATGAGGTTGTTGCAGCAAAAGAAAAAGAAGTAATGACTCTATAAAATGATAAAAGTTTGTCCTGAATGTGGTAAAGAGTTTGAATGCAAACACGATGCAACTTGTTTTTGTATGAAGTACAAACTTTCAGACGAGGCTTTGCGAATCCTTAAAGAAAAATACAGCAACTGCGTTTGCGAAGATTGCTTAAAGAATTATGCATCAATAGATTCCGAATCAAAAAACCACTAAATTTTTATCAAATAAGATTACAAGAAAACAAAACGCCGTTTCAAGAAATTAGAACGGCGTTTTATTTTTTTATTCCTTGCTTTTAATTTTTTGAAACAAGGTTTTATTTTATAGAATCATTCTATTGTTTCTTTAGGATGATGATTTATGCGTTTCTGTTTTTGATTTCTACCAATCCGTTGGCAATCGCATAAATCGTAAGGCCTGCAGGAGAATGTATTTGCAGTTTGCGTGCTATATTTTTGCGATGTGTAATTACTGTGTGTGGAGATATGCACAAGTCTTCGGCTATCTGTTTGTTGCTAAGGCCTTGAACTATCGCCACAATAACTTCTTTCTCCCTTTCGCTAAGTGTTTCCCTCGTCTCTGCTTGCTCTGCATTGGCAAAAGCAGAAATGGCAGAATTTACTCTTTCTATCTTCAACTCGTGTTCCATTTTTCGAATCAGTGGAACAAGAATTTTGTCCTCAACATTCTGGTGATTTGCCAGCCATTCCTCATTATTATATATGGAAATCAAGGCAGAAGTCAGTCTATGACTATCGTTGATATCTGCAGGCAGATATTTGATAATCAATTGCTTTAACTCCTTCAAACTCTTATCTGCTTCGGTATGTTGTTTTGCAAAATCATCTATGCAATAGTTAGCAGATGTCTTGCCATTTATCAGTTTTTCTATGTAGGGGAACAACATCTTTTCCTCATAACGCATATGACGGCGTATTTCCTGCGCATACTCGTCATAAACCTTAAGAATCAAACGACCAATCTCGTCATCACCTTTCAAACTCTCGTGAAGTTCTCTGCGAACAAAAGGTAGCTGATATTCCAGATAGTAATGATGGCAAGCGTCAAGGTAGTGCAAAAGAGATTGTGCGGATATTTTTTCCAATTTACTGTCAACAATACCATTAATTGTAAGATTGACAACTGCAAGGAAGGTTTCGGTATCAACTTTCGCATACTTGCAGGTTTCTTCCACTGTCTTATCTCCAAATCCCAAGGCAATACCAAAAGCCGATAACGATTGCAAGATATTGTAGTTATCTCTTATCAAGTCAATCATCTTATCCGTTGCCTCGTATGTCTTTGCTTGTTTCATAAGTGCAAAATTACTTTTTTTATTCCTAATACACAATACCTAAACATTGGTATTTGCAAAATTTTTCTTATTTAACAAGCATGCAAGTGATTGATAACTAAAAAATTACTTATAAAGAGATGTTATAAATTAACATAATTATTTTAGATGTAAAGAAAGAGCAAATCAAAACGCCATTCTAAAAAATTATTCCTTGCTTTTAATTTTTTAGAATGGCGTTTTGATTTTGGGGAGTTATAAATCTTGGCAATGTAATTTTAATAGTATAAAATAAAACTGTGAATCTCTCTTTAAGAGATTCACAATATGCGTGCAAAGTTAATTTATTTCAGTGATATAGCAAAATAATAAAGTGTCTTTTTTCGGTTATTTTCGCCTATTTTGCACAAAAAATAAATACAATCTTAATTTATTAAATTGATTTTCAGTATAGTTAGCAAAACTGTGAATCTCTTAAAGAGAGATGGACACAAAATGTTAATAAAGTTTAAAATAATAGTATTAAAAATGAGTAAAAAATTGTCAATGATTCGTATTTTTGAACTTGCTCTTTTGATAGGGTTAATATTGGGATTGCAATCTTGTAATAAAGACAAAATTGATACCCCAGCATCTACGAAAAAACTTCCCAATTTCCATGAAAAGCATTTTTTAAAAAATGATACTGATACTATAGACAAGGATAAACTTGCTTTATATGTAGATTATTCTACATGTATGATGTTGGGTCAAAGTTCAGAGTTTTTCAAAAAATTATTGCCTTCTATTCAAGATTATTGCTGTCCGGTAAAACTTTTTTGATTGCATAAATTTAGGGCTGACACTTCTGAC
>JABUUQ010000009.1:8660-10406 GCA_021443125.1 Bacteroidales bacterium
AAAGCACTTGTATAGGACTCCAAAATCAGATAAACAAGCAATCAGATGAGTTTGTTTGTTCGCAAAACATTCTTATTTTGAGAAACAATATGATGAATAAGTATATAGGTTTATTCTTATGTATGGTTATCGATGCAGAGAAATACAGATTTTCTTATGGTAGAACTTTAACAAAAACTTATTTTACATCTTCCAAAATCAAACTACCAGCAACGAAAGAAGGAAAGCCAGATTGGCAGTGGATGGAAGATTATATAAAAAGTTTGCCTTATTCAAATTGTATCTAATACAAAACAAATAAAAGGTTGTCTTAGCAATAGGGCAACCTTTTTTGATTGTTTGCCTTGCTTAGAACTCCCAATAGATTTGGGCAGAGAGGTATTGGGTGTTGTTGGAGTAGATTTTATCGTTTGATGAAGAGATTTCAGTTGTATGATGAAAGCGTGTGATAGAATATTTGACCGATAGTTGCAGGGTTTGGAGTTTATAGGTTAGCAAGGCATAGAATCTATGGCCTTGTCCTGAAAGCGAAGCAGAGGAATAGGTAAGTGGCAAAGAGTATTCGTAGCAATTGAAATGGTTGTTGTAGTCGGTGGTGTGGAAATAGGTGTAGCGAAGATTGAGATGCAGAGGCAGGAAAGGCGTTTTGAAAATTGTTTCCCCATAAAAGTACATACCATAGTTGGAGTTGTCTTTGTAGGTGAAGGAACGAGAGTAGCCAGAACGAAGGTTTAGAGAGAAATTATCGGTGAAAAAATGTTGGAAACGCAGATGTGCTTGCGTGATAACATTATCTTTGGGCTCTTTTTGGCCATTGTTGAGAGTGAAATTATATTGGCGGTTGTTGAGTCTTGCATAGAAATCCCATTTGTTGCGTTTGTTGGGAATGTAATTGAGTTGGAGTTTTGCTTTCTGGCCATATACTGCCGTGTCTACCCTATATGATTTGAAAGGAAAATAAAACAAATCTGCACCAAGGTAGATTGTAAGTTTGTTGTTTAGTCTGTGAGAATAGTCAAGGTATAAACCTCTTTCGTTTTGGTTATCGTCGTGAATACCTATGGCATTGGCAAAGAAGTTTTGATATTTTTCGTCGTAGTTTCTATAGCACAGGCTCACAGATGATTTGTAGTCGAAAGTGTATTGAGTGCCAAGAATACAGGCAAAAGCATTGTTTTGGCTTTTTGCCACCTCAGCAAAGACTATAAAGTTTTTGATAACATAGGAAGAGTTAAGAGAAATGATATTGTTGTTCTTTCCTTGAAAATAGTGTTGCATATAGGGGTAGGAAGAAATGTTTGGTGTTATGGAATCGGAGAAATGATAGGCAAAGGCGGTCAACCCAAGTGAGAAACCTTTGTTGGAATAGTTGAGGTTGGCACCATAGAGAGTTTGAGTTATGGAGTCTTTGTGCGATAGTTCTTTTTCTGTTCTGTGATAGCCTGTTTGTTGAATGCTGCTGCCGTTGTAGTCCAAAGAATTGTAGGATGCAAAGGTTATAAGGTCGAAATGTTTTATGTTGAAATGCATCGCAAGGCCTTTATTGTAGTCGTATTCTGATGTGGAACGAAAAGGAAGTATGCGGTTTTGCTTGTTCTTTACGCCATAGGAGGTAAGATAGGACACATCGAAGGATTGTTTCATTGCCAAACCCTCTGCAATACTCAAACGATAGTCGCCAAGGGTTAGTTGTTTGAGGTGTTTGGAAATATCTCTGATAGTCAAAGATATGTTGTAGTGGTCGTA
>JABUUQ010000009.1:10448-14155 GCA_021443125.1 Bacteroidales bacterium
GCAACGATAGAAAAATCCAAACGGTCGTAGTATTGCAGATAGTAGCGAAAAGAAGATGAGAATTTTTCGCCCAAATATCCTTTGCCGTCGGTTCGCGTATAGCCATAAGGCTTGTGAAGATTTTCTTGATACTGAAACCTTATGCTTTGTTTGGAATGTGAAAATATGGAGTCTAATCGCAAAGAATGTTTCCTATCGTAGTACTCGCAACAAATGAATGGCAATATCTTTTCTATTGTCTGCTTGTCGAAACCATTGATAAATTGAAGTTCATGCAAAGAAAACAATTGTCCTGTCTGCTTTATGTAGTCTTGCAAACAAAACTGCTGAAAATTATTAAGCCCAAGCAGAGTCATCTGCTCGGGACTTAGATTGTTTATATTAAAAAGGTTATTGTTGCTCTTGCCTATTTGTTCAAAAAGTTCTTCCGTTGTTTCTGCATTAAGTTCTTCTTGTTCTATTTCATTCAACAAGTCGTTTATTTGAGCAAAAGAATAGTTGCAGACAAAAAGAATAAGAATGCAAATAAACTTTTTCATTGACTTATTAACCGCATTTGCTCCAACCACAGTCAGGACATTGCTTGCAACCACTTGTGAAGATTAAATCACCGCCACAATTAGGACATTTTTCGCCTTCCACTTTTGTTCCGTCCTGAATGTATTTTTTCAAAGCTCGTTCTATACCATTTTTCCAAGTGTTTATTGTGTCGGAATCCAGTGTCAGTTTTGATATCAAAGAGATAACATTTGCTATTGGCATACCTTGACGAAGAACACCTGAGATAAGTTTTGCATAGTTCCAGAATTCTTTGTTGAACAAGCGTGAAAGGCCTTCCATAGTTACTTTGTAACCATCTTGGTCAAGATATTGAAAATCGTACCTTGCAGGGTTATTGCCTTCTTTCACTCTGATAACCCAACCATTCTTAACATAGTTTGGCAAGTAGAAAGATTCGGCTTTTCCAGAGAAGATTTCATAAGGACGTCCTTCGTAAAGACCAACCACTGCTATCCATTTTTCATTTGCATTTTGGAAACGAATAATTTCTGCATCAAGTTTCTTTGGACGCTTTGGTGCTTTGAAGTCTGCAAAGGCTTTGTTTTCTGTGCTATTGTTTGAAACCAATACACCATTTCTTGAACCATCGCGATAGATAGTCATACCCTTGCAACCACACTCCCATGCAGTCATATATATTTGTGAAACGATATCTTCTGTTGTTTCCTTAGGGATATTAACTGTTACAGAAATTGAATGGTCAACCCATTTTTGAATAGCACCCTGCATTTTCACTTTATTAACCCAATTGATATGGTTTGCTGTTGCATTGTTGTAAGGGCTTTTTGATATAAGATCTTCTATTTGCTTGTCTGTATAGTTGTAGATTATATCATTGCTGTTGTAGCCATTAGCCTCTGCCCAATCAATAAACTTAGGATGCAATACATTGTATTCTTCCCATGCCTGTCCATGCTCGTCTGTAAAGCTTACCTTTGCTTGTTTGTCGTTTGGATTAACTTTTCTTCTTCGTTTGTAGGCAACCATAAACACAGGCTCAATACCTGAAGATGTTTGAGTGCAAATGCTTACGCTTCCTGTTGGTGCTATGGTAAGAAGGGCAATGTTTCTTCTGCCATACTTTACCATATCTTTATAAACTTCAGGAGCATTTTCCTTGATACGAAGCACCATAGGATTTTTTGCTTCAAGTTTTGAGTCGTAGATAGGGAAAGCACCTCTTTCTGAAGCCATAACCACAGAAGAATGATAAGCTGCAATAGCCAGTTGTTTGTGAACTTCGGTAGAAAACTCTGTTGCTTCGTCTGTTCCATAGATTAACCCAAGAGCTGCAAGCATATCGCCTTCTGCTGTAACGCCCAAACCCGTTCTTCTGCCTTCAAGACATTTCAGTTTTATGTTAAGCCACAAATTTTTCTCAACACGCTTTATGTCTTCACTCTCTGGATCGCTTTCTATCTTGGCAAGTATTTGTTCTACTTTTTCAAGTTCAAGGTCTATAAGATCATCCATCAACCTTTGTGCTTTCATTACATGCTCTTTGAACAAAGCAAAGTTGAATGAAGCTTCTGGAGTAAATGGCTTTTCAACATAAGAATAAAGATTAACGGCAAGCAGACGGCAAGAGTCATAAGCACACAAAGGTATCTCACCACAAGGATTTGTTGAAATAGTCTCAAAACCAAATTCTTTGTAACAGTCTGGAATACTTTCTCTTTGAATTGTATCCCAGAACAAAACGCCAGGCTCTGCACTCTTCCAAGCATTATGAATAATTTTGTTCCATAAAGCTTTTGCGTTTATCTTTATTGTTGTCTGTGGATCTTTTGAATCTATAGGGAATTGTTGTGTATAAAGTTTGTCTTCCTTGACACAACGCATAAACTCATCATCTATTCTTACTGATACATTAGCACCTGTTACTTTGTTGGTATCCATTTTTGCATCAATGAAATTTTCTGCGTCTGGATGTTTTATGCTAATGCTCAACATCAAAGCTCCTCTTCTACCTCCTTGGGCAACTTCTTTGGTAGTGTTGGAGTATCTTTCCATAAAAGGCACAATACCTGTTGATGTAAGAGCAGAATTTTTTACAGGAGAATTCATAGGACGAATCATAGACATATCGTGACCAACGCCACCTCTACGTTTCATAAGTTGTACCTGCTCTTCATCCATTTTCATTATACCACCATAAGAATCGCTTTCGCCTTCATTGCCAATAACAAAACAATTGCTTAAAGACACTATCTGAAAATCGTTTCCTATGCCGAACATAGGGCTTCCTTGTGGTATTATGTAGCGAAAATCTTTCAATAAAGAATAGATTGTATCCTCACTCATAGGATTTTTATATTTTTCTTCTATTCTATTGAATTCTCTTGCTAATCTGTGGTGCATCTGGTCAGGAGTAAGTTCAAGAATTTCTTCTCCACGTCTTAGGGCATATTTGTTTATCCATACATCTGCTGCCAAACTATCACCTTTGAAATAATCCAAAGTTGCTTTCTTGATATCTTCAGGTTTATATGCCTTATATTGTACAGGTTCCTTTTTCTTTGTCGCCTTCTTTTCAGGAACATTCAAATTCTCTTGAGCAAATAAATCACCACTCATTTTCTAATTCTCCTTTATATTATATTGTGTTTGTTTTTCTTTTACGAAAGTACAATATTTTTTAATTTCGTTTTCGGTTGATATCCAAAAATTATCAAAAGTTTTCCACAATAACCCCTAAATCCTAAGTGAATAAAGAGTTTTTAATTGTTAATAAATTTTTACTGCTTTTGTTTATCCAAAAAAATCAACAATCCTTCTGTTGCATCTTCCAATAAATCCAAAACAAACTCAAATCCCTCTGTTCCACCAAAATAAGGGTCGGGAATTATCTTTTGTCCTTTATACCTTCGCAAAAACGACGACATTCTATAAACCTTTTTTCTGTCTTCTTCATTGCGGGCAAAAGAAAGAATGTCTCTTATGTTCTCCTCATCCATACCTATAATATATTCGAACTTGTCAAAGTCTTCAACATCTATCTGTCTTCCTCTATGATTGAACTCATAGCCACGCTTTTCCCCTGCTTCTATCATTCTTTTGTCTGAACGCTGCCCCACATGCCAAGGACCTATACCACAAGAATCAATTATAAATTCATTCTCTCTATGCTTTTCTTTCAACAACTT
>JABUUQ010000009.1:14272-15906 GCA_021443125.1 Bacteroidales bacterium
TATGCCTATTTGGTAAAATTAAAACGCCGTTTTAGAAAATTATTCCTTGCTTTTAATTTTTTCTTTCTTTGTTTTAATTTTGTGAAACGGAGAAGTGTGGATTTTTTTTGTAATTTTGCATAAATAATCAAAGGTATATGCACAAAGATTTGATTGGAAAAATTGCTGAAACGTTATTGGGAAAAAACGCAACGCTTTCTACTGCGGAGAGTTGTACGGGTGGCAACATTGCTCATGAGATTACCTTATTGAGTGGTGCATCTTCTTACTTCAAAGGTTCTGTGGTGTCCTATTGCAATGAGGTAAAGCATAATGTTCTCAAAGTTCCAAGTCAGATTCTTGATAATCAAGGAGCTGTAAGCGAAGAAACGGTCAAATACATGTGCAAAGGTGTTTTGGAATTGTTGAATACCGACTATTCTATTGCTGTTTCGGGTTTGGCAGGGCCTAATGGCGACGGAACAAATACCGAAGTAGGCACCGTATGGCTTTGTGTTATGAAAAAAGACGGGGAATTTTGCACCAAAAAATACTGTATTAAAACTTATAGAGAAGATTTTATCAACAAGGCAACGCAAATTGCCTTGGAATTGCTTTGGACTTTTCTTTCAAAATAGGTTGTCAAAAAAATTTTGTGCTATAATTTCAGCAGTTTTATACATTCCCAAACGGCAATACCACAAGATACAGAAACATTCAAGGAGTGTTTGGTGCCAAATTGAGGAATCTCAAGAACAGAATGTGAGATATCTATGACTTCTTGCTGAACGCCTTCCACCTCATTGCCAAGAATTATGGCTATTTTGTCGGTCAAATCTTCTTTTGTGAGTTTTTCCAGACTGATACTGTCGGATGTTTGTTCCAAAGCAAAAATTTTATAGTCTTTGTCGAGCAATTCTTTCACGCATTCAAGGGTTGACTCCCTATATTCCCAATCCACACTTTCTGTTGCACCCAAAGCAGTTTTGTTTATCTCTCTATGAGGAGGCGTAGCAGTAATACCACACAAGAAAAGCTTGTCAAGGCGAAAAGCATCGGCAGTGCGAAAAACCGAACCTATGTTATTCATGCTTCTTATGTTGTCAAGAACAACAACTATGGGCGTTTTTTCGCTTGCTTTGAATTCTTCAACACTTATTCTGTTGAGTTGTTGCATTGAAAGTTTCTCGTTTTTCATCGTAATAAAGTGGTATTGATTTTATTGCCTATTGTTTTTGTTTGTTGCACCATATTCTTACACCAAGCTGGGTGTAAAAATCCTCATCATACTTGTATAAAGGAAGAAAATACTGAACAGTTTTCACTATTTCCAAAGTTGCATCGTTTATTCCCCAGTTTTCAGCAATCCTTATGGCTTCTATATCTTCGGGAACTATATCGGAATAGACTGTTTTGAAGGTTTCTTTGTCGGTGGCCTCATCGTAAATCTCCACACTCTTTGACAAAACAAACAAGTTATCTATTTCTTTCAGTGATTTGAACTCCGAACCATCTGAATGAAAGACTTTGATTTTTTTCCCTTGAACTTTGTCGAAAATTGCTGAAGTAAAAGGCATTTTAACGGGATATTTAAGAGTTAAAACGCTTAGGACAGTGTCTGGAATGGCAAGAATATTTTTTATAATAGGCTGTTT